>CAWDRY010000014.1:0-73714 GCA_963804745.1 uncultured Gemmataceae bacterium
AGGACCAGTGTTTTCAGCTTCAGCCCGTACAGTTCTTTCAGCCCTGCATCCGTCACTTGCGTAAAACTGAGATCCAGCGATTGCAAGCTTGTCATCCCGGCCAGCCCCTTCAAGGACACGACCCGGGTATTGCTCATGCTTAGCACTTGTAAGTTTTTCAGCTCGGCTAGCTTCTCCAGCCCCGCATCGGTTACTCCGGTGCTCCAAAGCTGAAGGGATTGCAGGTTTTTCAGCCCGGCCAGTTCCTTGATCCCCGCATCAGTCACCTGAGTGCAGGAACCAAGGTCCAACGTTTGCAAGCTCGTCAACCCCGCCAGTTCCTTCAGCCCCGCGTCCGACACCGGGCACCCGCCAAGGCTGAGCATTTGCAGGTTCTTCAGCCCGGCCAACTCCTTCAGCCCGGTGTCCGTCGCCCCGATGCCGGCCAGGTTAAGTGTTTGCAAACTCTTCAAATCGGCCAGTCCCTTCAACCAGGCACCCGTCACCGGAACTACGACAAAGTGGAGCGACTGCAAGCTTGTTAGCCCGGCCAGTCCTGCCCCGTCGCTCGGCTGCGGTTGCCGGTAAGGTGCAGTGTTTGCAGGTTTTTCAGAGCGGCCAGCTCCTTCAGCCCCGCGTCTGTCACCCCGTTGATGTCAAGGTACAGTGTTTGCAAGCTTGTCAACTGGGCCACGCCTTTCATCCCCGCATCCGTCAGCATCGGTTCCGTTGGCTGAACGGACGTTGCCCCAAAAGAGCGAAGGTCCAGCGTGTGCAAGCTCTTCAGCCCGGCCAGCTCCTTCAACCCCGCACCCGTAACCCGACAGTTGAATAGGTTCAACGTTTGCAAGTTCGTTAGCCCGGCCAGCTCCTTCAGCTCGGCATCCGTCACCTGGGTGCCTTGAAGCACCAGGGTTTGCAAGTTCCTAAGCCCGGCCAGCTCCTTCAACCCCGCACCCGTCACCCGACAGTCTAATAGGCTCAGCGTTTGCAAGTTCGTGAGCGCGGCCAGTTCCTTCAGCCCGGCATCCGTTACCTGGGTGCAGTCAAGCGTCAGGGTTTGCAAGTTCTTCAGCCCCTGCAATTCCTTCAACTCGGCGTCCGTCAGCGCGGTCCAGCCAAGGTTGAGTGTTTGCAGGCTCTTTACTTCAGCTAATTCCTTCAACCCCGCACCCGTCACCCGGCAGTGGGTCAGGGACAGCGTATGCAAGTTTTTCAAGTTCGCCAATTCCTTCAGCCCCGCTTCCGACACCGGGCACCCGCTAAGGCTGAGCATTTGCAGGTTCTTCAGCCCGGCCAACTCCTTCAGCCCCACGCCCGTCACTCTCCTGCTGCTCAGGACCAGCGCTTGCAAGCCATTCTGCTCGGCCAGCTTCTTCACCTCCGCATCCGTCACTTCGGGGTACCTAACGGCCAACCCGAACCGTTGCTCCGTGGCAGGCAGGTTGTCCGGCAGGGTCGTCGGGCGTGGTCTTTCCTTCTCCCACGGGGGCTTCGGATGGAAGTGTGGGTCCGGGTCGTTGCTCAATTCCCAGCAAAAATCAAAGGTCGGCAGGTCGCTGGGCCGGATGAAATCCGGCTCCGCAAACGTAAGATAGAAGTAACCTGGCGGGTCTAACTTCATCCATATGAGCTTTGCTCCTTTCTGCTCCCAGGCTTTGACGATCTCCGCGGGCAGGGGTTTGGGTGCATCCGGTTTGGCAAGCGGCGCGCCAGGCAGCTGCTTTGGGGTCAGCTCCACCATCTTTCTTCTCGTCGTCCTTGCCATCCGCCTTTGGTGTTGGCTGCTGTTTCTGGACCATGACCGGTTGTCCCTTGCCCGGTTGCCCGCTCCCTGCCGTCTGGCAGTAAACCAGACCCACGCCGGCACCGATGAGATGTACCGCCAGCACCACCGCGAGGGCGACTTTGATTTTTGTCATCAACATGGCTTTCAGCACTCCTTCCGTCAACGCGACGACCTTGGCCGAGATCACACCGGTCGCCAGCGCCTTGCCTGCCGCCATCAACGTGGCGGCTTGAACTGTGGAAACCACCAACGGTCCCGGCACACAAGCCGATGCCGCATTCTGGCAGAGAGCCGTTGCCAGCACACCGCCGGATAACCGCCAGGCCGTGGCGTGCTAGCCGTTTGCCCAGCATGGCCCGGCCTCTGACAAGCCGCGCGCTCAGAGTGCCTTGCGGGCAGCCTACCTGCTTCGCGGCTGCCACGATGGTTAGACCTTCCAGATCGCAGAGAACGATGGCAGCGCGGTACTTGTCCGGCAGGGCTTGCAGTTCCTCATCCAACAATTCTTGCAGGGTAGCGGAAGTGTCCGCCACTTCCGCTACTTGGTCGTGGTCAGCGGACTTCCGCACTTTCTCGGCTGCCGCTTCCTTTTCTTTCTTGCATCGCAGGTTTCTCATGGCTCGCGCCTTCAGTGCCGCATTGCGGGCCACTCCATAGAGCCAGTTGCCCACCAGGCCGCGCCGCCGAATGGAGGCCGCCTTGCGGACCAGCACGAAGAAGGTGGCCTGGAAGCAGTCTTCCACGTCGGCCTCGTTGTGGAGGATACGCCGGCACACGTTCAGGACCATCGGCCCGTGCCGCCGCACCAGGGTCGCGAAGGCGGCATCGTCCCGCTGGCTGATGAAACGCTCCATCAACTCACCATCGGTAATCATGCTGCCGTGATAGAGCATGGACCGCCGCAAATGCTGGAGAAATGTTGCAAGCGTTGTGGTTGCCATCGTGATCGCCCGTGGAACGGAAGCTCCGCCTATATATATACCTCCCCGAGAGTGGCATTTTTATGCATGATTTTCTCGCAGGAGGGAAAATTTGTTTCAACGGCCAATATAAAGACGATTGAGAATGGGCGAAAGATTGACGGAAAACGGAAATGCTTCCGCCGGCCACTGTTGTGGCACGGTCAGGAGAAAACCGTGCCACAACGGGGAATCGACCTCCGGCTAGGGATTGATCTTGCACCCCGGCAGCGCTTTCGCAGCTCCTTCAGCCCCGCGTCCGTCACTTTCGGTGCCGTTAAGGTTCGAGCGATTGCCAAGTTCCTCAACCCGGCAAGTTCCTTCAGCCCCGCGTCCGTCACACCGGGTGTGGTGCAGGTTCAGCGTTTGCAAGCTCTTCAGCCCGGCCAGCTCCTTCACCCCCGCGTCCGTCACGCCCCGGTTGTGGGGAAGGTCCAGCTTTTGCAAACTCGCCAGCGCGGCCAGCTCCTTCAGCCCCGCGTCCGTTACCGGGGTGATGACCACCTGATTCTGCACCCCGGCAGCCGCTTTCCTAGTTCGTCCAGCCCTGGGGCCGTCACATCGGTGTTGCCAATGTACAGCTCTTGCAAGCTCTTCAGCCCGGCCAACTCCTTCAGCCCGGCGTCCGTCACATGGGTGTTGCAAAGGTTCAGCGTTTGCAAGCTCTTCAGCCCGGCCAGCTCCTTCAGCCCCGCGTCCCTCACCGCGGTGCTGGCAAGGGACAGTGACTGCAAGCTCTTCAGCCCGGCCAGCTCCTTCAGCCCGGCGTCCGACACGTGGGTGGCGAAAAGGTCCAGCGTTTGCAAGCTCTTCAACCCGGCTAACTCCTTCAGCCCGTTGTCCGTCACGTTAGTGACGGAAAGGTCCAGCCTTTGCAAGTTCTTCAGCCCGGCCAGCTCCTTCAGTCCCGCGCCGGTCACCGGGGTGACGGAGAGGTTCAGCGTTTGCAAGCTCTTCAACTCGGCTAGCTCCTTCAGCCCCGCCCCCGTCACCAGGGTGCGGGTAAGGTTCAGCGTTTGCAAACTATTCAGCCCTGCCAACTCCTTCAGCCCCACGTCCGTCACCTTGGTGCTGGCAAGATCCAGCATTTGCAAGCTCTTCAACTCGGCCAACTCCTTCAGCCCCGCGTCCGTCACCGGGGTGAAGGAGAGGTTCAGCGTTTGCAAGCTCTTCAGCCCGGCCAGCTCCTTCAGCCCCGTGTCTGTCACCGGGGTGTTGCAAAGGTAGAGCGTTTGCAAGCTCTTCAGCCCGGTCAACTCCTTCAGCCCCGCGCCCGTCACTTTGGTGTCGATAAGGGACAGCGTTTGCAAGCTCTTCAGCCCTGCCAGCTCCGGCACCCAGGCGTCAGTCACCTGGGAACTGGTAAGGCCCAGCGTTTGCAAGCTCTTCAGCCCTGCCAGTTCCTTCAGCCCCGCATCCGTTACCGTGGTCTCGTAAAGGTACAGCGTTTGCAAGCTCTTCACTCCCACCAGTTCCTTCAACTCGGTGTCCCTCCACCCGGTGTTGTAAAAGTACAGCGTTTGCAAGTTCTTCAGCCCGGCCAGCTCCTTCAGCCCCGCGTCCGTCACCAGGGTGTAGCCAAGGGACAGCGTTTGCAAGCTCTTCAGCCCGACCAGTTCCTTCAGCTCCGCGTCCGCCACCTGGGGAGAGCGAAGGTCCAGCCCGAACGCCGAGGCCGGGGCCGGCAGCTTCGCCAGGCGTCCCTCTGGCCAATGGGCGAGGCCGAACGCCGGCAGGTCGCCTGGCTTGCCTGCTTGCTCATGAACAAACTCAACAAACGCAGGGAAGCCAGCCGGGTGTACCCGCAGCCAGCCGACTTCGGCTCCCGCCTCTTTCCAGGCTCTGACGATGTCATCCGGCAGCGGTTTGGGCGCGTCCGTTTTGGCAGGCGGCGCGTCGGCGGCGGCTTTGGGGTCAGCTCCACCGTCTTTCTTTGCATCGTCCTTGGGGTCCTTCTTCAGCCACTCTTTGCGCTCCTCTTCCAGCGACTTGAGCATCTGATCGAGCAGCTTGGCGGCGTCTCCGTCCACGCAGGCACGGATTGCCTCGAGTTGCTGCACCATGTGCAGGTCCCATTGCAGCGCCCGCCAGCGCTGCTCGGGCGAAGTAGCACCTTCCTTGCGGTAGCTCAGCGATATCACCGCATGCGGGCCTTTGGGTGTGGTCACCTTGCTCCAATCGGCGACAGAGGCACGGAAGAAGTTGTCCTTGGCGAGCACCGCGACGATCTTGGCCGCTTGTTCCTTGGTGATCTTGGCGTGCCCCTCATCGATACCGGCCGGCTCGAAAATTACAGTGCCGACATACAACACAAGGCTGCGCATCGGGTATCTCGCGTAGATTTTGCCCCCATACGGTATGAGAGAGATCCTGACATCGAGCCGGTCGAGGTTCGCCAGGCATTCCTTGACGGCCGGGTCGTCCTCCGCCGGAGCAGCCTTCGCACCCGGTTTCTTATCAGTTTCTTCCTTAGTGAATACCTTGTGGCCGACTGTCTTGCCTGTCTTCATGTCCACGATTTCGATGTACCGGCCAAACGCTTCATCACCGTAGACGGCAAAAACCTCGTCGTTCACCGGTTCAAGCCGGACATCATTCGTATACTCGCGGTGACTGATCCCACCAAGGCCCTTCAGTTGAGTCTGCCACAGGGTCTTTCCGGCTTTGAGGTCGTAGGATTCTACACGGCAACCAGTGCCGCCACGGCCGAAGAATGCCTTGTACTCGATGCAGTTGGAACCGACGAAAGACAAGGTTACGCCAAATGGCGGCCGTTCCGATGGCCACACCTTCTTGCCATCGGCAAACAGGCACATCGTCCTCTCGTTGGGGAGCGGATTCGGCCATTTCCAGCGAGCTTCCGCGGCCATCTTTTGATAGTCGATCTTCTTCTCCTCTCTCGCCTCCTCTTTTGGCTCAGGCTGTCGGCCTGGGAATATTTTGTGCCCGACTGTTCTCCCTGTCTTCATGTCTACGATTTCGACATACTGACCATCGTTCTCATCACCGTAGACGGCAAGAACCTCGTTGTTCACCTGTTCAAGCCTGACCTTGTTGGGTCTCAGGCCGCCGGCGCCTCCCCGGAGAGGATTGTCCTTCACGCCCTTCAGTTGAGTCCGCCACAGGAGCTTTCCGGCCCCAAGGTCGCAGGCCACGACCTCACAGCCGGTGCCCCAATGATCGAAGACTGCGAGGTAGACCACCTGGTTCGAATAATCGACGAAAAACACCCTGGGCAGCGGCAATGGCCACTCGTGAACTACTTTGCCATCGGCCATGATGCGCATCGTCCACCCGAGCTTTTCCGTCTCCGGTTGTTTCCAGCGCGCTTCCTGGGCCATTTTCTGGTAGTCGATTGGCTGCCCGGCCTTGGCTTCCTCCGTCGCTTCCTTCTTTGGCGCAGGCTGTTGGTCCGTGGGAACGGGCTTATCCGCTTTTTCCTGTGCTGCTGGTGATCCCCCACCCTTGTCTTGCCCGCTCCCTGCCGTCTGGCAGTAAACCAGACCCACGCCGGCACCGATAAGGTGTACCGCCAGCACTACCGCAAGGACGACCTTGATTTTTGTCATCAACATGGCTTTCAGCACTCCTTCCGTTAAAGCGGCGACATTGGCGCCGACGGCACCCGAAACCGCCTGCCCCGCCGCGATCAAACTTGCAGCTTTGACTGTTGAAGCTACCAAAGGCAATGGCATACTAGCCGATGCTACGTTCTGTGCCAGGGCGGCTGCGACCGCTCCTGCTCCCAAGGTAACTCCCTTACGCATCAGGCGACGCTCCAGCATGGCCCGGCCTCGGACCAGCCGGGCGCTCAGAGTTCCCTGCGGGCAGCCTAACTCCCTGGCCGCTGCTCGTGTGGTCTTGCCTTCCAGATCGCAGAGAACGATGGCAGCGCGGTACTTGTCCGGCAGAGCTTGCAGCTCCTGCTCCAGCAATTCCGGCAATTGCTGCGCCTGGTCAGCGGATGCGTGGACCTTCTGGGCCGCCGCTTCCCCTTCTCTTGCGCCGCCGGTTTCTCATGGCTTTCGCCCTCGTGGCCGTATTGCGGGCCACGCCATAGAGCCAGTTGGCCACCATCCCGCGCGGCCGAATGGAAGCGGCTTTGCGGACCATCACGAGGAAGGTGGCCTGGAAACAGTCTTCCGCGTCGGCCTCGTTGTGGAGAACACGGCGACATACACCCAGGACCATCGGCCCGTGGCGGCGCATTAGTGCCGCGAAGGCGGTCTCGTCTCGCTGGCCGACGAAAAATTCCAGTAACTCGCTATCGGTAATGCCCTCGTCTTCATGATAGAGCATGGTCCGGCGCAAGTGCTCGAGAAACGTTGCCAGTGTTTTGGTTGCCATCGCAATCGTCCGTCGAATGGTAGCTCTACCTTATATTCCCCTCAGCGGGGCATTTTGCTGCATGATTTTCTCGCGGGAGGGAAAATTTGCCCTCACCGCCCCACCTGGTTGTGACAGTCAAAGGCTCCCCGAACAGCCACGGATGAAACACGGACAAAACCCGGATAAGAAAAAGGGGTGGTTTCCTTTGGATTCTTGTGATCTTTCTTCCTTTTATCCGTGTTTCGTCCGTGTTTCATCCGTGGCTAATGAGTTTTTAGGCATGGTTCAAAGCCGGGTAACAACTGTGGCGGCAAGTTTCCCAACTTGCCAGCTGTGGACCGGGCAAGTTGAAAACTTGCCGCCACAATCGTGCTACCCCGAAAACAATAGGATTGAACCATGCCAGTTTTTGGAACTACCGAAGTTAAGTTGACGGCGTCAGTCTCCCGCCTCCCGGCACAAGTACGTCGCCTTCGCGCAGGTATACGCAACCGTCCACTCCGGCTGCTTCGGGGCGTCCGGCTTCTTCAGTAGCTCGCGCCACTTCTCGTCCGTCAGCCGGTCGCTCATCGGGTGCTTGAATTCGTGATAGCTGAACACCGGCCCGGCGCCGGCCACGAGTCGGCCGTCCGGCTGGAGGTAGACGAACACCCCGAGGTCAACATACCCGGTCCCCTCCTCCAGCACCTGCTGGCTGTTCTGGTCGGTGTGGACGTCGGCGACCAGCGTTGTCTTCATGCCGCCGCTCTGCTCGACGGCAATCTGGTTCCGCAGTGCCTCGCGCTTGTTCGCATCACTCTCCTTGTTGAGCTGCGTCATCAGCTCGCGGATACGGGCCTGGTTCGGCTTGACGCTAACGTGCTTCAACTGGTCGGCGATATTCCGGATGAACTCGTAGTCCGGCTCGGTCAGCTCCTTGTCGTCCAGCTCCTTCTCGACGATTGCCAGCAGCCGTTCCAGCAGCTTCTCGAAGTTGTTGAGCCGGTCCTTGGCCTCCTGGTCCAGAACTTTCATGTCGGTCAATCCCTGGTTCGTCATGCGCGACAGCGCCAGCAGCCGGGCGTAGAACTCCGGCACCGGCTCCACATACCCCTGCACCGGTTTCAACTGCACTGGCACCCTCTCGCTTTCTACTAAGGCCCTCATGGTGTAGCTCTGCTTGGCGTACAGGATGGTATCGTGGCGGAGCTGCGCCATGACGCTAGTGCGGTGTTGAGCGACTTCGTGCGGTACGCCTTGGTCTGCATGAACGCCTGGTAGCCGGCGCCGCATTCCGCCAGCAGCGGCTTCAGAGCGTGCAGCCACGACCAGTACATGTTGCGGTTCCAGTCCAGGTCGGATAGCTTGCCGTACTCGTCGGTGAGCCGCTTCAGAGCGTCGTCGTAGCTGAGTGCCTTGCCGCCACCTGCGTAGGCATCGTCGCCAAGCTCCTTGAGAAGGTTCGCGCCCGCTTCGAGCCAAGGATCGCCATGACGTCGAGTCCGCGCGGGAATCCGCGGATCGGACCAGCGTCCGTCTCAACGCGGGTGAAAATGCCGCCGCGCGTGGGCGGGCCTATGGTCGGGTAGACAAGCTTGCCCATCATGTACGAATCGGGGATGAAACGCTGGCCCATTAGGCGGAAGCCGGTCGATTTGTCCAGCGCCTTGACGAGGTCCTCAGGGTTCGCTGTGTCGATAAAGCTGCCCTGGTTGCCGGTGCCGCTGTAGATGGCCGGCGGATTGTGTTTCGCCAACTCCTGGCGCAGGGCTTGTATCTTCCCGGCGTTGCCGAGCGTGGCGAGGTCCAGCGCCGCCCCGCACACCTGCGCCAGCGCCGCCTTGTACTGCTGCCGGCCGAGGTCGTCCGCCAGGCCGACGTAGAACGCGGTCACGACGTAGATGCGCTCCCACACGTCGCCGGCCTTGCGCTTGTCCGGCAGCTGGACATTCTCCAGCGCCCGCGTCAGCATCGCGGCGGCGAGGGTCTGCTGGTTGGCCTCCGCCACACTCACCAGGGCCGGGGCGTCCGTGTCGGGACCGTGCTTGTCGTAGCCCTTGAGGAGGAACGTCATCCGGCCGAACCACATCATGCCGACGAAGTACTTCTTCAATGTCTCGCTGCGGGTGTAGTGGCCGCGCGGCACGTATTGCGAGAAGTCCTCGGCGTAGCAGAACAGCGGCCATGCCTTCACGGGGTCTTCCCGCGGGTTGGGCCAGAATCCCTCGTGCTTCGCCATCTTGTCAAGGATGAGTTCGACGTCCTTCGGGTCGGCGTGTTTGGGCAGCTCGGCCTTCGGGTCGAGGGCCTTGACGCCCGCGGCGAGGTACGTCACCGCCTTCTTGCGTGCCTCACGGTAATCGTTCGGTGTCCTGCGGCAGCTTCTGGCCGTCGATGTCGGCGGCGAGGGCCTTCGCCAGGGCCACGATGTCGGGGTAGAATTCACGCTCCTCGATGTCCTTGAGCGTCTCGTCGAACTGGACGTGATACAGGTGCAGAAGGGTGTCGGTGGTGATGAAGATCGGCACCTGCCGCTGCTTCATGTCCTTGTAGGGGGCGACGATGTCCTCGTTGCCCTTGCCGGGTACGACGGTGAAGCCATTGGCCTTCAGGGACGGCTCGTCGTCGGGAAGCCCCAGCGACTGGGCGACCTGCTTGTAGTTGGCGACCTTAGCCAGGTCGAGCGGCAGGTCATACGCCTTGATGCGCGGCGTGACGTCAACCTTCACCGGCTTGTAGAACCTGGCGAAACGCAGGGCCAGGTCGTCGGCATGCGTCTTCGACGGCTCATCGGCCAGCAGCGGCACACCAAGACGGTCCAGGAGCGGCAGAGCCATAGTGCCGCCGAACAGTTTGAGGGCATCGCGGCGGGAGTACGTGCCGCGCTGCGTGGGGGTACGACTCATAACAGGACTCCTTCATTAAACGAGTGAAACAACATTGTTACGCCAGGCCGCGCGCCAAAGCAAGAAGCGGACGACGCTGATGAGAAAGCAAGTGCGTCCTTCCGTCCACGCCGGCATGGCGGCACACAATATATAGACGAACGAGGGGCGGCGGTGGATTGGACTCCGCGAAAAAATTCTTGTGGCAGGAGCATGCTCGCTGTTGTCCAGTACCTGGGCACGGGGCAGAAAGTGCGCTCAAGCACTGGGCGATCCAACGCCGCCTGGCGCTGTCGAGGCGAACAAACACAGCAACGTAGCGGTGACGGGCGTCTATTTGCACGTGGCGGTGGATGACGATGAGGGCGTCGGGGAGCTATTTCGGTACGAATGGCAATCGGGACATAGCTGATATTGTTGCCGGGTGTCAGGCTTTGACCACCCATCCGTGTCTCGCAGGCCGGGGAGCGGCTGCACGGAACCAATTCCGGGGAGCAGTTGCACGGGAGCCGAGTGCCCCTGTGGACCAATCTTGCTCGCCCGCCGCACAAAGCCAAGCTGATAAACAAGATACGACAAAACGCACTGCCCCGGCTCACCTCCCGGAAAATCATCGTTGCCGCATTGTCCGCGCTTGCCGCCAACCAACAATCTGTAACTCATTGATAAATAAGCAGATGTGTCTAACACGCCTCCGCCGCAAGGTCTCGTTTTGCGGCAATATGAGGCAACGAAAATGCGAGAATTCCCAATGTTTCTGCCCCGTTTTGCAAGGGCTTCCGGCGATTTTGGATGTTTTCAGGCAAAAAAGGGTCCGTTTTCAGGGTCGGTTTGCGAACATCCAGGTTTTTACCACGCCAAACCGTTGCCAACACCACCTCTCGGGTGCAGGACATGGTTTGCGCTCGACGTAGCCGAATTCGCCAGAATTCGGGGAGTGCGCTCTTCTCCCCAGGCCCCGAATTCTGGCGAATTCGGCTACAGAGCCTCCAGGGTATTTAACGCGCCGTTGCAAACCGTGTCCTGCACCACCCCCTCTCTTCGCAGCAGGTTACTCTTGCCAGCATGCCGCCTAGTTTCGTATCCTTGGCGGTCAATCTCATCATTCGGTCAAGGAGGACTCGATCCATGGACAACAAGGAACCCACACCCAGCGCCGGCAAGAAAGTATCCGGCTGGCTCAAGGCCCTCGCCGGCACGATTGCCGGGGCCATTGTCGGCGCCGTCGCGATGAACGCTTCGGCCCTGCTTGATCGGGTCATCAAGCCGGCCAAACCGGTTGCCAACTTCGCCGTGGAACACGAAGGAACGACCGTGACATTCCACAACCGTTCCTCGGGCCTGAGCACCGGCTGGTGGGACTTCGGCGACGGCTCGCCTCTGGAACCTGTCTCACCCAAGCAAGATGTCGTCATACACCAATATCCCAGCGCGGGTGACTACACCGCAAAGTTGCAGGTCGCCAACCTGCTCGGCGACGAGAGCGAACGCACCGTCACCGTTCACATCGATTCTGGTCAGGCGCAGGCCGCCCCTCCGGAAATCCGCAGCTTCGACATCGTGCCGATCAGTCCCGGAGGTTACGCACCAGCCACGTTCCGTATCAGCAGCAAGGTCAAGAACGCCCAGGTGTGCGTCTGGGACTATGGCGAGCCGGATGCGTTGCCCGATGTCGTCACCGACAGTAACAACGACCAGGACAAGTTCGTCACGTTCAAGAAATCGGGAGGATACCTGATCAAGCTGGTGGCCTGCAACGGCACGCAATATCAGGTGAAGAGCAACATCGTCAATGTCCTGGAGGCTCCCGCGGGAACGGTCGCAGCCATCCTGACCGCCACCGACCAAGGGACGCACGTGGAATCGGTATCGACGCCATACACGTTCGCCGACTCTTTCCCACCCCAATCGCGCAACAGTACGCATTCCATCGACCGGCAAGTGCCGGCCAAGCCGGGCTACCTGATTGCGGATGTGCGCTTGCCGACCGGCCAGAGCATGCGCCAGCAAGGCAAGACCGAGATGGCGGTCGATGCCGGGATTCCAGGCGTGCGCGACTTGAAGCTGTCGCTGTCCCCCGAACAGCGTTCGGTCCGCTTGACCGGTCAGCTCGCCAGGGACACGAGCAAGAAGAACGCGCCCGCACCGCAACTGATGTTGCCGGTCGTGCTGGTGGAAGAGAAGCACACCCCGGCATCGCGGCCGGCGGTGCCGGTGACGGGGACGTTGAGCGCGCCAGGCTCGGTGATGTTGTCACTGCCGCCGCTGCCGCCCGACTGGGTAGAGCCACACAGACAACTGCGGCTGGAGTTGCACGACGGCAACCGCGTCGCCATGCCGGAATCGCAGTTGCCGCGTGGCTTGACCGTCACATTGCGGAATCGTCTCTACAAAGTGACGGCAACGCCGGTGGGGGATCAGGTACGCGTGGATTTGGTGGAGGAGAAGGCGGGGGTAGATGCGGTGGCGAATTGATAAGGGGTGCCGTTCACGCCGGCTGTTGCTGCTGGGCAACAGGGATCGGCTCCAGACGGATCACATGCACCAGGGAAACGACCTCGTAGCGATCAAAATAGGGATCGGTTTCCGGAACACGCAGTCCGATGATCACGGTTCGCTTGCCGACCAGCAGTAGAGGCCGGTCCTTCTCCGTGATGTCGTAAGCCTTGCCGCCCGTTGTTACGATGCGGAACGGCTGGAACGGTTCTTTCTTCAACTCGGATTCCAGATCCTGTGGTCCCATCATGGTCGCTTCTCCTTTGATGGAACGTAGTTGTAGGCTCGCCGGTATGATGGCACATCTTGAAAAGAAGGGGCAGAATCGCGACAAGATAACGGCATTCATCCGTCCCAAACATCTCTCTGTTATCTCTCGATGACCCAACGACTATCAGCACCCAAAACCTTGTCCGAAGCGAGACAACCTCGCTGAAGAACGGCGAGCAGCGTTAGCGAGAGCATGTGCTGCGGGCAGGGAAAACGTAGATAGCAGCAATGTAGGCATGGACTGGTCACCATTAAACCGCGGCAGCTCACTGGCCCGAAGCGTTAGCGAGGGATGAAGCCTTCCTCGCTAACGCTTCGGGCCAGTGTTGCAGCTTCGCGCGCGGTTGTTCAAATCTGATAGCTCGGCACCAGATCCTCCGTCCCCGGCCCCTTTATGCGCAGTGACGGCTTCTCCATCGACACGACCGTGTAGGGATCGACGCTGTGCGTCAGCCAGACGCTCGAGCCGATCACGGCATGATGGCCTATGACAGTGTCGCCTCCCAGGATCGTCGCGTTGGCGTAGACCACCACGTCATTCTCCAGGGTCGGATGCCGCTTCATGCCGCGGATGATGTTGCCGGCGGCGTCGCGTGGGAAGGAGAGCGCACCGAGCGTCACGCCCTGGTAAAGTTTGACGTTGGTGCCGATGTCGCAGGTTTCGCCGATGACGACGCCGGTGCCGTGATCGATGAAGAAACCGGGACCGATGCGGGCGCCGGATGGATGTCTATGCCGGTCTTCGAGTGGGCCCACTCGGTCATGATGCGCGGAATGAGCGGAATGCCCAGCAGCAACAGCTCGTGGGCGAAGCGGTAGACGGTGATCGCTTCCAGGCCCGGATAGCAGAAGATGATTTCGTGGCAACTCTTCGCCGCCGGGTCGCCTTCGTAGGCGGCCTGTACGTCCAGTTCCAGCACCAGCCGGATGTCGGGAATCCGCTTGAGCAATTCCACCGTCCTCTGCTGGGCGATGGCTTCGAGGTCGATCTGCGGCACATCCGGATCGCATTCGTGGCGCAGGGCGCGGGTGATCTGTTGCGTGAGCTTGTCGTGCAAGCCGTCGATCAGGTCGCCGACATGGTACTCGACGTTGCCGATGTGGAGATTCTGCCGGCGATTGTAGCCGGGGTAGATGATGTCCAGCAAATCGGCGAGCACGTCCACGACGGCGTCCCGGCTCGGCAGAGGCGTGTGGCCCAGGTGGCTGGTGTGGCTGCACTCGGTATAGGTGGCGACAATGGCTTCCGTGATTTCGGGCAATGCTTCCTTCAAGCGAATATCGGTGGCCATGGCAGGCTCCTTGTGCTGGCGGCGCAATCAACTCGACTCGTTGGTTGGATGATGGAACTATGATTGTAGACCACGTCCACAACGTCGTCAATTTGTTCACTCTTCTTCTTTTCGGACCTTCGCCCGAGCAAGCACAGAAAATCTGATTCGTAGGGCAGAATTCCAATGCTGACGTAGTAAAGCAAGCGGCAGCAGCTATTTTACCCTCGCTTGCGCGTCGGGCTAACGATAGCACGTTAGCCCGACGCGCAAGCGAGGGTAAACTTACGATTGCCATGCGCCTAGTAAGCGGGACAAACCTTCTGGCGAGTCTTTGCCAAGCCAGCATAAATTCCGGGCAATCTTCGCCTGTTTTCGGGGCGTTATCAACGAGACAGCGAGAGCAAAGACACCTGGGCATCTATTGAGAGGGAGTGCTACATCTCTTTTTCTTACTTCAAGATATGGCGTGGGCAGTCAATTTGCACAGTTGCTGGGCAAATCTTGGCGCGGAATTTGCTATTCGCCCTTTCACGTTTGCGCTTTTGGATTCCACAAAACAAGCCGTCCGGCCCGCGCTGGCCATGGGAGAGGTGGTACAGCGAGCCGGTACGGCTTTTTTTTCGCGCCGGCGAAAAAACTGTTCCGATCCTGTGACGATTTCTGTTATTCTTATGTATATTATTGTGGAACTGTCGGCATTCAGGTGTCGAGTCCTGACAAGTGTTGAACCCAAGATCCTCACCACGGATTTCACAGATATCACGAAGGAACAGACCCCTTGGACACAGCAACAGCAACTTTGGCCCCACCTCCGGTCAAGGAAATCGTCGAGATCCCCGACCTCTCCGTCAGGGGCCGGTGTGGACCGCGTTGGCTCAATCGGATTCGGTCATTGGTCGGGCTGCCGGCGATGCGGCGTCTCGCTCGGGCTGCGCTCATGATCGAACCAATCCGCCACTGGGAGAAAGAATTCAGCCGGCTTTCGGACGCCGAACTGCGCCAACGCGGCTTACGGCTCCGTGGCCGGGCACGTGGCGGCGAATCGCTCAATCGCATCTTGCCGGAGGCCTTCGGTCTGGCGTGCGTGGCGGCGACCCGGACCATCCGGTTGCGGCCGTTTGACGTGCAACTGGCTGGCGGCGTGGCCCTGCATCAGGGCGCTGGCCGAACTCGCCACCGGTGAAGGCAAGACGCTCTGTGCCTCCATGCCGGTGTTCCTCAATGGGCTGACCGGCAAGGGGGTTCACGTCACGACGGTCAATGATTACCTGGCCAAGCGCGACGCGGAGTGGATTGGTCCCATTTACGAGTCGCTGGGTCTGACGGTCGGCGTGCTGCAACAGAAAATGAGCGACCAGGAGCGCCGCGAGGCCTACCTGGCCGACATCACCTACGGCACGGCGGCGGAGTTTGGTTTCGATTTCCTCCGCGATCGCCTGAAAATAGCCGGCGGGGCAGGTCAGTCGGCCCCGTTCTGGAATCCGTGGACCTCCACCGGCCTGCTGAGCGCGCCGCTCGATCCGCGCGTGCAGCGTCCCAAGCATCATTACGCCCTCGTGGATGAAGCCGACAGCGTCTTCGTTGACGAGGCCAAAACACCTTTGATTATCGGCAACCCCGTGCGCCTGGCCACGGAGGAAGAACAGGTCGTTTACATTTGGGCCGACAAATTGGCCCGGCAGATGGTTCGCGACCGCCATTTCACTCTCGACGATAAGAAGCAAAAACTGGAGCTGACCGATTCGGGCCGACAGCTGGTTCGCTACTCCAACCCTCCGGTCGGGCCGCACTCGCACGCCATGGACAAGTTGCACGAGCACGTCGAGCGCGCCCTGCACGCGCATCACCGCTTCCGCCGCGATCAGCATTACATGATTCAGAAGACCGACAAAGGATTCGAAGAAGCCATCATCATCGACGAAGGCTCGGGACGTGCTCAGCCGGACCGGCACTGGCAAGATGGGCTGCACGAAGCGGTCCAGACCAAGGAAGGCGTGCCGATTACCAAGGGACTCGATTCCGCCGCCCAGATCACGCTCCAGACCTACTTCCGGCTGTATGAAAAGCTGTCGGGCATGACCGGCACCGCCGCACAGAACTGGCGAGAACTGCGCCGCGTTTACAAGCTGACTGTGGTGTGCGTGCCGACCAATCGGCCGGGGATCCGCGAAGTCTGGCCCGATCGCGTCTTTCCCACGGAGGAAGCCAAGTTCGATGCCGTGATCGAAGAGATAGTGCGCTTGCGCAATCAGGGCCGGCCGGCCCTGGTGGGCACACGCTCGGTGGATGTATCCGAAAGGCTAAGCCAGCGTTTGAAGGCGCTGAACATCGAGCATCAGGTGCTCAATGCCAAGTACCACGAAATGGAAGCGAAGATCGTCGAAGGCGCCGGCCAGCGCAACCAGGTGACCATCGCCACGAACATGGCCGGCCGCGGCACCGACATCAAGCTCGGCCCCGGCGTGGCCGAGGCAGGCGGCCTGCACGTCCTCGGCACCGAGCGCCACGAAGCGATCCGCATCGACCGCCAACTCGCCGGCCGTGGCGCCCGCCAGGGCGACCCCGGCAGTTGCCAGTTCTTCCTGTCTCTCGAAGACGAGCTGCTCGAAGGACTTGGCCCAATCCGGCAGGAATACCTGAGAGAATTAGGAGCCAGCGGCCGCCAACTTGATTGGCAGATGTACATGAAGACATTCCGGCGTGCTCAGCGCCGCGTCGAACGGCGGCACTATCGGCAGCGCTTCGATTTGCTCATGTACGAGAAGCAGCGGATGGAGACGTTGAAGGATCTGGGGGCGGATCCGTATGTGGATTGAGGGATTGTCTCAGGAATTACCAGACGGGCGGACTGCGACGGCGTGCGAACGGATTGCCCTTCCAAGATGTATCGGAATCAGCATGCCGAGCCCTTTATTTGAACGGCGGAACGTCAACGGGAAGACCCACCCGCATGAAGAACCTGGCAAAAGCCTGAGAAAGATGTTCCCGGTACGGCGGTAGCAATCGGATTCGATCGCTGCTCACCATCGCCCGGTTGCGAAGAAAACCCAGAGGCAGTGAGTAAACCCGGCGAAAATCGACTACACGAATCTCACGATCCAATCCAGGGAGCGCGCAACCAGCTAGCACATGAAACCCTGGAAGATTGCCTCGCCGGGCCTCCTCCATTCCTTTGTTTGTGGCCAAATACCTGGTGTCCTTCTCGTATTGCACGGTAAGGCAGTCGTTTTGTATAAACTGGGTCGCCTTGTAACCAACGCACATGCCACGGAGGGCAAAGCATGGACGACCTGTCACGGTTTTGTTGCCTGGATCCGGAGTGTCCAGACTATGGCAAACGTGGAGCCGGCAACCTGAGTGTCTGCAATCGCTACGGGGCCAACAAACAACATCGCATGCTTCGCTGTGCTACATGCAAGGCCCGATTTTGCGAGCGGAAAGGCACGCCGCTCTTCCGAGCATGCTTACCCCAAGAGAAGATTCTCTCGATCTTGGCCCATATTGACGAAGGCTGTGGCGTCCGCAAGACCGGTCGGTTGGTCGGAGTGAACAAGGATACCGTTGTCCGTTACAGCAAACTTGCCGGCGAGCACGCCAAAAACCTCCACGACGAACTCGTGGCTTTTTCCCCCTCAGACGCGGGAGGTGCAGTTCGACGAAAAATGGGCGTTCGTCGGCAAGAAAGAGAAGAACTGCGACCCTGCCGATCCCGCTGATGACCGGCAGGGGGATAACTGGGACCATGTGGCTTTCGACCCCGAACACCGCTTGGTCGTGAGTGTTGTGCCAGGAGAACGCATCTCGGAGAATACCCAGGAAGTGGTGCAAGACTTCAAGAAGCGTACCGAAGGCCGGATTCCGAATCTCATCACCACGGACGAATATGCTGCTTACAAGACGGCCATCCTGGAGGCGTATGGGGAAGAGGTCATCCCCGAGCGGACTGGAAAACCGGGACGGCCCGAGGCGCCGTACCAGGTGCCGCTGGCCGACTTGAAGTATGCCACCGTGCATAAGACCCGGAAAAAAGGCCGGGTTGTGAAGATCGACCATCGAGTGGTGTTCGGGACGTTCGTGGCCGTAATGGCCGCGCTGGCATTGTCGAAGGCAAGCCGAGCGATCAACACAGCGTTCGTGGAACGGCACAACGGGACTGACCGGAACCGCAATGCTCGAAAGGTGCGGAAGACCTACTGCTTCTCCAAGGATTGGGACGTGCATCAGGCGGTGACCTATTTCACGATGTACAGCTACAACTTCTGCTGGCCGGTGCGAACCCTGCGTCAGCGTGACAGCGAAGGAGGATGGCAGGAGCGGACGCCAGCAATGGCCGCGGGTCTGGCCGATCATGTCTGGACCCTCACCGAATGGCTGACATTCCCAGCTTTGCAACGCGAATAGGACACCAGGGCCAAATAGCCCTCGGTAAATTCAGAGCGCTGCCAAACGGCACAAAGAAGAACCTCCGTAACCTTCTCGCGGCCCTTCATCAGGTCACATGATTGAGAAAGCACAATCAAATCGCGCTCTTCAGAACGGAAGGTGGCTTTCGGTTAGTGGTACGTTCGCGAGATCCTCGGGTGGCAGGAATACTGGACAGGCCTCGAAAATATCTCCTTGCTCGATGTCATCACCGCTCAAGGCTTGATACCAGGGATAAGCGGGGGCATCCATCCATTTTTCCTCAATCCGTACTGGGATCGGGTATGGGAATCGGCCGGCCACGACCGCCGTAGACGAGCTGAACGACAATTGTGCCATGTGGGCGCGGCGGCGGTGTTTGAATGCAGGCATCCCAGTCGAGAAATGAGGTTTCTACAACCGGAGCAGGCTCGGCTTGCAAGGAATCGGATTGGGTCGGTTTGTCGTCTTTGAGCAATGCTGTCATCGTTGCACCCCAATGTTTCCAAAATGTTTTGCTAGAGAGCAAGGTGCTTACAACGATATTCTACTCGATTGATTACCTGGAAGCCATTGTGAAAAAAGGCATTTGCCAGCCTTTGCGGACCAGCGGCAAGGGTGGCATTCCGGAATCAACATCTCCGGCCTCTTGAAAATGCGCGTCCTTCCGATAATATACGGCTGTATACAAACCAATCCTGGCGAGTCAGGAGGTTACGATGCCTAAGAAGAAGGGCAGTCCTGCTACGTCGTTGCTCCCATTCTCCGAGCCGATTGCGGAAGCCAGCCAAGACGCAGGGAATGGACAGCACTCTGAATACCAACCACTTCCTTCGGTCTGGGAAGGCACGGATGCGGAACTCTTGGAGAGAATGCTGGACTTTTACCCCAAGAAGCGACCGAAGGCTATTCTGGATGCCACTGTCAACGCAGGCCGCTTCTGGGCCGGTTCCAGAAGGAAAGTAATCGGCCTTGATATCGACCCGAATCATAACCCCACGGTGGTTGGTGACAACCGAGATATGCCGTTCGAGGATGAGTCCTTCGATGTCGTCGTGTATGACCCACCGCACATCCCGAATCAGGGCAAGGACAAGCGCAAAGACTTCAATATGCGCTTCGGTTTAACGCTGAAATCATCCCCCGAACAAGGCTACAATTTCTCCCACCTCTACCCACCCTTCGTCAAAGAGGCCTATCGTGTCCTCAAGAAGCAGGGAGTCCTCTTCTGCAAAATCGCCGATTACGTGCATGGACACCGATTCCAGTGGCGCACATTGAGCTAATCAACGCGGCTGTCGCCGTGGGCTTCACTGCCTGTGATTGCATCGTCAAGATCCGGAAAGGCCCGATCAAAGACCCACGCTGGAAGAAAGCTCACCATGCGCGCCGGCACCATTGTTACTGGGTGGTGTTTCGCAAATCCCAGAAGTGTGAGGGACAAAAATGACCGAGAAACCAAAGTTGGATCATTTTCAGTTCAACTATCGAACGATCCGGATTGGGAATTCTCTTCTCGTCCATGCCGATTGCTTTGAATGGATGAGTCGTGTGCCGGAGAGTTGCTTCCACGCTATCGTTACCGATCCGCCCTATGGCGTGAAGGAATACGATTTCGACCAAATCGAGAAGCGGACCAACGGCAAAGGCGGCATCTGGCGAATCCCACCATCTTTTGACGGCCATATGCGGCTCCCCTCTGCCGCGTTTCACGGCGCTAAACGGCAAGGAGAGAGAAGCCCTACGACGGTTCTTCTTCGAGTGGTCCAAGCTGGCCGTCAGGATTCTCCGGCCTGGCGGGCACCTCTTCATCGCCAGTAATGCATTCCTTTCGCAATTTGTCTTTTCTGCACTCGCCGATGGTGGCTTGGAGTTCCGGGGTGAGATCATCCGTCTGGTCCGCACTCTGCGCGGCGGGGACCGACCCAAGAATGCGGAAGAAGAGTTTCCCGGAGTCTCTTCTCTTCCGCGTGGTTGTTATGAGCCTTGGGGATTGTTCCGCAGGCCGCTGCCAGCGGGTACGACAGTGAGGGATTGTCTCAGGAAATACCAGACGGGCGGACTCCGCCGGCGTGCGAACGGATTACCCTTTGAGGACGTTATCGAGAGTGAGCGGACGCCCCAGGCCGAACGTGCTGTTGCAGACCATCCAAGTATCAAGCCGCAATCGTTTCTCCGTCGGATTGTTCATGCCTCGCTGCCGCTCGGCGTTGGTGTCGTCGCTGATCCCTTCATGGGCTCCGGTTCCACCGTCGCAGCTGCGGAAGCGCTTGGCATCTCCTGCGTGGGGGTCGAGCGTTTTGCCGATTACTTTGAACTGAGCAAAAAGGCTGTGCCGATCCTGGCCGGAATCAGCATGCCGGGCGTGAAGGAGGCACAAGCATCTTTATTTTGATTCTGGTTCTTCAGCCGCATCTGGCGTGTTGACCGGATCGTCGTCATCGTAGATCCAATTATTGGCCATCTTCTCGAAACCAGTCCGTGTGACGCTGGCGGTGATGGTCCGGCGGCTCGTTGCACTCCGGCCGGAGAAAAGCCAATCTTCTTTCTTGAGTTGCCCCAGGTAAACTTTCCTGAATCGGAACGCCCTTGGTGGCATGCCTTTCCCAACATCGACCGGGCGGTTGCTGTCAAAAACGAAGACCATCAACCAGCATTCTTCGGGGTTATGACCCTGCCAGCCTCTGCTGTAGCGTGAGGCCTTCACTTCGATACCCTCCGTTCCATGCTGGAGAGAATCCCCCGGATACTTACCTTTCGGAAGCAAGTCTGGGTGGCCGTTATGGTATTGGTTTTTGGCGAGCATCTGGCAATGTTTCGGGATGGTCGTCGTGATGAACTCACCGACCATGCTGCTGAAATTGGCCGGCATCAGCATCGACTCAAACCAACGGATCCCCCTGGAGTTGAGTTGCGCGTTAATGAAACCGAGGAAGTCCACAAACTCCCTCATGGCCTGGCAGATGTGCTCAACTGTGCATCCGTATGGAATGACAGCCGAAGGATTGAATTTTTCTCTATTCACGGGAATGGGCGTGCATGCCGACTTCTCACCTTCACTCTCAGGCGGAGCGGCGGCGACCTTCTCAGCTATTGCCTCCTGTACCTTCTCGACATTGATTGATTTCTTTCTGGCCACCGCACCTCCGAAGTTTGACAGTAAGCCCGACGCGGAGAGTTGCTTCCGCCGGTCTTGCGCCTACTGTTGCACCGGCATGCACACCTGCTCCAGCAGCTTTTCGCACTTCTCCTGAAGCAGATCGGCAACGTTCGGCAGCGGCTGGCCTTCCGGCAACGCCTCGGTAGCAGCGGTCAGCCAGCGGGGGAAGCCGTAGAGCACTGAGAAGGCGTCGAGGCTCACCGCTTCGATCCGGGCGTGGCGGCCGCGGCGCTCGGCGTCTTGCCAGAGGGTCTTGCTCTTGCCCGACAGCACCACGTCGTCTTCCGGACGCAGCAGGATGAGGTGATCGATCATCGGCGGCTCGGCTTCCAGGGCGGCGAGCTTGATGGCCAGGTCTTTCGACTTGGCCGGGCCACGGCCCAGGAACAGACCGATGCCTACCTTCCACGGCTGGCCGTCCTTGCAGGCCCAGTGGGCAATGGTGATGGCTCCGTAGGTCGGATGATCGCCGAACGTCCATTCGCCGACGACGTGTTGCAACCGCCACGGCCCGACCTTGACGCCGTGCTCGTGACACGGTTGCAGGAATGTGCCCAGTCCACCTTGCAGTTCACGCGTGGCCCCGGTCAGCGATCCTTCCGGAGCGAGCTTGAGCCTGGCGGCGGGCATTTCTTGGTCCCACAGTTCCAACAGGTTCGAGGCGGCGGATTGGGTGACAGGGTGAGAGGGTGAGAGGGTGACAGGGTGACAGGATGAAGATTGAGGGAGTTGGGTCTTGGAACGGCTCCTGCGGCTGGGGAGTCCACCTCGATGTACGACTTGATGACGGGCGACAGTTCATAGTCGGGCAATCGGCTGCGGTTCGGGGTCTGTTCCGGCCCCGCCTGGGGAGTTCTGGACTTTCGATCCTCCATCCTCCATCTTCCATCCTCTTTCTTCATTCTCCGTTCCATAAATGATGTGGTCGAACAGATGGCGGAACTGCTGGAGCATGTCGCGGAGCGTCGGCTCGGTGCGGGCGATGCGCTGAATCTGTTCGTCGTTGAACGGGAAGATTGTCGGCAGGTCGCCGAAATCGGGCAGCTCTTCCAGTGCCGGCCGCATGCGCGCTTCGACCACGCGGCGCACCAAATCGGGCGGCGGGGCTTCCAGGCGCAGGGCCTTGATGGTGCCGTGCTGCGGAACGTGGATCGGATTGTTGAGCCGATCGCGGATGTAGCCGTCCAGCGAAGGGACAAAGCGATTCCACAGGCCGCGCTCGGCGAAGATGAGGAAACAAAGGCCGTCGATCTGGTGCATTGCCTGCACGATGCCGGCGAAAAATGCCTCGGCGACGCGATGGCCGTCGTCATTCCGCCGGGCCAGAAGCAAGTCTTCGAGCTGGTCGAAGGCGACCACCACCGGGATGCGCAGGTTGAGGAAAATGCCCATCAGGACCTTGAACAGGGCCAGGACGAGGTCCTGCCGGCTGGGGCGGACCTTGAAGTCGAGCTCGGCGAAGCCGAAGGTCAGGAAGTTGGCCAGGCTCGGCCTCATCGCCCAGGAGTACGCAGCGCGCGAAGCCCTGGTAGATATGGCGGCGCATCAGGCCGGCGGTGTTGTGGGCCTCGGTCCGCTCGATGTGAGCGAAAACGATGTCGCAGACTCGTTCCAGGTCAACGCCGGCTTCTTCGCAGGCACGGATGATTGTCGATTGTCGATTGTCGATTGTCGATTGTTCGGACAGCCGGCAGGGTGGGACGACAGCTGATCGAACAGCCACTGGGTGCGTTCTTGGGCCTGCGTAGCTGCCGAGGCCGAGCCGGCGCGCCCAGCGGCCCAGATCCCGGCGCGGGGAAGAGATCGAGGCGCTCCTGCGGCGTCAGGGCCGCGAGCGCGGAACGCAACAGACCGCTGACCAGCTCCTCGCCGACGAACTCCAGCGGCCGCGTGCCCTTTTGCTTGCCGCCGCCCAGCAGCGTGTCGATCACCTGGAAAAGGAGATACTCGAGGAACTCGCTGTCCTTCTGATACGTGCCTGGCGTGACCAGGAGCTGCCAGGTGTTCTCCGTGCCGTGCTTGATCGAATGGAGCAGGTGCGTCTTGCCGGCCCCCTTGTTGCCGAGCACCGGCACGACCTCGGAATGCGTGGTCGGGTCATAGCGATAGAGATCGACGACGCCCAGAAGCTGCTCGCGCTCGCGCGTGAACAGCTCCGGAACGTGGTAGCGGGCACAGACCTCGTCGTCGGGGTTGCGGGCGAAATAATTGCGAAACGGATTGCCGGCGCGGCGCAAGCACTTCTACTGCCCGCTCCGACAGGGAACGTGAACCGACTGTGGCGGTGGCTTGCATTTCAATCTCCTCAGGAAAGATCACGCTGTGACAAGATGAAGGATGAACAGGATGACATGGCATGAAGCGAGGATGACCGCCAGCAGATACTCTTCCCGTAGCTATCCTGTCATCCTTCATCCTTCATCGTCATCCTTTGTCCATCCTTATCCTGTCATCTTACTGAATACTTGCGTAGTAAGCGATCTCATGCCCCACGAGCAGCGCGTAGGGCGGTTCGGGGATGTCGTACATGGGGCCAGTCCAGGGGTGCAGATAGATTTGCTGCTGGTCGTGCAGGCGACGCAGACCGTCGTGGAACTGACCGATGGTCAAGGCCAGGGCGGTCTTGCAGGTCTGTCGATAGAGTTCTGACAGCGGGCAATCTTCCGACGCCCCGGAGGCCTGCCAGCGGTCCAGATAGGCGAGGATGGCTTTCGTCCACTGTTGTTCCGCCGTCGGCGCACCGTTCCGTGCTTCGCCGTTGCTTGCCGGCGTTCCGTTCCTGCTGCCTCCTGTTCCGGCCCCGTGCCCGCTGCTCACTGAGTTTTGTCCGCTGCTCAGGGATTGCAGCACTTTCTCGGCGGTCGCCTTGAGCTGATCGAGACCGGCCTGCATGTGGCGGGCGCTGACAAGCAGCTCGCCGGCCTCGTTCTGGCGCAGATTGCAACATGTGGACCAGGTCCTCGAGGACCTTGCGAGGGCTGACCTGGCTGAGCAGGTAGGCCAGGCCCTTTTCGGTGATGGCGCAGATTTCCTGAGTCGTCTTGCCGTGACTTTCGGTGCGGACGACGCGCAGATAGCCTTCGTCCTTGCTTTGTTGGGCGGCCTGTCTGGCGGAGTTGTTGGCTGCGAACAGACCGGGATGAGCCTTGCTGCCGTGCAGCGGCAAGCCGGCCGGGTCGGCGACGGCTTTGCTAAGGGCGTTAAGAACGATTTGTGCGGATTTGTCGGCCAATGGACCCTCCTTGGTCAGGTGCCGGGTGAATGTCGGGCGAAAGCGATCCCCTGCGAGTCGCTGCTAAACGTGGTACAACCCATTATCCGGAGCGGGCAAAATGATGCAAGGTCAGGAAAAATAGTTTACCAAATGACACTTTCCGCTTATATTAACGCAACAGTGCATTTTGACAGGTTTGGCGCGGTTTCGACTAAACCTGAACGTTCAACATCAGGGCACAAAGGACACCAAGAGTAAATATAGAGAAAGCAGGAAGGATGAAGGATGGGGGATGAAACAAGCCAGACAATCCGTTACTGGCCCGAAGCGTTAGCGAGGTAGTCCTAACCCTCGCTAACGCTTCGGGCCAGTGTTGATCGTGTTGATTCATCCTTCATCCTTCATCCTTTCGTTGGAAGATTCCGAGAAACGTATTTGCATCCTCACAAGGAGAAACTCATGCACAGCTTACTTCGATGGACAGGCGCGGCGGCCATCTTGCTTCTGGCAGGGCTGGCCGTTCAAGCGGCGGATGAGAAACCCGACGCCGGAGCGCTGGATCGCAAGGACCTCGACAAACGCGTTTACGGCGCACTGCGCGACGTGATCAACACGGGAGCCGACCTGTTCAACAGCGGCGACCAGGCGGGCTGCTACTATTTGTTCCGCGGCGCGCTCATGTCGGTGCGGCCGTTGCTCGATCACCACCCCGAGCTGCAAACGACCATCGACTTCGCTCTGGCCGAGTCGAGCCGGATGCCGGCGCAGGGGCAGGCGCCTGGAGGTTGCGCTACGCGCTCAACGATATCCGGGCCAAGACCAATCCGAATCCGACACCCCCCAGGAGACCCGAGGACAAGGTGGCTGTTCCCAGCGGCCCGGAGAGAATTGGGGTGCGGCCGATCCCGGATACACTCTGGAACCGGCTGGGCGGCAAGGAAAAAGTCAAGAAGATCGTTGATGACTTCATGACACTGGCCGTCGGTGACGACAAAGTAAACCTCACCCGCAACAATACGGTGAAGCTGGATGACAAGCGTAAGGCTGATTTCAAGAAGAAGCTGGTCGAATTTATCAGCGCCAACAGCGGCGGGCCGCTGAAGTATTCGGGCCGCGACATGAAGGAGTCGCACCGCGGCATGGGGATCAGCGACGCCGAGTTCGACGCCGCCAAGGCCGATCTGAAGACAGCACTGGATCACAACGGCGTCAAGGGAGCCGACGCGGATGCCGTGCTGACGATGATCGAGGGAACTCGGAAGGACATCGTCGAAGGGAAACCGCCCATTGTACCGCCGCTGCCCGGTGGGCCGGGGCCTGTACCGCCACTGCCGGGAGACAAGCCGCCCGTTGTACCGCCGCTGCCCGGTGGGCCGGGGCCTGTACCGCCGCTGCCGGGAGACAAGCCGCCGATTGTACCGCCGCTGCCCGGCGGGCCGGGGCCTGTACCGCCGCTGCCGGGAGACAAGCCGCCGATTGTACCGCCGCTGCCCGGTGGGCCGGGGCCTGTACCGCCGCTGCCGGGAGACAAGCCGCCGATTGTACCGCCTTTGCCAGGTGGACCAGTCGTGCCGCCCGTGAAACCAGGCGAGCCAGAAGCGCTATGGAAGCGACTGGGCGGCGAGAAGGTGGTTGCCAAGGTGGTGGACGACTTTATCACGCTGGCCAGCACCGATCAGAAAGTGAACTTCAAGCGCGACGGGAAATTCAATCTCGACGCCGCCGCCATGACCGACCTGAAGAAGAAGTTCGTGGAGTTCATCAGCGAAAACACCGGCGGGCCGCTGAAGTATTCAGGGAAATCCATGCTCAAATCGCATGAGGGCATGCACATCACCGCCGCCGAGTTCGACGCTGCCGCCACTTACTTCAGGAGAGCAATGGAGATCAACCCTAATAACCTGAAGCGGCAAGAGATCGACGACATGATGAAGCTCGTCGAGAGCACGCGCAAGGACATCGTCGAGCAGAAGGCGCCGGTGATACCGCCGGTTCCAGCTCCCGGTCCTGGCTTCCCGGCACCGCCGCCCGCGCCGCCGGGTCCTGCTCCCGGCGCCCCTGTTATACCGCTACCGCCGCCGGCTCCCGGCGTACCGGGATTGCCGCCGAGCCGATAGGCGCGATGATTTGACTGGAGCGGCTGGCTTGAATCGGCCGGTTCAAGCCGGCCGTTCGCCAGTTGGTTCATTGTCCTGGCTCAGGTGTGCAACATTGCCATGGACCTTGCGCACCGCAATGGCAATTTCCTCGAGATCCGTCGGTGTCCCCAGCAACACGGGATGATGCAGAACGATTGCTCCTCGATGGGCTTTGTCAGCTTCGGTCAAGGTGCTCGCCTGCCGGTAGCGATTGGGGGACCTGCCTACGTGAAAGCAGCGGAACCCTTCGTCCATGGCGATCCCTTCGGCGCGGATCGCGTCAACAAAGCGGCTGCGCGGCAGGCCGAAGCGGGCGTCATCGTATTGAAACCCGAGCTTGTAATAACCGGGGCTGGTCTCTTCGAAAGATGAAGGATGAAGGATAAAGGATGAATCAAGAAGACGATCTGGTTCATCCTTCATCCTTCTGCCTTCATCCTTGTTAATGAACGGCTGAATGCCCGGAATGTCGCGCAGGCTATCCGTCAAGAGACGGACGTTGCGAGCCCGCACGGTGTTGCGGGCGTCGAGGTAGTCGAGTTGAGGCAGAAGCACGGCGGCCTGGAGTTCCGAGAGCGGGCACACCTGATTTCCGCGGTTCATCCACAGGCGGGCCCGCTGCCGGACGCCGGGTTGGCAGGTCAACAAGGCCCCGCCGCGGCCGGCAGTGAGCAGCTTGGAGCCGCCGAAACTCAAGACGCCGACGTCACCCCACGTGCCCGCCTTGCGGCCCTGGATCAGTGCTCCGGGCATCTGCGCGGCATCCTCGATTACGTGCAGACCTTTGTGCCGGGCCACCTCCAAGACTTCGCGCATCGGCACAACTCCGCCGTGCAGGTGCGAGACGATCACGGCCCGCGTCGCCGGCCCGGCGGCGGCCGCCAGCTTGTCGGGATCGAGGTTCCAGTTGTGCGAGCAAACGTCAATGATTACCGGCCGGGCGCCAACCGCGTGGATGCTGAGAAAATTGCCGTCATAATCATAGGCGGCGAGGATGACCTCGTCTTCCGAACCCACCTTCAGGGCGCGCAGAGCTAGCTCGACCGCAAACGTGCCGCTGCCGCACGTCAGTGCGAATTCGACTGCATGATAGCGGGCAAGCCTCTCTTCTAGGCACTCGACGTTGCCGCCGTGATACTTGCCCCAGGAACCATTGGCGTAAGCGGACTGAAGTGCCTGGAGAACCTGCTCGTCGGGCAAGGGCCAGGGCGGCGGGCCTTGAGGCCGCACGGGGCGGCCGCCGAGTAGGGCAGGGATCGCGGTGTCGGACATTGGAGAGAATCCTCGTCGGGTGGTGAGGTGGTGACAGGATGACAAGATGAAGGGATGACAAGATGACCGGATGAATCCCGTGGCATCCTGTCATCCTGTCATCTTGTCATCTTGTCATCTTGTCATCTCTTCATCTTGCCACCACCACCACACCACCACTACCTGCGGGGGCTGCGATAGTATATTCTATAAGAGGCTGCATGACATGCACGTGGATCATAACTCATGCCCGACGATTTAACGTTCCTGATGGGCAAATTCCCGGCCAGGCTGCCGGGTGATCTGCGCTATGCGCGGAACCATATGTGGTGCCGCGAGAGCACTGGCCGCCAACGCTTCGGGTTCAGCAGCTATGCGGTGCGCTTGATGCAGGATGTTTTCTTCCTCGACTGGCAGGTGAATGCCGAGGATGAGGTGAAGCAATTGCAACAGATCGGCCATATCGAGAACGTCGAAGGCCGTGTCCGACCTGTTCGCTCCCATTGGCGGAATGCTCGTCGAGTTCAATCGGGAATTGCTCAATGATCCGACGCCGATCAACGTCGATAACTATGAGGCTGGCTGGCTGTTCGACATGCGCGGCGACATCAGCCCAACCTTGACCGTCGCGGAGTATTATCAGTTCCTGGCCGAGAACTGGGAGAAAACACAGCGTTTGTTGAAAGGTAAGATCAACGAAGACATGAGTTAGTGGTGACACCATGAGCCGTGAAAAATTGACCGTCGTGCTATCGCAGGCCCAGGGCAAGAACCCCGCCAAACGAGCGCTGGAAGAATCTCTTGCTGCCGCACTTATCATGGAACCCGGCCTGGATGTCTCGATCGTGCCTTACCTGTACGATCTCGACGCCAAGCACACGGGACGGCTGTTCCTGGAATCAGTTAATGGCGACATGGCCGTGCTGGCCTGGATGTTTCCACGCGCCGCCTTCTGGCTCCTCGACCGCGATGGCATCAAGGGGCACTACGGCGAAAGCCAACTGAAACCTCCCGGAACCGGCGAAGATGAGGATGAGGACGGCGAACCAGAACCGCCGAACGGGATCGGTACCGTCGATGTGCCCGACCGCCACATCTATTGCCTCGACCTGCGCAACTTCAACGGCCATGAACCTTACATCACCGAAATCCGCCGCATCGCCGTGAAATGCCGGGAGCGGCGCGAAGCGAAACTCAAGTTGCGAGCGGGGGGTGTCAGCCCCCCGATGCCGACGATGGTGCAGCTCGGTCGCAACTTGCGGGCCAACGCTACGCCTTCTTCCTCTCCCCCCTCTGGAGGAAATGGCAACGGCGAAGGGGAGCCGCACTTCGCCGCCAAGCAGTTGCTCCAGCAGCCGGACCGCCGCTGGTACCCGGTAATCGACTACAGCCGTTGCACGAACTGCATGGAGTGCATCGACTTCTGCCTGTTCGGCGTTTACGGCGTGGACAAGCTCGACCGCATTCTGGTGGAGAACCAGGACAACTGCAAGCGCGGCTGTCCCGCGTGCAGCCGGGTGTGTCCGGAGCACGCCATCATGTTCCCCGAACACAAGACGCCAGCCATCGCCGGTGCTCCAGTCGGCGCCATCAGCGGACTCAAGATCGACCTAAGCAAACTATTCGGAGGCGGCGACGCTATGCAAATCGCCGCCACCGAACGCGACCGCGAGCTGATCAGCGACGGCCGGGAAGCGGCCAGCATCCCCCAACGGCAGACGAGCAAACCGGAGGGGCCGAAGGACGATCTGGATAAGTTGATGGATTCGTTGGATGCGCTGGATATTTGAGGTGTATGGATGGTGGACGCAGCATCGCAACCTGAAATCTACGCTGTGTTCGAGGGAGGTGGTGTCAAAGGCTTTGCCCTCGTAGGCGCTCTCGCTCGAGTCCAGGAAGAGAAGCAAATCACGATCAAAGGCTTTGCGGGAGCTTCTGCTGGGGCCATTGTTGCCGCGCTGGCTGCAGCCGGTTATCAAGCGCTTGATCCTACGAGCGCAGTTTTGAATCCTGCCCAGCAAACCCTCAACAGGATCATGGAGGAGATGCAGTTGCTCAATTTCCTCGATGGGCAACAAGAAATTCCTCTGCTTTCGCTCGAACAGGAATGGTATGCGATTGTCCCTACATTCCGCGAGTTAGCAGCGGAGGTGGTTCGGTATCCTGAAACAGGATGGCGGAATTTTTTGCGGAGGATCTGTTCTCTTTGGCGAGTGTGCTCCCTAGCCCGGCAAATTCACACGCAATCGCGAACGCTCCTCCGCGCCGGCACAGAGTTGGAGCAACGGCGAGGGATCTATGGAACTGACTCGTTCACCCAGTGGCTGCGGGGACATCTACAAGCAAGTGGATTCGTGGATCCCGCTAGTAACGTGACAACATTCGGTGTTTTGCTGGCACTCCGTGAAACTGTGCTGAAAATAGTGGCTACCAACGTTGCTACTGGCGGCTTGCGGGTGTACGACCCGGAGCTTTGGGCGGATATGGAAGTTGCCAGCGCCGTTCGAGCCTCCATGAGTATTCCTCTGTTCTTTCATCCAGTGCTTGATGATGTGCAAGGCTGTCTTTTGGTGGACGGAGGCATGATCAGCAACTTTCCGGCAGCCGTATTTAGCAAGGAGCGGCAAGAAGGAGCTCGCGTCATCGGTTTTCGCTTGGTTCGTCCCTCCGATATACCGCAGGAGCCGTTGATTATCAATAATCTGGAGGAGTACTTGGGGGCACTTTACCGAATCTTGCGTGAGTCCGAAGATCCTGTGAAGACCGAAGGCGCTCGCAAGCTGGTCGATGTGATTATCGAAATACCTATACCCTACCATTATACTGCCACGAAGTTCGAGCTGACCGATGCCGAACGTCAGGAGTTGTTCAATCTGGGTTACCGCACGGCCCATCAAGCAATGAGCGTGCCAGCCAATCGGCAACGCCTGGGATTGTGAAAGATCACTGGAGTTTTACCGAGGAATGATTTAGCTTAAATAGGGATGTATTGCTAACTGAGGAATATGTCTTATTATGGAACCGGACGCGCAATCGATTGATTTTTGGTTGGACCGAACCGAGAGGAATTGGAGTTCCTCGCCCCCAAAGAGCAAACTCCAGGGGGTTGGAAGATCTGCATATTCAGAAACAAAACGCTGGCGGATGAACCGCAACTCGAACCGGCCGGGTACGGGGACGTCCCAGATGAATTCGACAAAAGTGCGGCGGATGAGGCGGCCCGGTATCATACGCAGATCCTTGCCGACCGGAAAGAATTAGCTGGGCTGGCTGGTTCGATTTTAGCGGTCCCTGGCTTTGATCTGAACATTTTCCAGCCAAGCCCGGTTCTCCGTCCAGTGCGAGCTGTGGTGAGTTTTGCCAGTGAGCTTCCAGCTCCCCAAGTAGGTGATAATGAGCCCCTCCAGTTCATCGTCGAGAAATATGCTAACTTATTGGTCGAAGCCCTATGGAAACCGAGGTGACATAATGGGAACACAATTACGCCGCCGTTTTGAAAGCGATTGGGTACCGGTCAAGCGCGGCATGTATGCAACCAAGCCGGCACTTGAAGCGTACAAGCAAATCCAGATGCGGCTAACGCGGTCACGCGCATATATCGAAAAACTCCGGAGCCAAGCTCGCTGCAAACTACAAAAAGGCGTGCAAATTGAAGACTGAGTTGTCCGCATGTTTTTTGGAGAGCCGTGTCGACGCCAACTACCACGCTTGACCGACTTGAATCCGCCTACCACAAGGCTCTCTCCGCCCTCCTCGCCGAGCGCACCCCCGAAGGTTATTGGGTCGGCGAACTCTCCACCTCAGCCCTGTCCACCGCCACCGCCGTCAGCGCCCTAGCCCTCGTCTCCAAACTCAGCACTCAGCACTCAGCACTCAGCACTTTGATCGCGAACGGCCTCGCCTGGTTGGCTCAGAATCAGAACGCCGACGACGGTTGGGGCGACACGGTCAAGAGCATCAGCAATATCTCCACGACGATGCTTTGCCGGGCCGCGTTCCACATCGCCGGCGCTGCTGAGCAATACCGCGATTGCTTGCAGCGGGTGGAAGCGCATCTCCAGGAGCGTTACGGCAAGGCACCGGAACAATTGGCCGAGGCGGTGCGTGCGCGTTATGGCAAGGATCGCACCTTCGCCGTGCCAATCCTGACGACGTGTGCCCTGGCCGGTCTGGTTAGCTGGAAAGAAGTGCCGCCATTGCCGTTCGAGCTGGCATGCTTTCCGCAATCGTGGTTTCGCTTCCTGCGGCTGCCGGTCGTCAGTTATGCGCTGCCGGCGCTCATTGCTATTGGGCAGGCGGTGTATCATCATCGGCCGCCGCGCAATCCCATTACGCGCTTCATCCGTCGGCTGTCGATTCGCAAGAGCCTGCGAGTGCTGGAAGCGATTCAGCCATCGAGCGGTGGATTTCTGGAAGCGGTGCCGCTGACGAGTTTTGTTACATTGAGCCTGGCGAGCATTGGGTTAGCGGAGAATCCGGTGGCTCGCAAGGGTGTCGAGTTTTTGATGAAAGCTGTTCGGCAGGATGGTAGCTGGCCGATTGATAGCAATCTCTCGGTGTGGGTAACCACTCTCGCGATCAATGCACTGGCTGCGTCAGCAGATCTTGGTAGTCTCGACGGGCTGGCGGCTCTCCGACTATGGCTTCTGCGACAGCAGTGCAGAAGGCCTCATCCCTATACAGGAGCTTCCCCAGGCGGGTGGGGTTGGACGCATCTCCCGGGGAGCGTGCCCGACGCTGACGACACGCCAGCAGCTATTCTGGCGCTGGTTCATTTCAATTTGGGCGATCAGCAGTACGAAGCCGCATGGAGAAAGGCTACCGCGGACCAAGACTTTGACCGATTAGATCACCTCCGGGACAGTATGAACCGTCTTGAGTTTGATGAGTACACACATCGAGCTGGTGAATGGTTGCGCGGTTTGCAAAATTCGGACGGGGGCTGGCCCACGTTCTGCCGTGGTTGGGGTGCTTTGCCTTTCGACCGTAGCGGAGCCGATTTGACGGCGCATGCACTGCGGGCTCTTGTTGAAGGCGCGAAATGGTGGTCCAGGCTTTTAGGGCACGAATACAATTGGCGCAGGGACTGGGTGACTAACGAAGCTGAGATTATTCCGGATCTCAATGTATCGCGTGGCATCAACTACCTCGATCATCACCAGCGTCCCGACGGCTCCTGGCTCCCCCTCTGGTTCGGCAACCAGTATGCTCCCAATGACGAAAACCCCACCTACGGCACCGCCCGCGTGCTGGCCGCTTATCGCGACCTCGATATGATGAACACGGAACCTGCACGCCGCGGCGTGGTTTATTTACTGGGTATCCAGAATACTGACGGCGGCTGGGGCGGTGCAGCTGGAGTGCCGTCCAGCATGGAGGAGACGGCTCTGGCCGTCGAAATCCTGCTGGATGCTGGGCTGGAGGCGGAACCAGCGGTGACTAGGGGCCTGACCTGGCTCGTCGAACAGGTGGAGTCGGGCGGCCTCTTCAATCCTACCCCAATTGGTTTTTATTTTGCAAAGCTCTGGTATTTTGAGAAGCTATACCCGATAATCTATACTGTAGCGACCCTTGGCCGCGCCCGCAGAAAACTCACCAGCGCCTGCAAACCTGCCCACCACGAGAACGCACCCTAAGGAATCAACTGTGTCAACAGCTATCGAGACCAGGGCCGAAAAGAAAGACAAACGTCCCAGTACCGCACACCTGAAGATCGTTCCCGAAACACGCGAACTGCGTGACCGGGTACGGGTCGAGGCAGCGCGCTTTGCTGGACCACTGGACCGGTCGAAACCATTGACCCGACAGAGCCTGCAGCAGATGGCCGAAAATCTCCTCAAGGAGATGGGCCTGGGCGAGCAGTATCTCGGCTTCACGATGGTGGCCATTACCAACGAGTTTTGGCGCGAGCAGGTCCAGGCCGTCGATTTCGAGCGCCGCCTCTTGCTTCTGCCACATTGCCTCAAACATGCGGAAGGCTGTCCCGCCGATTACGATAAGTTCGGGCTCGACTGCAAGAAGTGCGGGGCCTGCGCAGTGGCCGATTTCAAGGTGAAGGCAGAGAAGCTTGGTTACAAGGTGCTCGTTTCGGAAGGCACGCCCATAGTCCTCAAGATCATCGTCAGCGGTCACGTCGATGCCATCGTTGGCGTCGCCTGTCTCAACGTACTCGAGAAGGCACTCGACAAGGTGCTGCTCGCCGGCATTCCGTGCGTGGCGGCGCCGCTGCTGTCGAGCAACTGCCGCAGCACCTCCGTCGATGACGACTGGGTCATGGAACTGATCGACCTGCGCACCGATCCGCCGAAGACGAAAACCAGGACCTATGTTCATTTGATGCGGGCCGCCAACGACTTGTGCGCGGAACCTGAACTGTCACGCCTGGCGCCGCGAACGCGAAAAATTCCGAAGTCTCCGAAGACTTCGGGAACTTGCTCGACCAGCAACGGCAACGGTCATGTCCGTAAAGACCCGCTGACGGTCCACGAAAACATCGCCTACGATTGGCTGGCGCAGGGGGGCAAGCGCTCCCGGCCGTTCATCACGCTGGCGGCATATGATGCGATTAAAGGGGCGCCCGCCACGCAGTCAGCGGACAATGTGTCACTGCCTGATTGTGTAAAACGGACGGCCCTGGCTATCGAGACCTTCCACAAGGCGTCGCTCGTCCATGACGACATTGAGGACGACGACACGTTCCGCTATGGCCGGGAAACGCTGCACCGGCAGTACGGCGTCAGCACGGCCATCAACGTCGGCGACTATCTCATCGGTCTGGGTTATCGCCTCGTCGCCCGGGAACGCAAGGAACTGGGTGGTGATTGTGCCGCGGATATCCTGAATCGTTTGTCGGACGCCCACCTGAAGCTCGCGGAGGGACAGGGGGCCGAACTGCTCTGGCGTGACGATGCCGAGAAGTCGCTGACAGCACTCAACGCCCTGAAAATCTATGCGCTGAAAACCGCGCCGGCATTCGAGGCAGCTTTGTACGCCGGCCTGCGGCTGGCCGGTCCGGCCGAGCATTACGAGAAGATCGTGGCCGATTTCAGCCGGCATATCGGTGTCGCCTTCCAGATCCTCAACGACCTCAAAGATTGGAACGGCGACAGTGACAACAAGATGGTGGCCGGCCAGGACGTGCTCGCCGCCCGCCCCACTTTGCTGCTCGCTCTCGCCCTTGAAGGCAGCAGCCCCGCCGAGCGCGCCGAGTTACTGGCGTTTGTCAACGGCAGCCCCGATGCTCGGCGAGCAGAAGGTGCCGGGTGCCATGCCCATGTCCGCATGGGCATGGTTGAACAGCATGCCCACGAAGACGTGGGCATGGCACCCCGGGGGCATGTTGAACGCGTGTACCAACTCTTCCAGCGTGCCCAGGTCTTCGACAAGGCCGAAAAACTGATCGAGAAGTATCGGGCACGGGCTGAGGCGGTGGCCGATGAAACGCAACCCGCCGAGCTGCGGGATCTCCTTTACTTCCTGGTCGATAGTATCCTGGACCGCCAACCTCCCGTGGCATCGGTTGCGGAGTCGCTATCCCTTATCCAACTCTCCACCTGATGTTCGGGCATGAAAACTACCTGGTCGAGCTTATGGCTCGTGTCGGCGACGGTGTCGCCCGGTTGCCGGAATCGCTCCGTGGCCGTCATGCCGGCTATTTGTGCCGGCGCAGAACGCCGACGGCGGGTTCTCCGGCCGCCAAGGCGGCTCGGACCTATACTATACCGGCTTCGCCCTGCGCGGACTTTCTGCCCTGGGTACACTGACTCCTGAAGTCTGCCGGCAAGCGGCAGGTTTTCTGCGTGCCAGCCTGGATCAACAGGCCAGCGTCGCCGATTTTTTTTCTCTTTTGTACGCTTGCTTGCTGGTCCAGGCAGGAAGTGGTTGCGACGTGCTGGCCGGCAGCTCACCGGACTGGCCCGACCGAGTGGCCAACGCTCTGGAGACTTTTCGAACCCCGGACGGCGGCTATGCCAAGTCGGTCGGCAGCGCGGCGGGCAGCACCTACCACACGTTCCTGGTGGGCTTGTGCTATCAACTGTTGGGCCGGCCTGTGCCGCAGGCTGCCGACGCGATCCGCTTCATCCGATCCCGGCGGCGAGAGGATGGCGGCTTTGTGGAGATCGCGCCGATGCGGCGCAGCGGCACGAATCCGACCGCAGCCGCTGTGGGCTTCCTGCAAATGCTGGGCGAAACCGCCGCCAGAGCCGAGGCCGGCACCGGAGCCGATGCCGGCGCCGGAGCCGAGGCCGGTAACGGCCCGGGTGTCGCGATAGGCGTTATTGACTTCCTGGCGGCCATGCAGTCGCCGGAAGGGGGACTACGGGCCAACAGCCGGGCGCCACTGGCCGACCTGTTGTCCACGTTTACGGGAACCTGGACCCTGGACCAGTTGGGCGCACTGGACCGCATCGATGTGAAGACCGCCCTGGACTACGTACACGCTCTGGAGGCCCCCAACGGCGGCTTCCGGGGCGGGCATTGGGATGAGGAGATGGATGTGGAATACACATTCTATGGCCTCGGTTGCCTTGCCCTGCTCATGCCCCTCGCTGACGCTTCGGGCCAGTGTTCCCGACATTAGCCCGAAGCGTCAGCGAGGGGGGAGGCGTGAAAGTGACCAGCATCGCCGAAGTGAAAGCGGGTTGAAACATGTATTTGCAGATGGCCAAACGGATTCTGTTGGAGACCGACAAGCGGTCGCTATGGAAGCTGGCCTGGAACATGGGCTGGAAGGGGATGCTGTCGATCCAAAAGCACAAACAAAGGCTGAAGAAAGGTCAGGTCTTCCCGCCCTTCCTCTACGTTTCCGTCATCAATAGTTGTAACCTGCGCTGCCAGGGCTGCTGGGTAGATGTGGCGGCCAAGCAGGAGACGATCAGCCTTGAGGCAATGAACAAGTTCGTTAACGAGGCCAAGGAGATGGGCAACGTCTTCTTCGGCATTGTCGGCGGTGAGCCGTTCATGCATCCGCAGCTCCTGGAGATGCTGGCCGCTCACCCGGACTGCTACTTCCAGGTTTTCACCAACGGCCAACTCATCACCAGCGAGAAAGCACAACGGCTCCGGGAGCTGGGCAACGTAACGCCGTTGATCAGCGTCGAAGGCAACGAGACTGTGAGCGATCTGCGCCGCGGCCGGCCGGGCGTGCTTGGCAAGACCCTGGATGGTCTGCGCAACTGCCTCGCCCACAAACTCTTTACCGGTGTCTGCACCAGTCTGTGCCAGACGAACATCGATGACCTGCTGACCGAGCAATGGCTCGACCGCCTGATCGACATGGGCGTGATGTACACCTGGTTTTATGTCTATCGGCCGATGGGGCCCGAGGCCAACCCTCAGTTATGTCTAACGCCCGAGCAACAGCTAAAGGCCCGCCGGTTCGTGGTCGAGATGCGCGCGAAGAAGCCGATCATCATCATTGACGCCTACTTCGACGGCGACGGCCAGGCCCTGTGCCCATCAGCGACCGGGCTTAGCCACCATATCAACCCGTGGGGCGGCATTGAGCCTTGCCCGATCATACAGTTCACTAAAGAGTCGATTCATGCCACGGCAGCCGACAGCCGCTCGCTGCGCGACAAGTTCCTCAATTCGGAGTTCCTGCGCGACTACCGTGACCTGGCCCGGTCAACGACCCGTGGTTGTATCGTACTGGAGCGCCCCGACCTCCTGAAGCAACTGGTGGAGAAGCACGGCGCCCGCGACGCGACGGCGCGCGGCACCGCTCTGGCGGAACTCGGGGCGATGGAGGTCCACCCCTCGCAGTACAACCCCGGCCACGAAATCCCCGAAAAGAGCTGGCTCTATCGCCTGGCCAAGCGCTACTGGTTCAACGACTTCGGGGCTTATCGCGGGTACGATCACAGCAGCTTAACTGGCAAACACCCGATCCATCCTCTCCGATAAATCCTTCAACGCCTCCGCGTCCTTCGACTGTTCACCCGGCTGCTCGGAGATGCCCCAGCCCTCGTAGCCGACGTCGTCCAGCGCCTTCATGATAGCCGGCCAGTTGTTGTCGCCCTCGAAAAACTTCACCTTGAAGCTCTTGAGCTTGCTAAATTCCTTGAAATGCAGCTTGAGGATGCGCTTGCCCAGCACCGGAATCCACGTTTCGGGCGGGCTATAGCGGACGGCGTTGCCGATGTCGAAATGCCAGCCGACCAGCGGGCTGTTGATCTCGTCGAGATACGCCTTGGCTTGCTCGGGTTTGGTGACGAAGTCGTTCCAGACGTTCTCGATGGCGATCTTCACACCCAGCTCCTCGGCCAGGGGGAGTGCCTTGCGAATCTCCAGGGCCGAACGCTTGAAGCAATCGTCGTAGGACACGTCCTTGTTGACCTTGCCGGGGACCAGCAGGATAGAAGTGGCCCCGTAGCGCTTGGCATCCTTGAGCGCCTGCTGCAAGCCTTCCAGACCTTCCTGACGCACCTTGTCGTCGGGATGGGAGAGTGGCTTGTTCCAGTGCGTGTTGCAGCAGACGCTGGCGGCTTTCAGGCCGGTCTCTTCCAGGGCTTTCATCACCTCATCTTGCTGCATGTGGCTCATCGGCTCGACGCCCTCGAAGCCGGCGGCCTTGACGGCCCGGAACTGTTCCAGAACCGACCCTTTGAAACTGATTGTGCCGTACATGATGGCTTTTTTCACCTTGCGTTTCTTTGCCGGCGGGTCGGCCGCGAGCAAGCTGGTCCGGCTCAGCGCAGCTCCCGCAAGCACACCGCCGCCGACCTTCAAGAAGTCACGGCGAGTCAAGGCATTGGTCATGGTGAGATTCTCCAGGCCCCGAATGCATCTGGGCAAGCGATACACTTGCCCTACAGCACCATCGCCCCTACCATTTCTTAGCAATAATCGAGTTGAAGGGAATAGGCCCAAAGCTACGGCTGTCGACCGCATTATGGCGATTGTCGCCCATCACGAAAACGTGATCATCAGGGATCTTCACTTTGACGACTGCGGGGATGCCCTCTGGGAGTTTACTTCCATAAGCGACCTCATAGGCCGTGCCGTCGTATACTTCTCGGTAGATGTCGAGCGAGTTTTCCGTCCTGAGCTTCTCCCGGGAAACTTCTTTCCCATTCAGCAACAGCTTGTCTCCGTCAATCTCTATAGTCTCTCCTGGAAGGCCAACCACTCTCCAGATGTAAAGGTGACGTTGTCCTCCTTCGACACGCTCAAATAGGATGATGTCCCCGCGGGCCACTGCGGATACGTCGCGGTAAGGTCGCTTGAGTCCGAACAAATGCGTGCCAGCGGGGAGGTTCGGATACATGCCGTTCTGGGGGATGACATACCACCCAACGCTGATCTTGACCAGCACTCCCGCAACCACGGCGAGGAGAACAATGCCGGCCAGTACGAAGGTTGCCCATTTCAATATGCGATTCTTTCCGGACAATTGGAATACTCCGTCAATGGCTGCGCACCCTTCGTTTGACTTCTTCCCAGGACAGGCCCAATGCCGGATGTTGCTGAAGGTTTGCTTTCCTTCTTGCCAATTCTTCCTTCTGCCAATTGAGGACCGGCACATCCTCGGGAGTGGCCGCAAGCTCATCCCAGAGGTCTTCTACAAGTTGGAGTTTCTCTGCTGGGCTTAGGTCAAGCAATGAGGGATTGTGAGTATCCATTTCAGTTATCCCTGGTTTCGAGGGCACTTGCAAACGCCGGTTGTGATTGCTCAGCATTGGATAACTTCGCGTGCTCCTCCACCGCTTTAACAATCTGTTCGTCAGCGGTGTAATTAAACACTAGTTCGCCGCAGTGAGCACAGCGCGGGACGACTAACTCCGAAATGTCCACCTCGACATGCCGGCCGTTATACAGGCTCTTGGCGTGGTAAGGAATCGTTGCGGGCCGCACCTCTTTCTTACGGCATTTGGGACAAACCCAGGGAAATGGCCTGCCCGTGCGTTGCTCTTCTCTTATCGTCGCGGGTTCAGACATCGTGGATACTCACAATATGAATGGTTGGATCAGTAGGGTCATCATCCACCAAGATGGTTTCAATATAGATCTTACGATCCGCCCAGAACAGCCGGAAGTCGTAATGATAATCCCGATCGTTATATTCCGGGCGTTTTTCGCGAATCTGATCGATACTGCCACCCGCTTGAACATGATCGCGCATAATTTTGGCGAGAACCTTAAGGGCGAAGTTATCCAGATTGTCGCGGGCCCACTCCAATCCCTGATCCTCGACGGTCACGTAATCGGTAACATGCCAATTGCTCAGGATCGCCTTGAAGCAGTCCAGAAGGTGGGGGTCTGCCAGAGGCGGCATCGATTTTCATCCCTGATCATGGGTGCATGTTTCGCGGGGCACGAGTCGGCCGGCCTGCCGGAGCGTTCGGATTCTCTCTGACCTGGCGCAGGATCTCGGCATCTTCCTCGGTCAGGACCACTGGCTCATAAGCGACGGCAATGTTCCGAGTTTCTTCCGGAGGAGAAGCCGTTTTGCTCTCGTTCGGCGTGACGGGCACTTTCGGGACGGTTACTGAATGAGGAGCTTCTGTCGTTGGCATCGCATTGCCTCCTGGTCGCCCTGCTAGGGGGAAACTGAACCACTTCTATCGTATCTGAACCGCCAACACCCTGCGACTGCAATTCCGCACAATATGACACATTTCAGCGGTCCTTGATCAGCCCGATCCTTTACTTCTGCCCCCCTCTTGTCTGCACATTAAACACCACATCCCCCGACCCTGTGTTCCCCGCTGCATCCCTCACCCGCAGCACCACCACATACGTTCCCGGCTTCAGCGAGTCGGTCTTGAACTTGAACGTCTCCGTCTTGCTGTCGAACAGGCCGTCGGTCGGGAAGACGTTGGTCCACTTCTTGCCGTTGACCGCGAACGACGCTGAGGCCAGACGCACCAGCGGATCGGTCGCCGTCGCTTCCACGATCGCCTGGTCGCCGTCCATGCCGGCTACCTTCACGGTCACCGCCGGCGGCGTGTGCGACACCGGGAAGGTGCCGGTGATCTTCTCGCCGGTCAGCGCCGCTTCTTCCGGGTTGTCCTTGCGGTCGCTTGCCACCACCTTGAGCTGATAAATGCCCGACGGCGTCGTTGTCGTGTCCCATTCGTACTCGCGCTTCTCCAGATCTTCTTCAAGCACCACCCAGTTCTTCCAGCCGTCTTTGCGGACGTAGAGGCTGAAGGTCAGCTCATCGTCGTTCGGGTCGCTGGCGGTCCACTTGAACTTAATCTTCTTCGGGTCGTCCAGGTTGGCGGCGTCGATGTCGGGCATGTCGATCTTGCTCACCTCCGGGGCCTGGTTGGTCGTAATATAAGGCAGCGTCAGGCTGTGCAAGGCCGGCGTCACGGCAGGATTCTCGGAGGTCAGCGTGACACGATACTGGAGGAAACGGGCCGCGGGGGCTTTGATGACGGCGTGCTGGGCGTCGGTCTGCTCGGCCGACCAGTCGCTCCAGGTTTCATCCGGCTCGGCCAGGTTGCCGGTTCGGACGGCCACGCTGACAGTCGTGCCCGCCGGCGCGTTGGCCTTCCAGCGCATGGCGCCCCACTTGCTGATGATCTTGGCGTCGAGCACCTCGGAGACAACCGTGCCGCGCGGGGCATACTTGTCTTGCAACACGTAGAGCTTGCCGGGGTCGCCGGTGCCGAGCACGATGGAGCCGTCGCGCCGTTTGCACATGCACAAGATCTGCCCGTGATCGAGCCGGGCGATCTCGCTGCGTTCCTTGCTGGTCTCATCGACCTCGAAGAGCTGGCCCTCCATGCCGGTGCCGGCCAGGATGCGGTCGTTCTGCCGCAGGAGGCAGAGCACCATGGCCTTTTCGCGGAAGATTTCCCGCACTGTGCCGTCATGAGCGATGCGGTAGACGGAGTTCTCACCGAGGCTGGGTAGCGCCGCTGCCGTCGGCTTGACAGGTTCTTTGCTATCCGATGGGGCCACGGTCGAGCTGACCGGCGGTAAGGCGCTCTCGGTGGACGTGCTCTCTTTCTCCTTGGGTTTCGGTGCCGGGACGGCCGTTATGATCGGCGCGGTGGATGAGCCGCCCGCCGAGCTGCCGGTCGTGCCGCGCCGCCGGGTCGGGGCGCTGGTGCCGGCATAGACGGCTTCCTGGGTGACGATCAGGCTGCGCACCTCGGTCTGCGGCGCTTGATAGAGAACGAAGCCCTTGCCCTTGGGATCGATCCGGTAGACGAGTCCGCCTTTGTCAGTGCCGGCGTAGAGTGTGCCGTCCGACCCAAGTGCCAGACACAGGACATGTTCCTGTTTGGTCGTGTAGAAGACACTGCCTTTCCCTTCCGGCGTGACCCGATAGATGCGTCCCTTGGGACCGGTGGCGGCATAGATCGTCTGGCCGTCGCCATCGACTGCCAGCGACCAGACATAGGATTCGGGGCTGTCGTAGATGACCTTGGCGGCGCCCTTAGGGTCGATGCGGACGATGTGGCCGCCCGGCCCGGTGCCGGCGTAAACCGAGCCGTCGGACGACTGGGCCAGGCACAGCACCTGGCTGTCCTCGCTGGCGAACACGACCGAGACTTTGCCCTCGGTGGTCACCTTGTAGAGCTTGCCGTCCTCACCGGTGGCCACGTAGAGGTTGCCGTCCTTGTCCTCGATGACGTTCCAGACGTGCATCGCGTCCAGCCCCGTGAGCGGCTTGAGCTGGTGCGCCAGCCGCAGTGCCCCTTCATTGCTGACCACAGCTTGCTTGAGCTTAGCCTTGTCGTAATGAGCAGGAGCGTAGTGGTGCCAGACCTTGACCTTGGCCGCCTGAGCAGTGGTCAGTGGCCAGTGGTCAGTGGTCAGTAGAAAGGCCACAGCCAGCAACAAAGGGACACGGACTCGCAATCGATACATGAAATTAGTCTCCTCCAAACTAGCAGTTGTCAGCGGCCAGCAGGAAGGCAACCACTGACCACTGACTACTGTTCACTGACCACCGACCACTGACTACTGACCACTGACCACTGCTCAATCCCCGCTCGTTTTCTTGTTCTTCGTCACCGTGAACCGCACCGACTCGGACCCGCTGAAGACCCATTCGGTCTGCGTCCGCGACACCAGGGCGGAACCGATCATCTGTGCTCCCGTCCGCCGGCTCTGACCAAGTATTTGCACCATGCTCGGCGGCAGGTTCGGCAAGGACTTGTCGCCCAAAACCACACCCGCCTCATGCACCGGCACGCGAATGACGATGTTCGTCCGTTTCGCCTCGGTTTGCACTTTCAATGCATCGAAAAGTTGCGCAGGTTCTGCGGATTGTTCAGGATCGGGTTGTCGTGCAGCTCGTGGCGTGCGTTGGTCAGGTCGTCGCACACGGTCGCCGAATAGCTGCCTTCGGGCAGATCGGCCGGCAGCTTGAGCGTCACCGGCAAACGTTGCCGCAGCCCCTTGTATGGACGCACAAACAACGTAGCCTTCAAGGTCTCGCCCGGTGCATAGGTATCCGATTCCAGTTCAATCGCATCAATGTCGGCGGTCTGACGGCCGGGCCGGATTCGCGTTTCGCAGTCGATGCGATTGATGCGCACCGGTTTGTAGGTGTTGTGAGTCAGCAGATTGACGACGGCGGCGATCTGATTGTACAGGGCCTGCGGCGCCCGGCCGCCGGAATAACTGGAACCGGAGAAGGTGTCCTTGATGACAATGGGTGCGGCGCCTTCCACATGGATCGTCGCCTGCATCTCCGCAGTCAGCTCCTCGGGAAGCTGGCCTTCCATGTCCACGGAGTTCGTCAGCACGGTGAGGACCAGCGTCGGCAGCATGGAGCGCTGGCGGACGATTTCGACGTTGAACGTCTTGCTGGCGCCGTTCGGCTCGCGGGTGACGGTCATGCGCACCGGCATCATGTCGGGCTTGCGGTCGAGCCAGCCGGCAATGGCCGTACTCACATCGGCGTTGATGATGCCGACGGTTTTCAGCGGCGAGCCCATCTTGAAGCTGACGCTCTGGCGTGGGTAGATCGTGTGGACGTAACCCGTCATCATCGGGAACTCGCAGGCGCCCAGTCCAAGGAACGGATGGCCCCAGCCGTAGACCCGGTTGCCCTCGATGTGCGTCACCGTGCCCAGGCCGGACAGATCGAAGTCGCCGGTGACCATGGCGACGGCGAGCGGTCCGCCCGGTTGCAGCGGGGTGTCTTTCTCCTCCTCGGCAATCTTGGCGGTGGTCCCGCCCGCCTGCACCGGCACCAGGCCTCCCCCCGGGAAGCTCTTCTGCAACAGCTCCAGACTGTGAGACGTGAACCCCGTAGCGGCCAGAGGCAGTTGCAGAGGCGCCATCCACAGCCCATCCGCTGCTTTCTTGTCGGCGAGCGGGGGGAACGTAGAGCCGTCCCCTGATTGAGCCACGATGACCGAGTTAAAGGTCAAGCCGTCGATGGTCAAAGGAGCATTCAGGCCGACGCGGGCCGGCTTTATCTGATCGGCCATGTCGCCGCGCTCGTAGGCCGCCACGTAACTGTGCATCTGGCTGAACGGCGTAACGCCGGCGATCGGTTCCTTACCGAACGGCCAGGCAAAGGCGACAGCGCCTAGCAGCCGGTTGTCAATGTAAACGGGGCTGCCGCTCATGCCGGCGATGATGCCCGTCTTTTCCAGGTTGAGACCGGACAGACGGCACAGCACCATGTCCCGGCCTGGGCTGGTGTTCTTGAGCACGCCGAGGACTTCCACGTCGAAGTTCTCGACCTTCGTGCCGCGCATGACGGTCTTGCCGTAGCCCTTCATGCCGGCCTTGAGGTCGTCAACCTGCCAGTACGTCTCCGCCTTGGGGCTGGAGACCGACCCGATTCCGGGCCAACCGAAACAGGTGCTACCGATGATAAGAACTACGGCTGCGCTGAAAATCTTGTGCCAGGTGGCGGCTTTCATGGACGCCTCCATCCGAGGGGAGAGAGAGCGGGAGAATGGGACAGGATGACAAGATGACAGAGATGACAAGGTGCAAACAAGGTGCCAGGGTCCCGCAAACCATAATGCTGACTGGCGGGGCCAGGGAGAACCCCGAAAAGCTACCAGCAGAAGAAGGGCCGGCCTCATCGCCGGGAACTAGCGCAAGCTTGTCACTTCCGCGGAAAGGCGTGATCGACTCTTGGTCCCGGTTCCATCCCCTCATGAACCAGAGACTATAACGCCAACCGGACTCCCTGGGCAAGGGCATTTCGACGGACCACTACTACGCAATCGGCTGGGGCTTGCTCGGTCCCTACGGAACAATGGGAATGGGTTATTCTCTATCCATATTCTAAGTTACGGCCGGGGTAAAATCAATTACCTCTGTGCATCGTCCTGCCCGGCGATTTCTCCTACCAGTTCAGTTGGGAACCGTTTCTTCCTGATGGCTGTTCAAAATTGCGTTTATGTTTCGTTTATCTTGCTGTCACACACTCTAAACGAATCTTGAGGTATGATGATAAACGCAATGAATGCAATAAACCCTGGTGTCCTATTCGCGTTGCAAAGCTGGGAATGTCAGCCATTCGGTGAGGGTCCAGACATGATCGGCCAGACCCGCGGCCATTGCTGGCGTCCGCTCCTGCCATCCTCCTTCGCTGTCACGCTGACGCAGGGTTCGCACCGGCCAGCAGAAGTTGTAGCTGTACATCGTGAAATAGGTCACCGCCTGATGCACGTCCCAATCCTTGGAGAAGCAGTAGGTCTTCCGCACCTTTCGAGCATTGCGGTTCCGGTCAGTCCCGTTGTGCCGTTCCACGAACGCTGTGTTGATCGCTCGGCTTGCCTTCGACAATGCCAGCGCGGCCATTACGGCCACGAACGTCCCGAACACCACTCGATGGTCGATCTTCACAACCCGGCCTTTTTTCCGGGTCTTATGCACGGTGGCATACTTCAAGTCGGCCAGCGGCACCTGGTACGGCGCCTTGGGCCGTCCCGGTTTTCCAGTCCGCTCGGGGATGACCTCTTCCCCATACGCCTCCAGGATGGCCGTCTTGTAAGCAGCATATTCGTCCGTGGTGATGAGATTCGGAATCCGGCCTTCGGTACGCTTCTTGAAGTCTTGCACCACTTCCTGGGTATTCTCCGAGATGCGTTCTCCTGGCACAACACTCACGACCAAGCGGTGTTCGGGGTCGAAAGCCACATGGTCCCAGTTATCCCCCTGCCGGTCATCAGCGGGATCGGCAGGGTCGCAGTTCTTCTCTTTCTTGCCGACGAACGCCCATTTTTCGTCGAACTGCACCTCCCGCGTCTGAGGGGGAAAAAGCCACGAGTTCGTCGTGGAGGTTTTTGGCGTGCTCGCCGGCAAGTTTGCTGTAACGGACAACGGTATCCTTGTTCACTCCGACCAACCGACCGGTCTTGCGGACGCCACAGCCTTCGTCAATATGGGCCAAGATCGAGAGAATCTTCTCTTGGGGTAAGCATGCTCGGAAGAGCGGCGTGCCTTTCCGCTCGCAAAATCGGGCCTTGCATGTAGCACAGCGAAGCATGCGATGTTGTTTGTTGGCCCCGTAGCGATTGCAGACACTCAGGTTGCCGGCTCCACGTTTGCCATAGTCTGGACACTCCGGATCCAGGCAACAAAACCGTGACAGGTCGTCCATGCTTTGCCCTCCGTGGCATGTGCGTTGGTTACAAGGCGACCCAGTTTATACAAAACGACTGCCTTACCGTGCAATACGAGAAGGACACCAGGCAATAAACGCAATAAACGCAATAAATGAAACGAAAACAACTAGCTCACCGTGAAGTGTCAAATGTCCCGTTGTGCCAGTTCCTCGACCCAGCCCTGGATCGTCTTCTTGATTGTTCGCCAATTCGTGTCCCAGAGCATTCTGGGCATCTGTTGCTTGTCAGCATCCTTGAAGTAAGTCAGGCTGTTCAGGACGTGGATGAACTCAGACACGGAAAACTTCTCCTGATACCAACCAAGCATCTTCAGCAAGGGAAAAGAGCGCATGCCCAGCGCATACACGTCAACAAAATCCTTCTTGGCCCCCCGTGTAGCCACGGCCGATAGTTTCATCGCAGCCAGGTCAGCACACGAGGCCAACCGGCAATCGAAAGCCTTGCAGTACACAGGCGGCCTCAGAAATGGATAGGGGAATTCCAGCAGACTGACACGCACGCCGCCAACGGTTCCGTGTAAGGTCCCCTCATCCTCTAACTCCGTGGCAAAAGGTACTCCGTGCTGTTGAATCTGTTCGGCCAAGCGGGCTGGAGCACCCATGGGCTTTGCCGTAAACCAGTCCAGATCGACGGAGCGGCGATGACCAAGCTGAAGAGCAATGGCACTGCCGCCGGCCAGGTAGAAACTCTGTGCCGTCAGGAATCTTCCAAGTCGCCGTAGCACTCGTTGCTGCCGTGTTGCCAGAATGTCGTGATAAAACTTCATCGAAATGTCCGGTTATCCCAGATCCAGCGGTCGCCGATTTTCAGCCATCTGTCGACCTGGCCGGGCGGCATGCCCAGAATGAGTTCCCAGAAATACAACTGCTTTGGAGAGAGTTCACGACCTTGCCGGTCCTCGATCCAGGCCCGAAGTTCGTCGTTCGCAACACGCTTTCGCAGCCACTTCAGCGCGTCCCCATCCTCCATGCGCGAGTATGCGGCCAATGACCAGGTCGCGATCAGCTTTCCAGCTCAGGTTCTTGAAATCGTATTCCCAGAATAGTGGGCGCAGCATCTCGGGCAGCCCGCGGTCACATGGCACACTCTTACGCTCCAGGGTAGGTCTCCCGGCACGCGGATTAGACCTGTCAGTTCGCTTATTTCGCTTGCCCATACCGGTGCGTCGGTTGTGGCCTGCCTGGCCGGAAGCTTTGCATCGTCCGGAACTCGGCGCGAGCATTTCTGGCCCGGCAGGCTGCTTCTACCGTAGTGCGGACCTGCTCTTCGATCAAGGTCGGAAAGGAAGTATGGTCTGACAATTCAAAATTGCTCTTCGCACCATTGCAGCTCTGCCACAATGCTGGCCGCCTGGGGAACGAATTGCTCTATCGTGATCGAGAGCCGGCCCTGGAAATCGCCGAGGCTGGCCGACCGTGGAGTTTCGACGGCGACCTGCTCAAACGCGGCGCCATCCTCATCGACGACACGGACGAAGGCGATCAGCCCCGCGCATTGCTCTACCTGGAACACGGTATCCAGGACGCACGCACCGATCGCTCCGGCAACCGCCGGATCGTCTCAAAGCGGATGCAATTTGTGGAAATTGAAGCGGACGGCCAAACCACCAACGCCGGGCCGGCCCCGTATCTCGACTACCGGCCCATGACCAACGCCGAGTCTCGATTCCTCGAAGATTACACCAGCCCGCAGCGCGAGCAAGGTACAATCGCCGCCGGCATTATCTCGGCCTCCTTGCTTGCGCCGCGGGCTGGTATGGCCGGAGAACTCGAAGCGCGGGCTGGTATGGCCGGATCTCGATTCCTCGAAGATTACACCAGCCCGCAGCGCGAGCAAGGTACAATCGCCGCTGGCATTATCTCGGCCTCCTTGCTTGCGCCGCGGGCTGGTATGGCCGGAGAACTCGAATCGCGGGCTGGTATGGCCGGATCTCGAATCCTCGAAGATTACACCAGCCCGCAGCGCGAGCAAGATACAATCGCCGCTGGCATTATCTCGGCCTCCTTGCTTGCGCCGCGGGCTGGTATGGCCGGAGAACTCGAAACGCGGGCTGGTATGGCCGGAGACCTTGAAGCGCGGGCGATGGAACACGCCGCGATTCATCTAGTGCCGCAGCATCTCGACGAAGTACGCCACCGGAAGGAAGAGCTTATCGACAAGACCAACGCGGCCGTCCAGGACCGCCTGACCAAGGAAATCAACTACTGGGATCATCGAGCGGCTCAACTCAAGGACCAGGAACTCGCCGGCAAGGTGAACGCCAAGCTCAACTCGGGTTTGGCCAGGCAACGGGCGGACAACCTGACGGCTCGGCTGCAAAAGCGGCTTACCGAGCTGGAACAGGAGCGTAAGCTATCGCCGCTTCCGCCGGTTGTCCTGGGCGGAGCACTCATCGTCCCCCGCCGGGCTGCTCCGCAAACTCCAGGGACAGGATAGCGGGGTGCCTCCCACCTTTGCCCTGGAAACCGAGCGTTCCGAGCGTCTCGCCATGAGCGCCGTGATGGAAGCAGAACGTCGGCTCGGGTTCGTTCCCCGAGACGTAAGCGACCATAATCTCGGCTACGACATCGAGTCCGCCATCCCCGGCACCGGCTTGCTCCGCTTCATCGAGGTCAAGGGCCGCGTTCGCGGCGCGAAGACGGTGACCATTACCAAGAACGAAATCCTGACCGGGCTGAACAACCCCGACGACTTCATCTTGGCCATTGGCCTGATCGAAGGCGAGCGCGTCGAAGTTCGCTATGTTCGGAAGCCCTTTGTCCGGGAACCGGACTTTGGGGCCACCAGCGTTAACTACAACCTGGACGAGCTACTGGCCCGCAGCACGGAATGTCAATGAATTACCGCAAGAAACTCATCGAAGTCGGCCTGCCGTTGGTGGCCATCAATGCCGAGTCGGCGCGGGAGAAGTCCATTCGGCATGGGCATCCGAGTACCCTCCACCTGTGGTGGGCGCGGCGGCCGCTGGCGGCTTGCCGGGCGGTGCTGTTTGCCTCTCTGGTGGATGACCCCGATAGCGATCCTGAGTTCCGTGTGCTCGGCAAGGAAATGGCCGGCAAGAAGCGGGCCGACCTGTTCAACCTCATCGAAGAACTGGTGATGTGGGAGAACTCCAACAATCCGGATGTCATCCGGACTGCCCGCGCCGAGATTGCGCGCTGCGTGGCTTCCCGGTTGATTGAAACGGGGGCCTTGAAGAAGGACACGCCGATTGGACCGAACACAACGGCCCACGACCTCGTGAAACGCGGGCACTGTCGTCCCATTGCCCTGGGCCTCGACACGAAAGTCGGACGAGTCCGCTTCTCGTTTGACGTTTCGAGACTGCCGCAGGCCGAAATCGTCAATGCGTTCCTGGCGGAGTACGCCCCGCCGGTGCTCGATCCTTTCGCGGGCGGCGGTTCGATTCCTCTCGAAGCGCAGCGACTGGGGCTGCGGGCCTATGCCAGCGACCTCAATCCGGTTCCCGTGCTCATCAACAAGCCAACCCGAAGCGTTAGCAGGACGGCCGCCACCGACGCCGCCACCAACACTTCCTCGCTTACGCGTCGGGTTAGTGTGAAGAGACAGCGGAAATTCATGCAGCAGGAATGGCCGGGCGCAACGGGACTAGCCGAGGACGTGCGGTACTACGGCCAGTGGATGCGCGACGAAGCCGAGAAGCGGATCGGGCACCTGTATCCGAAGGTGAAAGAAACCGCCGAGATGGCGAAAGACCGCCCCGATTTGCTCCCCTACGTCGGACGGCAACTCACCGTCATCGCCTGGCTCTGGGCCAGAACCGTCGCCTCTCCCAACCCGGCCGCCAACGGCGCTCACGTCCCGCTCGTCCGCTCGTTCTGGCTTTCGGCGAAGCTGGACAAGAAGGCGTGGGTGGAACCGGTCGTGGATCGTGCCCGTAACTGCTACGAATTCAGGATTCGGACAGGAAACGGTGTGCCGCGTGCCGGGACTGTTGGACGAAGTGGCGAGACTTGCTTAATCACGGAAAGTCCAATGCCGCTCGACCATAGCCGGCATCATCGTGGCTCATGCCGGCAAAGTACGCCTGATCCGACGCGATGAGCTTCCAGTTGACTGGGACCCCGCGACCGATAAGCGACTGGCAGTCTGGGAAGTTACCCATCATCTGATCCGCACACTCGACCAACATGGCGAATTAGGGGCCGCCGCTCTCGTTCAACAACTCGGCGGCATGGCGGAAATCTCCCGCGATTTGGCCTACCGGCTCTATTCGACGTGCGAACGCAAAAAATGGTCGCAGGAAGCCCTGGCCTACAATAGCCTTGTTGTGGCCTGGTCCGAACTGACGAAACTCGCCCTGGCCTCGCGCAGCCGCACTCCAGCGCGACAGCAGGAACTGGAATTCGAGTAAGTTTCGGAGTAAAGTCAAGATGCGTGCCGACTACAGTCCGCAGGCATACCAGCCCGCCTCCTTGCTGGCGCTGCGGGCTGGTATGACGAAGGATACCAGCCCGCGGCGCCAGCAAGGGCCAGCCGTAGCCCTTGCTGGCGCTGCGGGCTGGTATAGAACGCGGGCTGGTATAAAATGCGGGCTGGTATGAAACGCGACAAGGCGCCCTTGCTGGCGCTGCGGGCTGGTATAGAACGCGGGCTGGTATAAAATGCGGGCTGGTATGAAACGCGACAAGGCGCCCTTGCTGGCGCTGCGGGCTGGTATAGAACGCGGGCTGGTATAAAATGCGGGCTGGTATGAAACGCGACAAGGCGCCCTTGCTGGCGCTGCGGGCTGGTATGACGAAGGAGAACCTATGTCTGCACGAACTCGGTCCCATGAACCGCCGATGCCGGACCCTTTGGCTTATTTGATCACCTGGACCACCTATGGCACCTGGTTGCCCGGCGATGAGCGCGGTTGGGTCCAAACGGGAAAGGGAGTCCAGCCTCCGGACCCCTAGCGCAAAGAGGAAGCCATGTCTCTCATGACCGAGGACGCTTGTGTGCTCACGACGGAACAGCGGCGAGTGGTCGAGAAGACGATTGCCGATCATTGCCGGATCCGTGGGTGGGAACTGCACGCGGTCAATTGCCGAACCAATCATGTGCATGTGGTTGTGGGCGCCGATCGTGAACCAGAGATCGTGCGCAACCAATTCAAGGCGTGGTGTACTCGGCGCTTGAAAGAAATGGAACAGGACCGGCAGCAGTGCGGAGGGCGGGAGACAGATCCTGTTCGGCTGAAGTGGTGGACAGAGGGCGGTAGCGCCCGTGCTATCAACGACCAAGAAGGGCTCGAAAAGGCGATCCTGTACGTTCGGGATCAACAATGATACCATCCCACAGGGATACCATCCGGCAGGGATACCAGCCCGCAGGCGCCAGCAAGGGCCTGCCGTACCCCTTGCTGGCGCTGCGGGCTGGTATCACGACAGGCGGGCCCTTGCTGGTGCCGCGGGCTGGTATCCGGGCTGGTGTGGGAACGCTGTTGGAGGGGTGCGATGGCCATTTCAAACCGTGAACGTGTGGGCAAAGGGCTCGACCTTCTGGCTTCCGGCCTGCGTCCCTTCCTCGAACGCGAACTGAAGTCGCATATCGGCGACAACTGGCAATCCGCGTTGCCGGATAGCACGGCACGCGGGCCCCGTGCCAAGCCACAGCCCGCCAACCTCGACGATCCGCAGATTCTCCTGGCACTGTTTTGGGACCAGTGGAACGCGGTCTTCAAGAACACCCTGGGCCACGCCGAGCGGAGCATCGTCAGCGAGTTGCGGGACGTTCGCAACCGCTGGGCGCACAACGAGCAGTTCAGCAGCAACGACGCCATCCGGGCGCTCGATTCGATGGAACGGCTGCTGAACGCCGTGTCGGCCGCCGAAGCCGGAGCGGAAGTCGGCCAGATGCGCATGGACCTGATGCGGACCATGTTCGACGACCAGCGCCGCCAGGAGATGCGCAAGAAGTCCGTCCAGCCGACCGAGGGCAAGCCGCATGCGCAAGGAGCTTTTCAACAAGTACAGCCCTTGCCTTATCCTGATCGACGAATGGGTTGCCTACGCCCGCCAACTGCACACCACAGCCGATCTGCCTGCCGGCTCGTTTGAGACGCACTTCACTTTCGCCCAGGCCATGAGCGAAACCGCCAAAGCTGCCAGGAACACGCTGCTGGTGGTGAGCATCCCGGCTTCTGAAAGCCCGCATCAGAAGGCGGAGCGAGGCGTCGCCGACATTGAAGTCGGCGGGGAACGCGGCCGCGAGGCGCTGGCCCGGCTCAAAAACGCTATCGGCCGGGTAGAAGCCTCCTGGCGGCCAGCCAGTCCGGACGAGGGCTTCGAGATCGTCCGCCGTCGGCTGTTCCAGTCGCTCACGGGAGATCAGTTCGTTACCCGCGACGCCGTCGCCCGCGCTTTCGTCGATTTGTACGGTTCGCAGCAGCCGGAGTTCCCGTCCGAATGCCGGGAAGCGGATTACGAACGACGGATCAAGATGGCCTACCCCATCCACCCCGAGTTGTTCGACCGACTCTTCAACGACTGGTCCACGCTGGACAAGTTTCAGCGAACCCGTGGGGTGTTGCGCCTAATGGCCGCCGTGATCCATTCGCTGTGGGAACGGCAAGATAGCAGCGTGCTCATCCTAGGCGCGAAGCTGCAACCATTCTGGATTTACGTGGAACCGCGCCCCGCAACTACAAGAACAGTCTTGTCTTTCTCGCCGGCGACACGAACCGACTCCGCGAGCTGGAGCAGGCCGTCCGCCAATACCTCGCCTGGTCATCTATTTGGGATGATCGGGTTACCCTGAACCTCGATCAATTCCAACTCCGGCAAGCCGAAACCAAGAAGAAGCACGCCGATGAAGCCGTGGACCTGCGGATCACCGAGGCATACCATTGGCTGCTCGTTCCTGCGCAGCCTGATCCGAAAGGTGAGGTCACGTGGACCGACTTGAAGGTACAAGGCCATGACAGTCTTGCAACAAGGTAGAAATCACGATTGAGATTCACGCTGAACTCCCCGACGGAGCTGGCGACAAGCTAGTCCGGGACGTGACGGAAAGTCCGCTGTGCGGCGGATAGCCCGTGGTCCGATCTGTTTCCTCCCCGCGCTTCAGGTATGAAGGCGATCACCAGTCCGTCACAGTCAGAGCGACGGCCAACCGCATCGGCGCCAAGTTCGATGAGCTGATGGCCCTGCGCTACGGGCTGGAAGAGCAGCTCACCACCAGCCAGACCGAAAGCCGCCGGAAACGAAGTCAAGAACTTTTTTCACGGACTATTCAGGTAGCTAAATGTTCTTCGTTCCCCTCCCGTCGTTACGCAAGATCCTCACGTCATCCCGCTCCATAAGAGTATTCCCATTCGGCCTTTTCGCGGCTGAGGATCAGGGCCGCTCAACCTGCCGTTCGGCCCAGCGCAGCACCGCCGCCGCGATGCGGACCGCGCGACGATATTCCCGCATGGTGACCGGGGCCGCCATGCCGGGATAGCGCGTCAAATGCGCATATTGCGTTAATTCCTTCGCCTCGTTCACATACTGCGGAATTCTCGGGCCGTTCTTTCCCAGCAACGCAGCAACCTATCGAGATCGTGACTGAAGGGGAACGTTTCGCCGCGCTTGATGAAGACGGCCTTGATGCCTTTCTCTGCGGACTGCTGGGCGTCAAAGCAGAGATCCTCCAGGTCAACGTCTGGGATGACGTTTCGGGCCAGCGCCAGATTGCTCTTGGCCCGGCTGATCCACTCGCGCGGATCGTCCGGCGGCAGCCGTTTACGCTTCATAAACGACCTTTCCCTTGCGCATGGCGGGACAGATCACCAGACAATGCGTGTGTCGATAACGCTCGACTTCTTCCGGAGTCACGACCACGGCATCGACACCTATCGCGCCGGACAAATTGCGGTAGATCGCGGTCGTGACGCGATGGCGATTGAACTTGCCCCCCTTGATGACCAACAGGTCAAGGTCGCTGTCAGGCCCCATGGTGCCACGCGCCGCCGACCCAAACAGCACGATCTTCTCCGGATCGGCGGCCTCCACGACTCGCTTGACAATATCCGCGAGGATGGCCGGGTCAGGCTTGCTCTGTCTTTTCCCCGTCTTCGTCTTCATGGCAATTCCTCCCCAGGATCCACCGTCATCCTAAACAATGGAGAACAATGCCTGGGAAAGGGGTCATTCTCCGTTCCAGGAGGAATTCCGGTTGTTCGCCATGAATTAGAAGGTTTGTATGTGACGGTGAATGTCATTGCTGGCCCAGCTTCTCCCATATCTCCGCCAGAGTGCATCCACGCGGCTCCTGCCATCGTCGCTGTAACTCCTCATCCGGCAGATCGGCTTTCGACCAGGCCAGCAACAGCTCCCGATATAGCGACTCCGGCAAGAACCTTCCGAGGGTTCTGCCGGATTCATCGCAAATTTCCATCTGGTCATCGAGCCCGTTTAGTTTGGATCGCATCTGCGGATCCAGCATTACTCGGCTCATCGCACATTTCCTCGCTTGTTGCGCCTACGCTTCCAGGGTTTCCTGCTGTTGAATCATACCACGGTGTGTGCTCCAAAGGCAAGAAAGGCATGGTCGGGGACACCCCTCAATATCAAGGAGAGGGGCAGGCAATGCCACCATGTCTGCCTGGTCGTTTCAATAGGCGGACATGGCGGCATTGCCTGCCCCACAGTGTTACCTGCGTCTGAACAGTGCCGTAAAACCGGGTAATGCCGCGCACGGTCAGGAGCCCGTGCCACAACGAGTGTCATCAGAAATGACAGCTTGAGAAGCGCTGCTTCAGACTGTGTTATTGCGCCTGCGCATACCGGTGCGTCGGTTGCGGCCGGCCTGGGCGGAAGCTCTGCATGGTGCGGAACTCGGCACGAGCATGCCGAGATTCACAGACGGCCTGGACCTGGTCCCGGACTTGCTTTTCGAGCACTTGAGGATCGGCTGCCACTCGCGCATTGACGATCAACTCCACCTCGTTGACGCGAGCCTGCGACGCCAGGGACAATTCGGGCTTCGTGCCACTGCTCACCAGGTTGGCAACGCCGAAGCAGGTGTCGGCCAGGCCGATCGCTTTCAGGTGCGCAACCTCGGCAGCCGTTTGCGCCAGCGCAGCCTGCAACCGGCGAACCACGTCGACAAGAAACTCATCAAGAGCGAAAGGTTCCGAAGCAGTGACGCGGATACTGCTGTTGAGCCAGCCAAGCTCTGCTTCTCCCTCGGCATACGTGTCATAGTCGATGTCCAGAATCCTGCGGCCAAAGTTGCCGTCCTGATCGAGCAGTTCAGCCAGTGCCTCGAAACCCTGCCCGGTCTTCGCCGAGGCACGCAGCACAGGCACGCCGGGATAATCTCTTGCGACCAGCCGGGCGACTTCGTTCACGTCGGCCACTGCTAGCTCGTCGATGCGGTTGATGACAATGGCGTCCGCCTCTTCAAGCTGCTTGCGAAAGATGTAGGCAGCTTTCGGCGAGAAACCGGCTTTCGGCTCATTGCGCAGGATGCGCAGCCCGTGGCTTGGCTTGAAGAGCACGGCATAGGGCGTGACCTGGAACCGTTCGCCGCAGAGGTCCTTGAGCGGCTGCACAACAGTGGCGACCAGGTCGGTGCAGCTGCCGACCGGTTCCGCCAGGATCACGTCGGGACGCTCGTTGGCCTGGAGTTGGGAGACCTTGCTGACCAGATCGTCAAAACGGCAGCAGAAGCAGGCGCCGGCAACCTCCTCAACGGAAAAGCCTTGCCCGCGCAGGCTATTGGTATCCACAAGGTCCTGGGCCTGATCGTTCATCACCAGACCGACCCGCTGGCCCCGGTTCAGATAATGGCGGGCCAGCCGAGTAAGCATGGTGGTCTTGCCGGCACGAGAAAGCCGCCCAACAGTGTAAAACGGATGCGTTTCATCGTATGATCTCCAAAATGACAGGATGACAAGATGACAGGATGACAGGATGACAGGATGACAGGATGACAGGATGACAAGATGACCAGAGGAAATAAACGGGCAATAATTGCGTGATTGATTTCGGTCTATTCATCTTGTCATCCTGTCATCTTGTCACTCTGTCTGGGGCAAGGCGGGCCGGAGCACCCACAGATAAAGTCCGCCTCCCGCGATGGCTCCGACGACAGGGGCGACAATGTACACGGTAAAGAAGCCCGTACCGTTCCTTCCGGGAATCGCAATCTCTCCCCAGCCGGCAAAATAGGCAAAGAGACGGGGGCCGAAGTCTCGGGCAGGATTGAAACCAGCCTGAGTCAGCGGGGCGATGACGCTAATCAAGATGGCCACCGTCAGGCCGATGAAGACCGGCGCCAGCCGGCTGAGCGGGGCAGCCACGTTCCGTCCGTCGGTCAGCGCGAAGACCGCCAATGCCAGGAGCGCGGTGCCAAGGGCTTCAGCGGCGAAGGCGGCTGGTTCCGAGATGTCCCAGTAGTATTCCCCGTAGCAACTGGCTGTGACTTCCATGCCTGGTTTGCCGTCGATCACCTCAGCCTTCTTCTTTTCGATCAGGGGGTAATACAAAGCGAAGAGCACTGCGGCGGCAATGAAAGCTCCTGCCAGCTGCGCGAAGACGTAAGGGACGACGTGCCGCCAGGAGAACTGCTTCCAAAAAGCAAGTGCCACCGTGATCGCAGGGTTGATGTGGGCGCCGCTAATGCCGCCGACGATGTAGATCGCCACCATGATGCCCACACCCCAGACACTGGCCACTTGCCAGAGGCCATTATGGGCGCCGGCGATCTTGGCAGCATGAACGACGCCGCAGCCGAAGAACACCAGAATAAAAGTGCCAAGGCATTCCGCCACACAGCGAGCCGCCAAGGGAAAAAGTCGTACACCCATGCACACACTCCCAATGGACCGTAAATACTACAACACTCAAACATTCTACAGATCGTATAAACGTTCGTCAAGGGAATCGTGACAAAAGCCAGTTGACAGCCGCGATTGATATGCTTATCAAGTTCTGAGCGCGAGATTACCGTCGGTTGGGAGGCAAGTTTGAAACTTGCCGCCACATCACCGGCCGAGTTCGAATCGGCAGCAGCCCAGATCGAGCCAGTCGCATGACTGGCCGCGTTCCTTGGCTTGAAAGATGTCAGGGTGGAGAGAATAGACCACGTACTTGCCTTGCTTCTGGTCCGTCACGAGTCCGGCATGACGCAACACGCCCAGATGGTGCGAGACGTTAGCGAGTTCCTGACCCAGAAGCGCTGCCAACTCGCTGACGTTCTTCGGACCATCCTGGAGACACTGAATTAGCTTGAGCCGTTCCGGGTCAGCCAGTGCTTTCAAGAAGCGAGCACATTCATCGGATTGAAGTCGGTCACGCATGGGTAATCCATTTGCCTCTCGTTCCCACGGTCCGAGATCAGAGGTCCGAGATCAGAGGTCAGAGGTCAGAGAAGAGACCGCTACTGTTCTGACCTCTGACTTCTGACCTCTGACCTCTGACCACGGTGGACCGTGGGAACGAGGAATCATGAAGGTAAGCTATCAGCCGTGCCGTTTCGCGAAAAGCCCTGGTGGTTCTGATTATCGAAATAGCGATGCCTCAGCTGTTAGCCCAGGCCCGAAGCCAAGGGCCACGCAGGGGCGCGGCGCCCGCGCTGGCGCAGACGGTCCAGGATGAACAGAATCGTGGGCGACGACATGTTGCCGCACTCCTGAAACACTTCGAGCGAAGGAGCGATCGCCTCGCGCGTCAATCCCAGGGCGGCCGCGGCAAAGTCGAGAATGCGCGGACCACCCGGATGGACGGCCCAGGAAGCGACCGTGTCCACGGACAAACCGTTCCCGTGCAGCCATTTCTCCAGCCAGGGCCGCAGGTGCGTGCCGATCAAGCGGGGCACCTGTTTCGATAGGGTCATCTCAAAACCGTGATCGCCGATGGTCCAGGTCATGGCATCTTCCGAACCGGGAAAGACGCACGAACCGGCGGCGACCACCTGCCAGCTATCCTGTTTTCCCGTGGCGGCGCCGACCACGGCCGCCGCGCCGTCGGCGAACAGAGCGTTGGCGACCATCTTCTGCGGTTCCCAGCCGTAATGAAAGTGGAGGCCGCACAGCTCGACCGCACAGAGAAGAACGCGGGCCTTGCTATCAGCGGACGTGAAGGCGCGGGCGACCCGCAGACCGTTGAGCGCTCCGTGACACCCCATGAAGCCGACATTGGTTCGCTCGATCGACGCACAAAGGCCCAGCTCCCTGATCAAGGCAATATCCACGCCTGGAGCAGCAAAACCGGTGCAGGAGACGGTGACCAGATGCGTGATTTCGCCCGCCGGAACTCCTGCCTGGTCCAGCGCCTGCCGAGCCGCCTCAAGCGCCAATGGTTCCGCGTGTTCGGCATAGTGACGCATGCGCTGACCAGTGGTCGGACCGCTGGCGGACGATATCCGTGGCAGAAAGACCGACTGAGATAGCACTGTGTCCTTGCGCAGGTCAAGCAGCACATCTTCGCCGAAAGCCATGTGGCGCACTTCGATGCCAATGTTCGCATAGAGATCGGGCAGCCAGTAAGCGTGCTCACCCGTTTGGCAGCAGAGCGCTTTGGAAATCTCCAAAGCTTCGTCACGGGTGATTCGAGTGGCCGGCAACGCTTTGCCCAGGCCGAGGATGGCAAGACTCATGGTAGACCTACTTCTTTATGCGCCTCATGAGTGAGTGGTGAGTAGGTGAGTGGTGAGTGGTGAGTGGTGAGTTTATGACCACTCACCACTCACCACTAACCACTCACTTCTTTTATAGTAGAATTGTACGAGGGAGTGTTGAATATGGCAGAACTTGTTATCCGCGTCGGCAGCCGATCTGCCCAGGGCGTGCGGCCCAATAATGAAGACCGGTTCGTCGCCGACGCCGAGCATCACGTCTTTCTGGTCGCTGACGGGATGGGAGGCCAGGAACTGGGCGAACAGGCCAGCGGCATGGCCGCCGACATCATTCCCCGAGCGGTGCAGGATCGTCTGGCTGCCAAGGAAGATGCCCGTCAGGCCGTGCTGAAAGCCCTTGCCGAGGCCAACGAAGCCATCGTCGCCGCCGGTCAGAGCCAGCCCGAGGGCCGGCGTATGGGGACGACCGCGGTGCTCGCCGTTAAGCAGGAAGACCAGGTCTACGTCGCCAGTCTGGGCGATAGCCGCGCCTATTTGATTCGCGGCCAGTGCGTCGAGCAACTAACTGTCGATCATTCCGTTGCCGAGGCTCTGGTGCAAAACGGAACGTTGACCCGCGAGCAGGCCCGGAACAGTCCCTGGCAAAATGTCTTGCACAAATTCCTCGGCTGTGCCGAGCTAGGCGAAGGTGCCGAAGTCAGGCCGTTCACACCGCAAGCCGGCGACCGCCTCCTGCTGGGCACGGACGGCTTGACCAATCACATCACCGACGAGGACCTGCGCGAAGGCCCCGAGCGCTATCCCGATCCGCAAGGGTGGGCGGACTATCTCGTGCAAACGGCTTTGCAACGCGGATCGCGTGATAATGTGACTTGCGTGGTGGTGGCGTTCTCAGAAGGATGAAGGATGAAGGATGAAGGATGAAGGATGAAGGATGAAGGATGAAGGATGAAGGATGAAGGATGAAGGATGAAGGATGAAGGATGAAGGATGAAGGATGAAGGATGAAGGATGAATCAGAATCGAATCATCGAGGATGGAGGATGGAAGCAGCGAGGATAGAGGATAGAAAATAGAGGATAGAAAATAGAGGATGGATGATCGAACCACCGCATCCTTTCTCCTTCTTCCATTCCCTATTCTCCATCCTCGATTCGGTTCATCCTTCATCCTTCATCCTTCATCCTTCATCCTTCGTGTTCACCGCCATCTATCTCCCTGGAGTTTTGCGAGGGCCTTCTCTGCTGCTTCCCGCACCGAGGCATTCTGATCCTTCAGTAATCGAATAAGGTCCGGGATGGCATCGACCGCATAACCACGAAAGCGGGCCAGGGTTGTGGCAGCACGTTGGCGGACGTCGGCATTGGCGTTCTTGAGTGCATCGGTCAAAACCGGCACGGCGTACCCCGGAAACATGAGGGCCAGGGCATCGGCGGCGTTGTCGTTTACGACGCTGTCCTCGTCCCCGAGCGCTTCGACGAGCGCCTTGCTGACCGCCTTGCTTTCCCGATCGTCGGTGGGGAAATACTTCAAGGCATGAGCCGCCGCCTGGCGGAGGGTGACATTCTCATCTTTCAACAGCCTGGTCAGTTCAGCAATCGGGCCTTTGTCTTGAGCAGCCGCACCGCTAGCCGTCACTGCCAGGATTACAAAGCCTAGGACGAACCTCGTCGTATTTCGCATGGAACGGCACCTCATATGGCCGGCCCGCCGCGCTAGCAAGGGAATACGCAAGCGAGAACATCAGCCATACTTAGCGTAGGCCGTAACTTGGAGGCATTCAACACCGACAGGAAGGAAGTCCTGCCCAGGGCGGGAGCCATCTGCCGAACTGGACGATTGTTGCGGATTTATTGACAGAATCGCCCCGATGGGTTACCAAGATGAAGATAACTTTCACCTGGCCCGGTGGTGAAACTGGCATACACGCAGGTTTTAGGAACCTGTGCCGAAAGGCTTGCGGGTTCGAGTCCCGCCCGGGCCACTTGATCCTGCGGCACTTGTGCGCGGCGATCTGAAAGCGGCACTGAGCGAACTGCAAAAGGGCCTGAACAGCCCCGAGCACGCGGAATTCGTTGCTCGGCTTAGCGATGCCAAGTGACCGTGAGCGGATCTCCAACACTGGCCCGAAGCGTTAGCGAGGGAGGAGGCTCCGTCCCTCGCTAACGCTTCGGGCCAGTGTGCTGTCGCAGCAGGTGCAACCTCGCCAGATTCAACGCCATCTTTGCCGTCCGGCTCTGCACTTCCGTTCGTGTTCCAGTCCAGATGTAATGCTGCGACCTGACCCCGCCATCCCAGGCCAGGCCGGCGTAGACGAGGCCCACCGGCTTGGTCGGTGTGGCGCCGCCCGGCCCGGCTATCCCCGAAGTGCTGATCGCCAGATCGGTCTTCAAGCGTGTCCGGCAGCCGATGGCCATTGCCTCGACCACCGGCGCACTGACCGCTCCATGTTCGCGCAACATCTCCTCCGGAACGCCGAGCAATTCCGTCTTGATCCGATTATCGTAGGCCACGATGCCGCCCATCAAGTACGCGCTGACGCCCGGCACCCGGCCGAGACGTTCGGCCACTTGCCCCGTCGTGATGCTCTCGGCCGTGCTGATGGTCAGCCGTCTTCCGGCGAGCAACCGGACCACGGCATCCTGAATTTCCTCATCATCCACGCCGAAAACCAGGTCGCCCAGGCGCTCACGGATGATTTGTTCGATGGGGACGATTTGAGCCAGAGCTTCCTCTCGAGTCGGCGCTGGGCCATGATTCGCAGCGAAATGATAGCGTCGGATGCTGTAATTCCCACCTCCGGAACGTGGCCGCGGCGAGTGAGGTCGAGCAGCTTCTCCTCGATGGCCGATTCACCTGCGCCGAAGCAATTGATCTTGCGTTCAACATGTACGCCGCAGCCCATGCCGAGTTGAACCAGGCGTGGACGCACCTGGTCGTTGAACATGGCAACCATCTCGGACGGCACGCCGGGCATGGCGACGAGCAGGCAGTCGCCGACGCGCATCCAGATACCGGGAGCCGTGCCACAGGTGTTCATAATCGGCTCTGCTCCGGCGGGGAGCATGGCTTGCACCCGGTTACGCTCCGGCATGGAACGCTGGCGGCTGGCGAACATCTGCTGAATCTGCGCGAGCGACTCCGGATGAAAAACCAACTCGACACAAGCCAGCCTGGCCAGGGCCTCGCGGGTGAGGTCGTCTTGCGTGGGACCGAGACCGCCGGTGATGAGGATGAGTCCTGCTCGCTGCATTGCTGTGTGAAAGGCGGCAACGTCGTCTTCAAGATCGTCGGCAACGGTAGTGTGCCAACCGACGCGAATGCCGATCTCGGCCAGTCGCTGGCTGAGCCACCGGCTGTTCGTATCGAGATTCTGGCCACTGGTCAGCTCGGTGCCGATGGAGATAATTTCTGCTTTCATGGGATGGTCGCGCTCTGAATCGAATGAACTTGGAGTCCGCAGTGGGTTATGTTACCATCTTGAAGCAGGGGATGTAAAAGAATGAGCAGTCCACGGGAGCAGTTGAAAGAAAGAAGACCACGGCTGGCCGGCGAAATCGCTGTGGTTGCCGAGGCGTTGGCCACGCTTGAACGGCTGGTCGCTGCCGTGCGGCGTCAAGGCCAGCGGGAATCCAAGTTCACCTGGACTCTTTCCGTGCTTACAACCTTGTCCCGCAAAGAGGGCTTTCCGCTCGCAATTATCGGCGATCTTGGAGCAATTCATCATGGTTATGAACGATTCACCAAGGATATCAATGTCGTCGTTCCCAAGAGACAACTAGATGTCATCGTTCGAGTTGTTCCAAAATACGGAATCAAGGTGGTTTGGCACGATCCTCATGGCTGGCACAAGTTACAGTATGAAGGGGTAGCAATCGATATCGTACCGGAGGGAGGCAAGCCGAGGGAGGATGCGCCGACTACCATCCCTGGCCCCAGAGCCTTGGGAGTGCCGGAGGGAACGAACTATGCGAGCCTGGCGGGGTGGATAGAGACGAAACTTGGCTCGAACCGAATCCAGGATCGAGCGGATGTGGTTCAAGTCATGAAAGCGACGGCCGCAACGGTCCTGGGCAAAGTGCGGAAATCCATAAGCAAGGTGCATTCTCTCTATCTGCAACGCTTCGATGACCTTCTCGCTGAAGCGACAGAAGAAAAGAAGCAAGAGAAGGAACGCGGCGGACCAAGATGATGAAGGATGAAACTTGTCCGAGCCCGCAGCGTAAGCAAGGGTGGCGACTAACCTTGCTTACGCTGCGGGCTCGGACTTTCCTATTCATCCTTCATCCTTCATCCTTTCCCCGTGGGCAATCTGATTTGAAAACACGCACCGGTACTTTCGGAGTTGGAGCGCAGAGTCAACTGTCCGCCAAGCAGTGCAGCCCAGCGCTGCGCCAAAGCAAGACCCAACCCAACGCCGCCGGCCGTCACGTCCGCACCTCGACCACGCCGAAAAGCACGGAAGACTGACCGCTGTTCGCGCAGCGGCACACCGGGACCGCGATCTTCCACCTCCAGCACCAGAAGATTGCTGTCCAGGCAGGCGCGCAGCCAGATGCGCTGATCGGCGGCATCCCGGCTGTACTTGCACGCATTGTCGATGAGATTGCCGAGAACCTGTTGCACCAGTTCGACATCGGTGTGCAGCATGGTCTGAGCGGCGAGCGCGTTGTCGATGACCAGTTCCTTGCCGGCATCGTGACACGCCCCTCCCAGGTGGCGGCAACCTGTTGCAGCAATTCGCTCGCGGCAATGGTTGTCTTGTTCAATCGCGGCCGCTGATTCTCCAGCCGGGAGAAGTCAAGCACGTTGCCGATAAGGCGATTGAGCCGGTCCGTCTCCGCGTTGAGCGTGTGCAAGTATTCTTCCTTCTGTTTCTCGTCACGGATCAGGCCGCCGGTGAGCATGTCGAGGTAGAGCCGTAGCGTGGTCATGGGCGTGCGCAGTTCGTGAGTGACGGCGGAGACAAAACGTATGCGGCGCTCGGACAGATCGATCAGCGACCAGCCGCCCAGCCCCACCGTAATCAAAGCCCCGAGAGCAGCGGTCCAGGCCAGGCCGAGACCGACGCGGAGAGGCATGCGCTCCTGCCGAGGGGCTGCAAGATTGGCAATGATTGGTTCCGCGGGGCCTGGATCCAGCTCGATCGGTAGTTGCGTCATTGCCAGCTCCGGATTGAAATTGTCACCCTGGATCGGCATTGCCCAAAAATAGTCCGCACACCACAAGAGCTTGGACAAGGCCTGGCCGTCAAACATTACGAATTGTGCGGCGCTGTAGACTTTGGGAGACGCCCCCTGGATTCTCCGGAAGTGGGCATCGGGGAACAGATCACGCACCTCGTCGGCGAGCAGCTTTTGCAATGCCGGCCAATCGACAATGGTGACTTGACAGGCCGGCTTTTCACCGATTTGCACCAGCCGGGCCACGACGAGCTTCTCATCTCTTCCCTCGCCCAGCCACAGGGGCATTATCGGTCCGGGGATGGCGAACACTTGCTTTTCGCTCTTACTGGTCTGAGGCATGGCGGGGGTCGCTTGTGCAGGCACAGCGCGGTTGAAATCGTTCGCGGAAGGCGGGTAGAAAACTTGGCCCTTCTCTTGCTGTGCTCGGTTCATGCGCAGCTCCGTGTCACGGTCAACTTTCTGCTGGCCCTGTGCAGGCATGTATTGATAGCCGGCGTATTGGCGTGGGTCGATCGGCTGGAAGGGAGCAGCGTTTTGATTCGCGGAGCGGAGGGCGTTAGCCCCCTGATTGTAAAGTTGACTTGGTGCCTCTGGAACGAAGTTGGGCGCGGGTCTCCCGCCCTGAAGTCGCCGGCGACGTGACGCCTTGGGGCTGGGCCGGGAGCCCCACGCCCAACGGTGGCTCAACTCCAGGGGTGGGCTGTTCTTGAGGACGTACCACGGTGAGCAATCTCTTGAGGACAGCCTCGTCCAGCAACGCTGCCGGCAGGTCTCGCTTGCCGAGCGGGACCTCGCCCGGTTTGTTGCCTGCGGTGATGAGGTGGCGGGTGAGCGTTTCGCGCAGGGTCTGGGACGACCGCCAGTCTGCGGCGGAACCGATAAGGAAGCTGCGCGGCATCCAGGCGTTTTCTTCCGTCGCATCCACCGGCACCAATTCAAGGAGAGCCAGCGAGAACGTGTGGCCGGGAGATTGGACCACCTCCCGCGGCATGTAACGATAGAACGGCCGGTTTGCCTCTCTCAGCTCGTCGAAGATTCGGCTGTCGAGACGCCATAGAGCGAGGCGAAGATTGTGCGATCGGACGACTTCGGCCTTAGCTTGCAAGTGGTCGCAACGCGCCTGCCATTCTTCCATGCGCGCCTGGTATTGGTCAGCCTCCAGGCGCAGAGCTGCCGCGGTCACCCAGGCCAGCCCGCCCACGACCAGCGCTGTAATCGCCATAAAGGCGAGCACCCCACCTCGTTTGCCGCGCAACCAGTATCTCATGGCACTTTCTCGTTAGGGACAGTTTCAAGAGGAAGGAGATCAGGACCGGCCATGTAGCCGTGGGCCCGGACCGTCACGATCGCTTCAGGCGACTGTTTGCCCGACGGATCGCGCAGCTTCGGTGCGCAACGCGCGATGTGCATGTCAACGGTGCGCGTCTCCAATCCTTGCGGCTCCACCCCCCAGATGCGGCTCAGCAGCTCCTCACGCGACACAGCCCGCTTCTTGTGCGTTACCAGGAAGCTGAGGATGGCGGTTTCGGTTTCGGACAATTCATCGTGTTCCTTGTCGGACCAGCGAACTTCACGGCGGCAAAGTCGATCAGGGCACGCCCCAGGCGGGCGCCCGGAGCTTCCGCGGGCCGCCCCATCGAGCGGCGCAGAACGGCTTCCACACGAGCGAGCAGCTCGCGCGCCGAGAAAGGCTTCACGACATAGTCGTCCGCGCCCATCTTCAAGCCGCGGACACGATCATCCTCGGTGCCGCGAGCCGTGAGGATGATGACGGGCAAGTTCGGACGCACCTTGCGCACCTCCGCGAGCACGTCGAGACCGTCGAGCTTGGGCAATAGCAAATCCAGCAGCACGAGATCGACGCCGAACCGGGTTGCCTCATGGAGGCCGCACTCGCCGTCTGCTGCCTCGGCCACCTCGTACCCCGAGGCGCGCAAAGCGTCCACCACACCCCGGCGAATGGGCTGTTCATCTTCAACAACAACAATATGTATGGTCGTCATGATACGGATCATCCAGGTCTGTGGCGGCAAGTTTGAAACTTGCCTCACACTCCCCTCACCCCTACCCCTCTCCCCTGCGGCAGGGGAGAGGGGTAGGGGTGAGGGTTGCGGCGTTTCCCATCGTGTACTATTCTACTCTGGAATCCCATCAGTTATTGTAACACTTTCGTAACGAGTTCTCTTTTCCTCGTTCCCACGGTCCGCCGTGGGAATGAGGGGGACGAGTTAGCGTTCTCCCCGATTTGCCGATAGCCCCTATCTCCGCTACGATAGTCGCATGTCATTCACGAAAGCAGAGCCAGGCAAGACCCGTATCGGCTGGATCGGCACCGGCGTCATGGGCCGCTGGATGTGTCAACATATTATAGCCAAAGGTTATAAGGCGACGATCTTCAACCGCAGCAAGGACAAGGCACAACCGCTGCTCGACGCCGGAGCAGTCTGGGGCGAGACGCCGAAAGTGGTGGCCGAGCGCTCCGATGTTGTATTTGCAATCGTCGGCTTCCCCAAGGATGTGCGCGAAGTGTTCCTGGGATCACAAGGTGTACTCGCCGGCATAAAGACCGGAGGCGTCTTGGTGGACATGACAACCAGCGAGCCTTCGCTGGCGCACGAAATCTATGAGGAGGCTGCTGTCTGTTGCGTTGGCGCCGTCGATGCTCCGGTCTCCGGCGGTGACGTGGGCGCGAGGAACGCTACCCTGTCGATCATGGTCGGCGGCGAGGAGGAAGTCGTTGAGGTGGTCCGCCCCTTGTTCGAGTGCATGGGGAAGACAATTGTGTACCAGGGGCCGGCCGGCGCTGGTCAGCACACTAAGATGGTCAACCAAATCCTTATTGCCACCAACATGATCGGCGTGTGCGAGGCACTGCTGTACGGCTACAAGGCCGGTCTCGACCTGAAGACCGTGCTGCAATCGGTCGGCGGCGGCGCGGCGGCGAGCTGGTCGCTCAACAATCTGGGTCCACGCATCATCGACCGCAATTTCGAGCCGGGCTTCTTCGTCGAGCATTTCATCAAGGACATGGGCATCGCCCTCGCCGAGGCGGAACGGATGAACATATCTCTGCCTGGCCTGGCGCTGGCGAAGCAACTGTACGAGGCAGTACGGGCCCAGGGCTTGGGCCAGAAAGGAACGCACGCTCTGATGCTTGCGTTGGAGCATCTGTCGAACGTCAAACGGTGAAGACAGGGCAATCTGGAGAGCTTTCAGCGACGATTCAATTCCCATTGTCCCATTTTCTTACCTGGAGTATCATCCCCACCCTGGTGACAAGGTGACAGGGTGACAGGGTGACAAGGTGACAAGGTGACAAGGTGACAGGGGGACAATATGGAGGGGAGTGCAACCAATAACGATCACAGATCTGGGTCACCTTGTCACCTTGTCACCTTGTCACCCTGTCATCCGCCAGTCACCTTGTCACCCTGTCATCCGCCAGTCACCTTGTCACCTTGTCATCCGCCAGTCACCCCGTCACCCGGTCATCCGGTCACCGTCCGGCAGTTGGCGGAACTGGTAAACGGGCAGGTCTGTGGCGACGGCAACCTTGTGATTGCTGCCGCTCGTCCACTCGTTGATGCCCAGCCCGGCGACATCACGTTCGTCGAAGATGCCCGCCGCGCGGCCCAACTGCTCGCCAGCAAGGCCGCCGCCGCCATTGTCTCCGAGACGCTGCCGACGAACGGATGGACCGTCATCCGCGTCGCTGATCCGCTGGCCGCCTTTGTCACAGTGGTACGCCATCTTCACGGACGGTCGGAAGCAGCACTCCACGGTATCGATCCACGGTCGCATATCCATCCTACTGCTCGCGTCGGTCCCGATGCCAGCGTATTCCCCTTTGTCTCCATCGGCGAAAACAGCGTGGTGGGTACACGCTGCCGGCTGCACAGCGGTGTCTCCATCGGCCGCGACTGCAAGTTGGGAGACGATGTCGTCCTTTATCCCAACGTTGTGCTCTATGACGGCACGGTGCTGGGCAACCGCGTTATCGTACATTCCAATTCCGTGCTGGGAGCCGACGGCTTCGGTTATCGCTTGCAGAACGGCAAGCATGTCAAGGTGCCGCAGCTCGGCTTCGTGGAGATTGGTGACGACGTGGAGATCGGCGCCTGTACGACCATCGACCGCGGCACCTTCCAGGCCACCCGCGTGGGCGAGGGCACCAAGATCGACAACCTCGTGCAGGTCGCCCACAACTGCCGCATCGGTAAACATAACCTGTTCGTGAGCCAGATGGGCATCGCCGGTTCGAGCAGCACGGGCGATTACGTCGTGATCGCCGGCCAGGTCGGCATCGTCGATCACGTACACATCGGCGACGGCGCCATCATCGGCGCCAAGGCCGGTGTGACGAAAGAGGTTGCACCGGGTCAACGCATGCTCGGCGCTCCGGCCACATCCGAACGTGAGCAGAAACGCATTCTCATGACTCTGGAGAAGCTGCCCGAAATTCGCAAGGAGCTGCGCCGCGTCAAGCAGCACCTGGGATTGAAGGAAGAGTGACAAGGTTACAGGGTGACAAGGTGACAAGGTGACAAGGTGACAAGGTGACAAGGTGACAGGGTGACAACATGGAGGGGAGTGGAACCAATAACGATCACAGAACAGTGGTTTCTGGGTCACCTTGTCACCTTGTCACCTTGTCACCTTGTCATCCGGTCATCCGCCAGTCTCCCTGTCACCCGATCGGCCTTCTCGCCGGCCGCGGCTGCTTCCCGATCAGCTTCGCGGCGAAAACCCGCAGCCTGGGTATCCCGGTCGTTTGCGTCGGCATTCGGCACGAAGCATCTCCCGAACTGGAAGGATTGGTCGAGCGCTTCTACTGGTCCGGCGTCGCTCAATTGGGACGCATGATTCGTTGCTTCAAGCGTGAGGGTGTTGAAAGTATGGTCATGGCCGGCAAGATTACCAAGACCGTGATGCACACCCCGTGGCGTGTCCTGCGGTTGTTGCCCGATTGGCGGATGATCCGCTTCTGGTACAAGCGATCCCGGCGTGACAACAAGGACGACAGCGTGCTTCTCGGCGTTATCAACGAATTTGCGGCAGATGGGATTCGTGTCGCATCCGCCCTGGATCTCTGCCCCGAGCTGCTCGCTCCTTCTGGCACGCTAACGCGCCGCAAGCCGATGGCCCAGGAAGAGAAAGACATCGCTTTTGGCTGGGAACTGGCCAAGGAAATGGGCCGGTTGGATGTCGGTCAGAGCGTGGCGGTGAAAGAGCGTGCCGTGCTGGCCGTGGAAGCCATCGAAGGCACCGATCGAGCCATTGCTCGTGCGGGCGAGCTTTGTCCTGCCGGCGGTTTCGTCGTCGTCAAGGTCGCCAAGCCGCAGCAGGATATGCGCTTCGACGTGCCGACCATAGGCTGCGATACCATCGAAACGATGCACCGGGCCGGCGGCCGTGTGCTGGCCTTCGAGGCCGGCAAGACGATCCTCCTGGATCGAGACAGAACCGTGGCCCTCGCGGAGCATTATGACATCAGCATGGTGGCACTACAGTCGGCGGCATTCGGCAACAAGTCCGAGCCTGAAGCGTTAGCGAAGCGAAGCACCGAGCCTGAAGCGTTAGCGAAGAACTGAGCCTGAAGCGTTAGCGAAGAACTGAGCCTGAAGGACGAAGCCGCACTCGCTTGGCGCTCAGGTTCTGACTTACCACTTACCACTCACCACTCACCTCCCTATAATAACTTCCGGACGTGTGTCCACTTCCAAGGCTCGCACTTCGCCGTTCGGGCAAAAACATGGGAACCATGACGTTCCTGTTTCCGGCGCAGTTGAGCCCGGCCCTGCTTCGTGACCTGCGCTGCGCATGCCCGTCTGGCGGGGCTGACAATATGCCCGTACCGGCAGACGTGGAAGTGGAAGACGGCCGGCTAACACTGCGCCGGAATGCCAAGGAGAGCATCTGCCTCAATATCCCGTGGGCTATCGAGGGCGTCGGCCGCTTGATGGGAAGCACCGCCACCCTTGCTCCACGGCAACCTCCCTATCAGCTGGTGATCGAGCTGGCCCGCGGCAAGCTCCATCAAGTCCGGTCTCAGGCCTCGGACTGGCGAAGCAGCGGTCTTCAAATCTCCGCGACCCTGGACGACGACATCCGTAACCTTCACTCAGTCTTCTGCCAGGCCTTGTTAGGTGGTGAGGTGGTGGCGAAGAGGATGGAGGATGGAGGATCGAAGATCGAGGATGGCGAAGCGATGGTTCCATCCTCCATCCTCTATCCTCCATCCTCTCCGCAAGTCACCACCCCACCACCTCACCACCCCACCACCCCACCACTCACCACTCACCACTCACCACTCGAAATGTCCTACCAGGCCGCCGAGCAGCTTGTCGCGGCCTACGTGGATCAGGTGTTTCAGACCCGCCATCAGCGCTCGCCCCGGCTGGAAACTGCCCTGGGCTGCCGGCTGGGCCGGGCTTTGCCTACTCCGCAGGCCGATGCTCTGGCCCAGGCTTGTAATACCGTCTGTGTGCCCTTGGCCTGGAAAGACGTCGAACGCGACCGCGAAGGCTATTTCTGGGAGCCGGGCGATACGGTTCTGAGTTGGGCGGCCGCGCGGGATTTGACGGTCACGGCCGGACCCCTCATCGACTTCTCTCCAGCGCTGCTGCCTGACTGGCTGCGTCAGTATGAGCAGGATCTGTCAAGCATGGTCGATTTCATGTGCCGCTACGTCGAGAACGCTGTCCGGCACTACCGAGGCCGCATCCGCCGCTGGCAGCTCACGGCGGCTGCCAACTGCGCGGACCTGACAGGGCTGACCGACGACGACCTCCTGTGGCTGACGAACAAACTGGTCCAGGCGGCCCGCCAGGCCGAACCCAGCGTCGAGTTGAGCATCGGCATTGCCCAGCCGTGGGGCGAGTACGGCGTGGTTCGGGAACGTTATTCTCCGTTCATGTTCGCAGACATGCTGACGCGCTCCGGCTTGAACCTGTCCGCCCTGGACCTGGAAATCGTCATGGGCGTGGCGCCGCGCGGCAGCTATTGCCGGGACCTGTTGGAAACATCCCGCGTGCTCGACCTCTACGCACTCCTCGAACTGCCGCTGCAAGTGACGCTGGGCTATCCGTCGGCCGGCGAGCCTGATATGAACGCCGATCCTGACCTGCGCGTCGATGCAGGGCACTGGCGGGATGGCTGTACGCCCGAGGTTCAGGCCGAATGGGCCGGGGCGGTTGCCGCGCTGGCTCTGTGCAAGCCTTACGTGCGGAGCGTGCAATGGGCGCACGCCGCCGACAATGAGCCTCATCAGTTTCCACACTGCGGTTTGATCGATACGGAGGGGAACGTCAAGCCGGCTCTGGAGCGGCTGAAAGAGTTGCGCGAGAAGCATCTGCGGTAGTAGAGCAAACGCCAATAGTGGCTCGACCGTGCGTTGCCGTCGTTCGGAAGAAAGCGTCGTCGACAAGGATTGACAATAGGACGTGCTACACCATAATATTGGTAGATGTAACTCCGTCCTTCTCTTCTGCCCGTATTTCAAGAGCCAAGAGGTGTAAAATGCCAGTGCTGGACAGGAATATGTTGGCTACGGCAATTGTCACAACCCTCCAGAAGCGTGGACCTCTACCCCTCGGTTACCTGGCGTGGATCAATGGCCGACAGGCCTCTGAACTCCTGGCGGATCTCGAAAAGTTGAAGCAAGAGGGCGTTATCCGAATCGAGCGCCAGGGCGAAGACTCGTTAGTCTGCCTCGCGCGTTAGCTCATACGCGGATACAAAAACAGGACTGGCCGCCTCCTGTGGGCGAAGCCGGTCTTTGCTGCTGTTGCTCTCCCGTCGAATCCCTTCAGGGTGCTGCATGGCCATGTATGGACCCCCGGCTTTGGCGTTTCTGGTCGCGGTAGTAATCACATGGTTAGAACTGGTAACGTCCAAGTATCCCCACACCTTTGGGCTGCTGATGAAGAGTTGGAGACTGTACGTTTACCTGGCCATTTACGGCATGATAAGTTTTCTCCTCATGCTTAGTGCTCCATTTCACAAATAATGTCCAGGTTACGAATGACCCTGTTTGGCCAACACTTTTGCCTGAAGGGCTTGGCGCTTCCAGACGTTGCAAGAATGCGGCCAGTTTCTTCCGGTCAAACTTCCACTTGAACGGATGCGGTTTCTGGTTGGTCAATTCCTCGTACAAGCGCAGGCGAGTTTCCACTTCCTGCAGACTGGCAAAATCGTTTGGCGTCAGAACCTTGCGTTGGACCATCGAAAAGTAGATTTCCACTTGATTGAGCCAGCTGGCATGGACCGGCGTATGTATCAAGATCGTGTTCCCATAAGCGTTCATCAGCCGCTGCTCGGAAGCCGTGCCTCGATGCGACGATCCATTGTCCACAACCCAAAAGACACGCTCGGCCGAGCAGTACGGTTCCTGCTCCATCACCTGGGTCACCAGTCGACCAAATGGTTCGATGCCGGTTTTGGCTTCACATCGTCCCATGACATAGCCACGCTGTACATCCCACGCCGCCAGGTATTGCAAGCGCCACCGCGCTCGTATTCAAACTCCACACGCCGCCGCCGGTGCGGACCCGTAGCCGAGCCGGGATGACAACGGATACGCGCCTGAATACTCGTCTTTTCGTCCGAACTGATGATAAAATCGCGTGGTGTAAGGCTTTTTCCTTCCCAGCAACCCGCATACAGGTCCAAGATGTGCTCGGCCTTCGCGGCAAATTGGGGATCCCGCGGAAAGATCCAGTACTTGAACTGCCAAGGTTTGATGGCATCGGTATGAAGAATACGCCAGACAGTGCTCGGGCTGATCGGCTTGCACAAGGCTGTCTGGCAGCGGCCGGTCAAGTCCGTCAGCGACTGGCGGCTCAAGGGCTGCTGGCTTTGGTAAACAGTTTCACAAGCGATGGCTTTGACCTGGGCTTCGTCCACCGGGGGAAAAAGTGGCCTTGCGGCCCCGGCCAAATAGGTCGGCGACAGAGAAGTCGCCTGCGAACCAGCGTTCACGCCAACGTTGCACTTGGCGCCGGACAAGCCGACATGTTGACCTGCTTCGTCATGTCCAAGGAAAGGCTCATGGTGTAGCCAGAGCGCCAACCGATAGCGCTGGAGTAGGTGATGGGGAAGCGAGCGATGTCGAACTTCACGTTCGGCCTCGCAGATGAAGTCCTCTGGAAAAATGGGACAACAGGAAGGAAGCGGTCCTGGCATGATGGTTCCCCTTTCCTTGGGTGGAGCCTGACTTGATCAGCTGCCAGGAGATTATATGCCATCGCGCGTAACCTGGACATTATTTGTGAAA
>CAWDRY010000015.1:0-128371 GCA_963804745.1 uncultured Gemmataceae bacterium
GTCACATTCGGTAGTAGCGGCGGCCGGTGAATAGGTACGCCTGTCGAATCTCTACACTTCCTCAAACCCGAACGTATCAAACCCCAGCGTCCGACAATTTTCCGTGATGTCGCGCACCAGTTTCTCCGTTGCTCCGCCGGCCAGCTCGCAGTGAATCTCCAGGGTGATCTCGACGTTTGAGCCCACGATGCCGGCCAAGTGCTGGACGATCTCCTCGGCGATGCGCGAAGCATCACGCCCGAGGCGAACGGCGTCGAGATGTACGGTACCGTGGAAGCGCCGCAGTTGCGCGGCGGCGGAACGGTCGTGCTTCCTGTAGTGCCAGTCCCGCTTCCGCCAGTGGCACCGGAGGAACTGGAGGAAGAGGTCGTCCCCCCCGCCTCACTCGCATTGGCGGTGGCTGCCGTCGTAGCCTCGTCAGCAGCGATCTGGGCGGCAGCTACCTCGGGTTTCACGAGCAAGCTTTGGCCGTCGATGAGTACGCGCATGCTGTGGCCGGCCTTGAGCCCTTTGTAGCGGCCGCCTTGTTCATCCCATCCCTCCGCGTAGGCGAAGGTGTCGGGCTGCCACGTCAGTTGTGCTACCCCGTCATGGATTGCGGCCAGGAGCACATCGTCATCCTTGAGGCGGGGCAGGTAGAGGTAACGAGCCATGTCTTCGCAAAGCTGCTTGAGCCCTACGTGATTGCCGCGCCAGAGCGGGACGCGATCCAGTTCGTGGCGCAGGCGCGTGCCGCCGAGCTGCACCATCAACAGCTCTTCGTTCTTCAGCTTCTTGGCAGCTCGTGCGGCGAGCGAATCCTGGCCTTGCAGACGAATCTCCGTCCACTCGACGTTACCCTTGGGGTCGGGCTGCCCCGGCACAAGGAGCCATTGGCAAGTCTCCGGAATGCGTGCCTCGACCGTCTCATCGGCCGTCCGGCGCTTGGTCTCAGCTTGCTTCATTTGGAACTGATCGAGGTTCAGTGTTTCCCGCCCATCCCAGATCGATGTCCAGGCCAGGAACTGCCTGGTCGCCTGCCGCAGCTCGCGCAGCCGGTTGGCGTCGGCAGCCAGGAAGACGAGCGTGTTCTTGTAGTTGCGCGGAGTGTTGCCACGTGACTCCAGGACAGCGGCCGCCTCGCGTCGTGCCGGGCTGTTGGCATCTTTGGCCGTGTGTGGATGCTCGGGTCCGAGGATCACCAGGCGAGCTTCACGCTCGTCCGGCACGTCGCCGCTGGCGACGCAGGCATGGACTTTCGAGAAATCAGCCCGCGTCCGTGCCTCCTCGCGCAGGCGACTGTGGATCTCGTCGTCCACGTCGTGGTCGCTCAGCTGGCTGGCGCGATCCTCGGCCAGTCGGGCTACGGTAGGCACAGTCGAGTACCAGTAACGCTTGCCGTCCACGTAGAGATAAGTCGCGGCGTCCGTCAGCCTTCGGAGGGCATCGCCGAACGTGGCCACGGTCTCGCCGGGCTGGACGCACCCCAGCTTCACACGGCGGTCGTCAATGCCGCGGTTGGCGGCCCGCTGGATTGGGGCGGATCCCAGGTAGATGGTTCGCGCGTACTCGCCGGCAAGCCGAATACCGGCCAAGATTCGGGTTGTCCCGGTCGAGCGCCAGCGGCAGCGAGTTCGGCCCATCCACGTCCTTTTCAATGACCGGCACCCAGTGGTCCTCCATGTACCTCGTCAACTCGAATTGCACGGACGGGTCGTCCACGGGGATGGTCGCCGGCAGGATGAGCAGGTTCTTGTCATCGCGGTTCCACAAAGTGTGGATCACAGCCGCCATCAGCCGCAGCACGCCTCGCGTCCGCTGGAACTTGTCAAGCGTGGACCAGTCGTTGTACAGCCGGTCAAACAGCTCCGGGTGGATGGGATAGGCCATCTTGATCCGGCGTTCGTAGTCGGCCTCCCGGCACTCGGATGGGAACTCTTGCTGCTGGGAACTGTACAACTCGGAAAACGCTCGCGCTACGGCGTCGCGCTGCTTGGCCGTTTCGTTGCTGAGGGGCTGGAACAATCGCCTTCGCACAATCTCGAAACCTTCATCGGGGCTGGCCGGCCGCCATGACGACTCCACCCGGCCGATAGCGTTCTTGATCCGGTCCAGCGCTTTCCGCCCCCATTCGCCGCCGATCTCGTTATCCGACGACGGTACGCTGAGCACCAGGAGTGTTTGCCGGGCGTTCTTCGCCGATTCGCTGATTGCCTGGGCGAAGGTGAAGTGTGTGTCAAACGTACCTGCGGGCAGGTTACTGCCTTCGTGCAACTGCCGGGCGTAGGCCACCCACTCATCAATCAGAATCAGGCAGGGAGCGTACTTGTTGAACAGTTCTCTCAATACATCGCCTGGATTGGTCGCCGTCTCGTCGGCCTGTTTCACTAGCTTGTAGCCTTCCTTGCCGCCGAGCTGCCAGGCGATTTCGCCCCATAGCGTCCGGACCAGGCAGCCGTCCGGCTTCTTATGTGGTTGGCCAGGCGAGATTTTGGTGCCCACGATCACTGCCCTGCGCACGCCCTTCGCCACGGGCACGCCAGATTCCTTCACCAGTTCCTCAACGCCCGGCAACTCGCTGGCCGGGGTGCCGGAGAACATGTGCCACAGGGCCAGCTCCGAGTGCGTTTTGCCGCCTCCAAAATTGGTTTGCAGCTCGACGACGGGATCGCCGCCCTGGCCTGCGAGCCGGGCGAGCGCTCGTTCGAGCAATTGCGTCAACCCTTCGGTAAGGAACGTGCGGCGGAAGAACTCAGTCGGATGTTTGTACTCATCCGCGCCCTCATTTTGATAGACCTGCCAGAGGTCGGCGGCGAACTCTGCTTGCTGGTAGCGGCCCGAAGATACATCGACGTGGGGCGTCACCACCTCGCGCCAGGGCATGAGACCGCCTTGAGGTTTTCCCTCGGTCGGCTGGAACGAGGCCTTGCGCATCTCTGACCGCCGCTGCTCATCAAACTGGACGCGCAGCAAGTCCATGCGCATCTGTTCGACTTCCGCCGCCTGCGGGGCGGAGACAGCCGCCAGAAGCCGGCCCACGCTGTCGAGGGCGCGGTAGGCGTCGTTGCCGGTAAATGCCTCGTTATGTGCCCAGCGATTGCGGATGTCTCGCAATTCACTGACCAGGCTCCGTTCGGCCGAACCGAGCGTTCGATTGAACACGTTGTTCCACTGGTTCCACATCGCGCCAAGCAGGACGTGGGGATCGGACAGCTTCGGCTGAGCGGCTTTTTTGCCGCCCGGTGGCTTGGCCCGTCCCTCCGTCAGAGCATCTTGCCACTTGTCGCCCAGGACGGATTTCAGCTCTCGCTCCACGAATGAGGCCAGGCCATTGCCCAGGATTTCCAGTGCTTTGCCGACGCGATCACGGTTGGTGATGGCCATTTGTCTGTCCTCCCCGCAGGTAGCCGCATTCGCCAGAATGCGGGTTTGCAGCCCTGTCTCAACTCCCCGCCTTCTGGCGAAGGCGGCTACTCTTCGTCCGCAATTGCGGGTTTGCAGCCCTGTCTCAACTCCCCGCCTTCTGGCGAAGGCGGCTACTCTTCGTCCGCAATTGCGGGTTTGCAGCCCTGTCTCAACTCCCCGCCTTCTGGCGAAGGCGGCTACTCTTCGTCCGCAATTGCGGGTTTGCAGCCCTGTCTCAACTCCCCGCCTTCTGGCGAAGGCGGCTACTCTTCGTCCGCAATTGCGGGTTTGCAGCCCTGTCTCAACTCCCCGCCTTCTGGCGAAGGCGGCTACTCTTCGTCCGCAATTGCTTGTTTGCGGCCCTGTCTCAACTCCCCGCCTTCTGGCGAAGGCGGCTACTCTTCGTCCGCAATTGCGGGTTTGCAGCCCTGTCTCAACTCCCCGCCTTCTGGCGAAGGCGGCTACTCTTCGTCCGCAATTGCGGGTTTGCAGCCCTGTCTCAACTCCCCGCCTTCTGGCGAAGGCGGCTACTCTTCGTCCGCAATTGCGGGTTTGCAGCCCTGTCTCAACTCCCCGCCTTCTGGCGAAGGCGGCTACTCTTCGTCCGCAATTGCGGGTTTGCAGCCCTGTCTCAACTCCCCGCCTTCTGGCGAAGGCGGCTACTCTTCGTCCGCAATTGCGGGTTTGCAGCCCTGTCTCAACTCCCCGCCTTCTGGCGAAGGCGGCTACTCTTCGTCCGCAATTGCTTGTTTGCGGCCCTGTCTCAACTCCCCGCCTTCTGGCGAAGGCGGCTACTCTTCGTCCGCAATTGCTTGTTTGCGGCCCTGTCTCAACTCCCCGCCTTCTGGCGAAGGCGGCTACTCTTCGTCCGCAATTGCTTGTTTGCGGCCCTGTCTTAACTCCCCGCCTTCTGGCGAAGGCGGCTACTCTTCGTCCGCAATTGCGGGTTTGCAGCCCTGTCTCAACTCCCCGCCTTCTGGCGAAGGCGGCTACTCTTCGTCCGCAATTGCTTGTTTGCGGCCCTGTCTCAACTCCCCGCCTTTTGGCGAAGGCGGCTACTCTTCGTCCGCAATTGCTTGTTTGCGGCCCTGTCTTAACTCCCCGCCTTCTGGCGAAGGCGGCTACTCTTCGTCCGCAATTGCGGGTTTGCAGCCCTGTCTTAACTCCCCGCCTTCTGGCGAAGGCGGCTACTCTTCGTCCGCAATTGCGGGTTTGCAGCCCTGTCTCAACTCCCCGCCTTCTGGCGAAGGCGGCTACTCTTCGTCCGCAATTGCTTGTTTGCGGCCCTGTCTCAACTCCCCGCCTTTTGGCGAAGGCGGCTACTCTTCGTCCGCAATTGCTTGTTTGCAGCCCTGTCTCAACTCCCCGCCTTCTGGCGAAGGCGGCTACTCTTCGTCCGCAATTGCTTGCATGAGGCCACGCTTTCCAAGATAAGAATAGGTGCGCCAAAACCTTGGCCAGAAGTCATCTTGCCAGATCCTCAGTTCCGGATAGCCGGGTATCAGGCAATTTGTGTAGGGATAGTCAAGGAAACAGTTCTCCTTCACCAGGCCTGCTCGCTCTGGATTACGAGCAATGTACTCAAACACGTTCTCGAACGCGGTTCGTTCTCGTTCTTCCTCCATCAGCAAGTGGTCATAGGCTTCCCGCTGAAAGGCGACGCCAAGCTTTTCCAGGATCGGGTTCAGCTGCTTGCGGAAGTAGCGCGCTGCAAGCAATTGATCGCTCGCATCGAGGATGCCTACCCAAAGGAGATGGATGTGATCGGGCATGCAGCAATAGATGGGGCAACAGAGCCCGTATCGAAACGCTGTGTGAGTAAGGATCTCGCGGAATTTGTAATAGAAGATCGGAACCACCAACCAGTTTTTCGATCCTGCATCGTCATCGACCAATGCACATAGGCCTGGCCACGATAATACTCGGCAGGCAGCCGTTTCAAGTGATCGTTTCGGCCGGAGTAGGGTTTTTTCGTGTCCATGGTTTATCTCCGGCGTAGCGGGCACTTCCCCCGCGTTCTGGCGAACGCGGCTACCTCTCCGTAGGCCCGTTCCGTAGCCGCATTCTCCAGAATGCGGGCGGGCTCGACTCTGCAGGTTCCCCACGCATTCTGGCGAACGCGGCTACTCAAACATCTCCCGTTGCGTCTCAGCAGATCGACTTCTCTCCGCCAGCGCCAATTTTGTCAACTCCGGCCACGCAATCACCAGGCTATTGTATGCCAACGCCTCATCCGCCCACTTCTTCCGTTCACAAATGCTGTACAGCCGATACGCCAGATCGCGGGCGGCTTCGGCCAGGCCACCGAGCTTGTACAACATCATCGCCGCTCCCGACTCGCCTTCCTTGTCCAACGCACGTATCAGGTGTTGCGTCGCTTCCCAGACGGTGAGCCGGCCGTCACGGGTAGGATCCCACTCATCCGCCAACTCATCCCGCTTTACCAGACGCACTTTGCCAGCACGTGCCTTGACCACGCCCGCTTCGACCAGTCCGTTGACCGCTGTGTTCTTGGCCTTGCTCAGTGTCTCGGCCATGCCAAACGGGCCTTCCTCCGTGCCGAACTGCTCGAACCAGGCCAACGCCCAGCGCGTGTCACCATCGAACTCACCTTCCTGCTCGGCGAGAACCTCGTCCAGCGCCTGGTTGATGAGGCCGAGGGCCGTGCGGACGGTCATGGCGCTGCCATCGGTTTCCATGACTTTGGCATAACGGGTGAAAACGGCCATCCCCGGCCCGATGGCCGCTTGAGCCAAGTCCACCGGGGCGATGTTGCCGTGCTGAAGGTTGCGGAGAGCTTCAGGGAGTTCTTGACGCAGGGCGGTAATGAACTGCTTGCGGGTGGCAAGCGGGGCAGCGGCGGGACGAGGACGACAGACAAGGATGATTGAGGATGCGAGGGCGTTTGTGCCAATTCCAAGACTACGCGCGCCACGCTCAGTGCGCATCGGCCAGGTGCCGTGAACGCTGAAGTCCGCGCGGATCAAGGCGGCCAGCATCGTTTCCCAGCCGGTCGATGCCGTCATCATCCCGTTAGCGTCTTCGTCGTCCGCGGCGTCGTCTTCGGTTTCCGATTGCTTAAAGGCGTAGTAGACGATGAGCGGATAGTCCGCTGCTTGCGCCTCGCGCATCCGCCTGAAGGCGGTTCCCAGACCTTCTTCGAAGAAGGCTTGGGCTTTCTCCTTGCTCCCGTCGTGCCGGTAAGGCGTCGCGATCAATTCCTGAGACTTCGGCGTCAGCAACGTGGCGAAGAGCGACGGGTAAACCTTTACGAGCGAACGGCGAAGCCAGACGTAAAAGAAATCGCTCAGATCAGCGTAGCCGATGTTGTCGTAGTATGGAGGATCGGTTGAAATTAAGGGACACGGGATCTCGTTTATAGCCGCAGTTGCATCCAGCTGGCGAACGGAACTTTCTCCAGAATGCGAAAATGATCCGAGGACATCACCAATTCCGTCTAAAGATACATTTAGGTCTCCTGCCGCACCTGCTAAGGGATTGACCTCGCAGAAATCCCAAATCATGGCCAGAGCCTGTTTGCTGAACGTGCTACGTGCTTGGTCGCGCTGATTGATCCAGGAAACAAGATTGCTGTTGTAGTCTGCTGACTTGCTCACACCGAACGCCAAATAGGTGGCCACTGCATCAGTGTATGCGACGTTTCCCATGCCCCCATCTGCCAGCGAACGTTCGTCCTTCTGCAAGTTCGCTCTTGCCACGTCCTTCAACGCACGCTCCCGTGCCTCCTGCACCAAATCGGTAAACGTCGCCATAGCCACGAGCTGGCGCAGAGTGAACAGGTCGGCGAACGTGTTCATGCCGTAGTTTGGGGTCTTGAAGTCCCGTGGATTGTCAGGAAGGTCGGCATCCGGTTTCCAGGATGGCTTCGCATTCTCCGCCAGCGTAACGTGTTGCTCCAGTGGCGAAAGGTAAACGCGGCCTCGTTGTCCATCGGCCACAATCGCCATCAGGCGCTGTCTCATTCGCCCGGCCTGTCCTTCACTCCGGACATGAGAAAACCCCATTGGGGAGTCCGTTAGAATACAACGGCCTCCCTTGCGACCGATAGTTCCCGAGGCGGGATCAAAACCGGTTCCTCCTTTACCGACTCGTACCACAAATTGAAAGGCGTTCCTCGCCCGATCAAGCACGGGTTCAACGTAGGTTTCCTTGCCCTTCTTCGTGCTGAGCCAGAACGAGCGTACCAGTGGCGTGTGCGCTCCTTGCGCGCCGGATTCGGACTCGCCACCGTCCGCGCCCACAGCCAAGCGATGACGGTCAGCTCCTCACCAACGTATTGCTTCAAGTCGGGCCGGTCCTTGGTCATTTCCTTGGTGATCTTCACCTTGGGATAGAGAAGCCCGATGCGTTTCTCGGCCTCGTAGCGCATCCATTGGCCGTAATAGCGGAACATCCGCGGCGAGGCCCTTGGCGCCGTGCCAGACCGTGGCGGCCTTTTCTTCTTTGCTCTTCTTCTGCCAGTCGGGATTCACCGGTGGCCGCCCGGCAAACTTTGGCGGAATCTCGATCAGGGCTTTCGTGATGAGCACAGGCACTGGGTTCAAGTCGCTGGCATAGGCGCGCAACCCCAGCCGCTGCGCCTCCAGCGGAATCGAACCGCCGCCGCAGAATGGATCGAGAACTGGCGGGGCATGCTCGGCAAGGAATTGGTCCACAGTTGCGGCAGGAGGAAGCCGGGATGTGTCAAAGCGATAGCGATGCCGACCTGCCTTCGCGTCCGGTCCCGCAGAGATGGGCCGGCAATGGCCCAGCGTGATGAGGTCGCCGACCGTGGTTCCTTCCGACAAAACCTGCTCACGCTTCAGCTTGCCGGTTTCCACCAGGCGGGAGGCGATGCAGCGGCCGATCTCCGCGCGTGCCGAGCGAATCACTTCCGGATTGTTCGAGTTCTCCCACTGGACCAGCTCCTCAATGAGAGAGAACAGGTCGGCCCGCTTCTTGCCGGTCATCTCCGCCCCGAGCAGCCGAAACTCGGGATCGCTGTCGGGGTCATCGACCAACGAAGCAAAGAGAACGGCCCGGCACGCCGCAAGTGGCCGGCGCGCCCACCACAGGTGCAACGTGGACGGATGGCCGTGGCGGATCGATTTCTCTCGCGCCGACGCCTCGTTGATGACCTTGAGCGGCAGGGCGACTTCGATGAGTTTTTTGCGCAACGGACATTGTCACCCCTGAAACAATTCCAGGAGACGTTGACGACAGCGTCTCAAACTGTCCGAGCGCTTTGCGGCACGCTCCGGATTCCAATGTTCCTCGTACAAATTCGATCATGTAGGTTGCATATTGCCGGGCTTGCGCTTGCCACCGCTCATCTCCCAACCAGGGCAAGGTCCAGGGCTGTTTGTGGACTTGTATGTGGAAATGTTGCTTCTCCGATGTCCATTCCAGCTTCAACCAGCGTTTTTATCTGCTCGAAGTCGCCCGCCTGGCGCACGACAGTTCCTTCCGCTCCCGGTTGCAGAAGCAAGACCTCATTGAGTCCAATTCCTTCATCCCGCAGCAAATCCGCGGTATGCGTACTTATCAACACCTGCCGCTCTGAGCGTTGTTGAAGCCGGAGGAAAAGGTAAGGCAAGTAGCGAACGACTCCCGAGTGAACCGACAATTCAGGCTCTTCCAGAAGCAACGGACCTGCTCCGTCCAGCAATGCCCACACCAGACCGATGAGGCGCAAGGTGCCATCGGAAAACTGGTCTTCCATCTGCCAGTGTCCTGGCATGTTTTCGTACTCGGCACGCAGGTGGGGTCTTTTCTCCACCGGGTCGCTCCAGAACTCCAGATCCTTGAGCTGAGGAACAGCGGCATGCAAGGCGTCCCGGATGATGGCGAACCGGTCCTGTCTTACATCCTCCGGCAGGTCCGCGATGCGGCGAAGCAAACTCCCGCCGAACGCATCTTCAGAACCATAGACAAGACCGCGTAGTACTTGTGGAACGAGGTGCAGGTAACTGACCGATGCGAAGAACTCGACCATGTCGCGGAAGTCCTGGTTGACACTCACCTGTTCCAGATAGGTTTGCGTGAGTCGGTGCGGGTCCTTCTCATCTTCTTTGTTCGGCCGCCGCAGCAATTCTTTTCCTTTTTTGACAACCCGCTCCCGCTTGATCCTTGGTGAGTAACTGTCTTCAGCAAAGTGCAGTTCGTATTCCCACAGGTTCGGGGCCTTGTCATCCCCCACGCAGACATGAATGCCAATGTCAGCATAGTGAGGGGCCATGAGGGATTTCAACTTGGCGACACCGCCGCGCCAGGGTTTGTTCAGGGCAGCCGGCAAACCACTACCCGCCGACGCAACATCGTGCAGGAACCGGAAAACGTCCAGAAAGTTCGACTTCCCTGAAGCATTCGGCCCAACCAGGAAAACGCGGCGCTGGAGTTCCACTTCGACGTTGGTGAAGTTTCGCCAGTTTTCCAGATGCAGGCTGGTGAACCGCAGTGCTTTCTTTCGTTGCTTGCTCATGCTGGTTCCTCCGCTCGTGCCAGTAGCTCGTCGAGGTCATAATTCACGCTCGTCACTCCGAAGTCCGGTTCCCGTTGGAAGGGAATGCGAACGTAGTGAAGATCAACATGCTCGCCGTCAACGATGCCGATGGCCAGGATGAAATCCTCTGGCTTGTTTAGGCCGGTAAGGATCTCGTTCTTGGTAATGGTAACAGTTTTCGCCCCATCAACGCGGCCTTTCGCCTCGATGAATCGGAGCTTGCCCGTTCCAGGCACGCCAGATTCAATGTCGTAGCCAAGCTTCTGGTCGCTCACGTTGCGCGGTTGATTGCCGAGTTCTCGCTCTGCCTGCATGACGGCGTCCATGGTGAGTTTCTCGGAGTGCTCAGTTTCTATCGCGAAGGTTGGCGGGTTGCTGGAGCCGCCGTGAAACCTCGCGAGCAAGCCGACTGGAATGATCAGCGCCCCGCCCAGGGCAACGGGCGGCAGGGCAGAAAGTTTGCGTTCCTGCTCCAGTTCCATCGTGCGTTTCTGCAAGCGAGCGGTTAATTCGTCGGCGCGCTGCCGGGCCAGACCGGAATTGAGCCGGGCATTTGCCTTGCCGGCAAGTTCCTGCTCTTTGAGCTGGGCGGCGCGATGGTCCCAATAGGCGATTTCCTTCGTGAGACGGTCCTTCACGGCCGCAAGGGTCTTGTCGATTAGCTCTTCCTTACGTTTGCGGACCTCGTTCAAGTGGTCGGGCACTAGATGCAAGGCGGCGTGTTCCAGCGCCTTCGTCTCCAGGGAAGAACGGGCCCAGTTGATCTGGCGCCAAGGGTAGCCGCATTCGCCAGAATGCGGCGAGCGCCGGATGGATCGCTTGATGGATCATCGTCCTGGCTGTCTCCCCGCATTCTGGCGAATGCGGCTACGGAAGCTTCAAGATTGGTGATGAGCGAAGCTTCTTCCTCAGTCAGCGGACGGTAGTTCAAGAACGGCGCCCAGCCTGCACTTCGTGTCGTGCCGTCCGGATCAATCTCGACGAACTGCAAGCGGCGAGAGACGATGCGTCGGTTGCCGGCACGATCGGTCCGGGCGTCCTGGATGGAATGTTCCAGGTACAGCAAGGCACGGGGAGTATCGCCGGGGTCGTTTTCGTCCAGCAGGACCGCGCCACGCTTGAGCAAGTCCCGATGGCGCTCCAGCACAAGGTCGATGGTCGCGTCCAGCAGGGGATGGCCAGGGCATACGAAGGCCGCCAGCGGCTTTCCAGGGACGCTGATGAGCGTCTTCTCGAACGTGATGCGCTCGTACCGGGGCAAGATCGGCTGTCCGCGGCCGATGGCTCGGTCGCGGTTGCGGATCACGGCGGGCACGTGCTTGACCTCGTACCGTTTGGCTTCCCGTTCGTGTGCTGTGCCGCCGAGCTGCTTGAACGCCTCCAGGAAGAAGGAGGCAATGAAGTGGGGCTGGAGCCGGCGAGCTTCGGCGCGCTCCATGTCCTCGCGGATGCGGCGGACCTGGGTCACGTCCATCGTGTCATGCGTCAGTGCCCGCGATTCCAGCAACTCACGCAGGCGTTCCGTTTCGAGAGACTGCTTGACCACCTTGAAGAGCCTTTGCTTTACGTCCGGTTGGTCGCCATAGCGGATGGCTTCCAGGAGCAGCTGGCGGAGCGGCTTATCCTGGTAAGTGACTTGCCCGAGCACGTCGAAAACCTGGCCGCCGAGCGCCTTGCGTTCCTCGTCGAGCTTTTCCAGCAAGCAGTGATAGACCTCACCCTCGCGGGTATCTTTGGCGACGAGGTTCCACAGGTGGCAAACCTCGGTTTGACCGATGCGATGGATGCGGCCGAACCGCTGCTCCAGGCGGTTCGGATTCCACGGTAGATCGTAGTTCACCATGAGGTGGGCACGCTGGAGATTGATGCCCTCGCCGGCGGCGTCGGTGGCCACAAGGATCTCTACGTCCTTATCATGCGTGAAGGATTCCTGGGCCTTGCGGCGGTCCTCGCGCCCCAGTCCGCCGTGGATCGTCACGATGGCTTCCGTCTTGCCGACCAGCCCGCGGATGCGCTCCGCAAGGTAGTTGAGCGTGTCTCGGTGTTCGGTGAATATAACGAGCTTCCGCCGATGGCCGTGGGCGTCGAACATTTCGGCGTTGTTCTGGAGCAGCCGTGATAGCTCGTCCCACTTACGATCCGTTCCCGATTGGCGGACCTTCAGGGCAAGCCGTTCCAGGTCTTGCAGCAGGCCGATCTCGGCGCGGAGTTCGGTGATGGTTCGCGCAGCGGTCGCCTGATCGACGACCTTCTCCTCGACTTCCTCGACCTCGGCGTCCGGTGCATCATCCAGGTCGTCGATGTCGTCGGGCGTGTACTCGGGCGTAGCCGCGTTCGCCAGAACGAAGGGTGTCCTCATCGTTCTCTTCACCATCCCGCGTTCTGGCGAACGCGGCTACGTCCTGCGCCGCGCTTCAAAAGCTGCTCCTCACGCAATCGCTTCTCCAACCGTTTGTCCTCATCGTTCTCTTCACCATCCCGCGTTCTGGCGAACGCGGCTACGTCCGCGCCGCGCTTCAAAAGCTGCTCCTCACGCAATCGCTTCTCCAACCGTTCGCGGCGGCGGCGAATTGATTGATAAATCGCCTCGGGCGACGAAGCAAGTCGGCGCTGGAGGATGGTCAGTGCGAAGCCAACGGTGCCTTTGCGGCCTTCGTTTTCCAGCGCCTCGGCCCGGTTGAATTCCTCGCGGACGTAGTCGGTCACATCCTTGTACAAACGCGCCTCGGGGTCGGAGAGCGAGTAATTGACGGTATAGGCGATGCGTTCAGGGAATAGCGGCGTTCCATCGAACTTGAGAAGCTGCTCCTTCACGAGACGCCGCATGAGGTCGGACGTATCGACGGTATGCACTCCGTCGCGGAACTTACCCTCGAACCGGTCGCCGTCCAGGAGCGCCAGGAATAGCTGGAAGTCAGCCTCCTTGCCGTTGTGTGGCGTGGCGGTGAGCAGAAGGAAGTGACGCGTCAGCGTCGAAAGCAGCTGGCCCAGTCGGTAGCGCTTCGTGTAGGTCACTTCGTTGCCGAAGTAGGTGGCGCTCATCTTGTGCGCCTCGTCACACACGATCAGGTCCCAGTCGCTTTGCTGCAACTTCGCCTGTACGTCCGGGTTGCGGCTCAGCTTGTCGAGCCGGCAGATAGCCAGCCGATTTTCGAGAAACCAGTTGCCGGTGCGCGCCGCTTCCAGGGCGTCGTTGGTCATGATCTCGAACGGCAGGTGGAATCGGCTGTAGAGTTCGTCTTGCCACTGCTCGGCGAGATTACCGGGGCAGACGATGAGACAACGCTGAAGGTCGCCGCGGACCTGTAATTCCTTGGCGAAAAGCCCCGTCATGATGGTCTTGCCGGCGCCCGGATCGTCGGCGAGCAGGAACCGCAGGGGCTGCCGGGAGAGCATGCTGCTGTAGACGGCGGTGATCTGGTGCGGCAGCGGCTCGACCAGCGAAGTGTGAACCGCCAGGAGGGGATCGAACAGGTAAGCGAGCTGGATACGGCGGGCCTCGGAGACCAGCCGGAACAGAGCGCCGTCGCCGTCAAAGCTCCACGGCCGGCCCTCGGCGGCGATTTCCAGGCTCGGCTCGCGGTCGCGATAGAGCAGTTCGCTTCCGAGCCGGCCGGCAGTGTCCTTGTACGTCACCTCGACGGCAACCGTGCCGATCCACTTCACGTCCACGATCGTGACGAGCCCTTCGGGCAGGATGCCCTTTACGGTGGCGCCGCGGGTGATGTGTTCGAGTTGAGCCATGTTGATAACCAGTGGGTGCGGTTTCAGTTGATTCCAGGGCATTATCATCTGTCCGACCCGCTGAGGCCAGGTCCATTGCGGGCTGTCGGTCGAATACAGCGACAAGAAGGGGCAGCCATCATTCGATTGGGTCGTGTCCCCAATCCCACCAATCCCCATCGCGGTGTGAGTTCCCCGGCTTCACAACGAGTATCGCCAGCAGGGGCTGCCGATCACGAGCCGTTAGGTGGAATCGGCGGTGATTACAAACCACGTCGTACACCCGTTCAGGAAGCGGCTTCGTGTGGGCCTGGCGGGGAAGACCGGTTCGTCTCGTAATGCGTGATCTTGTCCACGCGCCGCGCATGCCGGCCGCCCTCGAATTCGGTCTCCAGCCAGATGCGGGCCATGCGCTCGATCAGTTCCTCGCCGAGCAAATCGGCGGATAAACAGAGGACATTGGCGTCGTTGTGCCGGCGGCTCATCTCGGCGGTGATGCTGTCGTGACAGGGTGCGGCACGGACGCCGGGGACCTTGTTGGCGGCGATGGTCATGCCGATGCCGGTGCCGCAAATGAGGATGCCACGATCGGCCCGTCCATCGCTGACGGCCTGGGCCACCGAAAAAGCGAAATCGGGATAATCGACGCTCGATTTTCCTTCGGGGCCGAGGTCCAGAATCACATGGTCCAGTTGCTGCAACACGGTCACGAGACGTTGTTTGGCGTCGTGACCGCGGTGATCGCTGCCGATGGCTATCTTCATGGTCGCACAAATTCCTCAACGAGTTTTTCCAGGTGCCGCCAGATCTGCCGAGCGCACTCTTCATAGACCGGCAGATCACAGCCGATCGGATCGGCAATGTCTTCTCCATCGGACGAGAGCAGCCGGGGTTGACAACCGAGCTGCTCGAAGCATCCCTTCAGGGCAAGTTCATGATTCCGCGTCATGGCGATCAGGAAATCGGCCTGACCGGCAAGTGCCTGAGTCATCGGCCGGCTGCGATGCCGGCTCAGGTCGGCTCCCAGTACGCGGGCGGTTTCAACCGCTTCCTCGGACGGTCCTATCCCCATCATCGCAGCTAGACCGGCAGAATGCACGCAAAATCCGCGCGGGCAACTCTTCCGGAGAACATCCCAGCCGGTCGGCCAGCCGCTTCTTGCACAATACCTCGGCAAGCGGACTACGGCAGGTATTGCCGGTGCAGACGAACACAATCAGGCAGACGGCCTGCTGGCGCACTTCTTCCTCCGAAACCACCCCCTCCCGCAGCACGCTCCACTCGGCGTTGTTTACCCGAACTACGGTCGAGGCCCTGCCGAAAGGACTCGGCCCGTCGTCGATGATGAGAGCAGCATCGTCGCCAACCGCTTGACATACTTCCTCGGCCGTCGTTGCCGGCGGCTGCGCCGCTACGGTTGGCGCTGGTCAGGACCAGCGGCCCTTGCAGCAGCCTCATCACCTCCAGGATGGCCTCGTGAGCCGGCACGCGCAGCCCCAACGTTCCCGATGGGCAAATACGCTGCCGAACCGCTGCCGGCAAGCTGCTCGCCAGGCCGGACGGCTTGCTATCCGCGAAGACAAGCGTAACCGGACCGGGCCAGCAGCGCCGGGCCAGGCGCCAGCCGAGCGGACTCATGTCAGGCACCATCTCACGCGCCCCGGCAGGATCGGGGACAGCGAGCGTGAGGGGCTTATTCTCCGGCCGCCCCTTGCTTTGCTGCAACCGCTCGACCGCTTCCGGCACCAAAGCACTGGCTGCCAGGCCGTACACGGTCTCTGTCGGAAAGGCCACGATCTGGCCCGCACTCAGGGCCTCCACGGCCCGGCGAACAATATCGCGCGGATCAGCGGCGTTTTGCCAGTCGAGAACCTGAGGCATTGGTGCATCTATCGGTTGAGAAAGCCGTGTTACCCCCTCCAATCCGCGAGTTGGGGGAGAAATGCACTTTATAGCGAGTGAGGAGATGCGACAAGGCAAATCATGAGAATCAATGAATTGTTTAGCCTTCGCGCGCCATGTACGCATCCTCGCGGCGCTTTTCTTCCAGGCATTCGATGAAATCTTGATGGATCGAGGGATGGAGTTGTTTGAGGAATGATTCGTCCAGGTTGTGAACACGAATGAGAAAAACAACGTCGCCGAAATCGTAATAGCGACCTGCCGCCAGTTTTAGCTGGATGAGTTGAGGCAGTGCGATTACCTTGACCTTATTCAGTTCCTGGCTCGCTTCTTCTGGATCGGGAAACGCAATCGGTCCTGGCGTCCCCTTTCCTGGATAGTGTCCGGACACCAGGACATCTAGCCCGATGCCGCTCTTCCGTTCCATGAACCGGCGCGGGCGGCCCTCAACCTGCTGGTAGAATCTGGGCAGTATTTCCTGGCGAAAACGTTCCAGCCCTTTCGGCGTGAGCAATACATCGAACATCGTCCGTGGTGCGCCGGGCTCCGTGGAGATTTACGGCCATTGCACCCATAACGGCGTAAGGGATTCCTGCCTTACGCAATCGCAGAACCAGCCGGCGCAACGCCTGGTGAACAGGATCGGTTTTCTCAAAGAACCTGCTGATTTCCTTCATACGCTCCCAGGATCAAATGTCCGATAATCGAATATCTTGGCAGTTGCCGCACTCATAACCAGGCCCTTCATTAAACGTGCGGTCGAACCGCTGTAAGACATGCATTAAGCCATTCAGACAATATAGGCAGTCTGATGCCAATCGTCAGGCAACAGAATCATTCCCACAGCCGCAGGATCGTTTACCTGCCGCTTGTCGGACATGCTGAAAAGAACATGGTTGCCGCAGCCCGGGCAGCGACCGACGATGCCCGGTCCCTGCCACCAGGCGGTGACTGCGCCTTTGTAGAGAGTGGGGTCGCCCCTTTTCTCAATGTGAAAATCCACGGCCGCAATGCGAAAACCGCAGCCCGGCCAGGGGCACACGATAAACGGGTCTTCATAGATTCCATGTGGCATGGCTTGATGCTCGTATCCGAGGCGACGATATTCCGCGATGCGACGTTCCACTTCTTCGGGCGGAACAGTCGAAGTGGTCCCGTTGATTAGGGTACTCATCTGCTCTTCTCCTTCCGCGATTCAGTTATCCCGCAACCTGAATGAAATATACTTCGTTTCCAGATACGCCTCCAACCCCTCATGCCCCAGCTCCCGCCCCAAGCCGCTCTCTTTCATGCCGCCGAAGGGACATTGCGGCGTCGCCGGCACCGGGTCGTTGATGCCGATAATGCCTGCCTCCAATCCTTCCGCCATCTTCCAGGCCACGCTCAAATCGTTGGTGAACACATACGCCGCCAGGCCGTAGCGCGTGTTGTTCGCCGCCCGGATTACATCGTCGAGCTTGCTGAAATCGAGCAGCGGCATCACCGGTGCAAACGGCTCCTCCGTCATCACCTTGGCGTTACCCGACAGATTGGTCAGCACCGTCGGCTCAAAGAAATAACCGCGCTCGAAGCGGTCGCTGCGCTTGCCGCCGGTCAATACTTTGGCGCCGGTCTGTTTCGCATCGTCAACCAGGCGGACAGCTTGCTCCAGCGCCTTCTTCTCGAACATGGGGCCGACCTCGACACCAGGCTCCAGGCCGTTGCCGAGCTTCAAATTGCGAGCGAACTCGACGGCGGCGTCAGTGAATTTCTTCTGCACGTCCTTGTGGACATAGAATCGGCTCGGAGCGATGCATACCTGGCCGTTATTGCGGAATTTGCCGGTCACCGCGATCCTGGCTCCCGCCTCTGGGTCGGCGTCGGGGAAGACGATGAACGGTGCATGGCCGCCCAGCTCCAGGCTGATGCGTTTCATCTGATCGGCCGCGCTTTCATGAGTTGCTTGCCGACCTCGGTGGAGCCGGTGAAGCTGATCTTTCGGCAGATCGGACTCGCCAGGAATTCGTCGGCCATCTCCTGGGCGGGGCCGGTGACGAGATTGGCGACGCCGGGCGGCAACCCGGCTTCGATCATGCACTCGAAAACCTGTACCAGGCTCAACGGCGTCTGGCTTGCCGGCCGGCTCAACACAGTGCAACCGACGGCCAGAGCCGGGGCGATCTTTCGCGCTTGCAGCGTGATGGGAAAGTTCCACGGGCTGATCGCCGCCACAACGCCGACCGGATGTTTCAAGGTGACGTGGCGTTTCCCAGGCTGCGAGTTGGGGATGACCTGACCGTAAGCGCGTTTGCCCTCCTCGGCGAACCACTCGAAGGTATCGGCCGAGTGCAGAATCTCTGCCTTCGCCTCGGCCAGCGGCTTCCCCTGCTCAAGAGTCAGAGTGCGGGCGATGGCGTCACTGCGTTCCCGCATCAGCTCGGCGGTTTTCTTGAGGACCTTGGCCCGATCCCAGGCGGTCAGTTTCATCCAACCGGGCATGGCCTTGGCGGCAGCTTCCAAAGCACGGCGCGTCTCAGCCCGGCCGCCGTAGGCCACGTCGTAGATCACTTCCTCGGTCGCCGGATTGATGACGCCGAGCGTGCCGCCATTATCGGCGCCGCACCATTTGCCGTCTATGAACATGCGTTTCAGAGAGGCCGTTGCGGTTGTCATATCGAGATCACTTGGCGTGTTTTGTCGCCTGCTAGAGACCATCGGTGCCGAGCAGCAGCGGCTCATACTGACTGTGCCGCAAAACAAACCAGTCGACGGCCTTGTCCAGCACCCGCCAGACAAGGTACTCCCGAACCCCGTTGCGGCGAAAAACGCGCATTTTCAGGTTGAGGTCGATACTGGCACTGCTGGCAGACACCTCACCGGCCAATTCAGGAGCATTGGCGATGTAATCATCGGCATCTATTTCGGCTTGGCCGCCACATGCTGGATCGATCAGCAAGACCCCATCAGGCTGGGGTTCGTTGTCCAGATCACTTCCTCAAGCATACAGCAAAGGTGTGCCGGCTGCGATGGGATTTCATCAATCACCGTGTGCTATCCCCTCGATCATTTCTTGTTAGGACCTTCGTAGTGCAGAGCACGCTTGCATTCCCCTCTCCCCTCAACTACAGTGAGGCGTATCGAAAGCGTTCCTGATCTAAACCCAGTGTCGGAGAGAGTTCCCCATGGCAGACAACCCTTTTCACAGTACTCGGCCCGCCTGGCGGGGGGATGAGCCAACAAAGGCACGCCGCGAACCGCAGCGGCCCTGGCGGAAGGAGGTTGAGCCTTCGGGCAAGAAGCCGCGCCGGCTGTCGAAGCGAGCGAAAATCATCATCGCCGCCACCTCTTTTGCGGCCGTCGTCGGTGCCTTCATTGCCATTCTCTACCTGATCAGCCCCCCAAAGCCAACCTGCCTGGTGCTCTATGGCGCACCCAACGAGACCAACCTGGCGGTGCCTCATAACGTGCATGGCTGGCAGGGTCTGCAAGTCCTCGCTCAGTTGGGCGAGACCCGCGGCGGCGTCGGCTCCTGGCTGTGGCACAGGGATGCCACCCGGCTGCGGCTCTGGCACGAGCCTGGCAAAGTCGAAGATAAAACCGATTGGAACAAGGGCATGGATAACATCCAGGAAAAGACGATCATCGTATTCCTGGCCATGCATGGCGGGGCCGATGATGAGGGAGCCTATCTCATCAAAGAAGATGCCAGCAACCGGCGGCTCCTGCGCCTGAAGACCGTTCTGGCCGATCTCGGCAGCGACAAGCTCAAGGGCAAGAAAAAGCTCCTGATCCTCGACGCCACCCAGGTCACCGCCCACTGGTCCGGCGGCATGCTGAATAACGACTTTGTCGCCAGACTGAAGGAACAGAAGCAAACCATCGAGAGCATCCCCAATCTGGTGGTTCTCTGCGCCAGCGACGAGAATCAACGCTCGTGGACCTCCGATGAATGGCAGCAGACGGCCTTCGCGCATTTCGTGATCGAAGGGCTAAAGGGCAAGGCCAGAACAAAAACGGGCCGGATCACAGCTCAGGATCTCTACGAATACGTGGCGAAGGAAGTGAAGAGCTGGGCCGAAGCGAACCGCGACGCACTCCAGCAGCCCATTCTCCTCGGCGACAAGAGCAGCGCTGAAAACATGGAGCTGGTGCTGGAGGAGAATGCCCAGCCGCGCGCGGAGGCGAAAAACACGGCGGCCGCCTTTCCCATGGAAGAGTTGCAAAGCGCCTGGACGCGCTGCCAGACGCTCCGCGCCCGAGACGCCGTCGCCCGCCGTCAATAGCCCGCACTTGTGGCGGCAATACCAGGACACACTTCTCCGCTATGAACAGCTTGTACGCGTCGGCGATCCCACGAAGAAGGCCGGCGAGTTGAAGACCAGCCTCGCCAATCTGGATGACAGGATGGCCCGGTCCCGCTCGTTGCAAGACAAGAACCCTCTGCCCTATGCCATTCCCATGCCGGCAGCGCTGGGCACCTTGATGCCCTGGTCGGATACGGAGCTGCAAGGGCAGCACCCCGAGGAGCTATGGACCGAGAAGGACCAGCAGAAGCAGAAAGTCAAAGTGGAACGATCTGAGCAAATGGGCGGAGAGCAAAGACAAGGACCGCGGCCAGACGTTGCTGCGCGTGCAGGTTGCTTCCCTTTATGTGAAGATGCTCGCCGGCAAGCCCAACCTGACACGCGAGGAATTCGACCGGGCCGATACGGTCCTGCGTTTGCTGCGCTCGCCCGCCGCTTCCCTGCCCGTCGAGGCCCATTACGTGGCCATGCTGCTCGTGACGCTGGACGCCAAGGCGACCATGGATCTGGTGCAAACTGCCTTGCGGGTTCGCCAACTGGCGGAACAGGCATCGCTCGGCGCCGTTGCCGACACGCGGGGCAGCGGCTTCCTGAAGCGCGACATGGCGCATCCGTACAGCGAATGGGTCTTCCCCGTCGTCCGTGACAAAATCATGCGTGCCGACCAGCACCGGCTTCACGGCGAGGACCTCCTGCTCGCTTCGCAAAGCACTTCCTGGAAGGAAGCGAGCGAGGACTTCAAAAAAGCGGAGAGCCTGTACAACGACGCTGCCAAGGACGCCATTGTGCTGCGCGAGGCGCTCCAGGTGCGCGACGAGGTGCTGGCTGTCCTGCCCTACTATTCGCAATGGCTGGCCGGTCAGCGCCTGAGCGGGGACCGGCAAACGCTGGAAGACATGCTCAAGCAAGCCGAGCAACTATGGCAGCAAGTCCACGTGCTCCGCGCACGCCTGCAGAAACTCGACGGCAAGGGCATTCACGAGCCGCTCGGCGCAGACGAAGACGATCCTCGCTCACAAAGTCTGAAGATACTGTCCAAAAATGTTTGGAACGGCTTCCAGGACCTCAAAGGCAAGTTCAACGAGCGCTGCAAGGTGCTCCACGGCGAACGCCAGCACAGCGACTGGCACGCCCTCGAAGCCGCCCTGGCCATTCCTCTCATCGAGGATGCGAACCTGCGCATGACCATGCTTAATAATAGCCGGGCCACCTCCAGTCAGCTCCTGAGCAGCGAAAGCAAGCCGGCCGCCAAGCCGCTTGATGCGGAAGTACTGGCCAAGACCGCTCGTCTGGATGCGCAGCGCCAGGGACGCATGATGGTGGCCGTTCTGGGCGCCGGGCAGAAGTGGCGGCAAATGCTGGACGACATCGGCAAAGCGTTGAATGCCAGTTTGGAGAGGAAAGACCTGCGCGAAGCAGCGAGCGACCTGATCGTTGCCGAGGACCTGTGCCGCCTGGTCGATGGCGGAACCGCCGCGCTGGTGCCGGACAAGCCGTTCGATCCCGTGGAAGGAAGCCGGCGGCTGCGAGTGCTCAATCTGCTTGTGGGGCAGATGAATCGAACTCTCAACGATCATTACTGGTCCGCGGAAAAGAACAATCCCGGCGCCAGTCCCTATTACCTCGGCTGCGGCCAATGCCTACGCCGACTTTGCCAAACCACTGACGGAAGCGGGGAGTGACAGTCCCGTCAATCCGGACCGCCTCAAGAACGGGCTTGGCGATGTGCAAGCCCGTTTGAAGCAACCCACCAAGCTGGCCGTGGAACCACTGCCGCGCCTCGACATCACCAGCGAACAGCAATTCGAGGCTGTCTGGACCGTGAAAGAAGAAGGCGCGGTGCCCCGCGGCGTGCCCATGGCCTGGCTACAGCCGAGTGCAAAGCTCAGCTTGCCCGCTGGTGAGGAATACACCGGCCGGCGGGAGCTACGCGATTGGCTGCCGGCCCGCGTCGCCTATCCTCTGAGCAGCACAGCCTCTGACAACGCCCAGAAACAGCCCGTGTCCACCGGCAAACCACTGGCGGAATCGGCTGTCCTGCGTTTCGTCTATCGCGGCCAACGCGAAGAAATGCACACCGACATCTGGATCAACCTGGCAGCCGATACGATCGTGTTCAGATACCCCGAAACCGACAAGGCCGGCATCGCTGTCCGCGCCGATGAAGATGTCAGCCAGGGAGCGCTGACCATCCTCGTGGACGCCACGGGGAGCATGACCGCGAAGACCGCGGGAGTCACGCGCTGGGACCAGGTTACCAGGGCTTTAGAGGAAATTCTCGGCGAGATTCCCAGCGGCACCAGGGTCAGCGTGTGGATGTTCGGCCACAAGACGCCGGGAGCCAATGCGGTTCTCCTTAGAGTCGGCGGCTTCGAAAGCAATGTCGAACGCATTCTCGATCCCGTTGTCTGGAACCGCGACGACCCCACTCAGTTCAAGAACCTGATGAGAAAAGTCCGATTGCAGGAGCCTTCCGGCCACACGCCGATCATGGACACGATGATAAAAGCCAAGCCCGATCTGGAGGGTGCCACCGGCTTCAAGACAATGTTGATTCTCACGGATGGGGAAGACAACATGTATCAGGGGAACATCCCCAAATCGCTGCGCGAGAATTTCAACAACTCTGACATCTTCATTGCCATGGCTTTCTTCCAGGTCAGCACGGAGAAAGAAGCAGCCAGGAAGAACACGAGCGAACTGGAAAGGGCCGAAGAAATGTTCGGCGACATCCGGAAACTCTCTCTGCCAGGCGTGGTCTCGAACACCAACGACGGCAAGCAACTCGCTGCCATCTTGCAGCCGGCGATGAGGCCGAAGTATCAGGTGCAGAAGCAAGGCAATCCCGTGCCGGATATGCCGCCGGATGGTTTCAACGTCGCCATGCTGCGCGAGAACCGCGCCTGGTCGTCGCCGCTGGCGCCCGACTTCTACACATTGCTCGTACACAAGCGCTACACCCAGAACGTTCGGCTCCGGACGAGTGAGCGCCTGCTCATCAATCTCAAACGCATGAACAATGACATTGTCTTTGAGCGTGCCCTGTACGCGGAAGAAGAAGAGAACGCCCGCCGCAAACAGGAGAACGCCGGTGACTGGATGCTGGCAGCGTTGCAAAATCGGCTGGTCACGGGCAAGTTTGATACCTCATTGCAGATGCTCGTTACGCTGGAAGATCATGCCCACCGGAAGGGTCACCCGGGGCGGTACGCTGGAGCAGATCAGGCCCGGCTTCGTCTGGCTGGAAGTGAAGACCCAGGGAGCCAATCGCACTGCTTCTGGCCTCCAGGCCACGCCGCTGCGCTGGGGCAATGCGGACGGCTATCCAGCCCCGGCGTGGCGGATCAACGTGGCAACCTGGGATCCCAAATCGAAGCCGGAGCTGCACGCTTGGTGGAGCCGGGACAGGACGCCGGACAACTCCCGGCGCGTGGAGCATGATTCGGGCAAGCCACTGGCCAATTTCAAGGACCGCTCGCTGAAGGTAGATGGAGAAGACATCATTATTGAAAGCGTTCGCGAGGAGAAGCGGCTCGTAATGAAAGGACCGGACACCAGCGAGCCACGCCCGTGCCTGGTGGTGCGCCTTCGCCGCGCCGGGCCGGACGGGAAGAGCATGCCCGGCCGGCATATCTGGGTGCAGCTTCAGGGAATCGACCCCGCCGGCGAGGAGCATCTGTACTATTCCGAGGTGGGCAAGTACACGGCCGTTTTCTATGACGTGACCGATGCCGAGAAAAAGAGCTTCAGCCTCAATCTGGTCCCGCTGGATGCCTTCAAGAAACAGGCTGAATCCCAAAACAACGCGGCCAATATTCTCGACCTGCCAGCCCCGGCCGAGGGCGACACGGGCCCCAGAAGAGTGTTGCTGCAACAACCGACAACCCCGTGAAGCCATTAAGCTGCATTGGTTCGCCACACTAAGCCGAAGCGCCAGCGAGGGAACAATAGCTTCCGTTTCGGGCGAGTATCAGGGACACTGGCCCGAAGCGTTAGCGAGGGATGCAGCGAACAAAACCTCCCTCGCTAACGCTTCGGGCCAGTATATTGTCCCGAAGCGTTAGCGAGGGATGAACCAGCGTCCCGTTTCGGGCGAGTATCAGGGACACTGGCCCGAAGCGTTAGCGAGGGATGCAGTGGTGGAAGACTTCCCTCGCTAACGCTTCGGGCCAGTATGAGGGAACACTGATGGACAATGTCCGTTGCAACGAGCCCCCGATGCCGGAACCACTGGCGTATTTTCTTACCTGGGGAACCTACGGCACGTGGCTGCCCGGCGATGAGCGCGGGTGGACCAAGTATGGAAAAGGCTGGCAGCGTCCCGACCCGATCCGAGAACTCGAGGCCGTAGCGTTGATGACCGATGATGCCTGCCGCCTGGACCGCGAACAACGCCAGCTGGTCGAAAGAACGATCGCAGAAGTGTGCCGACATCGTGGCTGGCATCTGCACGCGGTGAACTGCCGTTCGAACCACCTCCACGTGGTAGTGACATCTGGTCGAGCACCGAAAGTCGTCCGTAGTCAGCTGAAAGCATGGTGTACGCGACGGCTCAAGGAACTAGAAGCAGGCCGCCACGCCTCGGCTATTCGTGAAGACTGGTGGGCTGAGCGGGGCAGCCAGCGCTTTATCAATGACGAGCAAAGTCTGGAAGCGGCAATTGTGTACGTGCATGACGGTCAAGACTGGCCGCGCGAACACAAGCCCGAAGCGTGAGCGAGCGCAAGACTCGTCCCTCGCTGACGCATCGGGCCAGTGCCAGTAATACTGGCCCGAAGCGTTAGCGAGGGTTGCAGTGATGGAAGACCTCCCTTCGCTGACGCTTCGGGCCAGTATATTGGCCCGAAGCGTCAGCGAGGGATCTATTATTCCCTCGTTGACGTGTCTGGTTAGCATGCTAGGATTCACGACTGCAGCGCCCGCGGTCGCTCAGCAAGAGAACAGCTTTCAAGGACCCCGATCATGCCTGACGAACCGTCATCTTCCCCCAAACCCCAGGACCGGCGCTGGCGCCCCGGCCAGCAGCAGCCTCCGGCAAAGGGCCGTCCACGGTCCGCCAAACGTCGCCAGATCACCGCCGCCGCCGTCGTCATGCTTGCTCTGGCCGGAGCAGTCATTGCCTTGCTGTTTCTCATTCGGCCTGCCCAGACGCCGTACTTCCTCACCATCCCCATCACGGAATACAAGGCCAGGCAATATCCGCCCAACCCCCTGGCCCGCCAGGATAGTAATGCGTTGGAGCGGCACTTCCTCCAGGACCGCCGCAACAATGCCTTCCAGAGTCAGGAACGCCATGAAGTACTCAAGGAGCTGCAGAACCTGCAAACTCGCAAGGAGGCCGCCGTGGTGGTTCATCTCCGCGCGCTCGCCCTGAGCCGGGGCAGCGATGTCTTCTTGCTCCCCGGCGACGCCAGGCCCGATGATCCCGCCACCTGGTTGAAGTTCGTGGAGGTCTTGCAGCTCATTCGCCAGTGTCCCGCCCGCCACAAACTGCTCATCCTCGACATCATGCAGCCTCTGCTGGACCCACGCCTCGGCGTGTTGACCAGCGATGTCGCCGAGAAGGCGGAAGCTATCATCCAAAGCGGCGACGACCAGGATCTGCTGGTCCTCTGTGCCTGCTCGCCGGGCCAGGTTTCTCTGGTGTCGGAGGAGGTGAACCTGTCGGTGTTCGGCTATTACCTCGATCAGGGACTGCGTGGCCATGCCGACGGCTACGGACCGGAGGGCAAGCAGGACGGCCGGGTCACGGTCAAGGAGCTGGCCGCGTTTGTTGAGAAGCACGTCGATCGCTGGGCCGCACGCAACCGTGCCACTCGGCAAACACCGGTTCTCCTGGGCAAAGGCGCCGACTTCGGTCTGGTCGTGTTCGACCGCGCTCGGATCGAGCCTACGCCGGAGGTTGCCGAAGCCAAACCCTATCCTGCCTGGTTGAGTACAGGCTGGAAGCTCCGCGATCAATGGCTGGCCGATGAGAGTTACAGCACCGCGCCCCAGGCCATCCGCCGGCTGGAAGCGCTCCAGCTTCACGCCGAGCAGCGCTGGCGCGGCGGCGCCCAGGCCGACAACCTGCAAGGTCAGCTCGATAGCGACAGCCTTCAAGGTCAGCTCCAACACGATAGAGACGGCTGCACCGCCCAGGTCGAGCGCGCCGAAGTCGAGCGCGCCGAAGCGATGCGCGTCTCCAGGCGCGCTCGCTGGCACGGTCCCACGACCCAGCCTGGAAGCCCAATCCCGCCGCCACCAAGGCGCTGCAAAAAATGCTGGCCGGCCTGGAAATCGACCTGCCTGCCGCCCCGGAGGAACGAAAGAAGGTCGATGACGAGTTGAAGAAGGCCGCGAAGGAGTTTGTGGACGGGTTCAAAGGGCCGACGCCGTATGTCGATCTGGCCGGGACTGTTTTCGACGCCGCCGTCCGGGATCTCGCTCCTTCGGGCCGCAAGGTGCACTTCTTGAACGACCTGCTCCACACATCGCCGTCACCGCCGCGCTTCGTGGAGACGATCTTCCTGCAACGGCTGGCCGAGATGGCCGATGCGGCCGAGATGAACAATCGCAAATGGCCGACAGCCGCCGTGCAGCAGGGCCTGCGCACCGTCCAGGAAGCGGAAAGGACCACGATCTTCGATCCGCGCGGCTTGCCCTGGATCGAACCACTCCACCAAACAGCCACCAACAAGCGCCGCGAAGGCGAAGCACTGCTCTTCGCCGGCCGCCTCGCCTCCTGGGAACAGTCGATCAAGCCGCTGAGCGTGGCCGAACAGGACTTCCAGACAATCAACAGTTACCTCCAGGCCTTTCAACAAGCGTACATGTCCCTGGACGAGGCCATGACCGTGTTGCCCGGATACGTGCCCTATTTTGTCAGCCGCCGTGAGTTCAGTCAGGCGGACCAACAAGCCTGGACCAGCGCGGTGCAGATAACGTGCGACCTCCAGCAGTTGCTGGCCAATCCGTCAGCCGAGCGCTTACCGCCAGTGGACGACTTGGTGCAAAAGGTGCAGTCCCTGGCACGGCAGCTCAAACTGTTGGACCGGCCTTTCTCGCCGGAAGAGGTAGAAAACTGCGCAAGCAGACGGAGCAGGACGATCCCAAGGTCTACCTTGAGATACAGGCACGCCTGGCCAGCCCCCGTCTGGAAACCCGACAGCGTGAGGCGCTCTGGCTGGCCCGGCAGAACCTGGGCAGGCGGTTGCACCTGGCCACCGTGGCAATCGATCAGGCTGAGTATCAGAGCAAGCAATCGGAACCTTCAACCCACCCCCCACCCTCGCCGCGCCGGGAAGGCGAGCTGCCGGGAGACCCGGCGGATAGATCTCTGGCGGACCGTTCAGCGCCTGTCGATCGATATTCTGAAGTTGGGAGGCATGGCCGCCGCAGGGCAGATGGAACAAGAATACATGCAAGCCAGCCGCGACAGAAGCTGGCCGTCCCTGGCTCTCAAGTTACAGGAAGTCTGGACCACGCAGTTGTCCAAGCAGTACGCTAACGAGAAGGACCTGGCAGTCAAAGAAAGACTCATCCACATCCTGCCCCCCTTTGATGACGACGCGGAACGGCTCGCCGGCATCACGGGTCAGGCTCCCGCTGGCCAGTTGCGACGCCAGGAAGCGCAAAGGTTTTGGAAATGGCTTGGCAAACTCTATGAGTCCGAAAGCAACCTCTTTGCCGGTCAGGACGCGAACCGCGAGCTTGCCAATTTTTACAGTGATGCGGCGCAGGAATACCTGAATCACGTGCCCTAGGGACGCACGTTGCAATTCCACCGAGCCGAGGGGTTCCGTTCAAGTCCTGTCGGCAGACGGTCCGAAGACCCGAAAGCGGAGGTTCCGGGCGAACTGTTTTACACGATAGAATGATACCGATGACAAAGTAACCGTTCGTAATTCGGCAGCACACTGGCCCGAAGCGTTAGCGAGGGAAACTTGCATCCCTCGCTAACGCTTCGGGCCAGTGTGAAGGCTCACGCACGGTTTTAGGGGTAACCATCATGATGCGAACGCAAGTTGAGACGCTGGAACGAGGGAGGCTGTCCCGCCTCGCTTTCTGGGGAGCCATGCTCGCGGCCGGTTGGCTGCTCGTTGGCACCGCCGCCCAGCGCAAGAAAAATTGAGCATCCTCGCCAGCGATGACGCCGAAGGAAAGGTGACCATCGATCTCAAACGCATTCACCTGCGTCCCAACGTCGATCAGAAAATCTACTTCTTCGTGCAGAACCTGGGCACGGATGATAAGAAAGACGTGAATGTGAAGATGCTCAAGGTCATGCCCGGCAACCGAACCGAGGAGATCGGCGCCGCCACCCTAAGCACGATCAAGGCGGATGGCAAAGCGATCCCCGTGACATTCAAAGCCCCAGCGCCGCCCGCACCATCGGCACCGGCTACTCCTACCCCGGCACCCGCTGCCGCAGCAGCGCCGGCACCGCCCCCCGGCATTGAGCTGGAAGGCTCGCCGTTCAAGCTCGAATTTCAACTGCTCGATAACAAAGGCGCGGAACTGGCCAAAGCACAACCGGAAGTCGTCATCCTGGAACCCAAATCCTACGTCAAGATCGTGGACGTGAAGTTCAAGGGCGGCGAGAACAATGAGCTGCGCGTCCAGCTTAAAGCCGACAGAGAAACCTTCGCCGGCCCCGAATGTCCCGTGGAGCTGGACTTGCAGCCTGACCGCATTCCCGGCCTGGAGACGGCCAAGAAGATGGGAGTCTATCGCCAGTTGCTCGCCAGCCCAGAAAAAGATGTTACGCTTGTTGCCAAGAACTTGACCTTCAACGCTCCTCCTGGGGAAGGGACCGTGTACATCACCGTGGATGGCTGCAAACGAGCTTACATCTTCAAAACAAACTTCGCCAGCCAGGGGGGGCAGCCTGTCACTCCGGACGAGATCACAGCGGTGGATGTGCGCCTGCGATCGCCTCGCTATACACCCCCGGTCGACAAACTCCCCGTAACCATTGAAACAGAGAACGCGCCCAAGGATGCAACGATCGACGTGAGCCTGGGTCAGGATGGTTCGGTGGACAAAGCCAGCCTCCGCGGTTCACGCCGGCAAAGCGTCCGTGTCAATGCTGCCGGGCCGAAGGGTAGCGTGCTGTTTCATTCCGAGATGCAAGACTGGACAGTGGCTTTGAACTCCGCCGGCATCTTCGGCGAGTGCAGTCTCATCACCAGTATCGATGGAAAAACCAATTCGTCCAAGGTCACATTCGATCCCACGCCACCGGAGAACATCGCCTTCGTCGATCTGCCCAAAAAAGTGAAAGCCGGCGGATCGCTGGCCGTCAAAGCCACGGCGAATGATCCTGAGTCGGAGATCAAGGAAGCTTTCTTCTTCGTGGGCAAGCCGGCCGCCGCCGGCAAGATTCCCGAAGCCGCCATCAAGGTGAAGGCGAATCCGCCTTCCGCCAAGGAGCCGTCCTGGACGGCCACCCTGGATACCGACAAGCCCGGCAAGCTGGACATCGGCGTCCAATTCACCAACAAGGCCGGGATGAGCGCAACGCTGTCCACAACAGTCCAGGTGCTTGATCCGGCAGGCCAGAAATCCAAGGGCAGCATCGAAGGCACCGTGCAGGAAGGCGACCGGCCCCAAGCCGGTATCCCCGTCGTTCTGCGCAACGCCAAGGGAGAAGAAAAGGACAAGACCAAGACCGATGACAAGGGCAAGTATGCCTTCAAGGACGTTGAGCCAGGATCATACAAGGTCGCAGCCACAAAGAGCGCCGATTTCACCAAGGGCGATGTCGCGATCAAGCTCAATGAAGGCGAGGACAAGAAGGGCCTGGATATCAAATTGACGCGGTGAGTGAAGTGACGTGGCAGGCCCTGCCGAGACGGAGGAGCCTGATGACGAATAATATCAAGTATGAGATCATCCTGTACTGGAGTGGAGAGGATCAGGCGTTTATCGCGGAGGTCCCAGAGCTTCCGGGCTGCGCGGCGGATGGGGAGACATACCAGACAGCGTTGTCGAACGTCGAAGTGGTGATCCAGGAGTGGATCGAGACCGCGCGAGAACTGGGACGGCCGATTCCCGTGCCACGCGGGCGGTTGCTGTACGCCTGACATCTGCTGTTCCTCATTGCCATCTTCTGGCCCACACTTCCAACCCTCCAACAATACAATAATGTTGGTGGGAGATCCTCGGCTGAATGATTCCGGGGGCCTTGCTTCTATTCCCCTAAACGAGTAAGAGTAGCTCTTATCCAAGGTGAATCATGCCAAACGTCATCACACAGCACATTGAGAAAGTGGCAGGCGTCTGTGGCGGCAAAGCCTGTATTGCCGGTCATCGCATCCGAGTCATGGATATCGTTGTCCTGCATGAAATGCGAGGCATGTCACCGGCAGAGATCATTCATCAGTACCCCGGTATCACGCTGGCGGACGTTCATGCGGCGCGTAACTTACTACTTTGACAACCGCGTGGAAATTCAAGCAGACATGAAGCGAGATCAGGAAGTCGCTGACTCCTTGCGTCACCTGTTCCCGTGAGTTGGCTTTCCCCTCCTTCTCGCGAGGAACCTCCCATGGAAAACCCCGAAGTGGCCCAACTCTTCGAAGAAATCGCCGACCTCCTGGAAATCCAGAACGCCAACCCCTTCCGGGTCCGCGCCTACCGCAATGCCGCCCGCACCGTCCGCGACCTCGCGCAGCCCTTGAAAGAGATGACGGCGCTCGATGAGCTGCCCGGCATCGGCAAGGACCTGGCCGACAAGATCACGACCATCCTCAAGACCGGCGACCTGCCGATGCGTCAGGAGCTGTACGGGCAAGTGCCGAAGGGCTTGCTGGAACTGTTGAAAGTGCCCGGCCTCGGTCCCAAGAAAGCTCGCGCTCTGTATGAGGAACTTCAGATCGATTCGCTCGACAAGCTCCGCCAGGCGGCCGAGCAGCATCGCATCAGCGTACTCAAAGGTTTCGGTGCCAAAACCGAAGAGAAGATTCTTCAGTCGCTGCAACATCTGGCCGAGACCGGGAAAAGATTCTACCTGGCCGAGGCCAAGGTGTTCGCCGATGCCGTCGTCCGCCATTTGCAACAGACGCCGGGCGTCAAACACCTCGAAGTGGCCGGCAGTTTCCGCCGCCGCCGCGAGACCGTCGCCGACCTCGACTTGCTCGCCACCTGTAAAGAACCCGGCCCGGTGATGGATCGGCTCGCTGAATATGAAGCGGTCGCCGAGGTGATGGCCCGTGGGCCGACGAAGATGACCGTCCGGTTGCGCAACGGTTTGCAAATGGACCTGCGCGTCGTGCCGGAAGAATCCTACGGAGCGGCCCTGGTCTATTTCACCGGCTCGAAGGCGCACAACATCGTCATTCGCCGCATGGCCCAGGAACGCGACCTGAAAATCAACGAGTACGGCGTCTTCCGCGACACCAAGCGCAGTTACAAAACTCAAACCCTAGCCGGGCTTACGGAGGCGGATGTCTACAAGACCATCGACCTGCCCTGGATTCCGCCCGAGCTGCGCGAAGACCGCGGTGAGATCGCCCTGGCGCAGCAAGGCCGGCTGCCCAAACTGCTGGAGCTGGATGACCTGCACGGCGACCTGCACATGCATACGAACGCCACCGACGGCCGGGCGTCGCTGGAGGAAATGGTCGAGGCGGCCAGGAAACGCGGCCACGATTACATCGCCATCACCGATCACTCCAAACGGGTGACGATGGCCAGGGGGCTGGATGCTCATCGACTACGGGAGCAATGGAAAGCTATCGACAAGCTCGCCGGCGCCGTGAAAGGCATCACCATTCTCAAGGGCGTGGAAATGGACATCCTCGAAGACGGCCGCATGGACCTCCCCGACGACGTGCTCGCCGAGGCCGACTGGGTCATCGCCTCGATCCACTACGGCCAGAGCCAGCCGCGCGAGAAGATCACCAAACGCTTGCTCAACGCCATCGCCAACCCTTACGTCAACGTCATCGGTCATCCCACGGGCCGGCTGATCGGCCAGCGCAAGGGCTACGATCTCGACCTGGACACCGTTCTGAAGGCGGCCGCCGATCACGGCTGCATGATGGAGCTGAACAGCCAGCCAAGCCGGCTCGACCTGGACGACGTGGCCCTGATGGCGGCGAAGGATGCGCGGCATTCCCATTGTCATCAGCACCGATGCCCACGCGACCGAGGAGTTGAGCTTCCTGGAGTTCGGCGTCTACCAGGCCCGCGCGCCGGCTTGGAGGCGAAGGACGTGGCCAATAGCCGTGGGCTGGCACAGTTTCGGAAGATGTTGAAGAGGCGCGGGTGAGACGTCTGACGAGCCGCCAAGCTTGTCCTGGCGGGCTGGCCGGTGCCAGCACCAATGAGGACGGCCACGCAGGCGCCGCAGGAGATTTTCCTGATACAATTCACAGAAGGAAACTTCGGTTTGAGTTATGATGAAGTCCTGTTCCCAGGAGGAACTGCATGATGAAACGTATCACGCTTGATCGTGCCGCACCGACTGTCCAGCAGTTCGTCCGCTCCCTCCCGGTGGATCCGGATGGCGTTGAACTGGTACTCAAAGGTTGCGTGCTGTGCAAAATTGTCCCGTCGACACAGTTCTCTGAAGCAGAGAAAGCAACTCTCCTCGAAGAGGGGCGGGAATTGGTCCGGCGAGCACGGGAGCGGAACAAGAGTGTTCCGCCCCAGGTCATCGAGCGCGAGGTGCGTCGGGCGGTTGACCGAGTCCGGCGTAAGCGCCCATGACGACGGCTATCCTGGATACGAATGTATTTATCCGAGCCGCAATTGGTTCCTCCCGAACGGCTTCAGCTTCGCTCTTGATGCCTATTACGCCGGCCTCTTCGAATTAGTCCTTTCACCCTCCACCGCCGAGGAGCTGCTTGAGGTATTGACCCTGCCGGAGATGCGCGCAGACACGGGTGGTCCGATGATGAAATACTGCGGTTCATTACCACTCTCTTGGCCAGGGCCAATATCTACCCAGGTGAAGTTTCGGTAGCCGCCAGTTTGACCCGCGACGTGACGGATACTAAATTCCTCTCTCTGGCGGAGGAATCGGCAGCAGACTATCTGGTGACGAAAGACAACCGGCACCTGCTCCGTTTGAAACGGCATCGTCGGACACGAATCGTCACGCCGGCGCAGTTTCTGAGAGAGTTGATCTAAGGATCTGAGCTGGAAGCCAAGGGCATGACCGGCCGGCTGCGCCTGGAAGTGCAGTTGCAAAAGGGGTTCTCCTGTGGGATACTGGAGTGGAAAGTGGAATGATAGATTCTATTCAGAGAGATCACAACACACTCAAAAGGAGGAACCGTGTTCGACATCACCCCTTTCTTGAAACCTGATGATCCCTGGCCCCCAGCGGAAGGCATGGCCAAGGTACTGGATTGCTACGATTTCAAATATCGTCTGGCTCAATTGCTACAGCCGGCCAGCATTCTGGAATTCGGCGTGCGTGCCGGCTACTCGGCGGCGGCCTTCCTCTCCGCCTGCCCCACCGCCAGCTACATCGGGGTGGACGCGGACAACGGCCAGGATGGCGGAATCATCGGCTTCACGGACTGGGCCGCGCAGATGCTCCCCAGCAAATTCCCCAACGCCCGGATTGCCGTTTACAAGGCCAACACCCAGCAACCCTTGTTTTCTCTCTCCTTGTCTCTCTCCTTGCCCGCCGTTGACCTGTTTCACGTTGACGCCGATCACAGCTATGCCGGCTGTCTATGTGATCTGGAACATGCCGAGCAGATCGGCGCCAAGTGGATCCTTGTGGACGACATCACTTTTCTGCCGGAAGTCGCGCGAGCCGCCGAGGCTTTTCTTGCGAAGCGACGATACGGCCACGTGCTGTTCCCGTCGTTCAGGGGAGATTTGTTGATCCAGACGGTTTGGAAGAAACCACGGTGACAAATAGGCTCACTACCGCCTTCCCCCGGTCCTTTTTTCATCTCGCCGCCCTCACCGCCGAACCCTTCGGCACACTTTCCTCAAGTTCCCCCATCCGTACAGTCGATAAATCCCGAAAGATCAGCCACGGGAAGGCATGAGTACGCCACAAAGGCCGCCTTCGGATGTGATGCCGCCGCCTTCCTCGGTTGCCTGATCTTCCCATCTTTTAAGGAACATGCTGATGTCCCGGAATATCCTGGTCATTTGCCTGGCGCTGGTTGCGGCGGGTGGATTCGGCTGTATGCAACAGCACTGTCTGAATGACGCCGATCTGGAGAGCACGCACGCGCTGTGCTTCACGCCGCACTGCAGCTATGATCCCAAGGCCACCATTGCGCCTCCACTGGGCAACGTGCCGTTGCCCATGACGGTGGATGATACCAAGCGCGAATCGCGCTATATCTCGTTGCGCGAGGCCCTGGCCATCGCTCTGGAACATGGCACCGTCGGCAGCCAGAACGCGGCCACGCCGGGCTTTGCGAGCGACGCTCTCGGCGGCTTCGCGGGGACCGGGGTGGTGGGGACGGATGCCATCCGCGTGCTCGCCCTCGACCCGGCCATCGTTCAGACCAACATCGACATCGCGCTGTCCAAGTTCGATGCCTTCTGGAACACCAGCACCAGCTGGACCCATACGGACACGCCCATTGGCACCAATCCCATTTTGGGGGTGGGCACGCCGGGCACGAACCTCGGCGAGATTCAACAGAACACAGTTGACGTCACTACCGGCTTGATCAAGCCTCTGCCCACGGGCGGAGTCGCCGGCATCACCTTCAAGACCGATTACCTGGCCAGCAAGCCCTCGGCCAGCCTCGGTTCGACCTATCAGCCCGATTTGCAGTTCAGCTTCGAGCAGCCGTTGCTGCAAGGCTTTGGCGTTGAGATCAATCAACTGCGCGAGACTCATCCGGGTAGCTTGCTCAACCCCTTCCCGACGGGCGGCCAAACGGCAGGGATCCTGATCACGCGCATCCGCCTCGATCAGCAGCGTACCGAGTTCGAGCGCAATCTGAACTACATGCTCCTGAACGTTGAAGGAGCTTACTGGAACCTGTACGGGGCCTACTTCCAGCTCTATGGCCGGGAGGAAGGCATGCGTTATGCCTACGAGTCGTGGCGGCTCACCAAGCTCGGGCAGGACGCGGGCCGGGCGACGGAACAGGCCCTGGCCCAGGCACGGTTGCAATACGAAATGTTCCGCTCCCAGCGGCTCCAGGCCCTCGGTCAGGTTCTTGAAAGCGAAAGGCAGTTGCGCGGCCTGCTCGGTCTGAAGATCGAGGACGGCCAGCGGCTCATACCATCCGATGCGCCTACGTTGACTCCCGTGCGTCCTGACTGGCACGCCGCTCTGGAGGAGACCCTGGCTCAACGACCGGAACTCATCATGGCTCGACAGGATTTGCGCACTTCCAGCTCAACGTCATCAAGGAAAAGAACCTCTTGCTGCCCGACCTGCGGTTCCTGGCCACGACGGATCTCCAGTCGGTCGGCGGGCATCTGGACGGCGGTCCCAACTCGAGCAACGCTTTCCACGAGCTCTTGACCGATCCCTTCATGAACTGGAGCCTGGGGTTCAGGATGACGGTGCCGATCGGCTACCGCGCCGCCAATGCCAACCTCCGCGCTGCCCGATTGGGCCTGGAACGCAGCTACCTGAGCTTGCGAACCGAGGAAGAGAAGGCGGAGCGGTTCCTGGGTCTGGCCTATCGGCAGGTTCAGGAATTCCAGAACCAGATTCAGGTGAATCAGGCAGCCTATCGGGCCGCAACGTTGCAGCTCGAGATGTACTACGAACTGTTCCGGCAAGGCCGCGGTCAGCCGTACGGTGCCGACGTGATTTTGGCCCAGCGCGACTGGAGCAACAGTCTGTCGAGTCTGTATACGGCCATCGTGCAGTACAACAATGCTCTGGCGACGTTTGAATTTGCCAAGGGCACGATCATGCAGCACGATGGAGTCTATGTTGCCGACGGCCCGTTGCCCCACTGTGCTCAGGTCCGGGCCGTCGAGCACGAGAAGGAACGCACCCACGCCCTCGTCTTGAAAGAATGCGATCGCTGCCAGGGGCTGCGAACGCACGTCGGTGCCGCGGATGCCGATGCGCCGAACCTTCCAGAGATCCCAGTGAACGAGGCCCTTTCGGTGCCGGCCGTCCTGCACGACCGGCAGCCTGTGCCGGAACTGTCCGAAGGAAGGCCGATCCTTCCTCTGACCTACCGGCGAAACCTGGCCACGGATGACGGCAGATGAACAATGGCGCGAAAAAGAGCTGGAGCGGCGTTGTAACTGGACGACTTTTCACAAGGAACGGAATTCTCATGAACCTCTATACCCGTACGATTTGGCTGAGAAGATTCTTGCCCCGGAAAACTCTTGCCGGCATCGTGGCCGGCCTGATTGCCTCCTGTCTGATTCTCGCGGGCAGTGGCACATGGGCACAGGAGATTCCGATGCCTATGCCACAGTCCGGTCCCAACTACATCGACGCCCTCAAGAAACCGCCTGATCCCCAGCGTGTCTTCCGTTTGGAGAGCGCGGACGTGCTCCAGCAACGCATGGCCCGGGAGGCGAAGCTGAAGCTGAATCCGCTCAACCTGGAATACAATTATGTGAGTCCCGCATATCCCCAGGTCCCCAAACCGGAGCCGGTCGTTGTTCGCCATTGGGAACCGCTGACCGAGACCGTCGAACCGGGCTGCGTGTGCCACAATCGGCTCTATTTCGAGCAGATCAACGCTGAGCGTTACGGCTGGAGCTTCGGCGTGCTCCACCCGTTAATTTCGCTGGGTGACTTCTACGTGGACATGGCCACACTCCCCTACCATGCCGCCCAGCAGCCGTTCCAGAAATATGAGTGCAGCGCCGGCTACTGTCTGCCAGGTGATCGGACGCCACTCATGCTGTACATGCCCGAACCCAGCCTGACCGGCACGCTTGCAGAAGCAGCCGGCATAGGGTTACTGTTCCTGGCGTTTCCGTGAGCGGGTGTCCGTTTACACATCGACAAGCGAAAATAACGAAGCCAGTCTGGGTCATGGATGAACCGAGTTGGCAGGTTTGAGGATGCAGAGGGGGAGTTGGCAACGGTTCGGCACGGTAAAAACCTGGATATTCGAAAACCCACCCTGAAAACCGACCCCTTTTCGCCCAAGAATTCCCGAAATCGCCGGAAGCCCATCCAAAACGACGCAAAAACATTGGGGATTCTTGCATTTTCGTTGCCACCTATGGCCGCAAAACGAGCCTGGTTCAAAACCGGGTAACAACTGTGGCGACAAGTTTCCCAACTTGCCGGCTGTAGACCCGGCAAGTTGAAAACTTGCCGCCACAATCGTGTTACCCCGAAAACAGCAGGATTGAACCATGCCATATCTTGCTCCGCAGAATGCCCTTGCTATCCGCGCTGAGCGGCCGGTACTGCTTCCTTTGCAGCACGAACCAATCGAGGGACTCATCGAGTACGCGCCAGACGATGTACTCACGGACGCCGTTACGCTGAAAGGCGCGGAGTTTGTCGTGCAGATCGATGCTGACGCTGCTGGCGGCGACCTCGCCGACCAGTTCCGGGGCGCCTTCGATGTAACCGTCCTTGCTGATGCGAACCTGGCCGCCGTGGGCAGATTCGATATAGAGCACGCCGTTGGGCTGCGGCTCATTACCCAGGTCGAGCCGGACGGTGGTATTGTCGGCAGCTTTCACTCCCGGAGTAGAGGCCCAGTACACTCCCAGCCAGGTAATGAATTGTGCCTGGGGAACACCGTGGTAATCAGCACGAACGGGTGAACTCACGTAAACCACTCCTTCAATAAGTTCTGCCTTGCGAAGGTTCGGCATGGCCTCGTAGCGGCGCTCGAACTCGGCACGCGTAAGCCGGTCGCCTGGCTCCAGCGGCGGGATGTGGCCGTTGAGCGGGTTGCTCGGTCCTGTCTTGCTGGTCATCGTCTTCATGATGTTGTTTGACCCCGTGCGGACGATTTATATGTGGACCCTAGCAGATAGTTTTTGATTGAGCAAGGGAATGAGCGGATAGGCAGGAGAGTGCGGCACAATACTTCCAAATACTCATTAGCCACGGATGAAACACGGATTAAACCCAGCGCGGCCAAGCCGCAACCAATATGGAAACGAAGCGTTCTAGCCCCAACGGGGCGGTAGCCAATAGCCAGAGGCGTGAGCCCCTGGGCAGGTGACCATGATGAAATTGTTAGCCCCAACGGGGCGACAGCGGCAGCCAATGGAGAACGTTCTCTGCCGCCCCGTTGGGGCTTATGGAGAGGGCTTCCCGCTACTACCAGGGGCTCACGCCCCTGGCTATTGACGGTCGCTCCGTTGGGGCTCAGGGTGGACTTATCAGCGCCGAAACTTCGGCGCGCGTTCGGCAAGTGCCTTTTTGGTAGGGACTAAAAAATTTGCGCCGCGCGCAGATTCTAAAGGTTAGTAGAACGGATAAGAGGAAGAAAGATCACAAGAATCCAAAGAAAACCACTCCTTATTCTTATCCGTGTTTCGTCCGTGTTTCATCCGTGGCTGGATTTTGGAACTACCGGAACTTGCACCCCCTTGCATCTTCCTGCTCTTTCCATAAAATCCAGCATCGGCATCTTGATTCAGCGTGATTGCCAACTTTTTGTTACAGGGATACCGCATCCCTTTGATAGCCATACGGGCATGACGAGGCTGGCCGCTTCGCCCTACAGAACTTTTCGCCCCGACCTGCTGCATGGCACAGTACTCTCCTGGCCCGCTGCTCCCGCGGGCATATGTGTTGGGGCATGGCTGCCTCGTCGTCACCACCAGCCGGCGCTGTCACCAGCGCGCGGCGGCGGGGGAGTCTCTTGCTACAGACTGCGCGTTTCTCTCCTGGCCGGGTTGAGATTGCCGGCCTCTACCTCTTCCTTGCATCAAACTTCCGAAGTCTCGGAAGTTTGTTTACACTTTTGAAGCAAACCGATTCCGCAGAGGTCCGCGCTTCTCTCGTTTGTGTGCAGGACATGGTTTGCGCTCGGCGTAGCCGAATTCGCCAGAATTCGGGGGTGCGCTCTCCCCCCAGGCCCCGAATTCTGGCGAATTCGGCTACAGAGCCTCCAGGGTATTTCATGCGCCGTTGCAAACCGTGTCCTGCACCCCTCTCGTTTCCTCCGTAAAGTGGGGGGGGAGGGGTAGGGAAACTTCCCTGCCGCAAGCGGACAGCGATTCCTCTGCTATTTCCTTGTGTGAATCTCGGCTCGCGTCGATCCGCGCTTAGCGATTGCGCTGCGCGGCGACATGGGACGTTTTGTGCGTATAGGCGGAACCATAACCTCAGCTGCTGGCACGGCCTGGGCGGGTAGTCTGCCAGGTGAACAGCGGTGCAAACGGGAGATGAATCATGGGCATCGTTGCAATGTTGCGTCGTGTGTGGGCTGCGCGGGCCAGCCGCAGGGGAGTGGGTAGGTCCACACGGGGCCGCCGATTCAGGCTGGTTGTCGAGACCTTGGAGGATCGAACCGCTCCCAGCGCTACCAATCCAGCAACCGAACAACTGCTGCAAAGCTATGGGCAGATTCCGCTGAGCTTCGAGGCCAACCAGGGGCAGACTGATGCGCAGGTCAACTTCCTGTTGCGCGGCAGCGGCTATGCCCTGTTCCTGACGCCGAACGAGGCGGTGCTGAGCTTGCAGCAGCAGGCGGCAGCTTCGGGGGATGCTGTAGCGGAAGTCGCGAAGACTTCCGGTGTAGTGCCGGAAGTCTCCGCGACTTCCGCTACGACTCCGCCGAGCGTGCTGCACATGCAACTGGTGGGCGCCAATGCTCAGCCGCAGGTCGTCGGGCTTGATCAGCAGCCGGGCGTGAGCAACTACTTCATCGGCAATGATCCCAGCCAATGGTACACGGGCGTTGCCAATTACGACAAGGTGGAGTACCAGGATGTTTACCCCGGTATCAATTTGGTCTACTACGGCAACCAGCGGCAGTTGGAGTATGACTGGGTGGTTGCGCCGGGTGCCGATCCGAGCGTCATCACGCTCGGTTTCCAGGGTGCGGATAGCATGGCGCTGGATGCGGCCGGCAACCTGGTACTGCATACGGCCGGGGGCGATGTCATAGAGCATGCGCCGATTGTCTACCAGGAGAGCGGTGGCATCCGGCAGAATGTCAGCGGGCAGTTTGTGCTGGAGGGCAACGGGCAGGTCCGCTTTGTTGTGGGCGCGTATGACAGCAGCAAACCGCTAATCATCGATCCGGTGTTGAGCTACTCCACGTACCTCGGCGGTTCGACCCAAGATCGAGGAGGCTTTGGCATCGCGGTGGACATTTCCGGCAACGCCTATGTCACAGGCGATACCTGTTCAACGGACTTCCCAACGGCCGATCCCTTGCAGCCGATCAACCACGGCGGCGAGGATGCCTTTGTGGCCAAACTGAATGCCAGCGGCACGGCGCTCGTCTACTCCACCTACCTCGGTGGTTCGGACCAAGATCTCGGCTATGGCATCGCGGTGGACGTTTCCGGCAACGCCTACGTCACGGGCTTAACCCATTCAACCGACTTCCCAACGGCCAATCCCTTGCAGCTGACCAACCACGGCGGCGACGCCACCTGGCCCTACATGTGGGTGATGTCTTCGTGGCCAAGCTGAATGCCAGCGGCTCAGCGCTCGTCTATTCCACCTACCTCGGCGGTTCGAGCGGCGAATACGGCTCTGACATCGCGCTGGACGTTTCCGGCAACGCTTACGTCACGGGCAGGACCTACTCAACCGACTTCCCAACGGCCCATGCCTTGCAACCAACCAACCACTGCGGCACCGATGCGTTCGTGGTGAAGCTGAATGCCAGCGGCACGGCGCTCGTCTACTCTACCTACCTCGGCGGTTCAAGCGACGATGGCGGCAATGGTATCGCGGTTGACGTTTACGGCAACGCTTACATCACGGGCGAGATCGGTTCAACTGACTTCCCAACGGCCAATCCGTTGCAGCCGACCTACCATGGCGGCAACTACGAGGCCTTCGTAGCCAAGCTGAATGCCAGCGGCACGGCGCTCGTCTACTCTACCTACCTCGGCGGTTCGGCCTACGATTGTGGCAATGGTATCGCCGTGGACGTTTACGGCAACGCCTACGTCACGGGCTTGACCGCTTCAACCGACTTTCCAACAGCCAATCCGTTACAGCCGACCTACCACGGCGGCCAGTACGATGCGTTCGTGGCCAAGCTGAATGACAGCGGCACGGCGCTCGTCTACTCCACCTACCTCGGCGGTTCGAGCGACGATCACGGCCAGGACATCGCGGTGGACGTTTCCGGCAACGCCTTCGTCACGGGCTCGACCGGCTCAACCGACTTCCCAACGGCCAATCCGTTGCAGCCGACCAACCACGGCAGCGGCGGCGGCGGCGATGCGTTCGTGGCCAAACTGAATGCCAGCGGCACGGCGTTCGTCTACTCCACCTACCTCGGCGGTTCGTTCGACGATCACGGTGAGGACATCGCGGTGGACGTTTCCGGCAACGTTTACGTCACTGGCACTACCACTTCAATCGACTTCCCAACGGCCAATCCGTTGCAGCCGACCAACCACGGCAACAGCGATGCGTTCGTAGCCAAGATTGATTTTCGGTCAGATACGACGACCACACTAACCTCCTCAAGCAACCCGTCGGTATTTGGCCAGAGCGTGACGTTTACGGCGACGGTGACGGGGACTGGGTTCGACGACGGCGGCACGGTGACGTTCAGCGACGGCAGCACGTCGCTGGGCACGGCGAGCTTCAGCGGCGGTAAGGCGACGTTGGCGGCCACGACCAACGTGATCAACACGTTGGGCACCCACACGATCACGGCGGTTTACGGCGGCGACAGCAACTTTTCCGGCAGTTCGAATAGTCTGACGCAGGTAGTCCAGGCAGTGGAGATCGATACCTTCCTCTACTCGCTGGCACAGGTCACGCTGAACTATCCGGACGGCAGTTCAGAAACGGTGACGCTAGCCGGGCCGACCACCGTCCGAGTCATCATCCCGCCCAGCGGTGCCGCAACGGACCCCAACGGCAACGGGCTGGATCAAGTGTCGACCGAGATGACCCAGCTCAACCTGACCGGCAACAGCTCGATGGGGCCAGTCACGGTGACGCTCGACCCGAACCATCCAACGCTAGGCCAAATCGAGGAGACCGTCAATAACACACCGGGCACGCTCGACGTGGGGCCGTTCACGGCCACGGGCACGGCGACGAGCTTCTTCGACGTGTTTTTCGATATCACCGTGAACGGCCAGACGCTGCACCGGCGCACGCGCCTGCGCACATGGTAGCGACCATCACGCACAAGCCGCCGGCCCCGGGTGAGACGTATATCAATCCGTTCACGACGCCGATCTATTTGCTCGACGCCAACGGCAACCCGACGGGCTACTCCTTGATCAACGAGACCCACACGCCGGTTCCCGTCTTTGAGCCGCTCCAGATCTCGGTTCCGGCGGACATCACGGTAACAGCCACCAGCCCTGCCGGAGCTGTGGTGTTTTACACATGCACCGCTAGCGGCGGGTTCAACCCGCCGCCCACTTTGTTGGTTAATCCTCCCAGCGGCAGCACCTTCCCGATAGGCACGACCACCGTGACGGCGACCGCTAGCGACGCGTTCGGCGACACGGCCACTGGCTCCTTCACAGTGACGGTCAATACGCCGCCGATCCAGCTCACGGTTCCGGCGGACATCACGGTAACAGCGACCAGCCCGGCCGGAGCTGTGGTGTTCTACACGGTCAGCGCTAGCGGCGGGTTCGACCCGCCGCCCACTTTGTTGGTTAATCCGCCCAGCGGGAGCACCTTCCCGATAGGCACGACCACCGTGACGGCGACCGCTAGCGACGCGTTCGGCGACACGGCCACTGGCTCCTTCACGGTAACGGTCAAGCAAGGGAGCAGCACGATCGTGACCAACGTGGTCAACCCGTCGGTCTTCGGTCAGACCGTGACTTTCACGGCCACGGTGAGTTCGCAGTACAGCGGCACGCCGACCGGCACGGTGACGTTCAGGGAAGGCAGCACATCCATCGGCACGAGTACCGTTAGCGGCGGCGTGGCGACGTTTACGACCGCCGCGTTGACCGCGGCAGCGCACACCATCACGGCGGTTTATGGGGGTGATACCAACTTCGCCGGCAGCACCTCGGCGACCGTCGTTCAGGTGGTGAATGCCGTCCAACAAGGCGATTTCTTCGATACGGACAAACTACCACCGCTCCAGGGCCAGTACGTAACGCCGGACCAGTTGCAAGTCGCCTACTACGCCAACGGTGTCGTTATCAAGGACGTACAGTCAAAGCTTCTTCACCCAGACGTATTCGCCGCCAGCATTGGGCATGTCGCTGGTTGACACCTTTGGTTCACAACTCGATTTCCAGTTATCAACCGACGGCGGGGCCACCTTCACGCCGGTCACTGCCCCAGCCAACGTGAGCGTCAATGTCAGCCAGGTCAGCGCTTCGGGTGGGACGCGCTTCTTCGACACGGAGATGTTGCAACTGAATATCAGCGGCGGCAGCCTGCCGACCGGCGTCATGGTGCGCGAGAGTCCGACCCTGCACTCCACGGGCGCCACGACCATCACGGCCGATGGCGGCGGCTATCGCATCAGCAGCTTCTTCGACATCTTCACGGAACTGAGCGTGGACTACGGTGCGAGCTGGATGCCGGCCAGCGGTGCGGCGCACGTGGACCTGGAACGGCAGGCGCCGGTCAGCACCTTCGAGTCAAACCAGTTGCCGTCACGCAACGCCGAGTATGTCAGCGCGCCGCAATCCCAGACCCAGTACGGCAACGGCATCGTGTTCAAGAACGTCAGCGACGGCTTCTTCACGCAATCGTATGCGCCGCCGGCATTGGGCGCCAACCAGACAGATTGGTTTGGCTCGCAGGTCGACTTCGACGTATCGACGGACAACGGCAACACCTTCACGCACTTTACGACCTCTGCCCAGGTGACGGTCAATGTCCACCACGTCCAGGACAGCGACACGACGTGTACCTTCGACACGGAGATGGTGCAACTGAACATCAGTTTGCCGAATGGCGTCATGATCCGGGAGAGTCCGACGAAAGCATCCACCGGCAGGACGCATATCGCGCCGTCGGCGGATGGCAACTTCAAGATCGACAGTTTCTTCGACATCTTCACCGAGGTAAGCCTGGACGGCGGCCAGACGTGGACGCCGGCCGACGGTTCGGCTCACGTCGAGCTCGAGCGGATTGCGCCGCCCATCCCCGAAAGCACGCCCAACCTGCCGGCACTCGATGGCCAGTATGTCAGTCCGGCGGCTTACCAGGCCGTCTATGCCAACGGCATCATCATCAAGGACATTAGCCACAGCCACTTTACCCAGGCGTTCCCGCCTCCGCCCCCGGGCGAGACGCACATCGAGAGTTTCGGCTCGCAGGTCAGCTTCATGGTGTCTACCAACGGTGGCACGACGTTCAACCCTGTCATCGCTCCGGCCTATGTGTTGGTCGCAGACGCAAGCGCAACCGATTCAGGCAACACCCGTTACTTCGACACGGAGATGGTAGCTCTGGACATCAGCGGCGGCACCCTGCCACCGGGGATGATGGTGCGCGAGAGCCCGACCAAGCAGTCGCTGGGGCAGACCAGCATCCAGACCGTCAGTGGTGGGTACCAGACCAGCAGCTTCTTCGACATCTTCACCGAAGTGAGCCTTGACGGCGGCGCCACCTGGTCGCCGACGGTGAGTGCGCGGCGCGAGTCACCCTGACCCAGTCGGTCAACCCGGCGAGCACGAGCACGACGGTGACCTCTGCTCCCGAATCCGTCGGTGTTCGGTCAGAGCGTGACGTTCACGGCGACGGTTGGCAACTCTCAAAGCATCACGCTCCAGAGCGATGCAGACACCCAGGCCGCTTCACTCGGAGAGGCGCTATTACCAATCTGGACAGCGGTGATACCACCGGCCTCACCTTCGAGCCGGCGCTGGTCGGGGCTTTCGGCACAGGGTCGCCGGTGCCGCCTGGCGCCCCCGCAGGGACCACAGTGATCAACATTCCTCCCGGCGACGGCGAAAACGGCTTTTACGAAGTCACGTTCAACCTGCCGAGCGGCTTCTCCGCTCCTCAACTCAGCGGATCGGCCAACGTGGACGATGTGGGACGGGTGTTCCTCAATGGCAATCCCATCTCACCGTCCATCTTTAGCAGCGCTGCAAATACGGTGAAGGGACAAGGCAACGCGATATTCTCCACCAGCAATGCCGCTTTCTTCCAGAGCGGACAGAACATCCTGCTCATATCGGACAACAACAGCGGCAACGGACCCAGCGGTGCCGCCTTTTACGCTACGGTCACCTACAGCACGCCAACGGCTTCGCCGCCGACGGGGACGGTGACGTTCAGCGACGGCAGCACGTCGCTGGGCACGGCGAGCCTGAGCAGCGGCCAGGCCACCTTGGCCGCCACGTCAAGCGTGGTCAACACGGTGGGCACGCACACGATCTGGGCTAGCTACAGCGGCGACACGAACTATACGATCAGCAGCGCCAGCGTGCTGCAAACTGTCAACCCGGCGCGCACGACGACGACGGTGACGAACGCGGACAATCCGTCGGTGTACGGTCAGAGCGTGACGTTCACGGCGACATGCAGTGGTCAGTGGTCAGTGGTCAGTGGTCAGTGGCCAACGGGCACGGTGACGTTCAGCGACGGCAGCATGTCGCTGGGGACGGGTATGCTGAGTGGAGACATCGCGACTTATAGCACTGCCAATTTGGCATGCGGGATTCACAACATCGTCGCTAGTTACGCGGGGGACACCAACTTCCTGAGCAGCACTTCGGCACCATACGCGCAGACAATTACTTATCTGTTTGTCGTCAGCACCCCGCCTTCCCCAAGCCCCGGCGTTGTAGCCCAGGGCACCACCTGTCTCCTGGTTGACTTCGGCCGTTCGGTACTCGGCGGCGACGTAGCCGGCAATTACGAGCTGCGCAGCGTAGGCGCGGATGGTCTGCTCGGCACTGCGGATGATCCGCTCACCACAATCACTGCCAGCTACACCGGGACCACAGCCACGCTCAGCTTCGCTGCGTTGGGCGAGGACGTCTATCGGCTGACGGTCAAGGACACCATCACTGACAGCGCTGGCAATCCCCTCGACGGTGATGGGGATGGCACGGTGGGTGGGAACTACGTGAGGGACTTCGTGGTGTCGGGTGTGCCGCCGTCCATGGCATTTAGCCAGGGCGGACTCAATCCAGGGGGAATGAACCCTATATCCGTGGCCTATGGTGACTTCAACGGCGACGGCAACCTCAACCTTGTCGTCGCCAACTCTTGGAGTAACACCGTGGGTGTGCTGCTGGGCAATGGGACGGGCGGGTTCGGTGGTGCGACCACCTTCGCCTCCGGCGGGTCTTATCCTATCTCGGTGGCGGTGGGGGATGTGAACAACGACGGCAACCTCGACATTGTAGTCGCCCACGCTTGGAGCAACAACGTGGGCGTCCTGCTGGGCGATGGGTCGGGCGAGTTCGGCAGGGCCAAGCTCTACGGCACCGGCGGGTCTAACTGTCCCTCAGTCGCGCTGGGGGACGTGAACAACGACGGCAACCTCAACCTCGTCGTCACCAACTGGGACAGTAACAACGTAGGCGTGCTGCTGGGCACTGGGACCGGCGCGTTCGGCAGCGCCACCACCTTCGCCACGGGCGGGTCTGAGCCTTACTCGGTGGCAGTGGCGGACGTGAACCAGGACGGCAACCTCAACCTCGTCGTCGGCAACTACAACAGCGGCAACGTGGGCGTGCTGCTGGGCACTGGGACGGGCGCGTTCGGCAGCGTGACCACCTTCGCCTCCGGCGGGTCTAATCCTCAATCGGTGGCGGTGGCGGATGTGAACCAGGACGGCAACCTCAACCTCGTCGTCGCCAACGAGGGCAGCAGCACCGTGGGCGTGCTGCTGGGCAGCGGGACGGGCACGTTCGGCAGTGCGACCATTTTCGCCTCCGGCGGGTCTGGGCTTGTCTCGGTGGCGGTGGCGGATGTGAACCAGGACGGCAACCTCAACCTCGTCGTCGCCAACGCCAACAGCAACAACGCCGGCGTGCTGCTGGGCGATGGGATGGGAGGGTTCGGCAGCGCCACCACCTTCGCTACCTGTGGGTCTGGTCCTTTCTCGGTGGCGGTGGCTGATGTGAATAACGACGGCAACCTCAACCTCGTCGTCGCCAACAGTTCGAGCAACACCGTGGGCGTGCTGCTGGGCGATGGGACGGGCGAGTTCGGCAGCGCCACCACTTTTGCCTCCAGCGATTCTTCTCCTAACTCGATGGCGGTGGCGGATGTGAACCATGACGGCAACCTCAACCTCGTCGTCGCCAACGCTTACAGCACCAACGTGGGCGTGCTACTGGGCAATGGCACGGGCGAGTTCGGCAGTGTCACTGCCTTCGCCTCCGGCGGCTATAATCCTGTCTCGGTGGCGGTGGCGGATGTGAACAAGGACGGCAACCTCGACCTTATAGTCACCAACGACTGGAGCAACAACGTGGGCGTGCTGCTGGGCGATGGGATGGGCGGGTTCGGCAGCGCCGCCACTTTCGCCACCGGCGGGGCTTATAGTGAATCGGTGGCGGTGGCTGATGTGAACCAAGACGGCAACCTCGACATTGTAGTCGCCAACGACCACACCGTGGGTGTGCTACTGGGCAATGGTATGGGCGGGTTCGGCAGCGTGACGACCTTCCCATCCGGCGGTCCTGGTACTTACTCGGTGGCGGTGGCGGATGTGAACAAGGACGGCAACCTCAACCTCGTCGTCGCCAACTACTGGAGCGACAACGTGGGCGTGTTGCTGGGGACCGGCACGGGCGAGTTCGGCAGTCCTTCCACCTTCGCCTCCGGTGGGCCTAATCCTCGATCGGTGGCGGTGGCGGATGTTAACAAGGACGGCAACCTCGACATTGTGGTCGCGAACCTTTGGGGCAACAACGTGGGCGTGCTGCTGGGCGATGGGACAGGCGGGTTCGGCAGCGCCACTACCTTCGCCTCCGGCGACTGTAATCCTCAATCGGTGGCGGTGGCGGATGTGAACAAGGACGGCAACCTCGACATTGTGGTCGCCAACGGTTACAGAAACGACGTGGGTGTTTTGCTGGGCGATGGGACGGGCGGGTTCGGCAGCGCTACCACCTTTGCCTCCGGCGGGAACAATCCTGACTCGGTGGCGGTGGCGGACGTGAACAAGGACGGCAACCTTGACCTCGTCGTAGCCAACTATGGCAGCAACAACGTGGCCGTGCTGCTGGGCAACGGAGAGCCGGTCGTCAACCTGTACACACCGAACAATTTCCTGTTTGACATCCGGGAAACCGGTGTGGGCGCGGGCCAGTTCCTGCAAGGGACCGACAATGCCTTCGACGGCTACAGCCGCCTGCAAGTCGGCGGCAGCAATTACCAGCCCGACTCCGGCCCCCTGGGGCAAGAACAAACCTTCCTGTTGGATAATGGCCGGACCGTTGTCACCCCCGTGCAAAGCATGGCCGGGCTTAACGTCCACCGCGAGATCACTGTACCCCTCACCCCTGCCCCTCTCCCCTCAGGCGGGGAGAGGGGTGAGGATTTCGCCCGGACTGTCGATGTTTTCGAGAACCCGACCGGTAGCCCAATCACGACCACGGTGCATATCGTCGGCAACTTAGGCTCCGATGCAGCAACGACCGTCTTCGCCGCCTCGGACGGGGATACGATTCCTGATGTCAACGATCAGTGGATCGGCACGGATGATGCCGACGGCAGCGGCACGCCGGCCATCATCCACTATATTCACGGCCCTGCCGGCCTGAAGCCGACCGCCGTCAACGTGACCGGTGACCTTAATGACAATATTGACTGGACGTACACCATCACGGTGAATCCAGGGACAACGCTTCGGCTGGCCATGTTCACGATCGTGAGCACGACGCGGGCCGGCGCCATGGCGGCGGCGAATGCGTTGGTGACACCGGACGGCTTCGGCTGTCAGGCGGCGGCCTTCTTGAGCAACGTTGAAATCAATTCCCTGGCCAACTTCCGAGCGGAAACAACAACGGTGCTGACATCTTCGGTGAATCCGTCGGTGATCGGCGAGAGCTTAACGTTCACGGCGACGTGCAGTGGTCAGTGGTCAGTGGTCAGTGGTCAGTGGCCGACGGGAACGGTGACCTTCAGGGACGGCAGCACGTCGCTGGGCACGGCGAGCCTGAGCAGCGGCCAGGCCACATTGCCATCGGTGTTCACCACGGTGGGGAAGCACGCGATAACGGCCAGCTACAGCGGCGACACGAGCTTCAGCAGCAGCAGCGGCAGCGTGGTACAGAGTGTCTGCAGCACCTATACCACCACCTATACCATCACCAATACCAGCAACTCCAGCACGGTAATGGGCAGTCTGCCGTATGCATTGAACCTGGCAGACAGCGACACCAGCGGTGGCGCCTTTATCATTAACTTCGACCCCGTGGTCTTCGCGACGCCCCAGACTATCGCGCTGGCAGGCTCGCTGAACCTCGCCAACACCACACCCGGCGAATGGATCATCATCAACGGCCCGGCGGCCTCTCTGACCATTCAGGGCGGCGGCGGCGGGTCGGACTTCTCGGTCTTGACGGTGGCAGCGGACACGACAGCCACACTTGAGAATCTGACCATCAGCAACGGCTTCGTGATGTCGTTGGGGCCTAACGGCAGCGGCATCCACAACGATGGCACACTGACCGTGAGCAACTCGACCTTGTCCAACAACAGCAGCGGATATTGGCGTGTGGGCGGCGGCATCTACAACACCGGCACATTGACGGTGAGCAACTCCACTCTGTCCGGCAACGCCGGCTATGGTGGCGGCGGCGGCATCTTCAACGACGGTGGTACGGTGACGGTGAGCAACTCTACTCTGTTCGGCAACTCTGCCCCTGATAGCAACGGCGGCGGCATCTTCAACAGCGGTGGTACGGTGACAGTGAGTAATTCCACCATCTTGAATAACTGGGCCGGCTTTAACGGTGGCGGCATCTTCACAAATTCAATGTTAACGCTGTTCAACACCATCGTGGCCGGCAACGGCAGGCCGGGGTATTCCGGACATCTTCGGCACCGTCACCGCCAACAGCGCCTACAACCTCATCGGCATCGGCACCGGCATGACCGGCATCAGCAATGGCGATGCCAACCACAATCAAGTTGGCACCAGCAGCAACCCGATCAATCCCCTGCTTGGTCCGCTCGGCAATTACGGCGGCCCAACCCAGACCATGGTGTTGCAGTCGGGCAGCCCCGCTATCGGCGCCGGCGCGATCGTCAACGGCATCACCACTGACCAGCGCGGCCAGCCGCGCCCGGCAAGCAACCCGGACGTGGGCGCCTTCCAGACCAATCCTTATCTGGTTACCACGGCCGCCGAGCCGGGCGGCATCGCCGGTCAGCTATCGCTACGTGAGGCCATCAACTTGGCAGACGTCGACAACAGTGGCACCAGCATCACTATTACCTTCGCCGCCGACCCCGGCCAAACCTTCGCGACGCCGCAGACGATCGCGCTGGCAGACACGCTGAACCTGGGCAACGGCACACCCGGCGAGTCGATCATCATCGTTGGCCCGGCAGCCCCTCTGACCATCCAGGGCGGCGGCAGCGAGTCGGACTTCTCGGTCATCACGGTGGCAGAGAACACAACGGCCACCCTGGAGAACCTGACCATTAGCAATGGGTATGCGAGCAATGGCGGCGGTATCTACAACGGTGGCACGCTAACGGTGAGCAACTGCACCATATCCGGCAACTGCGCCAGTGGGTGGTTGCCGACGGGCACCGGCGGCGGCATCTACAACAATGGCACGCTAACGGTGAGCAACTCCACCCTCTTTGGCAACTCCGCCGGTTGGGACGGCGGCGGCATCTACAACGATTATGGCACGGTGACGGTGAGCAACTCCACCCTCTCCGGCAACTCCGCCGAATATGACAGCGGCGGCGGCATCTACAACACTGGCACGGTGACGGTGAGCAACTCCACCCTCTCCGGCAACTCCGCTGAATGGTACGGCGGCGGCATCTGCAACTATGGCACGGTGACGGTGAGCAACTCCACCCTCTCCGGCAACTCCGCCGAATACGGCGGCGGCATCTGCAACTACTATGACACGGTGACGCTGTTCAGCACCATCGTGGCCGGCAACACCGGCAGTTATCCGGACATCTCCGGCACCGTCACCAGCGACAGCGCCTATAACCTTATCGGCGACGGCACTAGCATGACCGGCATCAGCAACGGCGATGCCAACCACAATCAAGTCGGCACCAGCAGCAATCCGATTGATCCCATGCTGGATCCACTTGGCAATTACGGCGGTCCTACCCAGACCATGCGGTTGCAGGCGGCCAGCCCGGCCATCGGCGCCGGCGAGATCGTCGATGGAATCACCACTGACCAGCGCGGCTATCCCCGCCCGGCGATCAACCCCGACATCGGGGCCTACCAGACTCCGTTCTACACCGTTATCAATACCAGCAATTCTAGCGCGGTAATCGGCAGCCTGCCCTATGCGGTGGCCCAGGCGGACAGCGACACCAGCGGCACCCTCTTCACCATTAGCTTCGATCCAACGGTCTTCGCGACGCCGCAGACGATCGGGCTGGCAGGCACGCTGAACCTTGAAAACACTACCCCCGGCGAGTCGATCATCATCGTTGGCCCAGCAGTCCCTCTGACCGTGGAGGGCGGCGGCAGCGGGTCGGACTTCTCGGTCTTCACGGTGGCAGCGGGCACAACCGCCACCCTGGAAGAACTGACCATCAGCAATGGGTACACGAGCGGCGGCGGTGGCGGGATCTACAACTGTGGTACGCTGACGGTGAGCAACTCCACACTCTCCGGCAACTACGCCGCCGGTGAGTGGTGGCCGTACGGAGGAGGAGGCGGCGGCATCTACAACGGTGGCACGCTGATAGTGAGCAACTGCACCCTCTCCAGCAACTCCGCCGGTGGGGGGCCGGGGGGCGGCAACGGCGGCGGCATCTACAACGGTGGCACGGTGACGGTGAGCAACTCCACCTTCTCCGGCAACTCCGCCAGTGGGTGGTCGTACGGAGGCGGCGGCAACGGAGGCGGCATCTACAACGGTGGCACGCTGATAGTGAGTGACTGCACCCTCTCCGGCAACTCCGCCGGTGGGGGGCCGGGGGAGGAGAAGGCGGCGGCATCTACAACGGTGGCACGGTGACGGTGAGCAACTCCACCCTCTTCGGCAACTCCGCCGGAGACGGCGGCGGCATCGAAAACTGGGGCATGGTGACGGTGAGCAACTCCACCCTCTCCGGCAACTCCGCTGGTGGGTGGCCGTACGGAGATGCGGCGGCGGCATCTACAACGGTGGCACGCTGATAGTGAGTGACTCCACCCTCTCCAGCAACTCCGCCGGTGGGGGGCCGGGGGAGGAGAAGGCGGCGGCATCTACAACGGTGGCACGGTGACGGTGAGCAACTCCACCTTCTCCGGCAACTCCGCCAGTGGGTGGTCGTACGGAGGCGGCGGCAACGGAGGCGGCATCTACAATGGTGGCACGCTGACGGTGAGTAACTCCACCCTCTCCGGCAACTCCGCCACAGAATGGCGGCGGCATCTACAACGGTGGCACGCTAACGGTGGATCAGTACCATCGTGGCCGGCAACACCGGTCATTCGGACATCTACGGCCCCGTCACCAGCGACAGCGCCTATAACCTTATCGGCGACGGCACCGGCATGACCGGCATCAGCAACGGCGATGCCAACCACAATCAAGTCGGCACCAGCAGCAGCCCGATCGATCCCCTGCTGGCTCCGCTCGGCAATTACGGTGGGCCTACTCAGACCATGGCCTTGCTGGTGGACAGCCCGGCTCTCAGCGCCGGCGAGATCGTTGACGGTATCACCACCGACCAACGCGGCTATCCTCGCCCAACCAGCAACCCGGACATCGGCGCCTACCAGAGCAGCTTCTTTGTCAACACTCCGGCTTTGGCAGGCCCCGGCGTCGTGGTTGGTGGCACCACCAGCCTACTGGTTGACTTCAGCGGCCCGGTATTCGGCGGCGACATACCCGGCAATTATGATTTGCAGAGCGTGGGAGCTGACGGCTTGCTGGGCACGGAAGATGATATTCACATGCCACACACTGTCATCTACACCGGAACTACAGCCACGCTCAGCTTCGCTGCCTTGCCGGAGAGCGTCTATCGGCTGACGGTCAAGGACACGATCACCGACACGACGACGGGCAACCCGCTTGACGGTGATGGGGATGGCACGCCGGGGGGGAATTACGTGAGGGATTTCGTGGTGTCCGGTATACCGCCGTCCCTGGCGTTTAGCCAATACGGACTCAATCCAGGGGGAACGGGCGCTGAATCCGTGGCCTATGGCGACTTCAACGGCGACGGCAACCTCGACCTTGTCGTCGCCAACTATGGCTGCAACAACATGGGCGTTTTGCTGGGCAATGGGACAGGCGGGTTCGGCAGCGCCACCACCTTTGCCTCCGGCGGGTCTGGGCCTGTCTCGGTGGCAGTGGCGGACGTGAACAAGGACGGCAACCTCGACCTCGTCGTCGCCAACTGGAACAGCGACAACGTGGACGTGCTGCTGGGCAACGGCACGGGTGGGTTCGGCAGCGCCACCACCTTCGCCTCCGGCGGGTCTTGTCCTGTCTCGGTGGCGGTGGGGGATGTGAACAAGGACGGCAACCTCGACCTCGTCGTCGCCCACCGTTGGAGCGACAACGTGGGCGTGCTGCTGGGCACCGGGACGGGGACCTTCGGTAGCGCCACCGCCTTCGCCTCCGGCGGGTCTCAACCTTTCTCGGTGGCGGTGGCGGATGTGAACAAGGACGGCAACCTCGACCTTGTCGTCGCCAACTATGGCAGCGACAACGTGGGCGTTTTGCTGGGCAGCGGGACGGGGGGCTTCGGTAGCGCAGCCACCTTTGCCTCTGGTGGGTTTATTCCTTTCTCGGTGGCGGTGGCGGATGTGAACAAGGACGGCAACCTTGACATCGTCGTCGCCAACTGTAACAGCGACAACGTGGGCGTGCTGCTGGGCACCGGGACGGGCGGGTTCGGCAGCGCGTCCACCTTTGCCTCCGGCGGGTCTTCTCCTCACTCGGTGGCGGTGGCGGATGTGAACAAGGACGGCAACCTGGACCTCGTCGTCGCCAACATGACCAGCAGCAACGTGGGCGTGCTGCTGGGCACCGGGACGGGCGGGTTCGGCAACGCCACCAACTTCGCTTCCGGCGGGTATCAACCTGCCTCGGTGGTGGTGGCGGATGTGAACAACGACGGCAACCTGGACCTCGTCGTCGCCAACGTGACCAGCAGCAACGTGGGCGTGCTGCTGGGCAGCGGGACAGGCGAGTTCGGCGGCGTCACACCTTTCGCCTCCGGTGGCGGTAGGCCTCAATCGGTGGCTGTGGCGGATGTAAACAAGGACGGCAACCTCGACATCGCCGTCGCCAACTTCGGCAGCAACACCGTGGCAGTATTGCTGGGCAATGGGACAGGCGGATTCGGCAGCGCCTACGATTTTTACCTCCGGCGTGTCTGGACCTTACTCGCTGGCTGTGGCGGATGTAAACAAGGACGGCAACCCCAACATCGTCGTCGCCAACCTAGGCAGCAACACCGTTAGCGTGTTGCTGGGCAATGGGGCGGGCGGGTTCGGGAGCGCCACCACATTCCCTTCCGGCGGGTCTCCTTACTCGGTGGCTGTGGCGGATGTGAACAAGGACGGCAACCCTGACATCGTCGTCGCCAACTCTGGCAGCAACACCGTGGGCGTGCTGCTGGGCAATGGCACAGGCGAGTTCGGCAGCGCCACCACCTTTGCTTCTGGTGGGTCTTCACCTTACTCGGTGGCTGTGGCGGATGTGAACAAGGACGGCAACACCGACATCGCCGTTACCAACCTATACTGCTCTACCGTGGGCGTGCTACTGGGCAATGGGGCGGGCGGGTTCGGCAGTGCCACCACCTTCCCTTCCGGCGGGGATTATCCTTACTCGGTGGCGGTGGCGGATGTGAACAAGGACGGCAACCTTGACCTCGTCGTCGCCAACTATTACAGCGGCAACGTCGGCGTGCTGCTGGGCAGCGGGACAGGCGATTTCGGCAGCGTCATCCCCTTCGCATCCGGCGCAGTATTATAATGTCTCGGTGGCGGTGGCGGATGTGAACAAGGACGGCAACCCTGACCTTGTCGTCGCTAACGCGAACTACGCCAACGTGAGCGTGGTGCCGGGCTATGGTACGGGCGAGTTCGGGACAGCAACCGCGTTTGCCGCCGGCGGGTCTAATACTCAATCAGTGGCAGTGGCGGATGTGAACAAGGATGGATATCTCGATCTCGTCGTCGCCAACTCTGACAGCAACACCGTGGGCGTACTGCTGGGCAATGGACCGCCGGTCGCCAACTTGTACACGCCGAACAGTTTCCTGTTTGACATCCGCGAGACCGGCGTGGGCGCGGGCCAGTTCCTGCAAGGGACCAGAAATGCCTTCGACGGCGACAACCGCTTGCAGGTGGGCGGGAGCGATTTCCAACCCGATGCCGGCGCCATGGGGCAAGAACAAACCTTCCTGTTCGATGGCGGGCGGACCGTGGTCACTCCGGTGCAAACCCTGGCCGGGCTTAACGTCCACCGCGAGATCACCGTGCCGAACACAGGCTCCGAGGATTTCGCCCGGACTGTCGATGTCTTCGAGAACCCGACCGACAGCCCGATTACGACCACGGTGCATATCGTCGGCAACCTTGGCTCGGATGCAGCCACGACTGTCTTCACCCCCGACGGCGGCACGACGCCGGACGTCAACGATCAGTGGATCGGCACGGATGATGCCGATGGCACGGGCACGCCGGCCATCATCCACTACATTCACGGGCCTTTCGGGCTGAAGCCGACCGCCGTCAACGTGACCGGCGACAATATCGACTGGACTTACACCATCACGGTAAAGCCCGGTGCGACGGTTCGGCTGGCGTCGTTCACGATCTTGAGCACCTGGCGGGCGGATGCCATAGCGGCGGCGAATGCTTTGGTGACACCGTCGGGCTTCGGCGGGCAGGCGGCGGTTTATCTGAGCAACGATGAAATCAATTCCCTGGCCAACTTCCGTGCGGAAACAACAACGGAGCTGACATCTTCGGCGAATCCGTCGGTGTACGGCCAGAGCGTGACGTTCACGGCGACGTGCAGTGGTCAGGGGTCAGTGGTCAGTGGTCAGTGGCCGACGGGAACTGTGACGTTCAGCGACGGCAGCACGTCGCTGGGGACCGGCACGCTAAACGGCAGCGGCACGGCCACCGTCATAACCACGAGCCTGTCGGTAGGCAGCCATACAATCACGGCGGTGTATAACGGCGATGCCAACTTCAGCAGCAGTACGGCCGCGCCGCTGAGCCAGGTGGTCAATGACGGAGCGATCGTCACATCGTTCACCGCCACCAGCACGGGCTTTACCGCCGTGTTCAACCACACCCTCAACCTCGGCGGTGCTTTCACCCCCATCCTGAATCTCTACGACAATAGTACCGGCAACCTGGGACCTGCCGATGTTACGCTAACCGGCACGGCCACGGGTCCCATCAGCGGTTCGCTGGTGGTGGATGCCGTCGCTGGGCCTTCCGGTTCCAACGGTGCCACGCGCATCACGTTTATCCAGACCGGACAGACCGGGGTCGAACCTCCGGGGGCTAACACCCCCGGCTCGCCACTGTTTGGCGTGCTGCCCAACGGTACCTATACCGTCACGCTCCGCAGCGCCACGAACGGGTTCCAGGATACCAGCGGGCACCTGCTCGACGGCAACGCCGACGGGACGCCGGATGATGATTTCGTCACGACGTTCGTGGTGGATAACCCGCCCAACGCGGTGGTCGTTAGCTTGCCGGACTTTGCGCGGGGGCCGGGGCAGGCGGTGAATGGGACGGATGGGATTCCGCTGCGGTTGCTCAACAATGGGAGCACGGCGGTCACCGTAACTTCGGTGACGTTGAACCTGGCGTACAACCCGGACCTGCTGACCATCACTAACATGCCCGGCACGGTCGATACGACGAGCACTTCCGGCTTCGCCATTGTGACCTTTAGTTCCAGCGGGCTGATCCTGGATGCGGGTGGCGACGCTATTTTCGCGACCTTGACGGCGTCCGTGCCGAGCACAGCGGGATACCAGGCGAAGGAAATCCTCGATTTGCAAGACATCAACATCAACAACGGTAGCTTCACGAGCGGCAATGGCCTGGCCATCGACGACGCCGCCATCCATGTTGCGGGCTTCCTGGGCGACGCCACGGGCGATGGAATCTACACGGGTTTGGATGCTCAGCGCATTTCGCGGGTGGCGGTCGGGCTTGATCCGGGCTTCCGGCAGTGGGTGCTGGCCGATCCGCTGATCGTCGGGGACGTGAATGGCGACAATCAGCTCACCGGTTTGGACGCTTTGCAGATAGCTCGGCAAGCGGTGGGGATAACGCAGTCGAATATACCCGTGCTGCCGGCAGTGACGCCGGGGATTGCGGGGCCGGACCCGGTGGTGAGTATCGGAAAGGTGAGTGGTGAGTGGTTAGTGGTGAGTGGTGAAAGTGCGGGGGTGGTGGTGCCGGTGAATGTTGATCCGGGGGGGTTAACCCCCCGGCTCGCTGGGGTGGGGTCGGTGAACCTGGTTATTTCCTACGACACGAGCAGGTTGGATGTGGTTTCGGCGGCGGATGTGGTGCGTGGCAGTCTGACGGAATCGTTCGACAACTTCACGGTCAATATCGACCGGGCGGCGGGGATCATTTACATCAGTGGGTATCGCGGACTGGTGAGTGGTGGAGTGGTGAGTGGTGGAGTGGTGAGTGGTGGAGTGGTGAGTGGTGAGTGGTCCGGTGGCAGTCTGGCGCTGATTACGTTCCATGTCAAGCCGGATGCACCGGCGGGGGCGGCGATCATTAACCTGATGCAGAATGCCGGGAGCGCATGGACGGCGCTGGGGGGGACGGATGCTCAGGGGAATGATTTTTTGTTCGACCTGAAGCCACGGCCGAGCAATGCGGCGGGGGATGTATTGGATGGGAGGGTTGATGTGGGTGATGCGCTCGCGCTCCCCTGCGGGTCGCGGCTAAACGATGCGCTAAACGATGATGATGTTTTGTACTGGAACAGGCGGTTGTGACAGGCGCGATTGCGCTCGCGCTCCCCTGCGGGTCGCGGCTAAACGATGATGATGTTTTGTACTGGAACAGGTGGTTGTGACAGGCGCGATTGCGCTGGCGCTCCCCTGCGGGTCGCGGCTAAACGATGCGCTAAACGATGATGATGTTTTGTACTGGAACAGGGTTGCAGGCGCGGGCATTCGCGCACGGTCGCTCAGGCTGCTTTTCTCGGCCGGGTGTGGATGTTGAACAGGCCGAAGATCTCCTCTTCGCTCAATCCCAGTGCCGGCGGCGCTTCGTTCTGCTCGATCAACTCGTTGAACATCTGACGTTTTCGGTCCAGCACTTCGGCGATGCGGCCTTCGATGGTTCCCGGTGTGACGAAACGTGTCACAAAGACCGGCTCGCGCTGGCCGATGCGGTGTGCCCGGTTGACGGCCTGGTCCTCGACGGCGGGGTTCCACCAGCGGTCGAAGAGGAACACGTAATTGGCGAATTGCAAATTCAATCCCACGCTGCCGGTGCCGTAACTCATCAGCAGGACATGCTTGCGGCGGTCATTCTGGAAGCGTTGCAGCACAGCGGGCCGATCCCGTGCCGGCACGCGGCCGTGGAACTGCAACGGTCCTAGACGGGCCAAGGCTTTTGCCAGGAATTCGAGCGGCTCAACCCATTGGGAGAAGACGACGGCCTTGCGGCCGCTCTCGGTCACCTCGGCCAGGTCGGCTTGCAACTGTTCCAGCTTGGCGCTCTGCCCCGTCAGCGGATCGAAGTTGCAAATCTGCTTGAGACGCAAGACCAGCTCGAAGATGTGCTGGACGGTGATCGTGTCCCCCAGGGCGTTGAGGCGAACAACTCCTTCCTTCTCGGCCAGTTCATAAGCCGAGCGCTGCGCCGGCGTCAGGTCCAGGTAAGCGTCGCGGACGGTCTTGGGGGGCAGGTCGGGGAGCACGTCCTCCTTGGTGCGGCGCAGGATGCAGTCCGCGGTCAGTTGCGGCAATCGCTTGGCCGGCGTCTCAGACGGAATGCGATCGGCATCGACAAAGGCGAACAGGTTGACGAGGTCTTCGGGCCGATTCTCGATAGGCGTGCCGGTGAGTGCCCAGCTCCGTTCCCGGCGAATGTCACGGACCACGCGGGCCGTCTTCGACTCGCGGTTCTTGATGCGTTGGGCCTCGTCAAGCACGACCACATCGAAGCTGACTCGTTCATCCGCCACGAGTTCGGCGTCGCGTGTCAGCAGTTCGTAGTTGACGAGCTTGAGAGGACAGTTCGACACGAGCCAGCTCGCCCGGCGGGCGTCGGCATCGCCGCCGATCACCTCGAAGGGGACATCCTCTCCCCAGGTGTGCAGCTCGTGCGACCAGTTGTGCATCAACGGTTTGGGGCAGATGAGCAGAGCCTTGCGAATCAGGCCCGCATGGAAGAGCAGACGCAGGGCCAGGATCGTCTGCATGGTTTTGCCCAGCCCCATCTCGTCGGCCAGCAGCGCGGCGTGGCGGGGCATGAGGAAGGCGATGCCTTCCAGCTGATAGGGATATGGTTGGCAGGATAGATGAATCTGTTTGCCGGCGAACAAGCATTCCAGCGGCGGCTGCAAGACGTAGAGCAGACGGTCCTTGACGAGGACCATGTCGTGGGGAGGGTGGAGGCGGATGTGGTGAGTGGTGAGTGGTGAGTGGTGAGTGGTGAGTGCTGGCGGGTCGGGAGGGTTGGCGGGCGTGAAGAGGCGTGGCTTGGAGTTGATCGGCTGCTCTACAGGTGGAGCGGGGAAGCGCCAGCCTTCGGTCGTGACCTCCAGGGGGAGTTTGCCCAGGAGCGCACCCAGGGGGGGTCTGTTAGTAGTTTGATCTCGCGGGTACTTGCTTGGAGTTCATCAGGAGATGCGGTGACAGGGTGACAGGGTGACAGGGTGACAGGGTGACAGGGTGACAGGGTGACAGGGTGACAGGGTGACAGGGTGACAGGGGGCTTGACTACAGATGCTTGCGGCGGCGCGACTGATGGGGCATCTTGTTTGCTTACCTCTTCCATGGCACCGTCCATCACCACTTCGCACCGTAGCCGCATTCGCAAGAATGCGGGGCATGGTGTCAACCCGCATTCTTGCGAATGCGGCTACGGATCACCCTGTCACCTTGTCACCTTGTCACCCTGTCACCTTGTCATCTTGTCACGCTGTCATGCGGCTGCTGCCGCCGCCGGCTCCCATCTTGCGTGCCTCGCTGATGGCTTCGTGGATGCGGCTGAAAGGCTCGCCCAGGTCCATTGTGCTCTCGATACGTTGGAGCAGCTCATGGATAACGGCCAGGTCGTCGGCGAAGCGTGGATGGCACAACAGCGGCCCGCGCTGTCCATCCGCCGGCCTGGCACAGACACCGCTGGCGATCAAGGTCTGGGCCAGGGGATCGTCCGATTTGGCCAACCACAGGACGGGCACCTGAAGGCGTGCGCAGATCGAGGGCTGGTTCACGGTCCGTGACGATCATCTGCACAGTCAGGCCGGTCTTTTCAACCAGAGTCTTGCCAATGACGTCGGCAAAGATGTACGGTTGGAGCGTGGCGCCGTAAAGGACTTGCTGCACGCGATTGGGCTGCACGGCGGTGCTGAGGCGGAATTCGAGCGGCCGGCCCCAGTTGTTTGTCACCAGGTAGCCGCCGAGATAACCGGTCGGCTCGTGCAGGATCGTGAGAAAGCCGAGATTGAGCGTGGCAGTCGTTGTGTTCTGGACCATCGCGCACTCCTTGGAAGATTTCTCAACACAAAGGCACAAAGAACACAAAGAAGAAAGAAGACAAAAGAGAAGATGTGACAGGTCGGTTCACGCACTGTCGATGCACTTCAGGTGTTTTCTGTTCTGTAAGACTCTGCCTGGCTTTCCTCTTTGTGTTCTTTGTGCCTTTGTGGTGAGATGTTCAGGTTACATCCCCGCTCGCCTGGGGGTCTTCTCCTTTTCTTGTCGGCAGAAAGCTCAACATGGCATTCGGTTGAGCCGATAAGAGGCAGAAGATAGGCGGAGAAGTCTGGATTTTCCGGCTGTGAATACGTAAAGTTGATGGAGTATGACGGTCTTATGGCCTCGCATGAACCAGCCCAGGGAGCAATCATGTCTATCGAAACGCACGTCCCATCAACAACGAAAGATGCGGCTCCCCAAGCGCCGCCGAAGCGCTCGGCGGCCGAAGAGATAAAAGAGAAGAGCCAGCAACTGCGCGGCACCATTGCCGAGGAGCTGGTCCAGGACAGCGATCACTTCAGCGCTCAGAATACGCAGCTTCTCAAGTTTCACGGCGCCTATCAGCAGGAAAACCGCGACGCCCGCAAGGCCCGCCACAAGGAAGGCGTCGGCAAGCAGTACATGTTTATGGTCCGGTGCAAGATCCCCGGCGGCCGGATGACGGCGAAGCAGTATCTCGCCATCGATGACATTGCCGGCACTCACGCCAGCGGCACGCTGCGCTTCACGACGCGGCAAGGCATCCAGCTCCACGGCGTCCTCAAGAGTCATCTGAAAGAGACCATCGCCGGCATCAACGAGTGCTTGCTTTCCACTCTCGGCGCCTGCGGCGACGTGGAACGCAATGTGATGGCGTGCCCGGCGCCCCATTGCCAGGACGGCGTACATGCCCAGTTGCAGGAAACTGCCGCGCTCTTGGCCGCCAATCTGGCTCCGCGCAGCCGGGCCTACCATGAAATCTGGCTCGACGGTGAGCTGGTCAACGCCCCACCGAACGGTGGGGAGAAGGCCGACGACGTGGAACCGCTCTATGGCAAGGTCTATCTGCCGCGCAAGTTCAAGACGGGTCTGACCCTGCCGGAAGACAACTGCATCGACATCTACGCTCAGGACCTTGGGCTGCTGGCGATTGTGGAGAACGGCACGATCATCGGTTACAACGTCCTGGCCGGCGGCGGCATGGGGAGGACGCACGGCAACGAGAATACCTTCGCGCACCTGGCGAAACCGATCTGCTTTGTGCCGGCCAACGCCGTCGTGGGTACGGCCGAGGCAGTGGTGAAACTGTTCCGCGACCACGGCAACCGGGCCGACCGTAAGCGCGCTCGCCTCAAGTACGTGGTCCACGACTGGGGCGTCGAGAAGTTCCGCAAGGTACTAAGTGAATACATCGGCGGCGTTCTGCATGAGCCGCGGCCCGTCGAGGTGAGCGGCTGCGATGCTCATCTTGGCTGGCATCCCCAGGGCAACGGCAAGTGGTACTACGGCATCAGCGTGGAGAACGGCCGGGTGAAGGACGAAGGCTCGATGCGATTGCGCACCGGCCTGCGCATGTTGATCGAGCGGCTCCAGTCGGACATCCGTGTGACGCCGATGCAGGACATTCTGCTGTGCGGCTTCGATGCGGGCACCAAGCGCGAGATCGAGAAGACGCTGGCGGAGTTCGGCATCGCGCGGCCCGATCAACTCTCGACCTTGCAGAAATTGAGCATGGCCTGCCCCGCGCTGCCTACCTGCGGCCTGGCGCTCAGCGAATCCGAGCGAGTTTCCCCTGGCATGATCGACCAGTTGGAAGCCGAGTTGAAGCGCCTCGGCCTGCAAGACGAAAAGCTGACTGTCCGCATGACCGGCTGCCCGAACGGCTGCGCCCGTCCCTACCAGAGCGACATCGGCATCGTCGGCCGTAGCGGTGACAAGTACACGATTTTCCTGGGCGGTCACGTACTGGGGCATCGGCTCAACTTCCAGTTCAAGGATTTGGTGCCGATGGCGGAGATAGTGCCGATGCTGGTCACTCTGCTGGAGCACTTCAAAAAGGACCGCAAAGCGGGCGAGTGCTTTGGGGATTACTGCCAACGATTGAGAGTGGAGAAGCTGCAAGAGTTCGAGCAGCGCGAAACCGCAAAACTCCCAGGAATGAGACCGCGAAGCTGTTTGATAGAATAGCTCCCAAAGGAGCCTGTGCATGAAGGTCCTGGTCATCGGCAAGGGCGGCCGTGAGCATGCCCTGGTGTGGAAGCTGGCGCAATCGCCGCGGGCGGAGCGGGTTTACTGCGTCCCCGGCAATGCCGGCACCGCGGAGGACGGCGTCAACGTGCCCATCGGGGCTAACGACATCGACCACCTCATCCGTTTCGCCAAAAAAGAGGATATCGGTCTGACCGTGGTGGGTCCGGAAGAGCCTCTCGCGCTTGGCATCGTCGATGCTTTTCAAAAAACTGGTCTGCGCATTTTCGGTCCGTCGCGAGCGGCGGCTCAGATCGAAGCGAGCAAGGCGTTCGCCAAGCAACTCATGCGCAATGCCGATGTGCCGACTGCCGAGTTTCGAGTTTGCGATCATCCGGAGCCGGCCCGTCTTTACATCCAGACTCGTGAGTATCCCGTTGTCGTCAAGGCGGACGGCCTGGCCGCCGGCAAGGGCGTCCTCGTCTGTTCCACGACGGAGGAAGCCCTGACGGCTATCGACCGCATCATGGTACGCGAGGAATTCGGCCCAGCAGCGGGCCGGCGCGTGGTGATCGAAAAGCGCATGGAAGGTGAAGAGCTGAGCATTCTGGCCCTGGTATCCGGGCGAGCGATTGTACCGTTGGCTCCGACACAGGATCACAAGGCCGCCCACGATAACGACAAGGGTCCCAACACCGGGGGCATGGGCGCTTACTGCCCTACGCCGCTGGCGACGCCGGAATTGCTCCAAACCATCGAGGAATCCATTCTGATCCCCACGGTCCACGCGATGAAGCGCAGCCGGCGAGCATTCCGGGGCGTGCTCTATGCCGGCATCATGGTGACGAACCAGGGATCGCGCGTTTTGGAATACAACTGCCGGTTCGGCGATCCGGAAACTCAGCCGATGTTCATGCGTCTGCGCACTGATTTGCTCGATTTGCTCGAAGCGGTCGTCGATGACCGGCTCGACGAGTTCCCGGAGAGCCGCCTGGAGTGGGATCCGCGACCGGCGGTCTGCGTGGTGATGGCCAGTCAAGGGTATCCCGGCAACTACTCCAAGGGCAAGGTCATCACCGGTCTTGCCGAGGCGGCGAAGCTACCCAACGTAAAGGTCTTTCACGCCGGCACGAAGCTGGAAAACAATTTCCCGGTGACCGACGGCGGCCGAGTGCTTGGAGTGACGGCACTGGGCGACACGCTGGCGGACGCCAAGCGCAATGCTTACGAGGCGGTGGCGCGGATACATTTTCAGGGGGCGTTTTATCGGGGGGATATTGGGGATAAGGCGCTGGGAGAATAGTCACTCCTGTTTATTGTCTCCTTTCGTCCACTCTGTTATTATCGGGTCGGGGAGATTTGCTCGTGAGGTCCATATGCAGACATCGAGAAAAGTCCGTTTAGCGAAATCAGTGGCCCGGACAGGAGGACCGACGACTGCCATGCCCATTCTGCTCAGAAACGTACCGAAAGGATCGAATTGGGGTTGGTACTCCCGAGAAGATCAGAGAATGCATCTGCAAACGATCGATCCGAAAGAACCGAAGCATCGTTACAAGCTCTGGCTGGAGGAAAAGGGGAGAAGAGTCATTCAGCCGGTCGGCAAGATCCCGGCTAACATCTTGAAAGAGGTTCGCAGCCGTGTTGCGGAATACAGGCAGTGGATTGAAGACAAGTGGGTTCGTTTCATGATGGATAACGGCTGGCTCCAACTGCACGTCGCTCTGCCTCAGGTTTCCTTGGTTGCTTATCCGAATACCCCGAACAAGTTCGCTCGCAAGTTGGATCTCGCAAGCTGGTTTACCCACGACCAACTGAAAACGCTCAAGCCCGATGCAGTCGCACTGGATCGAGAAATGGCCTCTCTCCGCTTGTGGGCCGACCGCCCGGATGATCTGGTGCCATATGATCTGCGGCTGTCCACGATATTGTGGCAAGGGTGAGGCCATCCAGGCAGACGCTGTCCGACAACACGAAGTACAGGAGATGAGCAAAGGACAATGGTTTCTGCCGCAGTAGCGAGTAGCAGCATGAGGAATGCTCATGACAGCTCGACTAATCTACCACACTCCCGATAGCATGACCGGAGCAGCCTCGCCTTTTGATACGGCTATCATGGACATGACCGAAGGCCAGGACCTTCAGATTGCCTGCCCCTACCTTGGGCTTTCTTACGTCCAGCGCATCATCGAACGAAGCAACGCTTGGCGATTGCTGACCGACGTTCAGGAGTGGCTCACCTCGCAAGACCACGAATCCCGGGGCCGAATCGTAGACTTCATTCTGGCGAATCGACAGCGCGTTCGACACTGCAAAGACCTACATGCCAAAGTTCTGATCGCCGGGACGCAGGCGCTGACCGGCTCAGCCAATTTCACGGAGAAGGGCATCACGCGTCGCGTCGAGGTCTCGGTTCTGTTCGATGGCTGCGAGCAAGTCGAAGAACTGCGCGTATGGTTTGACATGCTGTGGGACTGCACAACTCCCGTAGCCGAAGCAGACTTGCGTTCCTGTGCGACGACGATACCGCCGCCGGTTCCATCGGTCAGCACGATCCTGTTGCCCTGCGCATTCCCAGGCATAACTTCGCAGCTGCGCCGGCTGCAGTCGGTCTGCGGAAGCCCTGACGCCGAGAAGCGGCTTGTTATCCGCCTTCGCCTTGCCCCAGATCGCCAATGGGCGGAAAGTTGGCTCGACTTGGCGAAAGAATTGATCGAGGTGGCGGGCCTGGTTGAAGACGATGACAGACTTGTGATGTCAATTCCGCAGGGCAACTTCCTCCCGGTAACAATCAATAGACGCTACGTTCTCACTGCGTTCCGCATCGACGAGGGGCAGCACGAGAAGAGCTGGCTCATGCCCGACTACACCAACCCGCCCGGTCATGCCGTGGTGGAATTGATCCTCCCCTCGTCCCTTAAGGATCGCATCGACTATCTGCCAGGCGCCATTCGGCATAGCTCGTTCGATCCGGGCTTCTCGGGTGAAACAGCAGATAATGTTCCGCGTTTCGTCAGCTTCAGCATGGCATCCAAGTTCAACTTCGACCCTAAAGTGCTGGAAGGTTGGCAGGAGGCGATCTTGGATGAGTGCAAGCACCAGCGGTTGTCTAACTTCCGCAAGTATCATGAGCCCGCCGTGTACCGAGCGGCGACTGACCTCGAATACCGCAAACGCCTCCTTGATCGGACTTTCCCGACAACCGATTCCTAACACCTTAGGGCAAGAAGTACGCCGAGCCATGAACTCTAGGCTCTGCGGAGTCTATACTGGCATCGCCACGGCATGATGATCGGACAGATGCTCTTGGCGATAGCTGCTCTGGGATACTTGAACCTCAAGCAAACGTCTACACCTCTTCTCACTGCCACCGATCCGCCACTGCCAGAACTTGAGCAAGCGGCAGTTCAAATCCGGGCAGCAATGGCGTGGAATAGACTTCGTTTTCTTGAATGACCTTCTCCACCGGTCCGTCTGGGTGATTGATAATCACCGTCATCCTGCGGCGGAATCGGTCGATGATCCAGTATTCCGCGATCTTGACTTCCATGTACTCACGCCGTTTGTCCACGTAGTCGCGCTGCCAGTCGCGCTTGGCCTCGGAGACGAACTCGACGGCAATCGTGGGTATATCAACGACTGGATCAGGCACACGGCCCAGTCCGGCCCAGATGGCGCGGTCAACGCGGCGGCGGTTTTCATGGGTTACCACGGTTTGCTCGGGCAGGGTGTCATCGAGCGCGGTTCCCTGCGGATGCTGGTAGCGATAGTTGTTGAGGCAGTAACCCAAGAAATCATTGGGGCCGCGTTCCGCTTCCAGTGCTGGGGGTGACACGATAAGCACTCCGTTGATAAGTTCGTAGTGATAGCCTTCCTCACACTCTTCGACGGCATCGAATTCTTCCGGAGACATTCGTATTCCGGCTAGCTCGGGTCGCAGATAGATGCTCGTTTCCACCAAGGCGGAATTCATATTGCCTCCAGCTAATTCTCAATGCCCGGGCAATTCACGGCAGTTCCTCGATACTGACTTGACCCCCATCCACGACATCAACTGTTAGCCGATATCCATGCAGCATGGCATGACTCTTTCACCAGAAAACTTCCGCCCAGCCGATAGGCGGCAGGAGAACCGATACGTAAGCCATAGAGAACGGCATCCGGGTTTTTGGCGAGTGCGCGATCGGAGGCCGTCAAATCATCCTCGGCAATCTCAAAGCCGCCCGTTGTGATGTCAACAACCAGAAACTGGCCCATGTGCTTCGATTCGACCAGTGGGCGGAGGTTCGTGTCGTAGATTTCCTGGCCACGACGAGCAATTTCTGCCGGGGTGTGAAGCTGAGTAGAAACCATCTGCTTTTTCCTCTCAATTCAGACAGGCTGGTTAGCGACATACTCCCATTCAATCTTAGCAGAAAGTCGAGTCGATATGCGAACCTTCTACGCCACTGCCCCGCGCACTATCGCCAGAAACTGCTCTGCCTGCAAGCTCGCGCCGCCGACCAGAGCACCGTCTACGTCGGGCTGGTGCATCAGTAACGCAGCATTATCCGGCTTGACGCTGCCGCCGTACTGAATGAGAAGGGATGCCGCCGTAGCATCGTTGAACATGTTCTTGATCCGGCCGCGGATGAAGGCATGTGCCTGCTGGGCCTGATCCGGCGTGGCGTTTCTACCGGTGCCGATGGCCCAGACCGGTTCGTAGGCGATGACCAGTTTTGGCATGGACTCGGCCGTCAACCCCGCCAGGCTTCCGGAGAGTTGAGCGTCGAGTACGGTTTCGGTACGATTGGCCTCGCGCTCGTCGAGTGTTTCGCCAACGCAGAGAATCACCCGCAGTCCCGCCGCCTGTGCCGCTTTCACCTTGCGGTTGATGAATATATCGTCCTCGCCCAGTTTGTGCCGGCGCTCGCTGTGGCCGAGAATGACGTACTGGCAGCCGGCATCGACGAGCATGGTCGGGCTGACCTCGCCGGTAAAGGCGCCTTCCTTTTCGGGATAGAGATTCTGTGCTCCGAGCGCCACCTTGCTGCCGCGGATCACCCCGGCGACCTGGCCGAGATAAGGGAACGGCGGACAGACCGCCACGGTCACACGGTCTTCATTGCCGAGACCTTTCACCACAGCCTGGGCTAACTGCTTCGCAGAGGCAGCAGTGGTGTACATCTTCCAATTGCCGGCGACGAATTTCTTGCGCATGTTTGTCCTCCGCTTGATAGTAAAAGAAGGAAACCAGGAAGGCAGGAAGAGGAACCCCATTCTTTGTCCTCTTCCCGTCTTCCTGGTTTGTATATGATTAGATTGTCTTGCCAACAACCTCTGCCAGCCGCCGCAGGTCTTTCATCAATTCCGCGTACTGCTTCGGCAGAAGCGCCTGCGGTCCATCCGAGAGCGCTTTCTCTGGGCAGCTATGAACCTCGATGTGGACGCCGTCGGCTCCCGCGGCGACGCTGGCTCGTGCCATCGACGGGATCAGATCGGGCCGGCCCGTGGCATGGCTGGGATCGACGATGATCGGCAGGTGACTCTGGCCCTTGACGTTTGGCACGGCGCTGAGGTCGAGCGTGTTGCGCGTGGAGTCCTCGAAAGAACGGACGCCGCGCTCGCAGAGGACCACTTGCAGGTTGCCTTCCGACAGGATGTACTCCGCCGACATGAGCAGGTCCTTGACCGTGGCGCTCATGCCGCGCTTGAGCAGGACGGGCTTGCGGGTTTGGCCGACTTCCTTGAGCAGGTCGAAATTCTGCATGTTGCGGGCGCCGATCTGGAACATGTCGGCGTGCCGGTTGACCACGTCGATCTGCCGGGGGTCCATGACTTCGGTGACCACGGGCATGCCGTACTTGTCGCCGACGTCACGCAGAATCTTCAGTCCGCTCTCGCCCAGGCCCTGAAAGCTGTACGGACTGGTGCGCGGCTTGAACGCGCCGCCGCGGAGGATGTTCGCTCCGGCCGGCTTCACCTGGCTGGCGATGGTCTCCAGCACCTCGAGGCTTTCGATGGCGCACGGTCCGGCGATCATCGCCAGAAAGCCGCCGCCAATTTTCACCCGGTTCTTGCCGCTGCCGACCTCGACGACGGTGTCTTCTTTGCGGAACTCCCGGCTGGCGAGCTTGAACGGCTTGAGGATGGGCAGCACCTGTTCGACGCCGGGGATGGCGGACAGCGGATCGGCGTGCAGCTTGCGTCTCATCGCCGATGACGCCGATGATGGTCCGCTGCTCGCCTCGGCTAAAGTGGGCCTTGAAGCCCATCTCCTTGATGTGGTCCAGGATGTGGTCGATTTGCTCCTGGGTCGAATTGGGACGGAGAACTATGATCATACTAATCCTTAGTTGTCGTTAGTTGTTGATGATCCGCGCGTTCAATCAGCCACTGGTCACTCCCAAGAGATCCGCATTGATCTTAGCAATGACATTAGCGGCTTCCGATTCCACGCGCACGACGCGTACGCTGACATCCGCCCCTTCGACCTCGCGAATGGCGGAGGCGATGGCCTCTTGCAGCGTGGCTGCCGTCCGCTCGAACTCGAGAAAGGCGACTCCGTCCCGCAGGTTTAACTCGATGTCGCCATGTGTGGCGGCATACAAGGCATCGGCCAGTTCCGGGGTTATCTCGGCAACGCCCGAGAGAATCAAAGTGAAGGTGTGGGTTTTCATCCCCCAGCAGTGTCCTTTGAGCGACTTAATAATTGACCAACCTTTGCTCTTGGCATACTGTAGAGCCGCTTCGATTTCCTTATTGGGATGCCTCGCCATGCACTGGTTTCCCTAAAAAGTAAGGATCGGCAGTCGCTACGGATCGGAAATGACTCCCGACCCCTTTTCAGATGCGACCGGCGTCCTCGAAGAATCGGGCTTTCTCGATCTCCTTCTCCGCCCGTAAGGCTGCTCGCCAAGCGGCGTCGTCTTCCGGCGATAGCCATCCCGGCTCGACCTGATCCATGCGAGCCAGCAACGCGGCGATACCCTCGGGTGTCGTCGGCCAGTCTTCCTCGCGCATGCCGAGCGTGGGCCGGGTCGCCTCAACCGGAACCACCTTTACCCGCGTACCTTCAGGCAAGCGGGCCGGGGCGTCGAGAGCAACCTGGCCATTCCTGATGGTGCCCTGGAGCGCGTTCATGTTTTGTTCCTCTTCCTGATGCTTGACATGTACATCATAGCGTTGCATACTGCGTTTCGTGTAGCCATTCGGGACAAGCATTAAGGATCAGAGTCACTATAGCTCGTTAGCCATCCGCGGGTTACTCAAGAATTCTATCCGCTTGCCTGCGCCATCGGATATGAACCGAGCACGGTGACTTCTTCGCAGTGCTCCTCCAGGGCTTTCAGTGCCTTGGCGATTTTCGGATCCTCCGCGTGGCCTTCGAAATCGACGAAGAAGACGTATTCGTTGCCGGCGGTGTGCGGCGCAAGATCATGACGGCAACTTCATCTGTTCATGGGAAGGGATTTGAACGCCGTCAGCAAGTCATGAGCGGCTCTCGTCATAGTGAGACTCCTGGGATTGCCCAAAAGTATGATAGTCCCTACCTGTCATCCTTTGCAAGGTTGCCGACGATTTCCAATAAGCCCGGCCAAACGAAGGCTACCGCTCGCCTGGGCCATTGGATACGAACCGAGGCACGGTGACTTCTTCGCAGTGCTCCTCCAAGGCTTTCAGTGCCTTGGCGACTTTCGGATCCTCCGCGTGGCCTTCGAAATCGACGAAGAAGACGTATTCGTTGCCGCTGGCCGTCTGGGTGGGGAACGATTCGATCCAGGTCAGGTTGATTTTCGCCTGCTTGAAGATTTCCAGGGCGCCAACGAGCCTCCGGCGTTGTGCGGGATGCGGAACATGACGGCTGTCTTGTTCTCGCAGCCGATTTGGAGCATTTCTGATGGCTGATGACGGCGAAACGGGTCTCGTTGTAGGGTGAATCTTCAATGTCCTGGAAAAGGATGCGCAAGCTGTACTTCACCGCTGCCTGGCGGCTGGCGACGGCGGCCGCGCCGGGTTCGCGCTGGGCTAGCTCGGCGGCGACGGCCGTGCTGGCGACCTCGTGCAGCGAGGCGTGCGGCACGTTTTTGCTCAGCCAGTTGCGGCACTGCGACAGGGCTTGCGGCTTGCTGTAGACCCGGCGAATTTCCTGTTGCTCGCAGTTGGCCAGCAGGTTGTGATGAATCTTCAGGCGGATTTCCGCACAGATTTTCAGCTGCGGCAACCGCAGGAACATGTCGAGGGTGTCGGCAACCCGCCCATCGGTCGAGTTTTCCAGAGGCACGACGCCGAAATCGGCATGGCCGCGGTTGACTTCCTCGAAGACCGCCGCGATGCTGCCAACGCGCATGAACTCGACCGCCTGGCCGAAGCGTTCGACAGCTGCCAAATGGCTGAAGCTGTATTCGGGGCCCAGGTAAGAGACCTTGAGTATCTTCTGCAAGGCGCGTGAGCCGCTCATGATCTCGCGAAAGATGGCCCGGATCGTGGCCGGGTCGAGCGGTCCCTTGCTCGCTTCCAGCACGTGCTGCAAAACTTCCTCTTCTCGTGCTGGGGAAAAGACTTCCGATCCGTGGTCGTCCTTGATTTTGCCTATATCGGCGGCCAGCCTAGCCCGTTCGTTGACCACCTTGAGGATTTGCAGATCGACCTTGTCGATCTGATTGCGGAGGCTGCGAAGAGAAGCGGCCGCCCGCGCGGACGCAACGGAAGTATTGCCGTTCTCTGGTTTTGCGCAGTCATAGGAAGTCTCGCCACAGAAAGTTGTTGCGCAGTTCTCCGTAATTTAGTCGGGCAGCAAACGCCTGTCAACTAACAAGACACAAGTTTGGGGCACTTTTCGACTTCCTTTTTCATCGAAGCCGCTTGGTTGGCATTTCGATGTCCGTTTTTGTCCGGTAAAACGGCCTGGTCAACAGCCCACGTCATAATCGTAACATGTTATATAGTAATAGGTTGTGAAAATATCTGTGTGTCCGGTTCTTCAAATGACCGGGCATGGCGGCTCGCGAGCAAATCGTAACTAATTAAATAGCAATATGTTACGATATTTTCCGCATGTCCGGTACTGATTTGGCCTCCAAACTGCCACTTTGGCGAAGCCAGGCTTCATCTTCGTTCGGTGAATCTGCCAATTTGGCGGTTATTCCACGTTCCGAAACAGTTCTCGCGAGAGTTGAATCTTCTTAAACACTGTAACTATCTAATCCAGCAACAATTCCAACGCGTCGCTCCATCCCTGAAACTTGCTGGCATGGCACTTGCGATGGGTTTTTGGAACTGCTGGTATACATTATCAAGAAGCCTGTTCGCCATTCCGCGAACGGCAGCCCAGCCCGGCGGCCTGATTCGCTCATGATCGCTCAGTAAGGAGCATTACAGTGGCTGAAGAGAAAATCATCGGTATCGATCTGGGGACGACCAACTCGGTGGTGGCCGTCATGGAAGGGAGCGAAGTCAAGGTGATCGCCAATCAAGAAGGCAACCGCCTCACTCCGAGCGTGGTCGCGTTCACCGATAAGGGGGACCGCCTCGTCGGCGACCCGGCGAAACGGCAAGCCGTGACGAATCCCCGGCGGACCGTTTACTCCATCAAGCGTTTCATGGGCCGGCGTCATCACGAGGTCCAGAGCGAAGAGAAGCTCGTCCCCTACAAGATCGTCGGCAGCCCCGACGAGCTTGTGAAGGTGGAAATCGACGGCAAGACCTTCACGCCGCCGGAAATCTCCGCGTTGATCCTGCGCAAACTCAAGGAAGCCGCCGAGGCTTATCTCGGCCATACCGTGCGCAAGGCCGTCGTCACCGTGCCGGCTTACTTCAACGACGCCCAGCGGCAGGCGACGATGGATGCGGCCCAGATTGCCGGCTTCGACACCGAATGGGAGATCGAGGATCCCAAGACCGGCAAGAAGTCCAAGCAGCGCATGCGCATCATCAACGAGCCGACCGCTGCCAGTCTGGCCTACGGCCTCGACAGGAAGAAGAACGAGAAGATCGCCGTCTTCGACCTGGGCGGCGGCACGTTCGACATTTCCGTCCTCGACGTCGGCGATGGCGTCTTCGAGGTCAAGGGCGTCAACGGCGATACGCATCTGGGCGGCGACGATTTCGACCAGGTGGTGATCGACTACATCGCCGACGACTTCAAGAAACAGAACGGCATCGACCTGCGCAAGGACCAGATGGCCTTACAACGTCTCAAGGAAGCCGCCGAGCAGCCAAGAAGGACCTGTCGCAGAGTACGACGTCCGACATCAACCTGCCGTTCATCACGGCGGACAATACCGGGCCGAAGCACCTGCAAATGGCGATCACACGGGCGAAGTTCGAGCAGTTGGTCGAGCATCTGATCGAGCGTTGCCGGGGTCCGGTGATGCGGGCGTTGCAGGACGCCAAGTACAAGCCGGGCGACATCGACGAGATCGTGATGGTCGGCGGCATGACGCGCATGCCGCGAGTGCAGGAACTGGTGAAGCAGATGTTCGGCAAGGAAGGGCACCGCGGGGTGAATCCGGACGAGGTCGTGGCCATCGGGGCCGCCATTCAGGGCGCTCAGCTCATGCTCGGCAGCAGGTCGGAAGTGCTCCTGCTCGATGTGACGCCCTTGTCCCTGGGCATCGAAACGTTGGGCGGCGTGATGACCAAACTGATCGAGCGGAACACGACGATTCCGACAAACAAGAAGAACGTATTCTCGACCGCCGACGATAACCAGCCGGCGGTGACGGTGCGCGTGTTCCAGGGCGAACGCGAGATGGCCGCGGACAATCGCCTGCTGGGCCAGTTCAATCTGGACGGCATCCCGCCGGCGCCACGGGGTATGCCGCAGATCGAGGTCGCCTTCGACATCGACGCCAACGGCATCCTGCACGTGTCGGCCAGGGACGTGGGCACGGGTAAGGAACAGAAGATCCGCATCGAAAGCTCGAGCGGCCTGAGCGCAGCCGAGGTGGAGAAGATGCGCAAGGACGCCGAGTCGCACGCCGGCGAGGATAAACGGAAACGCGAGTTGATCGACGCCCGCAACATGGCGGATCAGATCATTTACCAGATGGAGAAGCTGCTGAAGGATAACGCCGACAAGATCAGCGAAGGCGACAAGACGCCGATCAAGTCGGCGATCGAGAAGGTGAAGCAGGCGGCGAGTGGCGACGATGTGGCGGCGATTCGGCGGTCGATCGAGGAATTGCAGCAGGCGTCGCACGCGATGGCGGAGCATTTGTACAAGCAGCAGCCGGGCGGCGGGGCTGGCGGCGGCGGTGCGGGTGGTGCGGGGGCACAGCCGTCGGGGGACGGCAAGGGGAAGGATGATGTGATTGATGCGGAGTTTGAGGTGAAGAAGTGAGAAATCTACCGCGGAGGACGCGGAGGGACGCAGAGGAATTAAGGCAAGGATAGAGAATGGAGGATAGAGGATGGACAGATAGGTCGATTCTCGATCCTCCATCCTCTGTTCTCCTATGCGATCCTCTGCGGCTTCTGCGGTGGGGAGATTGAAAGAGGGACGGGGACGTGCTGAGAGGCGCGTTCCCGTTTTTGCTTTTCAACCACGGATTACACGGATATCACGGATAATAAGACAGGAGACCACGAAGGCCAGATGCGGCATTGCCTACCATGTGATATTGTGTCCAGAGAAATTCCAATCTTGTAGTATCAGTGTGATCTGTGGTGAGAGAGGAGGGAGTTCTCATGGCCTGGCAGGAGTTTGACAAGAGCAGCAAATGGATGTTGAAACAGCATGGTAGCGGCATCTTGTATCTGGGCGGCCAGGCACGTGCGGCTTTGCCGGGCGATGCAGGCGGAGATTGTGCAGCCGCGGAAGCTCCCCGATGGATTGCTGGAGGTGTTTTTCGATGCGCAAGAAGCCGGACCATGTTTTGGTGGAAGTGGCGACCTATCCGGAGAAACGGGTGCTGGAGCAAGCTGGATGATCTGACGCTGGCCTATCAGCAGCTTCGTGTGTTGCCCGAGCTGCTGACGTTGGTGCTGCATCCGAAGGGACAGCTTCGCATCACCGGCAGACACGAATTGCTCAGTCGGTTACAATGGTCTCAGTTGGCCTGCCGCTGGAAAGTCGTGGAGTTGTGGACGCTGCCGGCGGAAGACTTGCTGGCGGCGGGTGATGTGGGGTTAATTCCGTGGGTGCCGCTGGCGAAATACGAGGGGCCGGCGGAGACGTTGCTGGAGCAGTGCCGGGAGAGTATCGAAGAGCAAGCACGGCCGGAGGAACGGGAGAATCTGTTGGCAGTGTCGCAGGTGATGGCCCGACTGCGGTTTCAGGATCAAGAGTTGTTGTCGATTCTGGGAGGGAAACGAATCATGATTGAATCACCACTTATCAAGGAAATCCTGGCGGAAAGGACGCAGGAGGACATGGTTATAGTTCTTCAGGGGCGTTTCGGGGCCGTGCCTGGGGAAATAACCGCACGTCTGGGCAAGATCACCAGTGAAAAGAAGCTGAATGATCTTCTGGCATATTCCGGCCAGTGCCCCGACCTGGAAGCGTTTCGGAAGCGATTGCAGTCCTGAACAAAAGCTAATAGCCAAACGGCAATGCCGACAAGATCAGCGAGGGCGACTAGGCGCGGATCACGCAACTTGTACGAGGCGGCATACGGGCCGAGTTGGAACAACTCCATCGGCAGCAAGCCGCATTGCTCGAAGAACATCATGTATTGCTTGAAGAGCAACGAGCAGCTTTGCAGGCTGCTGGTGAAAGCAGGAGAATGAGGCTGCCAACGAATGGGGCGCTTGCTGAGGGGTGTTCTGGGAGCAAGGGGCATGCTGTCAGTTGTGGCAGACCTTGCGATGCGGGGTGGCGCGGACGGGCTCGAAAAGGTGACGAACACCGGCTCCGCCGTGGTCAGCGACAAAATAAATGTTCCTGGCCCCGGCTCCCGGTGACCTTTGAGGACTGCCAAAACGCAATGCTGGCCGAAGGGGCATCCAGGCTGTTTGGTCCTGGCGTTCTTCAACTTCGGTTCGCAACCGAAGAGGAAGCAGAGGCCTGTCAGCAGAGGCTTATGGCGAGCGGCAGAAGATAATTTACCATCCCTCGCTCACGCTTCGGGCCAATATCACACTGGCCCGAAGCGTGAGCGAGGGATGGTATCACTTGCCGCACGCCTATCCAGCGGCTTTCGAGGAGCCGGGATGTCTGGGTTGTCAGGAGGGAGATCGCCGTTCAGGATTTCGTCACGCTTCACGACTGGGCACAAGGCGAGCAAGGGTGAGGGGCGCCTGTCTGGAGTGCCGGACGATCAGGGCGAAGCGATTGGGCTAGCGGTGGAGGTGCAATCGGTCGGGAAATGACGGGGCAGCAGCGTGGGTGGGTTCTTGTGGGCAGGATGGTTCGGGACGCCTTGCTCGAACCGGAAGCGATTGCAGTCCTGATGCCTACCGGGGGCTGAAGGACAACGCCGACAAGATCAGCGAGGGCGACAAGATACCGATCAAGTCGCCGATAGAGAAGGTGAAGCAGACGGGGAGCGGCGGGTTTTGCTTCTGGGCGGCGTGATTCGGTACCCCCCGCCTCCAACGAAAGTACCGTACCCCGGCTCCCCCGGCTCCGCCCCGGCTCCCGGCTCCCCCGGCTCCCCCGGCTCCCCGATCTGAGTCTCGGTCTCCTTGACCGCAGCGACCGGCCAGTTAAGTGCACCGGAATGCCTGCTTGGTGTAACGCAACAACTCCTGGGCCTGCCTCTGAGCGCGGGAAACGAGCAACGTCAAGCTGTTGGATGTGAAGAGTGCCCGGTGTACGGCCTTGATACTGGTGACCCGGCTCTTGCCCGCCCCCCGGCTGCAATTGAGCATGATGCGGTTGGCACTGCACATGAGAAACTCGCGCTGCCAGGGATCGGGTGTGAGCCCCATGGCGGAGAGAATGAGGCTGGGATCAAGAGTGGTGGCGAGTGCCAGCTGAGGGTCCATGCGGGCGATTGTGAGCTGAGGGGGTGCGGTGGGGGGAGGGGGGTAGAGGGGGCTGCTTTGCGGCTGCTGGTTAAAAGGGCGTTGGGACTTGTAGGTCGGGACTGGAATGGATAAAAGTAAGGAATGATCAGAGACCAGATGCACAACGCGCCATTAGGCGAGCGGCAGAAGCTAATCTACCATCCCTCGCTTACGCTTCGGGCCAGTGTGACACTGGCCCGAAGCGTGAGCGAGGGATGGTATCACTTGCCAGACGCCTTAGTGTGATAGGTCGCGCAGAAGCCCAATAGTAGTTGCGCACAACCCTAATAGTGTTGCGCAGGTGCCAATATGCTTCGCCGGTCAAACACTCATAAGTTCGATGGAGTGCATGAAACACGGAATGACTGATCATGGATGCATATAGCAGGATCGAGAAGCTGGTTGCGGACAAGTACGGGAAAGGGCCAACGACGAGAAAGGCGATCGGCGATTTCATGCTGACCGACACGCATGCCGTAAACGTCAAGAGCAACAATGTCGCGAAGCAGAATTACTCGCCCAATATGATCTCGATCCAGAAGATGCACAAATGGGTCTTCGAGCAGCGCCACGACCTGAGTTTCGTTTTTGTGGATTACAAAGAACAAGACGGCCAACTGGAAGTGCTTAAACAGACCGAACCGATTCCGATCGAGCATATCAGCTGGGAGTGTTTGTCAATCGAGGCCCAGGGATACGGGGTTATTCAGATGTGTCGCACTCTGAAGATTGTTCCTGATCAGACGAAGAGCGACTTCTACAAAGGATTTCTTGCGGCGTACGAGAAATACAGGCAGAAAGAGGCCAAGAAGCATGACAAATTCGCCAAGAGATTCATAAAGGACCCGGATAGCATTGATTGGTGACAAAGAAGGAGAGTAAGCGCGGTGAGCTCGAAGAAGGAATACGGAGACTTCCAGACTCCACTGTCGCTGGCGCGACGCGTGGCGGCGTTGGTTGAACAAACGGAGGCGCACATTGGCACCGTCATCGAGCCAACGTGCGGAGTCGGCGCCTTTTTGCAAGCGGCTGCCGAGCGTTTTGGCAGGTCGCCAAACTACTGGGGGTTTGATGTCAACGCCGACTACGTGGAAGCGGCTAGTGCTGCCCTTGCGCGGATCGGACCGCGCACAGTGATCGTTCAGCAGCGCGACTTCTACACTACCAACTGGGAGAAGTTCCTTTCTGAGCAAACTGGACCCCTGCTCATCATCGGTAATCCGCCATGGATCACAAATGCTGGGATGGGGGTCATAAGGGGGAAGAACCTCCCCGCGAAGTCCAATTTTCAGGGACATAGCGGCTTGGATGCCAAGACTGGCAAGGCCAACTTCGACATTTCCGAATGGATGCTTACCAGGTTGCTGCAAGCGCTCCAGGGAAGTCGCGCTGCCATCGCAATGCTCTGCAAAACGGCAACGGCTCGCAAGGTCCTGCGGCACGCTTGGCTCAATGGGCTCGACGCGGGGCCGTCTTCACTTCACGTGATCGACGCTGCCGCAGAGTTTGGCGTGTCAGTGGACGCGTGTCTGCTCTACACACATACTGGACTCGGACGCACCCAATCCACGGCGACGGTCTATGGTTCCCTATCCTTTGATCTACCGTTGCAGACCTTTGGCCTGTCCGCCGGGGAGTTGGTCTCAGACATAGATACCTATCGTGAACTGCGTGTTCTCGACGGCCTGGAATACCGGAAATGGCGATCCGGGGTGAAACATGACGCAGCACAGGTGATGGAGTTCACGCGCGCGAATGGCTATTTCGTCAACGGTTTCGGGGAGCGGTGCGAACTCGAAGACGACTACATCTTCTCTTTGCTCAAATCCTCCGATCTGGCAAACGGCAGGCTGCGGCCCACGCGGTTCGTCCTGTTGACACAGCGTCGGGTTGGCGACGCGACAGAGAAGATCAGGAGTACTGCCCCAAAGACATGGCGTTACCTGCTTGACCACGCCGACCAACTCGATAGGAGAGGCAGTTCCGTTTATACGAAGCGGGACCGCTTTTCGATCTTCGGCGTTGGTGACTACTCGTTCTCACCTGCGAAGGTCGCCATTTCTGGGCTTTACAAAAATCTTCAATTCCAGGCGTTGGGAGGTGCTGGCGGCAAACCGATCGTGGTCGACGACACATGCTACTTCATTCCCTGCGACTCCAAGCAAGAGGCCGAGTTCTTCGCTGCCCTGCTAAACTCCGAAACGGCCCGGCGATTCATATCGGCTCTTGTATTCACGGACGCGAAGAGACCCGTTACTGTCGACATCCTCAAGCGAATTGACCTGAGGAGGCTGGCGGAGCACGCGGGGCAGGAGAGCGCAGCCATGGAGTACCTTTTGACACCATCGCCCAAATCCAGCCATCAACGCCTCTTGTTCGTTGAGGAGTGCTAAGAACATCGGGGCTTGAAGGGGTGTTGAAGGGGTCTGACCCCGCAGTCCATACTCGAATCACCGCTTATCAAGGAAATCCAGGCGGAGACGAGGCAGGCAGACATTGCGGGCCGAAGGCGGCCGGAATGTTTCCCTACCAGGTTGGCACCGCGCTGCGCAAGGGTGATCCGGTGACCTTTGAGGACTGCCAAAACGCGATGCTGGCCGAAGGGGCGTCCAGGCTGTTTGGTCCAGGAGTTCTTCAACTTCGGTTCGCAACAGAAGAGGAAGCAGAGGCCTGTCAGCAGAGGCTTATGGCGAGCGGCAGAAGATAATTTACCATCCCTCGCTCACGCTTCGGGCCAATATCACACTGGCCCGAAGCGTGAGCGAGGGATGGTATCACTTGCCGCACGCCTATCCAGCGGCTTCCGAGGAGCCAGGATATCTGGGTTGTCAGGAGGGAGATCGCCGTTCAGGATTTCGTCACGCTTCACGACTGGGCACAAGGCGAGCAAGGGTGAGAGGCGTCTACCTGGAGTGCCGAACGATCACGGCGAAGGGATTGGGCTGGCGGTGGAGGTGCAATCGGTCGGGAAATGACGGGGCAGCAGCGTGGGTGGGTTCTTGTGGGCAGGATGGTTCGGGACACCTTGCTCGAACCGGAAGCGATTGCAGTCCTGATGCCTGCCGGGGGCTGAAGGACAACGCCGACAAGATCAGCGAGGGCGACAAGATACCGATCAAGTCGCCGATAGAGAAGGTGAAGCAGACGGCGGGCGGCGGGTTTTGCTTCTGGGCGGCGTGATTCGGTACCCCCCGCCCCCAACGAAAGTACCGTACCCCGGCTCCCCCCGGCTCCCGGCCCACTCCGCTCACACCCGCTCCCGGCTTGATACCCGCTCCTCGCCAGCCTGGATCGACCTTGCCCCATTTCGGGGGAAATAGATAATACACTTGCGCTCACCCAAATAACGTGCTAGGCTCCCAAAAAAGGATTTCATGGAGCGGATCATGTCTTCAACGCTTGGTCGGATTTCTCCTCCCCTCAAGTGGCACGGGGGCAAGCACTACCTTGCCCCAAAAATTGTTGCATTGATGCCGGAGCACATCCACTATGTCGAGCCGTTCGCCGGTGGGTTATCGGTATTATTGGCGAAGGCGCCAGTGGGCGTCAGCGAGGTCGTGAACGACATCGACGGAGATCTCACTAATTTTTGGAGCGTCCTTCGGTGCCCGAAAGAATTCGCGCAACTCCTGCGGTTATGCGACGCCACTCCATTCTGCGAATCTCTATGGGAAAGCACAGTGGCAAACTCATGGTCATCGCCAGTCGATCGTGCCTGGCGGTTCTTCGTTCGCTGCCGTCAGTCGCTCGCCGGAAGAATGGATACCTTTGCTCCGCTAAGTCGCACGCGGACGCGCCGCAAGATGAACGAACAGACATCGGCGTGGCTGTCAGCCATCGAAGGGCTTCCAGTCGTCCATGCCCGGCTCAAACGCGTGGCCGTGTTGAATCGGAACGCCCTTGAAGTCATTCGTCAACAGGATGGCCCCGAAACTCTGTTCTACCTTGACCCGCCGTATCTCAGCGAGACGCGGACAGCAGCCAACGTTTATACCCACGAGATGGGGATCGCCGAACATGGCGAATTATTGGACGTGATAATTGCCTGTAAAGGCAAGGTGATGTTGTCCGGATATCCATCCGAGATGTATGACCGTCGGTTGCGTGACTGGGCGCGACATGAATTCAATCTGCCCAATCAAGCAGCCGGCGGACGAAAGAAACGGCTGATGACAGAAGTCATTTGGTGCAACTTCTAGTGGGCTTTACGATTGTTCATGAGAGTCTTCAGGATCAAGAAGTCTTCAAGATTGGAGCAGCCCATGTCGGCGCGAACGTGATCACAGTATGCGATTGCGTCGTTCGGGTGGCAGACCAAATCATCGACCGTCCAACTCGGTGACGTGGCAGCCTTTAGTTCCTCGAGACGGTGACGGAACGCCGGGGCAGAAAGATGACAGCCACATCGAGTTAGTTCGTTGTCAAGTTTCATCGCTTAGCCTCTTTTCTTTTTGGTCTGCACAGATTCAAACTGCGAGTACTCCCTTCTTGACCCTCACCCTTGTTCCTTCAGGCTGTAGCCTGATCGATGTCACCAAAGCCGTGGTCTTCGCTATCTTCTCCCCGCTTGCCGACCTTTGACAGCAGGCCGCGTTTGCGCAGGGCGGTTAGTTTCGCATTGAGTTCGTACGCTGGCACAACCCGTCCTGTTTCGGCAGCGAACTCCTTGGCCAGCAATTCCAGCAACTCGGGCTCGTAACCGAGTACGTCCGAACCCACCTCGAGAAGCGTCACGTTCTCAGTGTAGATCTTGACGAGAACCTCGGTCTCCTCCGCTGACAGATGGGGCGGAGGCTTTGCTGGTTCGTGCTTGCCGTCCAGCTTAACCCACAGGCCACGCTTGCGCTGGGTTCGCATATAGTGCAGAAGCTCCTCGAACGAATCTTCCCGTCCCGTAAGTTGTTGCCACTCGTCGCGGAAAGTTTGTTGGTCTTCCGGACGGTTCTCGTACTGATCGAGGGCAATGCGCCTCCTTAGGTACAGTGCGACCAGTGCCGTCCTCTCATGGGATAAAATCTTGATCGATTTCTTGAGCTTAGCCATGTGGTCTCCTCAATTGCGAGTCATGATGGAAATTTTAACCGAGGTACGGTCCCTTGGGCGTCGATATGCGGCGTTTCCGTCTGCACGATGGTGACGAGCCGCTGACGAAGATCTTTTTCTCGAATGCCCGTGATTCTCTCCGCGTCGTTCCATGTTATGATCTTGTTCTGAATGGCGTACTCAAGCATCATTTCGAACCCGATGGCGCGGTCACGCCAGACGTATCCTGGCTCGGTTCGTCGCCACCCTCGCCGCGACATTTCCATCGACAACCACCGTGCGGCGGTTGTGTTGATGATTCCGGCCTTTTCCGCCATGTAGATCATAGCGGCCAATGAAACGCCGAATCTCTCCTTGTACTGAATCAACTTCAGAAACGACCTTCCTTCAAACGCCTCCTTGAGTTGAGATTCAGGTAGGAGCAGTGGGGCAGCGAAGGCGTATGCCCTCTTTTCAACATCTGCGTCGCTCCAGCCGAAATCCTGTTTGCAGCCGTCATAGAGGACGTGGGCAAGCTCGTGGGCCGCGTTCATCCTCACACAGTCGTTAGCAACGTCGGGGTTCAGGACCACGACGAACTCATTTCCGTGGCGCGCAGCGGCTCCGTCAATCCCGAATGATGACTTGATTTCGAGCGCCCACGCCGAAAACGATTCAAGGACGTGTATCATATTCTGGATCGGTTGGTCGTCATCCAGATTAAGAAATTCCTGGCGCACCTTGACGGCCAGTTTGTTTGTGGGCTGATCTTCATGCGCGGCGTAAACCCTAGGTCGACGTAGCTGGTGCGCCTTGAGGTGTTTATCTAGACTGAAATACGCCTCCGCCCACTTCCCGGCGAGTGCTTCAAATTGACGCTGGTCAGCCAGTGGAACCTGCGCCCGCAGATTTCGATAGCGAAAGCCACTCAGCGTTTCCCGATTCTCGAGGAACCAGTTCATCGGCCGCTGATAGATACCAGCGAGCGCGGCCAACAAATCTATAGGCGGGACCGTCACCCCATTCTCATAGCTGGTAATCGTGACGTGTGAGACGGTCAGCCGGCGCGGCAACTTCTCAGAGACGGCCCGAGTGGAAAGACCGACCTCCCGCCTGGCTTCCCGCAACCGCCGGGCAAGAGACCGATCCACGCGAGTAATGATCCTTTTTGGCATCTGAATGCACTCCTGTTAAGTTAACTTAACAAAAGCGCATCTTAATTGCAAGCGAGATTCCCGAAATTCGTGAAATCAGCCATGTAGATTGCCTCCGTCTCAAGATTGGTCCCCTACCCTGCCGGCCGAAACGGCGCCTCATAGCCGCGTAGAAAGCCAACCGCCCGCTCCTTCTTCCGAAACTCCGCCTGAATCTTGTCCCCGTTGCTGAACCGAATCTCGATCTCGTACTTCACGAAAGAGGCGGCGGCTGTCGCTTCGCTGTAGGAAGAGATGAACTCGATAGCCTCCTCCACCGTACCCAGTTCCGTGGCCGTGCCGTGCAACGGCAGAATCCGAACGAGTTGAATCGTCCGCGTGATGCTCTGTTCAAGAGCCATCGTGAATTCATGCACCGCCTTTGCACTCGACTTGGCCAGGTCCGCCGCCAGCTTCTTTCGCAGCTCGGGCGTCAACGCTTCGTAAGACTTCACTTTCTTGGCAAACTCCTCGTCTGGGGTGTCCTCATCTGAGCTGGCGTCGATGCTGTACTTATCGAACACCTTGATTACCTTGTCATAGGTAAAGTGCAGAATCTTGAAGCCCAGGTTGCGCAGCTGTGCCAGAGAGCCTTCTGTGTACTCGCCGGCCAGGATGACGCCGATGAATGGAGCGCAATCCCAGTGCGTTGCATGGAGCGGCATGATCGCGCCCTGAATTTCTTGTGCTTTGTTGCGCGAATGCTTAGTGTAACGTCGCCAGGCTGCCTCAATGAACGCCACCGGTCGGCCGTTCACCTGGTCGGTGCCGCCGCGCTCGAACACGAAATCCAGATCGTGCGAGTTGCCGTACAGGTCAATCCAGGCGATCTTTTTCCTGCCTTTGCGAGCCGGGCGTTTGCCTTTGGTGTCCAGGTAGAGACGGTGTTTTATCGCCAAGGCGCGGAGCATCGGCTCGACGGAGGTTTCCAGGACTTCGCCGATGATCTGGCCGAACTTGTGCGATGGCGACTTGGCCATTGGTTATCCTTTCACCCACAGCCGCCCCTCATGCAGCGGCACGCGATGCTTGCGGTTCTTCCACTTCACGTTGCGGTCGCGGGTCTTCTCGAACTCGAAGGATTTGAACCCGGCGGCCAGGGCGAGTTCACCCAGCCAGCGCTCGACGGGGACATAGATTCCGTAGGGTGCGGAGTCGCCGATTACGAAGCAAACCAGGCAGCCGGCCGCCGTGGCCCGCCGCAGTGCAATCCACACTTCTGCCAGGTCCTTGAAGTACGTCGCGATCATGGTGTGATAGGGCTTCTTGCCGCCGTGGCTGTCCTTTTCGGCATCGAGCCGATGGCAAACGTCGATTATCTCCCGCTTGATGGGGAATAGTGCCGGCTCTTCCAGGATAGCGTCGGTCTCTTTGCTGATCCGGGCGACGTGCTGGGTGCAGGAACGGACCAGATGCTTGCGCACCGTGTCCTGAAGGCCGGCCCAGCCGTTGACCTCGCCGAAGAACGTCATTTCCAGGCGAGTGGCGTCGGCGTAGTCGTAGTTGTTCGCATAGGGCGGTGATGTGATAACAAGGTCCGCCCAGCCATCGGGGACGGAGCGGCATTGCCGGGCGTCTTCCTGGTGGACCAGCGCTGGTGGACCGGAAGGCTGTTTATGCCGCCATTCCATGTCGCGGCGGATGATGCCGGCCATCTCGGCGAAGGCATCATAGGGATCGTGCGCTCGCGCCTTGGTTTTTCTCGGCAGCACGTATTGCCATTGTGCCGTGCCGACTGGTGAACAGTCCCGGAGAATAGCGACAAGAGTGAGCCAGGCCAGCGGATGGTAACGCGACTTGCTGTCCTGAGCGTCCAGGGCCGCACGCAGGGAATCAAGCCGGACCAGGCTCTCGGCAGGATAGCATTTCTTGAGAAGAGGTGGATAAGCTCGCTTTGGGACATGGATAGTCTTTGCCGTCTTCAAGATGTTAATGGCGTAGTCGTAGAATTCAGCGGGATTGGTGCGCCAGTGGAGTTTCGCCTCAGCAATTCGTGCGATGAAGGGATGAGCTTCAATGCCGATGGCTTCGGTATCACAGAGTTCGGCTTCAAGTATTACGGTACCGGAGCCGAGGAACGGGTCGAGGATGTGTGTTCTGCCGTTGGCCTTCTCCTGCTCAATGAGTTCTCGCACCCAGAGTGCGGAGAAGCCGGCGGAATAGCGGAACCAGCGGTGGATCGGCAAGGACAGATTGTCAGAAAAGGTCGAACTGGTGGCGTTCTTGTGGGTTCGGTCCTCAGCAAATAGTGTCGGCTGGTTGTCGAGTACGCGGCGTCGCATAGATATTCCCCAGATGGTCTGGGGTGATTATACGTTCAGTGGGTTGGTTTGCAATGGCGGATGACTTCATATGCGATCAAGAAAGCGTTGAAGGCGCTCGTACGTTGTTCTTGGGTCAACCGCATCTGGTTGCCTGCCGTGCCTGCCATGTGCGACCCAGTTGCAGTAGCGGCGCACTTGATGGAGAAGATGCGCAAGGACGCCGAGTCGCACGCCGGCGAGGACAAACGGAAACGCGAGTTGATCGACGCCTGCAACATGGCGGATCAGATAATCTACCAGATGGAGAAGCTGCTCAAGGACAACGCCGACAAGATCAGCGAAGGCGACAAAGCGCCGATCAAGGCGGCGATCGAAAAGGTGAAACAGGCGGCGAGCGGCGAGGACGTGGCGGCGATTCGGCGGTCGATCGAGGAGTTGCAGCAGGCGTCGCACGCGATGGCGGAGCACCTGAACAAGCAGCAGCCGGGCGGCGGGGCCGGCGGCGGCGGTGCGGGTGGTGCGGGGGCACAGCCTTCGGGGGACGGTAAGGGGAAGGATGATGTGATTGATGCGGAGTTTGAGGTGAAGAAGTGAGAAAACTCACCGCGGAGGACGCGGAGGGACGCAGAGGAATTAAGGCGAGGATAGAGAATGGAGGATAGAGGATGGACAGATAGGTCGATTCTCGATCCTCCATCCTCTGTTCTCCTATGCGATCCTCTGCGGCTTCTGCGGTGGGGAGATTGAAAGAGGGACGGGGACATGCTGAGAGGCGCGTTCCCGTTTTTGCTTTTCAACCACGGATTTCACGGATAACACGGGGACGGTGTTGAGTAGATCAACTCACCGAAAAGGCTGGCCAAGCAGCTTGCTGTCGGGATACAATTTCTAAAGTTGGACCCAACCATAAGGAGTCATCAACATGGCGCAAATGCAGAGAAAGAGCCTTGCCCGACCGGACGAGGCGCGGGAGTTTCCGTTTGGCATGGGGCAGTACGCGAAGCCGGGCTAACAAGTTTTGGAGATTCAGTACTTCCAAAAAGCCCATTAGCCACGGATCAAACACGGATCAAACACGGATAAGACGAAGAAGGATCACAAGAACCCAAAGAGAACAACACCTTTTTCTTATCCGTGTTTCGTCTGGGTTTCATCCGTGGCTGAATTTTGGAACTACTGAGATTCGCTTTAGCCCCCAGGCGCTTTCGCCGGTGCGAGGGAGGAATATCCAAAATGAATGAACCATCCGTTCCGATCACAATCGCCCTTCGTATTCCGGGCAAGTGGGCGCATCCGAGGGAACTTGTCCGGCGCCTGCCTGCCGGCTGCCGCTTGACGGGGGAGGCGCTCATCTTGCCGGACGGAACGCAGGTCGAATTTGGGGCCGCGGCGGCCGATGATCAGTTTGCCCAGATCTTTCGATCCTCCTGCCGGGAGCAGCCGACAGAAGACGAACTGAGGACGGTCGATGGCTACACGGTGAACGTTTTCCTGAGCGGCCCCGGCGGTTCGATGGAGGCGGCGCGGACGATGATGCAGGCCGGCGCGACCATCGTGCGGGCCGGCGGCGCGGGTGTGTTCATCGACAACAGCACGCTCGCGCATGGCGGGCGACATTGGCTTGAGATGACCGAGGACGGCGGTCCGGACGCTCTGAGCTTCGCCTTTGTCGCCATTGTCCGCGGCAAAACGGAAGTGTGGACGATGGGCATGCACGTGCTGGGTTTGCGCAACATCGTGATGAAACGCACAGACATCGAGGTAGACGGGTTTGACATCATCGACGTGATTCGCTACCTCTGCCGGGGTGAAAAACCAGTGGGCGACGGTCACGTGATAGCCGACCTGGACGGACCGCGCTTTCAGGCATTCACGCAGGACAGCGCTGAGCAACTTAGAGGAAGTCCCATGCACAATCCCTTCGGACGATTGAAGCTGGTGAGCATGCGGGATATTGCGGAGAACAATTAGGTCCCACGCGATCCAGGTGAGGCCAAGCTTCAGATGCTATAATGACTCCAGTGCTTCCAAAAAAGCCGTTAGCCACGGATGAAACCCAGCGCGGCGGAGCCGCAACCAAAACTCTAAGGAAGGCAGGAAAGCAGGAACAAAGCTCCACCGCAAACGGGCCCTCAACCGGAAGAAAATTGTTGGCTTGGCTTCCTGTCTTCCTGCATTCCTTAGAGGCTTAAGAATTCGCGAGCCCTGCGCAAATTCTAAACGTCAGTAGAACGGATAAAGAGGAACAGAGATCAGAAGAAGCCAAGGGAAAGCACTCCTTTTACTTATCTGTGTTTCATCCTGGTTGGCTCTTGTAACTACTGAACTCAAAGAATTTCGCTGGTGGGTGAAGCAGAGCTACTTCGTTGCCAGAGCTCGCAAGACAGGGATCGGGCGCAATGAAGAAGGATATCCCCTGCGCTTGCAAGACGCGCTGCCCGTGGTCGCTCTGCCGTTGGGACCGCCGCGGCCCGCTCTACCGTTGGACCTGGCCAGCGCCTTCCACGCTGCCTACGACCTAAGCATCCGTCCGGGGAGCGTTCACTACGCCGAGGAGTCGCCTCCACCGCCGCCCCTGAGCGCTGCCGACGCTGCATGGGTGGACCAGGTGATTGGCGCCCGCCGCTCGGCTTGAAGAGCAACGAGCGCTTTTCAGGCTGCTGGTGAAGGCAGATCGAGGAACTGGTCGTCGATTTCGAGTCCGGAGAAGTCAGCGCCGCCTCACCGGGCCGCTCACCGGGTATGGCCTCCCGCGCCGGGGGACGATCATTGGAGTCCCCATTATTTTAGGCGTTCTCTCAGTTCTGGAATCTCCACATACGCCATCGCATCTCCCACCACCAGAAGCTTCCGGCCGGAGGGATGGACGATGATCTGCATGCTCGCCTCGGGAATTTTGTCTGATTTGACCTCCTTGAGTTTGATGCCGGCTTGCTGGAAGATCGTCAAACTGCCACCATAAATCTGGCTTGCCGCCGGATCAAAAGCAATGACGCCGTTGGTAACTTCCAGGGTGAAGACCGGTCGCTGCAAATCAGTAACAGAATAGACATAAGCCCCAGGCGCCGCCATCACCGGGTGATTGGGAAGCCCGCTGAGGTTGCCTGCATAGGAAGGAAGGCACACATACTTGCCATCCGGGCTGACGCACAAGCTGGACAGACCGATGGTCGACGCGATTGCGGGAGTCGATTGCTCGTACACAATTCCCGTCTTCTCAATACGGTAGCGGTGGATTGCGGAGTGGCCCGTGAAAAGATACTTGCCATCGGGACTGACCACGTAATACCTGATTTCAGCGGGCAAATTCGGCCCGGGCGATCCCAGTGGCCCGCTTTCGAGACGTTCACCCGTCTTGAGATCGAAGATCTGTACGCGCGGGGGCTCAGAGAATCGTCTGAGACTAGACACCGAGAAGGCCAAGGTCAGGGAAGGGGCTGATACTGCCCCGTTGGCGAAGGGCGCTTGCAGCCTCGTCTTCACCCTTAGCCGGTCGATGTCCACGATCCAAATCTCGCCTCCGGTTGTCACGAGCAGCCCCTCGGCACTCATGCACAGCCGGGAGCACTTGCGGTTAATCTCCAGACGGCGAACCTCTCGCAATCCTTCCAGCGTCACCTGGCTTAGCCTGCCCGTTTCTCCATGAAGGAAGAAGAAGGACTTGCCGTCCGGCGCCCAGCAGACGCAACCCGAGGCCAGCCACAATGTCTTCGGCTTGAGGCGTGTGATCGAGACGCCGTTGACCTTCTGCGCCGGTCCGGCGGCGAACGGCTCATTGACCTCAGTGGCATCGGGAAACCAGGTATTCTTGCCGGTAATCCGCGCGTTGATGCGCATGGGAAGCAAGGCCGGTTCCTTGCGTGCCTCGGCAGCGTCCTTGTAAAGCACCGGTTCCACCCAGACGGCTGGGGAAGAACCGCGGCTACCGTCTGCCGCCCGCACTTCAAGTTCCAGAAGATCGACTCCGCTGACATCGACATGACATTCCTGCGGCTCGTACTTGCGCTGCACGAGTGCCGATTCCCAGAGCAACTTACCGTCACCCCGGACCGAGAACTTGGCCGAGCCGAGTGAATCCTGGCGCAAATCGTTGAAGGCGACTACCGACCGGAAAACCTGCGCCTTGTTGCCGAGGCTGTAGCGCACCTTGCACGAGCCTGCGCCTTCCAGGAACATGCCCAGTCCATGCGGCGATTTGACGGTGTTGACGGCGATTGGCAGCTCCTGCCCGTTGAACACAAGCACGCCGTTCTTGCCGACCTGTTGCGCTCCTATCGTTTGTTCCGACAGTTCGTTGAGGAAGACCCGGGTATCGCCTTGCAGCAGTCTCGGGTCGGGTTGGCCGGCAGGAAAGAGCGGGGCCGGCAGTTTCGGCTCCTCCGGCAAAAGCGGCTTCACATCCCAGGGCAGCTGCGGCGGTTCAGGTCGGAGGCGCTGATCCAAATCGGCAGGCTTTGGAGGAGGAACTTCTACGACCGGCGGCTCCCATTTCATCCGCTCGTCGAACTGCCTCTGCCTCTCCCTTTCCATTTCCATCTGCTGTTCCAGCCGGGCAAGCCCCTCAAGTTCTTGTGTCCTCCTGAACTTCATATAGACCATGGTTCCGATACCACCCGCGCAGGAGAGGAAAACCAGCGCTGCCATCCCTAGACCGCCCAGGATCCACGGCCAGGGATTCGATGGTTTTTTCGGGACAGTCACTGGAGGCCGGCGCTGGGGGGGCCGCGGCATCTTCGGACCTGTTTTGGATTCAGTTCGCGCCGCGTCCGGTCGCGCGACGGACGGCTGGCTCTGAATGGCATGCCGTTCGATTGGCCGATCACCTTCCGGCTTTGCGACAATGGCCTCGACAACGTCAGCGCCATCCTGGCGCGCCGTGCAGCTATGGCAAAGTCATGGCCGCATTTGGGGCAGCGAACCTTGGAACCGGGCGGCAGCTGTTGCCGAGCATAAGCGGTACCGCATTTCGGACAATTCATGGTTTCAAGCATGGAGTCGGCACTCTTGGACTTGTTTTCCTGAAAGCTCCGCGAAAAAACCTTGATCGCCCAGAAGCAGGAATTTGCGGCCAATAGGGTGGACCAGGATCTCCTTCACCCCGACTTGCTGATCACGCCCAATATATTCAGCTTCGTTTTTACGTCACTCAGTTTAGGAGGTGTCTCGTTTGCGAACATCCGATAAACCAACCCAAGGACATGGAACACCTCAACCCCAGTTCCTGGCCGATTCCTCCGCATCCTGCAACTCCCCATCGCGGCGATGGTAGCCGTGCTTGTCGATGAGCAGGCGCGCTTCGGTGAGGGCTTTGCGGTCCTTGAAGAGGCGAGCGGTCGTCAGCGCGATGTCCGCCAGATGGAGCGGCATCGGGCCGCGCTCGGCGATTTCGCGCACTTCGGCTAGGGCGCTCTTGCACGCCGCGCTATCGCCTTCCAGGAAACGCACCCAGGCGAGCGTGAGCAGGCCGCACGGAACGTCATCCATGCTGTTCGCGGCGCGGAGGCCGGAGACGGCGGCGGCGAGATGCGTGCGCAGGGGCGATGAAGCGTTGCCGAACTCGGCTTGCCATTCGGGGCTGTCTCGGCCGCAGAGCAAGACGCCATATAACGCCGATCGCGCTAACGTTAAGTTGTCCAATGCGATTGTAAGAAGGTCCGCCCTTGCGCCGATGGCCCATTGTAGTGTTTGGCGCGCCCGCGAAGCGACCGTGGGCACGCCGGACGACGCAGGGCCGCACTTACCGGCGAGCAAATTTCGCCATGCTGCCCGTTCCGTGTCGGCGAGCAGCAGGTCGCAGTATCGGAAACCCGCTAGCGAGTAAAGGTGCGGATACTCCGGTTGCCGATCGGCTTGCATCTTCTCGGCCTCGGCAAACAACTGCCGGGCTTCCGCAATCCGGCCCGCCTGGTGCAGGGCATCGGCATGGACCGTGCGCATGGCTATTCGTAGGAATGCGTCATTGCTGCGGTCGGCGAAATCGACACCCTGGGCCGCATCCGCCACCGCCGCGGCAGTGTCGCCCAGGACTAAATCCAATTCGCTCAGGTTGCAGACGCTTCTGGCCGCGCCTTTCCACTCCTCGCGATCGATGTCCATCTGCATGGACGCCCGCATCGGTTCGAGTGCCTCGGTCAGCCGGCCCAGGGCACGCAGGGAGCAAGCTGCGTCGTTCGAAAGCCACGCCTGGTCGGCTGCGGCAAGATTGGCGGCGGGAACGCTAAACGGCGTGGTGAAGAAGCACGCCACCGCGCCGAGGTCGGCCCCTATGGCGCCGAGCTTTCTTCTGCTGTAAAAGCCATCGTTGCCCGTCCCGCGCAGGATGCGATCGCGATAGACATCGTCGCATGCCTCCTGTTGAAGCCCCGCCTGGCAGCCGTGAGCGATCGCCTGGTAGAGCGGCTGCAAACCGGCCAACGCTTCCGGCCAGTACGGCACGCTTTCCTTGAGATGCTCAAACAACCGGCGATGCCCCTGCGCGCCAGGCGTCCGCCGCCGTCGCGCGCAGCCTTTGGGCGAAATACTGCCGCACCAACGGATGCGCTTTGAGTGCGACCGCGCCGGCCGGGAAGCGCAAATGCGCCGGCGGTTTGAACTCCGTCGGTTCGGGAAGGTTCATCCGCACCTTTCGCCGGTCGCGTTCCAGCGCTTTGCGGCCCTGTTTCTCGTCATACCCTTTGACCGTGACCCGCTCATACGGTTGCTCCTGCACCAACTTGAGTTCCGCGAGGTGGCTGACCGCGATGTTCCACTGGGCGTCGTTCAAACCGACGACGGCGTCGGTCAAGCCCGCGATGGCCGGCCTGGAGCTGCATCGCCCTGAGGCAACCGGGGTCGGCGGGGCGGTCGAACAGGCCCATGAGCCGCAACACCGCCAGCTCGCGCGGCTGGAGCCATTTTTCGTAAGCGGCCAGGACGCGGAAGGCGTGGCCGCCCATGATCTCGGCGTCGGCCTCCGCGAAACCGAAGAGATCGCGCTTGCGAATGTCGCCGCCGTGGGCCAGGTGCAGGTATTGCCCCATCAGTTGCAACGTGAGGGCGTGGCCGCGAACCTCCTTGCTCGCCTCCTGCAACTCCCCATCGTCGGCGTAAATCTCGGCGTGCCCCTGCGCGGCGAACGCCGTGCTCGTAAAGGAGGGCGGCGCCGGCTTCGTTGGTCAACTTGTCGAGGTCCCAATCCTGGGCGGTCTTGTCGTAGTGATGCTGAATGTCCGGCAGATATTCGCGCGTGGTGACGAGGCACAGGCCGGGGTTGTGTTCGGCCAGGCTGCGCAGCAGCGGCATGTAGGGCGTCGTCGATCAATTCGCCGTGCTGCGGGCCGGGGATGCTGCAACGGCTCCAGGCCGTCGAGCAGCAGCAGCGTACGTTCCTTGGCGATCAGGCTGGCGAGGCGTTGGCCGCGCGTCCCAGGGGGTGCCTTGTTGCGGGTCGGGGTCGCCGAAGAATTCGAGCGCCTTGGCAATGAAGAGGTCGGCGGAAGCCCCCTTGTCGCCGCGCTCGGCATCGCTGCGGACCCCCTGGCTGTAGAAGCTCCAATCGAAATAGCGGACGGCGCCGCGCCAGTCCTTGAGGGCCATTTCCGCCATCCAGGAGGCGACGAGTGCCGTCTTGCCGACGCCGCCCCAGGCACGGATGACGGCGACGTTGCAATTCGCCTTGGCCCAGGCTTCGTCGAGGCGGGTCAGGTCGTGTTCGCGGCCGATCAGCTTGCGGGCCTGGTGTTTGAGCTTGCTCGATGCTTTGCGGATCGTCTGCTCGCGCGGCGGCAGGATATCCTTGAGATCGGCGAGCACAAACGAGCTGAGCCGTTCTTGATTGAGGAATTGATCGCGATCGCGGCCCATGGCGCGGATGCGGTCGTAGTGCCGGTCTTGCTGTTCCTTTTGCCGGCTGTCGAAGACGAATTTCTCATCGCGCGGCGCCGGGGGCCGGGCTGTAGATGAAAACGGGACGGTGATGATAAATCGCCAGATACGCCTCCCACTGCGTATAGGAAATTTGCTCGAGTTCGGCCCGCGTCATTTTCTTGAGCGGGGCGATCTTGTCGAACAGGTCGGGATGGCCGGCGAGCAACTCGTCGAGAGCCGCCGTTTCGGGAGCGGAGCCCGTCATGTCGCCGATCAGGTGGATGACCGCGTTACATTGCTGGATGTAGACGTTGAGCTTGTGCAGCGTGGTGCGGCCGAGGTTGCCGAAGTCTTCCTGCACCTTCACTTCGACGGAGGCACGGCGCAGGTCTTTCGCCAGCAGTTCGCGATAGGAGCGGAACTCGGCACTCACCGCGGAAAGAAACAGGCGTTTCATGGCGTGCAACTCATCGGAATAGGAGAGAGTCATGGCGTGGAACTCATCGGAATAGGAGAGAGTCATGAATCCGTGGCTCCATTCTACACTTGATTCCCTTGATGTCCAACTCGTCTACTGTCCGCGCATGATCCGTTGAACCGTTCCCGCTTCCTCATCCACGACAATGGTAAGGTCGCCGCCGCGCCGGTTGATGTAATCGCGCGGGCCATAGTGGACGTGCCAGAGACGCCGAAGTGACGTGTTCTCCTCGGTGATGGTCACCAGGGACCGATCCACCGCCACACCGTGCGCGGCGGCTGCGTCGTTGGCGATGGCAACGGCGTGCGCCACCGACATGGCGAGGCCGTCACGCTGAATCGCTTCCAGTTCGGTAGTTGGCATGACTCATCTCAAACAGTCCCAGTTCGCGAATTTCTAGCTCACGAACTATTATACTCGAACCCGACATTACCGGCATTGTCGAAGCCCTCCGAGCTCAAGACTGGTCCCCCTGAATCACTCTGCGGGCCGAAATGGTGCCTCATAGCCGCGTAGAAAGCCAACCGCCCGCTCCTTTGCACCAAACTTCGCAGGAATCTTGCCATCTCCGCCTTCGCATGCTCCTTTGTCTGACCACAACCGCGTTGGCCTTAGACGCACTTGCCCCGAACGCGCTTCTCTCGTATTCATACTGGCCTGGCAAGCACCCCACTCGTTATGATGACTTGTGTGTATAGTAAGAGCAAACTGGAGCACCCTCCATGCGCAGCCAACGACACAAGCGCCCCAAGCACCGGGTCATTGTTCCTTGGCCGGAAAACGGACCGAATCCTGGTGAAGTCGCCGACCAGGCTCGCTACGTTGGCAGCGGGGGGCACGCAATGTTTGAATTTCAAGCTGAGTGGCATGAGGCACCGGGCGTCTAGGATACCGTCTTGGCTCGAACCTGGGCGCGTTTGCAAATCCGTGCGAATGGTGAAGCTGGTGTGCCGCGCTCGCCGAGCATTCTGATTAGTGTTGCTGCAGGTAGCGTCCAATAGGGAATCTACGGTTCCCTGTTTCCGTTAGCAGAATGGATCGTGGAGAACTGGTCTCGTTGGCAAGCGCGGTGATGGGGCACCTTGTGTGGTGGGGCCCAGTGGCGGTGAAGAATCACAGAGGTTTCGCGTGGCGCGGGCAGCCTGTTTTCTACCCTCCCCAAGCGCGGTGACGCCGCCGCGTTTGCTAACGAGAGCCTACATCGGTTGGACAGAGGAGTATTGACGGCGGGCGCAGATCGAGGTTGCCGTCGATATCGACGCCAACGGCATCATGCACGTGTCGGCAAAGGACCTGGGCACGGGCAAGGAGCAGAAGATCCGCATCGAAAGCTCGAGCGGTCTGAGCGCAGCCGAGGTGGAGAAGATGCGCAAGGACGCCGAGACCCACGCCGGCGAGGACAAGCGGAAACGCGAGTTGATCGACGCCCGCAACATGGCGGATCAGATCATCTACCAAATGGAGAAGCTGCTGAAGGATAACGCCGACAAGATCAGCGAAGGCGACAAGGCACCGATCAAGTCGGCGATCGAGAAGGTGAAACAGGCGGCGAGCGGCGAGGATGTGGCGGCGATTCGGCGGTCGATCGAGGAGTTGCAGCAGGCGTCGCACGCGATGGCGGAGCATCTATACAAACAGCAGCCGGGCGGTGGGGCCGGCGGCGGCGGTGCGGGTGGTGCGGGGGCACAGCCGTCGGGGGACGGCAAGGGGAAGGATGATGTGATTGATGCGGAGTTTGAGGTGAAGAAATAGAGCTCAGTTTCGGACACGTACTCTTGCCGGCAACTGTGTATCCAGGAAAACTCCATTTGTTGGTCTGCGCGTTGCTGAGTCGACTCTTGGCTCGATTTCCCCTGCTGTTGCGCAGCGATGGCTCAGCCCGTAAACAAGGAGAAGAACATGGCCGAGGTGCTTTGTGAGGTTTCCGAGGGCTTGAGGAAGTCTGAGGCCACTGTGAAACTAACCACCTACGACGGCAGGCCCGAGTTCATGCCGGTGGACCGTGGCTTTCTTTCCCAAGAGAATGGGAGATACTACCTGTCCGTTGGACTCGTCCATATTAGCCATGAGAAAGAAGCTGCTTTGGTGTCTCTGCCCGTTGAGGCGGACTCCGGCGCTCACCGGGTGTGGGTGAGACTTGACCATGTCAGGCAAGAACAGGAAGCCCTGGCATGATCCTATCCGACCGCGAGGTGAGGGCGGCGGTTCAGCGTAAGGTCATCTTGATGACGCCCTGTCCGCCGCCAAGTGACAAGCGCTGGTCTGCTACCATGCTCGACCTCACACTCGATGCCGAAATCCGGCCGTCTGGAGATCTGGAACATCAGCCCGCTTAAGATTCGCATCAAGAAGGGCATGCCGATCTGCCAAATAATCTTCGAGGAAGTTCACGGTATTCCCGAAGGCCGATATGCTGGTCAGTTTGCCATCCAGGGGCCTGGCTGAGAAGAGCAACGAACGCTTTGCAGGCTGCTGGTGAAAGCAGGAGAATGAGGCTGCCAACGAATGGGCGCTTGCTGAGGGATGTTCTGGGAGCGAGGGGCATGCTGTCGGTTGTGGCAGACCTTGCGATGCGGGGTGCGCGGAGCGGCTCGAAAGGGTGGCGCACACCGGCTTCATTCTCGGATTCTTCCGAGGCTTTGCGCCGGGTGCAGTTCCGCAGATGCGCGCCAACTGTGATTGTTTTCACGAGATTTCAGGCCCTCGAGGACCGGCCGGAAGGTTTGGCGCTCAAAAACCCACGGTTTTTGTGTTGGCGCAGCTACGGAATTGCACCCCTTTGCGCCCAAACTCTTGCCTCCCTCTGTTGTCGGCGTTATCATTTATCTGACGTACACTGATGGCCCCGGCAATTCTACAGGAGAGTGGCGGTGAAGTTTAGGGAACTGATCCGCCTGATCGAGGCCAATGGCTTCAGCTTGGTTCGCCAAAAAGGGGCCATCCGTTATTACGGGAAGGGCGGTTGGCCACGGCTGATCCGGATCGATTACCATGGTCCCAAGGAGGTGCCAACCGGTACCTGTCACGCCATCCTGAAGGCGGCCGGCATTCCGAAGCCTGGTCAGCGCCAGGCCGAAGAGCCGCCGGCGGGAGAGCAACACTCGGAGGGGAAGCAGCCATGATCGAACTGCCCTACTCGCTGATTATTGAGGCCACCGACGAGCTGGACTTCTTCGGGTTCTACTCCGAGGAGTTGGAAGGGTTTTCCGGGGTTGGGCACTCAGTGGAGGATTGCCTGTACCGGGCCAAGTTGGGGATGCAGGAGCACGTGAATTTGCTGGCCAAACAGGGGCTGCCGATCCCTCCGCGCAACGCGGAGCCGGTTGTGACAATTCGCAACGAACCCAGGGAGGCGGCTTGAGAAACCGCCATCGTTAAGCACCCGAGAATTGATGCCACTTTCTGATTCTTGCCCTGCCGCATCGAGAATGAAGCGACACCGATTTTCTAAGCTGGAACAACTCCGTCGGCAGCAAGCCGCATTGCTCGAAGAACATCGTGTATTGCTTGAAGAGCAACGAGCGGTTTTCAGGCTGCTGTTGGAAACAGGCGAATGAGGCTGCCGACGAATGGGGCGCTTGCTGCTGGATGTTTTGGCTGGGCGGCGCATTCTGTCATATTGAGGCAGTCGTTGCGATGCGGTGTGGTGTGGTGTGGAGCGGCTTGAAAGGGTGGCGAACACCGGCTCTTCTGAGCGACAAGGTTCTCGACGCGCCTGGTGCAACATACCCACGACCGATGACTGCTACCCAATGAAAGGACATAACTGTCCAGGAGAATACTTCAATGAGTTCCGACGCTCCCGGTTCTCCCAAACAGTCTCTTCCTGTTTCGGGTGAGCCTCAACAGATTCTGACGCCAGGCCCGCCTCAACAGATTCTGACGCCAGGCCCGCCTCAACAGATTCTGACGCCAGGCCCGCCTCAACAGATTCTGACGCCAGGCCCGCCTCAACAGATTCTGACGCCAGGCCCGCCTCAACAGATTCTGACGCCAGGTGGAGCAGGGACGCCTCCTTCGCAACCGCCCACTGCATGGCTACCCAATATGAAGCCTCCCGGCCCTATTCGCCGCATCATTGACCCGTGGATATGGGCGTTGTCTTCAATCTGCTTGTGGTATTGGTTACTCAGTGCTATCTTTCACAAAGCGATTGGTTTTGATTTGCTGCCCTGTCCAGGATGGCTATGGATAATTCCTATCTTGGCATGGGTTTATCTCTTCGCCTGTACTGTGAGGAATTACGCTGCACTCGCAATAGCTTTATTCCTGCTTCCATGTTGTTGCTTCTTTTATCCCATTATTTTGATCTTCCAACTCTTCAAATCTATTCCTCATGTGACCAAGATCATAGGAACATTTGTTCTACCACTGTTTAGTCCTGTCACTGCAGTTGTCGCATTTGTCTTGATGTTGTTAGTGTGGTGGTACATTTTGAATGTTGAGACCATTTCTACACATTGGGTCGTGTACGTCGAGGTGTTCCTCAACATGTTGTTTCTGTCTGTGCGCTACGATGGGCCAGTGATCCACTTTGTCCATGTTTCTCCATCCTTGAGTTAGCGAAATGGGCCAACACTCGGTTTGGAACGCTCGTCCCAAGGATTGATCAACAGAAAGAAGATTGGCGGGTGAGGCCACTTTCCTGGTATGACACCGGCTTTGAGTTGTTTACGAAAGTGGTGAGTGAATTCGCACGAAAAACAATTGTGCCTGTATTCGCAGTGGTTATGATAACGACATTTGTCGTCACAGTCATAGGACATGGTTTTGCGATCTATGCTGCGCAACGATGTCCCGAGCCTGCGTTTGAGAATCTGCCAGCCCAACAATTGAAGTGCATTCTATACAGTCTGAGCATTCTTACGACGGCTCCAATTTCACAAGTGTCATTTGCGAATCATCATGGCGACATCTTGTACGGATTGGGGTTAGTAGCTGCATTTCTGATCTTGTCGGTTCTATTCGCCCTATTCGCGGCAGGTATGAGTTTGCGTGGCAAGGAACGAATTGACGAGTTTGACCAGGAGGCGAAGGGAGTTAGAGACTGGATCAAGAGTAATCGGAATGCTTTGACCGGAGTGATCGACCCTAACTTTAGGACACCACCGCTAACCGGAGCACCACCGACAAGTTGAAGGCTGTCCCATAAATACCCATGTGGACCAATTCGATCGGAGCGGGTGCCAGGAACAGTTGTCACGCCGAAAAGGTTCTTCCTTGGCTTCCTCGAAATCGGCCGTGTGATTTGCCTTCGTCTCAAGACTGCTCCCACTGAATCACCCTGCCGGCCGAAACGGTGCCTCATAGCCGCGCAGAAACCCAACCGCCCGCTCCTTCTCACCAAACTGTGCCTGAATCTTGTCTCCATTGCTGAACCGAATCTCGATTTCGTACTTCACGAAAGGGGCGGCGGCAGTCGCTTCGCTGTAGGAGGAGACGAACTCGATAGCCTCATCTACCGTACCCAGTTCCGGGGTCGTGCCGTGGAGCGGCAGAATCTGCGTTGATTCGGGACGTGCTTGACTCCCTCCGGATACCAAGAATTCGCAAAGCGGCTCTCCTCAGAGAGAAACGGGGTCGAGAATCGTCACCGGCAGACCGAGGAAGTGACCGACGTTAAACGTAAGTAGCTGGCTGATTCCGTAGCTTTGCATGGCCGCCACGAGACGCACGTCGTGCGCCCGGTATCCCGTGACACCGTGGGCTTCGACCAGTACTTGCCAAAGTTTGCTCAATTCCTCGCGGTCGGGAAGGAGGGTGAAACGTCGTTGGAAGAAACGCAGCCAGTGTCCAGCCTGGGCAGGGGTCATTCCCAACCCGTTGCGTCCCGCGGGGGGCGCCCCCGGCGGGCGGGTCGCCACCACCCAGAATTCGTACAGGTTCTGCGGGACCACGATCAGCCGCTCTTTCCGTCCCAAGAGCGTCTGAATCGCCGCGCGTGCTACACCGGATTGCGGATCGTGAGACCGCGTTATCCGGGTAAGCAGGTTCGTGTCGAGCAGGATCATTCGCCTTCCATTCGCGTATAGATCGCCTCGTGCGAGTTGTCCACATCCTGGACATCAACCATGAACGGTCGCATGTCGGCAAAAATATCCTCCGTGTGGGGCGTGCTTGGCCCGTGCGCCGCCAGTGGGGGATCCTCTTCGAATACGATTGCCTCGCGCACCTCGCCGCTGATGCGGGCAAGGTTGTCTACGATCTCTTGCTTCGATCCCCTGAGAACGTGCGTTTTCATCGCTCACCTCCGTAATTGAGTAATTCCCCTCTATTGTTCCTGCAAACCGCGCTCTAGGCAACCTCAAAGCAAGTGCAAGTAAAGCCGGTCCGCCGCGTTCAAAGATGAAATCCAGATCGTGCGAGTTGCCGTACAGGTCAATTCAGGCGATCTTCTTCCTGCCTTTGCGAGCCGGGCGTTTGCCTTTGATGTCAAGGTAGAGATTGTGCTTCGCGGCCAAAGCACGGAGCATCGGCTCGACGGAGGTCTCCAGGACTTCGCCGATGATCTGGCCGAACTTGTGCGATGGCGACTTGGCCATTGGTCATCCTTTCACCCAGAGCCGGCCCTCATGCAGCGGCACGCGATGCTTGCGGTTCTTCCACTTCACGTTGCGGTCGCGGGTCTTTTCGAACTCGAAGGATTTGAACCCTGCGGCAACGGCCAGCTCGCCCAGCCAGCGCTCGACAGGGACATAGATTCCGTAGGGTGCGGAATCGCCGATCACGAAGCAAACCAGGCAGCCAGCCGCCGTGGCCCGCCGCAGCGCGATCCATACCTCCGCCAGGTCCTTGAAATACGTGGCGATCATGGTGTGATAAGGCTTCTTGCCGCCGTGGCTGTCCTTTTCGGCATCGAGCCGACGGCAAACTTCGATTATCTCCTTCTTGATGGGGGATAGTGCCGGCTGTTGCAGAATGTCATCCGTCTCCTTGCTGATCCGGGCGACGTGCTGCGTACAGGAACGGATCAGATGCTTGCGCACCGTGTCTTGAAGGCCGGCCCAGCCGTTGACCTCGCCGAAGAACGTCATTTCCAGGCGGGTGGCGTTGGCATAGTCGTAGTTGTTCGCGTAGGGCGGTGACGTGATAACGAGGTCCGCCCAACCGTCGGGAACTGAGCGGCATTGGCGGGCGTCTTCCTGGTGGACCAGCGCTGGTGGACCGGAAGTCTGTTTATGCCGCCATTCCATGTCGCGGCGGATGATGCCGGCCATCTCGGCGAAGGCATCATAGGGATCGTGCGCTCGCGCCTTGGTTTTTCTCGGCAGCACGTATTGCCATTGTGCCGTGCCGACTGGTGAACAGTCCCGGAGAATAGCCACAAGAGTGAGCCAGGCCAGCGGATGGTAACGCGTCTTGCTGTCCTGAGCGTCCAGGGCCGCACGTAGGGAATCAAGCCGGACCAGGCTCTCGGCAGGATAGCATTTCTTGAGAAGAGGTGGATAAGCTCGCTTTGGGACATGGATATTCTTTGCCGCCTTCAAGATGGCGATGGCGTAGTCGTAGAATTCAGCGGGATTGGTGCGCCAGTGGAGTTTCGCCTCAGCAATTCGTGCGATGAAGGGATGAGCTTCAATGCCGATGGCTTCGGTATCACAGAGTTCGGCTTCAAGTATTACGGTACCGGAGCCGAGGAACGGGTCGAGGATGTGTGTTCTGCCGTTGGCCTTCTCCAGCTCAATGAGTTCTCGCACCCAGAGTGCGGAGAAGCCGGCGGAATAGCGGAACCAGCGGTGGATCGGCAGGGACAGATTGTCGGCGAACGTTGAACTGGTGTCGTTCTTGTGGGTGCGGTCCTCGGCAAATAGTGTCGGTTGGTTGTCGAGCACGCGGCGGCGCATGGATGTTCCCCAGATGGTCTAGGGTGATTATACGTTCAGTGGGTTGGTTTGCAAGGATTTTTTCTGCAACCAAGCTGGACGGTACGCATGTATAGATTAGACTCGCAATTAGGTTTTGCCGGACATAGGCATTGTTCGCGGCGGCGGCACGTGTGGGTCATATCACATTTTGATGGAGAGCATTGCCATGACACAACTATCTCCAAAGATCTTCGGCATGCTGAAGGAGATGGCCGAGTTGAGAGCCACCACCATGTCGTGGGAGAAGATCGCTGCAAGGATTGGCCGGTGCGAGCGTACCTGCCGAAGATGGCGGGTCGCTTTCGCGGAGGAGTGGGGTTACCTTCTCCGCGAAGCACAACGAGCCCGCATCGGCGAGATCGGCGACCAGGCGATGATCATTCTCCAGCGGATTGTGCAAGGATGACCATCCGAAGCAACAGGATTCGGCCAAGTTTCTCGCGCGCAGTCACGTGAATGTGCTGGATCACGCCGACCGGCGGCCGATCCTGACACGCTTGCAGCAGCATCGTTACGGTCCGCTTCTCGACTACATGGAAAAACTCGATGACAGCCAACTCCAGAACCTCGCTGATGAACTCGATGCGAAACGACCCGATCGGCAAGTTGCTGCCGCGCCTGGCAGTGAGGATCAAGGAAGCACGCCAGCCGGTCAATGATGCTTTAGGCGAGCGGCGGATAATAATTACCAACCCTCGCTCACGCTTCGGGCCAGTGTGCCATTGGCCCGAAGCGTGAGCGAGGGATGGTATCACTTGCCGCTCGCCTTATTCAAAAGCCATCGTGAATTGCTGAACCGCCTTTGCACACGGGTACAGGAGGGACTTGCCAGAGATCGCCCTGGCAGTGTAAGATCGTGCCGCCGAACAATTGTAGGAGGATAGCATGAATCTGATGAGTGATATCGCTCTTGGCCTCATTGCCATAGGGCTTTTTGTCTTCTGTGACTATTCCAGCATTCGGTGGTGGGAACAGACCGGCAAGGATGGGTACATAACCTGGTGGCTGCTTGGCGTCGCCGTCGCCGGCCCGCTGGGCTCGGGATTTTTGGCATGCTGGGCTCCGGATGGGCGCGGCTGCGGTTTCCACATTCGTAAATACCGGCACTGCGGCGGGACTCGTGCTTGTCGGCCTGTTGCTGAGAGGGGAGCGATTGACTTCTTACCAGATGATCGGCGTCGGCTGCGGACTTGTTGCCATTTGTCTCATCAATATGGGGAAACATGATCCGGTGGCGACCGCGCCTTGATTTTTGGACGGGAAGCCTTCCCACTTGAAGCCAAGAACAGTGCTTCCAAAAACCCATCAGCCACGGATGAAACACGGATGAAACACGGATAAGAGAGAGGAGTAATTATTGGATTCGTGTGATCTTTCTTCTCGTCGGTGTTTCATCCGTACTACTAGCGAGCCAAATTTTCGCGTGCCGCCAAGATTTCAAAACCTCTAAGGAAGGCAGGAAGACAGGAAATAAGAGCCACGCCAAGCCTCTGGTTGACGAATTTCGTTAACACGCTCATCATTTGTGTTCTTTTCTTTTCCTGTCTTCCTGCCTTCCTTAGAGTATTGGTTGCGGCTTGGCCGCGCTGGGTTTCATCCGTGGCTGGATTCTATTTCATCTGCCGCAGCTGCGCTTCATACGACCTGATCGCCGGATGGTCCGGCACCGTTTGCCGCCACATGTTCAGGCATTGTTCGGCCAGTTCGCGGTCGCCCTCGGCCAGGAACAGGTTCATTTGTGCCATGCACAGCGCGGCGAATTCAACGACGTGCAGGCGCTGGCGCTTCAGCAACGGTTCGAGTAATTCTCGCGACTTGTCCAGTTCGCCGCGCTCGACGGCAAGATTGGCCAGCGCGGTGCGGCCGAACAGGTAATCGGGATTACGGCGGTGCAGGCGGGTCGTAAGCTCGACGGCCTCGTCCATGCGGCCGAGCTGGGCGACCACCTGAGCAAGATTGTTCATCACCATGGGGTCATTGGGATCGATGGCCAAGGCCCGGCGCAGGATTCGTTCCGCGTCTTCAGGGTCGCCGGCGTACACGGAAGCAGCGGCCTGATCGATCAATTCGAAAACTCCGGGTGCATGGAGGCGCTCGACCGCGCCGGTGTGAATCTCGACCTGCTGCAGCGCACCGTCATGCCATTCGCCGTTGAGCCACAACCGCTGCGGACCGTCTGGGAGCAAGCCGGCATTTCTCGCCATATATGCTGCCTTGACGCGTAACTCGTCCGAGCCGCGCTGGCCCAGGGCAAAATCGCGAACAGCCTGCAACATGGTGGGCGTGCGGAAGAGGCTGGCCAGGTGCAGGGCCAGCTCGCGTCCGGCCTTGTCGCTGCGGTCCAGCAAAAGGGGGACCAGTCCTTCCAGATCGGGATGAGCTTCGAGATACGGCCGGGCCTCGCGGCGTGCAGCTGCGTCCTTGTCCGGCCCGGCGGCGGACTTTATCACTGCCATCAGGCCGTCAATCAGCTTCTTGGAAACGTAGGATGTGAGAGGGAAACTCCAGGGGACATTGCGCTCGCGGATCGGCAGTTTCAGATCGTCGAGGTTGTTCCGGGCCAGCTCAAAGTGCGGGACGGCCCGCAGCGCGGACTCCCAGTGGCTGCGCGCTTTGTCTTCGTGACCCTGCCGATAAGCGGCCACGGCAGCCAGATGATGGAGCACGGCGTCGTCCCGAGGACCATCGCCCATATCGAGATGTTTAGCGTACTCGAACACGGCCAGTACCCCGGCATCGTCGCCAAGCCAGGCGAGGGCCTCGGCTTGCTTGACGGCGAGTTCCTTCGCCGGCGCCTTCATGGTCTTGAGCCGCTGGGCGTGTTGGCGAGCTTCCTCCACCTTGCCGGACACGCAGAGGAAACGCACGAGATTGGCCAGGGCGAAGAGGTTGTCCGGCTCGAAAGCCAGGAGGCGCTGCTCCAGGTCAATGGCTTGCAGGAGGCGGCCGTCGTGGAAGCAGGCATCGGCGCCGTTGTTGTAGGCTGGGGTGAAATGGGGCCTGCGTTTGGCCAACTCTTCGGCGACCGTGCTGGCCTTGGCGAAGCGTGCCTGGTTCAGGAATGAGCGGACCTGGTCGTGCATGGTCAGGCACTCCAGACCGTCGGGGCCGGTCAGCCCGAGCATGCCGATCTCCTCCTGGACCAGTGGTTCAAGTTCGGCGATCATCCTTCGTGTTTTCCCGGCTTTCTCATTGCCGGGATCGCGCGCACGCGCACGGCGACCCATCGACATGGCCAGCGCGGCCCACTCGTTCTTGAGGTACGCCACGGCGAGCAAGTAAGGCAGGTCCGGATCGTTCGGGCGGAGAGCGAAAAGCATCTCGCAGGCATATTGATAAGTGTGGGCGTCTTCGAGAGAGACGGCTACCTGGACAAGGCGCTGCAGTATTTCCGGGCGCTGCGGATACGTGCGCATGAGGTCTTCAAGCAGCGCCCGAGCTTCCGGCCAGCGCCGGCGCGTCATCACGAAATCGACCTGTCCGAGGGTCTCACGCAACTTTCGATGGTTGGCCGTGGAGCGTCGTGCGGTCTTCTTCATATTCCTGGCCATGAGAGGTCCTTTCCACTGGCGGTTGTGAGATGGGTCCTTGGTGTTGTAATATACGGAATCAGGAGCATGGAGTTGAGTTCAGCAGCATGATTGTTTGGCCGCGAGCCGGTAGGCGAGCCTGGGGTACTTCACGCGCTCGCCTGCGGCTCGCGGCTAAACTTATGAGATTGTCCACGTCCAGTGTCGATCCGATGTCTGCCGGACCGTCGCGGGATCGAAACCAAACTCTTCCACCAGGGTGCGTATTTCCGTCAAGGTCAGGGCGGCACGCAGTGAAGCGGCGAACATCTGCCGCTGGTGGGCGTTGGCGGCGCTGGCATAAGTGGTCACCAGGCGTTGTACGTCGTTCTCGTCGAGCGGCCGCAGCAGGTCGCGAATGAACAGGATGCCTCCGGGCATCAGCACACGGACCATTTCGCCGAGCACGCTGGCGGGGTCAGGTATGTGATGAACGATGCTATTGGAAATGACTGTGGCAAATGTGCCGTCGGGAAACGGCAGCGCCTTGGCATCGCAACATTGCAACCGGATGCGATCGGCGAGGCCGGCCCGGCCAACATTATCTCGGGCCACGCGTAGCATGTGTTCCGCCAGGTCAATGGCGGTCACATGGGCCGTGGGAGATTGCTTGCACAGCTCGATGGGGATTTGGGCCGTGCCGGTGCCGGCGTCGAGGATGGGATTGCGGTGGTTCCAGACGGCAAGGAAGTCCGTGACGAAGATGCGATTGACGGTACCGTGGTCCAGCGTGTCGTAATCGCGGGCTTCCTCGGTCGAATCCATCGCTTCGGATTCAAGGGTGCGCGGCAGCATGATCGGTGCCCTCGCTAACGCATTGGGCTGGAGGAACGTTAGGCGAAGGGCAAGCGACAGTTCACCCTCGCTTGCGCGTCGGGCTAACGTTCTGTCGTTAGCCCGACGCGCAAGCGAGGGTAAATCTGCTGCTGCCGGTCGCCTCAGCAAACTTCGAGCAGGTTCGCGGGCTCTTCGACAGATGCGTTCTGCTCGTGGCGCCTGCGGCGTTCGGCGCGGAACTCGGCCAGGAAGGCGGCGCGCGTTTCGCAGTTGTGCGCACCACAGCGGTCCCAGTCGTGGATGACGCGCAACGTGGCCGGGTTCAGGCCGGCGACGGTGTGCAGCCAGCGGATGCCGGCGTCGTGATTCAGATGGGTGGTACGAGGATGATGCCAGGCGGCGTGCGTCGCCAGGCAACCCATCGGCAGCGAGCGCGTAAAGCAACCGTGGATCAGCAGCGGACTGGCCGTTTCGAGGAGTTCGATGAGCCGGTCCAGTCCCGCGTCGGTGATGTTGGGCAGCCACATTGAATGCAGCTCGTGGATGCAATCCCGTGAAAGCATTTTCAGCCTCCTTATTGATGAGGATTCCGGCAGAGGGACCCCAACACAGCCGTAAACATAAACGAGCGTAGGCTTTGCTCTTATTGAAAACCCGGTATGGAATACCGTGAAAGACACTCAGTAAAGGAAACCCCGCCGTTCGCGGACGCGAAACGGCGGGGCCGGAACAGAGAAGAGGCCAATATGAAGGTGGAAGCTATCCTGCCAGCCTGATTCTGTCAATCCATCTTTGAAAAAATCTCGCCGTTTAGCCGCGAGCTGGTAGGCGAGCGCACGGGCCAACCCAGCGCTCGCCTACCGGCTCGCGGCTAAACGAATCGTAGCGCTCGCCTACCGGCGCGCGGCTAAACGAATCGTAGCGCTCGCCTACCGGCGCACGGCTAAACGAATCGTAGCGCTCGCCTACCGGCGCACGGCTAAACGAATCGTAGCGCTCGCCTACCGGCGCGCGGCTAAACGAATCGTGGGATCACTTCAAGCGCTCCGGTCGTAACGAGCGCACCTCCGTGCCGGCTTGCCACATTTCACTGTCGGCGATGGCCTTCAGTTCTTTTTCCAGTTGTTCGCGGTAGTCCTTGCGGCTGTTGGTTTCGAGGACGCGGCGGGTTTCGTCGCCGTTCTCCACTTTGTGGTACAGCTCCTCGAACACCGGGCGGGCGGCGTCGCGGAAACGCTTGAACCAGTCGAGAGCGCCGCGCTGGGCCGTCGCCGAGCAATTGGCGTACATCCAGTTCATGCCGTTCTCGCCAATGAGCGGATAAAGGCTCTGCGTCGCTTCTTCCACCGTCTCGTTGAAGGCCTCGGAGGGCGAGTGGCCGTGCTCGCGGAGCACTTCGTATTGAGCCAGCCACAGGCCGTAAATGGCGCCCATGAGGACGCCGCGTTCGCCGGTCAGGTCGCTGAAGACCTCCTTCTCGAAGGTTGTCTCGAAGAGGTATCCGGAGCCGATGGCGATGCCGCAGGCCAGGCAGCGGTCGCGAGCCCGGCCGGTGGCGTCCTGATGAACCGCATAGCTGGCGTTGATGCCCCTGCCTTCGAGGAAGTGGCGGCGGACAGTAGTGCCCGAGCCCTTGGGAGCAATCATGATCACGTCGATGTCCCTGGGCGGCACGACGCCGGTCTGATCCTTGTACACGATGCTGAAGCCATGCGAGAAATAGAGCGCCTTGCCAGCGGTCAGGTGCGGTTTGACGACCTGCCATTGCGTTTTTTGGCCGGCGTCGGAAAGGAGGTACTGAACGATGGTGCCGCGCTTGGCCGCCTCGTCGAGCGGGAAGAGCGTCTTGCCGGGGACCCAACCGTCTTTCACGGCGCGGTCCCAGTCTCTCGGGAATTCTTTGGACTGGCCGACGATCACGTTGACACCGTTGTCCTTCATGTTCAGGGCTTGTGCAGGCCCTTGCACGCCGTAGCCAAGGACGGCGATTAATTCCTTGCCGAGGATGGAACGGACACGTTCCGGCGGATAATCCGAACGTTCGACGACGGTTTCGGTACTGTTCCCGATCTTGATCTGACGCATGAGAGCTTACTCCAAAAAGAGACAACCACTCACCACTCACCACTCACCACTCACCATATGCTACAGAATTTTGCCTTGCAGATGTTCATCTTTTTTGCGTTCGCTGGAAAAAAGGCTGGACACGGCGGGGTTGGTTCCATAGTATCACTCATAACCTATGCCGAGGGGGGACTCTATACTCTCCTCTCCATTCAGCCTCCGGCTCGACGAGCGAGCCGGCAGCCACCGGATGGACCCACCGGACTCCGCCTTTCCTTAATAATCCCCGCCGGCCACAGCGAGGGTTTTCATATCGACGTGTGACGCATGACCGCCGGTGCGGCGGCAGCGTCGCTGTTCCATTCCCTGTTTAGCGCCCCGAAAAGGAGCTTCGCATGTTTGCGCTACCACTAATCACTCTGGTTCTGGCGGCGGTCCAGCCCACGGTCTGGCACACCGACTACGATCGCGCCGGCACGCTCGCCATCAAGGAGAAAAAGGACCTCTTTATTTACTTTTACGAGGACGACCGGCTCGACGCGGTGTTCGAGGATGCGGACGTGAAGGAGCGTCTGGCCAGCTATATATGTCTTAAGATACCTGCTGCGTATGAATATGAGGGCCGGCGCTTGCTTGACTACCCGGCGTTCCGCGAAATGATGGGCCGGCCGGGGCTGGCGGTCATCAGCTTCAGCGACGCCGATTTGCCGACCCACGGCGCGGTCATCTCGGTGCATCCGTTCGTGGGCAGCCGCTATCACTGGGTGCCGCGTTACGGCGTCAACGAGGTGCGGGCGATCCTCGAGCTGCCGCCGGCCGCGACCTTGACGCAGCGGAGCATGATCTTCGCCATCCGCGTTCATCCCGAACGGCCGCAGAGCGTCTTCGCTCAGGCGCATCCGGCTTTCCTGGGACACGCGGCCCGGCACAGTCTACGGCAGGCGAGCATCCTGCGGCAGCATCACGCCGACATCAGCGCCGCCTCGAACCAGTTACAGAATGAAGCCGGCGTCGGCATCGGCGGCGCCTCGGAAGTCGTTGCCGAGTCGTGGGGCATGGTAGTGGGCGGCGAAAACGTGCTCGAGGCCGCCTTCTCCTGCATCGATGCCTGGCGGCACTCGCCCGGCCACTGGGGAGCCGTCTCCCGGCCGCACCGCTACTTCGGCTACGACATCGCCAAGGGCAGCAACGGCACCTGGTATGCCACGGGTATCTTTGCCGACTAAATGAACGCGCGCGAAGTTGCCACACTGGCCCGAAGCGTTAGCGAGGGAGACTTCATCCCTCGCTGACGCTTCGGGCCAGTATCCGCACTATCCGTCCGCCAGGGGCGGGCGTGTATCTTTCTCGCCTCCTTGTAACGAATCGATAGCCATCACAGCCCCAGCACATCCTTCATCGTGTACCGCCCCGCGGGCTTGCCGGCGAGGAACTTGGCCGCTTGCAGTGCGCCGCGGACGTAGCAATCGCGAGCATGGGCACGATGCGTCAGCTCCAGCGTCTCGCCCAACGTGCTGAAGATGATCGTGTGCTCGCCAACGTTGTCGCCGACGCGGATGGCGTGGATGCCGATCTCGGTCGCCGGCCGTTCGCCGACCAGACCCGAGCGGCCGTGGCGTAGCTCGGTCTGGCCCATTGCTTCCTTGATGATGTCGGCGAAGTGCAGGGCCGTGCCGCTGGGTGAATCCTTCTTGAAGCGGTGGTGCCGTTCGAGAATCTCCACGTCGAAGCCCTTGTCGCGCAGCGCCTCGGCAGCTTCGCGGACGAGCATCATCAGGAGATTGACCGACAGGCTCATGTTGGGAGCCATGAGTAACGCAGTTTCATGCGCTGCTTCCTCAATCTCCCGGCGCTGCTTGGGAGTATGCCCGGTCGCGGCGACGACGAGCGGTATCTGCCGTTGCACGCACAGGGGCAGCACGGCCATCGTGCCTTCCGGCTGCGAGAAGTCGATGAGAACGTCGAGGCGCAGGTCGAGCGGCACGCACGAGTTGACGCGCACGCCGAGTGTGCCGAGGCCGGCTGCTTCGCCGATGTCCTGGCCCTGCCGGGGATGATCGGGCGCTTCGAGAGCGGCGCCGATGACGAGTTCCTTGTCTTCGTGAGCCAGTTGCACGATGCGCTGGCCCATGCGGCCGCAGGCGCCGTTGATGCCGATGGTGGTTTTCACGTTCGATTCCTTATCGCGACTTTAACACGTGTTCCTGCAAGTCCTCGGTTAGTCGACTCAATTCCTCCAGCGATAGCTGAGCGAGTTGTTCAGTTGGTGTCTCCGGTCGATTGAGCATGCGCTCGCAGACATGGATGATGCCAATCTTCTCCCCTTCGATTCGACCTTTTTCGAGGCCGTCGAGGCGGGCCTCCTCCATACCCGAGGCGAAATCCATCTGAGCCTTACGCCGGGCTTCGTAGCGTTCACGTTCCAGTTCGGTCTGCGTCACCATTTGCAATTCCTCCAAAGTACGTATTACTGGCCATATGGTCAGACCGTCAATTAGGCTGCGTTCTCCCCTCTGAAGCTGACGGTTGCGTCGGCTGCGAGACGAGCCGCTCGCGGTGCCGTTCCTGTAGCTGGCGGTAGTGTTCGACCAGTTTCCGGGGATCGTGGCCGACCAGTTCTGAAATGCGGTGCCGTGCTTCGCGTACAGCTTTGATAGTAGGATCGTCCTTCATCATGACTCTGTTTCTCCCAGTAATTCTAGGGGTGTGACCAACGATGGAACAAACAGCCCCAGAATCCCATTGACCCGCCGGACGTGGGCAAACTTGTTCGCATTCGCGAGATGCCGACAATTCCATGTTAGCAAAAAATCGCATCGATGATACGAGGCAAGAGCAAGATGTAGGGCGTCACCAGTGGGATCGTCTGGCATCACATGGTGCTTGATATAGGCGTCAACAAGGTCCGCAATGGCCTCGTCGATATCAAGCAGGGGAAGCGTCTCAATCAATGCCAAGGCGTCGCTTTTCTGTGGAAAATCCCCGTTCTCCAATTCTTCGATAACTGCTTCACTCGTCACCAGGTCAAACTCGGACCGATGTTCGTCCCACCACTCGCACGTCCATGCGCAACGCGCCAGCATTTCAGGCTCGGTGCGCACCTCGTGGTAGAAGCTCGGTATCGTGGTCTCGATGTAGACGCGACGATTCATGTGGTACTTTCGTTGCGGGCCCCATCAGAGGTCGCCTATAATCATACGGGGCGCTGGGGCCGTGCCCTCCCGTAGACATGACCGGATAGTCTCGACGAGCCGGGCAAGGCAATTGATTCCGGTGTAGCAACCCGGCAACGGGTATCGGCCCCACATTTCTTTCTACGAATAAACTTCTATCGCCTTGATAATCTCATCCAAATCATTCGGCACCTGCACTGCCCGATTCGCAAACACCGCCCGCTTCACTCCGCGACTGCCCAACACATCATCAAACGTCTTCTGATCGGCGCTGTGATATGCCACTGTCGCCGTCGGATCCTTTAATTGATGGCCGGTCAGCACGCAGACGACGCGCTCATCGGCTCCGATCACGCCTTCCTGCCTCAGTTTCTTGGCTCCTGCCACGCTGGCTGCCGACGCCGGTTCGCAGCCGAGGCCGCCGGCGCCGACTTTGGCCTTGGCGTCGAGGATGTCCTGGTCGGTCGCCTCGCGGACCACGCCGCCGCAGCGGTCGAGCGCTCGCAAGGCCTTGGTCAGGTTCACCGGGCGATTGATCTCGATGGCACTGGCGATCGTCGAAGCGCGGATGTGTTCGGCGTCGAGCTTGCCGTAGTGGCTTGCGATCAGTTTCGCGTCGGGCTTGCCGTTGTTCCAGCGCAGGCCGCGTTGCTCGTAGAGCTGATAGAACGTGTTGGCACCGGCGGCATTGATGACGGCCAGCCGGGGCAGGCGTTTAATGAGGCCCAATTCGGCCAGCTCGAAGAAGGCCTTGCCGAAGGCGCTGACGTTGCCGAGGTTGCCGCCCGGCACGACGATCCAGTCGGGGACCTCCCAGCGCAGCGCTTCGAGGATGCGGTACATGATCGTCTTCTGCCCTTCCAGCCGGAAGGGATTGACGCTGTTGACCAGATAGATGCCGAGCCGTTTAGCCACTTGCTGAACACGCAGCATGGCGTCGTCGAAATCGCCGGCAATTTGCACGGTGAGCGCACCATGATCGAGCGCCTGGGCCAGTTTGCCGTAGGAAATTTTGCCGCTGCCGATGAAGATGACCGCCTTCATTAACGATGTGGAGGAGCAGAAGACGGCCAGTGAGGCGCTGGTGTTGCCGGTGCTGGCACAGGCGGCCCGGCGAGCGCCGACGATGCGGGCATGGGTGAACGCGGCCGTCATGCCGTTGTCCTTGAAGCTGCCGGAGGGGTTCATGCCTTCATATTGCAGGAACAGCCGGCCCGCGTTGAGGCCGACGTAACCAGCGACGGCATCGGCTCGCTGCAAGATGGTCTGGCCTTCGCCGATCGTCAGAACTTGCTGCGGCGTGGCGAACGGCAGCAACTCCCGGAAGCGCCAGACGCCGCTGAAGCTGAGTGGATTGGCCCGGTCGGACCACTTGGCCTCGAAGTTGCGCAGTGATTTCGGCGGCGGCAGCCGGTTGCGGTCGTAAGCGACGTCGAGCAGACCGCCGCAGCGCGGGCAGACAAACGAGGTATCATCCACGGCGACAGTGGCGGCACAGGAGGGGGCGATGCAGCGTTGGAAGATGGTGTCATTCATCGGAAAAATAGGATGTTCTTTCGTCCAGAAGAACGAAAGTGACTGTTAGATCTGTAATGCGCCATGAGTCTTCAATAAGTTATGCTCATTTACTCAGTAATCCTTCCTTGAAAACCACCAGCAGGAAAAGCCTAGAGTCAGCAAGATGAAACCGCTCGTGACGCCAATGCTTTCTTCCCAGGAGTAGCCGCTCGATGTACGTTCTACCAGCTTGCGTATGTAATTGGATTCTGGAAGCAGGTCGTTGGCGATGAGCCGGCCGCTAAGCGAGGTGATGTCCGTGTATCGAGGCAGTGCGAAATGAATGGCGTCTACCGTTGAACCACCATGGCTCTTCGACTCGCCCTTGCTGGCCTCCGTCGGTGGTACATAAAGGAAACCGCCGACCACGAATAGGACTAGCCACAAAAAGCAGGTCGTCATGATAGAGACGATGGTGCTGCGCGTCAGCACAGAAAAGAGTGTGGAAAAGGCATAAAAAGTCGCGAATTGGAAGGTCAGGATCAAGATCATCAGCAGGAACCGATTACCCCAGAGGCCGGACCGCACGCCAATCACGAACCACATGCCGATAACAATAACAACTGTATTCAGGAACATGAAGCTTAGGCCACCGAGGTACTTGTAGATCAGGAGCAGACTGCGCGGAATTGGCTTAACCAGCAGTAAGTCGATGGTGCCCTTCTGCAGCATGTTGGGCATGAAGAACGCTGTGATAATGGTGGCGATCAACATGCTTATTGCCGCACCAAAGCGACCCAGGATCAGGTCCTCCACGGTATAGACTAGGACAGCGGGCGGTCCGCCCGTGTCCTCACCACCTCCGATAGCACCGAACAGAAGGCTCGTGCTGTGCGGCCATACGGGGAAGTTGTTCGGTGTACCTTTGGCATTAACTCGGAATTTGGTCACTGTTGGCCTTGACCAGTAGTCCGCACACCACAAGAGTTGGGCTAGCGGAGGGTCATTAGATGTTACCAATTGTGCGGGGATGTAATGTCTGGGCAAAGCCGCCGGGTCTTCTAAAGCCTCGACCTGGATGTCAGTCACCTCGAAGCTCCCGTGCGCGACGAACATTGCCTTGATGTAGCGTTCCATCAAAGGGAAGTCGATCACCACTCGGAGAGCTGCAATGTACCCCTTTTTGAATTCCTTCATGAAAAAGGCTTCCTGCTCATCTGGAGGCACATGCTGAACATCCTGAATCAATTGCTCCACCCGTGCCCGGAAGTCTCGTTCGGCTTTCTCGGTAATCTTCATGGGAATCTTGTTTTCCATGCACCAGGCCACCACGCAGAAGCGGAGACCTTCCAGTTGCTCGTTCTGGGCAATCAGGTGGAATTCATATTCGCCTTCCCAGGGCTTGTCCTGGTCGCCTTTCACAAGATCAACCGTATTCACTCTGTAACTGACTCCCTCTCGAAAGCTGCCCGGCAGATACTCCCTTGGGAACTGAGCAACTATCGCTTGCAAGCCTTTATCGGCGGGAAGTGGGCGGAAACGCATGCTTGCGAAGAACAGTATGACCAGGCATGCCAGTCCGATCGTGACGTAGAAGACCTTACTGTCAAGCGCCTCGCGCAACGAGTCTTTAAGAATGGCGATGTATTTCATAATCTTGGTCCCACAGTTTCTGAGCCTCGCAATGGGCGAAATACATCGACCAATGGTATGACATGGTCGGGTGTCACCGCCGCTGCCGCAGCCGTGAACGTGTTTCCAATGCCGGTTCCACAGCAATCACCGTTTCCACAAACATATCTTCCAACGTCTGCCGCTTCTCCATTAAATGGCGAATGCTCAAGCTCCGCGACCGTAACATGTCAACGACTGGATCGATTGATTGCCCGTCCGTCAGTCCCACTTCCCACATCTCGCCGCTACGACTCACCTGATAACCTTGCCGGGCCACTTCCTCGAGCGGGAACTTCTGGCCGTCGGCCAGGCCGATTACGAACAGGCCGCGCTGCTGCGTCAACGTGGCGATATCGCCCTCGCGGATCATTTCGCCTTCTTGCAGAATGCCCACGCGGTCGCAAATCAATTCCACCTCGCCGAGCAGGTGGGAGTTCAGGAAGATGGTTTTGCCTTCTTCTTTCAATTGCTGCATGATATCGCGGATATGCCGGCGGCCGACGGGATCGACACCGTCAGTTGGCTCGTCCAGAAAGATGACCTCCGGATCGTGGAAAAGCGCCTGGGCGATGCCGAGACGCTGTTTCATGCCCTTGGAGTAAGTGCGGATTTTGTAGTTCATCCGTTTCTTGAGGCCGACCAACTCCAGCATCTCCGGGATGCGTTTCTGGCGTTCCCGCCGCGACAGCTCCAGCAGGGAGCCGTAAAAGTCCAGCAAGCTGTAGCCGGTGTGATAATCGGGGAAGCGATGGTCTTCCGGCAGGTAGCCGACCTTCTTGCGCCTGCCGCGGTGCCGGCCGGTTCGCCCAGCAGCAGAGCTTCGCCCTCGGTGCTTTTGGTGATGCCAAGCAGAATTTTGACCATCGTGGTCTTGCCGGCGCCGTTCTGGCCGAGCAGGCCGAAGATTTCTTTCTTTTCGACCTTGAGGGAGACGCCCTTGAGCCCTCGATCCTGCCGTATTGCTTGGCGAGCTTGGTAATTTCGACGACCGCCACGGGGAACCTCCCTTATCAATGGGCAGTGGCAAGTGTAGCAGAGGAGAAGGCCGGCGTCTATTGGTCCGATCAATTTTCGAGCCGATTGCGCTGCTACGGACCTCCGTGATTTCCAGATCCAGACGCAGGGTCGAAAAACGCCTTCACCCACCGATTCTTGGATTTTCGCAATTTCAGACCGTTCACTGACGATTTTTGGATTTTTCGACCAAGGAGGCCTGGCCGCGGGGATAGATTGCGGTATGTAATATGACTATTAGGATAGCTATTATATCTATTAGGAGCACCCGCCATGCAACTCGCCAACTGTCAACCTTTCTTCGCCTGGGACGCCCTGGAAGACAACCCTTCTCTCGGCGCCAGCAAACGTCTCCTGGCCGCCATCCCCGACGCCCCCTTGCTCGACAGTCTCCGCCAAGCACGCGGTCACGGCCGCGACGACCATCCCGTCGGTGTTCTCTGGGGCGTGGTGCTGCTCACCGTCGTGCTCCGTCACACCCATTGCTGTAACACAGCCGGCGACGCTTCTGCCTTGAATGCCCGCAGGAACAAGAAACGCGCGGCTGCGGCGGCAACATCGACCGAGCCAACCAACGCGGCTCAGACCAAAGCGGAGGCGGCCAGCACGCCGCCGCCTGCGACCCCAACGGCAACAACTCCACCTGCCCAGACCGGAGAGGATCAACCAGCGCTTCAGGACAAGGTCGTCTTGGACCCCTTCGGCCTGCCCCTGGCTGCCGGCGGTCGCAAGGAATACACCGACGCCGATGGCAAGGTCGTCAAGGTAGTCGAGTGGTTTGGCTACAAATTCCATCTGCTCGTGGATGTCAAGCACGAGGTCACGCTGGCCTATCTCATTTCCTCAACCAAGATGGGTGACAACGAAGTGTTGCCGGACCTCTTGCAGCAAGCGCAGGCCAATCTGCCCGCTGACCGCATCAAGACCTTGGCCTATGACAAGGCCGCTGACGATGACGCGGTCCATGAGCTGCTGCACGACGCGGGCATCGAGCCCCTGATCCAGCACCGCCATTTGTGGAAAACCGAGCCGGAGCGCTGCTCCCCGGACACGATGGTTCCTCCAACATCGTCTACGATGAGGCCGGAACGCTGTACTGCTATGACAAGGTGAGCGAACCGCCGGTGCGGCACCAGATGGCCGTGTCCGTCCGCCCAATCGCGTTCTTGACAGCCGTGGTCTAATCTTCCGCAAAGGAGGATCAGATCCACGACATTTCCATCGACTTCAGCAACCAGCGAGACCTTCAAGGCATCATCGGCTCTTAGCACCTCGACGATCAGGTGTTCGGTTTGATGGCTGTACGGATGATTTGAAAATGCAGCAATGAGAATCTGCCGGATGGCATCGTAATCGCAGTGCGTTTCGGAGCGGTTAATCACATGACAACCTTTCGAGAAGCGAACCGAAACCGTTCAGGGCATCCAGTTGTTGGCGAAGATGGCGGTGTCCAGCTCTGGCCTACTTCTCCTTGGGGAATAACCTCGTGGGCTTTTCCTTGATTACAGCTTCCCAGGTATCAGCGCACACCTTTCCACCGAGCAGCTTGAATCCCTCATCTGCACCAAGACGCCATCTGAACTCATCCATGAAGTCGTAAACTTCTTTGTTCGACGGGCGTTTATCGAAAGTGCGGGAGAGCCACACATACCCCCCTCGCCTTCTTGGGTCTTCAGGAGTTACGTGAACCCTTGACTGTTCCCACTCTGGCTTCTCATCTTTCGGATGGCGGAACAAGGCCATGAGAGACCATCGCCCTTTTTCTAGCTGACACAAGACAAGGCAATTTTCGACCCGCAGCGGTCTATCGTCTTCTTCGATCTTCCAGGCTAGGACGTAGGTGAGGTCGGCAACGGATTTGGCGGCACTGGCGATTTCGTCCAGCTTCCAGCCTTCCGGAAGGTCTGTCTTTGATTCGACTTTTGCAGCCGCTTTCGAGTCTGGCTGTTCTTTCGGGTTCTCCTTACCAACAACAAGCATGGGAGAAGCAACGACCAGCAGCGCAATGGCGACGATCAACAATCCGTAGGTCTTCATGGTATACCTCGTGTTCGGGTCAAAGCTCAACAGGTGATGATTGTCTTCTGCGGGGGAAAGCTGGTCAAGATCAGTGGATTCACCCTGACCGCATTGCCTCAGTGCGATCAAGGATTGCCGCTTGTTCGTTCATGGGTCGTGGGGCTTCTTACTCAGCAGAAGGACGACGACTGCTGGAAGAAGTGATCGTGCGCCCTGCGCCTCAAGACCGTAACCCGTATCTTGCCGCAAGGACATCTCGTACCTTCATAACGCTCGCCTCCAGTCCAAGACCTGATATGTCAACCCTGACATCTGCTTTCCTGTATGTCCGGTTGAAGTATGTCATGTCTAACCGGATGTCTCTCAAATAGTCAGCGCTGTTCATGCTCCGTGAGTTTTTTTATTATTGGCCGGGAGTCAGCGTCGTAAAAGGTTATTCGGGCCAGGATGTTCTCCGGGGTATCTGCAAGGACAACGGCTATGCCCCCGGCCTCTTTGATGAGCCGAGGATATTCTCCCATGAGACCACTTGGCGGCAAGGCAACGACGCAGTTCTCAGTTTCGTCTTGCGCCAGAAGGTGCCGGAGTGCTTGGCAGGCTTTTTTCCTGAACGCATGTCTGGACAGACACTCAGCTTGCAGCCGTTCCAGCGGCTTGCCGAAAAACGTCTCGATTTCGTTATCAAGGTCAAAGAACGGATAGCCCAACAAAGAGGCCAACTTTGCACCGATGGTCGTTTTCCCAACGCAACTTACGCCTGTCAGAAACACCTTCACGACAAAGAACTCCGATGAGGATGACCTGACAAAACCAGAAGAGGGTGTTGCCTGGACCGTGATCTTCACGTTGATTTCGTAGGAAAGCACTCCCGCAGGACATACAGCAGATTGACCAGGAATTGCTCTTTCCCTTCCTGCTCGATCAGCTTGGCGCAGGCCCGAACCCAGGCTGCATCCTCGACCAGCCGTGGGAAAGGGCCAACGCCGGTGTAGATCGGGTTGACGAGGATTCCTTTGACGGCCTTTGGCGACAACTGCGGCGGCGGCGTTCCGGACCTTGCCACGATGACATTCGGCTTTGGTAGCGGCTTGTTGCCTCCGTTGCTCTCCGGCCAGATAGAATTGACCATTATCTTCTCCCCTCAGCGAAGCTACATCATCTCCAATTCAGCAACCACCGCCGCCACTTTCTTCACAGCCTCATTGCGGGACATGCGCCGGGTCTTTTGCAGAAAGCGAATCGCCTTTTGCCGTTCGCCCGTTCGCACCAACCCATACAACTCCATCTCCCATTTAGAATCAACCCCAGGGGCGGCGGGGTTCAGCCATTCCACATGCACCTTCTCCTCGACCATGCCGCAGACAAGAATTCGTCGTCTGTCGTCTGGGAAGTGGGACTTCTTGTGCTGAACGAGTTCATCAATCATGGCGTCGATGTCATTCGACTTGAACTCGTTCCAGAGCGCCGGGTTTTCGGCTTCTATCGTTTCCCATATGTTGCGGCAGCCTTCTCTTGAATGATCCATGCCAACGCACTCGTTCCATGCGACGTTGGCGAAGAGCAAGGCAACGTGTGCCGCCTCTGAAGATGGCACTTTCCGGGGATGGCGCATCAAAAGGTCGGCCATCTCCTTCATGATCTCGGACATCTTGCGAGTGCAGTCAGGCATGGCGGATAAGCTCCTTTCTCTTTACGGCGATACCTGGGCGTTCATGGTTCCCACCCCCGAATGGTCCACGAGTTCGTCACTGCGAGCCATGCGCTCAAGGAAGTCCTGGTCGCTGATGCCGCCTTCACCGGCCAGGACTTTCGCCAGTTCGAGAGAGTTCTCATCTGCCTCCATGTAGTCGTCGGGTTTTCGTTCGTGCGGTTTTCTCTTGTTGCGCATAACTTGCTCTCCGCTGTGGTGTCCGAAACCCACCTGATGACCAGCGAAGTCACCCGCCAAGGCCCGCTGAAGGGGACACTCTTTAGTGACCGGCTCTCCACTGCGATACCGTTCCAGCAATTCCTGGGACCGCCGAGCAAGGAGTCGTCGAATCTCTCGTCGCTTACCTTTGACCCTGGGAATCACCATTCCGTCGTACCCGGTCGTCTGGTGTCGCATCCAGGCAATAACAGCGGATTCGGCCCGCTGCTCGACCGGAATTCGCTTTGTCCGAGCGACCGTTCCACTGCCGACAGGGGTAGCATGATCGGTGACGGCACGGGCCAACCTGTCGGCGAGGGCGGCGTGGTTCTGATGGAAGGCCAGAAACGTCACCACCACTCCGAAAAAGTCTTCGACGTATTCGGCCTGAGCCTTGTCACGGCGGCGAGCATCAGACTGTTTGCGTTTGACATGCCCTTTCGTGGATCGCTCTGCTTCCAGTTCAGCACGAATCCGCCCGATGGTGATTGCCGGCGCCCACACGCCCCTGGAGAAGACCTTCCGGCCCTTCTTCTCCTGCACGACCCAATGATCCCCGGCTGCCTTCACTCGGCGAGTAAGGCCAGCGTCTCCAGTCGGAAGCAACATCCAGCCTTCCGGCACGGTCAGGATTTTGCCATCGGCGGCACGGACGGTGTTCGGAGTTGGACCGGGGGCGAAGGTGGTGTCGCTCATTATTCTCCGGCTTCCTTGCTTACTTGGCTTTTTCCCGCTCAAACATAACGAGAATATATTCACTGCCGGGGGTGGAAAAAAACTCGGTGGGCCGTTCCTTTCCCGGTGGAGTGAAGCACAACTTTCGACTTTTCTCACCGGGTTCGTAAATCCCAAGGTGTTGATTGCCTTTCCCTCCACCCTCAGTCACCGTGAAGTCGATGGTCTTGGGCTTCTTCGTGGGGTCGATGGTACTGGTTCCTTTGCTGATCTCCTTGTCTTCAGAACGAAGGCTCCAGGTGCCGTCAGAGCCGTTGACCACCGTGAGTTTCTTGGCATCCTCTTCTTTTGCCTTGTCGCCGTTCACTACGACGGCAACGACTCTCCATGTGCCTTCGATTTGCTTGCGATCTTTCTTGATCGCTTCGTCCTTGGCATCACCGGCTGAAGCAAGCGCAACCATCGTTGCGAGCAAGACTTCGACGACCAAGAATCCGAAGAAAGAACTTCTCATGATGGACCTCCAAAAATAAGGGACCGAAGTGTGGCAAATACTCGCCCAAGGGTGCAGGACATGGTTTGTGCTCGACGTAGCCGAATTCGCCAGAATTCGGGGGGCGCTCTCTCCCCAGGCCCCGAATTCTGGCGAATTCTGCTACAGAGACTCCAGGGTATTTCATGTGCCGTTGCAAACCGTGTCCTGCACCCCTCGCCCAATGGCAAAATGAGACGCTGTTGTGTCACTGCGACCTGACGATCTTCCCTTCCAAGAACCGTGCCAGGTTCATGCCATCGTCCGTGCCGATCCGCAGCACGCCCTTCTTCAGATGGACGATGACACAATCCCGGCCCCACAAGTTCCACACCCAGCCGCCCCGGATGCTGTAGTGGATACCCCAGCCGTCGAGGATCAGTGTGCGCCCGACCTCGACTCGTTGCATGTTATCGTATCGAACGGTCCTGCGGAACAAAGGCAGCGGACCGAAGCGAATCGCCAGGGATTCGCCTTGGTCCTCGACGGTCAGGTGATGGAAGGCTGGTGCCACCAGAGCGATGAGCAGACCTACGGCGACAGCGACGAGGTTGCCAGGGAAGCCGCCAACTATCCAGGCAAGGACGAAACAGAGCAAAGCCGAGCCGTAGAGGATCAGGCACATTGGGGCTTTCTGCGTGTGGGAATATCCAGGTGCGTCTGTTGGTGTGTCCATGCCTCAGTCTTCTGGTTCTGTGGTTATTTCCCCTTGCCGATCTGCCGGGATGTAGGGAATCAGTCCTTTCTGGAACGCTATCTCCTGTACCTCCCGTGTTGCATGGCGAACGTCCATCATGAATCCGTTGACTTCAAGCATCCATACCATCGGGTTGTCATCCAGACGGCTTGGCAAGGTCCAGTTCGAGTCGAGTTGGTAAATCCGCAGCAGCTTTCGGATTGCCGCCAACTTTGCTGCGCCGGTACTCTCGCTGATGCCGAAGTGAGCGTCGATGTCACTGAGCCGCATGTAGGGCGTCTGGCTTTTGTCGTGAAGGAAATTGACCCAGCCAATCGTGCGCACGATGCCGCTGGCCCAGGTGTTCGGACTGCCGCTGGCGAGTGGTGATGGTCGCTTTCTGGCCAGTTTCTCGGCCAGCTTCTTGCATAGAAAGGCGTATTCCTCGTTCAGATGCTCTTTGCAAAACTGGTCGATCAGTCCAACGATTAAACCCAGAGTCTCATCCTTTTCGTCTTTCGACGGCAGCTTCGGGACCGGCCTAGCTTTGGGCACTTTCGGAGGCAGCGGTTCATCGGACATCGGCAAAGACGTAACGATGCCATGCCATGCCTTGGCCTCCTTGAAGCTCTCGTTCAGTGAGCGCCGGATGCCGGGGCCGAACGATATGCGGTAGGTGCTGAGCAGACCGTCATAAACGATCTTGTGATTGAACGGAAGTAGAACCGTCCGAGTCAGGACCGGAAGGGAAAGCCCGACGATTTCCTCTAAAGGCTGCGTAAGGGCCAGGACACCGTAAGCGACGGGAGGCTTGTCGGTCGAAAGGAACACTGTGTACTTTTGCAGTTCACGGAAAATGTAGAACTTGCCAGCAACCATATGTCGCCAGGATCGAATCATGTCGAGTTCGTCATCGGACAGATGAGCCGGGTTCTCATCCACAAACGACTGGATGAGGTCGGTATGGCCAAGAAAGGCATCACGCACTTTGAGCCGGACTTCCGGCGACAGCGACGAAAACTCCTCCGGGCTGGCAATTTGGTCGGAGATCACCTTGAGATGCTGGTTCACGAAGAACATCAGCGCCCGGTGGAGCTTGAAGAAAAGCACGGCATCCTGCGGTTCGAGTAACATGGTGTTCACCAGTCCTGGATCGAGGCCATCACCGCCAAGTGGCCGTTGCGACCTCGATACGGAAATCCTTGCCGACCATCACGAGCTTGGCATTGCTGCTATTCTACTGACTCAAAGCCTGAGTGGGTCATCGGCACAGCAAGCGGCATCCCAAACTTCTCGGCGGACACGATCTGGTCGAGCGCCAGTCTCTCCGTGGTGGCGTGAAAGCTCCCCTCACTGGCCGGATAGCCCAGAGGGATCATCATGATGACATCGTGATCTTCGGGGACGGCGATGAGCTTCTTGATGGGTTCGTGGTAAAAGGCTCCAATCCAGCAGGAACCGATGCCCTCGTTGCGGGCCATCAGCGTCATGTGGTCAATGGCAATGGCAACGTCTATCAGGAACATGCTTTCCCCCATCCAGTTGTAGGGGTTCCTGTACTTCTTGCCGCAACAGACCACCACTACGGGGGCTGTGGCGACGAAGCTCTGCCCCTTGCACATCTGGGCCAGCTTGATCTTGGTGGCGGCGTCTTTGACGACTACGAAATGCCACGGCTGGAAATTGCAGGCCGAAGGGGCGATCCTCGCCGCTTCAAGGATGCGGGTCAGCACCGGATCGGGGATGTCCCGCTCGGCAAACGCACGCACGCTGCGGCGGGTCTGGATGACGGCTTGAAAGTCCATGCGCAGTTCCTTTCGATCACGAGTAGGTGGTCAATGCCGAGTAGTTCGGCTCATGGTGATAATCTCGTGAACCTACTGCCCATGAGCGTAACGCTGATCTGAGGCCAGTGCAAGGAGAGAAACTCGGTGGTGGCTCGGTGGCCGGTAGACATGCTGCTCTGCCAGGCTACAATGAACGCTGAACAAGTCAGATCGTTAGCGATGTCTTGTGGAGGAGAAATCATGCTTTCCCACGACGTTTACTTCTCGCTCAAGGACAATTCACCCGAAGCCAAGAAAAAGTTGGTGGCTGCGTGCAAGAAGTACCTGTCGGGTCATCCCGGCGAGGTCTTCTTCGTTGCCGGTACGCTGGCCGAGGAGATAAGCTGGGACATCAGCGACCGGGACTTCGACGTGGCTCTGCACATCGTCTTCAAGGATATGGCGGCCCACGACAAGTATCAGGACTCCGAACAGCACCAGCAGTTCATGGAAAGGAACCAGGACAACTGGAAGAAAGTGCGGGCCTTCGATTCGGTGGTGGAGAAGTAGCAGAGACCGAGACGATTACGCATTGCCAGGAGTAGGAGTCCACGCATGAAAGCGGCTGATTTTCACGGGAACTTCCCGCCCGGAAGTGCTGTTCCTCCCTTGCTGACGAAACTCTTGGCCTACCAGAACCGTGTTAATGCTTGGTACAGCGGGCATTTCCGGTTGACAGATGGTGGTCAAAAGGACGCCGTTGCTTCCTTCGATGGAGACAAGGTTGCCGCCTCGCAGTTCATTCTCTTCGGTCGGGAACTTGATGGCTCTTCTTATGGATTCTGGCTCTATGAAGGTCGAACGCTGGGCAACGCACCAATCGTCTTTCTTGGTTCAGAGGGAACCGACTGGAAAGTTCTTGCAAACTCCCTTGAGGAGTTCCTGGCCTTGCTTGCAGTCGGAGAAGACGAGATAGGATTCGCTGCCCCTATTATCAGTGAACCAGAAAGAACCTTCTGAGAACCTTGTGGCCTTTCGACTTTGGCTCAAGACAGAATGTGGGATTGCCAAACCCCAGTATCCTGCTGCAATCATTGCCAAGGCGAACCGAGATCATCCAGACCTTGAAGACTGGCAGACGACTTGGCAAGAAGCACATTTCGGTTCGGGGACACCGAAAGAAGTTGAGCGACCGGCCACCGTTGATTCTGAACAACTCGCAAGCCAGACGGATGAAGTGCCTTTGAGTGATGAACTTGACCACCTGTTGGGGAGACACCTTGATGAAGTGCTGGCAGGTCCATTTCGTTCATGCTTCGACAGCGATCCCAAGACCCAGAAGAGTGCTGGGATGGAGTTTTCGGTGCGAAAGCATTGCAGGATAACCGCAGTCTTTCTTCATTCAGAGGGACATGAGGGGTTCCGAGAGTATCAAGGTCGTCTTCCCGGTGGAATTGTGTTCGCAAATTCTCGCAAGGTAGTACGACAAAAGCTCGGTGAGCCATCGGCTTCACGTGCTTGTAAGGTGGTTCTGGGTATGAAAGTGCCGACATGTGACCGATACGATTTTGGAACCTATTCGCTCCACATTAGTTATGCCGAAGGTGACACGTCCATTGTCTTGGTCACTCTTATGACACCTGGCGCTGTTCCGAAGTAGAACACGATCAACGAGATAACGTGTTCGCCCAAGCAGGTTTTCTGGCGGATAACGACGGTGAATCATGACCAAGAAACAAATCGTCAAATCCATCTCCGATCAGACGCAAGTTCCACCGGCCAAGGTTGCCGAAATCGTCCAGAGCGTTTTCAACGGCATCCTCGACGGGCTGGCAACCGAAGGCAGGGTCGAGCTTCGCAATTTTGGCATCTTCCAGGTCAAAAAGCGAAAGGCCAGACAAGCCCGCAATCCTCGGACGGGTGAGACGGTGCAGGTGCCGTAACGATTGGTCGTCACGTTCAAGCCAGGGCGGGAGATGGCGGCACTGGTCAGGGAGTTGCAGGAAGTGGGGAGTGGGGTGTGACCACCAGGCGAAGGCGGCAAAACTGGTACGCCGGTCACGAGTCGAGGAACAAAAATGGCATCTATCAGCCCACTGCAAGGCCGCAGCTTCTTTCAGGCGGCAGCGCACTTCTATCGGCAAGCTCCCTGGCGAGCGGCAGGGGAAGGTGACACCATCGAGGTCGAACGCCAGGAATGCCGCCGTGGTCCTTGGTATGCTGTCGTTCTCGGCAAACTGGGAATGCTGAAAGGGCTGCTACTCTTTGATGACTTGAAGGGCCGAATGCTGATGGGACACGATGATGGCTACCAGAGCATTGCCGATCAATTGGAATTGCTGTGTGTGTATTTCCAGACTATCGACAATACGTTAAGAACAGATTTGGCGGAAGTGGAAAGGTTTGACTTGGAGATTGCTGGACCAGAGGCATACCCCGTCGTTTATCGCCAGGATCGCAACCGCTCGTACCGTCGCCCCAACTCCAGCGAACTGAAACTCATGGAGGGATGCCTGCGAGCGATCCCAGAGTTCGTGAATCGGCATAAGCAGGACAATCCGGCCAAGGAAGCAGCGATGGTTTCGATGGCCTATGGGCAGTTGAAGTTGGGGCTGTCCTGGGTGAACGGTACAGAACAAAAGTAGCCCGAAAGGAAAAACCATGTCCCACAAGAAACTCTCCCGTAACGCACCCTGTCCTTGCGGCAGTGGCAAGAAGTACAAGAACTGCTGCTGGGACAAGGGCTTTGATTGGGAAGCCAGCCAGCAGCAGCAACCACCGAAGTACCCCATCGGCACCGTTGCCATGTACGGCCCTGACGACAAGACCACGACCAAGATCGCCGCTACCGTGGTTCTGAGAAAGGATTCCAGGTCGATCATCAAGCGCTGGGTCGCCACGGACGTGACTACCAACCCGAAGATTCAAAAAGAGTTGATGGCTTTCTTCCGCCAGCACGGGGTCAACTCTGTGGCCATGAGCGACGGCAACATGGGCTGTCCGCATGAGGAGGGGCTGGATTTTCCGCAGGGTGAGGATTGCCCGTTCTGTCCGTTCTGGAAGGGGAAGCAGGGGAGCAATCGAAAGGAGTGACGCAATGGCAAGATCACGCAAAGCCTGGATGTTCAGCCCTGGGAAAGAAACCAAGCCGTCATTACCAGGCACGCTCAAGGCAGAAGTAGAAGCGAAGGCCAAGGAATTGATCGAGACTATCCTCAAGCCGAAGCACATCAAGCCGCCACCCAGGGACGAGCAGGACAACTACATCATCGACATCGGTACGAAATGGCACAGCGGCAAGTTCTACTTCATTTCCACCTATGCTTGCCGAGGACCGCACGCCATTTCGCCAACCTTCGAGACGAAGTTCGCTCGGATGGAGTATGTCGATGGTGGTCGCTTCAACCTGTCCTTCATGAGGCATACCGAGGAGTGGGTCAGGCTCTACGCTGGCCTTTCAGTGGACGACTGCATGAAGGCCATTCAGGACGATCCGTGGTTTGTGCCGTGAGATTGTCAATTCACGCCAAAACCTGGAGCCGTGTGCTTCGGGCACAAGTTCTGCCAAAGTTCGTCGGGGTCGCCGTCGAGTACCAATTCGGGCGTGGCCTCGACGACGTGCCAGGCGCCAACTGCGATTTCTTTTTCCAATTGTCCTGCCCGCCAACCAGCGCAGCCAGTCAGCACTTTGAAACGGTGGTCGTCCAGCGGCAAAGTCAAGGCTCGCTCAAGCGTCTTGGGAGTTCCGTACCACAAACCAGGCACGATCCGGAGCTTCTTGTTTGACAGCCTCCTGATGCCGTGGAGTATCGTAATGCGCTTGTTCATCTCACACGGCCCGCCCACGTACACCGGAAATGGCTGCTTCTCACTATCAGGAGGCACTTCGCCTTTGCGGTTGATAACGATGCCGTAGGCTCCTTGAGTTTCGTCGTGTTCGAGCAACAGAATAACAGCGTTGGTGAAATCGGTGTCGCCCATGCTGGAGGATGCTACCAGCAGTTTGTGTTTCAGGTGGCTCATTTCTGCTTCCTCACCCACGCAATGTGCTTCCTGATGCCCTCGTTGGACAGCAGCGCCTCCTTGGTATTGTACTTCTCGGCGAGTTCCTTAGTTCTGCTGTGTCTCTCGCCTTGATCGACCGTAAGTCCTTGGGGTATAAGCTCCTTTCAGCGGATGGAAGCCGCTGAAAGGAGAATAACGATGGAACGACGATTTCGAGTTCGGTTGGACGAATTGCTCAACGATGCTGAGGTCCGCCCCAGCTTGCTGCGCGGCGTGTTGCCCCGGCTGGAATCCTTTTTGCAACCCTTCGTCGCGGTCCTGCAAACGCCTGAGCGACAGACCAACGCCAGGCACTACGTCCAGGGATTGCTGTCGGACCTGGACGGCAAGGATGTGGAATCGATTGCTTATCTGCACGACCGGGAACGGCAAGGTTTGCAAAAATTCATCGGCCAAGCGGAGTGGGATCACCAGCCGCTGCTGACTGAATTGGTGCGGCAAGTGGGCACGGAGTTGGGCGAAGCCGATGGCGTCCTGGTTTTCGACCCGTCGGCCTTTTCCAAGAAGGGGACGGAGTCGGTGGGCGTGCAACGGCAGTGGTGCGGTCGGCTCGGCAAGATCGACAACTGCCAAGTCGGTATCTATCTCGGCTACGTTTCGCGCCGCGAACAGGCGCTGGTCGATTTCCGGCTCTACCTGCCCAAGGAATGGGCCAACCGCAAGCGGCAACGTCAGAAGGCCGGAGTGCCAGCCGCGGTCCGCTTCCGCACGCGGCACGAACTGATTCTGGAGATGCTGGACGAACGTGGCCCGGCACTGCCGCACGCCTGGGTTTCCGGCGACGACGAACTGGGCCGTTGTTCGTGGTTTCGCCAGGAATTGCGGTCGCGCAACGAGTGCTATTTGCTGGCCGTGCCGTCGAACACGTCGGTGCGTGACCTGACCGTAGCCGAGCCGCCGTACGAAGGTCACGGTCGGCGGCGGAGAGTGCCCTTCACTCGTGTGGACCGCTGGTGCGCTGCCTTGCCGGCAACGGCGTGGCAGACCGTCGAGGTCCGCGATGGCGAGAGAGGGCCGGTGGTGGTGCAAGTTGCTTGGACGCTGGTGCAGGCGCACATGGAAGGCCGAGTGTCGGACGTGGCGGAACTGCTGGTGGTGTTCCGCGAGCGGCAAGCGGACGGAACCTGGAAACACGATTACTTGCTCTCCAACGCGGCACTGGCCACTCCCATGACGGAATTCGCCCGCGTGTTCAAGGCGCAACATCGCATCGAAGAATGCCTGCAGCGTGCCAAGGGCGAAGCAGGGCTGGCCGACTACCAAGTGCGAACGTGGGAGGGTTGGCACCATCATCAAACCTTATCGCTCCTGGCCACCTGGTTCCTGACGCAGGAAACCAGGCGGGGAAAAAATCCGGACCCCTGCGCTGACGGTTCCGCAAGTGCGGATGATGATCGCTGGCTTGCTGAACCGGCTGCTGGGCTGTCATCGGCTGGCGCGGATTCGCCGTACTATAAACCGTCGTTTGAAGCGCAACGAAGAAGCCCGACTTTATCACTGGCGACGGCGCAAGCAGCTTGCCGCCACGACGGTTTAATCAACGGTCGTGAGAGACACAGCAG
>CAWDRY010000016.1:0-221739 GCA_963804745.1 uncultured Gemmataceae bacterium
CTCGCGCTCCTCGGCGACTGCCTCACTGCCGACCCCGATCGTGTGGACGCTCTTTGGGTACTGGCGGCCATCCTGGCGAGGACAGGAGATCGACAGGGTCTGACGGAACTGGCCCCGGCAATGAATCGGCCGGATGTCAGCGATCCTCGCTTTCACTACCTGGCGGCTGTCTGCAACCTGGCGGCAGGCGAGTTTGCGCATGCTCTGCAAGCCTGTGAGCGTGCCACCCCAGGCACTAAGTCCGACGATGGTGGCAGTCTGGAGCTGGGTACCGAGAGCGATTATCTCGCCGGCTGTGCCTATCTCGGCATGCAGGATGCTGCGAACGCGGTTACCGCCTTGCGAAAGGTACCCGACTCGCCGCACAGTCCTTCCGCAGATCATGCCAGGGCACTGCTTGGACAAATTCATTTCACCGCCGGTGACCATGATGAAGCGATCCGCTGGTGGAACCAGCTCGACGCTCAGAAGCGCGCTGACTGGAATCTGGCCGAGCCGCTCCGCGACACAGTCTTCCTTTCCGGTCTGCTGGCTCTGAAGGTCGGCGATTTTGCCACGGCGGCGACGAGATTGCAGGAAGCCGGCCGCGACGGCGCGCTCCTGAATCTAGCACTGGTAAAGGCCGCTCAGCAACTGATGGCCGGGGGAGCGGGGGGGTCAAAAGGCGGTGAGGTGGTTCCGAAGAAGATGGAGGATGGAGGATGGAGGATAGAGGATAGAACTAGCGATACGCCATCCTCCATCCTCGATCCTCCATCTTGTATTCTCCATCCTCCATCCTCTCCGCAATCCACCACTTCACCACCTGACGCCAGGTTCGAGCAGGCGGCAGCTTTCCTCGAACAGGCAATCGCAGCGGGCTGTGAGGATGCCAATGTCTTCTATCTTCTGGCGCTGGCCTTCAAGCGCCAGGGCAAGGCATCCGAGGCTCGTACTGCTCTGGCCCGGATTGCTTCTGCCGATGCTAACGTCTGGTTGCAGATGGGCATTCTCGCGCTGCAACAAAATGTCGGTCGCACCGGGCCTTCCTTGCAGCAAGCGGAACAGGATTTTGCCCGTGCCTGGCAGATGGCCCCGGGCTGTTATGCCGCCTGTCACAATCTCCTGCCTTACCCGCTTGACTCTCGGCCAGCTCGACGCCGCTAACACACTGATCCCGCAAGCTCTTGCCAGCGCCGGTTCGCCGGATGAACAGCGTTTTCTGACCCTTGTGCAGGCTCTACTGCGCGCCTGTCAGAACGGGCAGCACGACTACGCCCTGGCCCAGTTGACCGCCGCCGATGAAGAGCGTCTGCTTCAGGTGGTCCGCAGCCTGGGGCAGATCGAGCTCACCTGCACTCTTCTGGACATGCTGGCAACCGCGCAGCCGAGCAGCCAGGCGATCCAGGAGGCGCAGTTCGAGGCGACCCTCGTCAAGGGCAAACAGCTCCTCAATCGCGGTAACTGGTCCGAGGTTGAAAGATTGCTAACACCGCTGGTGCGCGACAGCCGGGTGGCCCGCCCGACACAGGCGGCCCTTTTCAACCTGGTCGGTTGCTGTGCCTGTCTCAATCAAGATTTCGAGGGAGGCATTCGTTACTTCAATGCCGCGGCCAAGCTCACCAGCGCGAACGGCACCATCTGCCAGAATCTGGCCCTGGTCTACGAATGGCTCGACCAGCTCGCCCAGGCCGACCCGCACTGGAACCGTTATTTCGATCAGTTCGATTCGCTCATGCCGGCGCCGCCCGACGTGCCGTTTTATCGCGAGCACCTGGCCTTCGAGGGTCTCGTTCGCCTGGCGAACAGCTACTGTGCCAAGGAAAAGTGGCCTCCGGCCGTCAGCTATTTGCAGCGTGCCCAGCGGCTGCGATCCGCGGACACCGATCTGCTCGAACGGCTCTTCCACCTGTACATCCACGCGCGCCGCCCCGACAATGCTCGACGCACGCTGCAACAGCTCCGTGAATTGCGGCCCAACGACCCGCTGCATGAACTTTACGAGCTGGACGCCGGCGAACTCCGTAATGTAGACGATGTCGAGCGTCTCCTGGGCGAGATCAACGGCGTCATGCAACGCCACCACGGCGACCCGCGCGTCGCGGAACGGGCGAGCAGCATGGCCGGCAACCTGGTCCCCTGGATGCGCAATCTCAGCGCGCAACTGGGCGAGCAACTGACGAACGTTCGCAGCCAGGTTCGCCATCTGCCGAGCAGCCAGATCAACTGGTCCGCCGTGGATCAGACGACCTACGACCTGCAGCGCGAGTACCAGAAGCTGCGCCGCGTCGCCCGGCAGTCCCTCGCCCTCCTGCCCAACGGGGAGCAGCGGCGAACCATCCACGAGCTGATGGAGCATGTTGATAGGAAGATCGAAGTGTGCCGGGCGATGAGAAGATGACAAGGTGACAGGGTGACAGGGTGACAGGATGACAGGGTGACAGGGTGACAGGGTGACAGGGTGACAGGGTGACAGGGTGACAGGGTGACAGGGTGACAAGGTGACAGGGTGACAGGGTGACAAGGTGACAGGGTGACGGGATGTATGGATATCACAGCCATTCCTGGTTTGGCGATCAGCGTGCATGGTGTCACCCTGTCACCTTGTCACCTTGTCACCTTGTCATGACGGAGGAGGGACGACAATGACGGCCACCAAAGACCCCGTAGTCCTGGAACTCGCCCCTCTGCCGCGCGAGCAGTTGGGGCCGTTTATCATCCTGGGAATCGACAAGGATGCGACCGCGGAAGAGATCGAAGCGGCCTGGGCGAAGCGGGTGATCCAGGGCGCAAGAACCAGATTCGTATCCCTTTGGAAGACATCAACTGGGCACGAGATGTCCTCAACGATCCGGACCGGCGCATCAAGGCCGATGCCGCCAGCCTGAATGTCGATACGATGGACCATGTGCTTCGCCGCCTTGGACAACTATACGGCGAGGGCGGTCCCAACTGGCAGCCGCTGGACGAGGAGAAAGCGCTGGCCGATTATGCCCCCGCCGCCGAGGTGCCGGATTGCGACCAGGTGCGCGCCGCCATCGTCGTGCCGCCGCTGCCGCAGGATGCTCCGGCGGTGGCTCGCCTCCTGGAGGAATTTATAAGGCAACCGATTGATCCGTGGAATATCCCTGACATATGATCCGCATGACAGGCTAGCGAGCGGCGGGGTTCATCCCCGCCGTGGTCCCGCCGTGGTCCCGCCGGGATAAACGCGGCGGCTCGCTCTCTATAACAAGGTGATCCAATGGAAACCGAATCTCCGCCAACCATGGGAACCGATCACAACGCCGGCTCCTCGACCATCTTCCGTCTGTGCGAAGAAGTGATCGCCCTGCGCGAGGTCAACAATCGCACGCACAAGATGTTCGAGCAGGCGCTGGCCAAGTTGCGCGACGCCATGCAAACCAGCTTCAACAGCTTCGCGGCCGACACGCAACGGGCTTATCAGCAACTGCGTCAGGAAATCCACGGGGAGAAGCGCATCAGCATGTCGCTCCTGAACGAATTGCTGGAGATCGGGTTCGATCTGGAGCGGATCGTATCCGCAAAACCGCAAACGGAGGATGTTGATGCTGTCGGGAAGTGGACCGAAGCCGTTGAGGTGGAATCGCGCAAGGTGCAGGCGGCTCTATTGCGGCACGGCATCCATCCCTATGACGCTGTGGTCGGATCTCAATATAATCCAGCATTGCACGAGCGCGTCGGCAGCAAACGCGTCGAGGGAATGGACGCCCTGCGCGTCGCCGAGCAGCGTGAACACGGTTTCGCCAGCCAGCAGCCGGAATTTGTGCTGCGGCGGGCGAAGGTGATTGTTACGGAATAACGTCAGGCAGGGGATCGTGTCGCTATTGGGCTACATGAAATGGCGGCTGACGAGCGTGTCGTCGATGTGAACTTCACGAAGGATACCCTCAGTGTCGCCTTGCGGGACGGGCGGACCATCACGGTCCCGCTGGCTTGGTATCCTCGCTTATTCAACGCCACAACGGCTCAAAGGAAGAACTGGTGCATCGCGGGTGGCGGCTACGGCCATTGGCCAGATGTCGATGAAGACCTAAGCACGGAAGGACTCCTTCGGGGTCGCCTGCCCGCGCCCGGCTCAGGGCAAGGTTCAGACCGACACGGGCCGCCGAAGCGGGCGAAGATAGTTGTCATAGAATAGTTGTTTGAACTCTAGCGGAGGTACATCTCATGTTGTTCGCATTCCTCGAGGGGGCTCTCTCGCCCTGGCATCTTCTAATACTTCTGCTGTTCATTGGTGTCCCAGTCGGAGTTGTACTGTTGGTGGTCAACCTTACGCGCCGGCAACCCCGAGATAGCAACGCCGATCTGCTCGCACAGATGGAAGCAGAGAACGAACGGCTTGAGGCAGAGAACGAACGGCTTGCAGATGAGATCGTCAAATTGAAAACAGGAACAGCACCGGAACGGCCGGGAATGACTGACATCAAACAACCAACAACGAACATCTAACCACTAACAACCATCATGCCCTACATCGGCATCGACTTCGGAACCAGTAACTCGGTCGTCGCCAACTTTCAGTATGGCCACGCCGAGGTTGTCCCCAATCACGAGGGCCAGAAGTGGACACCCTCCGTGGTCACGCTGCGCCGCGACGGCTCGCTCGCCTTCGGCCAGGAAGCCAAGGAGAACCTCGACGAGCAGCGCTCGATCCGTTCCATCAAGCGCATTCTCGGCTCACCGGAGCGCGTGCCGCTGGTCGGCCAGAACCTTCGCACCGAGCAGATCGCCGTCATGCTCTTCACCCTGCTCAAGAAGGACGCCGAGGCCTACCTCAAGGAGCCGATCCACAAGGCGGTCGTCACCATCCCGGCTAATTCAAAGGGGCTGGCCCGCAACGCCACCAAGCTCTGCGCCGGCACGGCCGGGTTGCAGGTGCTGACGCTCATCAACGAGCCGACCGCAGCCGCCATTTGCTACGGCCTCAAGGCCCAGGAAGACCAGAAGGTCCTCGTCTACGATTTCGGCGGCGGCACGCTCGACGTCACCGTCCTCAGCATTCATCACGGCATCTTCGAGGAGATCAGCAGCAAGGGCATCGGCAAGCTCGGCGGCGACGACATGGACATGGAGCTGGCCAAGGTGCTGGCCAAGCGTTTCCAGGAGAAGCACGGCTTCGACATCCTCAATTCGCCCTACCGGCAGCAGCTTCCTGCTCGCGGTCGAACGGGCCAAGATCGAGCTGTCCACCGAGCCGACGGCCGTGGCCCGCCAGGCCGAACTGGTGCCGGAACGTCACCTGAACCTGGAAGAGGAGATCGACCGGGCCGAGTTCGAGCGCATCATCATGCCGCTGGTAGTTAAGTCCGGCGCCGCCATCGAAGAGGCCCTGGACCTCAAGAAACTCCGGCCCAAGGACATCGACCGCGTCCTGCTCGTCGGCGGCACCTGCAAGATACCGCTGGTCCGCCGTTATGTCACCGAGAAACTCGCCGGCAAGGAGCCGGAGCCGTTCGACCGCGTCGATCCGATGACCTGCGTGGCCCAGGGGGCGGCCATCGTCTCGGCCATTCTCCAGGGAGCGCCCGGCCTCGGACAATTACGCCTACAGCGTCAAGCTGGAGCACTCGCTCTGCGCCAACCCGATCAACGAACGCCGGCAAGTCTACCTCGATCCGATCATCAAGCGCGGCTCGGACATCCCCTGTTCCTTCGGCAAGACCTATTACCCCGTCGCCGACCCCGCCGACCGCGTGATGGTTTCGGTATTCGAAGGCGACAACTACGACCTTCCGGACAGCCCGGACAACGTCAAGCTGGCCGAGATACCGTGGGAGTTTAACCCGCCGCGGCCGCAGCGTCAGGGCGCCCTGGATGTGACCTTTGAGTACGGCGACGACGGCATTCTGACCGTGCAAATCGTCGATCCCCACGCCGGCCGTAAGAAGCGCTTCGCCATTCAGCAAGCCGGCGAGGACCAGCTCGACGCCTCGCAGATGATCAAGCTGAAGAAGATCAACGACGACCTGGTCAATCGCACCATGCAACTCGAGAACATGCAGGAATACCGCGACGCCCTGGAAGTGCTCAAGAAGACCGAGCAGGACATTTTGCCGAAGGTCGAGAAGCCGGAAGATCGCCGCGAGTTGGAGGACCTGTGCCGCCACGTCCGCCAGGCCATGAGCAGCGGCGACCTCAAGAACATGCAAGATGCCAGCACGGTACTGAGCGATCGGCTGTTGAACTATGCGTACTTGTTATAGATGCAGCACAAAAAAACACCTCTAAGGAAGGCAGGAAGGCAGGAAGAAGACGTTATGCCTTTGGAACACGAAGCGCTGACTGGAGAAGATCATTGGAGCAGCAATTGAGGTTCATCGGCGCCTTGGACCTGGGTTTTTGGAATCTGTCTACGAAAAGGCGCTGGTGATGGAGTTGGCAGGCAGCACGGATTATTGTTGAACTTTGCCAAGGTTACGCTGGATATCAAACGAGTGATTGCTTCATAGCTCGAATTTTTTCCTGCTTTTCTGCCTTCCTTAGAGGCTCTGTTTTCTTGGCTAGCCTGTGAGAGATACCGCGATGCTCACCTGTCCCATGTGTAAGCAGAAATTAGTCCAGCTCGACCGCGAGTGTCCGCGCTGCCGGGCTGATCTGTCGTTGTTGGTGGACTACGTTGGCCACCTCGATGTGGGCCTGTCCCGTGCCGACCGTTTGACGTGCGCCGGCCATCTCGGCGACGCAGTGTGGGCCTATCTCGAAGTGCTCGAAGTCGATCCGGACCAACCGACCGCCCGCAGCCAGGTAGGTCAGGTGGCGGCGGCGGTGCGGCAGTTCGACCGCTCGGCTCCCGGCAGGCGCTGGCTCAAACGTTTGCAGCGCCAGGCCCGCTTTCGGCACTGGCTGACTTCCTGGGACAGCGAATCTCCCGCCGGCCGCTGGCTCAGAAGGCGCTCTGGCTCGTCGCGGTACTGGCCGCTCTCGGCATCGGCGCTCTGGCCGGTTATCAAATCGGCCGCCAGCATAGTGTCCAACAGCAGCCCGCGCAAGCAGGACCTCAATAATCATCATTGATCGCACGCTACCAGAAAAGGAGATTTCCCATGTCCGAACCGATCATCATCCGCTGCCGTGAGAACGGCCCCTTCGTCGTCGAGGGCGCCGTCAAGCTCATCGATCATCTCGGCAATGAGTTCGCCATCCCGCCCGGCAAGGACAAGATCGCCCTCTGCCGCTGCGGCCATTCCAAGGGCAAACCGTTCTGCGACGGCTCGCACCGAGCAGCGGCGTTCCAGGCGGCGGAGGTAGCGGTCAAGTGACCGGATGACCGGATGACCGGATGACAAGATGACAGAGAATGTTCTCGTTTCCCGGTCATCTTGTCATCCTGTCATCTTGTCATCTTGTCACATTCCCCCACCACCTTGCGGCCACCGCACTTGCTTCTATAATCAGAATAGAATCCAGATGAGAGCGAGAACGCCATGCGGACGTGGTTTCATAACCTTATTGTTGCGATCAAGACCGTGGCCCAGGGCATGTATGTCACGCTCTGGTACTTTCTCCAGACGTACCGGCGGCGGACGTTCACGGAGCGCTTCGAGTACCCCGAATTGCCGGTGCCGATCAAGCCGCGCTATCGCGGGTACCACCGGTTCGATCTGACGACGTGCATCGGCTGCGACAAGTGTGCCCGCGCCTGTCCGGTCGATTGCATCTACATCGACAAGATCAAGAACCCGGTCGGCAAGGGCTTCCGGGTCATCGGCTTCAAGATCGACTACACCAAGTGCATTTTCTGCGCCTTGTGCGTCGATCCGTGCCCGGTCGATTGCATCTTCATGGGCTCGACCTACGACCAGAGCTGCTACAGCCGGGACGGCTGCATCGTCGATTTCGCCAAGCTGCCGCTTGAAACCGCGTGGGGCCAGGCGTCGCTGAACCCAACCGCCATCGCCGCGTCGAAGTTGCAGGCCGAGCCGGTGTGGATCAAGCCGCCTGATCTGGTGGTGGAGAAAGCGGCGGCAGTGAAGAAGTGAGCAAGGTTCTATCGGTCGGTATCCGGGGCTAACTGGTCATGGAGATTCGCTATTACCGCGACCCAGAAACTGGGCTGCCCCACATCCTTGACCACGGGGTGACCGAAGCTGAGGCCGAATGGATACTCGCCCATCCCAACGAGGACGAGGCTTGCTCTGCTGGCTCCCGGCAGGCCGTTGGACAGACCGCGAGCGGATGGCATTTGCGTGTGGTGTATGTCCCGGATGAAGAAGGGGACGGCGTGTTTGTGGTGACAGCTTATCCGATCACCGGCAAGCAGCTCAAAGCCTTCCGGCGGCGGCAAAGGAGACGCGGACGATGAACGAACAACGATTCCCCAAAGGCTGGGATGAACAGCGCGTCAAGCGGCTAATTGCGGAACTGGACGCGCGGACGGACGAGGAGTGGATCGCAGCGGATGAGGCGGCTGCTGCCAATGAGGGTGACCAAGCCGTCATCACTGTACCTGCGGCCTTGTTGCCCGAGATTCGACGGTTGCTCGCATCGCACAAGACTGCCTAATCTGTTGCGGTTCCTCTTCTACCGAACACGAACTTATGGCGGGGACCGGCCCGAAACCCGTCAGAGAAAGGGATGCAATCATGGCTGTCAAAAAACCGCCACAGAAGACCAAGAAGAAGTTCTTCACGATAGACGAGGCCAACGCCTCCTTGCCCCTGGTGCGGGCGATCGTCAAGGACATCGCGGCACTGGCTCGCGATCTCCAGGACCGTCAAGAACGCCTGGCGCGGGTCAGCCCGCTCGGCGACCGCGGCGCTCTCGGCCAGGCTTATCAGGAAGAAATGCAGCAAGTGCAGGCCGACTTCGAGCGCGATCAGGAGCGGATGCAGGAATACGAAGAAGAACTGAAGAAGCTCGGTGTCCAATTGAAGGATTACTTCAAGGGACTGATCGACTTCCCGTGCCGGATGAACAATCGGGATGTCTTGCTCTGCTGGCGGCTTGGCGAGCCGGAGGTGGCCTACTGGCACGACCTCGACACAGGGTTCGCGGGACGGCAGAGGATCAAAGGCGAAGTAGGAAACAACTAATTCAGGCGAGCGGAGGGGCGTAAGCCCCCCGGTGAGTGGCCAACTGGTGATGTGCTTCACCCGGGGCTTACGCCCCTCGGCTCGCCGATGCATAAGCGAGGTTTTATGACCGCACTGGTCGGTTACATCCTGTTGTTCTTGGCCGTCGCCATCGGCTTCATCTTCATTAACCTCCTGGTGGGCAAGTTTGTCCGGCCTGCCAAGCCGAACGCCGAGAAGATGACCATCTACGAATGCGGCGAGCCGACCATCGGCAGTGCCTGGGTGCAGTTCGATCTGCGGTTTTACGTCGTGGCGCTGCTGTTCGTCATCTTCGACGTGGAAGTCGCTTTCTTCTTCCCGTGGGCGGTGGTGTTCGGTCACGCCAATACGGTCAGCGCTCAAACAGCCGAACCGGCACAGGTCCAGACAGCGAAGAACGAATTGCTCGGAACCACCGACAAGGTCACACCGGACGACGCTGGGCCGGCCCGCAGCCTCGCCAGGCTCGCGTTCTGGGACATTCTCGTTTTCTTCGGCGTGCTGCTGGTCGGTTTCGCCTACCTGTGGAAGCGTGGCGACCTCGCCTGGGTACGAAGCACGGCGGCGGAAAAGGAGCAGGAGACAGTGCCCAAGGAGTAGGCAGTTCCGGTTGGAGCGGGTGGACGATCTTGAACTGCATCAGCGAGCGGCGGGATTTATTCCCGCCGTAGTCTCGCCGGGATAAACCCGGCGGCTCGCCATCATGAGAGGAGTATTCATCATGGGCTGGCTGGAAGGTCGTTTCGAGGAAACCGTCATCACGACGTCGCTGGAGCAGGCCGTCAACTGGGCGCGCGAGTCGAGCATGTGGCCGATGACGTTCGGCCTGGCCTGCTGTGCCATCGAGATGATGGCGGTCGGCGCTTCACGGTACGACATCGACCGCTTCGGCGCCGGTGCCTTCCGGGCCACGCCGCGGCAGGCCGACCTGATGATCGTCGCCGGCACCGTCAACTTCAAGATGGCCAGCCGGGTGCGCCGGCTTTACAACCAGATGGCCGATCCGAAATTCGTCATTGCGATGGGGGCGTGTACCTGCGGCGGCGGGCCGTACTACAAGTACGGCTACAACGTCGTCAAGGGCGTCGATCTGGTGGTGCCGGTCGATGTCTACGTCCCCGGCTGCCCGCCGCGCCCGGAAGCCCTGCTCGAAGGTCTCATGCGCATCCAGGACAAGGTGAGAGGCATGAAGAGCTTCACCAAGAACCAGCCCATCGAGGTGCCGATCCCTTCGCGCACGGGCTATGTGCTGCTGCCGGGGGAAGAAGTGGCGACCTAGAAATCCCAGAAACCCGGTTTCTCCGAGAAACCGGGTTTCTCCAATTCACGAGTACCTGATGACTGCTGCCGACATTACTGCAACGCTCGAACAACAGTTCGGCGACCGAATCAAGTCCAAGAAACTGGACGCCATCGATCCGTTCGTCGTGGTCGGTGCCGCGGACCTGCTGGAGGTCTGCCGATTTCTACGCGACGACTCGCGTCTGGCCTTTGACATTCTCAACTGCATCAGCGGCGTCGATTACCTGGAACCGGACCCGAAGAAGTCGCCCAAGGCGGGATTCGATCCGCACATGGAAGTCGTTTATCACCTGTCGAGCTTCACGCATCGGCACCGCTTCGTCGTCAAGGTGATATTGCCGCGCTGGAAGGACAACAAGGCGGGCGAATTGCCCGAAGTGCCGTCGGTGACATCGCTGTGGAAGACCGCCGAGTGGCACGAACGTGAGGTTTACGATCTTTCCGGCGTCTGGTTCACGGGGCATCCCGACTTGACCCGTATTCTGCTCGCCGACGATTGGGTCGGCCATCCGCTGCGGAAGGATTATGAATTTCCGCTGGAATATCACGGCATTCGCGGACGTTGATGAGGACTTTCCCATGACACCAAAAGAGAAAATCCTGGGGTATGTCAGTCGCTTTGAGGACGATATGACCAGGGATCAAATCCTTTACGAACTGGATCTGTATATCCACGTCGAACAAGGAATGAAGGCCATAGAAGAAGGTCGGGTCATCGACCACGATGAACTCTTCGACAAGCTTCTTAAGGAATGCGATGAAGATGAAAAAAGTCGATCTGGACTGGTCGGAGCCAGCGGAGGAAAATCTTCGGCAAATCAGAAACTACATCGCCAGGGACAACCCAAAGGCGGCTCGAAAGTTCGTAAAGCAGTTGCGAGCATACGTCGCAAACCTGCGTAGGTTTCCAATGCTCGGTTGGGTCGTCGAGAGGTACAACGATCCTGCTTATCGCGAAACCGTTTATGGCAATTACCCTATCTTATACCACTTTGACGGAGAGCGAGTAGTAATCCTCACAGTCCGTCACGGAGCCACGTTCCGGGAAATTGATAGTTGGGAAGGTGAATAATAATGGCCACAGCCACCGCACCCGTTCAGGATCAAAACATCGTCGAGTTCGACGTCCGCACCGATGAGATGCTCGTCAACATGGGGCCGCAGCACCCATCCACGCACGGCGTGCTCCGGCTCGTGTTGCGGACCGACGGCGAGATGATTTCCGAAGTGACGCCGCACATCGGCTACCTGCACCGCTGTGCCGAGAAGATCGGCGAGAACGTCACTCCCATTCAGTTCATACCCTACACCGATCGCATGGATTACGTGGCGGGGATGAACATGAATCTCGGCTATTCGATGGCCGTCGAAAAACTTTGCGCCATGCAGATCCCGGAAAAAGCCCAGGTCATTCGCGTCATCATCGCCGAGATGAACCGCATCGCCAGCCACCTCGTCGGCATGGGCGCTTACGGCCTCGATCTCGGCACCTTCAGCCCGTTCCTCTACGCCTTCCGCGAACGAGAGATGATTCTGGACCTGTTCGAGGAAGTCTGCGGCGCCCGGCTGACATACAGTTACATCACCGTCGGCGGCGTGCATGACGACTTGCCCGAGGGTTGGATCGACAGGTGCCGGAAGTTCCTCGATTATTTCTTCGTGAGCAACGACGAGCCGAAACGTATCGGCGAGTACCACACGCTCCTGACGCGCAACCAAATTTTCATCAAGCGCACGGCCAGCGTCGGCATTTTGCCGAAGGAGCTGGCGCTTAACTACGGCTGCACCGGACCGATGCTACGCGGCTCGCTCAACCGTGACGCCGGCGACCCCGACTGGGACCTGCGTAAGATCGAACCGTACTGCGGCTACGAGAAATACGATTTCCAGGCGGTCATCCCGCCGTTTCCCGGCTGGACGCCTCCCGAGGCGGTCATCGGCGACTCCTGGCACCGTTTCATGGTGCGCATGCTGGAAGTGGTCGAGAGCGTCAAGATCATTCGGCAGGGACTGGACCGTTACTCCAGCGCCGAAGGCCCTCACCGTATCGATCCGCCCAAACACTTGCCGGCCGGGGAGGCGTACATGGAGACGGAATGCCCGCGCGGCCAAATGGGCTTCTATGTTGTCGGGCGGCCGGCGAAGGATGCAGTACCGCTGCGTGTGCGAGCGCGGGCGGCAGGCTTTTCCAATCTCAGCGTTACGAATGAACTCTGCCGCGGCTGCCTCATCGCCGACGTGGCGGCGATTGTGGGGAGCATTGATGTCGTCATGGGGGAGATAGACAGGTAAGAGTTGAATAGGGTACTCGAATAGCAGGAGACCGATTATGGCAACCGCGACACTGAACGAACAGGCCGTTTTAGATCAGCTACGCAGAGTTCCGCAGGATCGCTGGAGCGACGTACTTTCCTTCATTCGGTCGTGTCAACCTGGCAGCCAAGAACATTCACGGGAAGAAAAGCGACCGCTAACGGCTGCCGAATTGCTGCAATCCGATGTCATTGGCATGTGGGCGGAACGGGCAGACATCGGAGACAGCCTGGAGTTCGCCCGCCGCTTGCGCGAGCAGGCTCAATCCCGGAGACGTGACACATGATTCTGCTGGACACGGATGTTGCCGTGGATATAATCCGTGGACATGCCCCGGCACTGGCCTGGCTGCAAGGGCTTGGTCCAGCACCTCTGGGACTGCCCGGCTTGGTTGTGATGGAACTGCTACAGGGCTGCCGAAACAAGGCTGAACAGCAACGAGTGGAGAGGTTCTGCCAGCCATACCTGCTATATTGGCCCAACCAGGCAGACTGCCAATCGGCCTTGCAGGACTTTGGAAGCTACCGCTTAAGTCACAATCTTGGCCTACTGGATTCTCTCATCGCTCACATTGCCGTGGGGCTGAACGAGCCATTGGCGACTTTCAATGTCAAGCATTACATGGTCATCAAGGGTCTGCAAACGGTTCAGCCCTATTAACTCCCGGAGTTACGGATCTTGGTGAGGAACCCAATGTTCAGGCACGATTCGGGTGTTCAGCCACTCGTCATGCGGCCAGCCGCCGCGGGTCAGGCCCTTCCGTCAGGCGCGTCACTCTGAAGCGCAATCCCGTCGAATCGTAAAAGAGAATACGATCCTCCTCTCCTGCCCACACCGCATAATTCTTCAGCAACCGCGGCCCCTGTACCTGAAAAAGAATCCCACACGGCCGGCCGGAACGGTTGATGACCGCCTGGTGGAGCGGCGTCTGCACCGGGTCCAGGCGGTCGTGGGCGCAGAGGGTGTCGTGAACGTGACGGCGAAGCTCTTCGATGGTCGGCAGATGCGCTACGGTGTCCATACGCTGTTGTCTCCTCCTTGAGCAGGGCGAACCGGGCAAACCTGAGAAGTTGTCTGTCGATTTCCCGACATTGATTATCGGCCAACGAGCCGTGCAAATGAAGAAACGGCGCTCGGCGGCATCTCCCATTCCAGAAATGCCACATGCTGCACGGGATGACCGTGACGACAATACCCGTAATCACGATTGCAAGGATTGTAAGGTCTTCTTGCTTTTCTGACGCCGGTTTTCTGGCCTTTTCGCCGCTAGCGTGTAGACTTGTGTGGCCGAGCAGGCGTCGGTTTAGAGTCTGTCCGGAAGGCTCCCCTCGCCCCGGTACTCCGGGGAGAGGGGTTGGGGGTGAGGGGGTTTTCTTTGGAATCTATGCCCCCTCACCCCCAACCCCTCTCCCCCGAAGCGGGGGCGAGGGGCTTTCCGGACAGACTCTTAGTCACATCCCTGTACCTGCCGGCTGAATTGCGGAGTGTCACTTATGTGGAACCGCCGGTTGCGCCTTGACCTGTCTGCTTGCGTGCTGCTCGTGTGTGGACTACTCGTCGGGCTGTGCCTGCTCAGCCATGATGCGGGCCACGAACACAAGAACATCTTCGGCTCGGCCGGGACATGGTTGGCACAATCACTTTACGAGAGCCTGGGTCTGGCCGTCTATTTCCTGCTCGCAAGCTGGTTTGTGCTGGCTGTGCGGTTGTTTGTGCGCCGAAACTTGCTTACCTGGTCGCTTCGCCTGGTTGGCTGGCTGTTACTCTTGCCTTGCAGCGCGGTGGCTGCGGATTACCTTGGCTGGCGCTTGCCCAACGCACCATCGACCGGGGCTGGCGGCAGCATCGGCGCCTGGCTGGCTGACTGGCTCCAGGCCAACTTCCAGGCCGCCGGCCGTGTGACCATCTTTGGCGGCTGCACTCTGCTCGGCCTGATGCTCGCACTCGATTTTGTCATGATTCGCTTGCTGGTAAGCTCGTGGAAGCTGAGTAGCTGGCTGGCGCAGTGCTCCGGGCCGGCGGGGGGATGCTTGCTGGCCGGCGCATGGCGATTGCTGCGCCGACGCAACCGCGAAACATCCATGCGCCCGGCACTGGCGCGAGCTATCCGGGGAACGTGGGGTATTGCAAGCGCCGCACATCCCCGTCGAACATCTAACCGAGCCGGCGGCCGAGCCGGTGAAGACAGCGGTGAAGCCGCCGCCGAAAGAGGAAAGACCCATACCGATTCACCATCACGATCAGACGGCGGCCAGCCTGGCCAGCAGCCTGGTCAACGGCGTCGCGGCACTGGCCCGGGCCGTCACCGGACAAAAGCCGCTCACTCCGGATGAGGAGCGCTTCGCCAATTTTGAGCTGCCGCCGCTCAGTCTGCTGGAAGATCCAAAGCCTTTCCCCTTCGAGGACCACGACAATCTGCTCCGCGAGCGTGCGGCCTTGCTGGAGAAGACGTTCACCGACTTTGGTCTCAACGTTCAGGTGGTCAAGATCAACACCGGACCTGTCATCACGCAATACGAGATCGCCCTGGAGACCGGTCTGCGCCTGCACAAGGTCACCAGCCTGGCCGACGATCTGTCCATCAATCTGAAGGTGCCCAGCGTGCGCATCGTCGCGCCGATCCCAGGCAAGAACACGGTCGGCGTCGAGATCCCCAACGAGCATCGTGCCGTCGTCCGGCTCAAGGAAGTGATCCTCACATCCGGCCCGACGATCGCCAAGACCAAGTTGCCGCTCTTCTTGGGCAAGGACACCGAAGGCCATCCGCTCGTTTACGACCTGGCCGAGATGCCGCATTTGCTGATCGCCGGCCGCACGGGCACGGGCAAGTCGGTGTGCATGAACGCCATCATCCTCAGCATCCTGATGACCCGCCGGCCCGACGAGGTCAAGATGATCATGATCGACCCCAAGATGCTCGAATTGAGCGAGTATGGCAAGATCCCCCACCTCATGCACCCGGTCGTGAAGGACATGAAGAAAGCCGAGGCGATCCTGGCGTGGGCCGTCGATAAGATGGAAGAGCGCTATGACCTGCTGAGCAGGGCGCGGGTTCGGGGCATCGTGGGCTACAACGAACTGTCCCATGAAGAGATACTCCGCCGCGTTCAGCCAGGGGATGATGAAGAACGCAGCCACTTTCCTCCGCGCATGCCTTACATCATCATCTTCGTTGACGAGATGAACGACCTGATGATGATGATGCGCAAGGAAGTCGAAGGACACATCATCCGGCTCGCCCAGAAGTCGCGTGCGGCCGGCATCCACCTGGTCGTGGCGACACAGAAGCCGACCGTGGACGTCATCACCGGCCTTATCAAGTCGAACCTGCCGGCCCGCATCTGCTTCCAGGTCGCCAGCCGAGTTGATAGTCGCGTGGTGCTCGACGAAATGGGTGCTGACAAGCTGCTGGGCAAGGGCGACATGCTTTTCCTGCAGCCGGGCACCAGCACGCTGATGCGCGCCCAGGGCACCTATGCCAGCGACGAGGAGATTCGCAATGTCGTCGACAATTTAGCCTGTGAGCCATGTTTCGCCACGGAATTGGTCCAGCTCAAAACCACCGGCAATGACGGCCAGGGCAGCCTGATGGAAACTTTGCGGCGCGTGACGATCTCTACGAAGCGGCGATCGAGATCGTCATCCGTGAAGGTCGGGGCAGTGTATCGCTCTTGCAGCGTGCCCTGGGCATCGGTTATGGCCGTGCCGCCCGCCTCATCGACTTCATGGCGGAGGACGGCATCGTCGGCACATACAACGGCAGCTCGGCACGCGAGGTGTTATACAATCCCGAACAATGGGAATTGTTCAAGCAGGGCGGGCAACCCGCTCAAGCATGCTCACCCACTTCGGTGTACAGCCCATCGCCCAACTAATTGCCACCCCATGGGGCTGTGACACTTCGACCCAAACACGCCGGCCGATTGCAGTTCTTCGATGAAGCGCTGACACACATACAGAGCGGAGCACGGCCCTGAGATTGCATGCTGTTAATCTGTTCACAAAACACCCCTTTCTCGGTCGTCGCCCCCTCACCGACAGAACTCTTGAGAGAAGAATCGCGCGAAACAAAGGGAAAATTGGGAATTCTTTTCGTGAAATTCTGTCTAATATGTACGCACGAGCGACCCATTCAGGGTGGAGCCAAAGCCATTCCCCTTTGTGTCGCTCTTACTCCCGATAGCCGCCGTGCGTTGCCGGATTGGTCTCAAGACAAACCCACTGAAGGGTGCAGTATGGCCGTTCCTGTTGTCTGTACGTCGTGCGGCAGCAACCTCAAGGCTCCCGATACCACTGCCGGTAGGGTTGTCAAGTGTCCGAAATGCGGTGGCCGAGTCGTGGTGCCCCCGATCTGTTCCGTGGCGACCTCCCCACGGCCAGCCAGGAAGGTCCATGGACCGGCGCCGGCATCCGCCAAATCTGCCATGAGTGTGAGGCGGGCCCAGAACAAGCAGCTGCCAGCATCGCCTGGGCCTGTCAAGGCATCGTCCAGGGTGGACGTGCGTCTCTGGGTCGTCAGCCTGGTTTTCATTCTGCTTGTTGTCGGCGGCGCGGCGGCTGTTTACATCTTCGATCCCTTTGCGTTCCGCGCCTCGTCGATGTCGGGTCTCGACGCTTCAGCCGGCGGCGGGGCGAACACCCCAACCACGCCGGTTAAGCCCTCACCCGGGGCGGATCTGGTATCTCCCGTTGACAAGGACCGTGAGAAACGCACAACGGATCTTGTCGCGCGGGGCAAGCAACTGATTGCACAACGGAAGCTCGACGAAGCCTGGCAGTGTTACAAGGATGCCAGTGTAATCAAACCAGAGGACCCCAGAGTGCAAGAACTACGTAAGCTCGTGGAAGAGGCCAGGGTCAAGCCGGCGACGGAGCCGCCGAAGACCGTGGAAATGCCGAAACCGGATGAGTCGCCCCAGGCAACGGCAGCGGATCCAAAGCCTGTCCCGCTGTTCAACAACAACACCAGGCTGGAGCTGACGACCATAGAGGCGGACGGAGCTGAGCTGATCAAATACGCGACCGGCGTATTGAAGGATGATCTAGCTGCCGGGTCACCAACGAAAGAATCCGTGGCCAGGGCTTTAGAAGCCGACGCCGGCAAGAAGCCAACCGACAAGGAAGTGGCCAACGCCTTCGACAAAGAGACCAAGCAGTATGAAAACAAGCTGAAGGGCGTGGCTCTGTTCATCGCGGCTACAGCCCAGACCACCAAGGGAGATGCCCAGAAGCTTGCAACCGTCTGTGATGCGGCCTTGAAGTTACAGGATAGCTTGGCGAAGAGGAATTACGTAGAGGCCAAGATGCAAGTCGCGGCCTTGCCAGACTTAAGAGCAGACCCCAAGGCCACGGTGCAGCCAGTCGCTCTCGAGAAGATCGGCGGACTCAATGATTGGATGTATCTCCTCAAGCTGCGCAGGGCGGGTGGGTTCGGTTTCACCGGCAAATCCGGCCAACCCAACACGGACGGCATGGAGGCGAGAATGCTGGGCCTGTCACGCAAAGCCCTGTCGCCGATGGAATTGGAAACACAGGCGGATGACATCGTGCGACTGGCGAATATCAATGCAGTCCTGGGCCAGGTGGCCGCCGCTTTCACGCCGACGAAGGCCGATCCAAAAAAAGACCCGAAGGTCTGGAAGCAGACCCAGGAAGACATGGTCAAATTCTCTCTGGCTCTGGCAGCGGCGGCACGCAAGAAAGATGCCAAAGAGACGCTGGGCGCTGCCAAGGGGCTGAACACGAGTTGCACGGATTGTCACGAAGTATTTCGCTGATCTCAAGACAAACCTACTGAAGGGTGCAGTATGGCCATTCGCATTGTCTGTACGTCGTGCGGCAGCAAGCTTGAGGTTCCCTATACCGTTGCCGGAAGGGTTGTCAAGTGTCCGAAATGCGCTGGCCGAGTCGTGGTGCCCCCGATCTGTTCCGTGGCGACCTCCCCACGGCCAGCCAGGAAGGTCCATGGACCGGCGCCGGCATCCGCCAAATCTGCCATGAGTGTGAGGCGGGCCCAGAACAAGCAGCTGCCAGCATCGCCTGGGCCTGGCAAGGCATCGTCCAGGGTGGACGAGCGTCTCTGGGTCGTCAGCCTGGTTTTCATTCTGCTTGTTGTCGGCGGCGCGGCGGCTGTTTACATCTTCGATCCCTTCGAGTTCCGCGCCGCGTCGACGGCGGGTCTCGACGCTTCAGCCGGCGGCGGGGCGAACACCTTAACCACGCCAGTTAAGCCCTCACCCGGGGCGGATCTGGTATCTCCCGTTGACAAGAACCGTGAGAAACGCACAACGGATCTTGTCACGCGGGGCAAGCAACTGATTGCACAACGGAAGCTCGACGAAGCCTGGCAGTGTTACAAGGATGCCAGCGTAATCAAACCAGAGGACCCCAGAGTGCAAGAACTACGTAAGCTCGTGGAAGAGGCCAGGGTCAAGCCGGCGACGGAGCCGCCGAAGACCGTGGAAATGCCGAAACCGGATGAGTCGCCCCAGGCAACGGCAGCGGATCCAAAGCCTGTCCCGCTGTTCAACAACAACACCAAGCCGCCGAAGACCGTGGAAATGCCGAAACCGGATGAGTCGCCCCAGGCAACGGCAGCGGATCCAAAGCCTGTCCCGCTGTTCAACAACAACACCAAGCTGGAGCTGGCGACCGTAGAGGATACACCAACGGCACTGATCACACGTGTGGCCGACCGGGTGCGCGACCGGCACGCACGGGAATACATGTTTCGCGTCTACGAACATTACGTCGGCCAGTATTTTGAGCATCGCACTCACGCGATCGAGATTGTGGACAAGGTGGCCAAGGGCGGCGACAGTGTCACATATAACATAACCACACTGGCCCCGTCGACTACGCCGAACCTACGCGCTTTCTTCGAAGGCAAAGGCACCGTGGCGCAGTATACGACCAACTCGATTGCCAACCGAGTCGATCCGCTGCACTACACACAAACGCTGAAGTACAACACCAATGAGAATCGGCCTATCAAGATCGGCGATCGCATTGAAATCGAGTTTAGCGTGTTCTTGCAGTCCCCGGCCACAGGCCGCATCGCCTACTATGGCACGCCGCTCCTGTACGTTGTCGGCAAGCCCGGCATTCAGCCTTGGGAAGGAATCGGCAAGCAGATGGATTCATTTCCATTGCCCGCGGTTGCGTTGTCAGGGGGGCTCACAACATCCCACCAGAACTATTCAAACGAGCCGAAGTCGCTCTTCGGCCAAATGGCCACAAACACGGCACCGATCAACTCGCAGCCGTTCATGTTGGGCCGCCGCCTGGTTCACACCGATATGAGCACTGGCGTCCATTCCGAGCAGCCGGGCAATCCGGTTTTCACGGAAATGATCGGCAAGCTGGGGCCGCGCTTTGCCGCGCCCAGTTGCATCGCCTGTGCCGGGGCCAAACCGCCAGCCGTGGGTAAGCCCATGCTGCAATATCTGGTCAAGGTCGGCAGCGACGCCAAGGGTACGCCCCATTCGCAGCTCGGCTCCGTGCTCCAGCCGCAGGCTGCCAGGGGCGCTACTCCCGAAGGAAGCGTCAGCATCAGCGGCTGGGCAACCACTGAAGGGACCTATGGGGACGGCACCAAGTTTTCCTTGCAGAAGCCCGAATACAAGTTCGCCGGTGTTGTCCCCGAGTTCTACTCGGTCCGGATAGCCATATCGAAACCCGTCGGCATGGGCTTGCTTGAGGCGATCGACGAAAACGCCATCATAACCCTTGCGGCCAACAACACCGGCCGCATGAGTATTGTCACCGATCCGGAGACTGGCCAGTTGCGGATGGGACGCTTCGGCTGGAAGGCGAGTCAAGCCAGCCTGAAGCATCAGGTGGCCAGCAGGCTCAACGACGCCATGAGCATCACGACCACGATCTTCCCGAATCCCGACCGTGGCTCGGCACAGCCCGATCTCAATAGCCCCAGCAACAAGCTGGCCGACGCGGATGTGCAGAACATCTATCGCTACTACTCCTTGCGAGCCGTACCGCCCCGCCGGGACTTCCGGGATGATCAGGTTCTGAAGGGCGAAAAGCTGTTTATGAGCGCGAAATGCGACGCATGCCACACTCCAACTATGAAGACCAGCCCCTACCATCCCATGGCCGAGCTGCGCAACCAGACCATCCATCCCTACACCGACATGTTGCTGCACAACATGGGCCAAGGTTTGGCGGACAACATGGGGGAAGGCAACGTGACTGGGGCCGAATGGCGAACACCGCCGCTGTGGGGGCTTGGCCTTATTCCTGCAATGCTGGAGGGCGAAGTCTACCTGCACGACGGCCGGGCCCGCAACCTGAGCGAGGCTATTCTCTGGCACGGAGCCGAGGGACACGAGTCGAAAGAAGTGTTCCGGACCATGTCGGCCGATGATCGGGCGGCGCTAATCAGGTTCTTGAAATCGTTGTAATGACCAATTTCACCTGACAGTAGTAACAAGTCGCTTAGTGCTCCGTTTCACAAATAATGTCCAGGTTACGCGCGATGGCATATAATCTCCTGGCAGCTGATCAAGTCAGGCTCCACCCAAGGAAAGGGGAACCATCATGCCAGGACCGCTTCCTTCCTGTTGTCCCATTTTTCCAGAGGACTTCATCTGCAGAGGCCGAACGTGAAGTTCGACATCGCTCGCTTCCCCATCACCTACTCCAGCGCTATCGGTTGGCGCTCTGGCTACACCATGAGCCTTTCCTTGGACATGACGAAGCAGGTCAACATGTCGGCTTGTCCGGCGCCAAGTGCAACGTTGGCGTGAACGCTGGTTCGCAGGCGACTTCTCTGTCGCCGACCTATTTGGCCGGGGCCGCAAGGCCACTTTTTCCCCCGGTGGACGAAGCCCAGGTCAAAGCCATCGCTTGTGAAACTGTTTACCAAAGCCAGCAGCCCTTGAGCCGCCAGTCGCTGACGGACTTGACCGGCCGCTGCCAGGCAGCCTTGTGCAAGCCGATCAGCCCGAGCACTGTCTGGCGTATTCTTCATACCGATGCCATCAAACCTTGGCAGTTCAAGTACTGGATCTTTCCGCGGGATCCCCAATTTGCCGCGAAGGCCGAGCACATCTTGGACCTGTATGCGGGTTGCTGGGAAGGAAAAAGCCTTACACCACGCGATTTTATCATCAGTTCGGACGAAAAGACGAGTATTCAGGCGCGTATCCGTTGTCATCCCGGCTCGGCTACGGGTCCGCACCGGCGGCGGCGTGTGGAGTTTGAATACGAGCGCGGTGGCGCCTTGCAATACCTGGCGGCGTGGGATGTACAGCGTGGCTATGTCATGGGACGATGTGAAGCCAAAACCGGCATCGAACCATTTGGTCGACTGGTGACCCAGGTGATGGAGCAGGAACCGTACTGCTCGGCCGAGCGTGTCTTTTGGGTTGTGGACAATGGATCGTCGCATCGAGGCACGGCTTCCGAGCAGCGGCTGATGAACGCTTATGGGAACACGATCTTGATACATACGCCGGTCCATGCCAGCTGGCTCAATCAAGTGGAAATCTACTTTTCGATGGTCCAACGCAAGGTTCTGACGCCAAACGATTTTGCCAGTCTGCAGGAAGTGGAAACTCGCCTGCGCTTGTACGAGGAATTGACCAACCAGAAACCGCGTCCGTTCAAGTGGAAGTTTGACCGGAAGAAACTGGCCGCATTCTTGCAACGTCTGGAAGCGCACAAGCCCTTCAGGCAAAAGTGTTGGCCAAACAGGGTCATTCGTAACCTGGACATTATTTGTGAAATGGAGCACTTAGGTGGCGAGTAACGATAAAGCCCCCCACCCCCCGGCAAAGCGGGGTGGATAGGCGGACTATTCACCGCTGGCTTGCGGAAGATTACAGCTTTCAGGCCGAGTTCAACCGGGGCAAGCGTGAACTACGGGACGTAGTGCAAGGCCAGTTGTTGACCCCGGCGGACAAGGCAACACGTACCGTCGAAAGGGCATTGGATGCTAACGACGGCAAGATAGCGGTGGCGTTGTTCAAGGGACTCGGCATCTTAAACGGCGAATCATGGTTTTTTTTGGAATTGCTGAATGTGCTGTTACCAACTGCGTGTTGCCGCGCTTGAAAGAGACAAGCCGAAGTCAACCAGGTGCTGGGCGGTGGCGTTGAATTCCTGCGGTGAGCGCGTCGGGTCGTTGGGATCGCCGTGCGGGACGTAGATGACCATGCCGCGGCGGGCGCGGGTCAGCAGAACGCGGTACTTGTTGAGGATGTATCGCTGTTCGACCTGGTTGCGGACCATAAGCCAGCGCTTGCCGCGAAACCGGCGCATGTGCCAGCCGGCCGATTTTGGAGAATAAAGCAAGTCGCCTCCCCAGCAGACGGCGGTCCAGTCGAGTTCCAGGCCCTGACATTCGAACTCGGTGGCGGCGACTTCGAGCCAGTTGGATGAGCGGCAATCGTCCAGGCGGGCGAGGAACCAATCGGCGTATTGGTAGGCGCGTTGGAAGCCGGTGCTGAGTTCGAGACCTTCCGGCCGCAGTCGTAAGGCCCCGGAACTGGCCAGAAGACCGCAGCGCTGGGTGCCGTCAGCGTGCTCGCGCAGCCAGCGCTTTGCTTCGAGTAGATCGCGCGTCAGGACGATGGGGAACTCAGTCGATCCGAGATTCGCGAGCGTCGAATCTGGTCGTAATTCGCCTGCCAGCACTCTGTTCACCCAGCTTCCCAACCACTGTGCCCGCGGGCTGCGAACTCCTACGTCGAGATGCAATTCCGGTGTTTCGATGATATGCAAATGCGCACCCGGACAGTCCTGAAACAAGCGATGGCCGGCAACCGATGTTCCGCCTCTAATGACCTCGCCCGATACCAGCACCCGCCACTGTGTTGTGGAATGATTCAGTGCTCGACCCCACTCCGCCAGTCCGGCCTCTCCGGTGTGAATCTCCTGCCCGCCGCCCACAAGGGCGACGACAACGCACCATTCCGGGGCACGTTGCATGATGTCGAGAATCATCTCCGGCTCTGACTTGTCGATGCCCTGCTTCTTGAGCACAGTGACAGCATCCCAAGCTGCGCTGGGCTTCGTCGAAGACGATGGCATGTTCGTGCGGCGGTTCAGTGGGCCTGTTGACACCGTATTCTTTGAGAAATCCGTGAACGTTGTTGATGAACGCTGAAACCGCCTGCTTTGCCGAGCGTCGATCGGCTCCGGCACTGGTCCGATTCCGGATGAGGGCTTCACGCACCACTTTTACGAGCGGTCCGTTGCCGGAGAGGAAGACAGCGGGCGGACGATCATCGCGCCGGATCGTTGGATCATGGACGGCGTTGAGGCCGGCCAACGTCTTGCCAGCGCCGGGAATGCCGGTGACAAAACAAATCGTGCGGGTTCGCTCCCGTTGTGCTTGTTCGATGGCCTGGAGCAAGGTACGGGAGGTTATTTGCAAGTTGAGGGCGAAAGAATGGGAGATGTCGGCGACACTGTGCCCCGCGAAGAGAGTTTCCGCAGCCTCGATGATGTTGGGCGACGGCCGGTATGCGGAGTGTTCCCAGCAGTCTGGGTCTATCGGCACTGTTGTCTCATCGTGGAGCAATCCATAGAGGCGATACAGGAAAGCCGCCAACACAGCCCCATCATTCGTTCCCAGCGGCTGAAGAGGAAGGATGCTTGACTCCTTTGACTCAAAAGTCTCGAAAGATGCCGCGACATCTGCTGAACGCCCCGTCGCCACCAAAACAGGAATGATCTTGCGACCGGCACTTTCCGCATGGAAATCACGGAGATCGAGGGCGTAGCTGAACGTCTGCCATTGGTCGGCGCTCTCGAACGTCTCCACACCAATCTTGAACTCAATCACGAAAATCAAATCATCCGCAAGCAGCACAGCATCGGGCCGTTTCCCTCGTCGAGGAATGTCATACTCCAGAAGCAAGTGCCAACGCCCGGCAATCGGCGTCAATTTCATCAGCTGATCGACGCAACTTCCGAGAATGGCAAGCTCTGCTTCCCAGGCACCGGTCTGCCGAAGATATTGCGTGGCAAAGCCGCTTTCAGCGGCAGCTGACGATAAAGCGCCGAGCTTCTCGTTCATGCTCGTGGCGGAGTAATCCCGAAGAGCGCAGCGGAAGGCGACGGTCATTGCCGCCCTCCCCCGCGCTTCGGGTTCGCTGAGAAGGTCGGCGATGGAGACGTTCAAGGCTTTCGCCAGGCGTTCGATGTTGTCGATGGAGACGTTGCGCTCGCAGCGTTCGACGGAACCGACAAAGGTGCGATGGAGGCTAGAACGGAAGGCGAGAGCTTCTTGGGAAAGGCCTTGGGACTGGCGCAGGCGGCGCAAGTTGGCAGCGAGGATTTGCCTACCGGTAGTCGAATCCTTGGGTCGGGTTCTCATACGGATAGAGTGCGGGGTGGATGCTTATGAGGCGACACTGTTTACGTAGCAGGTTGTGAGCAGCAACGTTTCCCGGCCAGTCGTCCTATACTACAATGGATGATCGATCATGTGTAGACTGCAGGCCGGCCTGACCGTTTAACCCCGCAATTGGGCTGAGTGCCTGTAAGGGTCTTCAACACGCTGAGTTGCCTTACCCTCATCGGGCAGAACGTCAACGAGAACGACCAATAGCCAAAGAGGTGAAGACAATGGAACATGGACAGATCTCTAAGAACAAGAGCATCAATGAATGGATATGCGATTGTTTTCGTCACCTCCACGTTGATGACGTCAAGAAATTCTTGCGAAAATTCCGCCAGCAACCGCACGACGAGGAACAGGTACTGCACACGTTCCGAGAATTGATCTTCGGGGCTTTCCTGGCCAAGAACGCGGTTTCTGTGCGCTACGATTTGAAAGTGAACGGGGCAACGCCCGATTGGTGCCTCACCAGCGACGGCGCTAGCATCCAGGGCATGATGGAGGTCATTAACTTCCACACCGATCAGAAGACTGAGACGGGAATTCGCGAGGCACTTCGTGCCCGAGGGTTTGGGGCCACCTGGGGCGGAGAAAAGGATGACCGGTTATACGACCGGCTTCAGAGCAAGTGCGTTGTCTACAAAAACTTGGTCGAACGGCTCCAGGTTCATTATGTGATCGGCCTCTTCATCCATTTTTTTGCCCCCGTCAGTCATGAGGAGATTCGCGAAGCAGCTCTCATGCCCAATGATGGTTTGTTCCATCTCTACCCGCATGTCAGCGGGGTTCTGTATTGCGCTGAAGGCTCCGGGTACCATTTTTACTACCTGCCCAATCCCTACAACCCTCATAAGCTCGTCCTTCCCGATGGGATTTACTGAGTCAACATGATAGGGGTGATGACGGGTTCTCAATTGCATTAATGAGTCCGCCAGCTCCGTCGAGGAGACCGATGCCGTGATTCGTCGCTTCCCGGTCCACCAAACCTGGACCCCCGAGGACGCCTTGGAGTACAGCGGCGACCAAACCGAACCCGCCTACCCCGCCCTCGTTCGCGAAGAGTTCCACGGCGACATCCACGCCAGCCTCCGCGACCTGCACTGGGAGCGTTTCGATTTCCTCTGCGATGACGGCATGTTGGTCGTGGAGCGGGCAGAGTGAAGATGCTCCGATGATAGGTAACGACAACCGCCCCTGGTCGGAGATTTTGTCACCATGCAGAGCAATCAACTCGAATTGATCGAGCACCGCTTTCAGCAACCTGCTATTCACCAACGGCTCCTTGTCCATGGAAGCCGTGAAGACATCATCGACTGGCTCGTCTGGAACGACGGCAATGGCGTCTACACCAACGTTCATTCAGCGGCGGAAGACTATGCTCCGTTGACGCTGGCGACTGCGAGAGCAGCCATGAAACGTGTTCTGGAAGAGAAATAGAACGCGTGGTGTATTTTGGCATCACAAATCGCCACGTCGCCCTTCCAGATAATCAACCACTCTCCGGAAATGATCGTTGACCTGTTTGCAGCCGGGATCTTCCTCTTCGTCCATGCCGAAAGGGTACGCCGAGTTCAATGCCTCGTTCAAGCCCTCCAGTGTCAATTCGCCCGAATCGCACAGGATACGGAGATCCTCGCGGTCGCCGGCGTGAAAACGTCGGAGCTTCGAAACGGCCAGGTGATGAGCCTCCAGATGTTTCGGCCGAAGGACTTTCCAAGTCCATGCCATCATGCCTCCCGACCGGGTAATTTTCGCCCCTCTGCCGTTGCCAGGGAGACCAGGTTCTCAGCCCGTTGACGGAAGGTGGCGAGATCGGCTGCGTAACTGATCCGCCAGCGCTTCCACAGCGGCGAGGTTGGCGGCCTGTCCGCGGGCCGACCAATGGTATCCCACCGATCGAGTGGCGGCTTCTTGATCCGCTTCACGTAGGTCGCCAGGTCTTCCTTTCCGGGACAGCCACTGGGGAAACCGCCGATACGTTCCAGAGCCAGGGCAACGTCAGCCAGCCAGGCCAGGCGATGAGCCGCCGTGCGGCCCGCTTCCCTGGCAAATGCCCAGAGCAAATTGCTGTTCCAATGATTCCAGGCCAGAACGGCCGGCAGCCCTTCCACGATCCGAGCTTCCGGTTCTCTGCCGGCGACCGCCAGGGCAACAACCTCTTCCGGCCTGCGAAATGCTCCCGGCACTAGCGAATCCTCCACCCACAGGTCGATAAGCCCCAGACTCCGCAACTCGACGGCAATGTCCCGCACCGCACAGCCGGCCCTGGGACTGCCGGACAGAAACCATTGCAGGGAAATGTCCAGCGCGCGAGCGATCTGGAGCAGTTGTTCAACACTCGGAGTGCGAGCACCTGTCTCGAAATAGTTGATCTGCTGGCGCTTCAGGCGGGACCGTTCGGCCAGTTCCGCCTGCGACAAACCGCTCTCACGTCGAGCCGTGGCCAGGTGTTGAGCTATTTCTAGTGGCTTGAAGGTCGTCTGCTTTCTTTGTTGCATTGCTGTCACCTCAATAACAGTATGCAACAAAATGTTGCTACATGCAACAGATAGTGTCTTTTAGAAACACTTTGTTGCTGGCGGACCTTTGTAAAGACCTTACGGTCCCCGCTGCAAATAATCAGTGTGCTTGTTGTACTCACCGCTGCGGCAGCTTGGCAAAATGTTCACCGGCCAGTTTATCAAGACTCCCCGTCACCGGCACCGTATACCCTTGCCGCCCATGCTGCACGATCAACTCCTCCGCTCGTAGCCAGGCCACAACGACATAAATCTGGTAAGTCGGCACCTCCATGCCGTCCTCTGGATCATTGATCGGCAGGACCGCATCCATCGTAATTCGCCCACCGCCCTGCCCAGCTCGCTCCAAAGCATTGGCGACCAGGGTCAGCACCCGCCGCGGCGTCCTGTGTTCATAAGGAGCCTTTTCACTCCGAGACCATCCTAACTTGACGAGGTGGTCGCCGTCACGAAAAAACTTCGGATATTCCCGCGCCTGCGCGGAGACTCTCCTTCCCCGCTTCCGCCGTTTCCGAGCCGTCGGCCCTGGTGGTGGTCCACTCGCAGTTCCATTTCTTCGTCCCGCCGTCGCTGGCCTGCTGCCATTGGCGCTGTTGCCCGCTTGGAGCAAGGAATGCAAATGCCTGGCCCACTCGGTAAGCACGGCAGCGCTGTCGTAGTCCCCCGTGTCCGCCGCACAGCGTAGCAGATTGCGGAGCGATTCCTCCCCCTTGCTGATGACCTCTGCTCCGCTCTTGAGAAGCTCACTCATGCTAACATGGTATGGCGAAACTATAATAAGTCAAGTAGCTTCAACATGTTTTATATGTATTATTGTCACATTCCGTGGCAAGGCATCGAGACGCGGACACCGACACTAGCTACAAAAGCTATCGTGTCACTATTTAATACGCCTGGCCGCAGCACGATTTTCATAAGAGCATATCAGTAAACGACATACGGACAAATGATGCGCCGGAGGCACTCAATTTGGAGTGCCATTTCGTGCCGCGCTCTTCGGGCAAAAACAAGCCCCAGACGCTTTCCGGATCATTTTCCTGCCGTCAGGATGGGCGTAAGATCGAAGAACTATTGTCATCGTTTCAGTCATCTGCTATACCAATTCTAATCCGGCCTGACGCCGTGCCGGATGTTACCCCATTCAACCTGCGAAGAATCCCAGCCGTCTTCCAGTAGCCAGGAGGAATGAACATGACGAGCAACCCGCAAACAAAGCAGCGCTGGATCATCGAATGGCAAGACAATAGCGCCCCCGAGTACGACATCCGCGGCGTTGGCGACTCCATCGAGGAAACCGCCGCCCTCATCCAGCAGTTCCTGGGCAACGAGACCTGGACATCCGAGAACGCCCTGGCTTACGGCGGCGACCAAACCGAACCCGCCTACCCCGCCCTCGTACGCCAAGAGTTCCACGGCGACATCCACGCTGCCCTCCGCGACCTGCGCTGGGAGCGCTTCGATTTCCACTGCGATGGCGGCATCCTGATCGTGGAGCGGGAGCGGTGAATATGTGTACCGATGATTCCTAAGAGTTCATGGCGGGCGGCACCAACATCGCGCAAAACCCTGCCTGGCCAAAGTGGCGGTCGCCTGTGAGTGCGTCAGTGATGCCGCGGTCCGTCATCACTTCGAAACTGATGCAATCGGTGAGGGACCAGGACTTGTCGGCACGGTTGCCGTAGAGCGAGACACCGCGAGTAAACCAGGGAGCAAACTCAGAGATTACCACGGTATTTGCATCAGACACTACCTGTTGAAGGAATTGATGAGTGCGTTGGCGGACCGCCGGCGCGACAGGGCATCCGCCACCTCCAGCAAGACCCAGGCGGTTGTCACCACCCGTTGGGTAAGGACCTGGTTGCTTGCACAGCCGCCGAGTGAAACTGGTCAGCGGGATTGAGCAAGGCGATGTAGTAGAAGGCGTCCGCGAACACTTCGTTCATGGTCGCGGTTTCCCGTGGGCGTAATGGTCGTGGTTTTCAGCCAGGTCGGTGGGGAGGTCAGGGTGTGCTTGCTCCGCTTCTGCCGCCAAGGCCAGCAGCCAGGCGCGAGTGGAACCCAGCGGATCAGCCGCTGCCACTTCAGGTTGACGCGCTCGTACCGTCACCTCGATTTCACCACAAGGCAGCGTGATCCCGCCAGGGGGACGGATGATCTGTTCCTGATCCACAACGGCGTTGAACTGAATGGTTGTCATGCGGTTACCTCCGGTTGTATTGTACGCCAAGTGTGCGCAATCGGCGTAATATCAATCACCTTTTTTCGACGGATCGTTCGACGAAAAGGCGGCCAAAACCCGCTACGTCTCTTCTGGACATGCGCAGACCTGGACCCTGGGGAACGCCGAGGAATACGGCGGCCCCGCAAACCGAACCCGACTACCTCGCCCTCGTTCGCGAAGAGTTCTATGGCGACATCCTCACCAGCCTCCGTGAGCTGCACGGCTCTTCTTACCGGTTTTGCGCATGGAGTTTTCCTGCCATTGTTGGAGTTGAGCCAACTGTGGCTCGGGAAAAGTCCGCTTGCAACTGAGCCAAAACAACTCGGATTAGCCCTCGTCTCATTTGTTTCGTTTATTGCGTTTATTGCGTTTATTTCGTTTATCAGAACATGCCCAATTTCGTTTACTGTGTGTGACAGCAAAATAAACGAAACATAAACGCAATTGTCGAATAGACTGCCTTTTTGCTTGAACCAGCCCGTGCAACCCGTTAGAATAGAGTTGTGGGTCGTGTTAACGTGGCACGACGGGCTAGAGGTCTGCGGGTGATTGTTGGTATACCAATCACCCCAGGCGGGTCCCTAGCGGAAGGAGGTGGTCTAGTGTGTAGTGGTAACCAGGTGCGGCTGCTCTGACGCAGCCGACGGGCTTCGCCGTCGGGCGCAGCCGCAGTTTTCTGTTGGAAGCCCCGGTGTCTATCTTGCCGGGGCTTCCCTTTTGACTAACCCTGGAATCCCGCAAGGTGGTTTCAGGGCTTTTTTTTTGACGCTTCTCCGAAGCGTCGTTAAACGAGAGAGGCGAACATGATAGTTGTCATGAAACCAGGCGCCAGCCAGCAGCTGATCGATCACATTATCGAGCATATCGAGGGACTTGGACTGCGCAGCCACGTTATTGTCGGCACCGAACGAACCGTCATCGCCGCCCTGGGCGAGAAGCGCGACGGCGCCAAGCAGGCACTGGAAACCGGAGATGGGGTTGAGAAAGTCGTCCCAATCCTGGCGCCGTACAAGATGGCCAGCACCGAGGTGAAACAGGAGCCTACCGTTGTCGAGGTGCTCGGGCTGAAAGTCGGCGGGGGCCACGTCGGTATCATCGCCGGGCCGTGTTCCGTCGAGAGCCGGGAGCAAATCCTGGAGACCGCGCAAATCGTCAAGGACGCGGGGGCCACCGGCCTGCGCGGCGGCGCTTTCAAGCCACGAACCAGCCCCTATAGCTTTCAGGGACTGAAGGAAAAAGGTCTGGAACTGCTCGCCGAGGCGCGGGCCAGGACGGGGCTGGCGGTGGTGACGGAGGTGATGGCTCCCGAGTACGTGCCCCTGGTCGCCCGCTATGCCGACGTGATGCAGGTGGGGGCACGCAACATGCAGAATTATCCGCTTCTGGAAGCTGTCGGTGAAGCTGGTTTACCCGTGCTCTTGAAGCGCGGTCCGTCGGCCACGATGGACGAATTCCTCCTTGCCGCCGAGTACATTCTCAATACCGGCAACACCCGCGTGATGCTGTGCGAGCGCGGCATCCGCACGTTCGAGGACCACACCCGCTTCACGCTGTCGTTGGCAACCGTGCCCTTCTTGCATCAGACGACGCACCTGCCGATCGTGGTCGATCCCAGTCATAGCACCGGCAAAGCGAGTTTGGTGGCAACGATGGCCCGTGCCGCTGTGGCTGCGGGAGCCGATGGGTTGATCGTGGAAGTACACCCTCATCCGGAAAAGGCGCTCAGCGACGGTTTCCAGGCGCTGACGCCGCCAGCCTTGCGCCAGATGATGGTCGAATGCCGCAAAGTAGCCGCCGCCGTCGGGCGCACAATATAATCCGCTTTCGCGCCTAATCCGCTTGCGGTTTCGCGCCTAATCCGCTTGCGGTTTCGCGCCTAATCCGCTTGCGGTTTCGCGCCTATCTCACCCCAGCGCTACAACAACATGCGAGTCCTGTACCCGTTCCTGCTCGTCTTCCGTGTTCTCCCGGCAGCAGAGCGTGTACGCCCCGCATTCGGGGCAGGGACTTGATTCGATACCCCGCCGTTCTCTCCTGGAAAGCCGGTTTGGAGCCGCCCACGTTTGGCCGCAACTCACGCATGTAATGATGAAGCACATCACGACGTACCTGGGAATAAGTAAGTCCGCAAGGAGGGTAAATGTCAGGGAGGCTGCATCGAAGGTGCATGCTATGTACACAGTATTATCGGCAGGTTAGGGAAAATCCTTGAACGTGTGCTTCAGAACTGCTTTCCTTGCAACCATCCAGGCAGGTTGGGGAAGCCACGGGAGCCACGGAAACCCCGGCAAACAGTGACATGCCATTGAGCGACCGGCTGACCGCGCTCGTAGTACACAACTGTATGCCCCTCTTCGACTTGCTCGAACGCACCGTACAGCGCCCCGTGAATATCACCGACGAAGATGAAAGTCTTGCCTTTGAACTTATCAGCATCCCACACGGGATTCGGACTCCACAAATCGTACTGACTGAAGCGATCACCCACTGCCGGTCCGAGTGAATAGACTGTCGGATGATCCTTGCAGTAGAAGCCCAGCTCTCCAGGTATGCTCCAGTTGTAGCCGGCAATGAGCGGTTCCTCATGTTGCAGTTCATCGCGTATTCGGTCCACATCCGCTGCCAGGGTGCGCCAACCGCGGAGGCGGCAGGTGGGATCGTAAGTCCGCAGCGGTGTGGGCCGTTTCGCCGTCATGGGACCGGAAATTCGCAGCAGCACCGGCTGGACCCAGACGCTCTGGTGCATGAATGCAGCGACCATCAATCCCAATACACAAGCAGTCCCGAGAGATGCGGCTGTCAACCGGCGTAATACAGGCCGGGGGGCTTGCAGTTGCCGAGCGATCCACCCGATGGCCAGTACCAGTCCGGAAATGTACGTTGTGACGGGCCAGTTCGGTTCCTCCGCCGTCTTGAAACTGAAGAGCAAGAACACGGTAAACATCGGCGCCGACAGCCACCAGAGGTAGCGTTTTCCCGCATCGGCTTCTTTCCACGGCCGGTGTGCAATCATGGCCGCTAGCCAGGCAACAAACCAGAAGCCCAGCAGCAGACCGAACTGAATCCCCGTGTAAGCAAGCGGCCCGAGCCAGCGAATGCCCTCGCTGTCGCTCAAGCCGGCCTGTCCGCTGACGTGCCGCAAGCTCACCCAATGATGCTGCATGTTCCACACGAGAATCGGTAGACAGCACAGTGCTGCCACAGCGGTCATGATCCAGAAGCCGCGGCGAAACAGCAAATGCCGATACGCCGGCGTAGCGAGCAAGAAGAGGGCAATGGATGGGAGCCACAGGATCATCGTGTACTTGGCCAGGATGCCCAGGCCGATAACAAGTCCGGTCAGCGGCCACGCCCAGGCCGAGCCGCGGAACACAGCGCGATGGCCCAGAACCAACGCCCAGCCCCAGCAGCAGGCATACGGAGCGTCGATCGTCATGATGATCGATCCCGCCGCCACCATGGGTAACGTGAGGGCACAGGCGACAACCGCAAAGGCAAGACGCTCATTGTCGTAAACCTGGCGGGTAAGAACGTAGAGGCTAACGAGAAGCAAGCTACCGCAGAGCACAGCCGGCAGGCGCACCGCGAGCAAGCTATTGTCACCAATCAGGGTACAACCGGCTTTGATCAGCCAGGCGACGAGCGGCCCCTTGCTGTAATAGCTCCAATCGAGGTGCCGCGACCAATCCCAGTAATGGGCTTCATCGGAGGCCAGATCCAGCGGGCAATTGAATACCAGATATGCGACCCGCAGGCCGATGAGTGCCAGAATGAGCAACCCGGCAAGCGTTCGCCAGCGCCAGCGTCCTGCTTCCGAAGGCGAAATGGATCCATCCATTGACATCGCAGTATCCTTGCTGGGCTGACAAAGTCATCACTGAAACACCGGTTTTAATCGGAATGGGTGGGTGAGGTCAAGGTGGAAAGAAATGGGTGTGGAGCAGAGGTGTGGCTTGAAGTCACTGACTTACCGGTTTGCCCCACTGTCAATGGCCACGTTTGATAACCCACTCGTCTTAACAGGGGTGGAGGCGCCGGGCTAGTTGTCGGAGAGCTAGCAACTGCCTGTTCCTTGAGATACTCGTCCAGAAGCTCCCAGAATCGCTTCATCGCATCTGCCTCGTTCGCGCTGTGAAGCAGAATGGTGTCTTCCCAACTGTGCTGAGTTGTTTGGAAGCGCTCGTGAATCCAATCGCAGAATTCTCGGAGAAAAGGGTCGTAATCACTCGGCCCAACAATGGCGTGCTCATAGCCGCGCAGAAAAGCGGCCAGGCGGATCACCGACGGGGTTCCCAGATACATCCCCGGCCGGCTACGCATTTCTTTTAACAAGGAAAGCACCTGTGACATGTCCATCTCCTAAAACTCGACTATCGAGTGAACTACGACGCCCCCGATGGCATCGAAGTCCTTCAACCATTCGTCGTAGGGCACGCCGTCAGAATGAAGATTGTCAAAAACCACGTTCCCAACTCTTACTCCCACGTGACGTCCATTTTGAGTGATCGTCGCCTGCCCCCCATCATAGCTCAAGCAAACCATGAAGACACGTCCACTCCCTGTACGAATTTCCAACAACTGGCCGCGATGCCCAGATGCCAAGAGGGCGTCCTTGACCCTCTCAGCGCATTCTTCACACTGCAATAATTGAAATCCCTTGGCTGCATTGGCTGCAACCAGCAGAGCATCGGCGGAAGTCACGTTGTCCTCTGTGTTGCCTTATCCCTTAATTATCACTTCATCCAAATTCAACGAATCGGCACGATAACATTATAAAGGCAGATGTGGCCCTTTAGCCACAAAAAAATCAGGTTTCTGCCGGCAGCCGCGCGGAATAGAATGAAAAAATAACTCACCACTGTCTTCCGAGTAACAAAAGCCATCCCCACCTCGTATGTATGATAGAAGGCGGCGAATCGTCGCCTTGGTATTGGTCAACCATTGTGACCACACAGTCCTATCCATTCTCACGAAAGGATCCATCATGCGTCGCACATTCCTGGCAGCGTTGCTGCTCGTCACTCTGGCCGCGAGTGCGGTCATCATCATCGTCGTCACACAAACCCGGTTTCTTCAAGAAACCGGGTTTGTGGCATTGGCCGCCGACCCTGTCAAACCCGAGCCGGCAGCCAAGCCCGCCGCTCCGCAACTTCCCGTCTCCCGCGTCATACTTTTTAGCAGCGGCGTCGGCTTCTTTCAGCGCGAAGGCCAGGTTGACGGCAACGCCCGCGTCGATCTGTCCTTCCCCGTGCGCGACGTCAACGACCTGCTCAAGAGCATGGTGCTGCAAGACATGAACGGCGGCAAGATCAGCACCGTCAACTATGAAAGCCACGATCCGATCGATAAGACGCTCCGCAGTTTCGCCGTCAACCTGACCGGCAACCCGTCGTTCGGCCAGCTCCTCAACCAGGCGCGCGGCGAGAAAGCCGAGGTCGTCTTGCAGCAATCCAACGCCACGCAAGCCGGCGCCGTGACCGGCACCATCGTCGGCGTCGAGCAGCAGAAGCAGATTATCAACAAGGACACCATCGTCGAGGTCGAATTCCTCAACGTCTGGACCGAGAAGGGGCTGCGCAGCTTCCGCCTGGCCGACGTGCAGCAGGTGCATTTCGTCAATCCAGTCATGGAGGCCGAGTTCTCCCATGCCCTGGAAGTGCTGGCTAAGTCGCACGACACGCAGAAGAAGGCCGTTAGTATCACTTTCACCGGCGACGGCAAACGGCAGGTGCGCGTCGGTTACGTCATCGAGAACCCGATCTGGAAGACCAGCTATCGGCTGGTGCTCGACAAGAAGGAGAAGCCGTTCCTGCAAGGCTGGGCCGTGGTGGAAAACCCCAGCGATGAGGATTGGAAGGATGTGCGGATGTCGCTGGTGTCGGGCCGGCCGATTTCGTTCCAGATGGACCTGTATCAGCCGTTGTACGTGCCGCGGCCGGTGGTTGAGCCGGAGTTGTTCGCTTCATTAAGGCCGCCGACTTATGCAGGAGCCATGGGCGATGCTAACGCTCCGAGGGCCGCACAGTCGCCTACTCCTACTATTACGGTTACTACCGGTTCTAAGGTAACGCCAGCAACTCCGGCGGCCACTTCTACTACGGTGAGAGGAGGCCGCACGGGCACTCCGGCGGTAGAGAAAAATAATGAAGCAGAGAGGATCAATCTGGCTAAAGGCATCGTTTCAGCAGCGTCCGCCGCCAGCCTGGGCGACTTCTTCCAGTATGCCATCGACCAGCCTGTCACCTTGCCCCGCCAGAAATCAGCCATGCTGCCCATCGTCAACAAGGAAATCGAAGGCACGCGCGTCAGCATCTACAACGAACACACACTCGCCAAACATCCGCTGCTCGGTCTGCGGTTCAAGAACACGACCGGCCTGCACCTCATGCAGGGGCCGATCACGATTTTTGAAGGCAGCAGCTATGCCGGCGATGCTCGCGTCCTCGATCTCCAGCCCAACGAAGAACGGCTCATCAGCTACGCCATCGACCTTGGCACCGAGGTGGACCCAATCGCCAAACGCGACCCGGACAAGCTTATCGCGGTCAAGATCGACAAGGGCATCCTCATCGCCACCAACAAAATCCGCGAAAGCAAGATCTACAAGGTCAAGAATCGTTCAGAAACAGACCGCACGCTGCTCATCGAGCATCCGTTCCGGCCCGACTACAAGCTCGTGAGCACCGAGAAGCCGGCCGAGCAGGCACGCGATGTCTACCGCTTCGAGGTGAAAGTGCCGGAGGGTAAGACAGCCGAGCTTACGGTCACCGAGGAACGCGATATTGTCCAAAACATCGCCCTGACCGACTCGCCCGATCAGACCGTGCGCATCTTCCTGGCCAGCAACGTCACCAGCGAGAAGGTGCAAGCGGCACTCAAGAAGGCCCTGGAACTGAAGAATAAACTGGAAGCGACCCGCAGTGAGCGGGCCCGTCACCAGGCCGAGTTCGAGTCGATCCGAAAGGACCAGGAACGGATGCGCGAGAATTTGAAGGTCCTGCCGCAGACATCCGATGCCTACAAGCGTTTCGTTAATGACTTTGACACTCAGGAAACCGAGATCAAGAAACTGCAAGGGCAGATCAAGAAGCTCGATGAGACGGTGCAACAACAGGAGAACGAGTACAGGAGTTACCTGTCGAATTTGAGCGTGGAGTAATTCGGGTTGGCCACGAATTTCCGGATTCGGAACCCGAGCGCTAGCGAGGGCGCTATGAGCTGAAATCGCCCTCGCTGGCGTTCGGGTTTTGACCCCTCACCCCTACCCCTATCCCCCGCAGCGGGGGATAGGGGTAGGGGTGAGGGTCATCTTCTCTCGTCGCTAACTTCTGAGCCGGGACGCCCGCTCCGGAATCGACCTCGAACCTGAACGGGATAGGTTGCGAAGTAACTGGAGCCGTTGTCGACATAAGTAATCAGTGCTGGTTTTGAAACTCGTAAGGCCGGGAATCCCTTTGCCTGTGAGCGGCTTACTCGGCTGCCGTCTTGCCCTCTGTCGTTCCACGCTCGAAGGATTGCAGGGCCAGATAGCTGGGTCCGAATCGCTTGATGTTGTCCAGCTGCTTGTCGAACCCGTCGAAGTGCAACTCCTCGTCGGCAACCAACGCCTCAAAAATCTGCTTGGAGACGGCATCGGCGTTGGCCCCACACTCAATGGCGGCTTTGTTGTAGTCGCGGGCCGCGGACTGCTCCATCTGGGCGGCCTCGGCAAGAATCTGCGCCGCATCGGTAATCGGCTTAACTGGTGCCGCGACGATCATCTTCACGTCGCCCTTCAGAAAGAGGATGCGCTCGGCCAGCTTTTCGACGTGGCCCATCTCCATGATCGCCGTGCGCTTGAGCAGCGCAGCCAACGGCCCAAAGCCCTGGTCGGCCAGATGAACGTGCCAGTACATGTACTGATGCACGGCCTGGAGTTCGTCAGCCACGGCCTTATTAAGCAGGTCAATACTCTTTTTCGCTTCCATAATTGCTCCTTGTCAGTGTTCGGGTCAAATCTTATCGTAAGGGGTTCTAACGCTCTACCTTCGAAACGTGTTCTACTCACAATCGGCCAGGCGGAGCATTATTGTAGACAGCGGATCGGTCCACGCAAAGCCGCAATAGTGCCTCATGGCCATGAACTTTCCGGCAAGAGATAGAGAAGTTGGCAGACCCACAGTGTACCGAAGTCGGCGCAACCAATCAGACAGCGTTGCGGAGCCGCGACCGTGAGGGACAGGGGGACTCTTGGCCGATGCTACAGTTTCTTCAGCAGGTCCTTCCAGCGCTTCCAGGCATCTTCCCGGCCAGTCTTGTTCTCCTTATTGGCATCGGGTTCCTCCCCAGCGCGCATGAACCCATGACCGGCACCCTTGTAGATAACCGGCTCGTAAGTCTTGCCTGCTTTCTTCATCAGCTTTTCCAACGTGGCGATGGTGGCGTTCACACGGGCGTCGTTCTCACCGTAGAAGCCATACACCGGGCAAGCGATCCGCTCGATGTCCCCTTCCTTGTCAGGGCCAGTGCCGTAAAACACGAACGCCGCCTTGATGGTTTTGTTGTTGGTCGCGTAGCGGAAGGCTTGGCTTCCACCCCAGCAGAACCCGGCCACGGCTACCTTGCCGTTGCAAGCGGGCAGTTTGGCAACATAATCCACGCAGGCGTTCAGGTCGGCGGTAACCTGATCGGGTGGCAGCACCATGATGCCCTTGCGCACATCCTCACCGCCGAAATCGGCCGTGCCTCCACCCTTGGACCCCATGCCCGAGAGCAGATCCGGGGCAATGGCGATATAGCCGGCCTCGGCAAGTTCGTCAGCGGCCAGCCGCGCCCAGTCGGTCAACCCAAAGATCTCATGAATGACAACCACCGCCGTCGCCTTGTCCTTCACCTCGGGGTAGACGACGAAGGCTTCCACCTTCCGCTGGCCTTGCTGAATCTTCACCCATTCGCCGTGCCGCGGCGACTTTTCGAGCCGTGCCTTGGCCCAGTCTTGTGCCGATGTAGTTGCCGTTGCGAGCAACACTAGGCACAGGGAAAACACGAACCGGTTCATGGTCGCACCTCTTGGTAATGTTGAATTCCCCAGGCACATCATGCCTGGGAAGGTCTCTCAGGGCGCAATTCTATTCCCATAATATGAGGGTGTCGAGTCAAAACAACACTTCGCGTACTGGAACCTTGCCCAAAACAGACCCGGTTGTTACGATGCTGATCGTAAACCTTACACATCACAGATCCGAAAGCCCTGGGCCAGCGATACCAGCGGCTCGCTGCTCGGAACGAACTCCTGTCCCAGGTGGCTCTTGTAACCGGTGTCGATGATCGCCTTGACGATGGCCGCATAGTTCAGTTCCTGGGTCTCATCGATCTCGTGCCGGCCGGGAACCCCGCCCGTGTGGTAATGGCCGATGTACTCCTTGTTCGCCTTGATGGTGGCGATGACGTCCCCTTCCATGATCTGCATGTGGTAAATGTCGTACAGCAGCTTGAAACGCGGCGAGCCGACCTTCTTCGCCAGCTCGACGCCCCAGCTAGTGTGGTCACACATGTAGTCCTTGTGATCCACCTTGCTGTTGAGCAGTTCCATGCAGATGGTGACCTTCTTTTCCTCGGCAAAACCGACAACGCGCCTCAGGCCGATAGCGCAATTGGCCAGCCCTTCATCGTCCGCCATGCCCTTGCGGTTGCCGGAGAAGCAGATCACGTTGGGCAGCCCCTCCGCCGAGGCAAATTCAATGGCCTTTCTCAGCTCTTTCTCGCAGCGGTCGTGGTTCTCCTTGCGATTGAGGCAGTTCTCGATGGGGCCGGTGGCATTGAGCATGGCACAGGTCAAACCAAGCGGCTTGATTACCTTGTAATCATCAGGCTGCAGCAATTCGATGGACTTGTAGCCGATCTTCGCCGCCTCGGCGGCCAGTTTCTCTAGCGGAATCTTGCCGTAACACCAGCGGCAAACCGACTGCTTGATGTTACCTTTCACCTTTGCAGCCTCATCAGCGAACGCCACAACCTCGACACTGGCGGCAGCCAGCGCACCCGCAATGCCGGCGCCGACTGTCCGCAGCACGGAACGGCGGTTCCACAGGTTTGATTGGTCCATGATGTACTCCTTTGCTTGAGGGAAAAGAATCGTATCAAAAGATGCGGCACGGCGTCAACGAACCGCAGGTCGCATTCGCTATAATACTCATCGTTTGCTCTTCTGGAGGATAGGCCATGTCAAACAGCGTTCGTTGTCCGTTGTCCTTTTGTGGTTTTCTTGGCGGCGCAGTGCTGGTCATGTTGCTCGGCATCAGCTTGGGCGCTGAGCCGGCCGCACAGCCGAAGGAAATAACAAACTCCATCGGCATGAAGCTCGCCCTGATTCCGGCGGGCAAGTTCGTCATGGGGTCGCCCAAGGATGAGAAAGACCGCTCCGACGATGAGGCCCAGCATGAAGTGGAGATCACCAAGACGTTCTACCTGGGCGTGTACACGGTGACGGTCGGCCAGTTTCGGCAGTTCGTCAAGGATGCCGGATACGAGACCGAGGCGGAGAAAGATGGACAAGGCGGCTCGGGCTACAATGCGGAAACAAAAGACTTCGTGTTCGAGAAGCCGAAGTTCAACTGGCAAAACGTCGGCTGGGAACAGACGGATAACCACCCGGTAGTGAACGTGACCTGGAATGATGCGCTGGCCTTCTGCGAATGGTTGAGCAAGAAGGAGAGCAAGAAATACCGTTTGCCGACGGAGGCGGAGTGGGAGTACAGTTGCCGCGCCGGCACGAAGACCCGCTTCTACAGCGGTGACGACGTGGAAGCCCTGAAAGGCGTTGCCAACATACTGGATGCGTCTTTCAAGCAGAAATATCCGCAGGCGAGTTGGGCGGTGGCGTGGGATGACGGCTATCCGTTCACGGCCCCAGTGGGCAAGTTCAGGCCGAACGCCTTCGGGCTGTTCGACATGCACGGCAACGTGTGGCAATGGTGTGCAAGCTGGTATGGGGCTTATCCAAAAGGCAAGGTTGTTGATCCGCAAGGACCGAAAGAGGGAAAACGCCGTGTGCTGCGTGGCGGCTCGTTTCTCCTGCAACCGAGGTACGTCCGCTCTGCCGACCGTGGCAAGGTTGTGCCGACGAACCGTCTCTTCAATGTCGGCTTCCGCGCGGCGATGACTCTAACGGCTGAGTAGCTTTACGGCTTCCCGGAAGAAGCAGCCCCCTCACCCCTACCCCTCTCCCCCGCGGCGGGGGAGAGGGGTAGGGGTGAGGGGGCAGTTGAAATTCTCAACAATCTCACTATGATTATTCTGGTCACCCACCCTATACTCCGCGCGGGCTGGTTTGACACACTGCCGCTGGGTGCCATGCCCACGTCTTCGTGGGCATGCGTGCCAACTGACTGCCTACATGCCCACGCAGACGTGGGCATGGCACCCGGCTGGTTTGACACACTGCCGCTGGGTGCCATGCCCACGTCTTCGTGGGCATGCGTGCCAACTGACTGCCTACATGCCCACGCAGACGTGGGCATGGCACCCGGTGAACCTTCGCTTGCACGTCAGGCTTGTGTCAGAGTTCGCCGCGGCGAGTGTAATGGGCATGCCTCAGAAGCATCCAGTGCTTGCCGGACATTCCTTCAAGGACCTTGCTATGCAGACCAAACCTGTTTCAGATGTTCCAACTCTTGAGGCCGTCTCCGACACCGACGTGCAAACCGTGGAACAATTGCGTGCCGCGCACCAGAAACTGCGTTCCGAGATAGGTAAGATCATCGTCGGCCAGGAGGAGGTACTCGACCAGCTCCTGATGGCGATCTTTTGCCGGGGCCACGGCTTGCTGGTGGGGGTGCCCGGACTGGCCAAGACGCTCATGGTGAGCACGCTCGCCCAGTCCCTTGACCTGACCTTCAAGCGCATCCAGTTCACCCCCGACTTGATGCCTTCCGACATCACGGGCACCGAAGTCATTCAGGACGACCCGGTGACCAAACAGCGTGCCTTCAAGTTCCTGCCGGGCCCCGTCTTCGCCAACATCGTGCTTGCCGACGAAATCAACCGCACGCCGCCCAAGACCCAGGCGGCTCTGCTCGAGTCGATGCAGGAGCGCAAGGTCTCCATCGGCGGCGTCGATTATCCCATGAAGGACCCGTTCTTTGTGCTGGCCACGCAGAACCCGATCGAGCAGGAAGGCACCTATCCGCTGCCCGAGGCCCAGCTCGACCGCTTCCTGTTCCTCATCAAGGTCGATTATCCCAGCGACCGCGAAGAAGAGCAGATCATGCGCGTGTGCAGTTCCGACGTGCAGGCGAGCGTGGACAAGGTGCTGCACGGCAACGACATTCTGCGGCTGCAGCACATCGTCCGCCGGGTGCCAGTGGCCGATCACATTTTCCATTACGCCAAGCGCCTGACGCGCATGACCCGGCCGAACACGCCGGAAGCGGCGGATTTTGTCAACAAGTGGCTGACGTGGGGTGCCGGGCCGCGTGCCAGCTTTTACCTTATTCTGGCGGCCAAGGCCCACGCCGTCCTCAGCGGCAACTACCACGTGTCCGCCGCCGACATCGCCGCCGTCGCCGCGCCGGTCCTGCGGCACCGCTTGATCCCCAACTTCACCGCCCAGAGCGAAAACATCACAACCGACGACATCGTCAAGCAATTGCTCAAGGCGGTCCCGAAGAACCTGGCAGCTGTGATTTGAGCGCACAACATGGCAACTGTTACCACCAAATCGTACCTCCAGCCGGAGGTCATCGCCCGTGCCCAAGCCCTGGGCATCAAGGCGCGGCTCCTCGTCGAAGGGCTGCGCGTCGGCGATCACCGCAGTCCTTATCGCGGCTTCTCGGTCGAGTTCGTCCAGCACCGCGAGTACGTGCCCGGCGACGACCCGCGTCACATCGACTGGAAAGCCTACGGCCGCTCCGAGCGCTACACCGTCAAGCAGTACGAGCAGGAGACCAATTTCATCGGCCACATCCTGCTCGACGCCAGCCGGTCGATGCTCTACGGCGAGGGAGATCAGAACAAGCTGGAATACGGCAAGCTGCTGGCCGCGGCGCTCGCTTATGTGATTATTCATCAGCGCGATAGCGCCAGCCTGGGCGTGTTCGATTCGGCCTGGCGATTTCGGCTGCCAGCCAGCAGCCTGCCGGGCCACGTGCAGTCCATCCTGCACGCCCTGGAGAGCGCAGAGCCAGAGGAGAAAACCTCCATCGGCCCGCTGTTGCACGAACTGGTCCAGAAGATTCGCCGGCGCGGGCTGGTGTTCCTGATCTCGGATTGCTTTGACGACGTGGACAGCATCATTGGAGCCTTGCGGCACCTGCGCTTCGAGGGCCATGAGGTGATGGTCTTCCACGTGCTGCACCCGGATGAGATCGGCTTCCCGTTCGACGGGATGATCCGGTTCGCCGGCATGGAAGATAGATTGGAATTGCTCACCCGGCCGCGGCTGATTCGCCCGGCCTACATGCGTACACTGGAGAGCTATCTCCAGGAACTGCGCCGGGGCTGCGAGATGAATCGCTGCGATTACATGTTGATGAACACCGCTCGGCCGCTGGCCGAGAGTTTGACGGAGTACCTGGCCCGACGCTTGCGCGTGCGGATCACAAAGTAAAAGGATGAAGGATAGCCAGCCCGCAGCGCCAGCAAGGGCCTGCCGAACCCCTTGCTGGCGCTCGCCGGGCTGGTATCCTTCATCCTTTAAGGAGATGCAGTGTCTTTCCTGACACCTTTTTCGCTGTGGGGATGGGCAGCCATGGCGGCAGGGGCCGCGTTTGTCCCCATTGCGCTGCATTTTCTGTTTCGCAGCCGCTACCGGACGGTGCCGTGGGCGGCCATGAAGTTTCTGCTGCAGAGCATCGAGCAGACCAGCCGGCGCTTGAAATTCCAGGAACTGCTGCTGCTGCTCCTGCGCGTAGCTGTGCTCCTGCTCCTCGCTTTGGCGCTGATCCGGCCGACGACCTTTGCCGGGCAAGGCCTTGGGCGGGCGTGATGCGGTCGATGCGGTTTTCATCATGGACGTTTCCTATAGCATGTCGGCGCATGCCGGCACCAGGCCGGCGGCAGACAGCCCCGCGGAAGACGCCTTTACCAAGGAGTTGAATAAAGATCATCGCCAGGAGAAAGACAGCCGGTGCAGCAGGCCCGCAGAAGACAGCGACGGCGGCCCCTCACCCCTACCCCTCTCCCCGCTGCGAGGGGAGGGGCGGCGGCCGACCTGCCCGCGGATGCCGTCCCGGATCAGGTCGTCACTCGCCTGGAACGGGCCAAGGCTGCGGCCCTCGCCGTGATGACCCATCTGCCGCCTTATTCGACCGTGCAGGTCGTTTCTTCTTCTGCCGATCCTTCTGCCGCCAATCCCGGCGAGAGCCTGCTCGGACCACGTACTCCGTCGCACCTCGAACAGGCCCGGGAGCTGATCGAGAACCTTGAGATAAGCCACACTGCCACTGATTTCTTGCCCGCCTTCCGAGATGCCCGTGAGGCGCTGAAGCGCGGCTCTTCCCCCAACAAGGAAGTCTACCTGTTCAGCGACATGCAGGCATCCGGCTGGATGCAGAACCAGGAAAGCCTGGTGAAGACGATCCAGAGCATCAAGGAGAATGATGCCACTGTCTACATGGTCCACTGCGGCGAGCAGACGCCGCTCAACGTGGCCGTTGTCGGCATCACCAGCCCGCACATTTCCCACCTGGGCGAACGCACCGACTTCTGGGTCAATGTCAAGAACACCGGCGTCCAACGGGTGAACAACATCAGGGTGTCGCTACGGGTTGAAGGCGACCGGAACCCCGCGGAAGCGGAGGAAATCAAGGAAATCGCCCCCGGCGAGACCAAGTCCGCCACACTCTCGATCCTGTTCAAGAGTCCCGGCCTCAAGGTCATCACCGCCGAGGCCGCGCCCGATGAAATGGGCGCCGACAACCGTTTCAGCCAGGTGGTGGAGGTTCGCGACCAGGTCCGGGTGCTGGTTGTCGATGGTGCGCCGGACTTCAAGGATCCGAAGGAAGCAGCCAGCTTTGCTTTGCAGCATGCCCTGGCCCCGGTCTCGGACACCTATCGGTCGTCGTTTCTCATCCAGCCGAACGTCGTGACGCCCACGCAGGCCACGCCCGACTTGCTGGCCGGCCACGACCTGTGCATTCTGGTGAACTGTGCCGTGGAACAAGCCGGCAAGGAGCGCGAGTTCCTTAGCCCGGCTTTCATCGACAAGCTAACCTCTTTTGTCCGCGACGACGGCCGCGGCGTCATGATCTTCGCCGGTGATAAGGTGAAAATCGACGCTTACAACCGCCTGCTCAAGGAATTGCTCCCCGCGCAGCTTCAGAAGACCGAAGTCTATGAGGTCAAGGTCAAGGAGGCAGCCGATGGCCAGGGCAAGGAAGAGGGCACCGACGTTCACCTGGACCGGAACAGCGCCCAGGAGCAAGCCTTCGTCCGGGTCAAGGCTGAAGACACCTATCAAGCGCTGGGCAGGGTGAACATCAAGCAGATCATTCGCACAGTCGAACCTGCCGGGGCCGCATCAGCCCCGAAGGACGGCATTGCCAAGGAGCAAGGGATCTCGCCCCATCTTGAAGTACACCAATGGCTTGCCTGCCGTCGTGGCCCGCAAGGTGGGCAACGGCGAGGTCATGATGGTGACCACCTCGGCCGACAGGAGTTGGAGCGATTGGCCCACAGGCCCCACGTACCTGCCCTTCGTGCAGATGGCCCTGGTCCATTTGCTGCACAGCCAGACAGAGAGACACAACTACGTCGCCGGCGACAGAATCCGCTGGCAGATCCCGGCGGAGGATGAGCTGCAGGACCGGCTCGCCGCGGAGAAGATCAAGACCCGGTATTCCCTGGTCCTGCCCAACCAGAAGGAAGACCTTCTCAGCCCGGCGCAGACCGTGGAAGGCAAGCGCATCCTGGACATTCCAGGCCAGGCGCAGGCCGGCATTTATCGCATCATGATCCGTGAGGAAATTCAGGACGAGGTCAGTCCTGCGGGCGGGTCGGAGAAACAGCGCGAGCCGGTCAGCATCCCGTTCGCCGTCGTGCCCGATCTCCGGGAAAGCGAGAATCTTGAATCATTGACCAAGGAGCAGATCGACGGCCTCACCGGCATCAAGTCGATCCACATGGTCGCCGATGCGGAAAACGAGGCGAAAGTTTTGGACGGCTGCCGACCGCCTCAAGTCGGAGTGGACTCGGTATTTTCTGATCCTGGTCTTGCTCCTCGCCTGTGGAGAATCGCTCTTTGCATGGTTCTGCGGCTGGCGCGTTGATTCGCTCCCTCGCCCCTGAAACGGGGAGAGGGGAGACGAAGAGAACTCATGCATATGCTGTGGCTTTGGAAATTGACTCCAGGTAATAACAATGTCATTTAGCGAGCTGCTTTGCTGGTTGCTCCTCATTGAACCCCCCGAGAACACCAGATTCGAGAGGGTGTCCGAGTTTAGCTGGCGCAGCGGGCTGCCATGGTTGGGGCCGTGGTGGGGAGCGCTCTTCCTGGTGGTGATCGGCGCTGCCGTCGTGTTCCTGTACCTGCGCGAGCGCATCAATCTCAACCAGGGCAAACGCCTGGTCGCAATCGGCGCCATGGCCCTGTTCCGCACCCTCGCGCTTCTCTTGCTCTTTGCCCTTCTCTTCCGTCCCATGCTCGTCGCCGAGTTCAGCGGTGAACGCCCCCGGAGCATCGCGGTGCTGATCGATCACACGCAGAGCATGGAGCAGGCAGACAAACGGCTGTCGGACGACGACAAGAAACGCGTCGCCTACGCCAAGGGGTTGGTCCCCATGGACAGCCCGCTTGACGCCGTGGAGTTACCGACGGAAACACCTGTCGATCCCGACCGTGCCAGCGTGGTCCAGGCCGTCTTCGAGAACCCGCAGCTCAAGCTGCTGGAGAACCTGAGAAAACTGCGCCCCGGTGCGCATCTTCACGATCGGCGAAACCAAGCGGCTCATTGTGGACGACACCAGCAGCGGCGGCAAGTTTGAAACTGCCGCCACATCCGCCAAGGAAGACCAGGAGGCCGCCAGCAAGCGCCTGCTGGAGACCTTGAGCAACCGCTTCAGCCTAAGCGCGTCGCTATCCCTGGAGAACCTCAAGAAAGAAGGTTTCTCGGATGATGAGGCGGCCAAGTTGCAGCCGCTGGCCGGTCAAATCTTCAAGACGGAAAAAGACTTCGTGCATGCCCTGGAACAGCAAATTACCGTGGCTGAAACAGCGCGTCACCGGACCAGGCTCCTGGACTTGGCCGCCCTGTACGAACCCAAGACGGCCCTCGCCGACCAGATAAACGAGCTGTTGCTGTCCAAGGGCAGCGACTATCCGGCGGCGATCGTGATTATCACGGACGGACAGGACAACGCCAGCAAGGAATCCCTCCTCGACGTGGCGGCCCGCTGTCGCGAGCTGACCGAAGAGAAGGACGGCCAGACGATCAAGTATCACGTGCCGCTCCACATCTACGGTGTCGGTTCCTCGGAAGGCGGCAGCCTGAAGATCAAGAGCGTGGACTGCTCCCAACACGGTCTTCAGCGACGAGAAGGTTGCCGTGCCGGTTCGGTTGCGTTCCCTCGGTTTCGCGGCTGGGACCAGAGCGCGGATCACGATGAAGCTGAACGGCAAACAGGTGGCCACGCGCGACGTGGACCTCCGCAAGGGCGAAGACACGCTGACGAGGCTATCATTCGAGATGAAAAAGGAGGCCGGCGTCAAAGAGCAGAAACTGCAACTGGACACTGAAGCAGAAATCATCGGCATGGAAAAGGCGTTCAACGATAAGGTCGTCAGGCCGGTCCAGGTCGTCGATCGCAAGGTCCGGATCCTGTACATCGAGAACGCCCCGCGCTGGGAGTACAAGTATCTCCAGCAAGGCTACCTGCTCCGCGACCGGCGCGTGGAGCCTAAGTTCATCCTGGTCAACGCCGATGCCGAGGCGATTCGCCCGCCGGAGGGAGTCAAGCCGAAGGACTGGCCATACCTGACGGAGTTCCCGGCCACGACCCTGGGCACGTTCGACCTGATAATTCTGGGCGACGTTTCCACGGATTGGCTGAACGACGAAAAGCTGACCATGATCCAGGACTTCGTTCGCAACGGCGGCGGCCTGATCCACATCGCCGGCCAGCACAATGCCCCCGCCTGTTTCGTCAACCGGCCTTCGCGCGAGAAGCCTTTCGCGGAGGTGCTGCCGGTCGAGTTCGAGGCTGCCAGGTTCAAGCAAGATGAAAGCGCTCAGCCGCAGCCCTACATCCCGGAACTGACCGAAGACGGCCAACGCAGCGAGATGCTGACCCTGGGCAATACCCCGGAGGACACCGCCAGAATCTGGAAGAAGATCACGACCGAAGGGCATGGCTTCTACTGGCATTATCCCGTCAAGGGCCTGCGTACCGGGGCCACCTCGCTCCTGGCTCACCCCAGGGACAAGATGGGCGAACCCGGCAAGCAGAAGCCCATGACCCTGATGGCCACGCAGACCTACGGCGACGGGCCGGTCCTGTTCCTGGCGACCGATGAGACCTGGCGCTGGCGTTCCAACGGCAACGATCGCTACGTGGCCCAGCTCTGGGGCCAGATCGTTTACGAAATGGGTATGAAGCACCTGCTGCGCGGCTCCAAGCAAGTTCACATCTCGTTGCAGGGCGGTCCGGAAGCTGTTCTCAACAGCAACAGCTACCTCTTCGTCACCGCCTATGACAAGAACGCTCAAGCCCTATGAGGCAAAGGAGCTGGAAGCTCGGCTGGAGTACGTCGCCGAAGACAGGGCCGAGAACACGTCCGAATCTATCAAGCTGCTGGCGGTGCTGGGCCAGCCCGGCCGTTATCGCAAGCTGCTGACGCATTCCCGGACAGGGCAATTCCGGGTAAGATTGACAACTCCTGAAGACGCGACCTTCGAATACCGGGTCGATCGGCCGCCGGGCCATGAAAAGGAAGAATCGAACATGGCGAAGGATGTGTTGAGCAAGGCTGCTGACCTGAGCAGCAGCGAGGAGTATCCGGGCAAGTTCTACCGCGAGGAAGACCTGTTCCGGCTGGCGAACGACATTAAGCCGCAGAAAGTCCGGTTCACGCTGGCTCAGGAGGTGCTCTTATTTAATCCGCTGACCCTGACGCTGTTTCTCATGCTGGTCAGCGTGGAATGGGTAATCCGTAAATTCTTGAACCTTTTATGAGTATGGTACCACGGACGATTCTGCATCAACTGGCGAAGCTGCGTACTCGCGAGCGCTGCCTGCAAGTGATCTGGGGCGGCGCCCTTTGGCTGGTCGTGGTCATCGTGCTATTGGCCGGAGCGTGCCTGATCGACTATGTCATTGATCGCTATCGCGAGACTCCCTTCTGGGTGCGTGTGGCGCTGTTCGCGGGCCAGTTCTTGCTCTGGGTAACAGCCGCAGCGCTCGTGCTGTTCTGGGTGTTGCTGCGCCGCCTGACCGACAGCTACCTGGCGCTCTACGTCGAGGAGCGGGTACTTCCTCTGAGGCACCGGCTCATTTCGGCCGTGCAGCTCAACCAGCCGGACGCCGCCACGGAGGGGATGTCGCCGGCCCTGATTGCTGCCGTCACGAAGCAAGCGGAGCAGCAGTGTGCCCGCATCAACTTCCCGCAACTGGCGAACCATCGCCGCCTCATGTGGACGGCCGTGTTGTTAAGCCCCGTGGTCCTTGTCGTCCTTCTGATTGCTCTCTTGCTGGGGATGTGGAGGCCCGGCCTGCTCCCGGCGTTGCTGTCCCGCCAACTCCTCGCCAGCGTGGAGATCCCGTGTTCGGTACAGCTGGTCAGCCTCAACGAAGATAACCGGTACTGGCCTGGCGGAGAAGAAGTGGTGCTGCACTTCAAGGCCAGCGGCGCGTTTCACGCGGGACAGGTAGGTGATTTGCGCGTGTACGCCCAGAACCGGCAAACGGAGAGGTTCGATCTCAGGCCCGATGCGAAGGCCACCGAGCAGGCTATCCAGGAGGCCAAGATCCGTGCCGGCGAAGCTATTTATGTCGCCAAGGTTCCTGCCGGTTCAGTGGACTTCGAGTACTTCGCCTACCTGAAACCAGACGGCCGGACCCGCCAGGCCGGGGAAGTGAAATACGCTGCGCGGCCACAGATCGTTTCCCAGAAGGCTGTCGTCTTGCTGCCCGAGCACTACGGCAAGCGACCGGACGGTACGCGCTACACGACCCCCTTCCCCCAGGGAGACATCGCCGAGGCCATCCCGGGGTCGCAGGCATTGGTGATTGCCGAGGTGGACAAGGAGGTTTCTGAGGCGACGGTGGAGTTGCTGGGTTCCGCTGAAGTGGCCGCCAACGAGGGCAGCCGTTTAGCGACGCTTCGCGGAAGCGTGGTTCAACGTTCAACGCTTCTGCGAAGCGTCGCTAAACGAAGCGTGGCGGCAAATGGGATCGGGAACGAGAATGGCGTCCACCTGGTTCAACAGCTCATCGACCTCAATCCAGCTGTCGTTGCCTACCGCATCCGCGTTTGGGACGAGCATGGATTCGAGAACAAGGATCTGAAGCAGCGCAGCATTCGCATCGTACCAGAGCCGGCGCCCGTGGTGGAGTTGCTCAAGGAAGAACTTCCCGACATCGAGCAAAGGTCTGCCAGCATCGACCCCCTGAGCAGGGATTACGCGGAGACCTCGACTATGCCCATTCTGCTAGGGAAGGAAGGGAAAGTGCGGATCGCTTACAAGGCTAGTGGTCCGTATGGTCTGGGTGAGGCCAGGCTCCGTTACCGTCTTATCCGCGCCGATATTGACCGGAAGGAACCCGAGTGGTGTACTTACCTGCTCACTCCCGTCCCTGGCTCCGAGGACCTGGGATCGTTCGACGCCACTACCGGGGCGTTTCGAAACAGTGATCTGTATCACCAGGTCTGGTTCCACAAGGCCGCCTCGTCCAACCCCGAGCGTGTCCCTGATGGGCTGGATGGCGGCGGCCGTTTTGATTTCTACACGGGCGCTCTCAAGCACCCGGATGGCCGGGATTTGCAAAAAGGCGATCAAATCGAGTTCTACGTGGAGGTTTCCAACCGCGAACCCAGCACTCCGGCCTCGTTACCAAAATGGGGTCAGTCGGAGACACGCATCAAGAGGTTTGGGTACCAGGAAGATGTGAAGGCGCAGATTGTCGGTGATCTCAACCAACAGCAGAAACTCATGGACCTTGAGAAACGCCAGCGCGAAATTTTCGCCGAGCCGACCGAAGAGCCAAAAGGTCCGGAAATGCAGGTTGCCGGCAAGCTGAAGGCCGGCCCGAAGGAACTCAGAGAAGGAATGCTCAAGCTGCTGGCCAAGAACGAGAATGTGAACCCGGTTGGCAACCAATACTCCTTCAATTACCGGATAGAAAACTCAAGCGAAGGGGACATCCCGCTCAGGGACCTCAAGCTCCGCTATTGGTTGACTTCGGACAGCACCAGGCAGCGGCAATTCGACTTCTACTGGGGTTGTACAAAGGGACCCGGAGGTCAGGGTCAGCAGACAGTGGCCAAGGAGCACGTGCGCATGACCTTCGGCAAGCCGGAAAAAGGCCGGTTCGGCGAGCAATACATGGAGATCAGTTTCACGGAAAACGCCCCATTCATCCCGGCCGGCGGCGTCTCCGAGTTCAATGGCAGCGTCCACGATCCCAACTGGGCCAATTTCAACCGGGGCAACGATTACTCATTCAATCCCGTCAAGTCGAACGCCTATGCCGAGGACGCGAAGATCACGATCTACTATCGGGACAAGCTGGTTTGGGGCATCGAGCCGGGCGGCAAGGGCGTCTACGCGCTGAAACAGGGTGAGGAAGAGTGGAAATTCGGCAGGAGTTGGCTCCTCATCGGGCCGTTCCCCAATCCCGACGAGAAAGGCCGCGATACGCCTTATCCGCCGGAAGTGGAACCTTACAGCGCCAACAAGGAATACGACGGCCTCAAAGGCAAGGTCCGCTGGCAACTCCAGACCTTCATCGACGACAAGATCGACCTGGGCAAGTACTTCAACCACGAGGATGCCGGCGTGGCCTATGCCCGCTGCTGGTTCCATTGTGGCAAGAAACAGGGCATACTCGCCACAGGCAGCGATGACGGCATCAAGGTGTGGCTCAACCGCCAGCAAGTCCTGAACAAGGCCGTCCATCGGGACGCCGCGCCGGGCGACGACAAAACTCCCGTGGAACTGGACGAGGGCTGGAACGAGTTGCTGCTGAAGATCGACAACAAGGCCCTGGAATGGCAGTTCTATCTCGATCTGCTCGATCCCCAGACCGGCAAGACAATGAAAGGCATTATCTGCACGATGTCGCCGCACAAACAAAAGGGTACTTGACATGGCCAGCATACGACGATTGCTCCTATTCTGTGGTTGTTCCACCTTCATGGCACTGGCGGCACTGAGCTGGAGCGGCTCGGTCAGCCAGGCCGGCGACGTCACCCTGCCGCCTCCCCAGGAGGACACGCGGTTCGACAAGAAGAGAGTCGCGGTCGAGGCAGACATCAAGGCAGACACGGACCGTATTGTCCTGCGCATGGGCACGATGATCCGCGTACTTCAGTATTGTCAGCTCGACAAGAGCGCCGAAAAGCTGATGCTGGAGGAAATGTATGGCCTGTTATCCAAGCTCAGCAAGGAACAGATGACCGTGGTCATCAACCGGCTGGAAGCGTCGGCACGGGCGCTCCAGGCCAACGACACGAGCAAATCCAGGGAAGAGCGGGACAAGGCCTACGCTCATCATCGGCAGATCATCGAGACCCTCATGGACATGCTGGCCCGGTACGACGCCGTGGAACGCCTCGACGAGGCTGCCAAGCGCATGGAGGACTTCGCCGAGGCCCAGCTCAAGTCCTTCCTGCAGAATGCCGACTACTGGGCCAGTGTCAATAATCAGCCCGAACCGATCCTCGACCCGGTTAAGAAGCCCGTCAAGAAGGTCCCCCTGCGCGGCGAGCCTCCGGAATTTCGCGCGGACGACCAGCAAGACCTCAAGAAGAGGGCGGAGTTCGTTTTCACGCAGTTGCGTAACCTGGGCAGCAAGCTACCCGCTGCCGACCAGGAACGTTTGCAGAAGCTCGAAAGCGCCGGCAGGACCAAGGCCGTGACGCAGCGGATGGCCAACGCCGCCGCCAAGCTGAAAGACGCCAGGCAGCAGGAGCACAGCAATATACCGCAGTGGCAGGCAGCCGGCAACCTTCAGTGGGAAGCGGCCGGTGAACTACTCGACCTGGCCCGCGGCCTGCGCCAGTCCGTGGAGAAGCTAGCCGCCCTCATCGAGGTTCGTGAGCGACTGAGCGGAGCCATCATCGAGCAGGAGACGATTCTCGGCTACACCGGCGGTCTCAAGCAAATGCTCGATGCGGTCTCCGACCGGGAAATCACCGGCCCCCAGGTGAAAGAACAGGCCGACAAGCAGGCCAAGCTGGAACACGAGACTCGCGACTGCCGCAACATCCTCAAGCCGCACGCCAAAGACATTGCGGCCATGATCGAACCGGCCGAGAAGGACATGCGCCTGGCCCAGGATGCTATCCGCACCCTTGCCGTTGCGGAAGCCTTCCAGCCCGAGCAGCGGGCGCTCGACACCCTCCGCCAGGTCCTGGCCAAGCTCGATGAACAGATCACCCAGATCGAGAAGGAGCGGAAAGATCCTCTCGCCGCTCTGGAAAAACAACGGAAGGAAGTCCAGGAAATAATCAAGAGGGAGACCAACGTCAGAGACATAACCAAGGAAGCCGAGAAGGAACGTCTGCCGCGCCTTGGCCCCAAGCAGGAGGAGTTGAGCCAGAAAACCGAGGCAGTGGAAAAGGAACCGTCGCCGGCCAAGCCAGAAACCAAGGAGGCGCTAAACGAGGCCGCGAAGGAAATGAAGGAGGCCGCCAGGGAACTTCAACAGAAGAAAGGCGAAGAGGCTACCAATAAAGAGGAAGCCGCCCTCACCAAGCTGAAAGAGGCCGAGAAGCTGCTTGAGGCGCAGATCAAGGAAGAGCAGGCACGTCGCGCTATGCTGTCCAAGCTCGAAAAAGCGGACGAGAAACTGGCCGAGTTGGAGAAGAAAGAAGGCCACATAGCCGAGCAGGCCAAGGAATCCGCCAGCAAGCAGGGCGAACCCAAACAGGGTGAACCCAAGCAAGCTAAGCCCCAGGAAGGGGATCCCAGGTCCGAGCCTGAAGCGTTAGCGAAGGTCCAGCAGGAACTGATCCCGCCGACCCAGGAGGTCGGCAAGGAATCAAGGAAGCGGCACCCAAGGCCGAGGAGAAGGTGGCAGAGGCTGCCACGAAGATGGAAAAGACCAAGGAAGGGCTGGAGAAGAACGAGCCGGCCCCCGCAGCCGACAAGGCCAAGGAGGCGGTCGAGGCCATCAAAGGGGCCCGGAAAGAACTGGCCAAGGCCATCAAGGCGGAGCAAGAACACCGGATGGCCGAAGAAGCCAAGATGACTGAAGCCGATCCCACCAATGCGCTGAAGGAGGCCGAGAACGCTCTGAAGTTGACTGAAGAGGCAGAGGATGCCGCCAAGGAAGCGGAGAAGAACATCAAGGAGGCTAAGAAGATCCTTGCGCAAGCCAGAAAAACCGGAAGACAAGACGGGGACGGAGCGGATAGCCAAGTTGCAGAAAGAACTTGCCAAGCGTGCCGAGGAAGCGAAAGATGCTCGGGAACTTGCCAAGGCTCAGCAGGCATTGATAGAAGCAGTCAAGGAGATGGCGAAGTCGAAAGAGAAGGCCGAGCTAGCTGAGGCTGCCATCAAACAGGCCATGCCGCAGGCGCCCGATGCGGTCCAGCCGGAGTTGGAGAAAGCCGAGAAGGAACTCAAAGAGGGTGAGCAACAAATTGAAAACCAATCCCCACACGAGGCAGCCGAGGCCGATGAGCGGGCCAAGGAGTCATCTCCTGAAGGCAAGTGAAACCATGCACGCCGCCATGCCCCAAAAACCCACCAACCATCTGGCCAAGAAACCAGAACCTTTGGAGCCAAGAAGAGGCGACTGAGGAGAAAGCTGACAAGCCGGGAGAAAAGCTCGGCAAAAACCAGGCGAGAAGGCCGAGCAGAGCAAGGAAGAGATGGGCAAGCGGGGCAAGGGGGAACGCAAGCCGGACAACGCAGCCAAGAATGAACCATCCGAGTTGAACCCGTCCAAAGGACCGGATGCGTTCCTCGGCCTCAGCCAGCGTGAGCGTGAGAAGATCATGCTGACGCTTTCAAGCAACCTGCCGCCTGAGTTCGCCGGCCAGATTCAGAAGTATTTTGAGAACCTGGCGCATGGCAAGCCGGTGCCCAACCCGGCAACACAACCTCAGAAGGAGAGGAAGTAATCATGCGACGTCTTCCTAGCTTAGAAAGTGGTCAGGTTAGTTTTCGCCGTCATGGACAAAGTACTGTCAAAGATACTATGGCGAAAACCAACCTGACCCCTTTCTGCCTCGGCAAGTTGGAAACTTGTCGCCACATGTCACGCAGCTCTCTGTAATGTTTTGTGCCCTTCTGGGGGTGCTGCTGGTCCGCGCCTCGTTGGCTCGTGCCGATGACACGACTCCGGCCCCCGATAGCGACGACAAGGTGATCGTGACCATGGACGAGGACACCAAGAAGGCCACGGCCGAGGCATTGAAATGGCTGGCGGCCAATCAAAACGCCGACGGTTCATGGAGTTCCAGCGACACCGGCGGCAAGTATCCGCACAACCCGGCCATGACCGGATTCTCCTTGCTGGCGTTCATGTCCCAGGGCAACCTGCCCGGACAAGGCCAGTATGCCAAGAACGTCAGCAGTGCGGCTCGCTTCTTGATGGCGGCACAACGCGAGAAAGACGGTTACCTGGGCGGACGCCCGGAGGGCAACATGTATTGCCACGGCATCGCCACGCTTGCCCTGGCCGAGTTGCTGGGCATGTACCCGGACGAGGAACTCAGAGCGTCGGTGAAAAAGGCCGTGGATCTCACCATCGGCTGCCAGAGCCGCCAACAGGGCAGCGAAGGAGGCTGGCGTTACCAGCCGCAACCCACCGACGCCGACATCTCCGTGACCATCATGCAAGTGATGGCCCTGCGCACGCCAAGAACAGCGGCATCCACGTCCCCGATGAGACTCTGGAGAGGGCCATCAAGTACGTCATGAGGTGCTACGATAAGGAGTGCCGGCGGCTTCTCCTACCAGCCAGGGTCCGGTGCCGGCTATGCACGAACGGCGGCCGGCGCCTGTGTGCTGCAGCTAACCATGAAATACGAGAAAAATGAAAGCAAGGTGGCGATCCCCGATTCCAAGGAAGCCCAGGATCGCCAGGAAGAGAAACGCCCGCATCGCGGCTGCACTCAAGTACCTCAAGGACCACAACTCGACCGAGTGGTACTGGTACGGCCATTACTACGCTGCTCACGCCATGCACCAGAAGGGCGGCAACGATTGGAAGTCGTGGTACGAGCGGGAGAAGAAGTTCCTGCTAAGCAAGCAATCGAAGACCAATGGCAGCTGGTCAGAGAATCACGGCGAGGATGTCGGCCCGGTCTATCAGACCGCCGTCGCGGTCATCATCCTCTCCGTTCCCCAGAACTATCTGCCGATCTTCCAGCGCTGATTCACATTACTTTTGCAGTTACCAGCCCGTTCTCTTGCGGACCACGGCCGAGACACGAACGCGGTTTGGGAAAACCTTGGTTGATCCGCAGGTTGCCCAAGGTAAGTGCATCCATGCTGCGAAGCGAAGCAGCAGAACATAGATTATCGGTGCCTCACCGCCCAAACAGCCATTACCCGGTAGCCATTTGCCGAAAACTCATAAGTCTTAATCCAAAACCAACTTCAATCACTAACAAATCAAAAAACCGGGTAATAACGGGTAATAGTCCAAGGGAATCTGGTCAGGCGATAACTCCACGGCACATGGTTTGCTCAGAGCCTCGCCATCTAAGCTCGGTCCCTCTCCATGCGGGGCAGTGCGCGCCCGTTTTACAAACCAGGCCGAGGACATGCACGTGAAACGTTACCTCTTGTGGTTGCCCGCAGTCATTCTTTTGGGTGTCAGCAGTGGCATTGCCACGGCTCAAGAAGCAACCAGCGCAGCTTCCGCATCAGCAACCCAAAAACTGGACAATGCCGATATTGCCTGGATGCTGATAGCTAGCGCCCTGGTCTTTCTCATGGTGCCCGGATTGGCCTTGTTCTACGGCGGCATGGTTCGGCGCAAGAATATCCTGGCCACGATGATGCACAGCATGGTGGCCATTGCGATCGTCGGCGTCTGGTGGGTGGCGATCGGTTACTGCCTGGCGTTCGGCGAACCGTGGCGTGTGTTTGGGGAATCGTGGGGCGGCATTATTGGTTGGAGCCCTGGGAAACTGTTCTTCCTCAAGGGAGTTGAGCCTGGTGAGGTGCTGAACGGCACGCACATCCCTATCTATCTGCACGTCATGTATCAGGGCATGTTTGCCATAATTACGCCCGCACTTATCAGCGGTGCTATCGCGGAACGCATACGTTTCTGGCCTTACTGCGTCTTTCTGCTCCTGTGGGTCACGTTCATCTACTGCCCAATCGCACACATGGTGTGGGCGATGGACTGGTGGAAAGGCGATGGGTTACATGCGGTCGGCCTCCTGGGCGCCGGGCCAATCAATGCACTCGACTTCGCGGGCGGCATCGTTGTTCATGTCGCGGCGGGCTTGTCGGGCCTGGCCGCGATTCTCGTGCTGCGCAAGCGGCTAGGCTACCCGGAACACGTCATGCATCCCAGCAGCATGGTTCTCACGCTGACCGGGGCCGGATTGCTTTGGTTTGGCTGGTTCGGCTTCAATGGCGGCAGTGCTTTGGCAAGCAACGCTATCGCCGTCTCAGCCTTCACTGCCACGCAAGTAGCCGCGGCAGCGGCGGCCCTAACCTGGATGACTGTTGAGTGGCTCCACAAGGGGAAGCCAACGGTTCTCGGGCTTGCCACCGGCCTCGTGGTAGGGCTGGCCGCGGTCACGCCCGCTTCGGGGTTTGTTTATATGTGGGGAGGTCTCATCATTGGTCTCATTGCCAGCCTCGTCTGTTACGTGGCCGTATGCCTCAAGCCCGTCTTCAAGTATGACGACTCGCTCGACGCCTTCGGCGTTCACGGCATCAGCGGATTTCTAGGCGCGATTCTTACCGGAGTGTTGTGCTACGGGACCGTGAATGGAAACGGCGCCTGCGGCCTGCTCGCCACCGGTAAATGGACCCAGGTAGTCTCGCAATTCGTGGCAGCATGTACTGCTGCCGCTCTCGCCTTTGTCGGCAGTCTGGTACTGGTCAAGGTGGTGGACATGATGTTTGGTTTCGTCACGGATGCGAGGTCCGAAACAGAAGGACTGGACCGCACCGAGCACGGTGAAACCGGCTTCGATTACGGGCTAACTCTGGAAGCAGTCCCTGAAAGGGGCGTCCACGAGCCGCGGCCTGCCCACGTCCCGCCGGATGGGCACAGGCGTTTCACGGTCGTTGTTGAAGGGGCTGACGATGATAAGCTGATTAACACCTGGTCGGAACTGTGCCAGGTGGGGGCGGCGCCGCCCACGCCTGAATTCCGCAGTGTTTACCCCTTCATGACCACGGTGCGTAGAAATCGATTCCATTTCCGTGGCGGTGATCCATCGACCATGCGCAGCAATCTGGAGCAATTGCTTCGAGATCGTCTAGCAGGAACCCCTTTGCGAACGCGCGTTGAAGAGACCTAAATTGGGCATTCGTGATTGGTCATTCGACGTACAGCGCGCGCGGCGTCTGGCCGCCAGGCGTGGTCCAGTACATCGCACAATCGTGCAAGAGAGGATTGCTGGACGCGCCCGCGCCGGCTACAATACCCTTCGGTACAATCTCACCGAACTGGAAGTCCTGATTACCCGGACAGCAGCGCTTCCGCCCGCTGATACTTCACCTGCTGCAAACCGGCTATTTCATGCTGCCAAGCGAACTGAAGTCGCATGCGCGGGCTGATCGAGCAACGACCGCCGGCGTGGTGAGAAAATGGGTCGAGTAGGGGCGCAGTACAGTGCAAAACTTTCGGACCGTGATAGAGAACAGCTTGGACGGTATCTCCCTGCTTGACGCCGACGGCATCACTCTATACGACAGCCCGTCCATTGTCCGGTTGTTGGGTTACTCGAATTCCGAGTTGTTGGGAACCAATGCCTTCGATTTAATTCATCCTGATGACCTGGAAGCAAACAAAAGTCTCTTCGGGAAACTGATTCAGGAGCCTGGGCACCGTGAAGTGGCGACTCTCCGTTACCGGCACAAGGACGGTTCCTGGGTCTGGCTCGAAGTCATTGCCACCAACCACCTCGCCGATCCGGACATACAGGCAGTCATCCTCAATTACCACGATGTCACGGAACGCAAGCAGGCGGAGGCGAGCTTGCAGGAGAGCGAGGAACGGTTTCGACAAGTCTTTGAGAATGCTAGCATTGCCTTGATCGTTCTGGACGACGACGGAAATTACATTGAAGTCAACCACGAGGCAGAAGAACTGACTGGTTACTCAGCAGATGAACTTCTCGGCATGAGTTTGCCGGCATTGACTCCCCCGGAACTACGAGACAAGACCCGGAAGGCATTTGCGGAGGCCACCAGGAATAGGAAGTCAGAAGGTGAGACATTTATCCAGCGGAAAGACCATACCGTTGTCCCCGTTCATTACTCGGCTAGCCGGGTCGGGCCTGGCCGTTATCTCGCGAGCTTCCGGGACCTTAGCGCGCAGAAGATCGCCGAAGAAGCAGCACGCCAGGCCACTGGATTCGCTCAGGAGGTCATCGCCTCTGTCGAAGAGGGGATCGTCGTCCACGACCGGAATGAGTACTTCAAGGTCTGGAACAAGTACATGGAACAATTGACCGGGTACACAAAGGAAGAGTTGAAAAGGGAAGACTTGAAAAGCAAGTCTCCTCCGGACATTTTTCCCTACCTTCGTCCGTACAACATCCCGGAACTTCTCCAGAAAGCCCTGCGCGGCGAAATCGTTTCCCTTCCCGACATTCGTTATGATTTGCCTCGAACCGGCAAGTCAGGGTGGCTTGCGGCCCGGTTCGCCCCTCTTCGTGACGCCAACAAGGAAATCATTGGAACAATAGTCACTATTCATGACATTACCGAGCGCAAGCAGACACAGGAGCGGCTGGCGGCCCTGTCCCGCGAATTGATCAACGCCCAGGAAGCCGAGCGCCGGCGCGTGGCCAGGGAGTTGCACGATGAGATCGGTCAGGTTCTCACTGCGATAAATCTCCATCTGCACTCCGCGCGAAAACTCGCTGGGGCCGCCGCCCTGCACACAATTGATGAAGGCATCCAGACAGTCAATACCGCCCTTGGGCGGGTGCGCGACATGTCGCTCGCTTTGCGCCCCTCGGTCCTGGATGATCTCGGCCTGGAAGCTGCCCTCCGCTGGTTGCTCCACCAGCAGGTTCAGACGCACGGACCCGATGTTCACTTTGAGAGTGACCTCGGAGACAAACGCTTGCCCCCCGAAGTCGAGAGCGCCTGTTTTCGCATTGGCCAGCATGCGCTAACCAATGTTGCCCGTCACGCAAGGGCCTCGCGGGTTGGGATGGAGTTGCGTCTATCGAAGACGGGGTTGACCATGATGATCCGGGACGACGGGGTCGGTTTTGACAAGACCGTTACGGTCAAGCGCGCCATCCAGGGAACCACCTTTGGATTACTCGGAATGATAAGGCGCTCAACTTCTGGGGGGGACCCTGGAAATCGACTCGGAACCTGGTCAGGGAACTCGAATCGAGGTGTTCTTCCCACTCGCCACTGGAAAGTGATGGACGGCGGCACACGGACCCGAAGCGTTAGCGAGGGAGACTGTTCGATTCCGCCGCACAATACGACCAGGAACATACATTCTGGGGGGTAGGTCGGATTTCAAACCTGCCCAACAAAGCGCCCCGATCAAAATATCTTTGGCTGCCATCTCTCCTAATCATTACGGCCGCGATGTGCGGAAAGCAGGATCAAACAATAGCTTGCATTACAATATCTTGGTCATTCATGTCGTCTCCGCCACAAGAACGCGGAAGATTGGTCGATGTTTTTCTCAATATGGCATGAACTTTGCCAATACTAAGGAATGTCTTGCACCACTTTCCCAGCAAAGGAGCGTATCATGTCGATACTTTACTCGGTTGTCAAAGTTGGCTGTGGATTAACCGTGGCCGTCTGGTTCATTCTGGTATGTTCTCACCTCACGTACGCCCAGACACAACCGACATGGTTCCCGCCCAATTTCGTCCCGCCCGGCTACAGTTCAGGCAATTACGGCTTCAGCGGCTATCCCAGTCCCACTTTTGGCAGCTATCCCAGCTCCAATTTCGGCGGCTATGCCAGCCCCACTTTTGGCAGCTATCCCAGCTCCAATTTCGGCGGCTATGCCAGCCCCACTTTTGGCAACTATCCCAGCTCTAATTTTGGCAGCTATCCCAGCTCCAATTTTGGCAGCTATGCCAGCCCCAGTTTCGGCAGCTATCCCAGCTCTAATTTTGGCAGCTATCCCAGCTCCAATTTTGGCAGCTATCCCAGCTCTAATTTTGGCAGCTATCCCAGCTCCAATTTTGGCGGCTATCCCAGCCCCAATTTCGGCAGCAATCCCAGCTCCAATTTTGGCGGCTATCCCAGCCCCAATTTCGGCGGCTATCCCAGCTCCAATTTCGGCGGCTATCCCAGCCCCAATTTCGGCGGCTATCCCAGCCCCAATGCAGACGCTGCGCATCCGCACCATCATCATCATAACCCCAATAACGGCAGCAATCCCAGCCTCAATAACGGCAGCAATCCCAGCCCCAATGCAGACGCTTCGCATCCGCATCCGCACCATCATCATCCCATCCCCAATAACGGCGGCTATCCCAAGCCCCAATAACGGCGGCTATCCCAAATAATTATGCGACCGGCAGATCTTAGTTGACCTGCCGGTCACACGTTTCATCGGTTTGATGGTGATCTCTCTGGTTCACATTACTTTTGCAGTTACCAGCCCGTTCCCTTGCAGACCCCCGCCACTCCGGGGCCGCACTCCTGGCCGCCATAGCTCGGAATCCCGCCGGCGATACCGCCATGGCCCGGAAGCGTACAGATGAAAACGATCCTCGCTGCCCCCAAGGACAATCCAGGCTGCGGTCAACTTGCAAAAAACCGCTGTGTGCCTAGGATGATTGCTGATAACGAGGCAAACATTTCCCATCCACCTTCCTGAAAGGGGAACCCCATGAGAAAGTGTATCTTTGCGGTCGTCGTTCTTGGCATCTTGGCGCCAGTTGCCGTTGCAGCTGATGAAGAGTCAGCAAGTCAGAAAGCGATCAAGGAGGCAATCTATGTCCTGGAAGTTCGCAGAGGTGAAGCCAAAGAGAAGGCCGATCAGGACAAGATCATTGAAGCGATTGCGAGTCTGCAAAAACTGCTGCAGCAGGCGCAGGTGAAACCAGGTCAGCCGCAACCCCCCCAGGCAGGATCCCCGATCGTTGCGGCGGGCGACATGGGCCAGCAGATCGTGAAGTTTGTCAAAGACAATTTCGGGAAAAAAGTGGGGACAGGCGAATGCGCGGACCTGGCGAATCACGCTTTGCAGTCCGTGGGGGCCAAGACAAGCCGACTACGGCGTCAGTGGCCCAGACAAGGACTACATCTGGGGGAAGCTGGTCACCAGGTACGAAGATGTTCAGCCGGGCGACGTCATCCAGTTTCGCAACGTGCAGACTGTGACGAAGATCGTAACGGGAACGCAAACCCGGACCATCACTGGGGTATATGCTCACCACACGGCAATCGTGACCGAGAACCTTGGCGGCGGTAAATTCAAGGGCTTGCAGCAGGCAACCAGTAAGAAGCTGGTGCATGATTTGGAGATAAACATGGGGGACAAGACCCAAGGGGAGATCTGGATTTATCGGCCGGAGAAAAAGTAAGCCACAGAGTTTTGCAGCATTTATCCGGTTAGTAACCAGCAGGTATTGTGGGGAGGACCAACTCCCTATGCTCAACACCACGGGCTAAGTTGTAAATGTTGCGTCGATTGAAAGAGGATAAGGCCGAAAATTGCCCAGCGCATGAAAAAGCCCCGTCGTTGGCTCTCCCTTGGTGTCGCCCATCACCAAGAGATTACCGAACTACGGGGCAAAGCTCTGTAGCTCATTTCGGTGCGGATTGCTATCTCGAGTATCATTATGGGCACCCACTCAGGCAATATCCATAGGTAAATCCCTGTATTTGAACCAGGAAAAACCCCAGCAAGGCGACGGGTGCATGGCGTGTCCATCGGTACAACGGAGGACTCACCCCGGTTGCATCGCAGGCGACGCATTGCTGGGTTCTAACTCGATACGCCGCAATGCAAGATTCATGAGTGTGACGTGTGTACCCTGCATCTCCGGCCCGGCGGCGCTGTCAGAAGCCCCCACCCGCCCTCTCCCCCGCTGCGGGGGAGAGGGGTTGGGGTGAAGGGATGCGCTGAACATAAGAGCCGTCCGGCTTCATGTCCCAGGCCTGGCGCTGATCGTGCAACATGATTTGCAAGATGCGCCAGAGCCGTTCCCGTAGCCCCGGCGTCTCGATAGGCACCACGGCTTCCACACGGTCCGAAAGATTGCGTTCCATCCAGTCGGCCGAGCCGATGAAGAAAGAGCCGGCCAGCGGATCGTCCGCGCCGTTCTGGAAATAGAAAATGCGTGAGTGCTCGAGGAATCGGCCGATTACCGACATGATCCGGATACGCTCGCTCACACCGGGTACCCCAGGCCGCAACACGCAGAAACCGCGCACAACCAGGTCGATCTCGACTCCGGCCTGAGATGCGCGCAGCAGCGCTTCACAGATGGCACGATCCTCCAGTTGATTCATCTTGCCGATGATTCGTGCCGGGCGCCCCGCTCGATGGTGCTGGACCTCGCGGTCGATCATTTCCATGAAACGATTACGCATGTTGACCGGGGCCACCAGCAGCCTGGAATAATCTCGCTTCAGAGAACGGCCAGTCAGGTAATGGAAGAGATTGACCACATCCTCGGTCAGTTCGGGATTACAGGTGAACAGGCCGAGATCGGTGTACAGGCGCGCCGTCTTCACGTGATAGTTGCCGGTGCCGATGTGGGCATAACAACGCAAACCGTCCTCATCCTGCCGGACTATCAGAGCAGTCTTGCAATGGGTTTTAAGCCCGACCACGCCGTAAACCACGTGAACGCCGGCTTTCTCCAGCGCCTGGGCAATCTGGAGATTCTGCCTCTCGTCAAACTGGGCCGTGACTTCGACCAGGCAAGCCACCTGCTTGCCCGCCTCGGCGGCGTCGATCAGGACGTCGAGGAATGGCGTCTCGGCGCCGACACGGTAAACAGTCATCTTGAGCGCCAGGACCTTCGGATCTTCCGCGGCAGTGCGGATGAAACGTTCGACGGTCGCATCGAAGCTCTCGTAAGGGTGATGGACCAGAACGTCGCCGGCGCGGATCACGGCGAAGATGTCGCTATCGTCATCCATCAGGGCTGCCGGCACTACTGGCGACCACGGCTTGTCCCTCAGCTCCGGGCGGTTCAGGCTCGCGATGGCGAACAGGTCGGTGAAGTCCAGTTCCGCAGGCATCTCGTACAGGTCGGCGTCGCTCAGGTCGAGTTTGCGGATCAGCAATTGCAGTTGTGTGGCGTGCGCGCCGGCGCCGTACTCCAGGCGGACGACCCTTTCGAACCGGCGCTGACGAATTCCTTCCTCCACCATGTCAACAAGGGTTTCAGGGCGGTCTTCGTCGTCCGCCACGATGTTGGCATTGCGCGTGATGCGGAACGGCATCACTTCCAGCACGGTCATGCCGGGGAAAAGGTCATCGAGATTGTTGCGAATCAGGTCGAACAGGCGAATGAAGCACTGCCTTTCTCCCGGCTTGCCGTTGTCTCTGTCATCCGGCACCGCTACCCAGCGCGGGAAAGCATCCGGCACCTTGACGCGGGCGAACAGGGGTTCCTCCGACTCGGGGAGCCGAAGAAGGATTCCCAGCGAGGTAGATAGGTTCGAGATGAACGGGAACGGGTGACCCGGATCGACGGCCAGCGGAGTGAGCACGGGAAAAACGCTTCGCTGGAAGTAGTCGGCGGCGGCCCCACGTTGGTACTCGCTCAGCGCCGACCAGTCCAAAAGGTGGATGCCGTTGCGGGCCAATTCGGGCCGTATGACATCGGTGAAGGCACTGGCCTGCGCTGCCAGCATGGGCAGGACCGTCTGGCGAATCTGGATCAGGTGCTGGTACAGATCGCTGCCGGCGGCTACACCGTCACCGGCCACGGCAATGCGCCTTTTCACCCTACCGACACGCTTCATGAAGAATTCGTCGAGATTACTGCTGAAAATAGCCAGGAACTTGACACGCTCCAGCAACGGAGTTCTAGCGTCGAGAGCCTCGTGCAGCACCCGGCGGTTGAACTCCAGCCAATTTAGGTCGCGGTTGAGAAACAGGGCCGAGGTTACATCAGGCATGTCTACACCTCAATAACGATGCTGTCGATACACTAATGATCCACACGCAGACTCGCCAGAGGCCGCCGACCAACTCATCAAATCTTCATATCGTCATCATAATGCGCCGCTGCTCCTTCAGCACTTTTCATCTTTGTTTGCTAAACAGGCGTGAATCATTAGAATGCCAGAGGGGAGTGGAAACCCCTGCGTCGCCCGTCACGGACCGATTGGCCAGGCGCATGTGCACCGCTCGCCTTTTGCTCTTCTTCGATGACAACGGTACTGGAAACCCCTCTGGAACCTGGTGATCGTTTTGAACTTCCTCTCACAGCCGAGGCACATGGCGGTCGATTGGTGCTGCCAGTAATCCTGCGAAGCCTTGACCTACCCGTGGACGTAATCGAGGATCCGCAGGGACACCCTCTCCAGGCGCAGGTTGACCGCGGCGAAGGATCCTTCAAGTTGCCGGCGCCGGAGACCATTCTGGGGCAGCAGGTCGCGGCGGCGTGGCTGGAGTTTCGCGAGCTGGGCCGCTTCCGGCTGGTCGTCGAGAAGGCCTCGCCACTGCCGGCCAACGGGGAAATCACCACGGAACAGGGCATCCAGGTCCAGCTCGACACCAAGGATCAAGAGTTGCTGCGCGGCGGCACCCGGCTGGCGGCGCTGCCGGAGTTCGACCTGGCGCTACAGGCGGCACGGCTGGCCACGCATGCCGGGTTCGATCGGCTCATCTGCCTGCCGATGGTCCGCGACATGGAGATCCTGGAACACCAGGTGCGCACAGCCAAGACAGTGCTGCGCCGTTTCCGCGGCCGGGCTTTGCTGTGCGACGAGGTCGGCCTGGGCAAGACCATCGAGGCCGGCCTGATCCTGGATGAGTTGCACATGCGCGGCCTGGTACGTTCGGCACTGATCCTGGTGCCGCCGTCCTTGATCGAACAATGGCAGGGCGAGATGCGGCGCAAGTTCTCCCTCGATTTCATCAGTCACGACAACCCCGCCTTCCGTGAGCGAGGTACGGCGGCCTGGTCCGAGTTCGATCACATCATCGCTTCCACGCACACAGCCAAGCGCGAGCCTCACCGCTCTGCCATCCTGGACCGCAAGTGGGACCTGGTGATCGTCGATGAAGCCCACCACCTGCGCAACCGCAACACGCAGCTCTGGAAGTTTGCCAGCGAGCTGCAGAAGCAGTTCATTCTGCTGCTGACGGCGACGCCGGTACAGAACAACCTCGAAGAGCTGTTCAACCTGGTCACGCTCTTGGAGCCGGGCCTGTTGAGTACGGCGCGGCAGTTCCAGCGCCATTTCGTGGACCGGCGCGACAAGCTGACGCCGAAAAACGTGGACGAGCTGCACGGTCTGTTGAGCGAAGTCATGGTGCGCAATCGCCGGAGCACGGTCGGCCTCCAGTTCACGCGCCGCTGGGCACGGACGCAGCGCGTGACCCTGCTGCCGGCGGAGCAAGCTTTGTACGACGACGTGGCCAGCTTCGTCCGCGTGTTCTTGCGTCCCACCACAGGGAAGAGCGTCAATCGCATGGCGTTGATCACGCTGCAAATGGCGATGGGTAGCTCGAGCCAGGCAGCGGCAGGAACGCTGGGCCGGCTCGCTGAGCACGATACGCTTATTGGGCCGGAACGCGACTGGCTGGCGCAACTGGCCCAGCGCGCCCAGCAACAAACGGAGAGCGCCAAGACTGATCGTCTCCTGGAGTTGCTCAAAGAGTTTCCCGACAAGATGGTGATTTTCACCCAGTTCCGGGCGACCCAGGACATGTTGCAGGCACGGCTGGAGCAGGCGGGCCATGAGGTCGCGGTCTTTCACGGCGGATTGACGCGCTTGGAAAAAGAGGCGGCCATCGAGCGCTTCCGCGGTCCGGCACGATTGCTGCTGGCCACCGAAGCCGGCAGCGAGGGGCGTAATCTCCAGTTCGCCCATGCCGTCTGCAACTTCGATCTTCCGTGGAACCCGATGAAGATCGAGCAGCGTATCGGCCGCCTCAGCCGCATCGGCCAGACGCACGATGTGTACGTCTTCAACCTGGTGGCCCAGGGCACAGTCGAGGCAGCGGTGCTGCACTTGCTCGAAGCCAAGCTGAGCATGTTCGAGCTGGTCATCGGCGAAATCGACATGATCCTTGGCAACCTGGAAGAGGAGCGCGAGTTCCCGGAGGTGGTCGCCGATTTATGGGCCGCATCCGCCGACACCGACGACTTCGCCCGGCGCATGGAAGAACTGGGCAACAAGCTGTTGGCCGCCAAGGATGCGTACTTGCAACAGCGCGGCGTGGACGAGAAGATCTTCGGGGAGCGTTTTACGCCGGAGGGGTGAGGGCATGTTGGTGGCTGAACGGCATGTGCAACTGCGCGTGCTGCGATACAGGCCAATCAGCGCTGTGAGCCGGTTGACACCCACAGAGAGTGCTATAATACCCAAAAAACCAGACAAGGAGTCGTGCCATGTTGTATATCAACGTCGATGAAGCCCAGGCCCACCTACCGGAATTGATCGTACAAGTTCAGTCGGGGGAGGAACTCACGATCACGGACCACGGGCAGCCATTGGCCGTGGTCAAGAAGGCAGAGAGGACATCGTGGCCATGCAAGGCGCGGGTAGCGCCGCCGGCAAGATTCATCTGGCCCCCGATTTCGATGCCCCTCTGGAGGACTTCAAGGAGTACATGGAATGAACCTCCTTTTGGACACCCATGCCTTCCTCTGGTTCTTGAACACGGAGGGGGACTGAGTCATGGCAGCCACCATCAGCACCGAACCCGTAACCCGCACCCCCCTCGAAGACTTTCTCCGCGACTACGTCGAAACCATCGGCGGCGCCTGGGACGAGGTCGAACCGCAAGTCTACGACCTGCTCCTGCCGGCCGAGGGCAGGTCCAATCTGGAGGCGGCGGAGAGCGGCGTGGTCCGTGTGGCGTTCGACCCCGAGGCGATCCCAGAACATCCCGGTGCCCAGCTCGCCAGCTTCGGCACACCGTTTGTCAATAGCCTCCTCACCGACGCCATGGAGCGCGGCCGGTTTGCGGAATTCCACACGGTCGGCCTCAACCTGATGCCGCACGACCTGGCACCGCGAGTCCGCCGGGTCATCACGTTGGTTGACGGACTTACCCTTCAGGTGGCACGTGTTCGGCCGATGCTCTTCCACCAGGCTGTCTACTGGTTCGAGGCGGAGTTTGTCAGCGATCAGAAAGAGCAGGAGATCATTCCGGTGGCCATCGACCTGCACTACGGCCGGCAGGTGCGGCACCTGGAGCAGTTGCTCGACCATTCGCGACTGTCCGATATCCCGGCGCAGCCGTTGCCGGAGATCCGGCGCCTGAGCGTGACGGCAGCCTACCCCTCGGCTCGGGAGGAGGCGCTGCGAACGTTCGCCACGATGGCCAATACGCGCAATCGAGAGCTGCATGAGCGCCTGGATCGGCAAATCGGACGCATGGAGCGCTACTATGCCGACCTGCGGAGCGAAGTGGCGGAGCAGGAGAAAGCGTGCCAAGGGGCGGTCAGAAACCAAGCGCAAGCGAAGGAGACACCCTTGAGAGGGGCAGGCGAGGACGACCCGGTGAGTAAATTCGCAGCACCGGCAGGCGTTGGAGCGCGAGGAACGGCTGCGGATCTCGGAACTCCGCCAGAAGAACACGCTACGGGTCCATCTGCGGCTGCTGCAACTGCTGGTCGTCCAACAGCCAAAGCTGCGCGTCGCTTGCCGCGTGGTTGGGGAGAAGGCAACTGCCCCGCTGGAACTGGTTTGGGACCCACTCGTGGAAGCGGTTGAAGCCGCGCCGTGTCCGGTGTGCGAGCGGCCGACGTTCGCCTTCGAGTTGACTCGCCTGGGGCAACTCGTCTGTTCGGCGTGTGCGTCGGCGAAGTCAGGAGGAAAGGAAGACGGGCGTAAACCGCAGCGTTTGCCTCACTCCAGTTCCAGGACCTGATATTTCCCGGACTGGTCAACGGCCCTTGCGTGATCGTTGTGCCGCCCTCACCCCTACCCCTCTCCCCCGCCGTGGGGGAGAGGGGTAGGGGTGAGGGGTCGTCCGCCCCGTCATGACAGTTCGCGTGCCGCAACGCGCACCGCTCCCAGCAGCGCATACAGATCCTGTTCCGTAGTCAACGGATTGATAAGCGTAACGCGCAAATACACACGCCCGCGCAACTGCGTCTGCACCAGGTAAAACGCTCCAGCCTCGATTAACTTCTTGCGCACCTTTGCCTGGAGCGCGTCCAGGGCAGTCGCAGCGCCGGTCCACCCCGCGGGTATGTGCCGGAAGCACACGATGTTGCACTCAGGCTTCACCGGCAACTCGAACTCCTTCTCCTCGGCAATCATCTCGCCAAACCGCTGCCCCAAATCGAACGCCGCCGTCACGTAATCCGCAAAACAACGTGTGCCGCAGATGCGCAGGGCCGCGTACAGCTTCAGGCTCATCATCCGCTTGGTGCATTCGAGCGTCCGGTGGCCGATATTGTACCACTCTTGCTCAGGCTGCGCCCGCAAATAGATACGACGCATGCTGGGCAAACGCGTGAAATGACGGCGACCCATTCCTGAAAACCACCGCCGTGAGCAACGCCGGCATCAGCAGCATCTTGTGCGCATCCCACACCACCGAGTCCGCCCGCTCTATCCCAGCCAACAATGATCGATACTTCGGCGTCAGGCTTGCCGACGCACCATGCGCGCCATCTACATGCAGCCACAAGCCATGCTGCCGGCAGAAATCGGCTATCGGTTCCAACGGATCAAACGCCCCCGTCGCGGTTGAGCATGAACTCGCCGACACCGCAATCACCTTGCGCCCCGATGCATGCGCCTGCCGCAACGCCCCATCCAGCGCATCGGCCCGCATCTTGAACCGCTCATCCACGGGCACCGGAATCAAGCCCTCTGCCCCCCACCCCATGATCTGTACCGCACGCTGCACACTGTAGTGGGAGCCTTCCCCAGCCAATATGCACAGCGGCTCCCCTTTCCAGGCGCTTCCGTCCAGACATCAAAACCTGCGCGATCCTGTCGCGCAGCCAGCATCGCAGTCAGATTCCCCGCCGATCCGCCCGAAGTAATCACCCCATCGCACGCCAGGCGATCATAGCCAAGCTGCGCCCCCATCCAGCGCACCAGGTTGTGCTCCATGGCCGTCCCCACTGGCCCCATTTCATAAACAGGCATCGCATTGTTCAGGAGCGTGCCCGCCATTTCCCACAGCGCTGCCTGCGGCAACGGCGCGGTCACCTGGTGCCCCACATAGCCCGGGTGATGCAGATGAATCGACTGGGCAATCACCGCACCCAGCAGTTCATCAAGCTCCTGCTGCGGATCAGCCGCCGGGTCCGTTGGAAACCAGTCCGGCCAGCGCTCGACCATCGCGCCAGGCTCGGCCCACGGAAGCACTGCCATCGGCTGGCGCCCCAGCGCCGCGGCCAGATAGTCCGCCAGGCGGTCCACCATAAGGTGTCCCTGCGTGCGAAACACCGTCGCATCGAAGATTCGCTGCAATGCCTCGTTCATACGGCCATAGTAGCACGCATCCCGATCAATTAGAAGCACGTGAACGCGCTTCAAACCGCTCTCTATTATCTCCATCCACGATCTGCCTTTCTTCTTTGTGTCCTTTGTGTCTTTGTGTTGAAAATTATGGCCGCAACACATTGCAGTCTATCGGCTTACGCTGCCGACATCTCATTCCTAAATTCTTTTCCATTTTCTTGTCCGCTCTCCCTTTCGTTCGCGATGAGTCTGGTACAGAGAAGGCGAGGCTTGGTCTCTTCGCGAAGCCGGGTTTCGGACCATGCGATCCGTGGAGGTGCTTGATGAATCCATCTTGTGTCTATGCTTCGGCTCAAGGGGCTACTATCCTAGATGCGTTGGCAAGAAACGCCCGAACACGTCCAGACAGGAGACTCTCGATGGCTGGGGATAGCAATTTCCAGGACCTGATGCGGCGCGTGCGCGGCGGCGACCAGGAGGCGGCTACCGAACTGGTGCGCCGCTACGAGGCTGCGGTGAGACGTACAGTGCGCATTCGCCTGTTCGATTCCCGGTTGGGCCGAACGCTCGATTCGATGGACATCTGCCAATCGGTGATGGCCAGCTTCTTGCAGCGGGCGGCGCTGGGCCAGTTCGAGCTGAACACGCCCGATCAGCTCGTCAAGCTCCTGGCGGAAATGGCCCGCAACAAGCTGGTCAACCAGGTGCGCAGGCAGCGGGCAGCCCGGCGTGATATGCGCCGCAACGAGCTGGGCATGGCCGACAACGTGGACTTCGCCGCCTCCGGTCCGACGCCGAGCGAACAGGTGGCGAACCAGGAGTTATTGCAGAAGATCAAGCAGAAACTCAGCGCCGACGAACTCCAGTTGCTGGACCTGCGCGACCAGGGACTGGAATGGGGCGACATCGCGGCCCGCCAGGGCAGCACGCCCGAAGCGCTGCGGAAAAAACTGGCCCGGGCTTTCGTGCGCGTGCGCGACGAACTGGGGCTGGGTGATAGTCATTAGTCATTGGTCATTCATTGAGTCAATGACTAGCATGACTAATGACCAATGACTGGAGGAGAGGGAACCATGACCGATTCTCATCTGACGATACTACTTGCCGACCAGCGCCAGCGCTGGTGCAAGGGCGAGCGCGTACTGGTCGAGTCTTACCTGGAACGCCAGCCCGAACTGCGCTCGCAGCGCGACTGGCTGCTCGACCTCATCTATCACGAGATGGTCTTGCGCGAAGAAAGCGGCGAGGCTCCGCAGCTCGATGAGTATCTGCGCCGCTTCCCCGACATGGCCGAAGATTTGCGCGTGCAGTTCGAGGTCCACGGCGCTCTCGACGCGGAACACCTGCACGACGCGGCCACGCAGATGCGTGGTAGCACAACGCCTGGGCCAACCATGGCGCCGAGCCAGGCCGCAATCTCCGTGCCGCTCGTCCCCGGCCACGAAATCCTGGGACGGCTCGGCAGCGGGGGCATGGGCGTGGTCTACAAGGCCAGGCAGACACAACTCAAGCGCGAAGTCGCCGTCAAGATGATGCGCGACTGGGCCAACGCCACGGCCGACGAACTGACGCGCTTTCGCCAAGGAGGCCGAAGCCGTCGCCCGCTTGCAGCACCCCAACATCGTGCAAATCTACGAGATCGGCGAATGCCGCGCGACCGATAACAGTCCGCCCATGCCTTATCTGTCACTGGAGTTCGTCTCCGGCGGCAGCCTCGACAAACTACTCCAGGGTAAACCGCAACCACCACGCGAAGCCGCCCAGTTCATCGAGACCCTGGCCCGCGCAGTCCACTACGCCCACCAGCGCCATGTCATCCATTGTGATCTGAAACCGGCCAACATCCTGGTGCAAGAGACGGAAGTCAGAGGTCAGGAGGTCAGAGGTCAGAGGTCAGCAAGAGCCGTCTGGCACTCAGCACTCAGCACTCAGCCACTCAGCACTTGGTTACCGAAGATCACCGATTTCGGCCTGGCCAGACAGGTCGATGCGCAGTCGATTGCACAAGTCGGGACAGATCGTCGGCACGCTCAGCTACATGGCTCCGGAACAGGCGGAAGGGAAAACACGAGAGATCGGCCCGCCTACGGACGTGCATGCGCTGGGAGCGATCCTGTATGAGATGCTGACCGGCCGGCCGCCCTATCTGGGCACTACCTGGCTGGAAGTCTTGCAACAGGTGAAGCTCCACGAGCCGGTGCCGCCGCGGCAGTTGCAGCCGAAGATACCCGCCGATCTGGAAACGATCTGCCTCAAGTGCTTGAACAAGGACGCGAGCCGGCGTTATGCCAGCGCCGAGGCGTTGGCCGATGATCTGCGCCGCTTCCAGGCCGGCGAGCCTATTCAAGCCCGGCCGGTGAGCAATGCGGAACGCTTCTGGCGCTGGTGCCGGCGCAATCCGGTCGTGAGCGGGCTGGCGACTGGGTTGATCGTTCTGTTCCTTGTCGCCTTCGGCATCGTGACAGACCAGATGCTCAAAGCACGGTGGGAGCGGGACCAGAAAGAAATGGCCCGCGAGGCCGAAAAGCAGCAAAAACTCGCTGCGCAGAAAGCGGAGCAGGGCGAACGCGACCAGAAGCTGCTCGCGCAGCAAGCTGAACAGAAGGAACGCATTGCCAGAGAAGCGGCCGATGACCGGGCTGAGAAACTGGAACGATCAAACTACCTCAACCAGTTCCTCGCGGCCCTCGGCGCCTGGCAGGAGAATGACATCATGGGTGCGGAGACAAAACTGGACGAGTGCAATCCGCAACTGCGTTCCTTCGAATGGTACTATTTGAGACGGCTGTGCCGCATGAGACGGCAGGTGTTCCCGGGTCTCGACAAGGGTTGCCGGCTCGCGGTGTTCAGTCCGGACAGCACGCTGCTCGCCATCTCCGACAAGGAGCAAGTTGCGCTTCTGGATGTGCGCACCGGCAAACACCGGCCGGCTATTGGTCCTTTCATGTATCCGATCAGTGCCTTGTGCTTCACTCCCGATAACAAGTATTTGGCGGTCGCCACTGCCGATCAGATATTGCGGCTCTGGGATGTTCATACCGGCAAGGAAGTGCGTGCCTTTCGGAAGTTGTCCGGTTATGCTTTTGCTCTTGCTTTCCGCGCCGAGGGCAAGGAGATGGTGAGCGCGACTGCCAAAGGATCGAAGGTCGGCGCCATTCTCAATGTTTCGGTCGTGCTGCAAACATGGAACACGGAGACCGGTGAGCTTCTGCAAGAGGTAAAGGCCGGAGAAAAAGCCAATCAGCCACAAGGCGCTTTCAGTCGCGACGGCAAATATTTCGCCTGGACCTCCAGCTTCATGCCCTTGCTTGATTCGAACCGAGTCCATCCGCCGTTGGAATGAGAAAGGGCAGTTGCTCATCAGTTCCAATGTCTACATCCACGATGCCACGACCGGCAACTTGCTGCGCACGCTTTCGGGACACGAGAAGCCGGTAACACAACTGGTTTTCAGTCCGGACGGGAGTCATGTCGCCTCCGCCAGTCACGACACGACCGTCCGCGTGTGGATGACGGCGGACGGCTCTCTGACACACATCCTGTCGGGACACTCCACACCGGTCATGGCGGTGGACTTCAGTCAGGATGGCCGGCTTCTGGCAACCTCGGCCGGCCAGGAGATTAAACTCTGGGAACAGGGCCGGGAAGTGTGTACATTGCGCGGCCACGTCAGCCTGATCGGCGCTGTGGCGTTCTCTCCAGACAGCAAGCGGCTGGCTTCCGCCGGAGGCGAGACGACGGTATCTCTCTGGAACATGGGGTCCCCCGATATTCTGACGTTGCGAAGGGACAAGGGCCTCTCCAGCGTCGCCCTGAGTCGGGACGGTTCCTTGCTCGCATTGTCCCAGAGTACCAGGGGCCTCGCGGTCGTTGAGAGGGGCATAGAGGTCCGTGATTTCGCCGGCTCGCCGGCTGCGCATTTCTTGCCAGGCACCTTTTTCCATGTCGCCGTCAGCGCTGATGGCTCACGCCTGGCAGCGTTCAGCGGGAGCACCATTCGCACATGGTCTGTTCCTTCATTCGAGAAGATCTACGACCTGGCCGAATGTTCCACTCCCATGACCTTCAGCCCGGACAGCAAGCAAATCGCCTGCGTTCGTTACGGCACCAACGAAGCCGTGGTGTTTGACGCCGGCACCGGGAAAGAAGTGTGGCGACTCCCCGCTCAGAAGAACAAAGTCTCGGCCCTCGCCTTCAGTTCCGACAGCAAGACCCTCGCCGTGGCCGCCGATGGTCCAGCGGTGGTCCTTTGGGACCTGGCGAGCAAGAAACAAGTGCGGACCATCCGGACGGGATTCACCAGCTCCATCCGATCGCTCGCTTTCCGGCCCAACAGTGATCAACTGGCCGTGACCGGCTGGATCGACATCTTTGAGACAAAGAACACCAACAAGCCCGTCGAAATCTGGGACACCGGCACCGGGCAGAAGCTGCTCACCATCGATCACTACGATTATTTTCCGCCCAGCATTGCCTACACCCCTGATGGCCGGCGGCTGGTCACGGCCACCCTATCAATCGGTCAAGCTCTTCGACGCCGCGACAGGCCAAAGACTCCTGACGCTGACCAACTTCAACCGGTATCCCCTGAGTGAGCTTGGCCGTGCCCATGAGACACCCATTCCCACACATAACATCGTCTTCAGTGCCGACGGCAAGTGGCTGGCGGCGTTTGGCGAGCTGGGAGAGCTGCTGGCGGTTACCAGTGAGGTTCTGCTTTGGGATGGGAGGGAGTAACCGCGAATCCGCGATCCCAACGGCGTGTACCAGGCCGTCGTGGACGTGGCGGTCTGGGTTCCATCCGTGGCTGGTATTGGAACTGCTTAGATTGTTGACAGGATTGAATGTATCCTGTAACCTTGGCGACGTGGTGTCACGTTATCCATTCGCTTTTAAGGAGGTAACCGTTATGCGCATGATATTTGGAATACTCGCACTGGTTTTGGTTTCGATATCTCTTTTGCTTTGGCTGGCAACCGAAATCTACGAAATCTATTCCTATCGTAGTTTGACTCTGCCATTCATTCTCTTCGGACTCGCTCATCTCGGCCTGATGGGGGCCGTTGCCTTGGTCAGCCTTGCTTTGATCATCAGGTCTGGCAAGGACTAACGATAGACGTGGGCAGAACTGCCACTGCGCCATGTGCTCACTTGGAAGGCGGGGATTGCCAGATCGCGTCCGGCGAGGGCGAAGAAGCCAGCGCCGCCGCCGGGCATGGTTCAAAGCCGGGTAACAACTGTGGCGGCAAGTTTCCCAACTTGCCGGCTGTGGACCGGGCAAGTTGAAAACTTGCCGCCACAATCGTGCCACCCCGAAAACAGTAGGATTGAACCATGCCCCCCCCGCTCCCCAGACAGTATGCAAAGCCAAACAAGGACTGCACATGCGACAAACCACACTCCTATCGCTCATCTCCCGAAAAATCATCGTTGCCGCATCGCCGTCACTCGGCAACACTCTGCATTCCCCAAGTCCTTTATCAGCAAGAACATCTGACAAATAGACCGTCTGCCTCAACCTTGTTTTGTGGCCATATGTGGCCATGGAAACGCAAGAATTCGCCGAGTTTCCGAAGCTTTTCGAGGGGGTCTCGGACCAATTCGGCCCTTTTCGGGAGTTTTGAGGGTAAATTCCGGGAGGTGTCTGCGCTTTCCTTGGTTTTTACCGCGTCAAACCATTGCCATCGGCCCTCTGCTTTGTCATCCCGAGCCTGAAGCGTAAGCGAAGAAAACAAATTCTGGCACAAAGCCTATGCTAGCGCTTCCAGAGCGAGACTACACCGATAATCAGGAAGAGCAACCCGACCCAGTTGGCAATCGCGGTGAATGCGCCTACGATGATGGCGGCGGAAGCAAAGCCGGTGCCCTGGAGGTTCGGGTCTCTCCTGGCCCGCCGCAGGCCGATGATTCCGAGCGTGACGGCCACTGGCCGAGAACCAGGCCCAGGAAAGGAATCAGGGCGTAGACGGAACAGCGGTACCCGTAGAGGGCAGCCCGGTTGGGGCAAGTGGTCCAGTTGGTGAGTGGCGCGGCGCTCGCTTCATTGTTGCGCCGGCGGCGGCTGGCTTTCAGCTCTTCGCCACAAACGCCGCACTTGCGAGTTCCGGCGGAGTTCTCCGCATTGCAAGAAGGACAGAGCATGCATGATCCTTTCAGGCGAACCCCTGCCGACATTAGCAATCCCTTGTCACCCGGTCAAGGCAAAGCGTTAAGGATGAAGGATGGAGGATGAAGGATGAAAAGGCCTTTCCGTTTCATCCTTCATCCTTTATCCTTCATCCTTAATACGAGGTTTCCCATGCGCTATCATCCCACTTATGAAGAGTTTGTCGAGCTGGCAAAGCATGCCAGTCTGGTGCCTGTTTATCGGCAGTTGATCGGCGATACGCTCACGCCGGTCAGCGCATTCTGCAAAATCCAGGAAGGCGAATGGGCGTTCCTTTTTGAAAGCGTCGTCGGCGGGGAACGCGTCGGTCGTTACAGCTTCCTGGGCGCGGGTCCTTTCTTGCAGTTCCAGGCGTTCGGCCGGCACGTGCGCTAGAAGAAAAAGGTGCGGACAGCCCGGCGCCAACGGTCACGGAGTTCGATCATCCCGACCCCCTGCGACTCCTTGAAGAAAAACTGGCTGAGTATCATGCTCCCTCCATGCCGGGCTTACCACGCTTCTGTGGTGGCGCGGTCGGCTACGCGGCCTATGACGCAGTTCGCTACGTCGAGAACCTGCCGTCGTCTCCGCCCGACGATCGTCATCTACCTGACCTGTGCTTCGCTTTTCACGACCGCATGGTGATTTTCGACCATATCAACAAGACGATCGCGGCCGTGGCCCACGCGCACGTTCCAGGAGTCAGAGGTCAGAAGTCAAAGGTCGGAGGTCGGAGGTCGGAGATCCACGAACAGGATCTTCGGCGAAGTTATGATGAAGCCTGTCGGCGGGTTGATCGGCTCGTCGAGCGCTTGCAACAGGGCGTCGCCGATTTGCAACTGACCGACATCGCGCCTATCGGCGAAGCACGCCTGCCCTACCGCTCCAATTTCGAGCCTGCCGCGTTCGAGGCGGCGGTCCAGAAGTGCAAAGAATACATCAAGGCCGGCGACATCTTTCAAGTGGTCCTCAGTCAACGTTTGCAGACCGAGACAAAAGCACGTCCTTTCGACATCTACCGAACATTGCGTGTCGTCAATCCCAGCCCGTTCCTGTTCTATCTCCGCTCTGGGCCGCTCTGCCTCATCGGCAGCTCGCCGGAGATCATGGTCCGCGTGGAAGGCGACCGGGTTACGATTCGACCGCTTGCCGGCACCCGGCCGCGCGGCAAGACCGATGAGGAAGACGAACGCCTGGCTGCCGAATTGCTAGCCGACCCCAAGGAGCGAGCCGAACACATCATGCTCGTGGACCTCGGCCGCAACGATATCGGCCGGGTGGCGTGTTACGGCACTGTCCAGCTCAGCGACATGATGACCGTCGAGCGCTATAGCCACGTCATGCACCTGTGCAGCACAGTGAGCGGCCGGTTACAGCCCGGTAAGAATGCCTTCGATGCCCTGCGCGCCTGTCTGCCGGCAGGGACGTTGAGCGGCGCTCCCAAGGTTCGGGCCATGCAGATCATCGACGAGCTGGAACCGCACCGCCGCGGCCCCTACGGCGGAGCGGTGGGCTACATCGACTTCAGCGGCAACATGGACACATGCATCGCCCTGCGCACTCTGGTGCTCATGGGACAAACCGCTTACCTGCAAGCAGGCGCAGGCATCGTCGCCGATAGCGTTCCGAGCAAGGAACGCGAAGAAACACTGAACAAGGCAAGAGGCCTCTTGCGAGCGTTAGAGATGGCGGAGAGTCAGTTGTAATGGGATGATCGCGCAAGCGAAAGGCCCGACGGCTTTCGCCATCGGGCCTTTCAACAATCCCCGGCAATAACCTACTCTCGCGTCAAATGACACTACCATCGGCCCTGGATGCTTAACGGCCGTGTTCGGAATGGGAACGGGTGTGGCCATCCAGGTATGGTCACCGAGAAAGATTCATGGATATATCAATTGGTAGCGGCAAGAGCTGACTCTACCTGAGCCAACGTAGCCAGTTGGGAAGTCTGATCCTTCGATTACGGCGAGGCGGCCGAAGCCGGCTCGCCGTATCTGGGAGCAGACTCGCCGTCTGGCCTGTGTGCGCAGTGGCACACCGAACAGAGCAAAAGATCAATGCGGTCAAGCGTTTGGCTGTTAGTACCGGTCAGCTAAGACGATTACTCGTCTTACACATCCGGCCTATCGACCTGGTGGTCTTCCAGGAGCCTATGTTCCAAAGGAACAGGAGACCTATTCTTGAAGGGGGTTTCACGCTTATATGCCTTCAGCGTTTATCCTTTCCATACATAGCTACCCAGCGATGCCGCTAGCGCAACAACTGGCACACCAGAGGTATGTCCCTCCCAATCCTCTCGTACTAGGGAGAAAGCTTCGCAAGTCTCCTACGCCCACAACAGATAGGGACCGACCTGTCTCACGACGGTCTAAACCCAGCTCACGTACCGCTTTCATTGGCGAACAGCCAAACCCTTGGAAGCTTCTCCACCTCCAGGATGCGATGAGCCGACATCGAGGTGCCAAACCTCCCCGCCGCTGTGAACGCTCAGGGGAGATAAGCCTGTTATCCCCGGAGTACCTTTTATCTGTTGAGCGACGGCCTTTCCATCCAGCACCGCCGGATCACTAAGTCCTGCTTTCGCACCTGCTCGACTTATAGGTCTCGCAGTCAAGCACCCTTATACCTTTGCGCTCGCTGCCCGATTGCCAACCGGGCTGAGGGTACCTTTGAACTCCTCCGTTACCTTTTGGGCAAACGTGTTCGTCTGGCCTGCGGCAACTTGTACCGCATTTCAGCAATAACGTAGCGATCCACGAGCTTCATGAAGTCCTCGTAAGAGGCTCCTGAAACGTAGATCTGCATGCCATCACTCTGCCGGCGGATGGTTGCCTGCAACGCAAAGCGCGTGTGCAGCAACTCAACCAACCGTTCAACATCAGGACGAGCGAAGCCCTGGGTGTTGAAGATCACGCCCTTGGATTGGCTGGATTTCATGGACCCGTCGTCCATAAACCAGTAGGCCAATCCGCGCGGCATTAGCCAGCGATGGATCAATTTCGGCACTCGCTTGGTCCGGTCATCGTAGAATTGATGAGCGTAGAAGCGAAATGCCTCGTGACTGACAGTGCTGAACAACCAGCTTGTCGCCCAGGAGCCGTTGGATGCCTTGCTCCGCCTCTCGCGAGGAGGAGTAAGCACCCACGGCAGGAACAACTGATAGAGGTGCTGCACGTACGCCTGGTGTCGAGCAGACTGCTCGATTTTCAGGCGGTAAGTACGACCACCATTGCCGGTTTCCAAACAGGCATCACCCAGAAGCAACCCTACAAGCACCTCGCGCTGCTCAGTTGTGAGCCGCAAGCCCGTCTTGTAATCTTCGATTGCTTTGGAGTGCATGACCAACACCGCAGTACGTTACCAGACGCTGATAACTCAGCTTTCGATCGCTCGAAAGTTCAGACTATATCACCATCCCCGAAGGGATGCTTGGCGTGTAGTCGTTGAGGGGTCACGAAGACTTCCCTGCTGATTATCCGCACCGGCCGCATTTTCACCGTGGCTGATGCCACAGGTAGCGCCGGATGCTGCACTTCTTCACTGCTGCTTGTAACGGAGAAAAACAACAGCTAGAAGACGGATGTTCCAGCATATAGCCAAGAACGCATCGGACGTTGCCGTCCGAGCGCCCCACACTTGAGGAGACCGCCCCAGTCAAACTGCCCACTTAGCACTGTTCCCCGCCCGGATTCACGGGTCGGAGTTAGAACTCAAGCACAACAAGGCTGGTGTTTCAATTGTCGGCTCCCCAAGTGCCGGGACACCTGGTTTATAGCCTCCCAGCTACACTACGCATGCTGGGCCTAAGCCCAATACTAAGCTACAGTAAAGGTTCACGGGGTCTTTCCGTCTAGTTGCGGGTATGTTGCATCTTCACAACAACTACAGTTTCACCGAGTCGCTCGTGGAGACAGTGATCCGGTCGTTACGCCATTCATGCAGGTCGGAACTTCACGAAGTGGTGAGTGGTGAGTGGTGAGTGGTGAGTGGTCCGAAAACCATTCATCGTCACCCGCTGACCGCTACGCACTATGCTCCGCGGTTTCCCGCGGCGTAGACTATACGTTCACCTCATCCAGGTGGTTGAGAAAAGCCACTTCTGTTTGGACTTGATGAGGGCCGGCGTGTTATGAAACCGAGCGGTTTCATCCAGGATGCTCAATCCTGAGTCGTTACGGGGATCGTGTTGCCACGATCTTACCCTCGGTATTACCCGCGATACTCCTGCAAGTACCGTGAGGGCTTCACCGATTTGAGCCGGTTGAATAGACGAGATTGCTCTCGCCCCGGGCAATGTTACTTACCCGACAAGGAACTTCGCTACCTTAGGACCGTCCACGTTGTTACTTAACCTTGCGGTTGGGCCGGGTCATTTCTGCCCAGCTCTGCATGTCGCCATGCAGGTCGGACTATATCATCCTCTTTCGAGGTTTGGCGTATAGTCTCTGAGGATACCGGTTCGAGAAACCAACGCACGCTTCTGCGAAGCGTCGCTAAACAAACCGGTCTTTCCTGCTGATTGCCTGCACCGGACGGATTGTCACTGCTTCGTTCGCGCTCCCTTACGGGTCGCGGCTAAACGATGCTAGTACCGCCGGATACTCAGGTGTTCCAGCATATAGCCAAATTTTACAACTACGATTGGTTCATAGTTACGGCCGCCGTTTATCGGAGCTTCGGTTGCGAGCTTCGGGAGATTGCTCCCCCTAACCCTCTTCCTTAACTTACCGACACCGGGCAGGCGTCAGTCTCTATACATCCGCTTACGCGTTAGCAGAGACCTGTGTTTTTAGTAAACAGTCGCCAGATCCCTTTCACTGCGGCCCCCCGAGGCTTTAACACCCCAAGGGGCACCCCTTATCCCGAAGTTACGGGGTTAATTTGCAGAGTTCCTTCACGAGCGTTCTCTCGAGCGCCTTAGAATATTCATCTCGCCTACCTGTGTCAGTTTTAGTACGGGCACGAGTATTGTCCGGTATCGGCTTTTCTTGTCTGTCATTCCGAGGACTTTGGGATCGTAAATGCCCTCGCCCTTGCGGGACGGTCACTTCTAGTCGACCGCTCCCCTTCCTGCCAGCGTCCTGATACCATCGACCGCCACCCGTGGTGCAGGAATATTAACCTGCCGTCCATCGACTACGCCTTTCGGCCTCGTCTTAGGGTCCGACTAACCCTGGGCGGATTTACCTTCCCCAGGAAACCTTAGGCTTTCGGCGAACAGGATTCTCACCTGTTTTATCGTTACTCGTTCCGGCATGATCACTTGCACTTCGTCCAGTGGTCGTTATCCGTCCACCTTCGCTCTACGGTGCAACGCTCTCCTACCGCAGTATTGCTACTGCCCGCCGCTTCGGTACCATGCTTAGTCCCGTTCATTATCGGCGCAGGACTCCTCGACCAGTAAGCTATTACGCACTTTTTAAATGATGGCTGCTTCTAAGCCAACATCCTGGCTGTCTCAGGAATCCAACTTCCTTTCGCACTGAGCATGGTTTAGGGACCTTAGCGGGCGATCTGGGTTGTTCCCCTCTCGACGACGAAGCTTATCCCTCGCCGTCTAGCTGCCGTGCCTTGAACAACGGTATTCGGAGTTTGGTTTCGAAGGGTAGCCTGGTGGGCCCCCTTTCGAATTCAGTCGCTCTACCCCCGTTGCCAACTAACACGACGTTAACCCTAAAGTTATTTCGGAGAGAACGAGCTATCTCCACGTTTGATGATACTTTCAATCCTCCACACAGGTCATCACCCAGTTTTTCAACACTGGTGTGTTCGGACCTCCATGAGGTATTACCCCCACTTCATCCTGCCCATGCGTAGTTCACGTGGTTTCGCGTCTACGGCCGTCAACTTGATCGCCCTGTTCAGACTCGCTTTCGCTTCGGCTCCACTGCAAAGCAGCTTAACCTTGCTGATGACCGTAAGTCGCCGGATCATTATGCAAAAGGCACGCCGTCACCCCTCCCAGAAACTTGATTGCTCAAGAGACTGGTAGACGGGCTCCGACAGCTTGTAGGCATGTGGTTTCAGGTTCAGTGTCCTCCCCTTGTAGGGGTTCTTCCCATCTTTCGCTCGCGCTACTTAATTCACTATCGGTCGCCAGAGAGTACTTAGCCTTGCGGGATGGACCCCGCGGATTCGGACTTGCTTTCACGTGTCAAGTCTTACTCAGGTGCCGGTTCGTCCGCTTTCCCCTGCCGCTTACGGGACTATCACCCTCTATGGTCGAACTTTCCAGAACGGTTCTGCTAGGGTACTCGCTTTCTAAATGCCGGTCCTACAACCCCACCGAGACGAGTCCCGATGGTTTAGGCTGGTCCGCTTTCGCTCGCCGCTACTGACGGAGTTGCTGTTGCTTTCTTTTCCTGGGGGTAGTGAGATGTTTCAGTTCCCCCCGTTCGCGACGTGTGCCTATGGATTCAGCACACGCCAATTCAGGGACCCCGGGATCAAAGCTCGTTTGACAGCTCCCCCGGGCTTATCGCAGTCTTCCACGCCCTTCATCGCCTTCTGGCGCCAAGACATCCCCCACATGCCCTTAGTAGCTTGGCCGCATTGATCCTGTCCTCTGTTCGAGTAAAGCGCTCCCCTTCCGGGTCGCGGCTAAACAACGCACAACTGACCGGATCGCCGCACGCTACCGTAACGTTGATCCTTTTCTCCTAAGGGCTCATGCAGAGTCTCGCAAGAAACTGCGACGTGAACAACTTGCGTTGCCCACGCCTAGATCTTGTGATTGCAACTCTTACCGCTACCGAATTGTCAAAGAACAGCCGCCCGGCAGCACCGGGTCTTCCTGGAGTTCGCCGCGGCTGACCTCGAAAGGATTCGCCGCACTTCGCACTGACCAGGAGTCGCTACATTCCTCGATGGAATGCGGCGACTCGCAACCAGTCGCGTTTGTGGAGATGGGGGGACTCGAACCCCCGACATCGTGGTTGCAAACCACGCGCTCTCCCTCTGAGCTACATCCCCTTCCGACTGGGCGTACTTGGATTCGAACCAAGGACCTCAGCTTTATCAGAGCTCGCTCTAGCCAACTGAGCTATACGCCCTTCCCTTCCCCAACAAAAAAGCCAAACCCACAAAGGTTTGGCCCTATCCGACAACAATGATGTAGGGATAGAGCGTTAACCGTCCTTGCCAAAAACGTGAATCCGATACGCCATGAGCGCCGCGCCTCCCGGGAGGATGGAAAACCCATCTTTTCCTGGTGATCTACCAACCGTGTAATATTATAAAAACCCAGCGCAACTGTCAACCCTTCTCGAGCAAAGTTTTTTCGGCCCGGCCCCCGCTTGCGGTTTCGCGCCGGCCGGCGCCACGCGGCGTCTCAATTTTCTATCACTATTTTGTTGACGGAAGTTGCCTCTTTCCTATACATTTGTAGGTAGGGGTTGTTTCCGTCACGGCAAGTCCTGAAGTGCGGCGGCTGACTTTTATCCTGCCGCTGTTCCTGTCGCGTTTACACGGAGCATCTGCTGAAGTCTTTGCCCCTAGAGTAAGTTGCTAGAGTTACCATGGCCAAGAACCGTGGAGATTTTGTTGATATCCTCCTCCAGCGCAAGGTCCTGAGCGCTGCCCAGGTCGCCGAGGCCAGGACCATGCAGCAGCAGAGCGGCGCCAAGCTGCAAGATGCGCTCGTCAAGCTCGGCTACGCTACCACCGAGCAGATCATGAAGGCCATTGCCGACTTTCACGGCCTTCCCTTCGTCGATCTGACCAACATGACCATCTCGCCTGCGGTCATCGAGCTGGTGCCCGAATCGGTGGCACGCGAAAACGTCGTCCTGCCCATGGCGCAGAGCAACGGGGCGCTCCGCATCATTATGAGCGACCCGACCGATTTCGACACCCTTCAGAAACTCCAGTTCATCCTCAACTGCGACATCCAGCCCGTGCTGGCGGCACGCGAACAGATCATCGAGGCGATCAACCGGCACTACGGACAGACGGAAACGGAATCGGTGGACTCGATGCTGGCGGAGTTCACCGACACGGCCATCGACTTTACGGAGACCGAGTCGGCAGGGGGCTCTCCCCTGGCCGACGAGAGCGACGCCCCCGTCGTCAAACTGGTCAACCTCATGATCCATGAAGCCGTTACCTTGCGGGCCAGTGACATCCACATCGAGCCGTTTGACGACCGGATTCGGGTACGCTACCGCATTGACGGCGTCCTTGCCGAACGGGATAGCCCGCCGCGCCGCTTGCTCGCGCCCTTGCTGTCGCGCATCAAGATCATGGCCTCGATTGACATCTCCGAAAAACGCCGGCCGCAGGACGGCAGAATCAAGACAAACGTCGGCGGCAAACATTTCGACCTGCGTGTCAGCCTCCTGCCGACCACGCACGGCCAGTCTGCGGTCATGCGTATACTGGACCGCGCCAGCATTCAGGTCAGTGTCAAGGACCTGGGCTTCGCCGAAGATGACTACAAACGCTTCCAGAACATCATCAAGCGGCCCAACGGGATTTTCCTGGTTACCGGACCAACTGGTTCCGGAAAGACGACAACCCTGTATGCCGCGTTGAACGAGTTGAATAGACCTGATCGAAAGATCATCACCGCCGAAGATCCGGTCGAGTATTACTTGCCCGGCATCAACCAGGTTGAGGTGAAGCATCAGATCGGACTCGACTTCGCGCGCATCATCCGAGCCATGTTGCGACAAGCTCCTAACATCATCCTCGTCGGAGAAATCCGCGATGTCGAGACAGCTGAGGTAGCTGTCCAGGCATCTTTGACGGGACACCTGGTTTTCAGTACTCTGCATACGAACGATGCGCCCAGTGCTATTACACGATTGGTCGATATCGGCGTTCAGCCGTTCCTCATCGCCTCCAGCGTAAATGCCATCCTGGCACAGCGACTCATCAGACTTGTCTGCCAGAAATGCAAAAGTCCATACACCCCTCCTGCATCGGAATTGAAGGCAGCAGGCCTTACTCCGGATCGTCTGAAACACGCCACTTTCTTTCGCGGCCAGGGCTGTGGTCATTGTAATAAAACGGGCTATCGGGGCCGGTTAGGAATATTTGAGTTGCTCCGCATGAATACCGCGATTCGGGAACTAACGTTCAAGCGGGAGGCCAACCAGAACTTGCGCAAGGAAGCGCGCAAGACAGGCATGAGGACCTTGCTCGAGGATGGGGTGAACAAGGCCGTGAAAGGAATCACCACCCTCGAAGAGGTTCTCAGCATCTGCCATCGCGAAGGAGAGAGGAGAGTAGTGAGTGGTGAGTAAATGAACAGCATCTTTCTTACCACTCGCCACTCACCAGCTATTTTTGACTATTTTTTGCCTTCCCTGGTTGATTGTTTGCCTCAAACCGGAATAATGCCATTAGAGAGCGCGTGCCCATCCTTTTTCTTATCTGAGCAGAAGTTCACTCTGCGGAGTTGTCATAACGTTTGTGCTTCGCACATCTGACGATAGACGGGAGTCTCCGTGGCCACTGCCAACGTACTGATTGAGAAACTCCTTGCGACCGTGATCCAGCTCAAGGCCAGCGACCTGCACATCACGGTGGGGCAGCCGCCTGTCCTCCGGCATAATGGCCGCATGAAACGCCTCGATACGAAGGCCCTCGACAGCGACGACACCACTGCTCTCATGAAGAGCATCGCCCCGGACCGCTGCCAGCAGGAGCTTCAGGAGAAAGGCGGGGCCGACTTTGCCATCGAGTTCACGGACGGTACGCGCTTCCGGGTTGCCATCTTCAAGCAGCGGGGCAACATCGGCATTGTCCTGCGGCGCATTCCGAACCAGTTCTTGACCTTTGAGCAGCTGCGCATGCCCGACGCCGTCCGCCGCCTCATCATTCGGCCCCGCGGCCTTCTGCTGGTGACCGGACCCACTGGCTCCGGCAAGACGACCAGCCTGGCCAGCATGATTAACTTCATCAATGAGAACTACGATCGGCACATCATCACGATGGAGGACCCGATCGAGTACTACCACAAGCACAAGAAATCCACCATCAACCAGCGCGAGATCGGCGTCGATGTGGGAGACTTCCCCGAAGGGCTGAGGCGAGCGCCTGCGCATGGATCCGGACATCATCCTGGTCGGCGAAATGCGCGATCTGGCGACCATTCACGCCGCCCTCGAAGCGGCGGAAACAGGCCACGTCGTCTTCGGCACGCTGCACACCAGCGGCGCTGCCAGTACCATCAACCGCATCATCGACGTGTTTCCCAAGGAACAACAGGCCCAGATCCGCACCCAGCTCTCGACCGCCCTCATCGGCGTGTTGTCGCAGGCGCTGTTGCCCAGGAAGCCCGAAGGCCTCGTGGCCGCCTACGAGATGATGGTTGTCACGGCCGCCATCCAGAATCTGATCCGTGAGAACAAGACCTACCGCATCGATTCCGCCATCCAGACCGGGCGCAAGCACGGTATGTTCCTCCTGGACGAGAGCCTGTTTCGCCTGTGGCAGGATGGGTTGTGCGAGAAGGAAGAGTGTCTGATCCGGTCCGCCAAGCCGGCGGAATTGGCCGCCAAAATCGCTCAGGTTGAGAAGGGCACATACCAGGAAGAGGATTACGAAGAAGAAGAATCCGAGGACGAAGAGGAGCTGGAGGACGAAGAGGCCGAGGACGAAGAGGCCGAGGACGAAGACGACAAGCGGCCGCCGGCCCGGCGCGGCCCACGGCGCTGATGTTTAGCCGCGACCCGCAGGGGATCGCGGGGACACGAAGAGTCAACATGATGTTTAGCCGCGACCCGCAGGGGAGCGCGGGGACACGAAGAATCAACTTTTTGGTGGAGACGTAACCATGCCGACGCCGCCGAAACAGCCGAATCCGCCCGACCCGCCGCGCAAGCCCGGCCAACCCGCGCCCAAGGGAACCAACCCGGCGCCGGCAGGCAAGCCGGCGGCCGGACCTGGCAAACCCCTGCCGGGCAAGGGCAAGCCGGCCCCAACGGGCAAGAAGGTATCCCCAACCAGGCGGGACGGCTCCACGCGCGGCGGCGGCCGCAAAATCGGCCAGGTGCTCGTCGATCTCGGCTTCATCGACCAGGAACAGGTATGGGACATCGTCGAGGAAGCCAAGGTCACCGAACAACGCACCGGCCAGGTCGCCATCGGCCGCGGTCTCATCAGCGAGGACCAGCTGTTGCAGGCCCTGGCCGAACAGCACGGACTAAAAGTCGTCAACCTGGGTGAAGTAAAGCCCCACGGCGACGTTCTGAGCCTGGTGCCGGAAACCATGGCCACGGTCTACAACATCCTGCCCCTGACGATGGAAAACAAGGTGCTGACCGTGGCGATGGCCGATCCCGGCAACCTCGCCGCCCTCGACGACCTGCGCAACCTGCTCGGCATCACCGAGGTCAAACCCGTGATCGCCTCGGCCAAGGCCGTCGCCGAGGCCATCACCAGGTATTATGCCGGCAAGGAAGAGACGATCTTCGACCTCATTCAGCAGCTCGAAGCCCATCCGGAGCTGGGCCAGAGCAAAAACGAATCGGCCATCGACCTGGACAGCCTGATGGAGATCCAGGACGCCGCTCCCGTCCGCAAGCTCATCAACATGGTGTTCCTGCTGGCGATCAAGGACCAGGCCAGCGACATCCACTTCGAGCCGTTCGAGGACGAGTACAAGATGCGCTATCGCTGCGACGGCGTGCTCTACGAGATGGTGCCGCCCCCGCGCCACCTGGCGATGGCTATCTCCAGCCGCATCAAGGTCATGTCCAATCTCGACATCGCCGAGCGCCGTCTGCCGCAGGACGGGCGCATCGAGCTGAACGTCGGCGGTCATCAAGTGGACCTGCGCGTCAGCATCCTGCCCACCATGTTCGGCGAGAGCGTCGTCATCCGCGTGCTCGACCGTAGCGTGGTGTCGCTCGACCTCGACAAGATCGGCATGGAACCGGCGCTCCTGGCTCAGTTCCGCGCTGATCCGCAAGCCCAACGGCATCGTGCTGGTCACGGGACCGACGGGCGCCGGCAAGACGACGACTCTCTATTCCGCCCTCAACGAGTTGAACGAGATCACCGACAAGATCATCACGACCGAGGACCCGGTCGAATACGACATCGACGGCATCGTGCAGGTGCCGATCAACCAGGAGATCGGGCTGACCTTCGCCGCCGCGCTGCGCAGCATCCTGCGCCAGGACCCCGACAAAATTCTGGTGGGCGAAATCCGCGACCTCGAGACCGGCCAGATCGCCGTCCAGGCCGCGCTGACCGGGCACATGGTCTTCAGCACGCTGCACACCAACGACGCGCCGAGCAGCGTCACGCGCCTGCGCGACATGGGCGTGGAATCGTATCTCATCACGGCGACCGTGGAGGGCATCCTGGGCCAGCGGCTCGTCCGCCGCATCTGCGCCGACTGCCGCACCGAATACCAGCCTAGCCCGGAGCTGCTCATGGAGCTGAACATGCTGCCCGCCGACGTCAAGGGCATGAAGTTCTATTACGGCAAGGGCTGCGACAACTGCAACAATACCGGCTACCGCAAACGGACCGGCCTGTACGAACTGCTCGTCATGAACGACAACCTGCGCGACGTGATCGCCGCCAACGCCTCTACCGATCAGCTCCGCGCCATGTGCCGCAAGCAGGGCATGCGCAACCTGCGCGAGTCGGGACTGGCAGCGATCCACAACGGCTTGACCACCATCGAAGAAGTGGTGCGCGAGACAGTCCTTGATGACGAAGGATGAGAGTCATTAGTCATTAGTCATTAGTCACTAGTCATTGGTCATTGGTAAATGGATCGAGATTACTGCGGACTATCCCTTGTGACTAGTGACTAGTGACTAATGACTAATGACTAGTGACTAATGACTAGTGACTAATAAACTCGGAGTGTACGATGCCGACATATAAGTTTGAAGCCATGGACTCCAAGGGTGGCGAAGTCAGCGACGCCATCGACGCGCTCAGCGAGGAAGAAGCGCAGCAGAAGATCAAGCAGATGGGCTACTTCGTTACCCGGATCAGCGAAGTGGCCGGCAAGAAAAAGGGCAAGAGCAAGGGCGCCGGCAAGAAGAAAAAGGGCAAGGTCATCGTCATCGGCGGCGTATCGACCAAGCATCTCTGCACGTTCACGCGCCAACTCTCGACCTTGCAGGATGCCGGCCTGCCGATCCTGCGCAGCCTGCGTATCCTCGAACATCAGACGAAACCGGGCATCCTCAAGAACGCGCTGATCGACGTCGTCGAGGACGTCGAATCGGGCAGCACCCTGAGCGAGGCCTTCGCCAAGCACCCCAAGTGCTTCGACCGGCTCTACGTCAACATGGTCAGGGCCGGCGAGGCGGGCGGGGCGCTGGAAGTCATCCTCAAACGCCTGGCCGACTTCAAGGAAAAGGCGCGCATGCTCCAGCGCAAGGTCATCGGCGCCATGATCTACCCCATCGTGGTCATCCTGATCGCCGTCCTTATCCTCAGCGGGATCATGGTCTTCATCATTCCCAAGTTCAAGGACATCTTCAAGGGCTTCGGCAAGGAATTGCCGGCCTTGACCAATGCCTTGATCGGCATCTCCAACTGGTTCTCCACCTACTGGTATTGGCTGCCCGCCATTCCGATCGTCGTCTGGTTCATATTATGGCTGATCCGCAAGAGCAAGAGCGGCGCCTACGCCCTCGACCGGTTCAAGCTGTGGATGCCGATCATGGGTCAGCTCATCGAGAAGACCACCGTGGCCCGGACCACGCGCACGCTGGGGACGCTCATCGCCTCGGGCGTGCCCATCCTCGAGGCCCTCAGCATCGTCCGCGACACGACCACCAACGCCGTCTTCGAACGCATGTACCAGCGCGTCTACGAGTCGATCCGCGAAGGCGAAACCATCGCCCAGCCCCTCAAGGAAAGCAAGGTCGTGGACGCCATGGTCGTCAACATGGTCGACGTGGGCGAGGAGACCGGCGACCTCGACACCATGCTCTACAAGATCGCCGACGTTTACGACGAGGAAGTGAACGTGCTGGTCGAGAGCCTCATCAGCATGCTCGAGCCGGTCATGATCGTGGTCCTGGGCGGCATCGTCGGCACCATCGTCATCGCCCTGTTCATGCCGATGATCAGCCTGATCGAAGGACTGTCCACCAAGGGGGCATGAGAATAACAACCGGATGGCCGATGCCTTCCGCTCGCGGAACTGTGAGACACTTGAAGACGCTTTATCAGGAGACAGGTATCATGAAAGCAGTACGGAACAACACGAACGCGCGGCCCGGCTTCACGCTGGTCGAGCTGCTGATCGTCATGCTCATCATCGCGGTGCTCATGGGCTTGCTCCTTTCGGCGTATTCCAAGGTGATTGACCTGGGCAACAGCACGCGCAACATGGGTGAGATCAAGCAACTGGAAACAGCTCTGGTGAACTTCACGGCAACTTACACCCAAGTCCCGGGGCCGCCCCCCAGCCGAATCAAGCTGTGCAGTTTGTTAAGCCAGTACGATATGACACAAGCCCTGGACAGAGACTCGGTAGTGTACCTGAGAGCCATGTTCCCCGGCATTGAAAAGGGGACGCCCTGGACCAGCACGGGCATCGACTGGACAGGGTGCGGCGGCACGCTTCCCGTGACCCTGGAAGGCGATCAGTGCCTCGTCTTCTTTCTGGGCGGCATCCCTATTAGCGGCAGTACGCCTGGCTGTGCCGGGTTCTCTACCGACCTCACCAACCCCGCGCTGCTGACCGGCCCGCGCCGCCCGGCTTACGGATTCAGGTCGGAGCGGTTGGTTTCGATTCACGGCAATAGCTTCTATTCCTACAAGGACTACTACGGCACGTGCTTCGCCTACTTCAGCTCGTATGGCAACAACAACTACAACAAGTACGGCAGCTCGGATTGCACTGTGTTGCCCGTTTCACCGTATGTCAAAAGCCTGAACCCCCTTCTCTATTACAACGACACGACGTTCCAGATCATCTCCGCCGGCAAGGACGGGATCTTTGGCACTGTCACCAGCGGGACGGTCTGGTCGCCGAACAATCCGGGAGCCCTGTCACGCTCCGGCCGCGATGACCAGGCGAATTTTGCCGGGGGGTCTCCCCTCGGTGTTTCGAAATGATAAGGAGAATTGCCATGAAACTCCCTGACTCTCCAACCAGCCGGCAGCGATCCGGCTTCTCGCTGGTCGAAATGCTGGTCGTAATCGGGATCATGCTAACGCTGATGGCCCTGGGAGCGGCCGTGCTTACCCAGGTGATGGGCGACCAGAACCAGAAACGCTCCGAGGACACCGTGCGCAAGGTCAGGGCGCGCTGAACAAACAGTATGTCAGCGTGGTGAATCAGGCCAGGACCGAACGGATCCCAGCCACTTACTTATCGGCCGTGGGGGCTTCGAGCGAGACTCCGCAGGTAAGGAAAATCTACATCCAGGACAAGCTGGCACAGGCCTTCCCCAGGACTTTCGCCGAAGCTCTTTCTCCTCCACATTCACTGGAGTCGTTGTATAGCCAGCAGTATCCGGCATTACAAAGTGCCGGGACACATGCGTTCAACGACTATAACGGCCAATCGTCGGCTTGCATCTTTCTCGCTTTGAAGCAGTACCGCTGCAGCGGCTCGGTTGATCCTGAGACATTGCTTAGCACCTCGGAACTCAAGAACAGGGTCAATGACGGTCTCATGGAAATAGTCGATGCCTGGGGCAGCCCACTGGCTTTTATCCGGGTCTTCACCGACAACACCACGGATCCGACCCAGGCGAAGTTCGATTTTGTCGTCTTCTCCCCAGGAAAAAACGCCAACCTGGGGACCCCTTTGAGTGCCAACTTGTCAGGTTGGGTGACGACACAGGCCAACACCATCGGCGACGGCGACAACATCGACAGCAGGAACCTCCGCTAAGTCGGTGGCGAGCCAAGTCGCGTAAGCGACCGGGTGTCGGTGGCGAGCCGAGTCGCGTAAGCGACCGGGTAACGAATAGAGGATCGGCATAAGACACCAAAATTCCGTTTCTTCTTTGTGATCTTTGTGTCTTTGTGTTGAAAAATGAAAAGCAAACGCCAGGAGAATCAAACATGACCACGATTCCCACTGCTCACGGGCGGCGACCCGCTTTCACGCTGGCGGAAATGCTGGTGGTTATCGCTATCATCGTGACCATCCTCGGCTTGGGCGTGTTTACGGTTATGCGCACTCAGGACGGCGCCAAGGTCAGCAAATCGGCCGGCCTTGTTCAGGGCGCGGTGTTTCTCAGCAAACAATTCGCCGGGCGCGACCGCCGGAGCACGGGTGTCCGGCTGCGGTCGGACCCAAACGCCATCGACGGCAATGCCAACTACATGCGTATCATCGACTACATCCAGCAACCTGACGATTTCGGCGGCGGCACCATCACTCCCAACGGCGACTACGTGCTCCTTTACCGTCGTCAATCCCAATGGGGTGGTACAACCGGGTGATTATCTCGAGCTGAATGGGGGTGGACTGCTCCACCGCATTACCGGCGTAAGCAGTGGATCAATCACTCTGGCGTCGACTGTCTCCGGCCCAGCGACCACGAACTACCGGATCATCCGCCAGCCGCAGCCGCTGGCGGGCCAGCCGTCGCTGCAACTCCCCGCTGACGTGGCCATCGACGTGACTTCCGGCACGAGCGGCCTTCTCACGTTGAGCACTATTACTACTACCCCGCCCACCCTCCCGGTCAATCCGGCGGGGACGGGCTACGACATCCTCTTCTCGCCCTCAGGCGCCGTCATCACCCGCGGCACAGTCGGCGACCGGATCATTCTATGGGTCCGGGACACGAATCAGACCGATCCCAAGCAAGGCGGCACGATTCTCCTGTCGATCAATGTCCGCACCGGCCTGATCGCCTCCGTGCCGGTGGACACGACCAGCGGCGACCCTTACTCACTGGCCAGGGACCCGCAGGCTTCAGGGATGTGAAGGTGGCAAGTGGCGAGCCGAGTCGCGTAAGCGACCGGGTAACGAATAGTGGCGAGCCGAGTCGCGTAAGCGACCGGGTAACGAATAGTGGCGAGCCGAGTCGCGTAAGCGACCGGGTAACGAATAGTGGCGAGCCGGGCGGCGTAAGCCCCCGGAGTGGTCAGTAGCGAGTTGCAGATAACGACGAACAAAATGACCGTGTGTGACTCTGCAACACTGGCCCGAAGCGTTAGCGAGGGATGCTTCGGCCCTCGCTAACGCTTCGGGCCAGTGTCCTGCCGAATTAGGCACGATGATGTAGAAAGCGAGAAAATCATGACGCAGCGCAAAGGCATAACACTGGTCGAAGTGCTGGTGGCCATCTTCGTGATGTCCTTCGGTATGCTGGGATTGCTGACGCTTTTCCCCGTCGGAGCTTTGCAGATGCGCGACGCGGTCGTCGATTACCGCGCGGCCGCCGCCGCCGGCAACGCCGCCGCCAATGCTCAAATCTGGAGCCTGCGCTATCCGACGGACACGACCGACCCGGTCGCCATGACGTTCGACCCGGCGCCCGCTTCCGGCGTGCTTTCGCGGGCGCTTTACGTCGATCCGTTCGGCGTGGATGCCCTCCCCAACCCCAGCCCCATCGGCGGTATCGCCCGCTGCAAACCCAATTACGTTAAATCGTCCAGTGACAGCGCACGCTGGTTTACCTTGCTCGACGACATTACGTTTGACCCCAACGGGCAGCCGGCGTCGCAGAGCTTCACCCGCGAGGGCCATTATTCCTGGGCCTACATGCTCCGCCAGCCCAGTGCCTCGGTCCCCTCGGTGATCGATCTCACCGTCGTGGTCTACAACGGAAGATCCGCGCTGAAGCCCGAAGACGCCTATCCCAACGTGCCCTTTACGAAGGATACCCGGATGGTTTCCTTCACCTGGAGCGGCGCCAAGCCGAACGTGCAGCGCGGCGGCTGGATTCTCGACGCCACCCAACTCGACGTGAACGGCCAGGCGCACGGCTTCTTCTATCGCATCGCCAACGTGACGGAACCCAGCTCGACCGCCGGCGGGGGCGCCATCCAGCTCGAATTGCAGACGCCAATCCGCATGACGACGACCAACGGCACCCTGGTCGTCCTGGAAAACGTGGCCGGAGTCTTCGAAAGGGGAGCTGGAAGAAAGTAGTCATTAGTCATTCTGTTTCCGAGCCGCGACCGTAAGGGAGCGGACTCTAAGGAAGGCAGGAATACAGGAAAAGAACACAAAAGGTGAGTGTTTCAACGAGATTCGTCAACCGGCGGTTCGAGTTGGCTCTTATTTCCTGCCTTCCTGCCTTCCTTAGAGGTTTTGAAATCTTGATGGTGAAGATTCTTGGGCTAACGCCTGGTTAGGAGCATTTATCATGCGACGACGAAACGGCTTCACGCTTCCGGAACTGCTGGTCGCCGTCGCGCTGATCCTGTTCATCATGGTCATCCTGGCCGAGATCTTCACAGTGGGCCAGGCTTGCATCCAGACACTCAAGGCCGTCGCCGACGCGGAAGCCAGGATGCGCACCCCGGCGATCGCGCTCCGCAACGATCTGGGCTGGCCCCACTTCGAGGGCAATCGCCGGCTCAGCGATCCGGCTTTCTGGCAAACCGGTCCGCCGGTGCAAGGCTTCTTCGTCATCCGCCAAGGAAGTGCGCCCGCTCCACCCACGGTGCCGATCCCACCGTATGTTCTCGAGGGCCATGACGGCGACAATATTTTCTCTTATCGCGCCACCGATCACGTTCTCCATTTCACGATCCGCCGCCGCGGCAACAAGCCGGATAGCTTCGTGTCAACCAGCAGTCTGCCGTCCGGTTCCACTCTGCCAACGGCCCAGACGAGCTTTGACGCCACGCTGTCGCAGACGGATGCCCGCTGCCAGGAAGGGAACACTTTTACCAGCCAGTGGGCCGAGGTCGCTTACTTCCTTCAGGCCAACAATACGAACGCTGGATCGAATCCGTTGTACAATCTTTACCGCTGCCAGTACGTCGTGGTGCCTGACAATACGCAGGTGAGTTATGTCAGCCCGATTTCAGGATCTTATCCGGACATGAGCCGCAACCCGACCAACTCGCTTTTCAACAGTCCCGGCGACCTAACGACCCAGGCCAATCGCGCCCTCAATCTGAACGCCTACACCTTTCCGCTTTCGGCATCCACCCCCTTGCCCAACGCCGCCAACCTGGTGGTCAACGACGTGATATCGTTCCAGGTGCAGATCATGCGCGGGAAGAATAATGCCTTTCCAGGAGATACAGACTTTGTGGACGTTCCAGGGAATATGTTATTTGATTCGTCCACTCAACCAAGCCCTTCTTACATCATCAGCGCAATCCGTATCACGCTGCGCACCTGGGACGCCAAGACCCAGCAAGCGCGGCAGATTACCATCGTGCAAGACCTGTAGGAGTTTACCCTTCTCACGGAGAAATCCATCATGTTACGGCCACATCACATTTCACCGGAACCCCGTCGCGGCATCATCCTGCTGGTGGTGCTGTCGATGTTGACTTTGTTTTCCATCATCGGCCTGGCCTTCGTGCTTTATGCCCAGAACCAGAGCGCCTCGGCGCTGGCAACGGCCCAGAGCCAGAACAAGACCCAAGCCGACGCCGAGCAGGAACTGCTGCTGCAATTCTTCCTGTCACAGCTCATCTATCCGGTTGATACAACAAAGATTAGCTCCGGGATCAACGGGTTAAGTCTTGCCGAGAACATGTACGGCAGCGAGCGCCGACAAACTACACCTTTCCCGATGCCACCTGTCCGTTCCTCGCGGCCATCGACTCCAGTAGTCACATCATGGCTGTATCGTTCAAGTCGCAACGCGTGGCCGGTCTGCAAACGCCGGAGAGCACTGCCGGCACAACTACGACGTTCAGAACATGTTCGGCCGGACCGGGGGCAACGACAGCGTGTGGCTCGACCTGGGCTATCCGACCCTCGTCACGCCGGACGGCCGCAGGTACAAGCCCTTGTTCGCTCCCCTCATCGTTGACCTGGACGGCAAGATCAACCTCAACACCGCCGGCAACGTCAGGGCGGGGACGCAGGGCCAAGGCTCCAACCAGGGCTTGGGCCCGTGGGAAGTAAGCCCGATGTGGGTGCTGAACCCGTCGGCAACCTCGTACCCTGGCCCGTCGGGTGAGTGGTCCTACCTCATCAATGGGCGCACGACGCCCGTGGTAATCAGAGGCAAGTATGCATCCAGCGGGATTCCGAATCCATCCATTGGTTCCGCGTCATCCATCCCGATACCTCATTGGTATGCAGCGTGGGATAGTGACTCTGTAACAACCAGTGGTGTGATCACCACCCGCTTCAGCCTGCCGGCCGGAAATAATGTCTTCCCGATTTTTCCGGGTTTGTCCACTGGAACCAGCGGCTACGATCAGACTCTGAACGGCGAATTCACTAATAATCCCATGCTCTACGACCTGTCCAGGCCCTGGTTTGGCGCGTGGAACCTGGATGCCCTCTATCGTTACGGCGACACCGGCTCGCCGTGGTTGGGCTGCGACTTGTTCCGTCTGTGTCCCACCAGTTTCAGCAACGCCAGGTCCCGCTGGCAGGTGACGACACACAGTTATCATCGCGACAGCAGGCCGGCTATCACCCCGCGCATAGACCTCAATCGGGCGTTGACGCCCTACCCGGCGCCCGGCGCCAACGGTCAGATCACCGATACGACAACGTTCAACCAGGCCCAGACCGACCGGCAGAATTTGGCCCGGGACATTTTCAACGCTCTGAAAAAGGCGACTGGTGTTTCCGACACCCCCACACAGCGGCAGTTGGCTCAACTGGCCGTCAACTTTGTCGATTACATTGACGACGACAATTACATGACGCCTTTCAACTGGAAGGGCGATGGCAGTGAATGGCTCTTCGGCACCGAAATCCCGCGCGTTGTGCTCAACGAGGCCTATGCGGAATACACGACCGGGAAAGTGTGGGCTGAATTGCTCAACACGTTTGCCGCTGACCTTAACACAGCAGCACGGGACTATGACGGCACGGCCGCGCTCGATCTCAACAACGGTCAGATCCAGCCTTATCGAATCCTGATCACCCCGCCGAACGCGAGTCTCCGCGCCCCGGCGAACTTGCTGGGATCTCCGGATAATGGTTTCTATTACGGCACCCCGGTCACCACATCCAGCAGCGTGGTGATCCAGCCCTCCAGTACCACCACTGGTAATGCTACTGGCAACGGCTACTGCCTGATTGGCCCGTCCGCTGTTACAGGAGTCTCGCCGACAGTAACAAACACGCAGATGACCTTTCCGCAAACGACGTTGACCTCCAGCACGGCGGTCGCGGCAGCGGGAACGGCCACCATCACTCTTACGCCGGCGCCGACCAGCACAATTGCAACTCCAGCCACGCTGATTAGCAACGTGGGTAACGTGGGCTGGCCCATCGCTGACGGCACGCAACTCCTTATAGAGCCTGGCACCACGAATCAGGAACTTGTCACTGTCACGAACGGCTCGGTGAATACAACCAACGGCACCTGCACGGCCACCTTTGCCAAGACGCACACCGCCCCCTTCTCATTTGCCGTCATCCCGGTGCCGTTGACCTCCAGCACGCTGGTCAATACCGCAGGCACGGTCACCGTCAATAATTTCACACCGGCGCCGACTACCACAAGTGCAACTCCCGCCACGCTGATTGGCAACGGCTGGAGCATCACTGCCGGCTCGTACCTCCTGATCGAGCCTGGCAGCGCCATGAATCAGGAAGTTGTCTCTGTCCAGTCGGTGACTACAACTCCACCAACCTTCACGGCCGCCTTTGCCAAGACGCACACCACCAGCGGCTTCACATTTGCCGTCATCCCGACGCCGCCGACGCTGCTGCTGCAACGCCTGGCCTGTCCGGCCATGCCGTTCAATGATACTCCGGGGCCAACCTACAATCCCTATGTAACCGTCGATTACATGGAGAACATCCCACCGTGGAGCAACAACGAAACCAGTCGTGCTTCCGTCGGCCGTCCACAGCCTTATGCGGGCCTCAGTTCGCTGCTCGTGCCACAGACCAATAGTATCGGCTATCAATTCGCGACCGGTTTGGCCCCCTCCCCTTGGTCCACTCCTCCCGACCGATATTACCGGCGTCATCCCCCAGGGAAATTGGAATAACACCCCCGACAACGGTGCGGAGAACTGGGAGAGGGGAACTGCCAGTAATCTCAAGGACAGCAGCGGCAATCCGACGACCGGCAGTGTCACCTGGAATGCTACTGACTGGTTCGATGATTGCCCCAAGGTCGGCAGCGTCGCGTTTCAGAAACTAATGTCCGTCCAGCTCAAGAAGACAATAACGATCAGCATCAATAGTCCTTATCCCCAATATGACCTTTACTTTTACTTTAACACGGACGATAATGGCTCACTATGGTCAATCACTGTCGGAACCACGACTTACTACGGAGAGATCAATAATAAACTAACCACGTTTACACCGGTCACATCCACCAATCCTACCACTTTCATTGGCAGCACGACCAATAACAGCCCTACAGTTACTGTGACAAATACTGCTGGACTAGCGATTGGCCAGGTTATATCTGGCCCAGGAATCGCTACTGATAGTGCTTGTACTAAAATCAGAGCGGTTACGCCGAACACGAGCATTACTCTCTCGAAAAACTCTACTAGTACAAACACGAACGCGGCCTTGACTGCTACTACGTACACTCAAGGCAACTATGTGAAGTTCACCGGAGTAACCGGTTCTTCGCCAACGATCACGTACAACTGGCTTCAGAAATACGACCCCGATGTCTCAACGACCACGGGTCCGTCACTGGCGACAACGGAATCTGCGGCATCCAAATAGTCGGGACGGGACAAACGTTCCTCCGTGCGAATAACACTCCTACCAAACCATTCAACTGGCTGGTCCACCTCGACCGGCAGCTCATCAGCCCGATGGAATTGCTGCACGTCTCCGCCTACAAACCGCATGAGCTGACGCAGCAATTTGTGACTGGCACCACTCAGGCCTCCGTGCCTTTCACCCACATGGCGCCGTGGTTTAACCCTACCGCCACGAACCAGCCTCCCAATCTCTATCGGGCCTTTGAATTCCTGGAAACCCACAGCCGGGCGACCGGGGTACCGCTGGCCGACGGGCGGATTCCTGGCCTGATAAACCTCAACACAATCTGGGACCTCGAGACTTTCCGGGCCATCTGCGACACACAAACCGTGAATGGCTTTTACACTACGACCGGCAGCAACCCCAATGCCCAGGTGGATGCCATGTTCAACCAGCTCGTCGCCCTGCGCAATCCGAACAACGCTTTGAGCGCGACCTTCAACCCGTTCAAGTGCCTACGCGACCAATTGCCGCAGAATCCGCCGAACGGCATTGAAGACACATTCCTGCGCCTCGGTTGTCCTATTCAACACTAACGTCGCAACTACGGCGAACACCGCTCAAACCATCACAGTGCCGGCAACGGCCACGAGTCAAACCCCCGTACCCATGTTGAGCGGCACCACCACTGGGGGCCTTCCCTGGAGCATTTGCGCAGGTACGCAACTAATCGTAGAAAGTAACACGGCCAATCGGGAAGTCGTGACTGTGCAGTCCGTCAGCACAACCACCCCCTACACCTTCACGGCCACATTCAGCAATGTCCACGCGAGCGGGGTTGGCATTTCTCAGCCGCTGCTCCGGGTGGCGAATGTTACTCATCCCTACCAGCAGTGCGAGCTGATGACCAAGATTTACAATAACATGAGCTGCCGCAGCAACGTCTTCGCCGTCTGGCTCACGGTCGGATTCTACCAGGTGAACGACGACGGTTCCATCGGCGCCGAGATCGGCCGCAGCGAGAACCGGCACATCCGCCATCGCATGTTCAGCATCGTCGATCGCTCGGTGCTCGGCAGCAATCCCGGCTCCCAGCCTAAATTTGATCCGCGTGCGCAGACCTCCCCCGGCGCTGGGTTTAATCAGCAGGTGGTCTTGTACTACAACATCATTGATTGAGCTGCTCAGATATCAACCGTTGTGGGGACAAGTTTCCAACTTGTCAGTGACAGACCTCTGGGCAAGTTGGAAACTTGCCCCCACAACGCCACCTGGGTTTGACCCATTCATCAATCACATGCCGCTGAGATTCACGCCGAACCCGTCGTTGCGTTGGCATATGTGCTGCCACAAAACCGGGTCGATCGTGTAGGGAATGCGATGGAGTGAACCGTCGGCGAAGATGGCATTGAAGTTGAATGGGTGCGAAGAGCCAAACACATAATCGTACGGGGAATTGCTGTTGACCGGGTAGCCGAGGTACTGGTCCCGGGCGGGCGCATTGTTCCCCCAGCGTATGGCATCCCGATCCCAGCCTGAGGTGTAACCCTGGGCGTCCGCGTCCGGCAGCTGGGCGTTCGTGTTGGCCTGTGCCGCGGCCATATTTTTCAGGTCCAGGTATTTTTCGCCGAGCATCAACGTGTTGGAGGCGCCATCGGAAATGTTGCCCTGGTTGACGGGGAGACTTCTGGTGCTGTCTGCTGGATTGGGACGCCTAACCACGACACCATTCAGGCCGTTCCCCAGAAACGCACCAACGACAGGGGTCTGCTCGACCCCGCCGTTGCCGGCGTAATCGGTCGTCGCAATGTTGCCCCAGCGGGAATCATAATTGGTTCTCGGGGAACGCCGCCTGGGACAGAAGAAAAGCGGGATGACCTTGCCACGCACAGCCATGTCGTTGTTTGCTTGTGATTGAATACTCCACACCGTCGTTAGCTCGATAAATGGCAGGACTTGGTAGCCCCAGCCCAAATTCTGGTTCGGCGTCGCATACGGAACACCATTGGCATCTAGGAGCCGGGGATAACTAAGCGGATTCCCGCTCTCGCCGCCGTCCGGAAAGTTGCCGTACTGGGTCTGGTGCGCGATGAAACCTGAGCTGAGTTGCCTGAGGTTGTTGGCGCATTTGAATTGATTGGTCATCTCCATTACTTTCTGCACCCCGGACAGAAGTAATGCCAAGAGGATCACGATAATGGCGATGACTATTACCAATTCGACCATGGTGAATCCGCGTCGCCGCAATACAGACATGCCGCACCCCGCTGGAATGGATGAGATCGTAGAAGGAAATTGCACATTAAGCGACTGTAAGACAATAAAACCGCAGCATCGGAGCGACATGCTTCGCAGGGTGCCATGCCCACGGCTCTGCGTGGGCATGTTTTGACGGCTTTCCATGCCCACGCAGAGCCGTGGGCATGGCACCCTGCAAAACCAAACTGCGAAGTTATTTTTTTACAGGCGCTAAGTTAATGCTAACGTTTTATGAAGTAAAGCGCTTGGGCACAAGTCAGCAAGAATTATCAGTGGCTCGGAGAGCGTGAAACTGCAAGCGGGTTATTCTGCCTCTGCACCGATTTCTCGCGCGTTGAGCAACTCCATTTCCCCAGGCCGGGCCACGGCGTATTGAAACCCCGTCTGTGCCGTACACGCCGCTCCCACTTGCCCCTTGGGGTCAAGCGCAATGAACGCCACGTGTACCGGATGAACGCCGCGACGCACCGCCAGCGCATTGATCTTGCGCACCACTGCCTCGCACGCCTCCTGAGCGCTGGACCCGCCGCGCATCGCCTCGACCACCAGCAAACTGCCGCCGGCCCGAATGATCTCTTCGCCGCACCCTGTGGCGCCCGCCGCGCCGGCACTGTTATCGACGTAAAGCCCAGCGCCGATCAGCGGCGAGTCGCCGACTCGACCCGGCAGCTTGTGAGCCAGTCCCGACGTGCTGCACACGCCGGCCAGTAAGCCCTGCTGATCCAGAGCCAGCACCGTGACCGTGTCATGGCTATCGGACGGTTGAGGAGCTTCCTGGTCCGGTTTGCGCTGCCGGCGCTTTTCCCACTCGGCGAGGCTCTCCGGCGTGTGCAGGCTCTCCAGCGTGAAGCCCTGCTGCACGGCGAACAGCCGAGCGCCCTCGCCCGCCAGCAGCAGGTTCGTCGTCTTCTCCATCACCCGCCGCGCCACCGCCGCAGCGTGCCGGACATTCTCCAAAGCCGCCACTCCGCCGCATGCCAGTGTCTGTCCATCCATCACGCAGGCGTCCAACTGCACGCTGCCGATGGCGTTGGGCAGACCGCCGTAGCCGACCGACGTCACCTTCGGATCATCCTCCACTGCCTGCGCCCGGCAACGACCGCGTCGAGTGCCGGCTTGCCCTGTTGCAACAGCTGAACAGCGGCCCTGACTGCCGCCTGACCGAACGGCCAGGTGGCGATAACGACATAGTCTCGCATCACACGCACTCCGTGACCAGAATGATCGCAACCACTTGCCATTGATTGACTTACGCCAATACCGGCTGGTTTACACCCTGCCTTTCGCCGTCAAAGTGCTGTAAATTCTCCGAAAAAACTCCCCTCTCCGCAAGCGATTTGCAAAAAATCCCTGATTTTTCGGCGTTTTTTGATTGACAAGTGGCCGCGCGGTTCCTAACCTTCGCATTGACCGAGGTAAAGTTACGCTTTCCCTAACTCAAGAAAAGTGAGGATCAGCATGGCCGACAAGAAACCAGCAACGAAGACAGCAATCTATCAGGAATTGGCCCAGCAGACGGGTCTGACCCGCAAACAGGTGGCCGCGTTGTTCGATGCCCTGGGGCAGTTGATCGACCGCGAGGTGGGCAAAAAAGGCCCCGGCCTGTTCACCATCCCGACGGGCCTGATCAAGATCAAGCGGGTGATGAAACCCGCGACCAAGGAGCGCATGGGCCGCAACCCCCAGACCGGCGAGCCGGTGCTGATAGCGGCCAAACCAGCTCGCACGGTCGTCAAAGCGCTGCCTTTGAAGTCTCTCAAGCAGATGGTGCTGTGACAGCGATTTGTCCGGACGGACTGGCAACGCACGCTGAATAGGTCTATGCTGGAGATGTCAGGATGGTTCGTGGGGCAGGTTGCCAAGGCGTGCGGCAAGTGATACCATCCCTCGCTCACGCTTCGGGCCAGTGTGACATTGGCCCGAAGCGTGAGCGAGGGATGGTAAATTATCTTCTGCCGCTCGCCCAACTTGTCCCTCGGCCCGTCCACAGTGGACGTGCGCACGGTACTCTCCAGCAGTTCGATAACTTGTATGCGGCGACTCAGCTTATTCCGGCGGAAAAAGGCCTCACCCCCGAGTGAGCAAGCAGCGGCAACCGCGCCTGCCGACGCGCAGCTTAAAGACGCTTCCAGCAGCAAGCCGGACGTCAGCGAACAGCCGGCGGCGGCCCCGCCCCCCGAGTCGCCGGGCAGTTCTGCCGCACCCATCAAACCCGAAGCTCCCGACAGTCCCAGCCCCGAAGAACCGCATCCGGTGACAATACCGGCCAACGGTCCGCCGCCTGTTGCTCCCCTCGTAGTGACCCAGGCATTCCCCCCCGCGTTGGAACAGCGCATCCACCAGTTGGAAGATCTTGTGGCCAGATTGCAGGACACCAAGGACCTGGAAGAGCGCGTGACCGAGCATGTGACCAGGCGGCTGAAGAAAACCAAGTCCAGGAATGATTCTCCCGATGTCTTGACTGATGCCGCCCGGCACATTCTCCCTGCCGCGGCTCAGATGCTCCAACCACCACCGCCGCCGGGCGCCACGCCGCGCGGCCGCTGGGGAATCTGGCTCGTCTGGGACATTTATGTGGAAGTGCGCACCATGCTGGGCATGATCTTTGATTCAAGCTATCGCGCATCGTGGGGAGTGCGTAGCGTGCCGCTTGCCGTGGTGCTCGTCATCATCCTTTCGGGGCTTCTCCTGAGCTGGCTGAGCCTCCTCGGACCATTCGGTTGGATACTGGACAGAGTCGTTGACCTGGTTGCGGCCTTCATCGGCTACAAGATCTTGAGCAAGGAAGCCGAGCGCTATCGACACTTCAGAAGCCAGATCCAGTAAGGCGAGCGGCAAGTGATGCCATTCCTCGCTGACGCTTCGGGCCAATGTCACACTAGCCCGAAGCGCCAGCGAGGGATGGTAAATTATTATCCGCCGCTCGCCTAATAGAATAGCAGCGCGTCAGGTAGTAACGCACGTAGTGTCTTCATCTTGAATGGAGGAAACCATGATCCGACTCGGCGTCAACATTGATCACGTCGCCACCGTCCGGCAAGCTGCAAGGCCGATGAACCCGACCCCGTGGCCGCTGCCGTGCTGGCCATGCTCGCCGGAGCCGACGGCATCACGGTCCATCTGCGCGAGGACCGCCGGCACATTCAGGACGGCGACTTCTACGTGCTTCGGCAGGTGGTAACCCAGCGGCTCAATCTGGAAATGGCCGCCGTCGATGCGATCGTCGATATCGCCTGCGACGTTAAACCCGACGAAGCAACGCTCGTGCCCGAACGCCGTGAAGAATTGACCACCGAAGGCGGGCTGGATGCCGTCGCCAACCAGAAAGCCGTCGAACAAGCCGTGAAACGCCTGACCGAGGCGGGCATCGAAGTGTCGCTCTTCCTCGATCCGGACCTGCGCCAGATCGAGACCGCCAAACAGCTTGGGGTCAAGGCCGTCGAGATTCAAACGGCCCGTTATTCCGAAGCCGCCACCGCCGCCGGCCGCCAGCGCGAGTTGGAAACCCTCAAGGAAGCGGCAGCATTCACCCGCGAGCAGGGCCTGCACGTCCACATGGGCCACGGCCTCACCTACACCAACGTCCAGGCAGTAGCCCACATTCCCGGCCTGGAAGAGCTAAACATCGGCCACAGCATCATTTCCCGCGCCATCCTCGTCGGCATGGAACGAGCCGTGCGAGAGATGAAGGAGGCGATCCGGGTAGGATGAGGTGGTGAGGTACCGGCGGCGGGTCACAATGGGTGCAGGACTTGGTTTGCGCTTGACGTAGCCGAATTCGCCAGAATTCGGGGGTGTGCGCTTTCTCCCCAGGCCCCGAATTCTGGCGAATTCGGCTACAGAGCCTCCAGGGGACACTTTCTCACAGCTGGCAGGTAGCAGTGGACAGTTCGGATCGGCGCCGAACTTTCGGCGCTGACGCAACTTGTTGATGGTATTGGCCTTAAAATGCCATCATGGCCATGCGTAATGCCCAAGAGTGTCCGGCTCTGTACACTGCCGCGTACAGGTGGTTTGAGAAAGTGTCCCTCCAGGGTATTTCATGCGCCGTTGCAAACCATGTCCTGCACCCGGAGGCGAGCGAATTTTCGTCTCGGCGCAGACCGGTCCGGTAGCTACAATCACCCCGCTTTGCCCGGAGCTGGAGCCAGAAACTCGGCACTGCCGTTGTCTTTGGCCCAATCTCCGTGAATGTCCTAGTTTGAACCAATCGTGGTGCCAGCGTCTCGCTGGCATTGCAAATCCTGAGGAACGAGGAGAATAGTTATGGCCACCGTTCATCGACTTGCCCTGGCGGCCGCCGCGCTTTTCGTGGCCGGTATGCCTCTTGCCGCTCAGCAACCCGTGCCGCCGCCGAGACCGGCGCCGCCTGGTCCCCCTGCCGTATACACACCGCCAGCCGTGCCTACCGTCCAGGCTGCCGCGCCGGCCCCAGCGGCTGCCAATACCGTCGCCGCCACCGTCAACGGCCAGCCGATCATGGAAAGCGACGTGCAACGCGGCCTCGATCAGGTGCCGCCGGCCCGGCATGCGGAAGTCCGGCCCGAAATCGTCAACTACCTCGTGGACAACTCGCTGATTGACCAGTACCTGTTGCAGCTTAACATCCAGATCGACAAGAAAGAGGTCGATGCCCAGGTGCAGAAAATTGGTGATGAGATCAAGACCGAAGGCAAGAAGTTTGAAGATGTCCTGCAGAAGCTCAGGCTCACCGAAGTAGAGCTGCGCAAGCACATCGCCGCCTCGCTGCGCTGGGAAAAGTTTGTCGCCGCCCAGGCGAACGAGAAGGTCCTGCGCGAGTTCTTCGACGGCAACCGCGATATGTTCGACGGCTCCACGGTCCGGGCACGCCACATCCTGTTGACGCCGGCATCGAACGATCCCCAGCTCGGGGAGCAGGCCAAGACGCAACTGCTGATGTGCCGCAAACAGGTTGAGGATCAGGTCGTCGCCGGTCTGGCCAAGTTGCCGCTGACCACCGACAACCTGGCACGCGAAGAAGCCCGGACCAGGTTGATGGAAGATGCTTTCGCCGCTCTGGCTCGTGAGAAATCAGCCTGCCCCTCCAAGGCACAGGGCGGCGACGTTGGTTTCTTCCCGCGCGTCGATGGCATGGTGGAGCCGTTCGCCAAAGCGGCTTTTTCCTTGAAGCCTTACCAGATGAGCGACGTCGTCAAGACACAGTTCGGCTATCACCTGATCCTGGTCACCAGGCGGCAACAGGGCAAGGAAGTCAAATTCGAGGACGTCAAGGACTCGGTCAAGGAGGTCTACAGCGACCGCCTCCGGGAACGGCTCATCACCCAGCTCCGTGTGAGCGCCCGCATCGACATCGCCGCCGCCCCGAAGCGATAACCACCCCGTACCCGAAGTTTAGCCGCGACCCGAAGGGGAGCGCGGCAGTTACCCCGCATTATGGGATCCGAAGTTTAGCCGCGACCCGAAGGGGAGCGCGGCAGTTACCCCGCATTATGGGATCCGAAGTTTAGCCGCGACCCGCAGGGGAGCGCGGCAGTTACCCAGCATTATGGGACGGGATTCCAATCCTGTCAGCGTCGCCACGACAGGATTGGAATCCTATCCCACGCCGTGACCGACATGCGTACTGTCATTCTGCTGATCCTGTCCAACACCTTCATGACCGTGGCCTGGTACGGTCATTTGTCCTACAAACATAAGCCGTACCTTCTGGTGTTCCTCGTGAGCTGGTTGATTGCCCTGCCCGAATACGCTCTGCAGGTCCCCGCTAACCGTCTCGGTTACGGCCAGTTCACTGCCACCCAGCTCAAGATCATTCAGGAAGTGATCTCCATCAGCGTGTTCACCGTTTTCAGCATCTTCTACTTCAAGGAGATGCCGACCTGGAGGACCGGACTGGCGTTCCTGCTCATCCTGGGAGCTGTGTTCCTCGTCACACAGTCGTCACCCACCCGAACAGGCGAGTCAAGCCATCAGGATACCATCGCAAAATAGGACCGATGATATTGACAGGTTAGCGAGCCGAGCAGCGTAAGCTGCCGGGTGCATTTGTCTATCAAGCAGGACAGCTTTCCAATCCTTCCTTCGGGATCATGCGGCGATTGCCATGTCGTCTTGACGCTGATTCCTCACTTCTTGCGCCTTCCCCCGCTTCCACAGCATCGCGCAGCCAACCACCCACAGCAAAAGGTTTGCCTGCCCGGCGAGGCCGAGGTCGCGCAGCACTCTCAGGCCGGGCAGGCTGAGAAGCACATTGCCGGCGATGTAAACAGTGAAGAGCAATATCATGCCCGGGCCTAGTTGCGGTTTGCCGCTCTGTTCCCACCTTGCCGCCAGCATACCCATCACCAACGGCAGCGCCAGGCAGAAGTAATGAATATGACATACCGGACTGGTCAAAACCATTACCAGAATGAAAGCGCCGACCACCATGACCGTGGCCGGTCCGTCTTCACGCCGCTGGCGGACCGCGACGCTGAACGTCACCAGCGTCAACAAACCGCTCAGGAGCCAGTGAGCGATCCGGACGCCGAGTTCCGGTTGCGGCGGCCTGGGATCATCGTTCAGGTGCAAGGCATTGTGCAGCGCCACTTGCAACGACTGGCTGTCGGTCGCCGTCGCCTCGATCAACTCCCTGGCTCGTGATTGGTCCGTGCCTGCGCCAAAGGCCGGCCGCGCGAGAACGTTGGTCCATTCTTCGGCATATGCCCAGGTTTGCCGTGGACCGAGCACGAGTGCGGGGATGATTGCCAGACCGATAACGAGGCCAAGTGTACATCCTGCCAGCCAGCGCCGGTTGCGCCGCCAGAGCGGATAGATGACCAAAAATGCCGGAATGATTTTCAGACAGATGGCCCCCGCCAGCCACAAACCGGCCCGCCAGCGCTGGCCGCGCAGAGCGGCGGCGATCATGCCGCATAATATGGCCAGCAACAGCAGATTCACCTGCCCGCGCATGAGCGTATGACCGATGCCCGGAAGGCAAACCAACATGGGCGCCATCCGCAACGCCCACCAACGCTGGCAGCCGCGCGGCTGGCCGCGCACCGCCGGGTCGGACGCGGTCTGTTCCAGCGCCGAGGCCAGCCAGTGAACAGCCAGTAACAAACACGCGACGTTGAACTTGTACCAAAGCGACACCGACACTCCGAACGGCAGCAGCCCGGTCCGGTCAACGTCCGCCGGCGCATCGGCCAACGGCGCCAGCAGGACCGCCAGCAGCGGCGGATAGTGATAGTGCCAATGATTGTCGTCTTCGATCTGGTAAATGTCGGTTCCGCTGCGCACAGCCCAGGCCGTGCGCAGATACACTTGCAGGTCGGTCATGTGCCGCTTCAGGAAGACCGAGCGCAGCTCGACCAGATCGCCGAACAGTACGACCACGGCGAAAAAAAGGAAAACGAGCCAGCGTTGCCAGTGAGTAAGTCGTGAGTGGTGAGTGGTGAGTGGTGAGTGGTGAGTGGTGAGTGGTGAGTCGGTCATCGATTCGTCCCTCCGTGGACGGCTGCGGTGTTCAATCACAACTGAGCTTGCAATCCGCGGTTTGCCCCATTTCCAGCTGCATTAACCGGTACTCGGACAGCAGTTTTACTTAACTCCTGCAACAACAAAGACTTGCGGATTTCCAACTTTGAAAATACCGACACTTTCTCACGACCGGGTGCGGCAGTGGACAGTTCGGCTCAGCGCCGAACTTTCGGCGCTGACGCAACATGTTGATAGCATTGGCTTTCAATCGCCATCATGGCCATTCGCGATACCCAAGAGTGTCAAGTACTGTACACTGCCGCGTACAGGTGATTTGAGAAAGAGTCAAAATACCGGTTAAAACCGGTTAGTGCCCGTACCCGCAATCCCCTTCGGATCATGGTTTGCGCTCACGTAGCCGAATTCGCCAGAATTCGGGGGGGTACGCTCTCTCTCCAGGCCCCGAATTCTGGCGAATTCGGCTACAGAGCCTACAGGCTAAAAATCACGACCGGTGCTGTCGCAACGCCGCCAGCGTCCGTTCAAACTCCTCCGGCAGCGGCGCCTCGGCCTCGATAACTCGTTTGAGCCGAGGATGAGTCAAGCGCAACCGAGCAGCGTGCAAAGCCTGACGCGGCATGAGCACCTCATCCAGCGCCGGATCCAACCCTGGCTTCAGGTCGCTCAGCCGCAGACAGTCACGCCCACTGTATATCTTGTCCGCCAGCACCGGGCAGCCCACGCTGGCCAGATGGACACGAATTTGATGCGTGCGGCCCGTGCGCGGATGAATCCGGCAGAAACTATAGCCACGAAACCGCTCGATCACCTCGTAGTAGCTGCACGCTTCCTTGCCGTCGTCTTCGTCGTCGGTGACCATCATCTTCACGCGGTCGTGCGGGTGATGGCCGATGCGCTGCTCGATGTAATCGCTGTCGCGGTCCAGCACCCCCTGGGTAATGGCGACGTATTCCTTGAAGACCTTGCGCTGCTCGAATTGCAGGCTCAGGTCGCGGTGTACCTGCTCGTCCTTGGCCACGAGAATGACGCCGCTGGTGTCCCGGTCGAGGCGATGCACAATGCCGGCCCGGTAGTCGCCGTTGACGCCGCTGAGCTGGTCGAAGTGAAAGCGCAAAGCGTTGACCAGCGTGCCCGACCAGTGCCCCTTGGCCGGATGCACCACCATGTCGTGCGGCTTGTTGACGATGGCCAGGAATTCATCTTCGTACAGGACGGTGAGCGGAATGTCCTCGGCCACGGGAGCATCGTGCGTACTCTCCGGCAGCCGAATGGTGATCTCGTCGCCGTTCCGCACCTTGTAGCTGGCCTTGGCCGCGCTGCCGTTGACTGCGACGCCCCCGGCGTCGATCACCTTCTGGATCACCGATCGGCTATGGTCCTGAAACATGCCGGCCAGATACTGATCCAGCCGGATCCCTTCCACCTTGCGCTTGGCGGTCAGCGAGAGGATGTTCGTACTCAATTTGGGCGTGGATGTCGCCGAGTCCAGGTCAGAGCCCGAAGCGTAAGCGAGGATCATATTAAGCCTACTTGGGGTTCGTAATAGGTGGCAGTTCGGGGCCGATCGGATCTCGGTCTTTTTGGTCGCGGAACAAGGGGTCTATTCCATCCCAAAGCGTGCTCGGTATTGGAGGATTCCTCTTTTTGCTGGCTTCGGCGATCTCTTGTATTTTTTTGTGAAATTCGACGCGCTCTTGCCATAAGCGTTCTTGCTCGGCCTCATCATTGCCAAGCGCTTCCTGTACTTTCTTGGCGGCCACGCTGTCGGGATAGTCCTTGACAAGCGCCTGATATTTCTCCCGGGCCTGGTCGAATTTGCCCAGGCATTCATTGGCCTTGGCCGAGCCTAGCAGCGCTTCCTGAGCAAGGACCGGCGTGTCGCGCAGCTCGCCGGCAAGCTTGTCGTACAGGCCTCTGGCTTCTTCAAGATTTTCCAGGGCTTTCTTGTGTTCTTCGGAAAAGAGTCTTGCCTCACCCTGCCGCTGCAACATGCGCGCCCGTCCCAGGCGTGCCAGCCGGCCTTGAATCGTGTCGCCGTTTTGATCCGCGACTTTCTTCAGGTCGGTTTCTGTGGTCGCGCCGTCCAGCGCCATCCAGGCCGTCGCTTCTTTGTCGGTAGAGGTTCGCCGGAAGTGATTGTAGGCCAGATAGAGGCCAACCGCCAACAAACCCACAAGGACCACCGTGTACAGGTTGTTGTTGGACCCGGACTTGAAACTCTTCAGGAAGCGTCCGAGGCTATCGGCCAGGACGTTGGTTTGCAGTTCCTTGCGATGCTGCGCCTTCATGCGGTTCCTCGCTTTTCCGAGCCCGCAGCGTAAGCAAGGGTTTGCCGCTACCCTTGCTTACGCTGCGGGCTCGGAAAGAACGCTATGATTTTAGGCAGGTTGCGCCCGCAGGTCAATGCGAAAGCATCTGTAGCCGAATTCGCCAGAATTCGGGGCCTCGCTTTTCCGAGCCCGCAGCGTAAGCAAGGGTTTGCCGCTACCCTTGCTTACGCTGCGGGCTCGGAAAGAACTACTCCGCCGCCGGTTTCATGGCGCCGTAATCGACAGGCATCCAATTCACGCCACCGGCGCGAAGCACAGGCTGGTCGCCGGCAACGCTCTGCCGCACTGTGGTTGAAGACACAGGCAGGATATCTGTGCCACCGGCAGGCAGGGTCTGTCCGCGCGTCCGTGCATCCCTGGCTGCCCTGGCCGCGGCTTCTGCCTGGAGGCGCCGCGACGGCTGATCGATCAGAGTCAACAACTCCTTCGCCTTGCTGCACCCAGGATCGAGCTTGCTGGCCAGCGTGTACTCCCGCCGTGCGTCGTCGAACTTGCCCTTGCAGCAGTAGACGTAACCGAGATCGCAATGCGCATCCGCCTCGCTGAGCTTGGCGTCACGAAACGCTTTGAAGGCTTCCTGGTAGCGTTCCTGCTGTCCCAGCGCCATCCCCAGGTTGCTGCGTGCTTTCACATGATCCGGTTTCAGCTCCAAAGCATGCCGCAGGTGCTTCTCGGCCTCGGCATACTTGTTTTGCAGGAAGCAAGAATAGCCCCAATCGTTGAAAAGATTGGCATCCCGCGGCGTGAGTTTTTCGAGCTTCTCGTAATATGCCCCGGCCTTGGCGAATTCGCCGAGGTGATCGTAGAGAACGGTCAGGCGGCGCATGGCCTCCTTGTTCTTCGGTTCGATTTGCAGGACCTTCTCGTACTGCTCGATGGCGTTGAAGTCGTTCCCCTTCTTGTCAAAGCTAACAGCCACTTCCAGGCACGCCTTTGCGGCCTGACTGGGCGGCAGACCATTGTTCCCGCTCCGCGTGCTTTGCGTGTCCTTGACAAAGCCGCTCAGGCCGAAGATTTCCGGTGCAACGCAGCCCGCTTGAGCAATGAGCAAGCCGGCCACACCCGCGAGCCAACGCCGTTTCCAGGACCGAATCATGTGAGTCACCTCTGACCAACTTGTTCAATACAAGGATGAAGGGTGAAGGATGAAGGATGAAATAATCACGGCAGTTGCCTTTTTTTCATCCTTCATCCTTCATCCTTCATCCTTCATCCTTCATCCTTTTACATTCCCGTGAACCGCTGTCAGTGCGGGATGTTCGGGACGAATCCGACATTCGGGACGAAACCTGGACCGCCATAGCCGCCGTAACCCCCGTAGCCGCCGCCATAGCCGCCGTAACCCCCGTAACCGCCGCCGTAGCCGCCGCCATAGCCGCCGCCGTAGCCGCCGCCATAGCCGCCGTAATCGCCGTAACCCTGGTTGCCGTAACCCTGGTTGCCGTAACCCTGACCGACATTGAGAAGACGATTGTAGATGCGGTAGACTTCCTCGCCGTACAAAGGCTCGGCCACTGCATAGGCGACGATGACGCGCGTCGGATCGGTGAACCCTCGTGCCGCCAGCAGGGCAATGACCTTGTCCCGGCGGGTCTCATCGAGTGTCTCGTTCTGGCTGGTTTCGATGACCACGGGGAACGGCACCCCGGCCAACCGTCGGGTGATCAGGTCAAGCTGATGACGCCCCAGCGGCCCCAGATCGGTACCGCCGCACGTGAACATGTGCCGGTACAGCACAAAGCTGTCCGCCGCGGCCAGCGTCGCCTGGGTCTGAATGAATTTGTTGACATAAGTCCCAGCCGGAGCAGGCTGAGCACCGGGTGGGATGGTGGCAGCGTTATCCAGAAACCACGGGTTGCCGGTCGGGTCGCCGGCATGCAGCGCCGCGGGCCAAACCAGGCTCACACCTACCAACCAACCGGACAGTAATCGCAACTTGAAGGTCATGGTTTTTCCTTATCGTTTCAATTGCGTCTCATTTCGTAGCCGAATTCGCCAGAATTCGGGGGGTGCGCTCTCTCCCCAGGCCCCGAATTCTGGCGAATTCGGCTACTCACCACTCACCATCAAGGATGCTGCTCGTCACAATGCCCATGCGGCCCGACGAAGTAGAGCAGCTCGGCTACGCCGATAGGCCAGCATCCGGTGCATGGTGGTCATCACGGGGGCGCGGTAGTCATAGGGACGAAGGCTTTCGATGCGGCCGTAGAGGTAGAATTCCCAGTCGCCAGGCTCGAAGTAATCGCAGCCCGGCAGCGGCGGCACTTCCCTGGGATCCATCGGATGCACCAGTTCCGGGGTGACAAGCAGGACCAGTTCCTGCTCGCCCGAATTGGTGTGGCTGGCGCCGAACAGGTTGGCGAGGTACGGGAAGTCGCCGAACAACGGAACTCGCGTGAAGTCGCTGCTGAGATTGGTCTGGAGCAAACCGCCGATGGCCAGCGTCTGGCCTTCGCGCATCTCCACGGTTGTCGTGATGTCGCGCGAGTTCAGGCCGGGCACAACGGAAGTCCCGATGGTTGTGCCGCCGGCCAGGTCCTTGACGCTGACCTGAGCCGTGAGCTGCAAGCGAATCCGGTTCTTGTCCGTAATGACCGGAACGAACTCCAACTGCACGCCATACGGAACGAAGGACGTTCCTGACAAACCACCGACTGCTGTCGCGCCGGTGATAATCGGCACGGGGAACTCGCCGCCGGCCCGAAGCCTGGCGTTATAGCCGTTGAGGACCACAAGGTTAGGCTCGGCCACCGTCCGCACCATGTTCACGTTCCGCAGGGCATCGATCGCCAGCGAGATTTGTCCCTGATCGATCACGGCCGGCAGATTGCCACCGCTGGCAGCCACGCTGGCTGCGCCGGCAAGGGCAGTGCTGAGGGTGCCTGTATTCTGAGCGAACACCTGAACGCCCGCATTATTGTGAAACAGGGCATTCAGGCCGATTTGCCGGGCGGCGGATCGATCGACCTCGGCTACCGTGACCCTGATCATAACCTGCTGCTCGCCTGGAATGGTCAGCAGGTTGATAATGTTCGTTTCGCCTGAAAGGATGTAGCTGGTTCCAGGCTCGGTGGCTTGAGCTGGTCCAAATTGAAGAGCACCGGCCGCGGGAGCCGGCGAACCTGCCGTTGCCGGGTTCTGCGCCGCCGCACGTCCCGGAACGGGGGACCGGATGATCTGCAGAATCTTGGTCTGCTTCCACGGCATCCTTCACTTCGCCGCTGACAACCAATTTGTCGCCCACCAGATTGAGATGAACTTCGGCATCCGGAAATGCAGCGTTGATCTGTGCTTCCAGGGCGTGGTAGAGGAGCTCCAGCCGTTCTCTTTCACCGGGATCGGGCAGCACGTGGACGCGATAGCCGAGCACGACCTGCTTGGTGATATCGTTGCGGTCGCCGAACCAAAAGCTCAAGACGGTGATGCCGGGTGCGCGCCCTTCCAGAGAGAATTGACGGGGATCATGGCCGATGACGGCGTAGCCCAGGATGTTCTCATTGGCGATCTGAACCAGGAAAGGAGCTTCCTTGAAGGTCAGCAACCGGGGTGAGCCCATGGTGATATTGAATGTGTATTTGGGATCGCCATGGTTGACGTCCCACCGGTATTTTTGCTCCAGTTCAATGTCTGCCTTGGTGGGTGCATACTCTTTCCCCAAGATTCGTTCTTCCTGGGCAATGCTCCCCGCCAGAACGGGACTGGGGTAAATAGGCTTCTCACCAGGCTGTGCCGGCGGCGGGATATCCACTCGGGGCATTGGCCCTCCCGGCGGAGCTGCGGGCGCCGGAGCAGGCGGCACCGGCACTGGTTCGACAGGCAGGGGCGGCTGGAAGCCGGGGCCGGGAAATGCCGGTCCGGGTGGCTGGAAAGCCAGCCGGCTACCCGCCGGCCCCCTCACCCTACCCTCTCCCCCCGCCACGGGGGGAGAGGGTAGGGTGAGGGGGGCTGGCGGGCCAGCCGGTGGAACTTGACTGCGGGCCGGCATCGGCAAGGCAAATGCGAGCAGCATGGCGGCGGCTGCCAGGGCGATTTCGGCACAACGAATCTGCCACGGCGCAAGTCGAACAGCGGCACAAGACCGGTCCACCGGGGCGCGGCGGCTGCCCTTTGTTCCAGCGTGAGCCATGATCGTCCTGCCTTGTCGAATCATCGGCTGACGGCATTCCGCAGTCGTTTCCTGCATCAGGACAACAACCGCGTTTGCCTTTCCTCCCGCCCGGATACAACCAAAAGACATGTGATGGACTGCGCCCTACCTTGAGCATGGCGCACGTCGTGGTAAATAGTATCGGTTGTAGCGGTCATCCGACTTTTGCCGGATTGTTGGTTCTTAACGATTACGCGGACCTTACGGATTATTCCGGCAAGCTGCACAGGCAGGGAAAGAGCAGGGCATCTTCCTGAATGACGTGACAACTCATATGAATACACAGATAGGCACTTTTGGAGGCAAAACTACCCCGTGACGTTTACGGCCGTTTCCTCCCCCCACCTGTTATTTGGAGACTCGATATGACACCGATGAATTCCCTCTCTTGGTTCTTCTCCCTATTCGCTGTTGTTCTGCTCTACTCGGCGACCGCATATGGTCAACCGCAGCCGGCACAACCCGCCAAGGAACCCAAGGTCGAGAAACTGTGGGTCTATGTCGGCACTTACACCGGGGCCAAGAGCAAGGGGATCTATCGTTCGGAACTCGACCCGGCAACCGGCAAGCTGACCACTCCGGTGCTGGCCGGTGAATCGACTAACCCATCCTTCCTGGCCATCCACCCCAATCGGCGGTTCCTTTACGCGGTCAACGAGGTTGGCAACTTCGGCGGCAAGAAAAGCGGGGCCGTCAGCGCATTCGCGATCGACCCGAAGACCGGTGACCTGAGCTTGCTCAATCAGCAACCCTCGGGAGGCGCCGATCCCTGCCATGTCATTGTGGATAAGCAGGGCAAAAATGTGCTCGTCGCCAACTACAACGGCGGCAGCGTATCGGTTCTACCCATCGATGCCGACGGCAAGTTGAAAGAAGCGACCGCCTTCATCCAGCACCAGGGTTCGAGCGTGAACAAACAACGGCAGGCCGCGCCTCATGCCCATTCGATCAACCTTGACGCCGCCAACCGTTTCGCGTTCGTGGCCGACCTGGGCCTGGACAAGGTGATGATCTACAAGTTCGACGCCGCCAAGGGAACGCTGACCGCCAATGATCCGCCCTCGGCCAGTGTCGCTCCCGGGTCCGGTCCGCGCCACTTCGCTTTTCATCCCAGCGGCAAGTTCGCTTATGTGATCAGCGAAATGCTCTCCACGGTAACACCATTCAGCTACGACGCTGAAGCTGGAACGTTGAAGCCGCTCACATCGATTTCCACCCTGCCCAAGGACTTCAAAGGCGAGAAATCGACCGCGGAGGTGCAGGTTCATCCGTCGGGCAAGTTTCTCTACGGCTCGAACCGGGGCCACAATAGCATCGCGATCTTCGCCATCGACGAGAAGACGGGCGAACTAACGCTGGTCGGCCACCAGTCCGAGAAGATCAAAACACCGCGAAATTTTGCCATCGACCCCACGGGAACCTATCTGCTCGTGGAGAATCAAACCGGCGATAGCATTGTTGTTTTCCGTATCGATCAGAAGACGGGTGAGCTGGCGCCCACTGGAACCGTGGTAGAGGTAGGTTCACCGGTGTGCGTGAAGATGATGGCGAAGCCGGAGTGAGGCTTGCCGAATAAGTGGGGGAGTCATTATTCGCAGCCGTGCCTTGGCGGACAAGAGGGTTCGCCGGAATGTGTAACTCTGGCTGTCACTTGCGAATTATCACGGCATGTCCAGATGCTGCTCGCGGGCAATCGTCCTGAGCTTGTTCACAATGCGAACATGGAGTTGCCGGACGCGCTCCTTGGTGATGCTCATCTCCTGGCCGATTTCCTCCAGGGTTCTCGGCTTCTCGCCGTCCAGGCCGGCACGCATGCGGAGGATCTGCCGTTCGCGCGGCTCCAGGTATTCCAGCAGGCGATTCACGCGATAGGTGGTCTGTTCCGTGGAAACCAGGCGTTCCTGCTCGTTGCTGCGCATGTCGGGTGCTGCCTCGAACACTTCCTCGTGACCCGTCACGTAGCGCTCGCGGCGGTGCTTCTCCTCCGGGATGCTGCGGGCGAAGTTCTTTATGATCGCCCAGCTTGCGTAGGTGCTGAACTTGTTGCCGCGGCTGTAATCGAATTTCTCTACGGCCCGGATCAACGACATGTTGCCGTCGGACACGAGTTCGAAGATGTTGTCAGTTTGAGCCACGTGTTTCTTGGCGATCGACCAGACAAGGCGCATGTTGCAGCTTATCAGCAGCCCCTTCACGGATTCAGCCTCCTCCTGCAGTTCCTCAATGCGTTTCAGGTCGCCGATGCGGGCACACGCCGGGTCGAGGCGGGCGCGCATCCGGCTGGCCTTGTGCTTGAGGAAATTCATTTTGCGAAACAGGTGCTGCTCCTGTTCCTTGCTCAACAGCGGCATCCCGTAAAGCGAAGCCAATTCCGGCGGCGCGTCCCTGGGCACGCGCATGTCGTGCTGCTGGGCCTCGAACTCTTCCAACCCTGGCATCGGCGCGACAATCGCGTCTTCGAACGCCGGATCGTCGAACGACGGGTTCGGAATGTAGTCCAGAGGCTGCTCCAGCAGCCGCTGGGCGCGCACCTCATTGATGACGCGATAGATGGAGGTTCGGGTGCGGCGGAAGCGTTTGGCCAGGATATCCACGGAAATATCTCGCCGGTAGGAGTTGTAGATCAAGCGTTTGGCATCAGCGCTGAGAGGCCCCGTGACGCCTGGGAACAAAGCCTGGTCGGGATGCTCGCGGTCGAAGTTCTTGATCGTGTAGCGAATCGTCTCCGGCGACCGCTCCAGCCGCCGGGCAATCCGCCGGCTGATCTGCGTCAAGGTGCCGCCGCCAACGCGGGCCAGGCGACTGGCACGCCGCAAGATTTCTTCCTTTTCCGTCTCCGTCAGTTGTGAAAACCGGCTGCCGCGCAACACGCGCTGCTCGTTGGCCTTCAGAAAGCGATCCACCACCGACTGCACGAAGCCCACCTGCCGGCGGCCGTTGCACAGAATCCGCCGTCCGCCAACCAGTCCCTGTTCGCGCCAGCGGCTGATTGTCTTGGTCGAGACATTGAAGCGCTTGCTCACTTGCTCCAGGGTCAGCACGGGTTCCGGCACGGACTCGACGGGGACCGCCGGAGTCGCCCGGGACAACGCTTCAATGAAAAGGCAGAGGTCGTGTTCCAGATCGGCCCCGGTGACCAGTAAGTCCGGATAAGAATCCGGCCGGTAATCGGTCACACGGTAGCAGACGAACTGATAGGGATATTGCTTGGCCGGCTCGATTTCAGCCAGCAGTTTTTCCGCCCGGCTCAGCTGCTCAAGTCGGCGCCGGGGGAGCGAATCGGACTTGCTGATCCGCGAGTTGCTTCAACGCTGGATGTTTGTAGTTCGTCACGATCGTCACTCCTTTGGATCGCAGGCCAGACCAAACCTATAAGCTATACGACCGCAATTAAAAATTGTTACTGATAATTCTCAATTTTCCATAAATCGTATGCCGATCCTGTCAAATTCCTTCTGTTAGATGCAGCGAACCACCTGAGAGGTTCGGGCAATTTGGAAAAATACTACGGGGCTGCCACTTCACAAGGTAATTCGCTCGAATCCCGAGCAATCTTTTGCTTGCGCACATCGCAAACCACCACTTCCGCATTATTTCCGGCCGAGCGTTAGCGAAGAGTGCGGCGTCCGCATTCTTCGCTAACGCTTCGGCTGTTGTAGGGAGCAAACGTTGGGCCATTCAGAGCCTGAAGCGTTAGCGAAGAGTGCGGCGTAGACCCAACAATTCGATGATTGAATCATAACAGTTTATTTTGTAAGGCGTTATGACAACTATGACCACCAAGCAGCAATCTGCCGCATAACCTCATGGGCTGCCTAACCACGCTGCTTCATGTTCAAAATTACACCATCGCTGTTTCAATTTGCAAGTTTGGGCGAACAAGAACTGCTGCGGTTGAGCTGAACCTGAAGCGTTAGCGACGCTTCGGAGAAGCGTGCGGGCGCACGCGCTTCTCCGAAGCGTCGCTAACGCATCGGGCTTAGCAAATAAGAAACTTTCGTTACTTCAGGCATATGTTTCACTCCTTATTGTTGAAACGGCCGCTTGGCGGCATTCTTGCGCTGCCTTTGGTCAGGCATGGGCGTGTAAAATTGTAGGAAGCCCTTTCAAGGAGCGCAGCAATGAAGCAATCGAGGATCGAGGATCGAGTATCGAGGATCGAGGATCGCAATCTTCCATCTTCCATCTTCCATCTTCCATCTTCCATCCTCCATCCTCCATCCTCCATCCTCGTGATTGGAGTTGTCACACTCCTCTTTGGGATCTCGGCAGCACGAGGGGAAGAACCCATTCGCCTGCGGGAGGATTTCCCCGTCGGCTATCAGTACCACGTCAGCACGCACGTTGAGTTGTCAGGCAGCTTGACGCTCCCAGCGGAGAAAGGCAAACTCGAACTAAAGCCGTTGGCTATCAAGGGCGAGAGTGCCATCGAGTACGACGAACGGATTCTGGGGCTGGAAAAGGATGACCGGGTTCAGAAGACCACACGCATCTATCGGCGCATTGACTTCCAGCGCAAGGTGGGCGACACCCCCCAGCAGAACTCACTACGGCCCCAGGTCGCGCCGCCTGGTCGTGCTCCGGAACAAGAATGCCAAGGTGCCTTTTTCTCCCGATGGACCGCTCCTGTGGGGAGAGATCGATCTGGTGCGCACGGACGTTTTCACGCCGGCCCTCGCCGGTTTGCTGCCCGGTAAGCCGGTGCAGCCGGGCGACCGCTGGGTTGCCGCCGAGGAAGCCGTCCAGGAACTAACCGATCTTGAACGCATCGAGGAAGGACAAATCGAATGCCGGCTGGAGCAGTTGACAACGCTGGAAAGCCGCCGGCACGCTCGCATCGCGTTCTCCGGCATCGTTCGCGGCACCAACGAGGATGGTCCGAATCGCCAGCAACTCGACGGCTACATCTATTTCGACATGGAGTCTAACCATGTGAGTTATCTATCACTGAAGGGCATCAGCACGCTGCTCGACAAGGACGGCAAGGAAGTGGGCAGGATCGAAGGCAACTTCGTGCTCACCCGTCAGGCCCATCAGCGCAGCAAGGATCTCTCCGACGAGGCGCTCAAGGGCGTGGTGCTGGAACCGAACGACGACAACACACTGCTCCTGTACGACAATGCCGATCTGGGCGTGCGTTTTCTCTATCCCCGTCGCTGGCACGTTGCCGGAGCGTCCGGCCGTCAAGTCACCATGGACACATCCGACGGCAGCGGTCTGCTGCTGACACTCGAACCGTTGGCCAATCTGCCGACGGCCGCTCAGTTCCAGGCAGAACCGCGTGAATGGCTTCAGAAAGAGAAGGGCAAAGTGCTGCGTACCGATGCCCCAGTTCGATTACAGGCGGCTCCCCGAGAGCTGGATCACTTCGCCTACGACGTGGAATTGAAGGGACAGCGAGTCCTGCTGGATTATTACCTCGTGCGGCAGGCCTCGGGAGGCGCGACGCTGGCCGCCCGGCTCCTTGCCAACGACCAAACCGCCATCTGCAAGGAGGTGGAACGCATTGCCCGGAGCGTGACGATCAGCAAACAGTGATGAGTGATGAGTACACTTGGTTTGCTCAGCACTCAGCACTTTCAACTCAGCACTCAACTGTGGCGGCAAGTTTTTAACTTGCCGGTTCCACAGCCGGCAAGTTGGGAAACTTACCGCTACAGCACTTGCTTTCAAGCCAGGCCCCAGCGACGGCGTAACGCCCACTCGAGACCTAACAAAGTTATGAACAGGACGAGACATGGCAGCATCCCCGATCTCAGAACAGCACGTATCTGCTCGCCACGGGAATGAGACCGCGGTATCGTTCTCCAGTTCGGCCATGGCGCGGTGCTCGACTTGCTTGTCTGTCGCGTTTTTATTAGCTCCTCCAGGAACGGGGCCAAATCGTCGGGAGCATGTAATTTGCCTCCTCCCGCAGCGGCCAGCTTCTTGAGAAAATCGTGATCGGCCGCGCGCTTGGCAAGCTCGGCTTCATCTTGATAAACCAGAAAGCGGGCGGATGCTTCGCTGCTGATCTCCTGGCCGTCCACGTCCTTGCCCTTGCCGGTGACAACTACACGATACTCGCCCGGTTCGTCTGTCTTCCAGAATATGCCTCTCTCCTCATCCTGTTCACGTGTCGTCGGCACGGGGGTCTCCATCCGGTCAGGTCCGATCACTTTGGTTTCAAAGCGGGCATCCTTGAGATCGATGCCGCTCTTGCCGCGCAACCCGGTGCTGAAGCGCAGTCGCTGCCCGGCAGAGACGCGGCGCGCCTCGGGCTTGATCCAGGCGTTGCCTTCTGCTTCTTCCTGCCGGCCCAGCCACAACACAACCTGCCTCCAGAAGCGAGCGTGACTCTCAACGCCTTCCGGCGTCGCTCTCCAGAGATAGGTTGTGTCGGCGGCAAGAGCGAGGGTGCGGCCAGCGCCATAATCCTGCCCCAGTAGAATCGGCACGCCGGTATCGGACTCGGCCAGGATGACGGAGAGCGGCTTGGGCATGCCTAGCCGGGCAACGCCGTCTAGTGGAGGCAGTCTGTTCCAGCGGGCCAGGCTTTCTTCCTTCTGGTCAGCCAGCCGCATCACAAAATGGCGTAATCCTGCCTCCGTCGGTTTCAGCTTCACCTGTCCCTCGATGCGATTTGTGCGGCTGATTTCCGCCGACAACATGCCGGCGATTGCGGTTCTTTGCCAGGTCCTGCCCAGGCCGTCATCGCCGCCTAGCATCAGGAAACCGGTGCCTTGCTCGCGGACCAGACTGGTAATTGTGGCCAGCGAATCTTGTGGCGGCACGTTTGCAGCGCGCCCCACGACCGAGGTCGCGCGCAGCCGATCTGCCGTGACGTCGCCGACGATGATGACGTCGTAGTGCTGTTTGTCGAACTTGAACAGGTCGCCAGGTGGGGCAGGCTCTCTAGCCTGAGCATCCCCGGCAGGCTGGAAAGCCTGCCCTACCTTTCCTCGCAACCATACCGTGTGCAGATTGATACGCGGGTCGAGGCGGAGCGCATCGCAGATGAGCTGAGGTTCGGGAAACCGTTCCGTGTCGATCAGCAGGACACTCAGCCCGCCTTTGACGACGGTTACATAAGTGCTCATCTCATTGTTGGCGATCAGTGCCTCGCCGGGCAAGGGATCGACTTTGAGCGTGACCTCGAACTCGCCGGCGTGGTCCGGGGCGGTACACTTGAGACTGACTTCATTGCCGGCGGTGAGCGCCAGATTCTGATCTTCGCTCGCCACTTCTCGGTCATCGAGCAAGAGACGGACGCGAACCCGTGAATTGGCGAAGCCCGGCGCATCGACGATCCCCTTCACTGTCAGTTCGCCTTTTCTCATCACGGGTGACGGTTCCGGATGAATACTGACGACGGCGATGTCATTCAACCTGTCTTGCGTCGTTGTCTTGCCGAAGCCGAAAGCGTGAATCGGGCAGGGCAGGTTCCGCCATTTTTCAGCCAGAAGCCACACGGGGTCCGGCATGCCATTGTCGGCCCCGTCGCTCAGGATGAGCAGACCGGCGAGGCTCCTCTCCTGATGATTTGTTTCGTAGAGCGACTGGAGCATCCTGCCAAAGTCCGTGCGCTTGCCGTCAGCCTGACCGAGGGCATCGAAATCGCGCACGTCCCCGGCAAACCGGCTCACTTTGACATCAATGTTGTACTCGTCGTGAAGCCTGCGCAGGATCGGCTCAGACTCGTCCAGCACGCGCAGCAAGTTCTGCCAGCGTGACTGGCCGCGCAGCTCGTCTTGAATGGTCATGCTCTCCGATGCGTCCGCGGCGACGATGAGAACTGCGGGAGGATACAAATCCTTGCGCAAGGCAAGCGCCGGCCGCAGAAATGTCAAGCAAGCCAGCAACAGAGCCAGCAAGCGCAGCGTGAGCAGCACGGAAATCCGCCGGGAATTTGCTCCCGGCACGCCGAGATAAGTCCACACTGTCAGCCCAGTTACCAATACAGCAACTGTGCCCAGCGTCAGCGCCAGGATCGGCCAGGGCCAGATGGGGTCGATAGTCGGTATCAAATCATTCATGATCAATTCAAGAAGACACGGCGAGCGGCGGGGTTTACCCCCGCCGTGGGCGCAGACGCGGCACGGCGATGGAACCGGTTCGCCAGCAAGCTCTCCACTGCAAGCAACAGTATCAGGAGAATCATGAACCAGGGAAGTAGCTCGACCCGCAGCGCACTTGGTGCAACATCCCGCATCGTTACGTCTTCCTCCGAAGTGTGAACGGAATTCAGGCCTAGTACGCGCTCGATTTCATCGACCGGCACACGCCGGAGCTGACATTCCTCTGCCGGCACATTCAGACTGAAGCCTGCAACGGGGTGCTGGTCGCCATCAAGAACCGTGTAGTTGCCGGGCAGAGTTGTTCGTGTGATGACAAGCCGGTCCTGTTCCCTGGATCGTGGAATGGTTACCTTGCCGTCTGGCGAGCCGGGGCCGTGCAGGGTATAGAGAGGGTAGAACGGCGCGGGGGCAACCCGAACGGCCACTGGGTCGCCAACAAGATGATTGAAGCCTGCCTGCGCCGTGTCACCGGCCAGATAGCTAACAGCGAGATTGGCCAGCACGAGGCCGAACGAAGATTCCTGCCAGTAGTTGTTCCAGCGCTGTCCGGGGGCCAGATGGCGACCGTCCAGGGCCGTGGTGAAGAGCAGAACCCGGCCTTCGTGAACCGCTCGCTCCAGGAGAGCCGGCCGCTCCTTATCATCGCTGTAACGGACAACGACGCTCTCGTCCGAGTTCGGCTGAACTTGCCAGTAACGGGTGGCGCGCGGACGACGCTGGGGCTGCTGGAAGTCCACTTCTTCGTTCCTCCAGCGCTGGAACGGGATGTGCAAAGGATGCCAGGACGGCTCCAGGGGCCAGGGACTGCCCGGTTCCGTCACATTAACGATGTCAACGAGCTTACCGGGCAGCAATTGCTGGGCAGCCACGTCCCGATATGCCGTCCGATCCAGTTCGGCGCCACCGGGGATAACGGCCAGACCGCCGCCACGGAACACAAAGGCATGCAGCTTGTTCCATAGATCAGCACTGGGACTGACCACGCTCAGGAGACAGACGACCTTGTAGCCGGCCGACAAATTGTCCGGCGTAGATTCCTGAATCTCGGCAGGAGTCTTGACGTCACAGAGGAATTCACCTGTCTCGTCCAGGGCGACCTGCCACGGCCTGGCGTCGGCTGGTTCATCGACGAGGATGAGCACGCGCCGGCCCGAGCGAACCTCGAATGTCGCATAGCGGACATCATCAAATGGAAGAGAGTCGTCGTTCTGTATCTTGACTTCCACGTGATGAAAGCCAGGTGCCAGACCTAGTTGCTGCCGATCCGCAGCTTGCCGCTCGAATACGACGGTTTGTGTTGCTGCTCGGTCAGGGCCGGCTTCACACTTTACTCTTTGCACCGAGGGTTTGGCTTCGTTGTCGATTCGACAAATCACGTCACAGTCGGCGTTGGCGCCGGTCGCCTGCACGGAGACCTTGATCTCGATCTTGCCGCCGGCAGGGATCACCTGCCGGGACAGCTCCAGGTTCGTGATGCCAACGTCCCTCGCGTTGTCCACACCGACATCGACAAGGCATACTCTTGTCGCGGGTGACTTTTGCACATCTCTCATGTCACCGGAGTCCCAGCAGGCGAAGGTCCTGTCGGAAAAGATGTAAAGCAGCCGGGTTGTTTCCTCCGGAGACGTGTTCTGTTCTTCAGGGATGTTATCCAGCAAGCGGTAGGCCTGCCGGAGTTGCCGGGTGATCGGGGCATTCGCGTGGCGCAGTTGCAAGCTGTCGATATGCTCGTGAGCATGAACCAGTTGATGGCTGCCATTCGCCGCCTGCCTCGGCGCTGTCGAAGACAGCCACACGGCTGCCGGCGGGCAGGTCGTCAAGTATCCGCAAAGCGTGCCCCTTGGCCACCTCAAGGCGCGTCTGACCGTTTTCCCGATACTCCATGCTGTAACTTGTATCGAAGAGAAAGACCGCGATTGCCGGCTGGCGGCCAAGAGCCGATAGCGATGCGGGAAGCGCAAACGCGCGAGCGGCCGGGCCAGTGCCAAACAGATGATGACGATGATGAGCATGCGCACGGCAAGCAGAATCAAGTGCCGCAGGCGCAAACTGCGGCGGTTGGCACGAAACCGTTCCTGAAGGAAACGCAGCGCCGGGAAAGGCAGCCGCCTCGGCTTCTGCTGCATCAGCAGATGAATCAGCACCGGCAGCCCAGCCAGAAGCAGCCCGCCCAACAGAAGAGGATGGATGATAGTCATGCTCAAAAGCGCTTCTGCCGCTGTAGCAAATATTGCATCAGCGCCTTGTCGAAGCCCACGCTTGTGTCGATCGCGACGTAGTCTATGTTAGCCCTGGCGCACTCGTGCCGATAGTGCTCCTGGAAATCGGCGACGGCTTGCACGTATTCGCGGCGCATGCTGGGGGCGTCGAGCGTGAGGCGCCCGTCGTCTTCCACGTCTTCAAATTCGATGACGCCCTCGAAGGGAAAATAGACCTCTGCCTCGTCAAGGATGTGGAACAGGATGATCTCGTGGCCACGGTGCCGCAGGTGATGCAGGCCCCGAAGCACCGGTTCCGGATCGGTCAGCAAATCGCTGAAGAGCATGACCAGACCGCGACCGCGCATCATGGCCGCGAGTTGGTGCAAGCAGCGGGCGACGTCGGTCTGGCCGGCGGGTTTCAGGTTGGCAAGCGCGGCCAGCATAATGCCAAGCTGTGTGCGCTTGCTTCGCGCCGGCACGCAGGCGCGGATTTCGGTGTCAAAAGCAGCCAGACCTACAGAATCTTGCTGCTGGATCATGAGATAGCCAAGGGCAGCGGCCAAACAGATGGCATATTCAAATTTGGTCAGCGTCTGGCGATAGGTATAAGCCATTGATGCGCTCAGGTCGATGGCCAGGTAGCCGGTGAGATTCGTCTCGGCCTGAAACTTCTTGAGGTAATACTTGTCGGTCCTGGCAAACACGGTCCAGTCGAGGTCTTTGAGGTCGTCGCCGGGGACATACTTGCGATGTTCGCTGAACTCGACGGAGAAACCTTGAAATGGGCTGGTGTGCAACCCTGCGAGGAAACCTTCGACGATAAACTTCGCACGCAGATCGAGCCGGGCGACCTGGCGGATGACTTCGGGACGGAGATATTTCTCTGGAGCGTTCATGAGATTCGGGAAAGCAAGGTGACAGGGTGACTGACGGATGACAAGGTGACAGGGTGACAGGGTGACCCGGAAATCACTGCTCTCTGACCGTCACCCTGTCACCTTGTCACCTTGTCACCCTGTCACCTTGTCACCTTGTCACCTTGTCACCCTGTCACCTTGTCTGCTGGTTTCGGCCGCGCGTACTTCGCCACATCCGGCTCGCCGATGGTCGTCAACAAATGCTGAATAATGTCCTCGTTGCTCTTGCCTTCCGCCTGGGCCTGAAAGTTCGTGCTGATGCGGTGCCGCAACACGGGGATGGCAACCTTCTTGATGTCGTCGATGGCGACGCTGAACCGGCCGTCCATCGCCGCCATTGCCTTGCCGCCCTGGATGAGGAAGATGCCGGCCCGTGGACCGGCTCCCCAATCGACCAGCCGGCGGATCAGTTCGGGAGCAGTCGGATCCTTTGGGCGGGTGGCACGCACCAATCGGCTCACATAGTCGATGACGAAATCGCCTACCGGAAGGCTCCGCACCAATTTCTGCAAATTGATGATAGCCTGGCCGTTGAGGACCTTGGTCAACTCGTGAACTTCATCCCGGCTAACGGTGGCCAGGATGCGTTTTTCGTCGTCCACGGATGGGTAGTCAACCTTGATGTTGAACATGAAGCGGTCAAGCTGCGCTTCCGGCAGCGGATAGGTCCCTTCCTGCTCGATCGGGTTCTGTGTGGCGATGACGAAGAAAGGATCGGGCAGATCGTGGGTTTCATGCCCCGCGGTGACCTGTCGTCTCCTGCATGGCCTGGAGCAGTGCCGCCTGGGTCTTGGGCGGCGTGCGGTTGATTTCGTCGGCCAGAAGGATGCTGGCAAAGATCGGTCCCTTGACGAAGCGGAACGCACGCCGGCCCGTCTCCGGTTCGTCCAGGACCATCGTGCCGGTGATGTCGGACGGCATCAGGTCGGGGGTGAACTGAATGCGCTTGAACGACACGTCCAGAATCTGGCTGAGCGAACTGACCATAAGCGTTTTGGCCAGGCCGGGCACGCCGACCAGCAGGCAGTGGCCGCGCGTGAAAATGGCCGCGAGTAGCTGTTCGATCACTTCGGTCTGGCCGACGATGACGCGGCGGAGCTGATCGAGCATGAGCGTGCGCGTCTGACTGAACTGGCTCAGGTATTCGGCGATGCGGTCGGTGGACACGGATTTGCTTCCCTTCAGAAGTCAGAGGTCAGAAGTCAGAGGTCAGAGGCCCAGGGTGAATCGCAATGCCACGTCCACGGTGGTCATGTCTGGCAACTTGCCTATTGCCCTGTCGATTGCCTTTTCGAGCACGGTCGCGAGATTGTCCGTCATGATCACAGAATCGGATGCCAAACCTGACGCCATTCCAGCGGGCGATGCTTGCAACACCGATACGCGACTGGCGTGACCCAGCCGACTCAGGTTCGTTGTAATCATTGCCAACACTAATTGCGGGATTCCTGTTCCGAGGCCATCGGCCTGCACGACCAGGGCCGGTCGCGGCTTGTATGTTTTCAGATCGCTTTGTGGAAACCAAACGATGACAACGTCGCCGCGCTTATAGCTCATCGTAGGCCTCCATGCCCGGCGCGTTCCAATCCTCCTCCCAGGCAGCCAACTTACCGCGAAGTTCGGCTGCCTCTGTATCTGTGAGCGGCGGCGTTGGTCCATGCGCATGGATAGTTGGAAGGAAAGTCACGATCACACGGGATTCCCGCATATCGTTGGGGGTTTCCAGTAACTCGATCTTTCCTTCCCGGTAGATGCCTTCAACGGTCTTGAGCACGATTACCTCCGAGACCAGTCTAAATAACGTCACTCAAAGTGATCTGTCCGATCTATCTTATTGTAGAGCAGAATTAATTCCGTTCTACGAGGTTTTCAGTCTGAGGTACACAGCAAGACCTGGCCGCGCGGTACCCACCCTACTTCGCCGTCCGACAGTTCTATCTGGATCCAATCTTCTTTGGCAAGAATCAGCCGGGCTTCAACGCCCCGGTTCAGTGCTGCTTCGTAACGCGGTGGATAGGCGAAGCCGTTGCCCTTGCGAAGTAGTGTGCCGTCTTTGTTGATGACCACAACGGGGTGTTCCCGATCCTGGCGGGCTTCAGCCCTTTCGACAATCCAGCCCGTGATCGGCAGCGAAATCGTCAGGAGAGCGCAGGTAAGACCAGTGGCAGCGAATGCAAGCAAGCGCCGCTCCGCGTCATCAACCAGCGTGTAAAAGCGGCACAACCGAAGGTGTACAGGACGATGGTTAGCCCAAGACAAGGCAACAACAAGAACCGGGCTGCTCCAGGCAGCCACGACATCGTGGGTGGCCGGCCGAGATTGCTGTTTGCCGGATAGTTCACCTGGGTTCGCGCATAGGACAAGTTATTGATGACCGTGAAATCGTCGGGAGCCAGCCGCAATGAACGGCGATAGGCCAAGATTGCCTGCGGCAAGTCGCCGCTCAGGAGGCTGGCATTGCCGAGGTTATGGTAAAGCTCCCCGCTTCTGCTGCCACGGCGATCCAGCAATTCATAGTCGGCGGCGGCCTGGCGGAACAATGCCCGAGCCTGCTCCGGTTTGTCCCGGTTATTCGCTCCTTCCGTGAAGGAGGCATTGGCACGGACCAACAGATCATCGTCGCTGAGTGGCGGCGAGCAGACAAGGAGACAAGGAGACAGGCAGACAAGGAGACAGGCAGATAGGAATTGTCGATTGCGCGGTGCACTTTGTCTCCTTGTCTCCCGATTGGTGAGTGGTGAGTGGTGAGGCTGGTACACTGGCCCGAAGCGTTAGCGAGGGAGGCGTCGTCCCTCGCTAACGCTTCGGGCCAGTGTGCTGGTTGCCGGGGGGCAGGTTCCGCCTCCAACGCTAGGACAAGACGTTCGGCTTTGTACATGAGGTCGGAGGTCAGAGGTCCGAGATCGAAATGACTTCTGACTTCTGACTTCTGACCTCTGATCTCTGACCTCTGATCTCTGCCAAAAAGAAGGCTGTTCCCTTTTTCCGTCGGGGGAGCGAATCGAATGGAGTCGCAGGAGCGGAAGAACTGCACCGTCTGCTCAGCCAGAGCAGCGGGGAAGCCCGAATGGGCAAGGATTGCAGCAGCCTCGGCCGGTGTCGGATCAACAACAAGCAGGTCAAAGCGCTGGCGGAGGTACTCGGCCAGGATGCCGGCAGCCGTAGCGGCCTGGTCCGAGGTCCGAGGTCCGAGGTCCGAGGTCCGAGGTCCGAGATCGAAATGACTTCTGACTTCTGACTTTTGACCTCTGACCTCTGACCTCTGACGTCTGATCTCTGACTGGAGCACTTTCAATGCTCGCTTGCCGGCGCGACTGCGTCGCCTGCGAGCGCTGGCAACAGCGTCGGGATAGCGGTGACGCCAAACGACGAACCAGCCGGCGCAGGCGAGCGACGGTAGCAGAAATGTTGCCGCGATGAGGGGAAGAAGCGGGATCGCCGGTTTTTCATGGAGGCGCACGGGGGCGAGATGGTAGACGGAAAAGGGCGGTTCGTTGGCGAGCCTCCGGGTTAAACCCGGAGGCTCGCTCGCCGGCTCGCCCATCACAACCAACGGTATCTCGTCGGCGTACTTCGTCTCATAGCCGCGGCTTCGGACCGGAGCGCCCGGCTTCAAAAAATCCGGATTAAAGAAACTGAAGGGCAATGCAGGAACGGCATGCACGCCTGCGTCCCTGGGCTTCAGGACGTAAGTGAATTCCCAGGCCAGCTTGCCTTCTTCCTCCTCGGGTGAGGGGGGACCATCCTCGATGTAAAACTGTTCGGCGAAGCCTGGAACCTGGCGAAGATCGGGCCGAACCGGGGCTTGCAGGACCGGATCGGATGCGGTGATACGGACCGTCAGAACCAGCGGTTCTTCAACCCGCACTTGCATTGGCTTCGCAGTTGCGGTGATTTGCTGGAAACGGCCGATTGCGCCGCTGAAGCTTTCGGGCCGGTTCTCCACGGGCAACAGTGCATCCAGCTCCGGTTCGTTCTGATTGTCAACGCCCAGGACCGTGGAAGGCAGAAGGAGAATAAAGAATGAAGAATGAAGAATGAAGAATGAAGCGAGGATGGAGGATAGAGGATGGAAGATGGAAGATCGCGATCCTCGATCCTCACACTGGCCCGAAGCGTTAGCGAGGGACGACGCCTCCCTCGCTAACGCTTCGGGCCAGTGTAGCAGCGATCCACGATCCACGATCCACGATCCACGATCCACGATTGCTTCATTCTTCATTCTCTTACGCCTCCTTCTTCGCTAACGCTTCAGGCTCGGATGCGGACTTCATTCTTCATTTCACCAGTCTCTCACGCCGCTGACGGGGGCTTTTGCCGAGCGCTGTTGCCCGTGCTCGTACAGGATGCGCTCGGCGGCCTGTCGCAAGTGGGCAGCCGCATCTTCCGTAGACATGTGTACCAGTTCTGCCTTGTCGGATATCACAGCATAAGAACCCTTGCCGGGGTCGTGTTCGTCGCCGCCTTCGACAGGCTTCTGGCCCGGAGCGGGCTGGTATGGTACTCTTTGTGCATTTCCTTGCCGTTTGTCGCGCGTGGGATCACCGGGCGTGGGGTTTGCTCCTGGCTGCTCATTTGGCTTTTCCGGGCCATTGCCCTTGTCGGGTTGATTGGCGTCCGGCCCACGAGCCGACCTGGCTTGCTCAAGCAGTAATTCAGCCATCTTCAGGTTGTGGCGTGCATTCTCTGTCAGGGATTCATCCGTATCTTTTAGCTTCAGGCATTGATTGTAGCAAGCGACAGCTTCTTGCAGGGTCCTGGCATCGCGACCTTCAGACAGGCGGACCAAACTGTTGCCGCGACCATAGAGCGCCTGTGCTTTCCGGGGGCCTTCGGCATCTTCGAGGCACATGCGATAGTGCCGCTCGGCTTCCGCGTAGTGGCCGAGACGATAAAGAGCAGCGGCCTTGTTGAACGCTACCAGACCGGGGTCAGCCGTCCGTGCCTCGGCTGCTTCAAAGAAGTTGACGGCCGCATCGTAATCCTTTTGGCCGAAAGCGGCATTGCCGAGACGCACCAGGGCCTCCGGCATCGAAACGGGGGCTGCGCTCACCAGTGCCAGACTCAGAAGGACAAGGAGACAACGTGACAGGGTGACAGGGTGACAAGGTGACAGGGTGACAGGGTGACAGGGTGGATGATCGGACCGGCCTTGATTGGTCACCTTGTCACCTTGTCTCCCTGTCACCTTGTCACCTTGTCTCCCTGTCACCTTGTCACCTTGTCTCCCTGTCACCTTGTCACCTTGTATCCAGGTGCCTCGCTCGCGCGGGTGGTCCCCGGCATCGTGGTTTCGCGGCAAGCGAAGGCCGCTCAGGAGCATGGAAATAGACAGAAGCATGAAACCGGGGGCGAAGAACCACGGATATCGTTGTTTCGGAAGGGACACGTTGTCCCCTTCGTGGCCCGGACGGCTTTCGATGCGCTGCCGGAACAACTCTGTCAGCGGCGGAGTACGAGCCAGGGCGGGAAAGAAGCCGCCGTCCGTCAGGCGAGCGATTTCTTTCAACGGCTTCTCATCCAACCTGGTTAGCACTTGCTGGCCGTCCTGGTAGAAGAAGCGTTCCTCGGGGGGAGCAGCACTGCTCACATCAGGTTTAAGGAGAATGGGACTGGCCTTGAGCGGATCACCCACGCCCACCGTGTAAACGGGGATGCCGCGTTCGCGAGCTTCGGTCACGCCCGCGTTCCATTCCTCATCATGAGCCGGGTCGTCGCCGTCCGACAGAAGGAGGATGTCCTGGGTACCACGAAGACTCGGGTCGGCGCCGTGAGTATGAACGGCCAGCGTCAGCGCCTCACCCATTCGGGTGCCGGAAGGAGCGTTCTTGCTCGGAGCCAGGTTGGCAGGGGGATGATTCGGGTCGAGCTGTTCCACGATCTCCTGGAAGTAATCGTAATCATGAGTCAAAGGACAAATTGTCCTGGCCCTGCCCGCGAAGACGACGAGACCCAGACGATGGCCACCGCGTTTGCGCAGGGCGCTGGAGAGATCGATAAGGGCGTCCCTGGCACGCGTGAATCGGCTGGGAGTTTCGGCGAACATGCTCCAGCTTGCGTCGAGCACCACAACCACGTCGCGACCCGGCCTGGACGATTGCTCCGTATCGTGTCCCCACTGAGGTCCTGTTATACCAGTCCCAATAAAGATCAAACCCAGGGCCAGACAAATGGCAGGTAACACGCGCGAACTGCCAGGATGAGGAACCAGGAGCCTGACCGCAGGCAGGCGGCCAAGCAGCGCAAGAGCCTGCCGCTGACGCCGCGCAGCCAGCAGTGCCAGCACGCCCAATGCCGCTAACGGTATCAAGAGCAGAATGGCCCAGGGATTGGCAAAAACCTGTCGCAACTCATTCATGGCACTTTCCGCCACACAGTTAGTTCCAATGTGGAAACCGACAGATACAAAACAAACGAGGCCAGCCCCAACCAAGGGTAGCCTTCGTAATAGCGCCGATACCGGAAGCTTTGAATTTTCGTCCGTTCCAGCTTGTCGATTTCTCCGCAGACTTCCAGCAAGCTCTGGGTATCGCGCGCCTGAAAGTATTCTCCTCCGGTGATGCGCGCCGTCTGCTGTAGCGTCAGAATGCCTTGGCTACGGGTCGCATCTGGTTCCTTTTTTGCGCCCGGTTCCAGCTCCGCGCTGGTTTCACCACCGGCGTCAATGGTGTAAACGGGAATGTCCAGGTTGGCCGCGATCTGCGCCGCCTGCCGTGGCGTCCACCCGGACTGAGGATTGGGGACGTTGTGCTCGCCGTCGCTGAGCAGGACAAGCACTTTGCGCCGTGGTCCCGCGCTGTGGAGCCGTTGCAATCCCAGAGCGACGGCGTCGCTGATGTTGGTTTCCGATTCACCAGGCACGCGGCGCGGTTCCTCCCGGTCGAGCATCTCCAAGAGGGCGGAATGGCTTAGTGTCAGAGGGCAGATGCAATCCGGCCGGGTTCCGAAGACCAGCAAGCCGACCAGATCGTGCTTGCGCCCCACGAGCCGGCTGCCGTTGGGGCCGTCGCCGCCCTCCACGAACAGGCGGAACACCTTTTTGACAGCATCGAGCCTGGCGATACGTTTATCCTGCCAGTCGAAATCTTTCTCCGCCATGCTGCCGCTCACGTCCACGATCATCATGATGGCGATTCCTTCCGTGGGTAGCCGCGTGCCCGGATCGGCCCATTGTGGACCGGCGAGGGCCACGATCAACGATGTGAAGGCCGCTGCACGCAAGACCGCACCACCCCAGCGTGCCATCCTCACGCTCGCGGCCGGCAAGTATTGCAGCCAGCCCACGCTCGGATAGCGCAGCGCCGGTCCACGGCGCCACAGCCACCACCACCCCAGCAGCGGTATCGTGAGAAGCAGGAACAGAAAACCGGGATTTGCGAAATGGAGCATCGTTTAGCCGTGAGCCGAAGGCGAGCGTGCCGGAGAATACCAGAATAACACAACTCTTGCGCCAGGACACGGCAAAGCCTGTGCCGGAGTTCACCGGTACAGCCGGGGTGGGGGCACGGTCCTGGACTTGTGTAGATACCAATGGGTTGAATCTCGCGGATCGTTCTACTCACTGAGGAAAGGCGGGATGCTTGCGCAACCTCTATCCAATTCTGGTCAAACCATCGCCGCGCCGGTTGAGTTGGCAACGGTTTGACGCGGTAAAAAGCAGGAGAAGCGCAAACCACCCCTGGAATTAGCCCGCGGTTTGCCTCGAAACGGCCCAGAAGTCCGAGAGCATCGCAAAAACGCTGCGGAAATGTGGGGATTTCGCATGTTTCTGTTGCCGCTTTTGGCCGCAAATGCAAGGCCGTGGCGACGATCAATTTGCCGGATGTACATAATGTCAAACGAGTTATGGAATGCAGGTGGCAGGCAGGGGAGACCGACCCGGCAACGGTGATTTCCGAATCGTGAGTGGTGTGAGGGCGGTTTGTCGTATGTGCTGTTGCTGTTAGGGGTTGCAGGATGTTTCTCCAAGAATCTGCAGACTCTTTCTCAAATCACCTGTACGCGGCAGTGTACAGTACTTGACACTCTTGGGTATCGCGAATGGCCATGATGGCGATTGAAAGCCAATGCTATCAACATGTTGCGTCAGCGCCGAAAGTTCGGCGCTGAGCCGAACTGTCCACTGCCGCACCCGGTCGTGAGAAAGTGTCCTCGGGCCTGTGCCGGTCCTGGCCGGCGCACCGTCCGTGTGCTCACTCGAAGGTGATCTTTGGCATCTTCCCACCGCACAGCTGATTTTTTGCCAAAAATCAGCTGCTGGATACCTGGCCGGAGAACCTTCCCTGCCTAAGTTATCCCCAGTGGAGACCTTCCTGGGTTGCACTCTCCTTTGTCAGCAAAGGAAGGCCTCCATGTCCTTTTCTACGACCTTCAACCATACTTCGCAATTCGACAATGTCCTCGCCCCTTTTTGCCACGCTGACGGCCTGCCCTTCGCCGACGTGTTGACTGCCGACACGATCGCTCAGGCGCTCGCCGACGAACAGGTCTCGTTTGGCCAAAGGGCGCATAGCTTCTGGACGCCTGCTCTGACGCTGTGGACCTTCTTGTCCCAGGTGTTGGATGACGGCAGCAAATCGTGCCGGGCGGCCGTGGCCCGCGCCGTGGTGGCCATGGCTTTGACGCTGCCGCGGCCAGAAGATGATACCGGCAACTACTGCCGTGCCCGCGCGAAACTGCCGACGAACGTGCTCTGCCGCCTGACCTTGCAAGTGGCGGTGGCCTTGGAGAAGCAAGCACCGGCCGCGTGGCTGTGGCATGGGCGGCATGTCTCTCTCGTGGACGGCTTCACGGCCAGCATGCCAGACACCGAGGAGAACCAAAAGGCCTATCCGCAGCCGCAGACACAAAAACCGGGGCTGGGTTTTCCGCTTATCCGTTTAGTGGTGTTGTTGTCTCTGGCCACGGCCGCGTGTCACGGGCTGGATTGGGGACCGTACCAGGGCAAGGAAACGGGAGAACCGGCGTTGTTCCGCAGGTTGCTGGACCACTTGGAGCCCGGCGCGATCGTGCTAGGAGACCGCTTTTACTGCTCGTACTTTCTGCTGGCATTGCTGCAGGCACAGGGCGTGGACGTGGTGACGCGGCTACATCAAGCCCGGATCAACACGTTCCGCCGTAGCCGGAATGTGGACCAGGACAACCGGTTGGTGATCTGGTCGAAGCCGGAGCAACCGGACTGGATGGACAACGCGACGTATGCGGCCATGCCCGAGACAATCCAGGTACGCTACCTCTACCAGCGGATTAGCATCCCGGGCTTTCGCGTCAAGCACCTGCACGTGGTCACCACTCTGCTGGATACGGAGGCGTATGCTCATGAGGATGTCGTCGATCTTTATCATCAGAGATGGCACGTGGAGCTGGACATTCGGGCCATCAAGTCGACCCTGAAGATGGACGTGCTACGTTGCTTGACCCCGTTCATGATCGAGAAGGAAATCTGGGCCCATTTCTTGGGCTACAATCTTATTCGCAAGGTGGCGGCCCAGGCAGCGCTGCTCCAGGGAGTATGTCCGCGGGCGATTAGTTTTGCAGCCAGTCAGCAGACGGTGCTGGGCGCCTGGAGCAAGTTGACCGAGGCGACAGTCGCGGAGCGGATCCAGATGGCCCAAATGTTGTTGGTGGCGCTGGGCAAGGAGAAGGTGGGCCATCGGTCGAACCGTTGTGAACCGCGGGCCATCAAACGACGGCCCAAGAAGCAAAAGCTGATGATGAAACCACGTAAGCAGTTGCAGGCGGAATTATTGGCCGGGTATGGCGTGGACGGCAAGGAATGACGGCAAGAGCGTCCACAAGAAGGGGGGTGATGGCACGGAGCTGGTTGGCAAGAACAAACCGAAACACATCCGGGGAGACAGTGCGCGCCCGCGTGGCCAGCCAAGGCCGTGTACCTCTCGATCTGTGCTTACGTTAGTAAAGATACTCAGGGCATCCTTATAGTAGATATAGCCTCGACGCAACCTGCTGCTGGAACGAGGGATCTGCCAACAGTGCCATTCGGGACCGGGATCTTCTTGCAATCACGACCCATGCGTTGGATTTTGGCCAGGTAACGCAACAACCTGTCGCAGCCGCCGCGGTTTTTGTCTTTTCACCTTTGTTCCGCGTGCTTCGGTTTCTCGCATTAACCTTGGTTTGGTGGTGATGCGCTTGACGTGTGATGAATTAAGTCGCAGTCACTTAACCTACGGCTGAGGGTGGTTACGGCGAAAAGCAATGTTCCCCACTCGGGACTTACGTCAAAGCCAGAGCATTATATCCCTGGTGTGTCTCCGGACGCCTGGTCTCGTCACGGGGGCAAGTGTGCGCGTAGGGTGTGGTCCCAAGACACACCAGGGATAAAATGCTCTGGAATATCCGCCTTGACAGGAAAAGCCTTCCCCATTAACCTCGCCCCGCTTGGTTCCTCGAGGAGTCCACGATTATGGAGCGGGAACGGAACATTGTTCTGTCGCCCACGTAGCAGTGGTAGTTCCCTGCTTCAATGTCGCCCCGCACATACAAAGTGTAATCCGAGGCATTCCTTCCTGGGTGCAAACCATCGTTTGCGTCGATGACCACAGTCCCGAGGATTCGGCCGCCCGCATCCTCCAGCTTCACGACCCCCGTGTCGTGCTGATACGCAATGAAAAAAACCTGGGCGTTGGAGGAGCCGTCTTGGTGGGCTATCAGGAATGTCTGCGACGAAAAACGGACATAATCGTCAAAATGGACGGTGACGACCAGATGGATCCCGCGTACCTGCCCGCTCTTGTGGGACCCCTTCTGCGTGGCGAAGCGGACTACAGCAAAGGGAACCGCTGGCAGGATCGAAATCAACTTCGACGGATGCCTAAGGTGCGGCATCTGGGCAACCTGGCCTTGTCCTTCCTGGCCAAGACAGCCAGCGGCTACTGGCGGGTTTTCGATCCCTGTAACGGTTACACGGCCATTCGAGCTTCGGTCCTGAAAATGCTGGACTTCGACGAGGTAGACCAGGACTATTACTTCGAAACCAGCATGCTCGTGCAGCTCAACATGCTGGGTGCCGTTGTCCGGGATGTTCCCATTCCGGCGCGGTATGGGGAGGAGAAAAGCTCTCTGCGGATCAGGGCCGTACTGGGGCGCTTTCCCCTGGCGCTGATCGGCTCCTTTCTCCTTCGAATCTGGTACCGCCATTTCATTAAGGACTTCGGTTCGTTTGCCGTCTTTTTCCTTTCCGGCGTGCTCTTGCTGATGGGCGGCGTGGTTTTCGGAGGCTGGCACTGGCTGGTATCCATGCAAACAGGCGTTCCTGCAACTGCGGGCACCGTGATGTTGGCAGCCTTGCCCTTCCTCATGGGTTTCCAGGTGCTGATTCAGGCCATTGTCCTTGACATGAGCCATTCCTACACGGAACCGCTCTGCAAAAACCAGGAATTGCTCTCGCCCATTCTCTCTGGGTCTCTTTCCAACATGCGCCAGGCTGCATGAAGCCACTCGCGGCAGGCAGTCACCCTCAACGCTTTGGTGCTCGTCTTGGCTTAGGAGATACTCATGGCCGAGGTGCTTACCTATCGGGGTTTTTGCTCGCGAAGAACGGCAAGCGGCTCCCTCTGGTTTCTGGCCGCGCTGTTTCTTTCCTTCTTTCTCCTCAGTTTCTTCTGGGTTGCGCTGTTCCTGCCCTCTTTCAACAGCGAGCACCTGGGATGTGACGCCTGCCACCATGCCCTCCTCATCCACGCTTTTTCCTTGCCCAACCTGGACGAACGGGCATTCCTCACCGAACCGTTCAAAGACTATCCGCGAGCGGCTCACTGGTTGGCCGCCCAGCTCATGCCCTTGCTGGGCAACGATGCCTTCAAAGCCATGCGTTGCCTAAGTATTTTCAGCGTTTTCTGCCTACTGGGGGTTCAGTTCCATCTCTTCCGCCGCGTCATGCCGGCCGGAGTCGCCTTGCTCGTCTTGCTCGTCTGGCAATACCTGAGTTGCCTGACCAGGACGGCTGACATCTACTTTTACATGGAAGCATTCTTTTACGCCGAGGCCTTCGGTACACTTTTCCTTTGGTTGACGATAGCTTGCATTTCCTGGGCGCCGAAGTCGGCGGCCGGGCGGAGGGCCATGACCGGCGCCGCCATTCTGCTGGCCCTTTTGGCTTATCTGTGCCACATCGTTCCTGGGCTGATTGCCCTGGGGGGGGTGGGATTGGTTTTTCTCCTGGGCTTCGTCACCAAGCCGGGAGCCTGGTCCTTTGTTCCCTTGGCGATTCTCATTCTTGCCGGTCTGTGGGTCATCTTCGGAACAGGCCAGTTGACTGCCATGCAAGGATGGAAAGGCATGGGCGGTGCCCTTATCTTCCGACGTTATCCTCTCATCTTCCTCTGGTTGCCGACTGCGCTGGCGGCGGCTTTCCTTTGCTGGCGCCGCTGGCGATCGCAAACAGAGAAAGATAGTGGGCAGAACCTGTCGTGGGTATTGACCTTGTTTCTACTGGCTGGGGGTCTGGTGCATGGTTACTGCGCTTACGAATGGGCCATCCGCCACACCGCCGCCGTTTATAGCGTGAAAAAGTTCTTCCATTTCCTATTTCCCGCAGCTTCGATGCTCTGGCTCATCTGGCTGGTTCCCGCTTCGAAAAAACACCTTGCCGGCCTTGGCAGCTCTTCTTCCTGGCACGTAACTCTCAACCGTTGGTATCGCCCGGGATACGCTGCCCTGCTGATCTTCTTGCTGTTCATCAACTTGAGCAGGTATTTTGCCTATGAGTTTCGGGGCCCCACGGCCGGCTCGGACCGAAATCCAGTCTTGGTAGTGAACCGTCTTCGTCAAGAATTGCCCCAGTTTCGCCAAGGGACTGGGCAGTCTGAGTGCATCTATTACGATCCTCTTCTGCCGCAATCCAGTGTGTTCGTCAACATCGTCGGTCTGCGGCGGACCTTTGGCGAAGCCTACCAGGTCATGACCAGCCTGCGCGAGGGAAAGGAGGATTGGCCCCGGACGTTGGAGGACCTGCACCAGCGGGTTGCCTTTTCCCGCCTGATCATGCCCCAAGCCCAAGCCCTCAACTCATGGAGCGGGAAGCAATCACTGCATTCGGAGGCAGACGCGCCCAGGCACCACTTTTCCCCTTGGCCGCATCATGGAACACCTGTTAAAGTAGAGAGTGTTTTGGGGGGATTTGCCAATGCTAGGGACCAAGTTGACTGCTGGTTCATTTCTGGAGCGAGTTGCCCAGGAACTATCGCGGATCGACCCTGACCAGGTGAAGGCCCTGGCCGATGCCGTCTACGAATGTTACGAGCAGCGCCGCATCGTGTTCCTCTGCGGCAACGGCGGCAGCGGTTCGAACTCGTCGCATTTTTGCGAAGACCTCGGCAAGTGTACGCTGCGCCGCGAGGACTTCGACAACGACGCCAAGAAACGCCTGCGCGTGCTGAGCCTCACCGATAACACCCCCTACATCCTGGCCTGGGCCAACGATGAAGGCTATGACCGCATCTTCGTCGAGCAGCTCAAGAACCTGGCGAATCCGGGCGACCTGCTCATCGCCATCAGCGGATCGGGCAATAGTCCAAACGTGCTGCGAGCCGTGGAGTGGGCCAATCGCAATGATCTGAAGACGTTCGGCTGCACCGGGTTCAGCGGCGGCAAACTCAAGTCAATGGCTCAGCAGGGGCTGCACGTGCCGCTGGATGATATGGGAATTGTGGAATCGATCCACTTGACGGCGTTTCATTGGGTGGTGGATGACATGTATCGCCGGATAGGGTTGGGTGGAGAAGTGAAATAGAGCTATCGGGCTTGTTCTTCCACACTTGGCAGGGAGCAGCGTGCGCTCCACTTGCACCCAATTGGTCTTGACCGCCTCGAAAGCCGGGGCATACTTCTTCCGGTTGCATGACCTCTCTCACGGACAAGGAGTGTCTCGATGAAGACCATATTCCCGTATTTTGCCTCTCTTGTGTTCCTGGGATCTGTTTGCCTGGGCCAATCAACTGCTCAGCTGGTTGAGAAAGATCAACCAAAATCGGATATTCTGGAAGGGAAAATGAGCTGTTGCGATGACGGTTGCTGTGCAACCTGCTGCGGTGTCAAGGCAGACACAAAGAAGGCGACGAAGGAGGAACTCACGCAGAAGATCATCTCGCTCATGAACGAGGCCAAGTCGCCCAACAAATTCATCTTTCTGCTCGATACTCTCATGAAGTTGGAGCCGGAACCGGCGATTGCCTTGCCGGCAATTCTGGAGAAGGCCGAGCAACTGGGGCTGTTGGATCAACTCGGCGATAGGTTGGTTTCTGGAAACGATGAAGTCAAGGAGAAATCCAACAACAAGGCAAGCGATTTCGTGTTGAAGAGCTTGGAAGAGGCTATCGGCGTGCTTACCGAGAGTGCCGCCGGTAAGCCTGATAACGAGACTTACCAGAAATCCGTGGCACGAATGCAGGCGCCTCCTTTCACGCGAGGTCACAGCCAAGTGCGAGCAACCGCCCGACAAGGCCGAGATTTTGCAAGCTCTGCCTCCCGACGTGCTCCAGCAGATCCACGCGCAGCACCTCAAGGCCGAGGACATCGACTTCATGGTTAAGAGACTGATTGATAAGGTGGACCCTCCACGGTTCTTTCCCCTGATCGGCCCTGCGCAGCTCCACCACTGCCACTGGAAGTGTACGGTTTCTTACACTGGGAAAATCGAGCACTCGTATCCATTCCCGTTCCATGTCTTTCGCGAACAAACGAAGGTTGTATTCATCGACAAGGACCACCTTCACGCGTACTCTGGTGAGCAGGCCCACGATTGAGAGATGTAAGCAAAGTGTCCCCATTTACGCCTCCGTGACAAGCTCTTCCGTTCCACCCAACTCTTGAAAGCGCTGGTCACGTTGACCACGCGGCAGGAACAGTTTCAGCAGGGGTGGAACGAGAAAGGTCGTGATCATGATCATGATCGTGACCGCACTGAAGAGACCGGGGTCATAGACCTTGCTGGCCTCGTTGCCGAACCCCTTCTGAGCGAAAATCAGGCCGACCTCGCCGCGGGGGATCATGCCCACGCCAATGACTTTCTTGTTGCCACGGAACCAGAAAGGAACATAGCCGGCCGCAAATTTCCCGGCAACCGCCGCCACCGTCAGGAGACTGCCGATGAGCAAGGTCCTGTGATTATCCGGATCGACAGGGTTCAACACGCGGACATCAACCGAAGCGCCTACCGTCACGAAGAACAGCGGCACGAAGAAATGACCGAGGTGGGCCACGCCGTGCTCGATCTCCTTCGCTTGCGGCGTCTCGCGCAGCAGCAAGCCGGCGGCAAATGCACCGATAATCAAGGCCGATCCCGCCACCGAAGCGAGCCAGGCCAGGCCAAGCGCCAGCATGATCGCCAAAATGGCCGGCGTGCCGAGCAAACCCACACGACCTAGCCAGGACATGGCTTTCGGAACGACAAGCCTGCCGATCACGAGCGTGCCGGCGAGGAACCCGAAAGCGACGGCAGTGATCCGAACGACACCAAGCATGGTGACCTCTTGTGTCTCCTTCTTGTCGGTCAGGCCGGAGACGACCGCCAGGATGACAAGCCCGATGAGATCATCAATGACCGCGGCCCCAAGAACAATTTGACTTTCGGGCTGTTGCAACCGGTTCAGGTCTGAGAAGACGCGAGCCGTGATGCCGACGCTGGTGGCCGTGAGTGAGGCTCCGGCGACAATGCCAACGAGGTCGGAATAGCCCATTCCACGGCAAGCCGCATATCCCAGCGCGAAGGGCAAGGCGACTCCGACAATGGCCACAGCCGTGGAAGCCCCGCCGACCCTCACGAGCTTCCGCAGGTCCGTTTCCAAACCGATCTCGAAGAGCAAGATCGCGACGCCGAGTTCCGAGAACAGGTGCAGCACATCATCCTTGGGATTGACCAGTCCCAGGACCGATATGCCCAGGAGAACGCCGGCAATCAGCTCGCCCAGAACGGCAGGCTGACCGATCCGCTGGGCCAAAAAGCCAAGAAACTTGGCCGCGGCCAGCATGATGACCAGGACACCGAGGAAATGCGGGATGTCGATAGGATCCATGTCTTGATCGCTCGCTCAAGTTGGGCGAAGTATGCCGCCGATACTGAGTATGCGGTACTTTCCAACTTTGCTACCCAAGATCAGAACTTATGGCAAGTGGCACACAAAACCATCACTCCGGCGTAAATGGGGACACTTTGCTTCGCGCCAAGGGGCATGAGTTTAGCCACGCTTCGCAGAAGCGTGAGGGCATACGCTTCTACGAAGCGTCGTTAAACGGGAACCAAGTGTCCCCATTTACGCATTTCTGCCGTCGATTCATCAGTATAGTGCTGGCTGCCGGGATATTCGTCCAAACTGTCGGCTGCACCCGGCCGTTCTACCGCAAACATGCCGACGAGGAAGTCGCGGAGGTCCTGGCGCAAAAGGATAAATACAGCGACTGGGCAATCGAAAACTGGCACGTCTACCCCGATCCGCGGGCGCGCTTCGCCGATCCGACCGACCCTGACCATCCGCCCAAGCCGCCGGATGATCCAGCGGCCTATGACATGTCTCCCAACCCGCAGAAGCCAGGGAAGGCGGGTGTTCAGCGCATCGAAGGCACCGGCTACCTCGAGCTGATCGCCAAATGGGACCAGGAGAACCGCGCCCGTCGTGCACAGGAGGATGCGGCGGAGACGGAGTCGATAGAGCCGCCGGTTCCTCCAGAGTGAAACCTGAAACGGAAGGGTGCGCGGCGTAAACAGGCCTCGTTCCACAGGAAGCCGACAAGGTCCATGCTGAAGGCGACAGAGACGTTATCGCTGAAGTGAAGGCACGCTCGTCGCTGGACTTATCGGGGCAGCCTGCCTACCTGCTGACTCTGGACCAGGCGGCCGAGTTGGCCATGTTCAATAGCCGCGAGTTCCAGGACCAGCGCGAAGCTCTCTACCTGGCCGCCCTGGCGGTGACGCAGGAGCGTTTCTCTTTCATGGGTCAGTTCTTTGCCGCCTCCGAAGCGGTCCGCGCCGCTGGCGGCAGCGAGACGCCGGGCGGGCCGGACCAACAACTGGAGTCGTCAATAACGGCATCGGCGTCAGCAAGGTCTTGCCCACTGGTGCGCTGCTCCTGTTCAATTTCGCCAACCAGACCGTCTTCGACTTCGTCAACCCGAAGAAGACGCTGAGCACGACCACTCTCAACTTCGATGCCGTCCAGCCCTTGCTGCGTGGCGGCGGCGAGGCGGTGGCACTGGAATCGTTGACTGACGCCGAGCGCAACCTGCTCTATGCGATTCGCAATTACGCCCGCTTCCGCAAGTCGCTGTACGTCGAAATCGCCAGCAACAACGGCGGCGCCATCAGCGGCGCGGCTTTCCAGCCGTCGGGCGTTCTCTCGAACAGCAGCAGTTTGCCGACCGGCGTCCCTGGGCAGTTCCGGCATCAGTCCGGGCGTGATTCCACCCGTCACGACCACGCTGACCGGCGCCATCGTCCCCCCCAGTAATCCGGGATTTCTCAGTCTGTCGCCGGCCCTCACGCCCCAGCCGTCGGGCTACCTGAACACCATGCTGCAAACCATTCAGGTTAACATCGACCAGGAGAACATCGACGTTCTCACCGGCATCATGAAACGCTACCGCGGATTGCTGGAGGGGGACATGGTTGGTCCGCTGCAGGTGCAGAGTGTCGAGCAGCAACTGCTGGCGGGCCGCTCCACGTCTCCTTACCGATCAACAGAACGTGCCGCAGGCACTGAATGCCTTCAAGATCGAGATCGGCGTGCCGATGACGCTGAACATTCAAATGGACGACTCGGTGCTGCGGCCGCTGGTGAAGCAATTCCGTCGGGCGCGGGCGATCATCGAGGATGAGCAAGCTGCGGTGGACCAGGCCTCGGCAGTGATCGACCTGGAAAAGGCCCCCCAGTTACGCGGCGAATTGCTCCGGCTGTTTGAGAAATCCAAACTCGTCAAGGGAACATCTTTCGCCGAGCGAATCCGCGACCGGTGGGCCGAATGGCAGAAGCTGTCCGACAAGGACCTGAAGGACCGGTTGGAGGAACTTCGGCTGGAGGCGCAAAAGCTGCTGGACCGGCAGGCAGAGCTGCAGAGGAAGGACCAGAACCTAACCCCGGCCGACGAAGCACGATTGACTGAGGTGATCTCGCAACGCGATCTGGGCAACTTTGAAAGCTCGCTGCGCAGAGTACGAAGCCAGGTACGTGGACAAGGGCCAGCCGAAAAAGCCTGCCGATGCCGCCGGCGAGCGGCAGCGCCGCAAGGACTTCCAGGACGTGGTGTACTCGTGGCAAAAGGTGCTGGTCGACGCCCGCGACGAGCGCTGGGTGAGTGTCAGCGCCAGCTGGCCGAAACTGCCGCGTTGCTGCGTCGACGGCGTCGATCTGATACGCGACGACTTTGACCGCGTCCGCAAGGCAGCGGGCCAGCATGCCCTCACACACCGCCTGGACCTGATGAACTCGCGTGCCCTGGTGGTGGATGCCTGGCGCCAGATCGCGATCTACGCCAACGCACTTCTGGGTGTGTTCAACGTCGAGTACCAGTTGAACGCGTCCTCGCCCGCAGGGGCGGCGCAACCTCTGAAAATCGGCGGCAGCACGACCTCTCATCAGCTTATCCTCAACACCCAACTGCCGCTGACACGAATTCAGGAGCGGAACAACTACCGCGCCGCCCAAATCGCCTACCAGCGACAGCGCCGGGCATTGCAGGAGGCCGAGGACATTGCCGTGCGCGACGTTGACAACGAGCTGACCAACTTGCGTCAATTTGCCGAGCAGTACAAAATTCAGCAGCGCCAGCTTGAATTGGCCTACAAGACGATTGACAGCTCGCTGGAGAGTCTCCAGGCTCCGGTTGCCCCCGCAGTTCCCGCCGGCCTGCCGCCGCGAAGCCAGCAGGACGGTCCGGCCGCCCTAACGCAACAGTTGCTGACCGCCCAGCGCTCGCTGCCCGCGGCCCAGAGCCTTCTCTTGTCCATCTGGGTTTCTTACCTTAACGCCCGTCTGCAACTTTATCGCGACCTTGAACTGATGCCCCTCGACGCCCGCGGCGTGTGGATCGATCAAATCCGCGATTGCGACTGCGACATCAACGCCGGGCAAGGAAGGATGAAGGATGAAGGATGAAGGATGAAGGATGAAATCTTGTCCGAGCCCGCAGCGTAAGCAAGGGTGGAGACTAACCTTGCTTACGCTGCGGGCTCGGACTCTAACGATTCATCCTTCATCCTTCATCCTTCATCCTTAAAGGAGGTACAGTCATGGTTCGGATTCGTAGGTGTACTATCGTGGTGCTCGTTCTTGCTTCGGGGTTGTGTCTCGCAAGCACGGCGAGTGCCGGACCCTTGCTTGACTGGCTTGGCCTTGGTGATTGCCCGCCGCCGTCCTACTCGCCGTGCCACTTCTGGAGCCCTGCCCCGGTTCGCCTCCATGACAAATGCCAGGGTTCTGGCCTGAACGTCCGCGCACCCGATCGCCACCCCGAGATCCCGCCCACTTTCACCATCCTTAAGTATCCTTGCCCCGCCGCCTTTTCCGCCGCCACCATCATCGAGCCGCCGACGCCACCACCGGAATCGACTTTCAAATATTAACGGGTAAATGGGGACACTTTGCTTCCTGGTTTGGAGCATGAGTTTAGCGACGCTTCGCAGAAGCGTGAGGGCATACGCTTCTACGAAGCGTCGTTAAACGGCAAGCAAAGTGTCCCCATTTACGTTGCGGTCGCTGGTCGATAACCATAGAATAGCGAAGATAGGCGGCGTCAACGTAGCTCGCCGAGTGCTGTCCTTCCAGCGCAAAAACCAGGACCTACGGTCTGGGTCCTTTCCGTGAACATGCCTAGGGCTATCACGACAGCCATGCATAGTGCCATTCGACAACCCAGGAGTGCGGAACAATGACATTGCCAAACCCCACCTCGACAGCCTCTGAACCGACTGCTCAAAACAAGCCAGTTCATACTATCCAGCCCGGCCCGGCGGCCAATCCGAACGGCTCTCCACTACCAAAGCCTCCGCGCCTGCCACACTCCCGAAAGCGGAGCAAGTTGTACTGGCTGCTCCTGCCGGTGGGTGCCGTGTTCCTGCTTGTGGTGATTGTCGTTTCGTGGTCGTACGTCGTCGGTGCCCAGACCCGGACCGACCTGGTCACCAGAAAGGTTGAGTACAGGGACCTACAGGTTAAGGTGGTCGAGCGTGGCACCCTGGAGGCCATCGAAAACCACGACGTCAAGTGCGAGGTCAAGGCAGGCAGCCGCGGCGCCCCCAAAATCATGGGGGTCGTGGACAACGGCGCTGTGGTCGAGAAGGGCGATCCCCTGGTCGAGATCGACGACTCCTATTTGGTGGAACAGGCCACCGATAAGAAGATCGCTCTCGACAACGCCGAATCGGCCATGATTGCCGCGGAACAAAACTACCCCATTGCCAAGGAAAATCTGAAGCAGTGGGACGAGGGTGACTATCCGCAGACCCGCGACCAATACAAGGGTCTCATCCAAGTTGCCGATTCGACTTATCAACAGCAGAAGGACCGTACGGCCTGGGTGTCGCGGATGGTCAAGAAGGGGTACATGACCGTCAGCCAGGAGGAATCCGAGAAGGCTAACGAGGAAGGCTGCCGTTTGGACCTGGCGCAGAAAAAAACGCAATTGGAAGTCCTGGAGAAATACACCAATCCCACGAAGCATGAAACCCTGAAGAACTTGATCACGGTCGCCGAAGCCGACCTGCGGTTCAAGAAGCAGATCTACGTCCGGGCCAAGGCCCAGTATGACGACTTCCTGAAGCAGATCCAACAGTGCAAGATCTTCGCTCCGAATTCGGGCATCGTGGTCTACGCCACCTCCGAGCAGACGCGCATGGGCGCTCGGCTCAACCCAGTCGATCATTGCCCAGGGCGAGCCGGTTCCAGTTCGGCCAGAAGATGATGAGCATCCCCGACCCTGCGCACATGCAAGTGAACGTTCGCATCCACGAGGCTTTCATCAACCACATGGACGTCAAGTCGCGGCTGGAGGAGGTAACCCCGGACGGCCCGGCCGACAAGGCCGGCCTCAAGCCCGGTGACGTAATCATCAAGATGGGAAACAACAGGCCGATCAAATCGTACACCTCCTTGCTCGAGGCGCTGCGTGCCAGCAAGCGCGACAAGATGAAGGTGAAGGTCCTGCGTGGCACGGAAGAAGTGGACGTCGAATTGACATTCGCCAGGCACCCCGCCGACCCGAAGACGGGAAATGGAAGTGCCGGCACTGGCGCCGGCCATGGCAGTGTCATCGACCCCAACCAACTCTTCGGCGCCCGTTTTCAGATTGGTCTGCCGGCAACGGTTCGGGTCGATGCCGTGCCGGACATGACGCTGAAGGCGCATGTCAAGAGCGTGTCCAGTATCGCCGCCGCGCAGGATTGGATGTCACCGGACGTGAAGGTTTACCCAGCCTACGTGGAAATCGACGACCCCGTGAAAGACCTCAACCTCAAACCCGGGCTCAGCGCCGCCTGCACAATCTTCACGGAAGCCGAGGCCACGCACGTATTGGCCGTCCCGGTTGAGGCGGTAGATAGCCCGCGCGAGAAGGGCAGCAAGCCGCGCTGCTTCGTGTTGACTTCCAGAGGCGCCACCGAAGCGCGCCGTAGAATTGGGCCTGACCGACGACAAGTACGTGGAGATCAAGAGCGGCCTGAACGAAAATGACAACGTCGTCCTCAACCCACGTACCCTCCTCACCCCCAAGGAACAAAAGAGCATCAAGGAGGACGAGAAGGCCATGCCTAGCGGCAAGGGCCGGCCCCCTGGCGGCAAGAACCCATGAACGCTGTTGTTCGGATTGTGGATGTGGAGAAGGACTACTTCCTTGAAGGCGGCACGGTGCGTGCGCTGCGCGGCGTGTCGCTGGAGGTGGCAGAGGGGGACTTCGTCGCCCTCATGGGGCCTTCCGGCTCCGGCAAATCGACTTTGCTCAACGTCCTCGGCTGTCTCGACCGGCCAACCAGCGGCGAGTACTACCTCGGCGACGAGGAAGTGGCCCGGATGGAAGACGATCAGCTCTCGGAAATCCGCAGCAAGTACATCGGATTCATCTTTCAGTCGTATAACTTGTTGCCGCAGTACACGATCATCGGCAACATCGAGGTGCCGTTGCTCTACCAGAGCCGGTCGCTAGGCTCCGAGACGCAGAAGCGCTGCATCGAGCTGGCCGGGTTGGTCGGGCTAGGCGACCGGCTGGAACACCGGCCGACGCAGCTCTCCGGCGGCCAGCAACAGCGCGTCGCCATCGCCCGTGCCCTGGTCAACGATCCCCACGTGATCCTGGCCGATGAGCCGACGGGCAACCTCGACTCGCACACCAGCGACGAGATCATGCAACTATTGGGCAAGCTGAACGACGGGGGTAAGACGATCATCATGGTCACCCACGAAAGCGACATCGCCCAGTGGGCGCGGCGCAGTGGTGCGCATGCGCGACGGCCTTATCGAGTCGGACGAACGGAACAAGCACCGGCACCTCCCCAATGCGGAACGTGGTATACGGAATGGGGTGAGTAGTGAGCAATGAGTCATTAGTCACTAGTCATTGGTCATTAGTAATTAGTAATTAGTGGTTAATTCTCCGCCATCGGCAAAGCTCGCCTGGCATGACAGGCAGCCTAATGACTAATGACTAATGACTAATATTGATTCACCAAAGGACGAACTGTCATGTATTTTGTCGAACTTCTGCTCTACCTTGGCTCGGCCCTCTTCGTCCTCGTGTACCTGAGCCTGCTCGGCTTGATGTTGTACACGGACAGGGGCCGGCGGACCCTGGCCCTGGCCCTGCGCAGCCTGTGGCTGCACAAGTTGCGGGCCATGCTCTCAGTGCTTGGCATCATCATTGGCACGGCCGCGGTCATCGCGCTGATGTCTTTCGGCGAGGGCACCATGCAAGACGCCCTCGACGAGATCAAGCAGCTGGGGGCGACGAACATCATCGTTCGTAGCGTCAAGCCGCCCGATGAGATCAGCACGCCAGAGCCGCACCTTCGTGGCCCGCTACGGCATCACCCAGGAGGACTACGAGCTGTTTTCGACCATCCCTACCGTGGTCCGCATGGTGCCGATGCGCATCTTCCCCAAGCCCGTCTATCACGACCAGTACATGTTCAACTCGCGCATCGTGGCAACGACGCCGCGAATACAAGGAGGTCAACAAGCTCCAGGGGGCCGCCGGGGCCGTTTCCTCGTGGACAAGGACAGTAACGAGAAGGACAATGTTTGCGTGCTCGGCTCCACCGTGGCCGCCAAGCTGTTCCCGCGCGAGAGTCCCATCGACCAGACGATCCTGATAGATAAATTCAACTACCTGGTGGTGGGGGTCACCGAGGAACGGATGCCGACCGGCGGCAGCGGCGGCAGCCAGGCGGCGGAAGACTTCAACAACGACGTTTACATCCCCATTGGCACCGCCGAGGGCCGCTTCGGCAAAAGGGTGTTCCTGCAGCCAATCCGGCACACGCAGCGGCGAACAGGTCGAGTACAGCCAGGTGACGCTGACGGTTGGCGACACCGACCAGGTGCGCCCGGCCGGCGAGGCCATCAAGGACGATTCTGGAGCGGCATCCGAGAAACGACACCTTGTTGACCGTGCCGCTGGACAAGCTGGAACAGGCCGAGCGTGAAAAGCTCCGCCTGACGATTCTGATGGCCGTCATTGGCGGCATCTCGCTGGTGGTCGGCGGCATCGGCATCATGAACATCATGCTGGCCACCGTGACGGAACGCACCCGCGAGATCGGCATTCGCCGTGCTCTGGGCGCCAAGCGCCGCGACATCACCATGCAGTTCCTCATCGAGGCGGTGGTGCAAACGACGATCGGCGGCCTGATCGGCGTCGTCTTTGGGCTGGTCATCGTCTATGCGGCTCCGCCGGTCATGTCATCTCCTTCAGATAAGAGCTCCGGCCAAGCTGCACGAGATGTCGATCATCCTGTCGGTGGCGGTGGCGGTGGGGGTCGGCGTGGTGTTCGGCTTGTATCCGGCGTGGCGGGCTTCGTTGCTGGATCCGATCGAGGCGTTGCGGCATGAGTAGCAGACAAGGAGACAGGGTGACAAGGTGACAAGGTGACAGGGTGACAAGGTGAACGGGAGATGGGCGGATGACAGGGTGACAAGGTGACAAGGTGACAAGGTGACAGGGAGATGGGCGGATGACAAGGTGACAAGGTGACAAGGTGACAGGGAGATGGGCGGATGACAGGGTGACAAGGTGACAAGGTGACAAGGGAGATGGGCGGATGACAAGATGACAAGATGACCGGATGAAGCCCTGGCATCCTGTCACCCTGTCACCTTGTCACCCTGTCACCTTGTCACCTTGTCACCTTTTTTCCTACACTTTCCCCATGTCGTGCCGATTGTTCCGGCGAGGGCTGTTGCGTAACTCGGGTTCCTTTCTTGTGGAGGTGTCTCTGTGAAAACTTCTTGCCCTGGCTGCGCTAAACCGTTGATGGTGGCGGACGAGTTTGCCGGGAAGCGCGTCAAGTGTCCGCACTGCCAGCAGGTGTTTCAGGTTCCTGTGCCGACCGTGTACCCGGTGGAACAGGAAGCGATCAGCGTCCTGCCTGTAGGTCCTGCTCGGCAAGCGGGACCTGCAACCCCAAGCTCACGCCCGCGCGCGATGGGCGTGCAGGCTGCTGTGCCGTCCCCCAGGCGAGCCGAGCCCCTTGTGAGGGGCCGGGTGGGACCGGCCGTTGTTACATATACATTGAGGAGGATACGGTCGAGTTGAACCCCGCAATTGAGAAGGTCATGAAAGGTATCATTGAAAGCGAGCAACTCGACCTGGAAGTCGCGGAAGATGAGGAGCCGCCCAAAGAACTGCGGCCGGGCGATGTCGCCATTACCGGCGAGGTCACGCTCTGCGACTACGGCAGCCAGTTCGTCCGCTACTGGTTGACGTTCATCGCCATGCTGGGTCCCGGATCGTGCAAGCTTGACGTGACAGCGGAAATCGAAACGAGTGATGGCAAGCAGAGCCGTGTCAAACCCAGCACGCGACAGTGGTTCGGCATTTTCGGCGGCACCGGCAGCGGCCTCATGAAGCGCAACGTCAATGCCGTCAGTTGGCAAATCGGCGTCGCGGCGGGCCGTCTGCTCACCGGGCGCCGCTGGCTCAATTCTCACGTCTACACGTGGGCCGTCCTCGCGCTCGTACTTGGGCTGTTATCGTTCATCCCTTACGTGGGCGTCGTGCTAGGCCCGATCGGCATCGTGCTGGGTTTCATGGCCCTATCCGCGATCAACAAGAGGGAGCTGCCGCGCCGCAAGGTCATGGCGATCGCTGGCAGCGCACTCGGTTTCGTGGGGCTTCTTGTCAGCGCCGGAGTAACCGTGGCGATCATCATGAACCAGTAAGGGGTGCCGATGTTTAGCAGAGGCCGCAGTGCTGTGATATTTTCGTTTGTCAGAGGACTGCTGGACCGGAGCAGCGCAGGTTGAAAGAAAGCCGGTTTCTTCGTTATTTGGCCAAAAACCCGCCATCCACCACCAATGTCGTCCCCGTGATGTAACTGCCTGCTTCACTCACCAGCAACAGCGCCGGCCCGATCAACTCATCCGGCGAGCCCCAGCGGCCCACGGCGGTCCGCTGGGCGAATTGCCGTTTTTCTTCATCGGAAAGAAGGCGCGCCGGCAGGTCGGTCAGGAACGGTCCGGGTGCGATGCAGTTGACGGTGATGCCGAACTCGCCCAGCTCCACGGCCTCGGCGCGGGCCAGGCCGAGCAGAGCGGATTTGGTTGCGCAGTAGATGCTGCGGCCCGACTTGGCGATGAAGCCGAGCATCGATGAGATATGCACGATCCGGCCCCAGCGCCGCTCCTTCATCTGCGGCACCAGGGCGCGCGTCAGGGCCATGATCGACGACAGGTTGATCGCCAGCACCCGGTCCCAATCTTCGTCACGCACCTCCGCGACCGGCTGCGGCACGTTGGTGCCGGCGTTGTTGATGAGGATGTCGACCCGGCCCATCTTCTCCAGCGCGGTGCGTGCCAGCCGGACTGCATCCTCGCGCCGGCTCATGTCGGCTACGACGTAAATCCCACGCCGGCCGGTGCCGCTCAGGATTGCATCGAGAGCAGGCCGCAACTCTTCCTCATGGCGGCTGGAGATGACGATATCGGCCCCCGCTTCGGCCAGGCCGCGTGACATGGCCTTGCCCAGCCCCTTGCTGCCGCCGGTGATAAGGGCCACTTTGCCAGTCAGTTGAAAAAGGTTTGCTGTCATGAGAATGCTGTCCTCCGGTGTTGTTTGTCTATTGGATGAAAATAAACATGTTCAAAAACGGTTGCGTGGGGTATAATTGTAGCAAGTTCACCGCACAAGCCACGAGTAGGAGGGATCGACAATCCGTCCTAACGGGTGGCGCATCCGGGGGCGATCTGGTATCGACCGGGCAAGTTGAGGTGCAGGTGGCGTGTCGTGGTTGATCGGACGGCCACGTTAAAAGCCGATCACACACTTAACTGCAGAACCGCAGTTCTCAATGGCGGCCTAATAAAGGCTGCCCCGAGTCCGGGAGCTTAGCTTGAGAGGTCTCGGCTTGGTCGTTAAATCAGGCTCGCGGTTACCTGGGTCCTGGCCTGCAAGGGTCTGGACGCGCCGGAGGCGGCGACCGCTAAATCTCACAGCCGGATAGCTCGCGTGGCACCCTGCCTGCCGGGGACCGCAAGGGCGAACGAGGCCGGCGGAGCCGCAAGGTTCCGGCCGATCAAGCGTTGACGGGCTACACACGTAGATGCCGGTGCTGAAGTGCTTCGGGACGCGGGTTCGATTCCCGCCGCCTCCATTCATCGCGTTGGCGGTTCCTTTCTTGAAGGCGCCGCGGACCGACTGCCCCGTTTCAAGTCGGGGCAGCCGGCACATCCTCGGCAGCATGCTTTTCCGCTACTGACTTTGCAATCCCGCCATTCTCTGGATTATGCTGCTCTTTCGCTCATAACTCTTTCCACTGTGCATGACACCCCCCTGGAAAGTGTTCAACGAGGTTGAAAAGAAAGGAACCAGCCATGAGTGAGCCACAAGTCCTGTCATCCGTTCCGGTTACCGTTCCCGCCCTCGCGGGTCTATTGAGCGAGCCTGTTGAAAAGCAACCGGCTCAGCGACCATCTGCCAACTCGACTGAAAAGCTATTGGCCGGGCGGGCGGTTGCGGGGCAGACCAGACTGTCGATGGACGAGGTACATGCCGCCGTGGAGGCCCGCATGACTTGGTTGTGGCAGGGCTATCTGGCTCCGGGGAACATCACACTTTTGACGAGTCAATGGAAGACAGGCAAGACCACGCTCCTATCGGTCCTGCTGGCCCGGCTGAAGGAGGGCGGTGCGCTGGCTGGTCTGCCGTTGACTCGGGGCAACGCTATTGTCATCTCGGAGGAAGGTCTGGCGCACTGGTCGCAGCGTGGACGCAGGCTTGGTATCGGCAATAATGCTTCCTTCTTCTGCCGGCCGTTCCGGGGCAAACCACGGCTTGAGCAATGGCTGGCACTGCTCGACCATCTGTCCGAGTTGCACGATCGGGAAGCCATCGATCTGCTGGTGATCGACCCACTGGCCGCTTTCTTGCCGGGCCGGAGTGAGAACAACGCCGACTGCATGCTGGAAACGCTGGCGCCGCTGCAACAACTGGCGGACCTGGGGATGAGCGTGCTGGTGATGCATCATCCGCGCAAGGGTGAAAGCGCGGCGGGTCAGGCGGCGCGCGGCAGCGGCGCCTTGACGGGTTATGTCGATATCATCATTGAGATGTGCTGCACCGATCCGCTTGATCCGAGCGACCGCCGACGGCTCTTGCACGCCTGGTCGCGTTATGAGGAGACGCCGCGGCAACTGGTCATTGAGTTGAACGCCGACGGCAACGACTATCTGGTCCACGGCGATTTCCAGGACGCGGAGTTCACGAACAACTGGGATCGGTTACGAAGCGTGCTGGATGATGCGACGGGGAAGATGACACGGCAGGACATTCTCAAGGACTGGCCGAGCGAATGGGAGCCACCGTCGGAGGTGAGCTTGTGGCGCTGGCTGGAGCGGGCGATCAAGCAGGGGATGGTGAAGCAGGACGGGACCGGACGGAGGCACAATCCCTTCCGCTACTGGCTGCCTGGGCAGGAGAAGGAGTGGCAGAAGGATCCGCTTTATTTGGAGGACCTGGAGGCGACTGATCTGCCGCTACACTTGCGGAGGTTGTCGGAGCGGGAGTTGTTCAAGAGGGCGAAGGTGGAGTTGGAACTGGTGGAGCGGATCAAGGAAAGTAGGGGAGTGTAAGCGTGCCGGGGTGGTCAACCGTAGAGAATGGCTTCCTGGTACTCTGGACTCTGGAGTCCGTGCCGTCTTAGTTTCCGTCCGGTTTCCGTGCTTCAATACGACAGATTGCTACAATGGTGATGTTGATAAGGAACATTACATGAAAGATTCAACCAAGTCCACGCCGGGCACGCCACGGCCTCTTCCATTGGTGGTCGGCGTCACCGGTCATCGCGACCTTCGGACAGAGGATCACGAGCCGCTCAAGCAGCAAATCCGCAAGATCTTTGCGGAGCTACGGCAACGTTATCCGGCGACGCCACTGGTTCTGTTCTCGCCGCTGGCTGAAGGAGCGGACCGGCTCGCGGCACAGGTGGCCCTTGAGCCGGACCTGGGCATCCGCCTCGTCGTCCCTCTACCCATGCCCAAGGATGAGTATGAAAAAGACTTTGCAACCCCGCAGTCCAAAGCCGAATTCAACGATCTCCTGCGTAAGGCGGAACGGTCCTTCCCATTGTCCGGAGCCGAAGGGAGTCCCGAGGTAAACGATCTGGAGAAGGAAAAGGGCCGCGCTGGGTTTTATGCTCTGGTTGGCGCCTACATCGCTCGGCACAGCCAGATCCTCATTGCCCTCTGGGATGGCGCTGAATCGACCAAGACGGGAGGCACGGCCGAGGTGGTGCGTTTCAAGCTGGCAGGGGTGCCGCCCCCCTACGCACCGCCGCGAAGCCCGCTCGATCCAGTCGAGAGCGGCCCCGTCTACCATATTCTCACGCCGAGGATCACGAATCCGTCACCGGCGGGCCAGCCCTTTGGCCTCGACAAGCACTTCCCGGGCTATGCAAACGAGGCCGCGGGCGACGGCGTCTACCACCGCATCTACCAGCGCTTTGATGGCTTCAACCGTGATGCTCAACGCCTCGCTAGCCGGCTCACGGCCGCACGCAGGAAGAGCATGGGCTACGTGCTTTCGCCGGAGCAGCAACAGTCCTTGCCGTCGGGCCTCAAGTTCGCGTTGGACCGCTACGGCTGGGCCGATGCCCTGGCCTTGCACTTTCAACGGCGGACACGGCAGACCGTGCGCGGCGTGCTGCTGGTCGCCTTCCTGGCAGCCGTCTGCATTCAGGGTTACAGCTATGTGGGAACCGGTTCGCGGTGGTTGGCCGGCGCTTACCTGGTGGCGATGTGCGTCGCCTATGCCTGGTATGCCTGGGCGCGCTGGCGGCGCGATTACCACAACAAGTACCTGGACTACCGGGCCTTGGCGGAAGGTCTGCGCGTCCGCCTGTTCTGGCGCCTCGCCGGCCTGAAAGAGGAGGTCCCCGATCACTACCTGCGCAGGCAGCGCGGCGAACTGGACTGGATCCGCCAGGCCATCCGTGTCTGGACCATTCCCACCAAGATGGAAACGCCCGCCGACCATCCGGATCCCGTGGTGAAGCAACCGGAGCGACTGCAAATTGTCCTGGACCGCTGGGTGAGCGATCAGGTGGCCTTTTTCCGCAAGGCAGGCCGCCGCGACCACTGGCGCAACGTGGTGCTCCGCTACCTGGAATACGGGTTCTTCATAACCGGCTTGATTCTGGCCTTTGTCAAGGTGTTGCTGCCTTTGCTGGAGCCGATCCTGGCCGGCATGAGTATGACCCTTGACCATGCCGGCGCCGACAATGTCCACAAAGCTTCGCTGGAGCCGATCTTGCCGGTCATGAGCATGAGCCTGGTGATCGGCGCCTTGTTGCACATTTATGCCAAGGTCTTGAGCCTGGCAGAGCATGCCAAGCAATATGGGCGCATGAGTGAGATTTTCTCCCGTGCCGAGGACTCTCTGCGGGGCCTGCTGAAGGCCGGCGACTTTAAGGAGCGCACGAGCTGATCAAAGAGCTGGGCCAGGAAGCCCTGGCGGAGAACGGCGATTGGGTGCTGCTCCACCGCGAGCGACCGCTGGAAGTGCCGCAGGCGCACTAACCGGGTTCACGGCGAAGCATACAGATTCAGTAGTTCCAAAGTCCAGCCACGGATGAAACACGGACGAAACACGGATAAGAAAAAGGAGTGGTTTTCTTGGATTCTTGTGATCTTTCTTCCTCTTATCGGTGTTTCATCCGTGTTTCATCCGTGGCTAATGAGTTATTGGAAGTGAGGAGGTGAACAGTGACTTACGAGCCAGGACCGATTGACACGAGCAGTGTCGCGCTTACGGAAGACCTGCTCCAATTGACCGAACGGCTGGCCGAGAACGCCCACGACATCTGGGCGCGGCAGCGCCTCCGCGAAGGCTGGTGCTATGGTCCACGGCGGGATGACGCCAAGAAGGAACATCCCTGCCTGGTCCCCTACGCCGGCCTGCCCGAGTCGGAGAAGGAGTACGACCGCAACGCCGCCCTGGAGACGCTGAAAGCGATCATGGCCCTGGGCTACCGCATCGAGAAGAGTTGATGCGGCGGACGGCAACCGGTGGACCGAGCATTGCACCTTGGATCACTACAGGGAGTCTTCTCACATGTCCGCTATCTGGCGAACCGTCCGCGTGTTCATCTCCTCAACGTTCCGCGACATGCACGCGGAGCGGGATCATCTCGTCAAGGTTGTCTTCCCCGCCTTGCGCGAGCGGTTGGAAAAGCATCGCATCTACCTGGACGACATTGACCTGCGATGGGGGTTGACCAGGGAAGACACGATCAATCAGAAGACCCTCCTGCTTTGCCTCGATTCGATCCACGAGTGCCGTCCGTTCTTCTTGGGAATACTTGGCGATCTATACGGCTCTCGGGCCTCGGCCTTCACCCCGGAGACGATTGCGAAACACACGTGGCTGAGCGATGCCATCGGCAAGAGCTATACCGAACTGGAAATCCTCTACCGGCTCATTCAGCTGGGAAGCCTGGCGGACCGGGCATTTTTCTGCTTTCGCAGCCCGAAGGCCTACGATACCATCCCTGAGCCACAGCGTAGCACATTCGTCGAACGCGATCCAACTCACCGAAAAATGCAGGACGCATTGAAACAACGCATTCGTGAACACTTCAGTGCGGGCCGACGAAAGAGACATCTCTACGAGGGATATGCTGCCCGATGGGATCCCAACGCATATGATCGGCCCTCGAAGTCACAAGGCCGGATGGGCGGTTTGGACGCGTTCGGCAACTGGGTTCTCAAGCGCAGGGCTTTCAACATGTGTTTTCCGCCTCTTCCAGCAGGCGGGCTGTTGAGCGATGTTTATGTTTCTTGTCATAGACCGGCTTCTTCGCTGGCGGCTTCTTCGGGCCGCGTTTGCTTTTCGTCAGGGCCTTCATGTTGACGTGGCGAGCGATGGCCAGCAGCAACCGGCGCAGGTCCTTGGCTTTCAAGCTCCGCCAGCCCAGCCATTGCTCTGGGGGCAGGTATTTCAGCAGTGTGCGGTAGTCATGGGCCATTTCGTCGGCCAGGTAGTAGCCCGACAGATTGGCTTCTGCTTCTTGGCCGTGAACCGCGCGAATCGTTCCACGTACCACAGCCAACGCATTGCTGGCCACCAACGCCATGGCGAACATGAACAACGCCGCCCGCGGCTTGCCCAACCCCTTGACCTCGCAATGCAACGACTCGGTCAGAAAATGGAATTGCTTCTCGATGGTCCAACGCCCGTGATAGACTTCGGTAATCTGTGCGGCCGGGACCTTGTTGGGCAGGTTGGTCAGCACCACGATGGTACGCTCGCCGTCGCGGGTCTTCTGGAACAACCGCAGTTCGATGCGACGCAGGTGCATTACGGCCCCCGTGTCCGGATTGGTGACGGCGATCAGCTGTTCGTACACCGTTCCTGTTTTGGTCTGGCCGCTTTTTTGCAGTTTACCGAGCGCTCGCCAGGGCAGGTTTGTGCTGTGTTGACGCACGATAAAGAAGGCGCGCCTGGCCGCCACGCCCCAGACGAAGCGCGTCGTGCAAAAGTTGCGGTCGGCCACCACCAAGTCGTTGGCCTGGAGGCGGGGCAAGACCTGCGTCACCAAGGCTCGTTCCTGAGTATAGGCGTCTTCGCACAGCACCAAGTCGGTAACCAGTCCTTGAGCCGGTTCGTACACGACCAGCGATTTGCCCGGCAAGCAGGCATTCAGCCACTCCCGCAACGGCTTGAGACGGTGATCGGTGCCGGCCAGGACATTGCCGTCGAGGACACGCAACCGATAGCCCGGAATGGCTGGATACGTGGCAGGTGGCACGTCTTCCAGCAGTCCACCCAGGCGTTCGGCACTGCAGCGCACCAGGGCCTCGGTGGCCGCGAGATTGATGCGCCCGAGCTTGGTATAAACCGCCTGGTAACTGGTTGTGATCGTAGGCGCGTTGGCGGACTGATCGGCCTTGTAGGCCGCAAACACCGAACGCCGCAGTCCGGCAGACACTTGAATAAGCAGGCCGACCAGGGCGGTGATGGTCAGTTCGCGGGTGTATTGCTCAGGCGCATGTTCTGCGAAAAGCTGCTGCAACGTGGGTTCGTCGAGCAACCATTCGAGTGTACCTCGGATCAGAACCCCCAAGGGCACGGCCTGACAGTGTTGCACAATAGAAACGGGCAGGGTGTCGAAAGCGGGTTGGGCCAACAACCGTTCCAGAGGATCGGGCTTTTTGGGAGTGGGAGGGAGACGCATCCTTGCCTCGCAGCAAAAAGGAAATTGGGATGTAATCCATTACCGACTCATAGGATATGAAAAGATACTCCATGTTGAAAGTCCTGGTTCTCAAGCGTCTTTGGGAGGCGATCAAGGCGGAACACAACCTGCCGGATTCGCCTGCTCCGGAAACGACGCTCGATCCGTTGGCTGTGGAGTTGGACTACCACGACCGCTTCATGGACTCGCGGCTGCGGGTCCACGTGCCGCAGAAGCAAATCAACGACGCCTTGCTCGCCTTCGCGGACGGAAATGACGTGGTTCCTTGCCTGGTGACAGGACCGTCGGGCTCGGGTAAATCCGCGGCTCTGGCCCGGTTTGTCCGCGACTACCAGCACAAGCAGCCGCAGACTCTCGTAATCCCGCACTTCGTTGGGGCCAGTCCGCGTTCGACCAACCTGCGTGACATGCTGCGGCGTTTCTGCCAGGTCTTCAAGACCCGTTTCGGCTTTGCCGAGGATGTGCCGGAAGAGGCGGCCAAGCTCTCGGTAACATTCCGAGAGTTTGTCGGCAAGGTTCCCGCGGATGCGCGAGTCCTCCTGGTGATCGACGCCCTGAACCAGTTGGATGAAGCCGATCGCGCCCAGGAGCTGTACTGGCTGCCGACAGAGCTGCCGCCGCAGGTGAAGGTGATCGTCAGTTGCATCACCGATTCCGGCAAAACGGAACCCGTGCTGGAAGCCTTCCGTTGGCGGAAGCATTGCCCTGTGCAGCTGGCTGCTCTCAGCGAAGCGGAGCAGCGACTCATCATCCGCCAGGTGCCGTCACTATCGGCCAAAACCCTGGACGATGACCAGGCACATCTACTCTTGAGCAACCCGGCCACGGCCAATCCACTGTTCCTGCTGGTGGCGCTGGAAGAGCTGCGTGGGTTCGCACCCTATGAGCGACTGAACGAGCGGATAGCAGCCTTCCCACGCGAAGGGGATACCGTCACGGCCATCTTTACCCAGGTAATCGAGCGGCTGGCTGAGGAATTCAACCAGAAGCTGGTTGAGACGGTGCTCACGTTGCTGGCCTCGGCACGGCGCGGCCTGTCCGAGCGGGAGTTGCATGAGTTGGTTGCTGGTCTCAACGGCGCCGATGACCTGTTCCCAGTGCTGCGTCAACTGCGGCCGTACCTGCTCAGCCGCGCCGGCCTGCTTGACTTCTACCACCGCAACCTCTTCAAAGCGGTTCGCGAACGCTACCTCCCCTCAGAGGAGCAGCGGCGGCAGACTCATGGTCGCCTGGCTGAGTATTTCAGTGCCCAGGACTACTGGCTAGAATCACTCGAAGAGCAGCGAAAACGGGCCAAGACGCTTCCGCCGACACCACGGCCGGTCAATGTCCGCAAAGTGGACGAACTTCCCTGGCAACTTTTGCAAGCAACCGACTGGCAAAAATCCGAACAATTGCTCACCGATTTGGCATTTCTTGAAGCCAAGGCCGAGGCGGGCATGGTGTTCGATTTGGCCGCTGACTTCAGCGTGGCCATCAGGGGCTTGCCCGCGGATCGCCCGCTGTTGCAGATTCTGCGCTTGCTGGTAGAGGCGATCCGCCGCAACATTGACTTCATCTCCAGGCATCCAACGACACTGTTTCAGTGCCTGTGGAACTCATGCTGGTGGTACGATTGCCCGAATGCAGCTAAGCACTATGTTGAGCCCGAAGGTGGCTGGCGCGAAATGGTTCCCTGGGACCAACCGGGACCCTTCCTGCATGAGATCCTTGAATCGTGGCGCGAGGCCAAGCAGACATTGTCTCCGGGCTTTTGCTGGGTGCGTGCTCTCCGGCCGCCTCCACTTCACCTCGGGACGGCCCAGCGTATCGTGTTGCGCGGTCATGAGTCGCCCGTGACGAGCGTCAGTTTGGCTCCGGATGGGCGTCGGCTTGCGAGCGGGGCGTATGACGGAACAATTCAACTCTGGGATGCTGAAACCGGAAAACCGCTCCGAGTTCTGCTCAAGCCTCAGAAGCGCGTAGAAGATCACGCGCGGGTCCCTTTGATCCTGAGCCTCCGGAGTGGGCAGGAGCCTACGCGCGTGTGGCCTTCTCACCTGACGGTCAACGCCTCGTGAGCGGATCGTGCGACAGGACAATTCGGGTTTGGGACACCAATACCGGAAAACTTCTTCGTGTGCTGAATGGCCATGAGGACACAGTGCAGTGTGTCGCGTTTTTTCCTGATGGCCTCCGAGTCATCAGCGGATCAAACGACGAGACGGTTCGATTATGGAATGTGGAAACCGGCGAACTCCTCTGGACCCTGAGTGGCCAGGGGAAAGCGATGATGAAAGGTGGCCCTGTCGCCGAACGGTCAGCGCATCGTGAGCGGATCTAGCCAAGGCAAATGGCTGTCCGGGGAACGCGCTCCTGCGACGGTCCAGGTCTGGGACGCAGAGACTGGAGAGGCTCTACGCACGTTCGCGGGAGACGGGGACTCTGTCTCCGGGGTAGCCTTCTCTCCGGACGGGCGGCGAATCGCTAGCTCCTCTGGTCAGACTGTTCGGCTGTGGGATGTCGAGACAGAACGGGAACTTTGGAAGGTGTTACTCGACGGGGGTCATGTGACCGGGTCGACCGGTTGGAAGATCCTCCCTGAGCACGACCCGGACGCCCCAATGTTATACTTCGGGGGTCATGTAACTGGGTTGACCTTCTCTTCGGATGGCTTGTGGATCGTGGCTGGCTGCGGCAAATCGGTTCAAGTCCTGAACGCGGAAAGCGGCGATCCTCTCCGCGTGCTTCACGGGCATGAGGCTGATGTTTGGAGCGTCGAATTCTCACGGGATGGTGGCTGGATCGTAAGTGGGTCGGAAGACCGGACAGTCCGGATTTGGGACATCAGGGTTCCGGATGAACCCCGCATGCTCTGGGGAAGTCAGACGAATGTGCAGGAGGTAGTATTCTCGCCTGACGGCCAGCGTATCGTGAGCAGAGACGATGAGACAATTCGAGTATGGGATGCGGACACGGGAGAGGGAGTACATGCACTGAGCATCCCAGGAGACCAGTTGTTGAGTTACGCTCTATCTCCGGACGGACGTTGGATAGTCTGCGGGTCTATGAAGGGAACAGTTCGAATGTGGGATGCGGAGAGCGGCGACCGCCTCCCCATGGGGACTGATGGCCACGGACCTGTCAAGAGCGTGGCTTTCTCCCCGGAAGGTCGCCGACTTCTTGCCGCCTGGGGCGCTCCAGGTCATCTTCTCGGGCTCTGGGACGCCAGGACAGGAGAGATTCTTGGTGTTTTGCGCGGGAGCGGGGCCCCAATGAGGGGCCGGGAGGCAGGATGGTGTTTTCCCCTAACGGTCGCCAGATCGCGGTTTCGTGGGGCCACGGAGATAACCTCATCCTGTTGTGGGAACCCGAAAGCCGAAGAGCAGAATTGCTGGGCGCTCGACCCGGCCCGCGACAACCTCGGAGCCGGTATATACGCTCTGGCGTTCTCCCCAGACGGCCGGCACGTCGTAAGTGGCTCCGAAGAGACACTTTCTCACGACCGGGTGCGGCAGTGGACAGTTCGGCTCAGCGCCGAACTTTCGGCGCTGACGCAACATGTTGATAGCATTGGCTTTCAATCGCCATCATGGCCATTCGCGATACCCAAGAGTGTCAAGTACTGTACACTGCCGCGTACAGGTGATTTGAGAAAGAGTCCTCCGAAGACAAGACACTTCGGGTGTGGGATGTGGCGGAGCAGTGCGAGTTACGTGTCTTGCGCGGCCACACCGACTGGGTCCATGAAGTCGCCTACTCCAACGACGGGCGCTGGATCATCAGTGGCTCGGTAGACGGGACAGTGCGGCTCTGGGAGGGGGAAACGGGAGCTTGTGCTGGGGTGATTGGTGGGCGGGGGGATATCGCGACGGTTGGCAGGTCTCTCGACGAATCCCAAGGGCTGCTCCCCCTGGCCTTCGCCCGAACCCATGAAACTCTCTTCCTGGTGCGGAATGCGGGCACGCCTTTCGCGTGGTTCTCTCCGGCGCCCTTCCATTTGTTGACTCGCGCCTCTTGTCGAACTTGGTGTGGGACGGTCGGGAATCACCTCCACATCTTCAAACTGGAGGGAAGTAGCCTGGATCTGTGGCGGCAACCGTCCCCTCTTCAACAGAGAGAGAAAGGTTCTCAGCAGAGCGGGGGAATCGTCCTGGGTCCTTACGAAGAGTCGGACAATGCCCCCCTCGATGGCCCTCTCAGGCCGAACATCAAGCTATTAGCGGCCATTTCTGATGCATTGAGCCTCATGGGAAGGGAACCCACTGCTAGCAGACAGGTGAAGAAGCCTCTATTCGATTATCCGTACCCTGTTTTTCCGGGAAAACCGGGTGCCTTCGTGGCAGGAAGCCAACTTTTTGAAAGGGGCTGTGCTAAGCCCGATGTAGCGTTTGGTGGCTCGCCAAGCCACCCTGCTAGCGATCCTGAAGGGGCAGCGAAACGTAACATCGCGTACATGAGAGCCTTGCGAGAATGGCAAGTTCTACCCTGGTGGAAGAAATTGTTTACCAAGCCGCCGGGGCCTCCGATGGACGCCTGAAATCATGGCTGGTGAATCGAGAAAAGGTGGGACGATATGGGAAGCGATGGCCGCGCGTGAGCGGTTGCTGCTGGTCGTCGGGCCAGAAGCCGCCCAGTCGGACTACGTGCGGCAGAAATGGCAATTCGCGCTCCAGGCCGACAAGGCGATCACCCCGATCCTGCGGCAACGCGTTTATCCCTTGGTCCCTGATGAGCTGCGCCTGCTCCACGGCGAGGATTTCCGAGATGACGCACCAACAGCGTCACAAGCGTAGTCGAGGGGCGAGGAATCCATCATGAACGCTGCAACCCCCAAGAAGCGCGAATGGCCGGTGATTCGTGTGTTTGTCAGTTCGACGTTCACCGACTTCAAGCATGAGCGTAACGCTCTACACCAGAACGTGTTTCGCAAATTGGAGCTGCACTGTAGGGTGCGTGGGTTCCAATTCCAAGCAATCGATCTGCGCTGGGGCGTGCCGATGGAGGCCGCGCTGGACCACCGCACCATGCAAATCTGCTTCGAAGAACTGCGCCGTTCCCAGCAAATCTCACCGCAACCCAACTTCCTGATTTTGCTCGGCAACCGCTACGGCTGGCGGCCGCTGCCGGAGGTGATTTCGGCTGAGGAGTTCGGCAGACTACGGACGACCGCCATCGACAACCACAAAGACTATCGCGGTCGATCCGCGACCGAGATTCTCAGGCAATGGTATGTCCAGGATGAAAACTCCCGCCCGGCAGAGACCGCGCCAGGGTGCGGCGCTTATCTGCTGATGTCGCGCCTGACCAGGTTCAACGGCGACGCGCGCGATTACGGCAAGACGCGCCCGAACCAGGATGCGCCGCCGGAGGACACGCCGGAGTGGAAAAACGTTGAGACCGCACTGTGGGACATTGTCAATACAACGTACAAGCCAGACGACTTGATCGGCCGTTTCGCTGGGCTCAACGGCAGAGCGGCCGACGACTTGCCGCAAATTGTCCGCTTCCAGGCCTCGGCGACCGAGCAGGAGATTTGGCGGGGCGCCTTTTGCGTTGAGCATGCACACGAGCATGTCCTGGCGTTCATCCGGGAAATTGACGGCGGAATAGACCATCCCGCGCCGGCCCAAACAAGGTTCTACATTGACGTAAAACCAGGCGATCAGATCAACACAGTCGCTAGAGACGCGCTGAACGATCTGAAAAAGCAACTTCGCGATCGTCTTCGCAACGGCAATGTCATTTCATCCGGTCGCGTCCGCCTGGAAGAAGTCCAAAACGAGAAAGGTGAGCTGATCTTTGACATTTCCAAAGGCCACTTGGCGTCAATGTGTCAGCAGGTCGAAGCCCAGCTCAAGACGATCATCGACCGGCAAATGGATGATTTCCTGAGCCCACAGGATGCGACGGCTGCGGAGCGTGCCCGGCGCCGTGCAGCAAGAACAACGCGAACATGATCGTTTCGGCGAAGAGCGTTCGCGGGCCGATTTGTTCGTGGGACGGGAACCGGAATTAAGGAGAATCGACGCCTATTTGAGCAACAAACCCGGCCATCCCGGCGAGAGGCCTCCCGACTTTCGGCAGCCGCTGGTTATCACGGGTGCCTCCGGATCGGGCAAGACCGCCTTGCTGTCCCGCGCGTGTGCCATCGCTCGCGCCAAAGAGTCCTTCGAGGATCGTCAGCCGATACTTCGCCTGCTCGGCATCTCGCCGCATTCGTCCGACGTGCGCGGGCTGCTCCGCAGCCTCTGCCAGGAACTACGGGTGCGCAACCCGCGCGACGGCGATATTCCACAGGACATCAATGAGCTGAACAAGGAACTGCGCGACCATTTCGAGTCGGCCACTGCGGTCAAGCCTGTGCATATTTTCCTCGATGCCCTCGACCAGCTATCCGACGCCGACAACGGCCGAGCGCTGCACTGGCTCCGCCGCGATCCGCTGCCTGAATATGTCAAACTGGTTGTGTCGTGCCTTTCCGACCGCGCCGGCAAGCCGGGCGGTGAACCGTTGTCCGCGTTGGAAGCCCGAAAAGTCCCCGAGACGAACTTTGTCCGGCTGGATGTCTTGTCGGAGGGTGAGGCCAACACCTTGCTCTTCGACAGATGGTTGCCCGATGCGAAACGCTCGGTCACGGACCAGCAGCGGCAGAAGATTGAGAATCGCCTCAAAACGCCGGAGTGCCGCCAGCCGTTGTATTTGAAGATTCTGTTTGAAGAGGCACGCTTGTGGCGGTCGTTCGACAACGACAAGGATGGGAACTTGGGCGGCGACGTGCCGAAACTCCTGCAAGCCCTATTTGACCGGCTGGCGCATCAACCAACCATGGCCCAACAGTCGAATTCGCGATGGGCTATCTTGCTTCAGCGCGGCGCGGCTTGACGGAGATCGAGATCCTGGAAATCTTGTATCGCGAACGCGAATACGGCGATTCGGAGTACGGGCGATTCTTGGACAATATGACAAGGCAGACTGGGCATCGCTTGCCGGACGATCCCAAGCGGATACCGATTGCGATCTGGTCGCGTTTACGTTTCGATTTAGCGCCGTATCTGACGGAACACGCCGCGCCCAACGGTACGGTGCTGAACTTCTACCACCGCAACCTTTTCGAAGCGGTGCGAGAATGCTACCTCCCCTCAGAGGAGCAGCAGCGGCAGGCTCATGGGCGCCTGGCTGAATACTTCCAGGACCAGGACTACTGGCTGGAATCGCTCGAAGAGCAGCAAAGACGAGCCAAGACCTTTCCACCGACACCACGGCCGGCAAACGTCCGCAAAGTGGACGAGCTTCCCTACCACGTTCTGGAGGTTGCCAAACTCGTCTGCAAAGTTGCCCCAAACGCCAAGGAATGGGACGCGGTCGTCGACTTGCTTACCAACTGGCATTTTTTGGAAGCAAAGACCTCAGGATGCGGGCCCCACATGCTCATTGACGACTTTGACATCACATTGGCGGCTGTCTCGCGACAAGCAGATTTCTCGCGGTTGCCTCAATCACTGAGTCCAACGCTCGCGACACTCCGATCTGCTTTGAGGCTCTCAGCCTATACTCTTACAGCTGATCCCTTACAACTGGCAGCGCAACTAACTGGCCGCCTTATGAATCATTTCCAACCGCAATTGAGAAAGCTGCTGAACGAGATACATCCAGACGGCAAATCGCCTTGGCTCAGCCCTTTGACGCAGAGTCTGACGCCACCCAATAGTTCTCTCTTGTTAACTTTGGCCAGTTATGGTGGTTCTGTCACATCCCTTGCTCTGTTGACAGCACACGGACTAATTGCGTCGGCTTCCGACTGACGGCACGATAAAAATATGGGAACTTGAAAGCGGCAAGGAGGTCCATACTCTTATCGGAAATCGGTCTTCCGCGAACTGCCTAGTTCGGACAGCGCCACTTTTTCTTCGTCCAATGACGGAAGTCACACGTAGATATAGATAATAGCATAGCCGATCAGGTTGGCGATCGTGGTATGCAGGTTTTGATGCGGTCGGCATCAATGCCCAGGGAGTGTAGTAGTGCCTTGCGCGTTTTCGTGTGGGATCGCCGCGCTTGGGCATTGCGACGTTGGTAGTACTGCTGCTTGACCAACTCTCGTTGGTATCGCGCTACTCTGTCAGTTGCCCCTGAGCCGTCTCCAACCAGATGTTCATGGCTCGTCGCACTTGTTCTATCGTCAGGTGTTCCAGCGGGTCGTCGTGCGTTGTGGCGGCCTCGAATTTCTGACGCATGCGGGCGCAAAACAGATGGGTCAGTTGTGTCAGGTGAAAGTGCCGGTGCAGGCAACGCCAGCCGCGAACCTCGTAATGGTCCAAACCCAGTTCCTCTTTGGCCTGGCGAAAGCAGCTTTCCACCGACCAGCGCCCAAAAGCAACACGCAGCAACCGCCGCAGGGAGATGCCATGCTCCCCTGGCACACGGTTCGACACGAAGTACTTCACTTCCTTGGTCAACACGTTGCGTGCGACGATCAAGCAGTGCCGGCGCGTCGGCAAGCCATTGGGCCCCTTCCGCCAGAACACCGCCCATTTCACTTCCCAGACTTCGGGGCCGTGCTCGGTGTCCTTGATGCGGTAACGCTGCCACTTCTGCTTGCGGAAGACGGGTGAATAGCGGGCCAGTTTTTGCACTTCGCTGGTGCGGCGGCCACGCGCCGCTAGCCGCGGATAGTTTTTCTTGCGGCCCCGCCGCCGCGACCGGCCCTTCCGGAGCACCCGCGGCTTTTTCATCCAGCCGTGGAAGTTCACTGGTACTTCCCCCACGAATACCTGTCCACGCTGTTCGAGGCCATCCAGAAACGCCGTGTCGCGGCCGTAGCCTTCGTCAAACGTCCAGGCCTGGAGCGCACACCGTTAGCCAGCGCGCGGTCGATCAGTTCCAAGGCGATTTGCGGCTTGGTACGGAACACGACATAGTCGGGGATGTAGTTTTTTTTCGGCGCACTGGGTCGTCGGCCCAGTCATGGGGCAGATAGACTTCGCTGTCGAGCAGACACTGAAAGCCGGGGCTGCTGTAGCTCACATGCACGCCAACGACGCCGTTGTCGACCTTGCCACAACTGCCCAGCCACTGCCGCGCGGCACCGACCGTATGCACACCGCTTTTGGCCGTTCCCGATTCGTCAAGGCAACCGACCGCCTCAGGATGAGCATGTTCGCGAGCGACCAACCGCTGGCAGTCGTCGCGGACACCCCTCTCATCCCACTTGATCAATTCCACGAAACGCTGTAGAGTGCGTGGCGCCTTGCCAAACTCCAGGGCGATGGCCTCGACGTTTTTGCGTTGCAAATCCGAGAGCAAACCTTGGACATAGATTCGCAACAAGACGAAGCCGGGGCGGCTGCGGAAGTGGCCAACGAAAAGAGCGAGAAACTTGACCAACTCCTTGCCGAGGCTGGCAATCTGCTTGAGTGTCATCCTGACGATCCTCCGTGACATTTCTCCAGGAATTCGAGAACACGGAGGATCGTCTATTTCTGCTCGCTAACGCAAGCACAACTTCCTGCTCCAGCAGCACTTGAGTATCATTCATTCAAGAAAGTGGCGCTGTCCAACTAGTAGCAGCACTTCCGAATGATGTGCGTGTCGTTTCTAGCTCAGATGACAGAACGATAAGAGTATGGGATGCGATCTCTGGTGATGAACTTGATACGCTTAACACGAATGCCGCCGTCAACGCCTTATGTCCACTGCCAGAAAAAGCTCGCTTGATCTCGGCCTGCAATGATGGAACTTTGCAACTGTGGGATATTGACACCGGCAATATACTCCGCTCGTGGTCCACACAGACCTCTCCGGTAAATGCCGTGGCAAGCGATTCATTAGGCCATCTCGCCATCGTGGGATCGGGACACATCTCGACCCGTACAGTGAGAAGTCGGAAGAATTCCCGGATCTTGAACAGGTGATCGCAGATCATCGGGAATCGTATAAAGTCCTTGGCCATTCACATTTTGAGAGCCTCATTGAAGCAATAACTCGAAAGGACAACAACCTGACGATGTGGGACCTTAGAACTGGCAATTGCTTGCGGAGCATTGCGCTCATGAGAAGCGTGTCACTTCGGTCGTCGTGTTTCCCGATGGGCGTCGAGCCGCCACAGCGTCCGACGACTGCACAATCAAACTCTGGGATCTGCAAAACGGACAAAAGTTGTTGACTCTAGAAGGGCACGTTGCAGCAGTGACGTCTCTTCTGTTGCTCAGCGATGGTCGCTTTCTGGTCTCCGCGTCGGACGACGGAACCATCAGATCATGGGATACTCAGTCGGGAAAGGAAATCTCCAGGCTTGCCGGTTACGGCCTCCCGGTGACTGCCTTGGCAGCAAACGATCGTTTCCTTGTCTCGGCGGAAGCGGGCGGAACTGTTCGTGTGTGGACGCTCGAAACCACTCCAACGATGTCCACAAGTACGGCTCATGAGAAAGCGGTGACATCTGTTGCAATGATGCCGCGTGCAGAATATTTCTTGTCAGGCTCTCACGACGGGACCGTGAAACTCTGGAATGCGGATTCCGGCCAGCTGGCTTCGAACATTTATCGAACAGAGGGATCGATCCGCTGCCTCTCCGTTTCTCAAGACGGCCAGCAGGTCATGTGTGGTGTCACCGGCAAGATAGTCACGCTCATTGAGCTCGCTCGGGCAAGAAAACTTTGGACGCTCTCGTTTTCGTCGCACGATGTCTTTTGCGTTGAAACGATGCCGGACGGACGTAGGGCTCTGTGTGGAAGTGGAAGTTCGTATATCGGCAGCAGCCGTAGCGGCGAGTTGAGACTCGTGGATCTCGATACGGGCAAGGTAGAATCTACGCTGGTTGCCCACGAGTGGTCCGTTTACGGTTTGGCCGTCACTCCCGACGGTCGCAGAGCCGTGACTGCTTCGGAGGATCAGTCATGCAAGCTGTGGGATTTGACTAAAAGTAAAACAAGTGGAACTATGTTATGGCACAATGGTTCCGTCAACTCAGTGGCGATTCTGCCTGACGGGCGCCTTGCGCTGTCTGTTTCCGGCGATTGTACGCTCAAACTGTGGAATCTGGAGACCATGCGCAGTCGTGCGGACGTTTTGGGGCCACACCGGACCAGTACATGACGTTTCTCTGGTTGGAAACGGACTCTTCGCAGTTTCTGCTTCCACCGACAGGACGGTTCGAGTCTGGCACCTCTGTCGAGAGTCCCCTCTAGCCAGTTTCGCAGGAGAATCGCCGATGCGCAGTGTTGCGGTTGGTCGCTCCGGCACGAAGATCATTGCCGGTGAGGAATCAGGCCGGATCCATATCTTGAATCTAAAGCGATGCGGCGTGCTTGAACGCCGGGTGACTCCCGTCCGTCTCTGGTTGTTTCAAGAAAATCGCTGGGATGAATCGCTCACAGCGCGTTGTACTGTGCTGCGCATGCCATTTTTCTCCGCAGGCAGTGGTCGTCGACTCCATATTAGCCATCGAACGAAACGCTCAATTATCACGGTCGCAGTCCCTCTGTTTGGATTTGCCCGCCGAGGCGTGGCACGATCCGCAGCTTGCGGCGGCGTGTCCTGTCTGTGGATCGCGGCTCTGGTTTACCCCGTTTCTCGTTGACAATGCAACGGAGAGTCGATAGGAATCCCGATGCCGGTGAACATGTTATTCTGAATGACTTCCAGGGGGCATCCAGCGATGAGTAAGGCGTGTTTTCAGGCGTTTATCGACGGCGACTACAGCACAATCGTAGACCAGGCGAAAACGCTGCTGAGGAGCAAACCGAACAATATGGTGCGACAGATGATCATAATCAGTCATCAACGTCTCGGCCAAGCCGATCGCATGGACCAGTATCTGCAGGAGATCCTCAGCGCCATCCCACGCGACTCCCTCGACTTCGCGTTATTACAGGTGACACTTGGACAGAGGGACTCTTGGGACGTGCTTGATCTCGCGCGACAACGCTCGTTCCTTCAGCATCATGATGTTTGTTCGGCTCATTATTACATTGGGGCACGGCTTCTCACTCTGAATAACGCCGAAGGAGCTCACCTTGCTTTCGACGCAGCAATCGCAACTGACGCCAAGATACCAGAATTTCTTCTGGCTCGTCACGAAAGGCAATCCAGTCTTGGACAAATTAGGCCCAAGCAGGAGCAAGCTGGGACCGGCGCGACGGCCAAAACGATCAGTGACGGCGCCCTCGATGAGGTGATCGCGCAAAAGGACTTTCGACGAATCGACGATCTGGTCGGTGTCGCATTGAGCCTGACACCGTCGCAATGGAATCGGATTGGGAGAGCGATGATCGGCGTTGCATTCGGACAGCTGACGATCAGCGATCGTTGGTTTTCACTTATGAAGCAGGCAATTTCACAATGTGGGGTGCTGCGCGAACATGCTTTCCGAATTCTCAATGATCCGAACACAGCGAAGGCCGAGGGTGCCTATCAAACTACCGATAGAAGTAACCTGGTTTTTGCCTTGTTTAACACAAGACTTACCCGAGACGAGATCAGGGTCATCAAGAACCTGCAAGCGAATATCACGAAGCAAGTTTATCGCGAGCCGTGTGAAGCGTTATTGCTGCGGCAGGTATACGTTGGCGACAATGGTTGATACTCGTAGATGTCGGAAATACGGACATTGTGGTTTCTGCCATGGTCCTCGCCCAGCTACGGCTGATGAATCACTAACACCACCATCACCACCATCTTCCTCTCTTACGCCCGCAGTGATGACGTTCGATCCGTTCGATCCGACAACGTCCTTCGTTGCCCGGCAGAACGGGCCGCGCACGGCCCGCGGTTTCGAGGTTTGGTTTGACCGCATGGCGATGCCCTCGCGCGGGCTGGCGTTTCACCAGGAAATTCAGGAAGCGGACGACTGGCGGCAGCACATCCTCGGGTGCTGTTGATCGTGACCACGGTGTGGGCCAAGATTGCGGTCAGCAGGGTGATACAATACGAGGTAATGGTGCAGGCGGGCGAACGGCACAAGTGTTAGGCCGGCAAATCTGACCTTTTATGGGAGGAATGATCATGCAGACGATCACCCTGGACGAGGCCCAGAATCACCTGGGCGAAATCATCGAGAAATTGACGCCGGGCGAGGAGGTTGTCCTGACCTGTGACGAGAAGCCGGTGGCGACGCTCCGGTCCACGACGCCGACGTCCCGTGAGCCGCCACGCTTCGGAACACTGAAGGGGTCGATTCTGTATATCGCCCCGGACTTTGACGCCATCCCCGAAGGATTCGAGGACTATTTGTCATGAGGCTGCTGCTCGATACCCACACTCTGTTCTGGTCCGTCGATGACCCGTCCAAGGTCAGTGCGCAGGCAATGGCCGCGATGGTGGACCCGACCAATGATCGGCTCTTGAGTGCGGCGACCATCTGGGAACTGGCGATCAAAGTCGGCCAGGGGAAGATTACCCTGTCGATGCCGTACCGGCTGTGGATGGAGACTGCCATTGCCGACCTGAAGCTGACCATCCTGCCAGTCACGGTGGCGTACGCAGAGAGGCAAGCCGGCCTGCCGCCCCACCACAAAGATCCCTTTGACCGCTTGATCATCGCCCAGGCACTTGTGGACGGGATTTCGGTGGTAAGCGTGGACGTCGCGTTCGATCCTTATGGCGTCACGCGGATTTGGTAACCAAGTGAAGGAACTGGTTCCTGGCACGTTCCTGGCACCCGGCTTCCTCCTGGCACCAGCCTTCCTGGCTTCCTCCGCTCTCTCCTGATGGAGAATGCCATCGCATGACCTCAATCTCTCTCTCCTACGCCCGTGCTGACGACGTTGATCCGTTCAACCCGGCCATGTCCTTCGTTGCCCGGCTGCACCGGGACCGCTCCATGCCGACAAGGCGGTCACCCCGATCCTGCGGGCGGATTACCGGCTCGCGCTACATGAAACACGGCTGTTCCACACTGAGGCAATAGACCATGACTCCAATGACACCTTCAAACGGCACTCCAGTGTCCCTCGAATCAGACCGCGTTATCCGCGTGTTCATCTCCTCCACCTTCCGCGACATGCAGGAGGAGCGGGATGTGCTGGTCAAGAAGGTATTCCCGCAGCTGCGAAGCTCTGCGAGTCGCGGGCCGTCGCCTGGACCGAGGTGGACCTGCGCTGGGGCATCACTGAAGCCGAATGAAGACGGTCAGTTCGGGCACAGTATGCCAGGCAGTTTGCCCTCCAGAACGGCAAGGCTGTCACGCCGATCCTGCTGCTGGACCATTGACAAGATCCCGGCGATCTTCCTAAATTGGCAGATGATAGTTTTCTGGAAGGAAGCAGGCGTGCTTCCCGCTCTCGGAATCCTGGAGGCTGAACCATGAACAGTCCTTTTCCCGGCATGGATCCCTATCTGGAAGATCCGGCATTCTGGTCGGATTTCCATCTTACGTTCATAGGCTGCTGGCGCGAAGCGATTGCGGATGTTCTGCCGGAACCATATGAAGCCAGATTGGACGAAACCCATCAGCCACTCGAAGAAGTTCGCCAGGGCCGTATTGAAATCCTGCATCGCCCAGACCGTTCTCTGGTAGCTGTTCTGGAAATGCTATCTCCCGCCAACAAGGTGGGCGATGGTTTCGCGGACTTTTGCGGCAAGCGCCAGGCTATCCTTCGGAAAAAAACGCACCTGGTGGAATTGGACCTTTTGCTGGGCGGCCGACGATTGCCCCTGTCCACGCCGCTTCCCTCTGGCGATTATTACGTTCTCATCTCTCATGCCGACAGAAGACCGGATTGCGAGGTTTACTCCTGGATGCTGCGGCAACCGTTGCCCACGATACCGATCCCTCTAAAAGCGCCTGACCAGGATGTTTTTGTCGATTTGCAGGAAGTATTCCGCCAGACTTATCAACGCGGCCGCTACGCCCATTCGCTCCGTTACGGCCAGGCTCCCCGTGGCCCAATGGAGGAGAAGGACAAACGGTGGGTCATGGAACAAAAGCCAAGATAGATCATGACTCCAAAGACACCTTCAAACGACAGTCCAGGGTCCGTCGACACAGACCGCGCTATCCGCGTGTTCGTCTCCTCCACCTTCCGCGACATGCAGGAGGAGCGGGATGTGCTGGTCAAGAAGGTCTTCCCACAACTGCGCAAGCTCTGCGAGTCGCGGGCCGTCGCCTGGACCGAGGTGGACCTGCGCTGGGGCATCACCGAAGCCGAATGCAAGGAAGGCCAGGTGCTGCCCCTGTGCCTGGCCGAGATCGAACGCTGCCGGCCCTACTTCATCGGCATGCTCGGCGAACGCTACGGCTGGGTTCCGACCAGCATTCCCCCGAGCCTGATCGAATCGCAGCCGTGGCTTGAGGAGCATCTGCATCTTTCGGTCACGGAACTGGAGATCATTCACGGCGTCCTGAACAGCCCCAAGATGCGCGACCGCTCGCTGTTCTACTTCCGCGACTCGACGTACCTGGACCGCGTGCCGCCCGACAAGCGGGCGGATTTCGCTGCCGAGAATGCGGACCACGCCGACAAACTCAAACGACTCAAGCAGCGTATCCGCGCCGAGCACGAGCAGGGCAAGCTCAAGTTTGCCCCGCGTGAGAACTACCCGGATCCGGAAGCCTGGGAGAGTTGATCCTCGCGGACTTCACCGGGATCATTGACGGCCTCTACCCGGCCGACCAGGTCCCCGATCCGCTGGACCAGGAGGCCGCCCGGCACGAGGCCTACGCCCGTTCCCGCCGTCTCGCTTTCGTCGAGGGGGTGGCGGCAAGACCTGCTGCGGCGGATGACCGAGCACGTCACTGGCGGGGGCAAACCGCTGGTCCTCACCGGTGATTCCGGTTGTGGCAAGTCGGCGCTGCTGGCCGAGTGGTTGGCACGCTGGCGCCGGGACCATCCCGACGATCTGGTCATCCAGCACTACATCGGCAGCACCCCGGAAAGCGCCGATTGGCAGGGTCTGGTCCGCCGCATCCTGGGCGAACTCAAACGCGCTTTCCAGATTGCCGATGAACTGCCCCTCAGAGCGTGTCCAAAAAGCCAGCTGTACGCAGCTGCCAGGGAAAAATAGGTTGTCTGCATGAGCAAGACACCTTATCCCAGCGACCTCACCGACCTCCAGTATGACAACATTGAGCACATGCTCCCACAGCCCAAAACGGGAGGCCGACCTCGTAAATACGATAACCGGGCACTCCTCAACGCCATACTATATGTGTTATGGTCCGGTTGCCAGTGGCGTATGCTGCCCCACGACTTCCCACCTTGGAAATCCGTCTATGGCTATTACAGCCGCTGGCAGAAAGCTGGGGTCTGGAGCGGCATACATGACAGCCTTCGGCAGACTGTCCGTGAACTCGAAGGGCACGACGCCCAACCCAGTGCCGCCATCCTGGACAGCCAAACGGTCAAGACCACCGAGCAAGGAGGGCCACATGGCTATGATGCCGGAAAAAAAGCCAACGGCCGCAAGCGGCATGTGCTGGTGGATACGCTGGGGCTGCTGCTGGCGGTCGTCGTGTTGCCCGCCAACATTCAGGATCGCGACGGAGCCAAGGTGCTGCTGGCCAAGGTCCGTAACTGGTTTCCACGCTTGCGACTGATCTGGGCAGACGGCGCCTATGCCGGGGAGTTGGTGAGCTGGGTCATGCAAAAATGCGGGTGGATTTTGCAGACCGTGCTGCGTCCCGTGGGGATCAAAGGATTCGTGCTCCTGCCGCGCCGCTGGGTGGTGGAGCGAACGTTCGGCTGGTTGAACCGGTGCCGCCGCTTGAGCAAAGATTATGAACGCCATCCACACACTACTGAGACTTGGATCCATATTGCAATGATCCGTCTTATGTCTAGGAGATTGTTACCAAAACCGGCTTTTTAGACACGCTCTCAAGCCGGATGACCTGCGCACCGCGCTGAACGACTGGCTGGTCAAGGCCGCCGGCCAGCCCCCTCTCCCCTCTCCCCCGTTGCGGGGGAGAGGGGTAGGGGTGAGGGGGGAACGCCGCATCATCCTGGTGCTCGATGCCCTCAACCAGCTCACCGACGCCGATGCCGCTCATCAACTCGGCTGGCTGCCAGTCGTATTCCCGCCCAACGTGCGGGTACTGGTCTCCAGCCTGGCGGGCGACACCCTCGAAGCGGTCCGACAGCGCCATTGGCCGGAACTCGCCGTGCCGCTGTTCGGCAAGGCGGACATCGCGCCGGCCGACGCCGCGGAGCGATTCCAGACAAACCCGGAACTCGCCGACAAGGCACATTGCGAGAGTCTTACTGTCCAAGCATGGGCCGCGTTTGATGAAGGCGCATACGACAAAGCCATTCTGCATGCCGAGAAGTTCATTGCGGAATTCCATGAAGCTGCGTTGGAGATGGAAAAGGGCCTAGATAGACGTAAAGAACCCCCTCCTTGCGGAGCAGTTGCAGAGGCGATAAAACAGAGAATCTTAGAAAACAGCCTTCTGAACGACGTCGCGACCTGTCTGTTCATCAAGGGGCGGTCGGCCGAGTCCAAAGGCGATAAGAAGGCAGCTATCAAAGCATACAGCGACGCCACAAGGCTTCCTCACGCTCGTTGTTGGGATCCGCGGGGAAGCTTGTTCTGGTCGCCGGCTAAATTGTCTAGCGACAGACTTGGTAGAATTGCCTCACCCCTTGAGCCGCCGCCACCGGATGACGGGGGTCGTGAGCCGCCGGACGTGCATGGTGAACGGCAGGGCGGCGGCGGGAGCACTGACTGTGCCGTCTTTGCCCCTGCGCAGATTCCCCAGGGAGACGCTATCCTGATCCAGGTGTTCGCCTACGCAACGGGCAACGAGGCAGAAGCGGCGGCGAGAGCGAAGGAGTTCGACGAAACGACCGTGCGGCGCGGAATTACCACGCTGAGCATAGTCATTCGCCGGGGTCAAATACTGCGGTTCCACCTCTACCTGCACGGGATCGAGGTGCAGGATGCCTCCCGGGAGTTGACCTGGCAAGGTACGACCGCCTCCGTCCAGTTCGGTGTGACCATTCCCACCAGCCGGCCTGCGGGAACCCTGCTCGGGACGGTTCTCGTGAGTACGGAGGGCATCCCGGTCGGACGCATTGATTTCAAGTTGGTCATCGTCTCCGGCCGCCTGTCGGAAGCGCACGGGGAAACCACTTCGGTGGGGCAGGCAGCCGTCAAGTTCCGCAAGGCGTTTGTCTCCTATGCCTCCCAGGATCGACATGAGGTGCTGCGGCGCGTCGCGATGCTTCGGTCGCCGCTCACCGACATTGAAGTGTTCCAGGACATTCTCGACCTGGAGCCGGGCGCACTCTATGAAGCGATTTTATACCGCCGGATCGACGAGTGCGACATCTTCCTCCTGTTTTGGTCGAGCAACGCCCGCAAATCAGAGTGGGTCCAAAATGAAATCCAGCACGCCCGAGACAGGCAAGGTCCCAACGGGGAGCCTCCACCCACGATCCTGCCGGTCATCATCGAGGGCCCGCCGCCGCCCGTTCCGCCGCTGGCGTTGGCACATCTGCACTTCAACGATTACCTGCTATACTTAGCCGGTCCAACACCGAGCCCTAGCGGGCGAAAATGGTGGAAGTTCTGGAACTGGTAGTGATTCGGGGGGCAAACGATACCCTTATGGGGGTCTTGGGACCGGAGCATCTCAATACGTTGGGGAGTGTGAGCAACCTGGCCGGATTGCTGGACAGCAAAAGCGACTACGCGGGTGCCGAGCCGCTGTTTCGGCGGGCGCTGGAAGGGTTGCTGCGCATTTCCGTGGCCATGGGCAGAGCGCATCCGAATCTGAATGGGGTCAGGGGCAATTATGCCTGGCTTCTACAGAAGATGGGGCGGAGCGAGGGGCAGGTCCGACAGCAGTTGAATGAGCTTTTGCGGCCTTTCGGCATGAGCGTGGACGGGTAAACCGACGGGGACGATTACCAGAGGCCCGATACCTGGACGAAACTGACGCGACTCTCGGCTTGTGCGCCGTATCATAAGGGTGACTCTGATCCTTATCCAAAAACACGGAGACTTACCAACATGACCCACCCCACGCAGGCTCCGGCAGAACCCCAGCCCAGTTGGCTTCGCTGGGTGCTTGCGGCCCTTGTTGGGGCCACACTCCTGTTCGGTTTCTGGGGCGGTTGGCGTTATGAGCGCGATCGGCATTTGAAAGCTCCCGAACACACGCCCAACGCTGGCCAGCAGGACGGCGGCCTTTCTGAGAATGGGCAGCGTTCGGAGGCCATACCGGATGTCCTCAGCCTCTCTTACCACACCTGCCAACTTCTCATAGCGCACGGTATCCATTTAGAGGGCGTCATCCCGTGGCAATTGCACGTCGGCCGCTTGCTCGGTGTGCTATCACTATTTACCGCAGGCTTTCTGGCGTTTACGCAGTTCTTCCGCCAAGAGATGCTGCTGTTGCGGCTGCGCTTGCCCTGGCGTCGCAATCATGTGGTTATCTGCGGGCTTGGCGACCTCGGTCTGCGCTTGGCGTTGGATGGCATCCGACGTGGTAAATTCGTTGTAGCCATCGAAAAGCAGGGGCAGCTAACGCCCATCGAGCGTGCGCAAAAGCAAGGTCCTGGTCATCGGCGGAGAGGCCTGCGATTCGGCCACGCTGCGCAGGGTACGCATCGAGCGGGCTGAGTTTGTCGTGGCTGCATGCGAGCAGGACTCCACGAATGTTGGCATTGCTGCGCTGGTCGGGCAAATCATGGCGTCGTCAAAGATGCGCCGCCAGCCACTCGTCTGCCGTCTCTTGCTTCGGGATCATGGGTTGCGTCCGCTGCTGGAGGGGGGATCGGTGTTCGCTCCGGGATCACGGACGAATTACGACGTTAACTTTCGCGACCTGCATATTCAGGATACCGCAGCGCGTCAGGCCCTTCGTTCGGCATCCCCTGGATTTTAGGCGGATCGCAGAGAAAGACGCCACGAGGGTGCATCTTGTTGTCGTTGGCTTTGGTCAGATGGGAAAAAGCCTCGCCCTGCACGCTGCGCGGGTCGGGCACTATGCGAATGCAGTTAAGATCCGCATCACCGTTGTTGACCGAGCAGCCGGCAATAGTGTCGATGCGTTTCGCAAACAGTATCCAATGATCGATCACGTTTGTGAACTCGACGCCTATGACGCCAGTCCAACAGAATCCGGGTTTCTGGAAGCGTTGGCTAAGCAGAGTCGCGACTCTAAGGATGGAAAAGACCTGGTAACCTATGCTGTGTGCTTTGAAACAGAGGAAACTGCCCACGACCGCGAAACCCTGCGCATCGGCATCGAGATTTCACGCGCGGCGGCGGAGCGTCCGGTCCAGACTTTAATCTACCAGGGCACACGCTGTGGTTTTGGCGCGATTTTTGCCGCCGCCTCTGCAGAGCTTCGTGCGAAACCGCGACTTCACGCCTTCGGAATGCTCGAGGACATTTTCACCTGGGACACGCTTCTGCATGAAAGCGAGGACCAGGTGGCCGAAGCCCTGCACAGTGACTACGCGGTTAAACATCCGCGTAAAGATGGGACAGTTGAAAGGTGGGAAGATTTGACTGAAAACCTGAAAGAATCCAATCGCCAGGCCGCCGACCACATCCCGACCAAGCTGCGGGCATTAGGGTATCTTGACGGACCGGTTCAACGTGATCAAGCACCGATCGAAGGATTCACGCCAGAGGAAGTTTTGCTGTTGTCCAAAATGGAACATCGTCGTTGGTGCGCCGAGCGCTGGCTGGACGGTTGGGAGTATGGGCCGGTTACCATCAGAGAGAAGAAACTTAACTGCTGCCTGATCGAATGGGATCAACTTCCCGCCGAAGAGCGTCAAAAGGATCCGGAGCAAATAAAGGCGATCCCGCAAGTGTTACGAACAGTCCGTCGAGCGATCTATCGCGCAAACGGGGGACATTCAACGCCGATTTCCGCGAAGCGAAAGTCACCCTCAATAAGCTACCAGACCAGGAGGAATTAGGGGTATTCAAAAACCTCTGGTAGGTTCCCCAAGAAACAGATGCTTCGATGGCCGTTGAGTGCGCCCGCTGCGACAGCCCGAAGAAATCCGCAGGCCAATTCCGTTGTCAGTTTGAACCTCACTTCGCGTTGACAAGCTGCGACAGGGGCACGACCTCGACTTTCCTGGTCAGCGCATAGCGCTTCGCGCCGGGATAGACGACGCGAAGTTCGTCGAGTTCCAGGTCTGCCAGCGCGATGCGCATGGAAGGCGTGATTACGGGCGCGTCCTGCGCTTGCACTCCACGCCGATGCGGCGGCCGTCCTTGAACAGCAGGAGGTCAATTTCCGCGCCGCCGTGGGTGGCCCAGTAATACGTCTCGTCCGGGCGCAGGGCCTTGAGGACTTCCTCGACGGCGTAGCCCTCCCAGGAGGCGCCGACCTTCGGATGATGTTCCAGATCGCGCCGGCTGCTGATGCCGAGCAGCGCGTGCAGCAGGCCACTGTCACGTATATAGACCTTGGGGGCCTTGACCTGCCGTTTGCCGAGATTTTCGAACCAGGGCGTCAGTTGGCGCACCATGAACACACCGGTCAGCAGGTCGAGGTAGCGCCGGACAGTGGACTCGTTCACCGCCAGGGCGCGGGCCAGTTCGGCGGCGTTCCAAATCTGGCCGTGGTAGTGGGCGATCATGTTCCAAAAGCGGCGCAGCGCCACGGCGGGAATGGTCACGCCAAGCTGCGGCAGGTCGCGCTCGAGAAAGGTCTGCAGGAACTGGCGGCGCCAGACGAGCGAGCCGGACTCGTGCGCGCCGTGAAGGATAATGGGAAGCCGCCGCGCAACCAGTGCTGTGCCTGCGCCGCCGCGCCAAGGTCGGCCAGACGAAACCCTTCGAGCGGCACGGTCTCCAGGCGCCCGGCTAAACTCTCGGAAGATTGGCGCAGCAGGTCAGGGGACGCGCTGCCGAGAATAAGGAACCGCGCCGGCAGCGGCTTGCGATCGGCCAGCACGCGGAGCAGCGGGAAGAGGTCGGGGCGGCGCTGGATTTCGTCAATGACCACCAGGTCCTTGAGCGGACGCAAGGCGGTGTCGGGTTCCGTGAGGCGGGCGAGGCCCAACGGGTCTTCGAGGTCGAAGTAGTTGAGCGAGTCCGCCGGCACGAACTGGCGGGCCAGAGTGGTCTTGCCGCACTGACGCGGTCCCAGCAGCGCCACCACGCGGCTGCGCTTCAGAGCGGTCCGAACCAGTTCGATGTCGGTTTTACGGTTGATCACAGCCGCAACTTACACCATGAAAAGCCCGCAGTCAATGCGGGAATCTCATAGTATTGAAATGACAGGCTAACACTCGCGCAAATCCGCGGTCGGTCGGTCACGCGGTGACCTTCCAGTTGGGCCTGCGCTGGAGTAAAATCAACTTGGCAAAGCGTGTTGAGCGGCTACCCGTTTTTTGGTCCAACCGAAATGGGAGTAATATCTATATTACGGATCCGTTATAACAATGACTCCTGGGATGGTTGACGGAAGTGAATAGCGACAATTATTTTCAGCGCCAGCGACAATTACGGATTTGACGTAAGTCCCCCCGAGAGAAGCATTCTTTTTCGCCACAAACGCCCTCAGCCGTAGGGTGAAGGGCGTTTGTGGCGAAAAAGAATGCTTTGAGTTAGGGCGAGAGCGGTAATTGTCGCTGGGGTGGAAAATAATTGTCGCCAATCACGGAAGCCTACCCCGGGTTCGCGGACTCACCCGGGGCTATATTACGTCGCCCTCTTCGCGGGCTTTTCAACTGTTGCGACGGGTAATTCTTGTGCCCTTGCCTAACCACCACAAATCGTTGAACGCGCCTATTCCGCATCACCCGGCACAGCGGCTGCGAAATCCTTCTTCAGGCGTTTCAGCTCCTCCCGAACTGGCTTGAGTTGCTCTTCGACCAGGTTTTTCACTGCTGTCAGGGTGAGTTCTTGCTCGGGTTGTTTCTTTGAAGGTTTTTCCAATTCATCGTGTGTTGTTAAAGATGGGTCTTTCAGGGCGTCAAGATGCATTCGCAAAATCACGCTGGCGACCTGGCCCAGCGAGGGTTTGGTGCCCGTTTTCACTTCGATGGCATGGATAAGCTGCTCCAGAGCAGCAACGTCTTCCGGAACTAAGGGGAACCTTACATCGTTCGGTGGCATCCGCCAGGGACGGCCTACCTCCGGTGGAGCGAAGGCGGTTGATTAGCTCGTTGCCGAGTACGGCAAGAGAAATCGGGTCGAGGTCGCCGGCATGGCGCTCGCCGCAAGGCTCCGCACCCAAGGCCGCGGCAAACTCCAAGGGTTCGATCCGGGGAAGCGGCTGGCCAGTGTTCTGAATCCGCTCTGTTGGCTTGCCGACAACGTTGATCTTCTTCGCCATGTTCAACCTCCCACGGGTGGGTCGAATTGCTTGATTTCCCAGATCACGTCACCGGTTTCATTCACCCAAGTCCCATCTGCTGGCGGGAAGGCTGTAGCCCCGCCGCCGATTTGGCTGAGTAACTTCCGGCCCTGTTCGACCCACTGCGGTAGGTCGAGCAACTCCTGTCCATGGCGATCCTTGTTCGGCAAGTAGAGTGTGAGGCGCTGTGATGAGAAACTCTCTTCCGCCCCAAGTGCCATCGCAACATCAATTTCCACGAACCGACTCCTTTCCGCCACTTTTGACACTAAAAGTGTAACAGTTTCGATACTATAAGTCAAGACGACCGAAGAAAAGCAATCGGAAATCACGGACTTTTGATAACTAAAGCATGCGGTTTCCCTGTTGATGAGCATCGCAAGGGCTGCTGCCGGGGAACAGGACGTAACCGCCCGCTGGGGCATCGCCCGCAAGGGCGGCGTCACCATGCCGGGCAAGAGCATGGCTGACCGAACGCGCCTACACGCCGTAGGAGCGGGCGGCTCTCGTGCAGGGTGCCGCCGCCTTGGGTTTGGACGAGGCCGGCGTGCTGCGTTGCCTGGGAGAATCGACCTGGGATGTGTATCTCAACGACGTGGCCTACTGGCGGAACGTGCTACTGCTGGTAGAAAGGTGGATCTGGGCGGCGCTGAATTCCGTCCGCATACTTGACCCGGCCATAGTCCTCGTCACGTGTTCCGGCAGCTGACGGAGTGAGCAAACTGTTCTGTCAGCTCAATTCCAACCCATTGCCTGGCGCAACCGCTTGACAATTCGGCCTGCCTGCGCCCACAATCAATATTGGCAAGCGCTGCATGCGTATCCAGCGCCGCCGATGAGGAATGGCATGGCAATTACCCGCACACACAGGCACACCAGAGAGTTGCCTCTCCTCATTCTGGCCGTGGCCGTCGTGGGCTTCATTTGCGTGCCCCTCTGGCAATGGTCGTCGAGCCGGGCCAACATGGCCATCCGGCCCGGAGCTTACACCACGGCCGCATCCCTGGTCGGGTCGGGCACCAATCCCATCCTGGAGACGGCAGTCCTGTTGCGGGCGACCGAGCTGAATGCTATCGGACCGCCTCCGTCCAAGCTGACTGCGGAACGCCTGGGCCGGCTGCTCCTCGGCCCGTTCCAGATCATCTCCTATTTTTTCTTCGCCTGGGCCTCGCTTATCTTGCTCAGCCGACAGCTCGAGGTGCGCCGGCAGCAGCGGGCCTTCCAGCTTGGCCTGTTGCCGACCGAGGAAGCAATGCGTATTCTTCCAGAAGACGCCCGGCCCCTGCAACGAAAGCTTGAACAGTTGACCTCCCGCGGAGGCCCGTACATCCTTGCCAACATGATCCGGCTGGCGCTGGGCAAGTATGCCATCAGCCGGTCGAGCCGCGACGTGAACGAGACGGTCCGAACGCAAGCCGAGATCGATCTGGGCCGGCTCGTCACCAGCATGAACACGGTGCATTACCTGGCCTGGGCCATCCCCGCCATCGGCTTTCTCGGCACCGTGTACGGCCTGGCCATGGGCCTGAGCATGGCGGGTGATACGGACACGATCATGCGGGAGTTCCTGCGCGAGGCCACCAACCACCTGAACGTCGCCTTCGACTGCACTTTCGTCGCCCTGGCGTTGAGCCTGGTGGTCATGTTTCTGTTGCACTCGGTGCAACGCGACGAGGAGTCGTTGGTGATCGACTGCCAGCAGTATTGTCTTGAACATCTGGTCAACCGGCTCTACGATCTGGAACCAGTACACGAATGAAGGATGAAGGATGAAGGATGAAGGATGAATCGAATAAAGGATGAAGGATGAAGGATGAAGGATGAATCGAATAAAAGGATAAAGGATGAAGGGTGAATCAGACACTGGTAACGGGAAGGAACATCGGAGTATCTGATTCATCCTTCATCCTTCATCCTTCATCCTTTCTGATGATGAGACTTAACCATGATACTTGATGCGGAAGGCATGCTGATCGGCGTTGACATGGACGCGAGCCGCGTTCTGGCGGTGGGCGGAACTTCCGGCCAGCCGGGACAGGGGCTGGCCCTCGACGACGGCAATCTCGACCTGCCGATGACGATCAGTCTGGAGGGACGCACAGCCGAGGCCGGCCGGGCTGGGGTGGCACTGTGCCGCAGGCTTCCGCATCTGGTATGTCTCGATTTCTTGCACGAGCTGGGCGAAGAGAAGGAATGGCGAGCAGGCAAACACCGCCTCAGCGCCGTCGATGCCTTGACGCGCGTATTTGAACGAATGGCGGCATCCTGTGTTGCCGGGCAGGGATTGGCGTTTGCTCTGCCCGCTTACCTGGATCGCCGGCAGGTGGCCATCATTACCAACGTCGCCGAGCGAACCAGGGTCCACAAGCGCTACCGATTGCCGCCCGTGCTCGGCTCGGTCATGGCTCCGCTGGCGGTCGCCTTGACAGCTTACGCGGAGCAGCCGTGGTCGGGACTGGCCCTGGTTCTGGATGCCGACGAGCACGCCTTGACGCTGACGACCGTGAATGTTGCCGAGGAGCAGGCTCAGGTGCTGGACGGACAGGTCATGCCGCATCTGAATCTGCGGGCCTGGAAGGAAAAGCTGCTCGACATCGTGGCCGACCATTGCGTCCGCCAGAGCCGCCGCGATCCGCGCGATTCCGCGGTGGCCGAGCAATCTCTTTACGAGCAGTTCGACGAAGCCCTGGAGTTGTGCCGGCAAGGGCAGCCTGCGGAGCTGGTGATCCACACGGGGACCTGGTACCAGAATCTCCTGTGGCGGCCCGAGGAACTGGCGGGGTTCTGTGCCCCCCTCGTTCAACAGGTGATCGACGTGATGCAGACGATGCTGGCCGATCTGGAGTCTCAAGGTCCTTTGAACGCGGTGCTGGTGACGGCGGCAGCGGGACGTTTGCCGGGGTTGGTGGCGGCCCTGGAAGAGAACATCGCACAGGCCCCACCCACCGAACCTCATGAGCAAGAAGAAGACTTTGGCCTGGGCCTGTTCAGCGGCGAGGAAACGGTGCGCTCGGGAGTACACGTGCTCTCTCCCGATGCCGCGGCGCGGGCGGCCTATGAGCTGGCCATTCGCTTCCAGAAAGGCGACCTGCCGACAGCCCACCTGCGGACCGCGCCGCTGTTGCCGCCGCAACCGGCGGAGGCGGGACCGGCCCGGCTGCTCTTTCGCGGCCAGGATTATCTCTTGACCGGCCACTCCTTCACGCTGGGCCGGCATCCGTCGAACGACCTGGTGTTCGACACTGAGCAATATCCCGCCGTCGCGGCCCGTCATTGTGAGTTTGTGCTGGATCAGGGCGAGTACCTGTTGTGCGATCTCAGCCGGACCGGCACGTTTGTCAATGATCGGCCGGTGAATCAATCGGTGTCCCTGCGGCCGGGCGATTGGATTCGGCTGGGACCGGACGGCCCCATACTGCGCTTTCTGGGGCGAGCGGATCATCGGCAGCTTACCACTACGGCGTAGTCCCTATCCGCAGCAGGACTTTGCCATTCCGCCCTGGCAAGGCCGCCTGTTGCACGGCGGCCTTGATCTCATCAAGCGGGAATTGAGCAGCAACCTCCGTGCTGAGGATTCCGTCGCGCAGCAAGCGGCCGATTCGCCGAAACAGACCCAGCATCGTCAAAATGCCCTGGTCCTTCACCCATTCCGACAACCAGAATCCCTGAATGCTCTTCTGCCCGACCATCAACGTGCGCGGGTCGAGGTTGAATGACTCCCGTGCCAGAGTGCCGTAAACCAGCATCCGGCCGCCGCGAGCCAGCGATTGGACTACGGCTGCTCCGGTTGCTCCTCCAACCGCGTCGATGGCATAGGGTACGCCAGCGCCGGCTGTGATTTTCTGCACGGTCTCGGGAATTGATTCGTCACTAGTGCAGATGACCGCGTCGCCACCTGCCCGGCGGAGTTCCTCCGCTTGTTCTCGACGGCGGACCACGTTGATCGTCCGAAATCCGGCGTTTCGGCCCAGCCGCGACACCATCCGCCCCAAAGCGCTGCCCGCCGCAGTCTGCAGAAACCAGGCGCCGGGCGGCACCTTGAGGATGTAATGTGTCATCACCAGAGCACTGGCGGGATTGATGAAGAACGTGGCCGCCTGCTCGTCGGATAGACCCTCGGGGATGGGAACGACCTGACGAGCGGAGATAACAACCTGCTCTTGCCAATTGCCGCCCGTGCCATTAAGTACCGCGACCCGCTTTCCGGGACCAAGCCGGCGGATACGGGCGAGCAATCCGGGACCAACCGACTCAATCACGCCGACGCCTTCGAAGCCCGGAGTGGCCGGCAGTTGTGGTTGCCGCCCATATTCGCCCCGGACGAAAAGGAGGTCCGATGGATTGATCGGGCTGGCGATCATGCGCACGCGAACCTGGTTAGGGCCGGGTTCCAGGACCGGTACATCGCGAACTTGCAACACTTCGGTTGGGTCGCCACAACGGTCAAGAACGATTGCTTTCATGATTAAACCTGCAAAAAAGGATGAAGGATGAAGGATGAAGGATGAATCAGAAAGTCCGAGCCCGCAGCGTAAGCAAGGTTAGTCGCCACCCTTGCTTACGCTGCGGGCTCGGACGCTAACGCTCCTGTTCAAAACCGCCAGCGCAGCTCCGCCCGTATCACATCCTCCCCCTTGCGATCCCCGATGGCAAACCGCGATCCAACCCCCACATCGATCTTGTCGCAAATCACCGCCCGGATGCCGGGACCCATGCTGAAAATGCTGCCGATGTGCTTGGCACCTTGTTGCACACCCGTTTCATCCGTGTAAGCGCCGCCCATGATCTCCCAGCCATCCATTTCCAGCATGCCGATCACCTGCACATTGCAACACCGCCACAACAGTTGATTAAGACTGTTGTGATAGTGAAAGACAGGCCCCTGGTATGCCGGGTCGCCGCCGATGGGAATCCAGTAAGCAAGCTGTGTCTGAAGATAGGTCGTCGGCGTCAAACGCAAGGCGCCCAGCAGTGAAGGTTCGAGGGATACGTGACCGGTCCCCAAGCCATTGCCGGGGGAGCCGATCGGAATGAATGTGCGAAACTGAAAACTGAGCTGCGTCAGCTCACAATCGAGAAGCAAGGTCTTCGTGCCGGCGTTCATGTCGGCAAAACCTGAATGACCTGGGAAATTATCCGTGGCAGTCGGGTCTTGCACTTTCACGAACCGATACGGCATCTCCACAAAGGCCCCGATACGGCCCGTGGCAGCTTCCGTGTAGAAATTGAAATCGCTATAATCGACGAGTGATGCCGGATTGAATTTACTCGGGCCTTTGCCATTGCCATCCGCCCGTGCCCAGAAAAACTCGGCCTTGTCCGGGTGCGGCAAGTCCCAGGCCGAATCCCACCGAAACCGCATCTGCGTGATCGGCCGCGGCGCGTCGGCAAAGAACGCCGCATCGGCCAGGGCGTTCCAGTGTGGTTCATAACAGGGATCGGGACAGCAGATGCACTGGATAATGTTGCCTAATATTTTCCCGCCACAGCTATCGCCGCACCAGTTGTTGCAACAGGGATTGAACTGGCCCGGCGTGCAGCAGCCGCCGGCACAGCCAGCGCCGCAGCTCTCGCCGACGAGGCCGGGTGAGCCGATCACCCCGGCACCGCTGCCACAGGTTGCACAGCCGGCCGGTGCGATGTTTCCCTCCGGCATCGGTGCGACCGCATTATCGCTGAGCCGAGCCGGCTCGGCCGGAGTTGGCTTGTCGGGCAATGGTTGCGCCGTCTCCGTTTGAGCGGATGCGGAGGTTGTCCAGCACGTGGCCGCCAGCAGAATTGCAGCCGCCAAACGAATGTGCAAGCAGTTTCTGCCACTTCCAACAGGCTTACTGCTCATACTCAGGCTCCTTCAAAAGCAAGGATGAAGGATGAAGGATGAAGGATGAAAAAATAGGACAGGTTCCTCCGTCTGATTCATCCTTCATCCTTCATCCTTCATCCTTCATCCTTTTTCTGGTGGTGGGTGCCATGCCGTGATCTACTCTCTTGCGTTATCGGCCAGCTTGTAAGGAAACCTTTGGAGAATTTGCGGCCTTTGCTGGCTGTAACGATTGTGCGGATTGGGACAAGCCGAGGCACAGTCGCCTACCGGCAAACATCTCGGGTGCGTAACTCCAATCCTTGCAAACAATTGCAACCCGGATCGGCAGGGTCGTTGCCGGTACTTTTCAGACCGGCAATGCCCAGGACTTTGCATCTGCCGTGCTCGCAATCACTTGCGCGACAAGCTATCCTTGCCTCTTCAAAAAAACCGGCAAAAACGGCAACGCAAGCAAGTCCAATCGCTATCCAGACCAGGATTGCATAGGATTCCGGCCCGAAAAATCGCTACAGCCGTCACATTCCTCAAGGTCGATGCACATTCTGACCGAAAGATTTCCAAAGAGTTCATCTCGGAGTCCGCGATGTGCGTCGGGGGCGTACTTCCTCCGGCCTTTTGAAGAGGGCGAGACATGATTAGATGGAAACGAGCGTGTGCGACATTGCTTCTGCTGGGCGGTCTCACGCCCAAGCTGTGGGCGCAAGCACCCGCGGCGGCCCCGGCGCCTGCTGCTGCGGGGGCGACGGCGACAGCCGCCAGCTCGGCGAGCGGCGGTCAGACCCTTTGGAAGTTCCTGGGGCTATCCAAGGACAATATCAAGGGCTGCAAGGACAAGTTCTGTGCCTCCCAGATCGGCTTGATGACCAACAACTTCCTAAAACCCGTGAACGCTCTCGCGGGCGGCATGGTCCCCAGTTGCTGCCCGCCCGTCAGTGCTGCCGACCTGGCCAAGCCGCCCGACAGTGCCGAAGGGGCAGCGGCACGCATCAAGCAAGACGAACTGGCGGCGAAGGCACGCAGAGAAGCGGTTCGCTACCTCGGAACCGTCGATTGCCGGTACTGGCCCGAAGCGCAGGACGGTCTCATCAACGCCTTGCGTGCCGATCGCAACGAGTGTGTTCGCCTGGAAGCGGCCCTGGCTCTGGGCAACGGCTGCTGCTGCAACAAGAGCACGATCAAGGCCCTCACACTTACCGTCAACGGCGGCAAGGAAGACGGCAATCCAGCCGAATGCTCCGAACGTGTGAAGGCCGTTGCCTTCGCTTCCCTGCAGCGCTGTCTTGCCTGCCTGCCGCCCAAAGCAGCCGAGCAGATTCAGGAGAAGCCCAAGGAAGGGGAAAAACCAGAGAAAAAGGATGAAGGCAAAAGGATGAAGGATGAAAAGGAGGGAGAAAACGTTACGGATTCATCCTTCATCCTTCATACTTCATCCTTGTCTTCGCTGCCCTACTACAAGCGCGTCCAGAATGTGCCCATGCCGCAAATCGTCGAGCAAGCCCAGCGAGCGCTGATCCTGCATCCAAGCCCTGCCCTGGCCGGCGAGCGGGGTGGCGTGAGCGCCTCGGTGCAGGGTGGCGGCCTGGCGGGGATCCAGTCACGACCGGCGGAAGGTGGACTCGTGGGCATTGTCATGGGCGCGATGTCTTCTTCAAGCAGAACGGGAACGAATGGTCCGTTGGGCGCGGGGCTCTCGACCCAGCCCCAAAGCATCACGTCGCCGGCGCTTGAGGGCGGGGTCAAGAGACCAGCGCCCAACGCGAGCGTGACGCACGAAAGCCACGCTTCAGGGACGGTCCCGCCCTTGGAACGGGGTGTGTCCGCCCTCGGCGGCTCGACGTACACGGCGGACCGTGGGAACGAGGTGAATAAGGGCAGTTCGATGCCGTCCACAGGCGAAACCAATTCCCCTCACCCTGCCCTCTCCTCCCGCGACGGGGGGAGAGGGTTGGGTGAGGGGGCCGGCGCGGCAAGCTCCTCTCTTTCGCCGATGGCCCGGTTCTTCGTCTCTATCTTCAAAGGTGAGCAACGAACAACAAGTGAACAAGTGCCGATCATGTTCTCTGACGGCGGGGCAGGTTTCAAACCTGCCACCACGACTCCAACGTTGCCTTTAGCGACGGAGTCCATTACGGGCACCCAATCGATCAAGACAGTAGGCTATCGTGAGCAGATCGTGCCGAAGTCAGTCGTGTCGCCGCCGACCCCGGTGAGGAGTGAAACAATGCCGGCAAATCTCCCTGGAACCGGAGGCGACTGGAATGAACTGCCGGTTCGGAATTTTCAGATGTGAAGTCATCCGAGATTCCCCGCCTGGTTACACTTCTATCTTTTTCGATCCACGCGGAAGAGAGGGAGGCTGCCGCCACCGGCCTGGCCAAGATCGACTGGCAAGCCAATCCTCAAGCGGTCTCGGTCTTGCTCACGAGAGCCAGACGTGACCCATCACCAGGGGTGCGTGCCGCCTGTGTTCATAGCCTGGCACAGATGAACGCCAATTCATCCGCAGTGTTGACGGAGCTGGCGGATCTCCGAAAGGACACCGATCCGCGCGTCCAGAAAGAAGTCAACGATGCCATCACCCGTCTTCGCGGCAATTAGGAACGCTTCTGCGAAGCGTCGCTAAGCCGTGATCCTTGCTCTATGGAACAATCTGCGCCTTGGCCTGGAATTCGATCTCGCTTTCCTCTTTCAGATCGGTGACAACGCGCAGCCGATGCGACCCATTCGCCGGGCGTGACGCCCTTGAGGGTTACTGTCAGCACATGTACGGCCTTGCTTTCCTGCGAAGGCTCCTTCACACTCACCTGCTCATCGGTTCCCCGGACGCCCACGATGTGGAAAGGCTGGCCGCCGCGGACGTAGACCTTGCGTTCGGTTTCGGAGCCAACCTTGATTTCACCGAAGTTGACCAGAGCAGGTCCGATGCTGAGTGCCGGCTCAATCTCAACGGTCAAAGGCACGCGCACGCGCGGCAGGGCGGGGTTGTTGGTCCTGACCCACACGTCGGTGTACCATTTGCCTACGGGTGTCTCGGGACGAAGCTTGGCGGTCAGTTGATAAACGACCTCGCCGAACTGCCGGTTGATCTCCTGGAGACTTGTCTGCACGTAATTGCTGTCGCTCTTGACATCGAGAATCCGGGATGGAGAGCTGCTCGTGAAGTTAATAGTGACGGAAACAGACGACGACGCCCCCCGCTTAATCCTGCCGAAGGTAAGAGTATCGGGACTGACGCTGAAATCGTCACGGCTGTTGGCCTGGACCCATAAGTGTACTTCGTCCCACTGCGGGCGGTCGAACTGGACGTAGATGGTTGTCGTCTTGCTGCCGGCTGGGAAGCACATGGTGTCCATGTAGGCCATGACAACTGTTTCTTCACCAGGAGCCAGGTCGTTCTTCAATGCCGTTGCCGTGACACAGCCGCACGATACGCGCACGCCGGCAATGTGTACGGGGCCGCTGGTGCTGTTTCTGATGCGGAACGGATGAGAGAGCGTGGTGCCGCGAGGTACCGATCCAAAGTCCTTGGACAGGTCCTCGAAGAGCGCTTCGGCCCAAGTTCCTGCCCACGCGGGAATCGTTGCCCACAAACCAATCACGAGAACAAGAGTGTATCGCAACATGTTGACCCTTCCCCGCTACCAGTCCCCTCACCCCTACCCCTCTCCCCCGCAGCGGGGGTCAGAGGTCAGAGGTCAGAGGTCAGAGGTCAGATAATGACTTCCGACCTCTGATTTCCGGAAGGGGGCGCTTTCCGGGGGTATTTTCTATATCGCCGTTTGAGCCGTCATGTTTAACGACGCTTCGGAGAAGCGTGGCCGCCGCACGCTTCTCCGAAGCGTCGCTAAACGCGCAGCCGACACCAACTGCGCCGGCCTCCTTTTCGCTAATCTGCTTACCACGGGTTTATGGCGATTATTCCGCAAAGTCAGCGCTGGCTCCGGGCCAGCACAGCCACGATAACTCGTTTTGCCCCAGCCTCGCGCAAGGCCCTGGCAGCTTCACTCGCCGTGCTTCCGGTGGTGAGAACGTCGTCCACCAGCAGAACAGTCTTGCCATCCACATATGATCCTGGCCGGCAACGGAACGCGCCACGGACATTCGTGCGGCGATCGCTGGCGGTCTGTTCCGTTTGCCGGGGAGTATTGCGAATTCGGCGCAACCAGCCGCGTCGGCAAGGCAACCCGAGCCGGCCGGCCAACGATCCAGCCAGAGCCGCGCCTTGATCGTAACCGCGTGCCCAGCGACGCCACCAGTGCAAGGGCACAGGAATGACAACGTCGGCATTGACAGCACGAAGCCTTTCGGCGGCATGGTCCGCCCAGAGCTGACCGACGGCCTCGGCGAGTTCCTCTCCCGTTTGATGCTTCATGCGCAAAATGACATCGCGCAGCAGTCCTTCGTAGGGACCGAGGCGGAGCACTTCCTGAAAGTGGAATACATGATCCCGGCAGGAAGGGCAGCCTTCGGCCACATGAGTGAACGGTCCCACTGTGCCGCCGCAGCGTGGGCAGGTGGCAGAATTGTCGGAAGTCAACTGGCTGCGGCAAGCCGCGCAGAAAGTCGATTGATCCGGCGCCAGCGAGCGATTGCAGACGGCACATATACCTGGATAGAGCAGATGCAGAGTACCGTGGACTAACTCTGCGGCAGTTTGTTGCAGCAAGACAAGCCAGTTCCTGGTCGAGGGGATTGGCATTGGACTCGGAAAATGTTGGCCACGGCGACATAACCAGCCATGATTGTAGCTCAAATGCCGGCCAGGTTGTATACTGCCAGTAGGTTTGGCGTTGTCATAAGGCGAGCGGCAGAAGAAAATTTACCATCCCTCGCTCACGCTTCGGGCCAGTGTGACACTGGCCCGAAGCGTGAGCGAGGGATGGTATCACTTGCCGCACGCCTAAATTGCTCAAGCAATGAGGTGCGATCCATGGACATAAATCTTGCAGCACTGGTAGTGATTGTTGTTATTGTCGTTATCGTGGTCGTCGTATTGATCGGCGGCATCATCGTCATTTATAACAATCTTGTGAACCAGCGGATGGAGACGCGGAACGCCTGGGCGCAAATCGACGTCCAGCTCAAACGGCGTTACGACTTGATCCCCAATCTGGTCGAGACTGTGAAAGGCTATGCCAGCCATGAAAAGGAAACGCTGGAGCGGGTGGTTCAGGCTCGCACTGCCGCCATGAGCACCCAGGGGGTTGCTGCCCAGGCACAGGCGGAAAACGTGTTGACCGGCGCGCTCAAGACCCTTTTTGCCGTGAGCGAGGCCTATCCCGATCTCAAGGCCAATCAGAACTTTCTTGGATTGCAGGAGGAATTGACAGGGACCGAGAACCGGATTGGCTTCGCCAGGCAGCACTACAACGACGTGGTTTCCAACTACAACAGCGCGCTGCAGCGCATCCCGTCGAACCTGGTGGCCGGTCTGGCGGGCTTCACTCCCGCCGAGTTCTTCCAGCTTGACAGCGCCGAAGCCGCGGCAGTACGTCAGGCGCCCCAGGTCAAGTTCTGAGCGTGGGGCAAGTTTGAAACTTGCCGCCACCCGGGCAGGTTGCCAACCTGCCTCTTGACACCCAGGCAGGTTGGCAACCTGCCCCACGAATTCTGATATGCAGACGACCTTCCGCAATCTGATAGCCGCCAACAAGAGAAACAGCTTCTTGCTGGTGGTGATCTTTTGCCTGTTCATTGCGGCGTTGGCGATGGTGCTTGGTCTGGCCGTGATGGCGGTCGCAGCCCCCGATTCATTGACAGACCTGAACCTGTCCGAAGGCGTGCTGGTCGGCGGCTGCGCGGCACTGGTGGCACTCCTCATCTCTCTCCTGGCCTATTACAGCGGCAATGGTTTCATCCTGGCGCTCAGCGGCGCCAGCCCTCTCGCTCATGACGATGACCCTGAATTGTTCAATGTTGTCGAGGAAATGGCGATCGCAGCCGGGGTGCCGATGCCGCAGGTCTACCTCATTCACGACGAAGCCCTCAACGCTTTCGCCACGGGGCGCGACCCGCGGCACGCCGCCGTCGCCATCACCTCCGGCCTGCGGTACAAGTTGACGCGGGACGAATTGCAAGGAGTCATCGCTCATGAGATGTCGCACGTTCGCAACTACGATATTCGGCTGATGCTGCTCATGGCAGTGCTGGTCGGCACCGTCGTGATGCTTGCCGATTTCTTCTGGCGTATTCTCTGGTTCTCTCCAGGCAGTGGCCGCAGCAGCCGCAAACGCGACGACAAGGGCGGAGGTGGGGGGATCATCATCATTGTTCTCGTGGTTGTAGCCATCGTGCTGGCGATCCTGGCGCCATTGCTGGCCCAGATCATTCAGCTTGCGGTGAGCCGGCAGCGGGAGTTCCTCGCCGACGCCTCGGCGGTGGAATTGACCCGCTATCCGCAAGGTCTGGCCAACGCTCTGCGCAAGCTCCGTGACGATCCCCATGAGCTGATCCATGCCAACCGCGGCACGGCACATCTCTACATTGTTAATCCGATCAAGAAGTTTCAGGACTGGGCGGAGTCGGCTTTCGCCAGCCACCCGCCGATTGATGAAAGGATCAGGAGGTTGGAGGCGCTGGTGCAATGATTCGCACGTATCAGTGCTTCGACCACAGGCGAATAAACTTGCCTCTTGTATTCAGGAGTTCGTGTTCCTGATCACGGATATAGGCCGCCTTCTCAAAATCGGTTGTATTGAAAGCTTCCTCTTTCATCCGGTAGAGCATTTCAATCAGGTGGTCAAAAGCCTTGACGGCTTGTTGCACGTCCTGTGGGAGTTGCCGAGGTTCTTCGCCTGGATCATGAAGCGGAGCTGACGGCGGTTTCTCATCGCCGCCTTTTGGATAGTTCCATTCCATGAAGGTGCGCTCGGCATTGTCGGCGATCTTTAGTTAAGACGTTGACAATTCCCGTTACTTCTCCCGAGGAGGCAGGATGTCCAGATCTTTGCAGATTTCCCGAACGGTATTCGGATTGATTTCGGGGTGCCGGGGGACGGCACTCTGTCGCCTTGTCCGTGTATTGTATACGACAGTGTGCCTAGCTCCTTCTCTCAATACGACGCAATCATTTCTTTGAAGGTGTTTGAGCAATTTCTTTCTTTTCATTCAAATTCGCCCCCAATATCCGGACAGCAAGACGAAGAGGTTCAATGCGCTCTGCTTTCTTGTCCCTGGCTCGAGGATTCGGGCGAGGCAACATGCAGTCCCGTTCCAGGGTACACTCGGCCATGAGTCTCAGCGCATCACGAGCCATGAAGTGCGCATCCTCCAGATTCTTTCCTTGAGTGATCGTCCCCGGGAAGTCCAGGACACGGACCATGTACCAGCCGTCCTCAAGCGGATAAAATGCCGCGTGATATTCAAGCATGATCAGTTCCTCATAAACACCTATATCCTCGTTGGTGGCATGCTACCAATATACTCCCCATAAAACCCGGAAAACAGCTCTGACAAGCTCACAGGAGTTATTTCCTGAGTATCTCCCCCAAGTGAGCTTCAACCGATTCGGCCAATGCTTCCAGGTGGTAGCCGCCTTCCAGGCAACCGACAAGCCGTCCCTTGGCGTGTGTCTTTGCCACATCTACAACCTGTTGCGCCAAGGTTGCAAAGTCTTCTGTCTCCAGGCCCAGCGATCCAACGGGGTCCTTCGCATGGGCATCGAAACCTGCGCTGACGAGCACCAGTTCCGGCTTGATCTTGTCGGCAGCCTTCTCCAGGGCGCTGGTGAACTGGGCATGGTAGTCCTTGCGCGACGTGCCAAAACGAACCGGTGCGTTGATCGTGTACCCCAGGCCCTTGCCACAGCCTGTTTCCTCCGCGGCCCCTGTGCCGGGGTAGAATCCCGAGCCGTAGCGGTGAATGCTGAAGAAGAGCACTTCGGGATTCTCATAGAAGATGTCCTGGGTGCCGTTGCCATGATGGACATCCCAATCGACGATGAGAACCCGTGTCAGTTGATGTTGCTTTCGCGCGTGCTGCACAGCCAGGGCGATATTGTTGAAAAGGCAGAAGCCCATGCTTTGCGTCGGCGTCGCATGATGTCCGGGAGGGCGAATGAGACAGAGGGCGTTGCGATCGTCTCCCTTCATCACGGCATCGATGGCGGCGACGCAGGCTCCGGCGGCCGCCAGAGCAACTTGAAAGGAATCCGGGCAGACGACGGTATCCACGTCGAGGTGTCCGCCGCCGTGTTCGGCGAGTTGCTTGGCAGCGTGCAATTGTTTGGGAGAGTGAATCTGGGTGATGACATCTTCGGCCAGCGGTTTGTAGGTGCCGGCAGTGCATTTCTTGGCCAGGCCGGATTTGTCAAGCCGCGCCGAGATAGACCGCAGCCTGTCGGCTTTCTCCGGATGCCGGCCGGTGTCGTGTTTCAAGAAGAGCGGATCGGTAAAAAGGATCGTCATGGCAATTTCCTCACTCCCACTCACCCTACCCTTTCCCCCGCTGCGAGGGAGAGGGCAGGGTGAGGGGTGGGCAATGGGACAAGGTCATTGTACAGTTGATTCAGCATGTTTCCTCTCTTTCTGAACTTGACCGGCCGTCTTTGCACCGGCATCGGCGGCGGCTCGGTGGGCCGGCGCAAGGCGGCTGCACTGCTGGAAACGGGCCGTCGGGTCCGGCTTGGGTGCCTTGAACAACGTCCTGCCGATGAGGTCTCTCCTTGTCACCGCTGGAACTGGCGACCGGGCCGGTGGCGGAGACGGCGGTAGGTTCTGTGGCGGAGCGGCGTGGTAAAGTGAGGGCATGAGATGGGGTGGGGTCGGTGCATTGGGTCATCATCGCGAGGCACACCGGGCCTCGGGAATACGCTCACGACCGCGAAAGATTGAGCTTGCCGCGACATTCCAGGCGGATCTGATCAACGTGGCGCAGGGCAGCTTCCATTTGTCGTTTGCTGGCCGTCTCTCCGGGATAGCGATAATCGACGGCATATTGAGTCAGGGAATCCGCTTTTCGCCGTAGCCGGGCAAGCGTCGCGTCGCCCGGCAAGAGGAGATCGACAATATCAGCAAGTTCATGAGTCCTTGGCACCACGAGTCCGCTTTCTTGCAGGAGCGCCTTGAGGTACTTTTCCGCTGCTTGCTGGCAATGAAAGCACACGACGTCTCGAGGCGGCGAGGTTTCGTCCGCGAGCTTGTGGGCCACTTCCCAGTCCGTTTCGGCTTTGCGAACCCACTTGGCGGTCTCGCGCTTCATAAAGAACCTTGCCTTTCTCGATGATCTCACGCAGAAACCAATTATCGTCTTTCAAGCCGCGCTCGATTTGCCAGGGCGTGCGCACAATCAGGTCGAGTGAAAACAGACGCTTGAATGCCGTTTTGATGCGGATGGATTGATCGATCGCGTTCTTGGTCCGCATGATAACGAGCAGATCAACGTCGCTCTCTTCATGCGGTTTCCCGTAGGCGTAGGAGCCAAATAGAATGATCTTGTCCGGCTGAAAGCGCTCGGCGATGCGGCGCGCGAAACGGCGAATCGCCGCCACGGGGATGTTCGGCGAGGCGTAACGGTACGGCTGCACGTATCGGGGGGTAGTCTGTTTTTTGGCCATGCGGTCATTCTACAGTAAAACCCGGAAGAAATAGCTGGATTGATGATTGCACTGCCAGGCGCTCAGCCCCGCTACAGATGTCTACTCCAGATTCAGGTACGTGACCAGATTGCCGATGATCTTCCGGGCCGAGTCCGGCTTGTAGCCCAAGGCATGGTAGTTCGCGATGCCCGACCCGGAGGCGACGAGATCGAACTCCGAGAAGATTACTGCGGGCCGGCGGTTGCTGAGGACCACCTGGAGGTGCTGCCCCTCGGTCTTTTCGCTTCGGCTGCGAAGCAATTGCCGGGCGGGCAGGGTCAAGCCGATGCGACTCGTCAAATCTACGCCTCCCTCAAATCGCCCCTCGGAAAACACAGCATCGGTTGACAGGGGCTGCAACTGGCCGAAGAGGGCTTCCAACACCTTGCGAGCAGAACGGGCGAAGTCCGGCGATCCGGCGTGGGCGTCCACGAGCAGCGTTCCGCCGGACTGCACGAATTGTTTCAGAGCTGCCTGCTCGGCCTCGGTAAGCTGCAAGGTCGTCCGCCCGGTAAGATGCAGCAGCCGCACTCCCTCGAGTGAGTCCTTGCCGAGCACGACCGGTTGTACTTCCTTGAAGCCACGTCCGGTCAAGTGAGTCGCCAGCGGCGCCAGTTTCGTCCAGCACGCGGTAGCCGCCTCCCAGTCTTGCGGGTGGTCTTTCGTGCCGGCATGATGGATTCGAGCCACGGTGAGCGTCCCCTCCCGCTTCTTGCCAGCCGGCGTGGACGGCAGCAGCGTGCTGAACTTCCCCTCCAGCTCTCCCAGGTCGGTGGCGTAGAACAGCAGGTTCATCGCCAGTTTGAAGGCGTCGCTCTCCTCGCGGTTGGCTTGCCAGTCGCCGGACATGTACTCCTCGGACAGAATGAAGAAGGTCCGCGAGCCGTTCGCTGCGCCGCGCAGGCGCGGCCGGTTTTTCCAGTCCTGCTTGATGACCGTGTAGATCGCGTGATCGGCGGGCAGCGGCGCCAGACCGTGATCGGGGTAGGACTGGGGCGGATACATGTTCTTCAGCAGATCTTCCATCGAGGCGGCGAAGTCGGCGCTGTGGTCGCTCGGCTCGGCCAGGATCGTGCCGCCGCGCTCGACGTATTCGCGGAGCTTGAGCATTTCCTTTTCGGTGAAGGCCCAGTGCTTCGAGCCGGACAGGAAGAGGACCGGCGACTCGATCTCCGCAGCGGGACTGTCGATCGAGACGATCTGCCAGTTGATGGGCCGCTCGTAGGCCGACCAGAGGAACTTGCTCACGTTCGCCAGGTCGCGCGGATTGAGGTTCCAGTCCTGGTCTTTGCCGAATTGGAGCTTGTTGTACGCCACCGGGGCGCCGCCATAGACGAGGAACAGCGTGCAGAAGGAGGTGCTCACGGCCGGTCCGCCCCAGTTGCCCAGCGGGATGGAGCCGTCGCGCTGTTGGGCCTGAAGGACGGCTAGGGCGCCGCGGGCGAACCAGTCCTCGCCGCCGATGTAGTTTCCGGCCGCTGGCCACGCCGGTGCGCTCGATGCCGTACAGGTAGTAGCCGTCGTTCTTGTTGCCCTGCGCTTTGCCCAGCCAGTCCATGCCGCGGTCGATGGCTTTGAGCACTTCGGCCGCCTCGCCGGTCGTGAAAGTGCGCGGGTTGGCTTTGCTGTAGGCGCTCTTGCCGTGGTACATGTCGAAGACCAGGAACATGCTGGCCAGGCCGGCGGTGGCCATGTTGGGCGTGGACCCGCTTGGCCCATATAGCTCCAGCCGCCGTCGGCGTTCTGGCAACTGCGGAAGTGCTTGGACATGGTGATCCAGAACTTGTCGCCCGGCTCGAAGCCGGCCCGAGCTGCGGCCCAGATGCCCAGCACGCCGTACTGCGTGCAGGAGTTGTCCCAGTCGGTTGACTCCGGCGTGTAGCGCCAGCCTTCCCTGTTGCCCAGTGCCGCCAGGAGCCACTCGTAGTCGGCTTTCAAGAGCTTGCCGAAGCGCTCATCGTCGGGGATCTTGCGCAGGGCGTATTCCCAGACATTGGCACGGATGCCGCGGATGTAGGTGTTGTTCGTCTCGCGCTTGGCCAGCCAGTCCAGGGCCTTCGTCAGCCCATCGTCGGCGGCCGGATCGGCGCCGGCGGCAAGCATGGTCAAGGTCGCCAGGGCGGTCGATCCTTCATCCCCGCCAATCGACCCATCCGCTATCTGGAGGCTGCGTAGATAGAGGACCGCGTCGTCGATGGCCGTGCGTATCTTGTCGGCTGTGACCGGGGGCGTGAAGGGGTCGTGGATAGCGCGGGCCGGCGCCATCCTGTTTGGGATAGCTGCGTTTCGAGGTCCAATTTGCCGCATCTGGTTCGGCGGCGCCACCTGGGCCGATGCGGCCAGGACGGCGACCATCGTAACCAGGAGTGTGCTGATTGTGCGAGTCATTCGATTGTCTCCGTGGATATGAGACCCCGGATTCGCGGACTCATCCGGGGCTTTATTCCGTCACCCCCTGCGGGGGTTCATGGTTGATTCTGGTTATTCCCAAGACCCCGGATTCGCGGACTCATCCGGGGCTTTATTCCGTCACTCCCTTCGGGAGTTCACTTCCTGGGCTGTTCTTCGTTCCTTTGATTGCGAAGCGGCAATTGATTCTGTGGTAGTTGCTGCCTCTGGTTGAGGTTCGGCTCCTGGATGTCTTCAACGGGCTGCTGGGCACGGGCTTTCAGCGCTTCGTCTTTCTGCTTGCCGTCTTTCTCGACCACGATGCGTTCGTCACCGACGTTGACCGACACGGCCCAGCCGAGCTGCTGCGCCTGGGCGAATACCGGGTCGGCCCGAAGCAGGTCGAAATACTCTTTGCTGAACAGCTTGACGATGCGGGTCTTGCGCGAACCGGCGTCCTCGGAGTCTACCCACTGGCCGTCCTGGAGGTAGAAGGCACGGCGGCCGAGCTGGCTGATGTTCTGGGCCGTCATGACGTTGCCCCGCCGGTCGCGGTAAACGTTGGCCTCATTGGTGGCGACGGCCCGCTGCTGCAAGGACTGGGCGTTGGCGGCCTGGTTGACGGCCCACTGGCCAGCCTGCTCGGCCCTGGCGGCGGTCATCGAACTCTTGGCTCTGGTCAGGATTTCGTCCTTGCTCAGTGCCACACCGCCCCAGGCAAGGGACTCCGTGTACTCGGTAACGATTCCGTACTGCCGGCTGAGGCGCACGACCTCCTCGATCAGTTCCTTGTTATCGCCGCGCAGGCGGATTTCCTGGAGCAGGTAGCCGATCTGGCGTGCTGCCCAGAGCGGCGCCAGGAATTCATTGGTAGATGATTCCGCCGACCCGCGCGGCAGATCGGCCGTACACGTGAAGGTGACCGGCTTGTCGAAGCGCGTGCCGGAGATCGAGAAAGTATGTTTGCCTCCGTCCTGATACCGGCCCACCATCATGATCTCGCTTCCCTTGAACAGGACCGGCATCTTCGGCGGCAGGACGGATTGCGTGGCCAGTTCGCCGAACGCCACCTTCACGTTGGAGAGCACCGGGTGGGACAGCCGGTCGTACAGGGCGGCGATCTTGGCGTCGAGTTCTTCTCTGGGCGCGACGTACTCGCTGGAACCGTCCGTCAATTCGGCGAGCTTGTCAAGCAGGTGGGCGTTCACGTCGTTGCCCACGCCCATCACGAAGATCTTGGTGCCGGACGTGTTCGCTTTCTTGACCTGCTCGACGATCTTGTCGGGGACGAGTTCGCCGGCCGTGGGGGCGCCGTCGGTAAGGAAGATCATGATGCGCGGCCGGCCAGGCTCCGACTTGCCGGCCAGGGCTTTCTCCAGCGCCCCGGAGATGTTCGTCCGGCCATTGGCCACGACTCCTTCGATGAACTCCCGCGCCTCTGTCAGGGTGGCCGGCGACTGGGTCGTCAGCTCATTGCGATAACTTCGCACTTCCGTCCCGAACGTGATGACGTTGAAGCGGTCTCCGCGATTGAGATGGTTCAGGCAGTAGTCGATAGCCGACCGGGCTTGCTCGATCTTCTCGCCGCGCATCGATCCGCTGGTATCCAGGACGAAAAGCACATCCTTGTCCACTACTTGTTCCGGCCCTGCGCTGCCGGTCGGGTTGCCCAGGAGCATGAAGAAGCCGTCCTTCTCACCCGGCCCGCGGAAGCTGAGCACGCGCAGCCCCAGGTCGTCCTTGTCGGCGACCCAGTAGAGGCGGAAATCGTCGGTGCCGGACCATTTCTCCGCCTTGACGCTAGCCGTGGCCTCGTACAGTCCCTTGCGCTGAACGGTGGTGTTGTGCGTGGGGCTGAAAATGGTCCGCAGCGGTTCCTTGCTGCGCAGTGTCACATTGAGCGCTAGCCGTTCCACCGTTCCTCGCCCCCAGGACGCGGCCGGCGTCGGACAGGCCAGCCAGCTTACTCCCTGCGTCTGCCGGACCGCCTGACGGAACTCGACAGTTATTTGAACTTTCCCTTGCAGTTCCACGCGCGGAATCAAGACAGCGGGCCGGCCGGTGAACGCCAGGACTTTCGCCGCGCCGGTGCTGCTAGCGATTGACTCATACATTGCCTGAGCCTCTGGCGGCGTCAGCAACTTGACCTCGGCAAGCGCAGCCGGCTTGGCATCGCCCATGCCCATCATCACCCGAACGCTCTTGCCGTCAACGCCGTCAGGAAGAGGAATCAGGCCGACCGCCCGCGTCGCCTTCTCAGGACCGGCAATGCTCTCATCGACCTGCACCCGGACTGTCTCTTCCTCCACGGTCACATTGGCGGTGCTGTAACGCACGCTATACCAGGGGGCCTTGATGTCCGGAGTCGGGACGAACTTCCCCTCGTCCAGTTGCCCGGCCACGAATAGCGGCCCGGCCTGGAGCGGCGCTGCCAGGAGCAACAGCACTCCGGTGGCCAGCCACAACCCGGCCATGGTAGCGGAAGTGGCGGACACTTCCGCTACAGAGGAGCGAGGAACGGGGCATCCAGTTCGCAACATTGATCGAGCCATGTTTGAGTCTCCTTGTCTTAGAGCTTCGAGGCGGTTCTTACCATGTCCCCGCCATTGTAGCGTCGGAAGGGCGCTTCGTGTGTAACAAGTTGGTAACAAGTATTCGTCCGAACCCGATGGGAGACGACCAGGCAGACATGGTGGCATTGCCTACCCCACGAATCTATTACCATGTTCGCAAGTTCAAACGGGCTGGCCGCGTCGTGACCGAGTACATCGGCGGCGGTGAGTCTGGGCAACTGGCAGACGCAAATGGGTCTGACCCCGGTGCCCCTTGCCGGATCCTTTCTTTCGTGGTCGTGTACAACCTTCCCCCAACGTGGCCGCAATACCATGCCCACGCAAAGCCGTGGGCATGGTACTCGGCAAAGGTCAAGGTGCAATATCCGGCAACCCTTTCTTGGTGTTGACATTGAGGCTGTGGATCTTTTCCCCGCCGCGGAAGGCATTCCAGGCCTTGATGCACTTGGCGTAGTATTCACCCGGAGCCGGAGTTTTCGCCTTACCTTTGTTCTCACGAATCTTGACGAGTTCTGCCGAGAGAACGGCCGCGGGTCGGAGTCGTCGGACAGATTGTTTTTGGCGACGTTGGCCCAGAAATCCTGCGCCCCCGCTTCGCTCTTGATGAAAGTGCCGTACATGGCCGCGACGATAGGGACGCGCTCCAACTCCGGCGTCTTGATGGAGAGAATATTGTCAAGCCACCGGATGAAGGGGTGAAATACTTCCCGGAGAATGTATTGATAGAGGTCATCTCCGGAAGAAACTGGCACCTTCTCAATCACACGGTTGAACCAACCGATTCCCTCGATGCCGATCTTGGCTTTTTTCCGGCTGATGCCTTCTAGCGCCTCCTTGGTCAAGCCCTGGTAGACACCGGCCACGTCCTGCTTGCTTCGACCAGAGTTGCGAGCATCAAACTGGCGGAACAAAAGCCCCATCCCTTGCGGCTCATGGGCTTCGTATTGGTCCAGATGGATGACTACCTGATCGGGCAAGGCATCGCCGGCATCGAGAATGGCTTGGCTGGAGTGTTGACCGTTCATTCGAGATTTGACACCCTCGTAGATGACCGTGGCCCAGGAACAAGGGAGCCAACGACCAGCTTTGATCCGGCCAACGAGTTCTTCGACCCACTTGGGGTCAAGATCTCTTTCCGCGGGAGAACGGAGTAGAGTCTGATGTGCGCGTGCCTGCTCCAGCGCTTGCTCCCGTCCAACGATCAAGGTTTCAGATTTGACCAAGCGGAACGGGGCCTGCTTTGCGCCGTTAGACTTGGTTGGCGCTTCCAGAACTAAACTATTCATGACAAAACTCCTTTCCTCTTGTTTCCGTAGGCTCTTTTGCCGTGGAGTGACAAGAAGCAGGACAAAGAAAACCCTGAGAACCACTCTCAGGAACTAACCGACTGCTTCAATGGTTTCACTAGCCTTTCCAGGCGAATGGCAAGTTCTTTGATGGCACCCGGCACCATTTCATATTCGTGACGTCCGCCCTCTTGTTTCAATTCCGCGATAATCGGGGCGATTCCTTCCAGAAGATCGGTAACGAGCTTGGTGGGCACTTGCCTCACGGAAAATGCCGCCTTGCGCATCCGGTATTGAAATTTGTTGCCAATCCTTTGGGGGACTAGTTCCTTTCCATGAGGAGGTCTGCGCCGAAGTCCAGTCAGCGCGTTCTGCACTACCGAGGAACTCGCCTCCTTGAATGTTTTTTGTACGGCGGCCAGTATCTGGTCTCTCGTGTACCACTGGCTATCTTTCATGACTTCAATGACCTGCGTGCGGCAACCTGGCTTGGCCAGCAAGTGCTTGTAGCCGGCCGGCAAATTGCGCAATAGCTCCTTAACCAACTCCGTGTCGCACGAGAGTTTCTGCGCCAACCGCTTGGCAAGCTTTTCGTACGATTCGCGGTCTTCGGCCTCTGCTTCAGTCATGACATCTCCTCCCATCTGGCTGAAAACCTTCCCTTGCTTCCGGGACTACCGGCCATGGATCGAGGACTTCCCCGCCCTGTAGTTGCACGCGACGGTTGTCGCGAGCCTCGGGATTATTCAAGGAGGGCGATGCTAACAGAAAAGTTTTGCGGAAAATGGGATGGAAGTGGCAAAAATTGCAAATGCCGTGTTTTCTGCGGTGGAAGTGATGAGTTTGGAAGTGAAACGGAAGTGGGAAGTGTCACTTCCAACTCATTCGCGATTCTTCCGCGCTTTTTCTTGAGCCTTCCTTTGCTCTACCTCATTCACGGCTTTATCGACGATATCGGCGGGCAAGTCGAGTGGGTCAATTTTGCCTTCCTGCAAACTGCTAAGGTATTTGTGCCAGTCACCAGCATGGATTTCCAGTCGGTTCGGGACCTCCTTGCCAGTGGATTTTGAGACTGGTCTCCGGTCGCTTAATCCAGCGGTTGATTTCTAGGGCTTTCCTTATTGCCTTGTAGTCGGGGTGTTTGTCATCGATGAAGTTACTCGCGGGCACGTAGGCGGATTCATCCACGACCGCAGTGGGGCGTGCGATTCGACCAGTTGCGGTAGATTCCTGCCGGCCTGGGCACCTTGCTAGACGCGGGTAAGTCATCCCACAAGGCGCTGGGCACTTGCTGGTTCCACGAAAGGAACCACTCCGCTGCCTGAGCGGGCGTGAATGGTTGGTTTTCCTGGCCGTAAGGTTTGTACATGACGCCGTTTGACCCACGGAATGCCCCAACATTGCCCGCAACAAGAAGCCATCGGTTCGGTGGATAAAAATGCAATGTCTCGCTTCGCCAGCATTCAGGGAGGTCGCTGGAATCATCTTGTCGGCGCATGTATGGCCCGAATCTCACTGGATGGTCAGAGGGCCATATCTCGCCAAGTGGTTCCGCAACCGCGAATGCCTGCACTACGGTCGGCACTTCACCCTGTCTCGATTCGGAGGCGTCTTCGACCGTTGGCATAACCGGCATGTGGTCTTCGGGCGGCGGCAACGGCAGTGGGTTGTAGAATGATTCTGGCTCGTCGAACAGGTCTGCCAGAAAGGCCGCTGACTCGTCAACGACTTTGGTTGCAACCTTTGCCAAACTCTCAAACTCATCTTCGACAAAGCCTACCTGGCCCAACAAATCGTCCTTGTCCTCAGCTGAGGCAAGGAATTCGATACTCTGCGTGACCCTCTTGATGGCGCTCCGCAGTATTTCGGAAGCATCGTCGTTCTTTGGATGACCGGCCATGACGTGTGCTCCAGTTTTCGGGGGGGCCGTGCGAGGGGCAAACAAGGATTCCCGCGGCCTGTGCTGGGAATGATTTTATGTCACGGTTCGTGCCCAGGCAAGATCCCGCAGGATGATCCAGGGTTGAGGAATAGTTGTTGGTTGTGTCGGGGGGATTGGGGACAGGAGTAGCCGACAAGTGATTGTGGACATGTTTCTTATCCCCAGAGCAAAAAGCATATCGCCAATCCTTGATCTCATTTCTACGCCAGCCATTGCGGTGCCTGCCGAGCCAGGCAACGCGAAACATTGATCAACCGTTGGCCGGGTAACGCGGACGGACCTGATATTCCGGCTCCGTAGCACCACCATCACCACGCTCATCTCCATCCGCTGTTCATCTGCCACGGTACGCTCACGCGGCCCAGTTCTCGACGCTCAACCCCGGCACGGCGGCAAGATCTCCATCACTGGTGACGTCTGGCTCAACCCGCGACGAAGACGCACGGTATTTTCATCGCGGGACGAACTGAATTGCAGGCCGTAGAAAAGTTCTGCTACGACGGGCTCGCAAGTGCCGATGCGATCTCCGCGTTGTCTCGCCTCGCGCACCCGCTCCGCCAAGGGCTTGCGGTGATCCACAAAGGCATTCACAGCGTTCGAGTCCAGGAGGAAGCGTCTCATTCCCAAATCCTCCGCAGTTTCTCGGCATACTCATCAAAATGGGCTTTCTCCCATTCCTTGCGGGCTTGCCGATCCGCATCCCAGGCTGCGCGCTCTTCCTCGGTAAAGATCAGCGGTTGGAGCGAGTCGTACCACTTGAGCCAGGCCGCGATGCCTTCGGGGCTGTTGTCCCAGCCGTCCTCTTCATCCGCGTCGATGGCTCCGCCGTTGTTGACAGGGCCAGAAATCGTCACCTCCGAGCCATCTGGCAGATTGATCGGTTCATCGACTTCCACGCGGCCGTTGCGGACAATGCCTTTGATCAAAATCGAATTCATGGGTATTCTCCATTTCAACCAGTGGCCGCAAATAAGCATAGATGCGCTCCACCTTCTCGCGCGGGATATAGCGGAGTAAGCGGCCGTCGTTTTCAGGGTGAGCCGCCGTCGCCAGGGACAGAACGGCTTCGGTGGTATCGGCGACAAAAAGCTCTTCGCCGGCCACGCAGACATGCTTGCCCCGGTGCTGCCCATAGATTTCCGGGATGTGCGCCTGTAACCACGCGCTATTGCGGTCGAAGCGTTCCCAGGACGCCCGCGATCTGGCAATCTCAGCGGGGTCGGTGACTTCTTCCATTGCGATGGGTGTCTGTCGCTCGGTCATCCGAAAGCCATCCCCTACAGATACAGATTGCGCTGGACTTGCATCATTCTATCTACCGGTCCGAATAGTTGCAACGACGGGGTGCTGGGGGTCACACCCATTTGCGTAGCAGAGCGGCCGGTGGGCAGTCAGCAGAATGCAGTGGGCCGGGCCCTCATGGTTGCGTTGTAATCGCATTCGCCGACAGGCTGCCGCTGACATGCACCCGGCGCTTGGCGAGCCAAGGTTGGTGTCCTTGTCCACGGAGCGGCGTGGCGCTGGGCGGTCGGCGTGATCCAACCTTGGATCGACGCGCGCGAGTTGTTACAATTCTGGGGAAAGGAGCATTCCATGCCGCTGCGCGATCATTTCCGTCCGCCGGTTGAGAACAAGCATTCGTGGGATGAACTTCACGGCATGTGGCCGGCGGCGATCGTCCAACAATTGTTTCCCATCCTGCCGGAAGGGTATGTCGCCGCTCCGGGCGTGCATTTAGGAACGGCCTTCGAGATCGATGTGTCGGTCTACGAACAAGACGAGCCGGCAGACGATGAAGAAGCAAGCAATGGCAACAGTGGTGTCGCTGTCGCCACGTGGGCGCCTCCGCAACCGACCCTCACGCTGGAAACCGAACTGCCCGACCAGGACGAATATGAGGTGCGCATCTACGATGCACGTCATGGCCGGCGGCTGGTGGCGGCCATCGAACTCGTTAGCCCTGCCAACAAGGACCGTCCTGAGAGCCGGCGGGCGTTTGTTGCCAAGGTTGCCGCCCTGCTTCAGCGCGACGTTTGTGTGTCGCTCGTCGATGTCGTCACGATTCGTCAATTCAATTTGTATGCCGAACTGCTGGAGTTGATCGGCAGAACCGACCCGATACTCGGCAGGGAGCCGCCGGCGCTATACGCAGTGACGGTTCGTGGGCAGGCAGGCGCAAGCGGCCGCTGCTGGACAACTGGTTCTATCCGATGACACTCGGACAACGGCTGCCAACGCTGCCGATCTGGTTGGACGTCGATCTGGGGGTCTCCCTCGACCTGGAGACCAGCTACGAAGAAACCTGCCGTGTGCTGCGTATCGCCTGACTCGGCAATCAAGCGCATATCTCCCTCATTCGTCGCAACGGCTCCACGTACTTGTCAAAAGACAGCCCGTCCACTGTGACCGTCGGTAAGCCGCTCACGCCATCGACGAGTGGGCCGCGCTCGACTGAATGGTTCCGTACACCGGTTCTACACCGGTTCCACCGTGGCTGCAATCTGTATAACGGAGAATAGGTATATCGTCCCATAAACCGTACTTCAATCGCAGGAGGTTCCGGCCGTGGATGCCAAGAAAACCGCTTACATCGTTCTTTCAGTCACAGCCCAGTTGGCGGCTGTAATTCTCTTTTCGAACCGTGATTTTGGCCAGGGTCGTACCCCTCGCGCAGCGAGCGGCCAGCCTTCCGGAGCTACCGGGGCATGGGTCTTCAAGGAGTTGAAGACGGAAAAGAAGATCGGCACGGACAGTGCCGCCTATTTTAACCACAAATTGCAGACAAATACCGGGGCGGGCATCCAGCACACGGCCGCCAGCCATCTCGACTACTGGCGCAGGCTACGGCGACAAGAACACCCATCGCGGCACGATCGACACGACGCACGCCTGGACCGTCCCTCCCGCTCAAATCGCGGGTGACAGCGAAGTCGCCTTGGAGTTGGAGGCCGCGGCGTCGATTGAGCAAACGCCCGACATCGACCTCAGCTTGTCCTGCCGGACGCATTTCTATGTTGGCGGTCCGCCTGAAAGGGGCAATGCCAACGCCAATGTCAACTCGACGGCCAAGCAGAAAACGACGCACGACAAGAAAACCGTCAAGGCGAAGATCGGTAAAGGCAGCAAGCCCGGCGACGAGTTGGTTCTGGATATCACCATTCATACTCCGGCGGGTTCGGCCTCTGTGGACTACAAGTACCAATGGGATCCCGCGGCCACGGCCGGCACGCCAGGCGGTGGCAATACTCCGACCGACAATACAGGCGGCGGCTCGACAACAACGGGCGGCGGCGGTACGCAGGGTACTGGGAGTAACACGCCAGGGGGCAAGACTCCCACGGAACCGGCCAACGTCACACAGATGACGATTCAGGCCGGCACCCGGACAGTCAAGGCGGGCGACACGGTGATCGTGCCGATCTGGTTGATCCGAGGCCAGGGCATCGCCAATCTGAATCTGAACGTGACCTACAAGACGGCGGTTGCCAAGACCACCGGCACCCTTGCCAAAGGCAATCTGCTCAGCCAATCGATGTTCGAAGACGAACACGGGCGAGAGCGGCGTCGTGCGGATCGGGTTCGCACAGAACAAGGATCTCGCCGGGCCGGTCACCGGCACTCTGGCACAGATTACGTTTACGGCTACCGGGCAGCCGGGCGACAGCACACCGCTGCACGTGGAGCTTACGACCGTCGAGCAGCGCGGCCGGCGGCAAACCCACGGTGGCGACCATCGACGGCGAAATCCGCATCGTGGGGCCCGACGGCGTGACCCCGGCGATTCGGACCGCGACGGCAAGCTCACCGCCCGCGATGCCCAGAACGCCCTGAAAATGTCGGTAAAACTGATTCCGGTGGACATGGTCTGCGATATGGACAAAGATGGCCAGGTGACGTCCACCAATGCGCGGCTCATCCTGCAGAAGGTCGTAGGAAAATAGTCTACTGAAAGGAGACTGAATCATGTTCCGGTTGCTTTCCACGACATGCACGTTGGCTCTTTTGGCACTCTCAGCCGCAGGCGCCAGGCGACCTCCGTCACCCTGGTTGCGCCGAATTGTCAGGGCTTGTCCGGCGCTGAAATCAAGGCCCCGATCCACGCCAGGGAAGCCGAGGGAATCGGGTCCTTGCAGATGGAAGTCGTCTATGATCCGACCTTGCTGGAGCCTACGGAGGTCGAAGAGGGCACGATGCTGCCGGGGGCTATGTTGGCCTTCAATGTCGTCGCCCCAGGCCGATTGAGGGTCGCCGTCGTGGGTGATCCGCAGACGCCGGTCCGTGGCGATGGTGAGCTTGTAGTCGTCAAGTTCAAGGTTCTTGGCCAAGCAGGCAGGGAGTGCCCCTTAAATATCGAACATGCCCAAGCGTGGGAGCAGACCAACGAGGCATTGGACATGCTCGTCAAGGTCGAGCATGGCAAGTTTGCGATCGAGCGGGCCGGTATGCCGCTCTGGATTATCGTCGCGGTCGGCGTGGTGGTATTGCTGGCGGTGGTCGTGTTCATCCTTGCCGCCCGTCGAGGTGCTGGGGGTCGGACCCATCTGCGTTAGGGAGTGGCCGGTGGGCAGGCAGCAGAATTAAGGCGGCTCCTGCCACGTTCCCCACAGGATGCTATGGGGTTGCGATCCTTCAGCGGGATGTTTCCATCTCATCCGTCCTGTCACATCTTGACGGCCTGGCTTTCGTGGCCCAAGATGGATGGCATGGTGCAAGGCTGGAAAAGGCGTGCCTTGCGGCAAACTACTTAACGATGGGCGTAGGGTTGACCAATGCCGTCCTCCAGCCGTGATTTTCTAAGGGCGGCACTCCAGAGACTTACCACCGCGAAGTTTCTGCTGAAGAACGGTTACAACCTGGATGCAATGTACTTGGGTGGTTATGCCGTGGAATGTTCCTTGAAGGCATTGATCCTGGAGATCACGCCTGAACCGGATCAGCCGGAGATGCTCAAGAAAATCAGTTCCGGCAAGAAGATGCACGACACAGAAATCTTGGGGGGTGTCCTCAAGGATCGGGGTCGTCCAATTCCCCTCGAGTTGGTCAAGCGGTTCCGTCGATCCGGATGGTCCACTACGCTTCGATACGAATCGGGTCGAACTGATACAGGAGAAACTCGCGGTTTCTTGAAAACAGCCGAGAACACCTATGATTGGGTAAAGGAGCAATTGCCATGAGCCAAACGATAACACGCGCCTGGGAAGCGCTGCGAACCAACGAAACTCGCATGGTGGAAGACGTTCTCAGGAGAACTTTTCCTAACACCGCTGCCTACAGATACAATTCGGCTTCTATCCGAATTCGGGTAGTTGATCCCCGCTTCGAGGGCAAATCCACTGAGGAACGGGATGGTATGGTGGAGCCGCTCATCAATAAACTCCCCGAGGCCACTCAGGCCGACATCATGAATCTGCTCACATTGTCCCCGAACGAGTTGAACGGCTTGAACAGGAAATCTCTCGTGAACGAAGAGTTCAAAGAACCGAGTCCGTCCATGCTCTGACGGTCAGGGTCTACCAATCAACCTGGGGACGCGGACATCCATCTTTTTGCAGCCAAGAAGATGGATGCCCCCTCTTTCGGCAATCAAGGGCATATTTTCCTCAATCGTCGCATCGGCTCCACGTACTTGTCAAAAGACAGCCCGTCCACCGTGACCGTCGGCAATCCGCTGACGCCGTCCACGAGCAGGCCGCGCTCCACCATGATTTTCAGGAGTTCCTGTTCACGTTGAGGATCGAATAGCTCGCCGTCATTCTTTGCACCGCGTAACAGTCTCACTCCCGCGGCCAGTCCATAGGCGCCCCAGTTGCTGACGCCGCAGACAATCAGATGATCGGCCGGCGTGCGGCAGGCCACGATGCCGCCTCCGGGGATGTTGCGGCGAATGACGTCCCAGGGGACATTGCCCATGCCGATTTCGTTGCCGCCATCGCCGATGCCGATGGTTTGCACAGGAAGAGAGCGCACGACGCCCGTTTCAAACAAGAGATGGGCGGGACTCATGAACGGCGTGATGTCCCGGCCTTTCATGGTATGGCAGCGGTCCCGATGTTCCTCCGGGACCTCGGCGAGGAATGTTTGGACCAGGGCTGCGTTCGATCCAGAAACCCGGTTTGTCAGACAAACCGGGTTTCTTATCGAGTCCAACGTATGGCTGGGACCAACGCGTTCCAATGCGATTAGGTGCGTGAGAGGGCCGGCACGTTCGACGAACCAATTCCAATAGTCCGATGCAGATGATGAGTTGGACGGATGGCGAATCCGTCCTGCAGCATCGACTGGCCGCGCTGAAGAGTTGGACGGATTGGCAATCCGTCCTACAGCATCGACTGGCTGCGCTGGCGAAGGCAGAGTGACTATCGGCACCTGTTTTCTCATGCCACAGAATGCGAGACCGGCCTCGAGGGCAGACCGGCAGAACGCATCCGTTGCCAGGACGACTTTGATGCCGAGCGGCACGAGCGCTCGGGCCAGGAAGATCGCTCCGAGCGGCCCATCCGTTTCAGCGCACGGCGGCTCGGCGTGGGGGATGTAAAATCCGGTAACCACAGCAACGGCAGGGGCCGAATGCTCCGCCAAGCTGCGGCAAGCGGTTTCAAGGTCGTTCGGGCATGCCGTGATGAGGTTTGCAGCGGGGTCCGTGCGTAAACCGCGGTTGCCGATGTCTTCTTGAATCAGGTCGCGGATGGCGCAAAGTGCCGGGTTCATTGCAGCTCCTCTCGCAGCAAGTGGGCGAATCGGCTCCGCCAGGCGCACGGCAAGGGGGCGGTCAAGGTAATCGGCTCATAGCGAATGGGGTGAAGAAAGGTCAGCGACCGCGCATGCAGGGCGATGGAGCCGTCAAACGTGCGAGTGGAACCATACTTCGTGTCGCCGTAGATCGGATGCCCGTGATGGGCGAGCTGCACGCGAAGTTGATGGCGTGCGCCCGGTTTGTGGCCGCACTTCTAACCAGCTTAGTCCTTGATGGACGCCGCGGCGCTGGAAATGGAGGAGGGCCTGGCGGGCGCCCCCACCCTTGCCCTCTGCCCGAACGCCGGGGGAGGGGTTGGCAGGGTTTCGACCACTTCCACGCGGCACGCGAGGCGATCTTTCTTCAACCAGTCCTCCAGCGTGCCGGCGGTCTTTGCTACCTCGCCCTCGACGACGGCCCAATATACCTTGTCGACGGTTCCTTCGCGGAATTGTTGGGCGATGCGGGCAGCGGCTTTGCTGTTGCGAGCAAAGAGGAGCACGCCGGACACGAGCCGGTCGAGCCGATGGACGATGCCGAGGAAAACGTTGCCGGGCTTGTGGTACTTTTCCTTCAAGTAGCGTTTCACCATGCGGTCAAGAGTTTCTTCCCCGTCTGCATAGTGCGTGGTCGAAATACCACTCGGCTTGTGGACGGCAAGGCAGTGATTATCTTCGTACAGGATGTTGAGAGAAAGTGCGGACACGCAGTCACCCCAGCCGAGCCAGCGGCAATGCAGCAGTGAGAGTCATTCTATGAAGGATGAAGGATGAAGGATGAAGGATGAATAAGTACGGAGTGAGAGGTGAGTGGTAAAGACCGGCCGGTCACCACTCACCACTCACCACTCACCACTCACCACCTTCATTCCACATTCAGAAGAGGTGCCTGGTCAGGAGCCAGGCCAGGATGCAGACGAGGAAAGCACAGACGCCGATGCCGATGGGACCGAGCCGATCTTCCCATGAGGATGGCCGAGGTTGGTTGATGTCGATGGTTGGCTGCGGCGGTGACGGAGGGGCCTGTTCGGGAGCGGCCGGCTTGACGACAGGCACACGACCGTACAGGGTCTGACGATTCGGCAAGCGAACACTGGAAGCACGGGCGGACGGAGGCACGGCCTTGTTTGAACACGTCGCGGGCCGGTTGAGCGTCTCGCGCGACAGGGCAGCGATGAAGCGGCTCTGGCTTATGCGAGCGGTGTTGGCCCCAGCAGGTCGTTTCACCGGCTGTTCGGGTTCCGGCACCGCCATGGCCCAGGGCCACAAGGCCTGGGCAGCTTCGGCGGCGCTGCCAAAGCGGTTTTCAGGCGTTTTCTGCATCAAGCGCTCAACCACGGCCGCCAGTCCGGGAGGAATCGACGGACAGAGTTGCCGCAGCAGCGTAGGTTGTTTGGTTTGATGAGCCATCATTTTCTCGGCGGCGGTGCCGTCGGGGAAGGGATAGCGCCCCGTCAGGCAGTAGTAAAGCACGCAACCCAGGCTGTACTGATCACCCAGGGAAGTCAGCCTGGTCGGGTCCATGATGCTTTCGGGACTCGCGCAATCCAGCCCGCTGGTGACAGAGTTGGCAGTGGACATCGTGTCCACAATGGACTCTCCATCCGCTTCGGCGAGAAGGCAGCCGATGCCGAGATCGAGGATGCGCACCTGCTGATCGGCGGTAATCATCAGGTTCGCCGGCTTGAGCAGTCCGTGAATGAGGTCCTGCTGATGGCAAGCTTCCAGCCCCTCCGCGGTCTGCATCGCGTAGTTGGCGGCTTCCCCCGGCGCGAGCTTTCCTTTCCGCTTCACGAGCGCTTCGAGCGTTTCGCCTTCTGCCAGGGGCCAGGCCAGGTAGTGCATGCTGCCGGCGGTACCCACGTCCACGAAAGGGACGACGGAAGGGTGCTTGCACTGCTCGAAAGCCCGTACCTTGCGGCGGGCCAGACGAACGTTCCACATGCTGCGCCTGCGGCAATACCTTGACCGCGTACCAGTTCTGGTCATTCTTGGAGCGAGCCTTGTAGACAGTGCCCATGCTGCCCGAGCCAAGGGCGTCCATGAGCGTGAACGGCCCCAGCACGAAGCCTTGCACCTTGCCCTGAAGCACGCGGTCGGCCTGGAAGCGAGTCAGGACTTTCTGGCTGACCAGATAGTCGGCCAGGGCCGGAGGCTCGGCGCCGGGGTTCTTGCTCAGGAAGTCGCTGACGGTCTGGTCAAGCTGGCCCCGGTCGATGAGGTTGCTGCGGCGCAGGTCCCAGACAAACCACTCGCACGCTCCGAGGTCCGTGGACACCATGGGTATGATTTCCTCTCGCGTGGGAAAGTGGGGAAAAGAAATTCAGTAGTTTCAAATCCGAAGCTCGAAATCCGAAATCCGAAACAAATCCTAATTACCAAATCGGAAACCCAAAGCCTAACCCCTTGTCCTGTTTGAACATTGGGAATTCCGATTTTGCATTTGTTTCGGATTTCGACATTCGGATTTCTGGAACTACCAAGATTCCTTCCTGTGCTAGCATGGGACACAAAACGGGTGGTGTCAACTCGTTGGGAGTTTGCCCTGGGTTACCGAGACGAACGGAAATTGCTATCCTGAGCAAGTGGCCCTTGTAACATTTTCTAGTCCCAGCCGAGAAGAGACTGCTCATGGCTCTTGACCCTTATGCGCCGTGTCCTTGTGGCAGCGGCAAAAAATTCAAGTGGTGCTGTCAACCAATCCATGTCGAGATCGACAAGGCCTTTCATCAAGATGCCGAGGGGCAACATGAAAGCGCCCTGCGTGCCATGGATCGGGTGGTTGTGGAGCACCCCGCCAACCCGGAAGCCTGGGGACGCAAGGCACAATTGCTCTACCAGAACGACCGCGTGGAGGAAGCGGAGAACGCGCTGCAAAAGTCTTTCGAGATCAACCCGAACTATCCCTTCGGCCACTACTTGCGGGCGATGTTCCGCTACTACGAAGGCGAAATTCCGGGGGCGCTGCTGCTGTTCCGCAAGGCGGCGGAACTGTACGATCCCCAGGCGCGGGACGTGCTGGCCCAGGTCTATTCGATGGTCGGCGACTGCGAGTTCAAGCTCAACAATCCGGTGGCCGCCCGTGCCGCCTTCCGAATCGCCTTGCATCTGAAACCGTCGGATGAGGAGCTGAGCAAGGCTTTCGAGCAGCTCTTCGGCGCCCAGTCGCATTTTCCGGCAGCCGCCCGCCGGGAGTATGCGTTCATGAGTCGTGCCACACGCGCCTGGGAGAGCGCGCTGGCGAGCGCGACGACGGGCCGGCTGTCGGATACCGCCCGTGCCTTCGAGCAATTTACCGCCGAGAATTCCGAGGATGCCGCCGCCTGGTTCAATCTGGGGCTGGCACGGGCCTGGCTGGGCGACAACCGCAGGGCTTTGGAGGCCCTCGACCGGTACGTCGCTCTGGAAGCCGACGAAACCCGAGCGGCTGCCGCCTGGGCCATGGGGGAGGTCTTGCGTTGCGGTTACGGCATGGAGGATGTGGCCGATTACCGTGAACACTCGGTGACGTTTCAGATACGCAATCCCGAGGCAGTGGCTGCCATCCTCAACGACTGGCACGCTACGCGACGTTGCCTTTTTGCCGACACCGGCCAGGGACAGAACGTTGTCAGCGGTCTGGTGATCGAGGAGCCGCGGATGATCGCGGCAGGCTCCAGCGCTGGGCAAGTGGGCAGGCTGGGGGCCTACTTCCTGGCGGCCGGCGGCATCTTTCGTCTGTGGCACTCGGCGAAGGAGCTTCTTGATGGAATTCGCCGAGAAGTGTGGCAACGCGCCGGCGCGGGCCTGTCCGATCCGATCGAGAAGGAAATGCCGATCCGCTTCGGTGACGTCTGTGCGGAGGCACTGCTCTTTCCGATAGGCCCGATCACCAATGAGGAAATGGCCAAGCGAATGCAAGCCCACGCGGAGCACTTTTTCGAGGAGGCATGGGTTCAGCGGCCGCTACGGTCGCTCAACAACATCTCACCCATCGCCGCCGCCGGCCATTCCACTCTGAAAAAGAAACTGGCCGGCGTCGTGCAATTCCTGAAGGAATGCGCCGGCGGTGCTGGCGTGGAACTCTATGAATTCGACCGCCTCCGGCGCAGGCTTGGGTTGCTGGCCGATGAAGCAGCGGTGAAACGTGATCTCCAGGCCGCGCCCCAGTCCGAGGTTGGCCCGGCTGCGACAGCCGGGGCGCCGGACATTGCAGCTCTGGGGACCGAGGGGTTGAACGGCTTGCAGGTGGACTCTCTCACGGAGGAGCAACTGGAGCAGGCGTTTCAAACAGCCGGCCGGCTGGACGCCAGCGAGCTGGTGGGCCGCTTCGCCCGTGCGTTGATTGCCCGGCCGCCGAATTCCAATCACCCCGACCGTTACCCGTTGTACTCGTGTCTCATTCAGCTCGCTCTGGAACACGGTGACACCGACCTTGCTCTTGAATGTGTCAACGAAGGCGAGAAAGCCGATTGCGAACAGAACGAGGGGAAGCGCCGGAATGATTATGAGCTGCGCCGCGGACAAGTTCAGACAAAACGCGGCGCGACGGACGCGGCGGAGGACGTGTTCCAGCGGTTGATCGAGCGTGTGCCGGGAGAGCTGCGCTACCGTGGAGCGGCAGCCGAGGCCATGCTTTCGGCACGTCAGGGGGCGTTGGCGTTGCGCTTTGCCGAGCAGGGTTTAGCAAAGGCTCGGGAGATGAACAACCGCGATTCGGAAGAATATTTCAAAGAGCTGGTAGCGGCAGCGCGGAAGCAGGGGCAGTAAAATTCCTTTTCGCCCGCCTCGGTAGGCGCGGCGGCGAGCTTCTGGTGAAGGCCGCTATCATTATGGGAGCGAATACAACTCACTCCGTCCGCCCGTCCAATCTGCGTTGAAGGAGGTTTCGTATGAACGAAAACATGGCACAGCAACAGCGATATATGGTCAGCATATATGAACCGGAGGAGGCGGGTGGCGCCCTCATTTTTACCTTTGTGCCGAAGGGTCTTCAGCAGGAGCGGGGCCTCGGCGGCATACCCAAACGCGTTCCGCAGTACATTGTTGCAGCACGCCAGGAAACAGGTAAGTTGACTTTCGACTGGAGCAGAACTCCAGACAATCCGGATGCTGCTCGTGAAGAAATGGAGGCGGAAGCTGCCGCCCGGATGAAAGATCGGGCAATCTGGATCGACCGCGTTTCTTCTCTGGTGGACCAGGTTGATGAGTGGGCAAGGGATATGGGCTGGGCGACCCGTCGCGTGGAAAAGAAACTGGATGATGCACGAATCGGCAAGCACCGGGTTCCAGCGCTCCTCATGCAGGAAGACACGTGCCGGGTTCTACTCGAACCGGTGGGGCGATCTGCCCCGGGCGCCGATGGTTTGGTTGATCTCTACCTCATGCCAGCTTACGACGACATCGCCAGCCTCTACTACTACGGAGATCGGTGGAACCTGCATTACATGTTCCCAGGCACCAAGCCAGGCGCCACGGTGCGCGAGGCCGAGGCTATGCCGTTGTCGAAGGAGACATTGGAAAAGGTACTTGCGGAGCTGAGGCAAAATGCCGCATAAGCATGAATGGCAGTCTCGCATAAAGGCCGTGGAGCGTGAATACGTGGCGATGCGACAGGCGGCTGATCGCTTCCGGCAAGCTGCGCATGACGATCCGACCATCCTTCAGGGAAATCTCCGACATAGGGAAATAGTCTTGGCGTCAGAGAACCTGGAGGGAACTTACATCATTCGCTTGTTTGCAGAGTTTGAAACCGGGGCACGGCAATATTGGGGTGCGAACTGGGATACCTATCCGAAAACGGTAGACCTGCTCAATGGCTTGGCCGCGAGATGCGGCATTCCTGAGACACAACGAGATAATGCGCATAAGGTACGCGACTATCGCAACGTCCTGGTACACGAACGCGAGGACAAGCCGGAACCAGATGAGAAGTCGGAGGACAAGCCATGGAAGACTATTGCCGGGGCTCGAGGGTATTTGTGTCATTTCTTCAGCTTCCTACCGCCGGAGTGGTGATTGTGGAGTGGCATTCGATGACTAGTTGGACAGCGCCACTTTTCACACTGGGCAAGATGGCCTCACGAAGATTAAGGACTTACGGCAACGGAACTTTGCCCAGTATGAAAAGTGGCGCTGTCCAACTAGACCTTAAGCAAGCGAAGTATCCGACCTTTCACGGAATCTTTTCGTGAAAAACTCGGAATCCCCCGTCGTTTCCAGCGTCTAATAAGGTATCTGCTTTATCCAACACCAGAAGCACGGAGGGATTTCGAGTGAAGAAGATCATACGACAGAAACTCGCCAACAGCAAGTGCCGCATCGGGCGCCGCTTGGACAAGACGAACCTCGACGGTTGTTCCAAACCCATCATGACCGCCTGTCCATCCCGAAAATGCTGTCTGCCTTGATGCGATTAGACTTACAGCCAATACGTGTACAGAATGATCCAACATGAACGAATGTGTCGTGGCGAATTTTCGGCGCCTATGGCGACATTTCGGCGCCCCTCGATCAGCCCATGATTACGTTGATTGGCTGTGATGATTGAGCCGATCCATGAACCTGGCGGGATAGTCAACGGACAGGCAATCAGCTGACGCCGCGCCTTGACTCTCCGAAAGAGCGAGCGAGAGCGTTCGAGAAGTGTCTCGCTTGGGGAGCTTTTGACTGTCAGCGGAACTCGTTCCACACGGGTTACCAGAAAAAGCCGGGCGCTTTGGCTCCCGGCTTTTGCCGTTTTCTCTTTTCTCCAAACGATTTGCGACAAGTCGAAGTGGTCCCACGCTCTCTCGTTCGAGAGAGATAGGTCAGGGTCCGAAAGGGCGGTTCGCGTCTCTTTCGCACCGCGAAAACACGCTGCAAACTCTGAGACTCTCTGATTTCTACCCCTCTGGGAGTTACCAGCCCCGCATATCGTCATCCCCGAATTCTCAAAATTCTGGTCCAGCATGCCTTGAGCTTTCCTCGAAAACCGTGCTCACTGTCCACACGGGTTAACGATTTCCGACAGCTACAAAAGGAGAAAAGGAGAACCACATGGACCTAAACATTGGCAAAGAACTGGCCGCGTTACGACGACTGGCCGTCACAGAACTGCGGGCCAGGTACGCCGCAGAGTTCGGTGAAGAGACCTCGGCCAACAACCGAGACTGGCTGGTCAAGCGTATCGCCTGGCGGCTGCAAGCGCTGGCCGAAGGCGATTTGTCCGAGCGTGCCCGCCAGCGTGCCGCCGACCTAGCCAACGACGCCGACTTACGCTTGTCGCCGCCTCAGCAGCCTAAAATCCTGCCCCTGCCAGCAGAGAGTCAGAGAGTCACGCTGCCGCTCAGAGGCAACGACCGCCTGCCCATGCCTGGCACGATCATCACGCGTTCCTACAAGGGCCATATGCTGCAGGTCAAGGTACTGCAGCGCGGTTTCGAGTTCGAGGGTGCAGTGTACAAGTCACTCAGTGCCGTCGCCAAGAAGATTACCGTGCGCATTGCAATGGCTACCTGTTCTTCCGCCTGGGCAAAGAAGGAGGCAAACCATGAACAAGACAAGCAAGACAGAACCTGTCCCGACAACCGTCCGCTGTGCCATCTACACGCGCAAAAGCACGGAAGAAGGGCTGGAGCAGGAATTCAACTCGCTGGACGCCCAACGCGAATCCGGCGAGGCCTACATCAGGAGCCAACAGCACGAAGGCTGGGAATGCCTGCCGACCCGTTATGACGACGGCGGCTTCACCGGCGGCAACATGGACCGGCCAGCCGTCAAACGACTGCTCGGTGACATCGAGGCCGGCAAGGTGAACTGCGTAGTGGTCTACAAGGTGGACCGCTTGAGCCGATCACTACTCGACTTCGCCAAGATGATGGAGTCGTTCGATAGTCACCAGGTCGCATTTGTGAGCGTCACACAGCAATTCAATACCAGCACGTCGATGGGCCGGCTGGTGCTGAACGTGCTTCTGTCCTTCGCGCAATTCGAGCGCGAGATCATCAGCGAGCGCACGCGGGACAAGATTGCGGCGGCCCGGCGTAAGGGCAAGTGGTCAGGGGGAATGCCGCTGTTGGGCTTCGATGTGACGCAAGGCTCGAAGCTGGTAGTCAATGAAGAAGAAGCGGTCCGCGTGCGGGCCATCTTCGATCTGTACCTGGAACACGGCTCCCTGCTGCCGGTGGTTCAAGAGTTGGAACGGCGTGGCTGGTTGAACAAGCGCTGGACCACCCGCAAAGGTCACGCGCGTGGCGGCAAGCCGTTCACACGGACAAGCCTTTACCGGCTGCTGATCAATCCTGCTTACGTCGGCAAGGTGCGTTACAAGCACGAACTTCACAACGGCGAGCACCAGGCCATCGTGGACCCAG
>CAWDRY010000017.1:0-21251 GCA_963804745.1 uncultured Gemmataceae bacterium
TCATCAGGCGGTGACCTATTTCACGATGTACAGCTACAACTTCTGCTGGCCGGTGCGAACCCTGCGTCAGCGTGACAGCGAAGGAGGATGGCAGGAGCGGACGCCAGCAATGGCCGCGGGTCTGGCCGATCATGTCTGGACCCTCACCGAATGGCTGACATTCCCAGCTTTGCAACGCGAATAGGACACCAGGGGACCTTGAGGATCAGTAACTTTTCCCTGCGGATAAGTCCCATACCAATCCTGGCACCACTGTCTGACATTGCCGTGCATGTCGTACAAGCTGAAAGCATTCGGCTTGAACTTGCCCACTGGGGCCGTGAATGGATACCCGTCGTCCCACGCCACTGCCCAACTCGTATCCGAGTATTTCTGGTTGAAGGACGCATCGGCTATGTTGGCAACACCTTTCAGGGTTTCTTCGTTGTCACCGCTGTAGAAACGGGTCTTCGTTCCCGCACGGCAACTGTACTCCCATTCCGCTTCCGTCGGCAAACGGTATTTCTGCCCTTCCTTTTTGCTTAACCATTCGCAGAAAGCCACCGCATCATTCCAGGTTGCATTGACTACCGGATGATCGTCCGTTTGTTCCCAGCCAGGATTCTGCCAAGTGTATTCCTTTCCGCCCTCGAATGACTTCTTGTCAGCATTCCAGCCCCAGCCAATCTCGTGGCCCTTCTCCGCCTCGGTCTTGTAGCCCGTGTCCTTGACGAATTGCCGGAACTGGCCCACCGTCACCGTGTACTTGCCCAGGTAGAATGGCTTGCTGATCTCCACCTCATGCTGGGTCTCATCGGGGGGGCGGTCTTTCTCATCCTTGGGCAAACCCATGGTGAACTTGCCGGACGGGATCAGCACCAGCTTCAAGCCGATAGAATTGGTGATCTCCTTGTTGTTTTTGACGATAGCGTCCGGGGGCTGTTGGTCCGCAGGCATTGGCACATCCGCTTTTTCCTGTGCCGTTGGTGGTCCCCCACCCTTGTCTTGCCCGCTCCCTGCTGTCTGGCAGTAAACCAGACCCACGCCGGCGCCGATAAGGTTTAGCGTCAGCACCACTGCAAGGGCGACTTTGATCTTGGTCATCAACATGGCTTTCAGCACACCTTCCGTTAAGGCGGCGACCTTGGCGCCGACGGCACCCGAAATCGCCTGCCCCGCCGCGATCAAACTTGCGGCTTTGACCGTTGAAGCTACCAAAGGCAATGGCATGCTGGCCGACGCTGCGTTCCGTGCCAGGGCGGCTGCGACTGCTCCGGCTCCCAAGGTAACTCCCTTACGCATCAGGCGACGCGCCAGCATGGCCCGGCCTCGAACAAGCCTGACGCTCAAAGCCCCCCGCTTGCAGCCCAACTCCCTGGAGGCCGCCAGTGCAGTTTTTCCTTCCAGATCGCAAAGGACGATGGCAGCGCGGTACTTATCCGGCAGGGCTTGCAACTCCTGGTCCAGCAATTCTTGCAGGGTAGCGGAAGTGTCCGCCACTTCCGCTACTTGCTCCTGCACCTTCTGCACGCCCGCTTCCTTTTCTTTCCTGTGGCGCAGGTTTCTCATGGCTCGCGCCTTCAGCGCCGCATTGCGGGCCACTCCGTAGAGCCAGTTGCCCACCAGGCCGCGCCGTCGAAGGGAGGCTGCCCTGCGCACCAGCACGAGGAAGGTGGCCTGGAAGCAATCTTCCACGTCGGCCTCGTTGTGCAGGACACGCCGGCAAACGCTCAGCACCATCGGCCCATGCCGCCGCACCAGCGCCTCGAAAGCGGCATCATCTCGCTGGCTGATGAAACGCTCCATCAATTCAGCGTCGGTAATCACGCTCCCGTGATAGAGCATGGACCGCCGCAAATGCTGGAGAAATGTCGCAAGCGTTGTGGTTGCCATCGTGATCGCCCGTGGAACGGAAACTATACCTATATACTTCCCCCAGAGGGGCATTTTGCTACATAATTTTCTCGCGGGAGTCATTAATTGCCAGGAGGGGGCGGTGGTGGCACCGGAAGAGGCCCCGGTACAGGAGGGGGCACTGGTGGCGTCGGAGGAGGCCCCGGTGCAGGTCCCGGCAGTGGTGCCGGCATAAGCTCGGCACGCGGGGACAGCCCGTCATCGTTGATTTTCACGTTGAACGAGCCGCTGCCAACGACGCCCCAGGGGCCTTCGACAATCCGTAAATAAAGTTTCCCTCCTGCCGGCGGCGTCCCCACGTAACGCTCACCGATCAAGAAGGGCTGGCCAGTCTCGCCGATGCGCCCAGCAACGCCCCGATCGTATGGCCAGTGGCCGCGACTCCCAGGTTGGGGTTTCCTGCCGGACCGGACATGTTCTGGCCTGGACCCAGCACGTTGGGACCCGGATTGATCTGTCCGGAAGCAGTTATGGTCAATTCAGCGAGCGCTTCCACTTCGACGCCGGTGTCCATCCATTGCTGGCCTCCAGGAACACAGTATTTCGCTGCGTCCACGCTCACTTCGGTCCCCTTGCCCCGTGCCAAGGAACGCAGGGAACGCACATTGGCGAGATCGAGTTTCACCTCGCCGAAGTACGTCGTCTTGGCCTTGAGCGTCACATCCTCGATCCGGCCGACGATGGTGAACTCGGTGGTCTTGATGACATCGTGGTCCTTGAAGCGGAGCTGTTCCGCCGGGACCTTCGCGGATGCGGGTGAGCAGAGCGTTGGCGCGCTCGGCAACCTCGGCATCGGTGTTCTTGGCGGCGCGCTGGAGGGGTTGATAGGCAAGCACGCCAAAGTCGAGCAACTCCGCGCTGGCGGCTTCACGTTCCTTGAATTCCCGGCTGCCGAGTTGCTGGACGGCCTTGTCGATCTTCGCGGCAGCGCCTTCCGGCATGCGCAGGCCCAGATCGATGCGGAGAATCTCGTTCGTGGCGACGGTCAGCTTGCCGTACCGCGTCGCCACGGTCAGGCTTTCCTGGGCGATGAGCATGCGCATGGTGCTGCCGTCGCCCATGCGAACTTCCACGTCGGCGCTCTTGGGAAGTTCTTTTTTCGCTTCACCCTGAGCAGAGCTTAGGGTCGCGGAAGCAACCAGCACGAGCAGTGCGGATCGAAAGTGGAATGACATGTCGGTCTCCTTAATAAAGAGCCAAGGATGGAATACTAATTCATGATTTCCAAAATCCAGCCACGGATGAAACACGGACGAAACACGGATAAGAAACAGGACTGGTCTTCTTTAGATTCTAGTGATATTTCTTCCTCTTGTCGGTGTTGCATCCGTCGGAGTTAATTCTACAGCCGTACCACCGGCGTTCTTCCCTTAGGCGAGCGGCAATTGATGCCATCCCTCGCTCAACGCTTCGGGCCAATGTCACACTGGCCCGAAGCGTCAGCGAGAGATGGTAAATTATTATCCGCCGCTCGCCTATGTTAAGGCGATACTGTTCAACGGACAATAATATAGACGATTGAGGACGGGTAAAAGATTGACGGCAACAAACACTAAACGGGACTAACGATCATGTTGTCGATGAGGCGGGTGGTGCCGAATTTCACCGCAAGGGCAAGGAGGACACTTCCCTGAAGGCGTTTGACGGGCTGAAGCGTGCCGGCGTCCACGATGGCGGCGTAATCAAGGACGGCGCTGGGGGCAGTGGCGATCCGGGCTGTCATGGCTTGTTGGACAACGGCAGCGTCGCGCTCTCCTTTCATCACCAGGGAGCGGGCCTCCTCCAGGGCCTGATGAAGGACGACCGCTTGCAGGCGTTGACCAGAGTCCAGGTACTGATTCCTTGAACTGAGAGCCAGACCATCTGCTGCGCGGACAATGGGACAGATGCGGAGACGGACCGGCACGGCGAGATCGCGCACCATTTGTTGAATGATGCGGGCCTGCTGGGCGTCTTTCTGCCCGAAGTAGGCGATGTCGGGTTGCACGATGTTGAGTAGTTTGAGCACCACGGTGGCCACGCCGCTGAAGTGACCCGGCCTGAACGCGCCGCACAAGAACGTCTTGCAGCTCGCGAACTTCGACCAGCGTGCGGAAGCCATCCGGGTACATCTCAGCGGTTTCTGGGACGAAGACGGCATCGACGGACTCGCGCTGGCACAATTGGAGATCGTCCTCGAGCGGCCGGGGATAGCGGGTGAAGTCCTCCGCCGGTCCGAACTGAAGCGGATTGACGAAGACGGACACGACCACGAAGCCGGTGTCGGCGCGGGCGGCCCGGATGAGGCTGGCATGGCCGGCGTGGAGCGCGCCCATCGTCGGCACCAGGCCCACGGTCAAGCCACGCGCCCGGGCGGCGGCGACGGACTGGCGAATGCTGTCGATCGAGGTGTGGATGGTAGGCTTCACGAGGTCACCGGGGGGCTTACGCCCCTCCGCTCGCCGGGAGCGTCCTTGGTTAGCAGTAGTTCCAGATAGGACCGGCGTTCCGAGCCGGATAGCCCCAGCGCGGCGGCGGAACGCAAGAGAGCGGAGCGAGCGGCTTCAAGGCGGTCCTCCGTGCGCCAGAATCTCCAGCTCGACAAACCGGCCCAGGCCTTCGACATCGTCCAGACAGATTTCCAGCGGGAACCCCGCGCATTCAAGGTTGTAGACACGTCTCGACTTGCGCACCACGTACACGGGCTGGTAGCCGAGATGCGTGAGAAGCTGGATGAAGTCATCGGCGGCCTGGTCGCCGGGGGCGAGCGCGACCTCGATCTCGGTGCGCGTCTTGGTCTGAAGATCACGCTTGGGGCCTTTGTAAGTGACGAAGTTCGAGGAACCTACGCGGCGGAGGCGCAGCGCCTCGTCGGTCCGGGCGAAATCGCGGTCGGGAGCGTTGAAGTAGTGGTCTTCCTCGCGCAGTGTCTTGAGAGGCCGGGCGTTTTGCTCGGCCAGGCGCTGCTCGATGAGAGCAAAGTCGGCGTCCGGGAACTTCATTTCGACTTCCAGCATTTTGAGCGCTCCCCTGCGGGTCGCGGCTAAACGAATCACACGTTCTTCAATATCCATGATGACAACGATGCCGTTTTGAATCCAGGGAGGTTTTGAGGAGGAGCCGGCGTGGAGGATTATCAGAGCGTCTGCCGGGTGAGCGACTTGATTGAGGGCGGAATATTTCGGCCGGCGCTTGACAAGTAGGCCGTGGGGCAATAGCTTGTGGGCGGGTGATTCAATATTCGCTCATGGTGAGCGAAGAAGAGAACAGGCGGATTAGTTCCGCCAGTGTCAATTATCAGCGCGGAAACCGAGTCCCGAAACGAGCGAGAATAACGATGTCCACACAGCCTCCAGCAGCACCTACACCTTCGCCCCAGGTGCCCGGCACCCAGCAACAAGAAATCAGGATCATCAGCCACTCGACGTTGTTTTACTGGTGGCCGGTCTGGGCGGTTGGATTTCTGATGGCGTTGCTGACGTTGATCGACGGTCATGTCATGGCAATCGTGCCAGCCGCACACAAAGGCGAGCCGAACTCTTCATGGTGGAAGTTGGGCCAGGGAAAGTATGAAGACCCGTGAGGGGTTGCTTGTCCCGAAAGATGATGATCAAAAAAGCCAGAAACATCTGCCGCCGGTAACGCAGGGGAACAATGAACTGGCCAAGCCGGATGACCCACACATAGTCATGGCCGCCAAGTCACGGCATCGGCGTCATGTATTCGCTATGGTATTACTTCTTGTCATCGTCATCACCAACGTGCCGCTGCGCGGCCTATGGTCGGTTTTCATCATCGCGGTATCACTGCTCCTGACCATCATTTTCTGGCAGGCGGGCTGGTGGGAATCGATCTTCAGATTTTTCTATTGGCTCAGCATCAACATGAACATCGGCGGTTACTTTTTCATTTCGCTGGTGTTATTTACCCTTTGGTTGTTGACGTTCCTCTTCTTCGACCAGCAGATTTACATGGTGTTTACGCCGGGACAGCTGCGCGTGCGTACCGAGATCGGCGGCGGCGAAACTGCTTATGACACGGCTGGCATGACGGTGCAGAAACAGCGCAGCGACCTGTTCCGGCACTGGGTCCTGGGGCTAGGCTCAGGGGACCTGATTGTGAACACATCGGGAGCGCAGGCGCAACACTTCGACTTGCCCAATGTGCTCTTCATCGGCAGAAAGGTGAAGAGGATCGAAGACATGTTGCGTGAAAAGCCGGTCGTGCGCGGGCACTGAGAAAACACAGGCGAGCGGGGGGCGTTAGCCCCCTGATGTTGCCAGCTCATCAGGGGGCTAACGCCCCCCGCTCACCATCGCTATTCCTTTTCTTTCTTCTCCTCAATCGCTTCCTTGACCGGCTGCACGAAGTGCGTCTGTTTCTTGTCGGCGGTGAGCTGGGCGGCCTTGTCATCGGCCTCCTTGCGATTGGGATAGTCGAAAACCGCCACGCGCTGGTTGGAGTTGTTGAACACCCCCCAGATGACCTTCATGCGCACGACCTTGGAGCTGCGCGCGCGCGACCGAGGCTTGGCGACCTTGGCGGGCTTGGGTTCCTTGACAGCCGCCTTGCGTTTTTTCTTCGGGGGGGCCGCCTCCTCTTCCTCCGCCTCCTCATCGCCAGCCGCGTCATCCGCTTCCGCGTCGGCTTCTTCTTCTTCGTCTTCCGCTTCGTCTTCCGCTTCGTCTTCCGCTTCGTCTTCGACTTCTTCCTCGTCCTCGTCCTTGCTGCGTTCGGCGGCATCGAAGTCGTTGCGCATCTCCTTGCGATTCAAAATGCGTCGTGCCATGGTTACTCTCCTCATGAACTAATGACTAGTGACTAATGACCAATGACTTCTTAGGCTAACGGTCCGGGGGATTGCTGGCAAGTGCGATTGCCGTCGGGAAAACTTATTTTTTTGTGATTGGCATATGGCGGAGCGGTTGCCGGCACGCTATGATGAGCGGCATTGACAGATTTTGAAATCCCTGAATCAATCGAGGCATTGCCATGTCTGAACCACGTCAGTTCGGTCTAATGGATTTGTTGTTTCTGTTGTTGGTCCTGGCCGCGGCGGCGGTTTGCCGTTTCGGGTACCTGTACAAGTACGCGGACAACGGCGCGACCTTCGGGCCGATGCACGTACAGGACGACTACGAGTACGACAAAACACAGGACATCAAGACCCTGGTCACCAACCTGAGCACTGAGAAGAAGTTTCGATTGAAGGAACCATTGGCAGCAGAAGAAAGAGAGACAGCCTTCGTGGCTCCCGGCTATCCGTTCGTGCTCTCGTTGATCGACCGCTTCGCGGCGAGTGGTGAAGGGGACGAGCGCTGGAGCCAGGTGGGAAAGAAAGTGCGCTGGCTTCAGGCCGTCCTGGGGACATTGGCCGCCGGCCTTTATTTCCTGTTCGCCCGGCGTGCCTTTCGGAGCCTGTTCGTGGCCACGCTCGCGGGCATCCTGTGTGCGGTCTACCCATTCTGGATCATCAACACGGCCGAGATCGACGACGGCGTTCTCGCCAGTTTCGCGCTGGCTCTGTGCCTGTGGCTGGGCGCTCGCGGGGGCGAATCGGGCGGCGTGCTGACGAGCTTGCTCTACGGCCTCGGTCTGGCCGGATTGACACTGATCCGGGGAGCTTTTGTGCCGTTTGCCTTCGTGGCGGCTCTGTGGTTCCTGTGGCGCTGCCGGCTGGTGTTGCGCGGCTGGTTCTGCGCCATTCTCGCTTTTCTGGGATTCGGTATCGGAGTGGCGCCGTGGATTGTCCGCAATGTGCAGGTTGTGGGCGAGCCGTTCCCGATCGTCGATTCCACGCAGTTCCATCTGTGGGTGGGCAACAATTCACAGGCGACCGGCGGGCCGCAAACCGACAAGCGAACCGGCGGTCTGGCGATTGAGTCACCAATGGAGTTGGCTCTCAAAGACGATCTGGGTGAGGAAACGCTGCCCGAGAAACCGATCGAACGCGCGAAGTGGCTAGGGAAAAAAGCCTGGTATCGCATGAGGGCTGAACCTGACCGAGCCTGGCGACTTCGTCTGCAGGCTGGTCTTTATTTCTTCTTCGGAGAGAGGTTCTTCAAGGGTCAGAAGGTGTGGCAGGAAGAACGCATCGTCGACTCGGATAGACAGCAAGCCGTGCAGTGGGTCACCGATCATGCCCCGTCGATTCTTTTTGGCTCGCTGCTGGGGATGCTTGTTCTGGCGGTGCTCGGCTGGCGCTGGTCGTATGGCTGGCGCTACACGGCGCTCCCCGCAGCTCTGGCGGCGGTGTGGGTGCCGCTGCCCTACATCCTCAGTCATGCCGAGTCGTTGTCCGGTCCGCGCTTGCCGCTCGACGGGGTGCTGCTCACCTTTGCGGCCTTCGCGCTGTCGTGTTTCGTGCCGGGCCTGGGGAGCCTTCTGTTCCGCGGGGATGAACGCAAGAAGGGGATTGATGATGCGCGGCGGGGGGCTGCGGAGGCGACGGCGGGGGCGTGAGAGGCGAGCCGAGCAGCGTAAGCTGCCGGGTGATGAGAAGTGTTTGCACCCGGCAGCTTACGCTGCTCGGCTCGCCAACTCGTTCGACGTGTTGGCAGCGGAGCGCGGGTTTTCTATAATGTTTTCCGTGGCCAAATATATCCAGGATGGAACATAGACATGGACGAGCATAACTCAGTCGATCCGCTCAAGCCGAAGTACAGGCGCGTGGTACTGAAAATCAGCGGGGACGGCTTCGGCACCCCAGGCAAGAGCGGTATCAGTATCGACGAGACCTTGAACATCGCCCGGCAGGCGCAGCGCGTCGTGCAGCGCGGCGTGCAGCTGGGCATCGTCGTCGGCGCCGGCAACATCTTGCGCGGCGCTCAGTTCAGCGCTGGCGGCACTGTCATCAAGGAGCAGACGGCGCACTACATGGGCATGCTGGCCACAGTGCTCAACGGCATGGCGTTGCAGGACGCGCTGGAAAGCCTCAACTGCCAGACACGGCTGCAAACGGCCGTCCGGATGGAAAGCGTGGCCGAGCCGTACATCCGCCGCCGTGCCCTGAGGCATCTGGAGAAGGGGCGCATCGTCATTCTCGCGGGCGGCACCGGCAATCCGTTTGTGACCACCGATACCGCCGCCGCGCTCCGCGCTCGGGAGCTGGAGGCCGACGTTCTCCTCAAGGCGACGCGCGTGGACGGGGTTTACAGCGAGGATCCGGAGCAAAACCCCCACGCCGTTCGATACGAGAAGTTGACATATGGGCAGGTGCTGCGAGATAATCTGCGCGTGATGGACGTGGCCGCAATCAGCATGTGCCGCGATGCCAGGCTGCCCATTCTGGTCTTCAATTTCAAGCGTGAAGGCAACATCGAACGGGCCATTGCGGGGCATGCCATCGGGACGATTGTTAGTGAATCGGTTGTTTAGCCGCGACCGTGTTTAGCGACGCTTCGGAGAAGCGTCTGCGGCCGCACGCTTCTCCGAAGCGTCGCTAAACACGGTCGCGGCCAAACGAAGAACCGCGTTAGGAGTCTGGACATGACAAGCGACGAAATTCTCTTCGATGCCGAAGAGCGCATGGAAAAGGCCACGGGGGTTTTCCGCGACGAGCTGCGCGGCCTGCGCACAGGACGGGCCACGCCGGCCTTGGTGGATAGCATCCGCGTCGAGTATTACGGCTCGCCGACGCCGCTCAAGCAACTGGCCCAGATCAACACGCCCGACCCGACGCAGATCGTCATCCGCCCCTTCGACCAGAGCTGTCTCAAGGACATTGAGAAGGCGATCCGCTCGAGCGATCTGGGTATGTCGCCCAATAACGACGGCAAGATGATCCGCCTATCCGTGCCGCCGATGAGCGGGGAACAGCGGCAGAAGATGGTCGCACGCATCAAGAAATCCGCCGAGGAAGCCAAGGTCGCCTGCCGCAACATCCGCCGCGACGCCAACAAGCACTTCGATCAGGCCGAGAAGGACAAGGAGATGACCGAGGACGACCGCGACAAGGGCAAGGAGGAAGTGCAAGACCTGTTGAAGAAGTTCGAGGACAAGGTCGTGGAAATGGCGGACAAGAAGTCGAAGGAAGTGATGGAGCAGTGATATTCTGGGCCCGGGCGATCCGACAAGGTGACAAGGTGACAGGGTGACAAGGTGACAAAGGAGATTGTGCTGTCGGTCACCTTGTCACCCTGTCACCTTGTCACCTTGTCATCGTTCTGGGTGCTCGTCGGTTTCCACGTCGTTATCCTGCTTCTGCTGGGCCTCGATCTGATCGTCTTCCAGAGGAAAGGCCGGGCGCCGACCTTCAAGGAGGCGGCGCTGTGGAGCGCTGTCTGGGTCACGCTGGCCCTTGCTTTCGCGCTGGGCATCTGGCGGTGCTGGGGGCTTTGGTACCCCGATCAGGAGGGCCAGGGGGCCGTCAAGGCCAGCGAGTTCGTGACCGGCTATCTGGTCGAGCAATCACTCTCTATCGACAACCTATTCGTCTTCCTGGTGATCTTCCGCTTCTTCGGAGTGCCGGATCATCTGCGCCACCGAGTGCTATTTTGGGGGATACTCGGTGCTGTTCTCATGCGTGCCGCATTCATCCTGGGTGGATGGGTGTTGCTCAAGTATTTCCAGTGGGCAATATACATCTTCGGCGCGTTCCTCATCTACACCGGCTACAGGCTGCTGCGCTCCGCGGAGGCAGAGATCGATCCGGGGCGGAACCCGGTGTTGCGGCTGGCGCAGCGATTTCTGCGTGTTGTCAACAATTACGATTCGCCGCGCTTCTGGGTGCGCCGCGACGGCCTCTGGTACGCCACTCCCCTGCCCCTGGTTCTCCTGGTCATCGAGACCACGGACGTGATGTTTGCGCTCGACTCCATCCCGGCCGTCTACGGCATCACGAGGGACCTGTTCATCGTCTACACGTCGAATATTTTCGCCATTATCGGCCTGCGCTCCTTTTACTTCTTGCTGGCCAACCTGCTGGGGAAGTTCCGCTACCTGAATACCGGCCTGGCGTGCGTGCTGGGCTTCGTCGGGGTGAAGATGATCGGGGAGGAACTGCTGAAGACGATCGTTGGCGAGGAGCAGATGAACGATTACCTGAAAGCCAACGGCCTCGGCCAGGGCACGCTTGTTGTGCTGTCGCTGGCGGTTATTTCTGTCATCCTGAGCGTAGCCGTGGCGGCCTCGGTTCTGGCGGGGCCGAAAGAACCGGTGGAGCATACGGCAGGAGCCGCGGCGGGGGAGAGGCTGAATGAGGCCGAACCCAAGAAATGAAGATTGAAGGCGGAGAGGAGGTATACTTATGACAACTGCTAGCGTTGCAGACATGAAAGCACGTTTCACCGATTATCTGAAAGCCAGCGAACGAGAACCGGTAGTAGTCACGCGGAATGGCAAACCAGTGGCAGTCCTGTTCGTACCACACGACCAAGATGAGTTGGAACGCCTTCTGATGGGCCATTCGCCGAAATTGCAGGCAATCCTGGACGCTGCCCGGCAGCGATTTCGCGCAGGAGCTGGCATTCCGCACGAAACTTTCTGGCGAGAAGTCGAAGAAGAGACATTGAAGAGTAGCAAGAAGCAAAGTGGGTCAGCAAAAAGCGGGGTGAAGAAACGTTAATCATCGCCTGGTGTCCTTCTCGTATTGCACGGTAAGGCAGTCGTTTTGTATAAACTGGGTCGCCTTGTAACCAACGCACATGCCACGGAGGGCAAAGCATGGACGACCTGTCACGGTTTTGTTGCCTGGATCCGGAGTGTCCAGACTATGGCAAACGTGGAGCCGGCAACCTGAGTGTCTGCAATCGCTACGGGGCCAACAAACAACATCGCATGCTTCGCTGTGCTACATGCAAGGCCCGATTTTGCGAGCGGAAAGGCACGCCGCTCTTCCGAGCATGCTTACCCCAAGAGAAGATTCTCTCGATCTTGGCCCATATTGACGAAGGCTGTGGCGTCCGCAAGACCGGTCGGTTGGTCGGAGTGAACAAGGATACCGTTGTCCGTTACAGCAAACTTGCCGGCGAGCACGCCAAAAACCTCCACGACGAACTCGTGGCTTTTTCCCCCTCAGACGCGGGAGGTGCAGTTCGACGAAAAATGGGCGTTCGTCGGCAAGAAAGAGAAGAACTGCGACCCTGCCGATCCCGCTGATGACCGGCAGGGGGATAACTGGGACCATGTGGCTTTCGACCCCGAACACCGCTTGGTCGTGAGTGTTGTGCCAGGAGAACGCATCTCGGAGAATACCCAGGAAGTGGTGCAAGACTTCAAGAAGCGTACCGAAGGCCGGATTCCGAATCTCATCACCACGGACGAATATGCTGCTTACAAGACGGCCATCCTGGAGGCGTATGGGGAAGAGGTCATCCCCGAGCGGACTGGAAAACCGGGACGGCCCAAGGCGCCGTACCAGGTGCCGCTGGCCGACTTGAAGTATGCCACCGTGCATAAGACCCGGAAAAAAGGCCGGGTTGTGAAGATCGACCATCGAGTGGTGTTCGGGACGTTCGTGGCCGTAATGGCCGCGCTGGCATTGTCGAAGGCAAGCCGAGCGATCAACACAGCGTTCGTGGAACGGCACAACGGGACTGACCGGAACCGCAATGCTCGAAAGGTGCGGAAGACCTACTGCTTCTCCAAGGATTGGGACGTGCATCAGGCGGTGACCTATTTCACGATGTACAGCTACAACTTCTGCTGGCCGGTGCGAACCCTGCGTCAGCGTGACAGCGAAGGAGGATGGCAGGAGCGGACGCCAGCAATGGCCGCGGGTCTGGCCGATCATGTCTGGACCCTCACCGAATGGCTGACATTCCCAGCTTTGCAACGCGAATAGGACACCAGGAATCATCGCACCGCTCACCTAAACATGTCGCTCACTGTTCAAACTCTTTCTTCAAAAACTCCTGCGTTTCCCGCCACAGATCGGCCGCCTTGTAGAAATCCACCTTCATCGCTCGGGCATTTCTGCCCGCTTCCAGTTCCGCAGGCAGCCTGGCCTTCACGTTGGGATTGAGCGGTATCTGATGACTTTCCGACTCGGCCAGCCGGGCTTCCACTTCCGGGCTGAGCAGGTAATCGACCAGCTTGCGGGCGCCTTCGTTGTTCGGGCCGCCGCGGATGATGCAGAGTGTGTTCGGAATGAACAGCGTGCCCATGCGCGGGAATTTCTCGCTTTTCTCGCCGTCCGGGAAGATGACGGCCACCGGGCTGCCTTTGTTAACTTCGTCGAGGGCATCGTCGGTGTCGGTGACGCCGACGACCACGGGAGAACCGCGTGGCGTTCGTCCCTGGCCGACCCATTCCGCTACCTGCTTGTTACCGGGGGCGATCTCTATCTTGTTCGCCAGCAGAGCACGATAGTATTCCTGGGCCTTGTCCTGGCCAAGCACCTCGAACAGGCAGGCGGCCTGTGTTGCGGAGGTGCCGTGCATCGGGCGGGCCATGACGGCGCGGCCTTGCCAGCGTTCGTTGGTCAGATCGAGGATGCTGCGCGGCCGTTCGTTTGCCGGCACTTTTTGCGTATTGACGATGAGCACGCGGGCACGATTGGCAAAGGCGTGCCAGGTGTGATCCTTCGCCTTGGCCCGATCGGGGTAGGGCTCCGCCGCCGGGCTGGCGTAAGGTTCGAGCAGGCCTTGCCGTTCGAGGCGAATCGTCGAGAGGATTTCGTTGTTCCAGAAGACGTCACAGCGCGGCCTGGCCTTTTCCTGAATCAGGTTCTGATACAGGCTCACGGATTTGTCGGCCTCGGTGTCGAACTCGGGAACAACCTTGATCCCGGTGCTCTTCGTGAACTCCGCGAGGCTTTCTTCGGCAAATTCGCGGTCCTGGGCGCAGTATAGCACGACACGCGGTTGCGACCGCGGGCAGCCGGTCAGAAAGAGGCAAAGCAGGGTCAACGGTGCGAGCATTGGTTGAAAGGAACGATGCAAGGTGAGAACTCCTCCGGAAACGATGAGCAAAGCGACTGGCAAGTGCAAGGCTTCCTTCGCTTGCGCGTCAGGCTTGTGCCCGACACAAGCCTGACGCGCAAGCGATGGAAAACTAACTGCCGCCGCCCGCCCAAGCCGCTTGTGTAGAACTTTGCGGTCTGTACGACTCAGGTAATTCTTTCAGCTTCGGGGTCGCCGGTCAAGTCTCCGTGATCGATTGGGACGGAACGGAGAAAAATGAAAGATTTTGAAAATAGTTGTTGCTATTACGAGAATGTGCCCTTACAATGTTGTGACTCCAGGAATAAGGAGCCGACAGGCCCACGGGACAGAGCGAGGGTGGGCTTTCGCGCGCGGCAGGCATCCGGTGCCTGCCTGGTTTCACAGGATGAGAAGTGATTTCCTACCAAGAGGCGAGCGCGACGTGTGGAGTTTGTGTAGAAACCATCGCCGTTTTATTTTCATCACGACTGGTTGCTAGTGCAGTAGAACTGCCGCCGGCGAGGAACGGCTTGCAGTGGGAAGTTTCGTTTTCATTGGTGTGGGTGCATGTTTCACTAACTTGATTAGGGAAGGGTTGGCCATGAAGACCAGAAGACGTAAGCGCCAAGAGGCGCCCGGAGAAGCTGTTGCCCTCGTGCCTACGGTGTTCTCTTCCGATTTGTTGACCCCCGAGGAAGAACGCGAATTGCTCAACGGGTTCTGGGAGTGCAAGAGCGAACTGGTGCGCGTGCTCATCAGGCATTTTCCCAGGCTGAGGCAGCACCGGCCGCCTCTGGAACCGTGGCCGATGGCCCAGTTCGTTCGCGAGTATTGCGACGACGCTGCACAAAGTGTTGCTTCGGTGCGGCGCTTGCACGATCGGTATGTGCATTACAAGCATCGGCTGGCGTCGGCCAACATCCGGCTGGCGGCGCATGTTGCCAAGCGCTTTCGCCATCATGCTCTGGGCTACACCGATTTGTTGCAAGAAGCCGTGTGCGGCCTGATGCAGGCCATCGACCGCTTCGACGTCAGCCACGGCACCCGCCTGGCGACCTATGCGACCTGGTGGATACGCCAGACGCTGCAAATTGCCGTCGCCCGGCAAAGCCATCTTGTCAGCCTGTCGCCGCATCACTTGCAAGAGCTGGGTTTGTTGCAACAAGAATCCGAGAAACTGGCCCACGGCGGCAAGCAGCTGCCCAACCCGCAAGAACTGGCTCGCCGCACGGGCAGCAGTCTGGAACATCTCACTCATCTCCAAACGGCTACGCGAACGCCCGTGTCGCTCAACGCCGTCCTGGACGACGACAGCGACTTCAAGCTCACCGAGGCCATGCCCGACCACGAGAGCCTGTTTACCCGGCGGAACGCGGAACGGCAGGAATCGCTGCACTTCCTGATGGAGAACCTGCGGCCGCGGGAGCGCAAGGTGCTCGACCTGCGCTTCGGCCTGACCGGCAACGGCACGCACAGTCTGCGGCAGATCGGCCATCTGCTGCGCATCAGCAAGGAACGGGTCCGGCAGATTCAGAACCGGGCGCTGGAGAAGCTGCGAGCCACGGCAGAACGCGCCGGATGGGAATCGACTCTGCTTCTTGGATAAAGTGGTGAGTGGTGAGTGGTGAGTGGTGAGTGGTCCAAATGGTTACCACTCACCACTCACCTACTCACCACTCACCCTTCTTCGCTGATGTAGATACAGCCGGCGGATGCGTCGCTGAGGGGCACTGACTTCGATTCTACGTCGGCCTTGGCCTGCGCATTAGCTTTTCGAGGATCAGCTTTGCCGCTCCCGATGTGTCGGCGGCTATTGGTTTTTTCGGTGGCGCTGCGCCGCCGGCGGTCCTGGGAAAGACCGTCTCGCCGGTGTCGGTCTCGGCGGTTGGGTCGATGGCTTTGTCCGGCGCCGAGGCATTATTATCTGAGTCTTCTCCAGGCTCGTTACCGGCAACGGTCTCATCCTCAAGCGACAAAAGCAAGTCGGCGACCGATTCCTCGTCCATCATTTCGCCCCGTTTCCTTGGCGGACGAGTCGGAGTAAGTTTCTTCGCCGTCGAGCCTAGCTGGAGGACAACTTTGAAAGCCAGCGGACCAAGCTTGAGGTTATCATCGTGATGCAGTTCGATCTCATCCTTGATCGGTTGATCGTTGACAAACGTGCCGTTGGTGCTGTCAAGGTCGCGGAGGTAAACCTTGCCGCCGCGCACTGCCAGAACACAGTGGCGCTTGCTTATCAGGCTGCTGGCTGGTCGCAGCTGGCATTCCGGCGCCCTCCCGATCATGAATTGCGGCGCGGTGATGGGAATGGTCTTGCCGTCCGACTTTCCTGGTGTTAGGACAAGCAAACTCAATTTCACGTGTGGACCTCCTTCACCAGCGACCCTTGACAGTCATCGTTTAGGGTAAATTTATTGTATCTGCTGACAGCCAGTATGTGCAATAAAAAATCGCGCGTTCCAGATTCTTCCGGAGCTTTTCACGCTTTCGCCATCGGTAGAGAGATCGCATCCCTTCCAGCCCGCGAAAGCATGACACTCGAAGGTTCGCGCGCCCGAACACTTTAACATCGTCAGTTCAGGCGCATGAAAAAAACTTCAAGAAATGCTTGACACCCTGTCCCACTGAGGTGTATAGGTAGATTATCAAGACCTAATCAGTAGCGGCGCTAGACATCGAGTTCAACAATGTGGCTGCCGCGGCGAGTGGGCTGACGAAGCCCGATCCGAACGGTGGCAGATCTCCTCGGAATCCGGAGTACGGAAGAAGACAGCTCGATGTAGACGCAGGCTCAGAGCTTGCATGTGTGAGTACCACTACAGGAAGCTCGTCGCTCGGTTGGATTTCGGCTCATACGGTTTCGGGCGGCTTCGGTTTGCTTCTCAATCCGATCCCCCGAGAAACTTGATAAGTAAAGACCGATCCTTCCCCGCCGACGAGCCTCGGGGCCACCACTCTAAGGAGGTGAGACAGTAGATATTTCACCAGTGAGTAAACACGAAGCCCGCCGCTTGGTTGGATTTCGGCTTACGGTTCCGGGTGGTTGCTACTCCCGCAAGGGACGGCTCCCCCAGAAGACTTGATAAGTAAGCGCCGTTCCAGTTGAGCCGCGGGCTTCGGCTTTTAGGAAAGCCCGCAGCGCAAGCAAGGACAACACTCCCTTGCTTGCGCCGCGGGCTTGTGTTGTTTCGACATGATCTGGAGTGAGAACATGAAAACCAGGTTCGTTGGTGTCTGTTTGCTAGTGTTCTTTTTCGTTCCGCCGTTATGGGCTGACGATCCACCCAGGCCAGCTGCGAAAACGCACGAAGTTCCCTACCGTCTCACTCCGATGCAAAACGTGCTGGTCCGGGCCAAGATCAACGGCAAGGGGCCTTTCAACTTCATGGTTGACACCGGCGCTCCGGCCCTGTTCGTCTCCACTGGTGTTTGCCGCAAGCTCGGCATCGAACCTGACAAGAAAAGCTGGGGCACGTTCGACCGTTTTGAGCTGGAAGGCGGCCTGGTCATCAACAAGGCACGCGGGCGGATCGAGGATCCCTTCCAGATGGAAGGCATGAACGGCTTAGGGCTGGCCGGCGCCGAACTGCACGGCATCATCGGCTACAACATCCTGGCCCGCTTTCGTCTGGAGCTGGACTTTACGAAGGATAAACTTGGCTTGACGCCGCTCAAGTTCGAGCCGGCCGAAGCCCAGGGCCTTGGCGGCACGGCAGTACCCGGCGAACTGGATGCGCTGGCCGGCATCATGAAGACGTATGGCAAGCTGACGGGCGCCAGGCTCAACCAGGAAGTGACGCTGCGGGCTTTCCTGGGAATCGAACTGGCCGAAGCGCACGGAACAGTCACCGTCAAAAGTGTGCTCGGTAGAAGCCCGGCGGCCGACGCCGGCCTGAAAGCCGGTGATCGCATTACCCGCTTCCAGGGCAAAGAGGTGCAAACCACTGCCGACATGAACAAGCTGGCCGAGAAACTCGCCGCTGGTCAGGAGGCCAGGCTCACCGTCCAGCGCGGCTCCGAAACGGTTGAAATCACCGTCAAGACCGGGGAGGGACTATGAACCATTTGCGATTTTCGATTGAAGATTGCCGATTGGAGACGCCGGGCGGCGTCGTGCGCGACAAGCCGGTAGCGCCGGTTGGAAGCCGGCAATCGAAAATCGAAAATCGAAAATCGAGAATCGGGCTGGCTTCATTCTTCATTCTTGTGTTTCTATTTGTACCGGTACGGGCGGACGATGCGGGTAAGAAGCCCGTTGCCGCTGACGACCAGGCCGGCAAGCCCGTCGCCGTCCCCTTTGAGTTGCTCAAGACCGGGCACATGACCACGATGATCAAAGTCAACGGCAAGGGGCCTTACAGAGTGATCTTCGACACCGGCTCGCCCGTCACGGTCCTGAATAACAAGATCGCCAAGGAAGCCGGCCTACTGGAGAATACCCCCAAGCCGTCGTACACGCTGATCGGGTCGATGGCACTGGTCACGGTGAAGGAGCTGGAAGTCGGCACGCTCAAGGCCGAGAAAGTGGATGCGCTGGTGATGGATCATCCGACGGTAGCGGCCCTTGCGCGCGCCTTAGGCCCAATTGACGGCATCGTCGGTTTCCCTTTCTTTGCCCGCTACAAGATGACGCTTGACTATCAGAAGAAAGAGATGACTTTCCTGCCGAGCGGCTATCAGCCGCCGGACGTCGTTCAGGCCGTGATGGCGAGGTTGGCGGCGCTCACTAACGAGAAAGGCCAGCCCGTAAAGGTCGTGGCCGCCGCCGCGCAGTGGGGCATCGTGGTGCGTAAAGAAAGGGGTGACGATGAGGCCGGGGTCACGATCAAGGAAGTCTTTCCGGGCAGCGCCGCGGCGGCTTCGGGACTGAAAGCCGGCGATCGGCTGCTCACCATCGACGGCCGCTGGACGGATACGATAGCGGACTGTTTCGCCGCCGCCGGGTATGTCAAGCCGGGCATTCCCGCGAAAGTGCTTATCAAACGCGACGGCAAGGACGTTGAGTTGACGGTCAAGCCGGCAACCGGCCTTTGACGGAACTGGCCGGCGTTGCTCTTTTCACTCATCACTCACCACCACGACAAAGATTCCGCAATCTTTTCCTCTTTCTTGTTGACCTTACCCCACTCCCTCCACCATAATGAATTCATGTCATGTAACCGCGCACGTGGGACAGGTTTGAAACCCGTCCCACGCAGGACGGGTTTGAAACCCGTCCTGCAAGCGGGTGATGTTAAGCAATTGTGTTCTGACAAAATAAGGTCCGCGGCTTATCGGGAAATAGGATACGTGTGGCCGAACGCGCCGCGGTAACCGACACCGACCAACGGCAAGCTGCACCACACACAAGAAACCACGAGATACAAATGATTCTATTCTGGTTGTTTTGCGTGGCCCTGGTGCTGGGGGGGATGATCGCCTGGCTCTGGTCCTCCGGGACGCTGAGTAAGACGGCTCGGCGAGCCGTCCTACGCGATCTTTGGCTCCGAGTAGCACGGGTGCCGGCGCCGCTGCGCCGCCCCGTCTGGAAGCGTATAGATCTTTCCGGGCCTCCGGCCCGACAAGGTGGCCCTCTGCCCACATTCAAGGTGGTGACCCGCGCTGGTCCACCACCTCATGCGCCGCCTGGAATCGACTGCGGTCCGCCTAGTTGCCCGCCAGGGAGTGGTTGATTCGAGAGATAGTCCGCGCCCAGTTTGCGCGCTCTGCTGCCTGCCGGTTGTAGTTGTCGTACCGCGCCTGCCTTTCCGCTATGCCTCCCAAACTTCCGAAGTCTTCCGAGACTTCGGAAGTTTTAGAAGGGAACTTCGCATCTCGTCAAGCCGTCGGGCCACTGGAAGGAGTGGCCAAGCAATGGAGATCCCGCTCTGGTTGTGCGTGATTCTCTGCTTACTGGCCATTTTGGTGGGGTTGTTGGCTGGCTTTGGAAGCGCCCGTTACCTGGATCGTTTCCGCCTCAACAGTTCCCAGGCCAGAGTGGCCGAGATAACCGAGGATGCCCGCAAAGCCGCGGTGAACATTCTCAAGGAAGCCGAGCTGAAAGCGAAGGACGAGCTATTCAAGAAACGCGAACAATTCAATCGTGAAGCCGAGCAAACCCGCAACGAGCTGCGCGAGCAGGAACGCCGCCTGGAAAAGCGCGAGGACGGCTTCGATCAGAAGAACCAGGCCCTGCTCAAGAAAGAGCGCCTTGTCGATCACACCGAGCGTAAAGTGAAGGAACGCCGGGCCGAGGTCGAGAAGAAGCACCAGCAACTGGAGAAGCTCCTGGCCGACGAGATGCAAAAACTGCACGAGATCAGCACGCTCAATCGGGAGCAAGCCGAGGTTGTGCTGCTGGAGCGTCTCGGCAAGGAATTGGCCGACGAGGTGGCGAGCCGCATTCAGAAACACGAAGAATACCTGAAAAGCATTAGTGAACAGAAGGCCCGTGAGATTGTGGCCACCGCCATTCAGCGCTACGCCGCCGAGCACACTGCCGACACTACGGTCAGCACAGTGGACATCCCCAGCGACGACATGAAAGGCCGCATCATCGGACGCGAGGGCCGCAACATCCGTACTTTCGAGAAGGCCACCGGCGTCGATGTCATTGTTGACGACACGCCTGGCGTCGTCATTGTCAGTGCTTTCGACAACATCCGCCGCGAGACAGCCCGGCTGGCACTGAACAAGCTGATCCAGGACGGCCGTATTCATCCGACGCGTATCGAAGAGGTGGTCAAGGAAACGCAGGATGAGATGGAAAAGCACATCCTGGAAGCCGGCAAGCAGGCCGTGCAGGATGCCAACATCGGCCCCTTGCATGAAAAGCTCGTGCAGCTTCTCGGCCGGCTCAAGTTCCGCACCAGTTACAGTCAAAACGTCCTCCAGCACAGCATCGAGGTGTCTCACCTGTGCGGCATGATGGCGGAAGAGCTTGGCCTGGACGGCAAGCTGGCGCGCCGCTGCGCCCTGCTGCACGACATCGGCAAGGCCGCCGACCACGAGATGGAAGGCGGCCATCCCAAGATCGGCGCCGAGCTGGCCAAACGCTACGGTGAGACGAGCAAGGATGTATTGCACGCCATCGCCGGGCATCACGACGACGTGACCATCGATCATATTTACACGGTCCTGGTCGCCGCCGCCGACGCCATCAGCGCCGCCCGCCCCGGCGCCCGCCGCGAGACTTTGGAAAAGTACGTCAAGCGCCTGGAAGAGCTGGAAGCCGTTGCCTGCGGCTTCCCCGGCATCGAGCATGCCTACGCCATCCAGGCCGGCCGCGAAATCCGCGTCATCGCCGACGCCGCCCACACCAGCGACAGCGACGCGATCAAGGTTTGCCGGGATATTGCGAAGGCTATCGAGCAGCAGCTCAATTATCCTGGGGAGATAAAGGTAACTGTGGTGAGAGAGACGCGGGCGGTGGAGTTTGCACGATAGTCATTAGTCATTAGTCATTGGTCATTAGTCAATAGGTCGAGACTACTGCCGGCTAACCTTCATGACTAAGTGCTAATGACCAATGACTAA
>CAWDRY010000018.1:0-105588 GCA_963804745.1 uncultured Gemmataceae bacterium
GTAGATGCCTTGCGGTGTTGACGGGAAGACCAACGAAGTCGGAGTCCGGATGCTCCGATCCACCACGGCACCAAGAGCGACCCAGCAGAAAGTAGAGAACGGCATGACAGGAGCAACACTTGAGGCAGCTAACCTGCTCTGTGATGAGCGGGACAGAGATAGTCCGTAATTGCTGGCGACGCCCGCGAAGGCTGTTGGACGCCGGAATCTTCGCTTGTTTAAGGCCTAGTTCTTCTTCAGCTCCTGCCGAAGTTTTTTACGCACCACAGCGCCCCTCATTTGTCGTGACGCCTAATTCTGTCCTCATTACCGCGGACGGGCGCCGTGTCGGCTTCGGGCTTTGGATTGGCACCGTGTACATCCCGAATTATGAACTTGAAGGCCCCCGGTGGAAAAGGACCCCAGCCGCCGGTCTGCACGCCATTCTGCGTCGAACCGGCGTAGGCGGGCAAGGAGGGAACAATCTCCACTTTCACCACGCCTGTCTGGCCTTGCTGGAGAACTCCGGCATGGACCGCTGCCGTTGCCAGCGTCGAATCGAGAGTGTAAACACCTGTTCCCCACACCGAGCCGCCAACTTGGCCGGTCACGGTGAAGGCGAGCTTCTTGCAGAATTGGTTTTGATAGGCCATCAGGGAACCGGGATCGGGCATGCAACTAGTCCTTAAACAAGCGAAGATTCCGGCGTCCGAGAGCCTTCGCGGGCGTCGCCAGTAATTACGGACTATCTCTATCCCGTCCGTCACGAAGCGGGTCTTTTACATCGGGTTGTAGTCTGCCATGTCGTTCTTCTCTTTCTGCTGGGTCGCTCTTGGTGCCGTGGTGGATCGGAGCATCCGGACTCCGACTTCATTGGTCTCCCCGTCAACACCGCAACGCATCCACCAAACGGAAGAAGATCGGCTGGTAGGGGTTCCATGCCAACAGTCGATAGACCAGCTTGCGGCCTGTACGCACGATCTGGCACGGCAAGCGCACAAACGCATTCACGAACGTCTTGAACTCCAGACCCAGAACCCACTGTTTCTCCAACCGGTGTCTGTCCTGCCAGCGACCTGGCTCCTCCGGTAGGGTCAAGGCCCACCAAGCCTTCAAGTTCCAGGCCAACGCCGTCATCACCATGTACGCCCAATTGCTTTCCAGAGTGTTCACCGGTGCCGCAAGGCCCGGACCCCGCCACCGAGTTGGGCCAGCAAGTTCTCTTGCTGAACTTTCGCAGATTCTCAAGCTGCGAAAGCCGCACAGATCAGGTATTCTTTCACTTGAGCTAGCAATTGTTGCCAGTCGGCTTCGTCAGCCGACTTCGGGTTAATTGTTTCTTCCAACAGTGCCGTCCGGAGCACGCCGACAATATGGCGCAGTGACCACTCAGTGTCCCACGGTCCCATGCGCTTCCGAGCCTTCTTAGCTTCTGGCAACGTGTGACCAATGGCCAGATACCACAAGTGAAGCAAGCTCTGCATCTGCCAGACCCAGGGCGCCAGTTTCTCAATACTCTGCTGGCACCAATGCTGTGGTTCCTCAATCGCCATGACTTGCTTGCTGTTTTTGAAGGCAACCTCAAGAGACCAGCGCTTGGCATAGGTCGCGATCACCCAAGCCACCGTGGCGGTCAGGTCGGTGGTGAATAAGTAGGCATCCTTCATCTTGCCGGTAGGGTCACGCACCACCACGATGCGGATGACACGCAACCCGAGTACTTCCGGCCACACCACCACATAGGTCAGAACCTGGAGGGTGCGTTGCATTCCGTAGGCCACCACATCCACGTTTTGCCATTGCCAGCGGCCTCGGCCGTGCGCCTGGGCGTTGGCGAGGCGTGCCGCTTCCTTCGGTCCGGGCAACCGTGGTCCCTTCTTCGGCTTCTGGCCACGTTTGCCTTTGGGTTGTTTGGGCACTACGGGATCGTAGACCTCGGCATCCGCACGCAGGCGGCCCACATAGGTGACGCGCTCGTTCAGAGTCCCCAGCAAACCCGCAGCCGCATAAGCCCCGTCACCGATCAGCACAAAACGCCGTTCGGGAAACCAGGTGACAATCTCGGTCAGCAACTCTTTGGCCAAGTCTGGTTGGCTGGGCCGGTGCTTGCCCGGCAAATGCAACCGGGCTAACAATGGCAGGGCTAGACCTTAAACAAGCGAAGATTCCGGCGTCCAACAGCCTTCGCGGGCGTCGCCAGCAATTACGGACTATCTCTGTCCCGCTCATCACAGAGCAGGTTAGCTGCCTCAAGTGTTGCTCCTGTCATGCCGTTCTCTACTTTCTGCTGGGTCGCTCTTGGTGCCGTGGTGGATCGGAGCATCCGGACTCCGACTTCGTTGGTCTCCCCGTCAACACCGCAACGCATCTACCAAACGGAAGAAGATCGGCTGGTAGGGGTTCCACGCTAACAGTCGATAGATCAACTTGCGGCCCGTCCGCACGATTTGGCACGGCAAGCGCACAAACGCATTCACAAACGTCTTGAACTCCAGCCCCAGAACCCACTGTTTCTCCAACCGGTGTCTGTCCTGCCAGCGACCTGGCTCCTCCGGTAGGGTCAAGGCCCACCAAGCCTTCAAGTTCCAGGCCAACGCCGTCATCACCATGTACGCCCAGTTGCTTTCCAGATTGTCCACCGGCGCTCGCAAGGCCCGTACCCCGCCACCGAGTTGGGCCAACAGGTTCTCTTGATGACAGCGATCATTGGCCGAGAAGACGATCTCGGCGGCCGTCTTGTCCCAATCCTTGGTGATGTAGAAGAAGTACACGACCTCATCGAACAAGAGCTTCTCGCCTTTTTCCACCGAGATATTCTTTCTGAGGACCACCATGCGATACGTCTTCTTGCAGGCGGTGGGCCGGTAGCTGAATTCGGCCACCTGTTCCGACCGCAGGCGTTTGTTCTCAAACTCCCGCGCCACCACCACGGCCTCTTTGACGTTGTCTGGCCGGACACGTGGCTCGGTCTTCACCGTGTAGCGAGCCGGACGCTGCAACGTTTTCCAGGCACTGGCCGGCAAGTCCTCGGCGAGGGCTTTCAGATTCGGCATGGCCTCATAGCCGAAGATAAAGCAGACGCGCGGATCGTCGTCCCAGCGATCCAGATGTTCCGTCTGCGCGAACTTGCTGTCGCCGCGCAGCAAGACACTCTGAAAACCGCCGCGGAAGCACGTCTGCATGGCCCGGTCAACTTCCGCATCTGCACCCTCCTGCGACGGCCGGTTGCCCGACCGATTGACCACGCTCAGGACCTCGCCGGTGTTGGCCAGGGTCAGTACCAGTGGGTGATAGCCCCAGGTACCATCGTAGGCGATGTCCATCCCTTCCTTGCACTGGCCGGTGGTCTCGACCAGAAAACCGTCCATGTCGATCTCGGCTTGCTCGAAGAAGGCCGCGGGTTGGCCGGCCCATGCCTGGCGGCGCGTGTCGTCGATGATGTCGAGCAGAGTGTAGATGTCGTCCCTGGAAAAGCGCCGGCAGAAGTCCCCCGCCGTGGTGGGATCGGGGATACGGCGGGCGCTCAGAGCATCGAGGAAGACCTCGTCGTTGCGGAGTAGTTCCAGGTCTTGGATGCACGTGCCGCCACACAAAGGCAAGTAGGCCAAGGCGAGCACGTGGTCCGACTCATGATAGGGCAGGTGTATCTGCAACAAATGCAGACGTTGCTCGATGGCATCGATCAAGCCAAGGCGGCGGGCAAGGGTATGGATAGCTCCGATGCCACCGACGCCGATGCCCCGGCAGCGGTCGGCAATTTCATAGTGGATGTTGCTGGCGGTCATGATGGGTTTGGAACAACCGTCGAGGTTCGTCTTGTCCAAGCGGCGCCCGATGCGGCACTTGCTGTTGGCGAGTTTCTGTCGTATGATCTTCTTCACTCGAAATCCCTCCGTGCTTCTGGTGTTGGATAAAGCAGATACCTTATTAGACGCTGGAAACGACGGAGGATTTCGAGTTTTTCACGAAAAGATTCCGTGAAAGGTCGGATACTTCGCTTGCTTAAGGGCTAGAATAATCTCTGTCTTGGGTATCGGTATGGCCAAGGCGATCACTACCCAGTTGTTCCCCGAGGCGGTGGCCACCCGTTTGGCGGTTGAAGCAACAGCGTCGCGAAACCACCCCAGGCCATAAACGTGCTTGCCCCGCTTGTGAAGCAGCGTGTCATCCACGATCAGGTACAAGACCCCGGAAAGATGCAGCCGCACGACAATGGCCACGCAGAGTTCGTGACCTAGCTTCTCCACGGTCCAGGCGGAACGGCTGAAAAAGTTGTAGAAGCGATCAAAGGGATGGCGCTCGGCTCGGGAGGCCACCCGACTGGCATCAATGGCTTCAAAGACACGATACTCCGTGCGTCGGCCAAGACACATCAACCAACCCAAGAGTACTTCGATTTGCGTTCGCCAAGATGGTTCAGTAAAAACCACGGTCAGGTCTTGCAAGCAAGAGGCCAGAGAAGGGATAATCTGCCACATGGGGGAACCTCCTTGTTTCCTGGGAGCCTGTTTCCAACACAGGGTACTAACCCAAGTTTACAAGAGGTTCCCTCCGATTTTCAGCGCGAAAAATCTGCGAAAGTTCAGGAACTGTAAGCGTCTCAACGGGATCATCGAGCGCTGGCAACCGAAGGGCGGATCGAGGTAGCCCGCCATTCTCGGACGGGTGCATCGGTTTCGGTGCCGGAGCGATTGGTCGTCACGTTCAAGCCAGGGCGGGAGATGGCAGCACGGGCCAGTGAGTTGCAGGAAGTGGCGAGTGGTATCAACTACGACATCAACTACTGGCTGGGGCAGGAGGCGGAAGGGAAGGCGAGGAATAACGCGGGATGAAATTCATTGTTCTGTCGCCGTGATTCAGGAATGACCTTGAGGGTTGCCTATGTCCAAGGTGCGACACGAAGTCCGTGATGGGCTATATGGTTTTATCGAGTTCGACAACCTGGAGAAGGAACTGATCGACTCGGAGCCGTTTCAACGTCTGCGCTCCATCCACCAGCTGGCGATGTGTTATCAGGTGTATCCTGGCGCAACGCACAAACGATTCGAGCATTCTCTGGGAGTGATGGAGGTGGCCACGCGCATTTTTGATAGTGTGTTCAGTCGCCGCCTGCCAGAACGGCGTCTTTCAACGCATCGAAGATGAACTGAAGCCGGACCGAATCGGCTACTGGAAGCGTGCCGTCCGCCTGGCCGCGCTGCTTCACGACGTCGGACATCTACCTTTCTCCCACGCGGCCGAGGAAGAATTGCTTCCGGCCGGGTGGAATCACGAACGACTGACGGCTGACTTCATTCGGCAGTCGGAAATCAATCAGATTTTGCACAGTGCCCGCCCGATCGTCAATCCGGAAGACGTGGTGGATCTGTGCTGGGATGTTCGCAAGCGCACAAGGTAGAACCGAAGTTCGCGCTTTCGCCGTGGAAAACACTGCTCAACGAGATCATCACGGGAAACACGTTTGGCGCAGATCGGATCGACTACCTGTTGCGAGACTCCTGGCACACCGGGGTTGCTTACGGGCGTTTTGACCATCAGCGCCTCATCGCTGGGCTGATTGCCGCCATTGATCCCGCCAACGAGGAGATCACGTTGAGCCTGGAGATCGGCGCGATCCACGCCGCGGAGGCTTTGCTGCTGGCTCGATACTTCATGTACACGCAGGTGTATTTTCACGACGTTCGCCGCGCTTACGATATTCACCTCAAGGAGTTCTTGCTGGGATGGCTCCGCAAGTGCGGTGCTGAGAAATTCCCCACAGACTGGCGCGAGCTGCTGAAGATCACGGACTATGAAGTGCTGACGGCCTTGCGCGACGCCGTTTCCGCGCCAGGAAACAATTTACACCGATTAGCCCTTCCCTTGATGAAGCGAATGCATTATCGTACCGTATATAAACATGTGTCCACTCACAAGAAAAAGAGGCCGACTGTGTTCGACGAGCTTTCCGAATTCGCGAAAAACACGTTCGGATCGGACTACGTTCGAGGTGATGTCCACCCTCCGAAATCGGAGAGAAACGATTTCTGGGTGCTGACGGAAGATGGTTCCATAGAAAGTTCTCTGGAGGTTTCCAGCGTCATCGCCGGTCTTGCCCCGGTGGAATTCGGTTTCCTTTTTGTGTCGCCCGAGTTAAAAGAGAAAGCCAAGAACCAGGTAGGGGACAAGCTCAAGATGCTCCTGAACGAGGGCACCTTGGATTATTGCATCTAACTCAAGGAGAGAAGAATGGATTTTCACGAGCACGCCCTGATTCTTGCGATGATTGAAACCTTGCGTGCGCAGGGAAGCCGAACCGGCAAAACGCATGTCATTAAGGGCCTGTTTCTGGCGGAAGCGGCGGGGTTGCTCGATCTCCCTTTCGAGTTCTTTCTTTACAAGCACGGCCCGTATTCCACCGACATCGAAGATAACATTGACCAGATGAAGAGCTATGGCGCCATGGAAGCCGAACCAGCTTTCGACGGATACGGCGTCTTCCTCAGTCCGGCAGCCATGTCATCCTATGTGAAACGGCAAGCTCCTCTACCACAAACTGCAATATCAGCTATTCAGCGGATCTGCCGATTTATTTGCGGCAAAGACGTGCATCAACTGGAGCGCTTAGCCACGGCGGCCTGGATTCGCAAGCGCGAAGGTCTTCAAGACACCGATGATGTCGCTCGAAGGCTGAATGAATTAAAACCCCATATCAGCTTGGCTGAAGCTCGGGAAGCTGACCGGGAGGTGGTCGCTTTCTTTCAAGCGGATTGATCGATCTTCAAGCAAACGTACACTCTCAGGAGGCTATGCGCCAGGTGAACCTGGAACCGCCGCGCTTCGAGGATAAGCGCACGTCGTTCTGGGTGACCTTCCGTTGCGCCGTGAAAGGCGTTTCTCTTCAGATGGCTTGCTGGTCGTCGGTCAGGTGTCGGCGAATGACCGCCGACTCTCGGTGTCAGGCGTTAACTCCTGGTCGGGAGAGTTCCGCTCCCAATCGGCCGGGTTCCCGGCTGCAGCAGGCAGCGGAACCGACCCGCCGCCTCGCTGCAACAGGTGCCGGCCGCCGGCAAAGGGTTTAAGAAGAGCAGGTACGCGGCCACGGCCACGCCAGGCGTTACAGGACATCGCCCACGCCGCTGTTGACCTTGGTGGCCATCCCCGACCGTGGTCCAAGGATAAAATCACGAGCCTCGGGACGGCCGGAGTCATGAGTGGCCTGCCCAGCCTGGTTTGCCTGAAGTGCAAGTCGCCGATCCACAAAACACGGGCCGCCGACACCAGAAGATCTTCCTTTGGCGGTTGCCCGTATCAGCTTTTCCTTCCGCGTTCCCTCGGGTCCGGTCTTGGCACCATTAGGAGTGGTTGGCCCCAAATCCTATTCGGGCGAACTTCCTCACTTGTTTTCGTTTACAGATTAGGTAAACTATAAGTATTAAGGAGCCGATGATGGAGATAACCTTCGGTTCACGGAAGATGCAGAAGCTTTGCAATTCCGAGAAGGAAATGCGGGCAAGGTTCGGCATCCGTGGCATGAAGGTTCTTCAGCTGCGCCTCACTCAGATCGCGGCTGCGGACACCCTGGAAGACCTGGGGAAGGTCCCTGGGGCTCGGTGTCACGAGTTAACAGCCGACCGAAAAGGGCAGATTGCTGTCGATCTGGTGCATCCGCGCCGTCTCCTTTTTGAGCCAGACCACAATCTCTTGCCAGCAAAGCCTGACGGCGGACTCGACTGGCAAAAGGTGACGCGGGTGACCATCATCAGAATTGTCGATTACCACTGAACGGAGAAAAGAAGGCATGACATAGTGTTTTCGGACCCCGAGGAAGCCCCAGCGAGGAGTGCTGGGATGAGAAAGGAAGAGTCACTATGGCGCGTGCAAGAGAGAACATGACCCGATACCCCTACGAACCTGACTACGCTGTTCTGCCCGGCCAGACCCTTCAGGAGACCATTGACGCACTAGGAATCGATCAACGTGAACTTGCGGCTCGCGCGGGCCTTTCTGCGAAGCACGTCAACCAGGTCATCAAAGGTGTTGCTCCGATTACGCACGACACCTCTATCCGGCTGGAGCGCGTGACCGGGGTGCCGGCGCGGATGTGGAATAACCTGGAAGCGACTTACCGAGAGCAGTTACGCGCGGCTTGCTGAGAAGGAAAAGTCGCAGAAACATCTGGAATGGCTCAAGACGATCCCGACCAAAGAGTTGATCCACCGCGGTGTGATCCCGGAGAAAACAAACAAGGTGGAACTCCTGGAAGCAGTACTCGCCTTCTTCGGCGTGGCGTCGGTTGAAGCCTGGGAAGAAGGCTGGTCCATGCCTCAATTCGCCTTTCGCAAGTCGCTAGCGTTTAAGGGGAAACTCGGAGCGATGGCGACTTGGCTGCGGCTGGGCGAACTTGAGGCCCAGAAGATCGAATGCAAGCCGTTCGACAAGGCTGCGTTTCGCGCAGTGCTGGATAAAATCCGAGCGTTGACAGTGAAAGGACCGGAGGTGTTCGTGCCTCGAATGACAGCCCTCTGCGCAGCACGCGGCGTTGCGCTCATGCTTGTGCCGGAAATCAAGGGCGCGTCGGTAAGCGGGGCCGCGAAGTGGCTGACGGCTAACAAAGCGATGATCTGTCTCAACCTTCGCGGGAAGAGCAATGACCGGTTCTGGTTCACGTTCTTCCACGAGGCCGGCCACATCTTGAACGACAGCAAGAAGGAAACCTACATCGACGTGGAGTACGCGGACGACCCGCGTGAACAGAATGCAAACCTCTTTGCGGCTTCTCTCTTAATTCCTCCATCCTATGACGAGGCGCTTCAAGGACTTATCACTTACCGATCTGTGGAGACATTCGCCACCCAAATCGGCATCGCTCCAGGAATCGTAGTTGGCAGGCTGCAACGAGAAGGGATCATCGATTACAAGCAGTTTAATGGGCTCAAACAGTGGCTAGTTGGACAGCGCCACTTTTTCTTCGTCCAATGACGGAAGTCACACGTAGATATAGATAATAGCATAGCCGATCAGGTTGGCGATCGTGGTATGCAGGTTTTGATGCGGTCGGCATCAATGCCCAGGGAGTGTAGTAGTGCCTTGCGCGTTTTCGTGTGGGATCGCCGCGCTTGGGCATTGCGACGTTGGTAGTACTGCTGCTTGACCAACTCTCGTTGGTATCGCGCTACTCTTGTCAGTTGCCCCTGAGCCGTCTCCAACCAGATGTTCATGGCTCGTCGCACTTGTTCTATCGTCAGGTGTTCCAGCGGGTCGTCGTGCGTTGTGGCGGCCTCGAATTTCTGACGCATGCGGGCGCAAAACAGATGGGTCAGTTGTGTCAGGTGAAAGTGCCGGTGCAGGCAACGCCAGCCGCGAACCTCGTAATGGTCCAAACCCAGTTCCTCTTTGGCCTGGCGAAAGCAGCTTTCCACCGACCAGCGCCCAAAAGCAACACGCAGCAACCGCCGCAGGGAGATGCCATGCTCCCCTGGCACACGGTTCGACACGAAGTACTTCACTTCCTTGGTCAACACGTTGCGTGCGACGATCAAGCAGTGCCGGCGCGTCGGCAAGCCATTGGGCCCCTTCCGCCAGAACACCGCCCATTTCACTTCCCAGACTTCGGGGCCGTGCTCGGTGTCCTTGATGCGGTAACGCTGCCACTTCTGCTTGCGGAAGACGGGTGAATAGCGGGCCAGTTTTTGCACTTCGCTGGTGCGGCGGCCACGCGCCGCTAGCCGCGGATAGTTTTTCTTGCGGCCCCGCCGCCGCGACCGGCCCTTCCGGAGCACCCGCGGCTTTTTCATCCAGCCGTGGAAGTTCACTGGTACTTCCCCCACGAATACCTGTCCACGCTGTTCGAGGCCATCCAGAAACGCCGTGTCGCGGCCGTAGCCTTCGTCAAACGTCCAGGCCTGGACGCGCACACCGTTAGCCAGCGCGCGGTCGATCAGTTCCAAGGCGATTTGCGGCTTGGTACGGAACACGACATAGTCGGGGATGTAGTTTTTTTTCGGCGCACTGGGTCGTCGGCCCAGTCATGGGGCAGATAGACTTCGCTGTCGAGCAGACACTGAAAGCCGGGGCTGCTGTAGCTCACATGCACGCCGACGACGCCGTTGTCGACCTTGCCACAACTGCCCAGCCACTGCCGCGCGGCACCGACCGTATGCACACCGCTCTTGGCCGTTCCCGATTCGTCAAGGCAACCGACCGCCTCAGGATGAGCATGTTCGCGAGCGACCAACCGCTGGCAGTCGTCGCGGACACCCCTCTCATCCCACTTGATCGATTCCACGAAACGCTGTAGAGTGCGTGGCGCCTTGCCAAACTCCAGGGCGATGGCCTCGACGTTTTTGCGTTGCAAATCCGAGAGCAAACCTTGGACATAGATTCGCAACAAGACGAAGCCGGGGCGGCTGCGGAAGTGGCCAACGAAAAGAGCGAGAAACTTGACCAACTCCTTGCCGAGGCTGGCAATCTGCTTGAGTGTCATCCTGACGATCCTCCGTGACATTTCTCCAGGAATTCGAGAACACGGAGGATCGTCTATTTCTGCTCGCTAACGCAAGCACAACTTCCTGCTCCAGCAGCACTTGAGTATCATTCATTCAAGAAAGTGGCGCTGTCCAACTAGAATGGGTCAAAGAATAGCCCATGAAGGGCGGGGGCCCTGTTTTCGTCAGGAAGGAGAAGAGCATGACTCATCAGTATGCCCCCAAGACTTTCCTTCGGCAAACGTCCAACCGATTGCTCAGAAGTTGCTTTTTTCGGGAAGGGGTGCTTGGCGATGTGGACTGGGATTCCACCCCCGAGCATCGCATAGATGTCATCTACGACAAATGGCAACGACTACCCGATCCAAAGCGTGTCGCCGTGGAAACGCTTTTTGAGGACGCCGAGGAACTATCCAACGAGCAAGGAATCCAGGCTCTGATCGACGAAGGGAACTTTCATAACGTCGATCTGGCTGCCGAATGGGAACGCGAAGGTCTTGAGTCCTTTCGTGATCGTGTTCTCTGGGTGGCGCTGAATCAACCGCGAATCTTCCAGGTTGCGGGAATCATAAACCACGCGCATAACCTGCCCTCGCGATACTGGAGGAAGCGCGGGAACATGCCTCGATCCCAGCCGGATGTGTCTCCCCAGGGTATCGAGCGCTTCCGGGAGGCCATCTCGGCGTACTTCCGGCAGTCCCAAGGTCGGGGACACCGCTGCACTGTCGATGCCTACCTCCGCGTTCAGCGTTACCACTACTTCTTCGCTTATCCCGACGACTACGCGAACACCTACCTTGGCCACGATGAAAGCGGCCAGTTCGTTCGTCGACCGCAGTGCCCCGCGTTCGAGGTAGTCTTCCTGTTCGATCCCGTTGATGGAACATTCGATCTGTACGCGCATGGCGGCAAGGACGTTCAACACTCGCTCCAAACCATTTTTTGCCGAGAATTACTGGGGCAGGAGTTGCCGCCGGAGGCGCCGAACAGTCACCCATATGAGTTGAATGGCCTAAAATCGCGGGACTTCGGATTTCCGACTGCCCCGGCCGATGGCGTCGAGGAAGTGCGGGTTCGCAAGCTTCGCCTTTCTGTCTTGGGTGGCCGGAAACGGCGCATAACGCTGGAGGCCGATCCAAGCGCCGCGCCGGATGATGTCTATGACATGATGGAAAGCTATATGGATGACGGGAATCTTCCCCGCTCCCTGGTCAACGTCACGCAGGCGACATTCACGTTCAAATTCGCCTCAGTTGGCAATGGCAAAGGCAACACCCTTACCTTCGATGTCTCCTTCCCGAACTCCAGCAATCTTAAGAGCAAACGCGAAGAGCATCGAGTGATCGCGGAAAAGTACCTTCGCCAATGGGGCATCGACCGTGCATGAAATCCCTGCATTCGTTTTCGACCGCGCAACGGCCGTGCAGCCGGTTTTCACCGCCAACGAGGTAGGAGCCTGGCCTCCGGGGTTGCTCGAAGATCTTGTTCAGCAAGGAATTGTCAAAGCTACCGACAATGCGCAAGCCATTACTTGCGATGCGTGTAGCCACGACCACGTCGAGCCCGTCACATATCTTCCCGGTGCGCCAGGCAGCGAAATCCGCGCCTTTATACCTTGCCCCGAGGTCGGCCGCGTCCGCGTTGACCTGAATCGGCTGCGCCAATGGGCAGTGGACGTTGAGAAGCTGAAATCACTGACCGGCTGGAAGCCGCCTCAGCCGGAGCAGAATGAAGACGCCATCCGAATGACTCCTACGGAAGCAGCCACGTTCGTTGGCGTAACTGATCGAACCATTCGTGTGTGGCGGGCGAACGGCAAACTCAAAGTCGTCCAGAACAAAGACGGTCACCTTGTATTCTCGAAATCCACCCTTCAGATGCTACGGGATTCCCGGTGATCGGGTCTCACTTCCCAGTGTCCCACAAAACCAAGTGTCCTATCAGAGCCGCGCGGAAGCTTCCCGGAAGCATTTCGGAAAAGTTCCGGAAGCTACCCCGCAAGCCAAGTCAAGTGAGCAGTTTGACGCGATGATTCTCACGGACAACGAACAAAGGTCCCGTGGGAATCGGCTATGCATACTAACCTCTCTCGTTCTTTCCTGAGTCTCGGTGAAGTCGCGGAACTTCTCTCCGTGCAGAGCTGGCGAATTGCCCGCCTGTTCGAACTGGGGGTGCTGCCCGAGCCCGAACGGGTCGCCGGCCGTCGGATGATCCCAAGCGACCTGGTTCCCGAAGTGGCGGAAGCCCTTCGGGCGCGAGGTTGGCTGAGCAAGCCGCACGAACTGAGCGGATTGCGGACTTGATGTTCGGGGCCGCGGCGCAGGGCCAAGGGAGGCTTCCTATCGTCCCAGGCGGGGTTCGACTCCCCGGCGGTCCACTGGAAAACGGCAACGCCTGGCGTGATCGCCAGGGGCGGCCAAGTGAGGCTTCCTGTGGCTGAATTCTACACGTCGCAGCTGCCATAGGCAATGCGGACGTGAGTCTGGAGATGAAATTATGGCGACGATGCGGCGTCCGCCTGGAATTGATGAAATCGATGTGCCCGAACCACCTGCCAATCAAGGGCTGAGTCCACTTCTCCTGACGGCTCGCCAGGCGGCGTCACTTTGCGGCAAGTCATTGCGGACCTGGCGCACGTGGGACTCGGCGGGCTGGATTCCCCGGCCAGTCCGGATCTCTCATTCGACGTTGTGGCGGGCAGATGAGCTGCGCGACTGGGTTACTGCTGGATGTCCGCGCCGAGCAGAGTGGGAGGCGAGGAAATGAACTCCGTCAATTTCGACAATCAGATCATCGTCGATCTGGAGGTCGGTATCGTGCCGGAATTGACTTGTAGGGATTCTCACCATGAATGATCAAAATACGAGTAACGACGGCACTCTGCCGACAACCTCTGGTCTCACGGCATCCAAGACTGCGGCTCCTGCCTCGGGTAAGCCGGTCTTGTCCATTGAGGAAGCTGCGCCCCGTTTAGCCGAACGGTATCGCCTCCTAATCGCCCCAGACCAGATCGTGGAACTTCGCGCCATCGATGTTCGTCGTGGCAGTGGCAGGCCACACATCGAGGCCGGCTTCTTCGACAGCGATCACCTCGTGGACATGGCCAAGGTGGCCTTGAAAATCACCAATTTCGCCAAAGGCGTTTACTTTACGCTTAATCCGCTGAACCCCGACTTCCTGGCCCGCCGCTGCAATCGCATCGACTGGGCCAATGAAGGTGAGCTGACCGCGGACAAGGATATTCTCAGTCGGCGCTGGCTGCTGGTCGACGCCGACCCGGTTCGTGATCCGCTCGTCAGTTCCACGGATAGCGAGAAGGCGGCTGCTCTGCAGACGGTCAAGGATGTACGGGACTTCCTCCGCACGCGGAAGTGGTCCGATCCCATTCTGGCCGACAGTGGCAACGGTTATCACTTGCTCTATCGCATTGATCTCCCTGCGGACGACAACGGGGTGGTCCAGCGAATCCTGAGTGCGTTGGCGAGCAAGTTTGACAATGACCAGGTCAAGATCGACCAGAAGGTGTTCAACCCGGCCCGGATCTGCAAATTGCCGGGGACTTTGGCTCGCAAGGGAGATAACACGCCGAATCGGCCGCATCGTCGTGCCAAACTGTTGGAGGTGCCGGGCCAATGATCGAATGCGTGCCTGTGGACCTGCTGACAACGCTGGCAGCAGAATCGCCTGCGCCAGAAGTGGTCTCTGACCCAACACGCTCTCATACGGCTAATGCTGGCGATGGTCAATATACCTCTCGCTTACTGGTTGAACAGTGGCTGACCGATCAAGGTGTCGAACATCGGCGGAAGGCAGAGCCGGATGGTAGGGGACGAACGGTGTATGTGCTTGCCGTGTGTCCATTTGACCCCTCGCATGGCGACCCTGACTCATGCATCATGCAAGACCCCAGCGGCAAGATGTCAGCGCAGTGCTTTCATAGCAGTTGCAGAGGGCGAGGCTGGCAGGAATTCAAGCAGAAGATCGGACGACCCAAACGACACCACTACGATCCGCCTCTGCCTGAACGATCCCCACGTCGCAGACGGCAACCTCGGCAGCCATCGTCTCCTCAGACTGGTCGGGCCAATGGCCAAACAACTGAGACATATGACACCGATCAGGAAGACCATGCTGGTGACAGTCTGCTTTCCATCCAGGGGAATAAACGGCAACTTCGCGATGTCACTTCAGATGCTCTGGCAGCTCTGTTGGCCCACAACGACCCTCCGACTGTCTACCAACGGGGTGGTGTTTTGACACGGTTGCGAATTCGGGAAGACGACGGGGCACCGCTACTGGAACCGCTGGTAAACGCCGCCCTGCGAGGCGTGCTGGCTCGCGTAGCCGACTGGAAAAACATCAAGGACACGAAAGGAGGAGAAATTGAAGAGGATGATGCCCCGCCTATGGAGGTCGTCAAGGACCTGGCGAACCTGCCGGGCTGGGACGGGATTCCGGTTATCGAGGCGGTAGTGGAGTCTCCTGTCTTCGCCCGCACCGGAGAGTTGATCGACGCACCCGGTTTCCATCGCCAGGCCCGGCTGTGGTATCACTCCGCGGCAGGCCTTGTCGTGCCGTCCATCCCCCGACATCCTACCGCGACAGAGATCAAGACGGCACGTCAGATCTTGCTGGAGGAATTGCTCGGGGACTTCCCATTTGTAAACGATGCTAGCCGGGCGCATGCCCTGGCTGTGCTACTCCTGCCGTTTGTCCGCCAGTTAATCGATGGCCCGACTCCGTTGCATTTACTAGATGCTCCGGTCGAGGGCACGGGCAAGACGCTTTTGGCTATCATCATTGCCATAATTTTCACTGGTCGAGAAGCAGAGACAATGGCCGAAGGAACATGCGATGAGGAATGGCGTAAACGCATCACAGCAGTATTGTCCGAAGGCCCCACCTTTATCCTGTTGGACAACATCAGCCGGGTTCTCGATGCTGGCGCTTTGGCTTCGGTGCTGACTACCACTCGTTGGAAAGACCGTATCTTGGGATTCACCAAAATGGCGCGCTTGCCCAACACTGCTGTGTGGATAGCCTCCGGGAACAACACCTACCTGTTGCGCGAGCTGATTCGACGGACGGTCTGGTCTCGGCTCGACGCCAAGCTTGATGCGCCTGGGAGCGGAAAAACTTCCGTCATCCGGATCTGATTCCCTGGACCAAGGAGAACCGGGGCCAACTCGTCGCCGCAGCCTTGACCTTGTGCCAGGCCTGGATCGCGGCTGGGCGCCCAGCGGGGCAGCAGACGCTCGGAATGTTCGAGAGCTGGGCCAAGACCATCGGCGGCATCTTCGAGGTAGTTGGCGTCCCAGGCTTGCTAGCCAACGCCGATGAATTCCGGCGGGCACGTGCCGACAAGGTCAGCGAATGGCGTGCGTTCGTCGCCGCCTGGTGGGAGACACACGGGATTCGCAAGGTGGGAGTTGCCGAGTTGTTCGTCCTGGCCAGCGAGCAAAAATTGCTCGACAGTGTGCTGGGGGATAAGGGAGATGCAAGCCAACGCATTCGCCTGGGCAGAGCAATGTCTCGGATGACTGATCGAGTGGTAGCTGGGTTCCGAATCGTATCAGCTGGGCAGGATCACAAGGAGCGGCAGCGCTATGAGCTCCAGCCTTTAGAGGCAGCTACGTCTCCCACCGGGGACCAGCAACCCGGGGGCGAGGATGGTGTCTGTGAGTGGTCGGCATGAAAACGAAGGAGAGTCAGGCAACCGAGGCATCAGCGAATTGGGGGAGATGGCATGCCGAAGTACCGCCGAAAAAACGCCGAAGTTGTCATGCACTTCGGCATTTGCAACTTCATGTTGGCAATGGATTTGCGACGCAAATGCCGAAGTTGCCGAAGTTGTTCGGAAACCCCACACGTGCGCACGGGCACGCACACGCGCGAGGAGAGGGAGACGGCCAGACTTCGGCAACTTCGGCGGCCACGCCGTAACCTGTTCGATGTCCAAGACTTGCTCATGCCGAAGTGCTTGGCGACTTCGGCGAAACTTCGGCGGTACTTCGGCAGAAACGGGAGGAGAACTCAAGATGCGGTCCGAAATCGAAGTTCAAATTCTGGAGAGAGGAGCTTGCTCAAATGGAGCCTTGGCAGTTGTTGGAAACTGCCGTTGCGGCGGGGCTACAAGTTCGGTCCGATGGCAACAGGCTGGTGGTCCGAGGTCCTCGCACTGCGGACTCCGATTTGATTCAAGCTCTGCTGCGCCGCAAAGCGGAACTAATGTCATTCTTTACCTTGACCAACGCGGAAGATCGAGAGCAATTCGAGGAGCGAGTTGCCATCGCGGAGTACGAGGGAAAACTGAGCCGGACGGAGGCCGAATGGCTGGCGTGGGAGGAGATGCGGAACGCCCGCACGGCCCGGATTCACTGTGAAGAGAAACGACGGGACAACCAAAATTGCCTTGCTTTTTGAACAAAAGCAAGGGAAGTGTGGAGTTCACGAACCAAGACGAGATTCTTTTTGAAGGAGAAATGAATGGCTAGCTTGTACAAGAAACCAGTCATCGTGACCGATCCCAAGACCGGCGAGAAGATCAAGACAAAGTCGAAGAAATGGTGGGGCCGCTACCGCGACGAGAGCGGCGCGGAGCGGCGCGTTCCCTTAGCCGTGGACAAGGCAGCCGCCCAGGCCATGCTGAACGAACTGATCAAGAAGGCCGAGCGCCGGGCGGCGGGAATCGTGGATCGATTCGACGAGCATCGCAAGCGCCCCATCGGCGACCATCTGGCTGACTTCGAGCGGCATCTGAAATCCAAGGGGATCAGCTCCGAGCAGGTCAAACTGGTCACGTCACGATCTCGGCGAATCATCGAGGGCTGCAAAGCCGCGTTCGTCGGCGACATCTCGGCAAGCCGAGTTCAATCCTTCCTTGCGGACCTCCGCGAAAAGGGCAAGAGCGTTCAGACCAGCAACCATTACCTGCGGGCCATCAAGCAGTTCACCCGTTGGCTCGTTAAGGACCGGCGGGCTTCCGATGACCCGCTGGCCCACGTGGCTATGCTCAACGTCTCGATGGATCGCCGACATGACCGACGCCCATTCTCTGAAACCGAGCTGACTGCGATTCTCCAGGCCGCGAACGCCGGACCGGTCGTTCGTCGCATGAAGGGACCCGACCGGGCCATGCTGTATTCCGTTGCCGGATATACTGGATTACGGGCGAGCGAACTGGCCAGCCTGATGCCGGAGAGCTTCGACCTGGACCCAGAACCCCCGACAGTGACGGTCCAGGCAGCTTACTCGAAGCACCGGCGCCAGGACGTGTTGCCGTTGCACCCGAGTCTGGTTGCCCTGCTTCGGCCGTGGCTGGCCTCGAAGCCTGCGGATCAGCCGGTCTGGCCCGGCAACTGGGCCAAGGGAAAGGAAGCTGGCGCGATGCTGAAACACGACCTGAAAGCAGCAGGTATCCCATACGTGGACGAAAGCGGTCGCTACGGCGATTTCCACGCCCTGCGGCACACGTTCATCACGAACATGGTCAAATCCGGCATCTCACCGAAAGCCGCCCAGTCGCTAGCCCGGCACTCAACCATTGACCTCACGATGAACGTGTATACGTCGCTGACCGTCCACGACCAAGCATCGGCCCTGGCATCGCTTCCCCCGATCCCCGCATTCGACGGGCCGAAAACGAGAGCCGGGGCGTTGCAAGCAACCGGAACGAATGGCCCCGAAAGGGTGCCCACAGTGGTGCCGAGAGGTGCCGAAAACGGTGCCGTCCGTCTCGCATCAGAGGCGTCCGAACCTGCACCAGATTGCACCGAACACAGCCAGGATAACGGGGATGCCAGGAGGTCAGAAAACGCAAGAAACCCCAGGAAAAACGGGGGTTCTCGCACCAGGCTGCACCAGTCTGCATCGGATTGCACAGCGGAGAGGGAGGGATTCGAACCCTCGGTGATATTGCTACCACACCGGTTTTCGAGACCGGCCCGATCGGCCACTCCGGCACCTCTCCGTAACCCAGCTACGGCAATCCCATCGGGATGGCGGCAAACAGGTCGATGTGTCCGCAATTCGTGCAGATCAGCGGCACCATGGGCGTGGCGGCGTTGACATCAATCTGTCTCGCCAGGCCGATGTTGTGCGGAGCGATTAGGTCGCCCACGCTCCAGGTGTCCCTGCCGCAGAACGGACAGACGGGCGACAGTGCCTTTGCTTTCAGCCAATCCAACACTTTCTGCCTTTGTGACGCATCGAGAGGCATGGAATTACTCCGTGGGCCTTAGATTGAAAACTTGCCGTAAACGGGCGTGGAAGTGAAGTTATATGCGGGGAGCGTGTTGTCGAAAAGAGTGGCGGGAAAGGATCGCCATTCGCACGAACCGGAGTGGCAAGAGATTCTTCGTCGGCCAGATCAGACGCTGGACGAGAAGTTATCGGGCCTTCTCTATCAGAGCATCATGTGGAAGGCTCTCAACATCTATTTTACAGCATCGTATTTTAGACTTTGAAAACACCGGGTTAAACCGGGTAATGCCCCGCACTTGCACTCCGGTTCAGCCAGGTTCCTCTATAATGAACCGCTCGCTCTGGTGAATGGATAACACCCTGCTCGGAAAGATGATTCGTACATGAAGCGTGTCGATATTCGTAACGTTGCCATCATTGCCCACGTCGATCACGGCAAGACGACGCTGGTTGATGAGATGATGCGCCAGTCCGGGCTGTTCCGTTCCGGAGAGCTGGAACGGCTGGCCGGAGGACAGCACGGCCTGATTCTCGATTCCAACGACATCGAACGTGAACGCGGGATCACCATTCTGGCCAAAAACATCGCTCTGACCCTGGGCGGCACCAAGATCAACATCATCGACACGCCGGGCCACGCGGACTTCGGCGGCGAGGTCGAGCGCGTCCTCAAGATGGCGGACGGCGCCCTGCTGCTCGTCGATGCCGCCGAGGGGCCGATGCCGCAGACCCGGTTCGTGCTCCGCAAGGCCTTCGAGTGCAGCCTACGGCCCATTGTCGTCATTAACAAGATCGACCGCCCCGACGCTCGCCCCACCGAGGTGCTTAACGCCGTCTTCGATCTCTTCGTCGAGTTGGGCGCCGACGATGCCACGCTCGATTTCCCGACGATTTACGCTTCCGGCCGGGAGGGGATTGCCACGACCGATCTGTCCGTGCCCCCGACCAACATCCGGCCGCTTTACGATGCAATCCTGCGTCACGTGCCGACGCCGGAGGTCTATCCCGATGCCCCCTTGCAGATGCTGGTCGTAACGCTGGACTACAGCGACTACGTCGGCCGCATCGCCATTGGCCGGGTGGTCGCCGGGAAAATTCACAAGGGACAGCGCATCTCACTGATGAAGCACGATGGCCGGCGCATTGAAGACACGGTGGCTCAACTCTACACGTTTGACCGTCTCGGCCGGGTCGAAACGGATGAAGTGGACGCGGGCGACATCTGCGCGGTCGTGGGAGTGGAAGGCGTGGACATCGGCGATACCGTGGCCGATTTCGACAATCCCGTGGCCCTGCCGCCGATCACCGTGGACGAGCCGACTCTCGACATGCTCTTCCGCATCAATGATTCACCCTTCGTCGGCCAGGACGGCGCCTATGTCACGAGCCGGCAATTGCGCGACCGTTTGTACAAAGAGCTTGAATCGAACGTGGCCTTGCGCGTTACCCCGGACGAGGATCGCCGTGACGAGTTTCACGTTTCGGGCCGAGGTATATTGCATCTGTCGATCTTGCTGGAGAACATGCGCCGCGAAGGCTTTGAGCTGTCGGTCGGCAAACCGCGCGTCATTACGAAGGAGGCAAACGGCAAGACCTTGGAGCCTATCGAGTACCTGGTGATCGAAGTGCCGCCGACCTCGGTTGGAGCGGTGATGGAGCTGGTCGGCAATCGCCGGGCCGAGTGCCTCAAACTGGATTCCCGTGGCGAGCTGACGCACATGGAATTCACCATCCCGGCACGCGGTCTGATCGGCCTGCGCACCCGGCTCATGAATGCCACCAGCGGCGAAGCGATCGTGCATCACAACTTCTACGACTATCAGCCGACCCGCGGCAGCATCCCTGGCCGGATCAACGGCGTGATGGTGTCCACGGAGACAGGCCGGGCAACTCCCTACGCCCTGGAGAACTTGCAAGAACGCGGTTCTCTTTTCGTCGGACCGCCGGAGCAGGTCTACGAAGGCCAGATTGTCGGCGAGCACTGCCGTGACAACGATCTGCCGGTGAATGTGTGCCGGGAGAAGAAGTTAACGAATGTCCGTTCCTCCACCGCGGAGAAGAACATTCTCCTCAAGCCCCCACGGCAGATCACGCTGGAGTTTGCCCTAGAATACGTTGAGGAAGATGAACTGGTCGAAGTGACGCCGAAATCGGTTCGAATGCGGAAAATGCTGCTCAAGGAAGGGGACCGGCGCAAGTGGGCACGGCAGGCACAATAACTATTTGCCGAGCCGGAAGCGTGAGCGACCGGAGTCTTCCGGTCACTCACACTCCCGGCTCGCCAATTATTAGTCCTTCTCAACGCGGCGAGGAAGGCGGTAGCGGGGGTCCTGGTGTTCCTCCTGGTGGCAGAGGAGGCTCAGGAGGGAGTGCCTTTTCAACCGGCTTATCCACTGGCTTGACGCCTTCTGCAGGGGGTGGAACAGCCGGCGCGATTGCCGGTGGACTGAGAGGCGCGATCCCGCCGCCGAAGCCGCCGATGACACCGTTGCCGAAGGGCACCTGCACTCCAACGGGCGGTGTGGGTTGAGTCATTTCCGGATCGGCGCGCAATTCCGTCGCAGTCGCCTTGGCCGTCACGAACAGCACGTTGCCCATGCGCACTGGCTTCAAACCCGCCATCTCCGCCAGCAGGCGAACGGCTGTTTCCAGCGGGACATCTTCAATCTGCAAGGTCACTGGTGTCTGCGCTTCCTTTTGCACACGTGGGTCCACCAGCAGGTTCGTCGCCGTTTCCCTGCCGAGCTGCTTCAAGGCCGTGGCCAGTTGCACCTTGTCGAAATCGGCGTTCACTTTCTGCCGCATCTGCCGCTGCATCGCCAGCTCTTCGTTCGTGACGATCACACTGTCGCCGATGATGGCAATGCCGAGATTGTACTGACTGGACATGGCCCGTAGTGCAGACCGGGCCTTCACGCCGCGCAGCTTCAAAGTCACCGGGATCTGCTCCGGCTCGACTCCCAACTGTGCCAGGCCAAACCGGTCCAGGACGATGTTGATCTTGGCCTGTTCGCCCAGCAGGTTGACGGCCACGGGCAGGGATTGGTTGTTGATGTCGATGTCCACCGGCTGATCCAACGCCCGGCGCAGCTTCTCGGCCGGCGTTTCATTCTTCGGTTTGTCGGTGTCCCCGCCAATCGGAGCGGCCGGGACAATTGCAGGGCAAAGCAACCAGAACAGGGCAGCACACGAGCTTACGCGAATACAATGGGAAAACATGAAATCACTCCTCTTTCGGTTTCGAGCTATTGAGAGGCGGTTTACGCCTATAGCCTACGCACATGTGATTCAGACCGCAAGACAAGAGACATGATCGTGGGCGAATCCGCAACACTGGCCCGAGGCGTTAGCGATGGAGACATCGTCCCTCACTAACGCTTCGGGCCAGTGTGCCAACGAAATGTACTTGGCCCACTACTCCGCGGCGACGCCGCAGTCGGCCAGGAACTCCTTCAAAGCCTGCACCAACTGCTTCGGCCAATCTTGCTGCCGGGCGTAGCTGATGAGGCACTCCATGTCTTCGCGCAGGCGCTGGAGTTCCGCTCCCTGAACACGGCGCAGGTACTCGGCGATGCACTGAACCGCTTCATCGGCCGCCTCCGGGTCGACAATGTCGTCCTCGGAGCCGGCGAGGAAGACCGTGGCATGGAGCACGGCCAGGAGCAGGGGATTGACACCGAGTTCCGGGGGGATGGAGGGAAAAACCGCCGCGCCTTCCGGCACTTCACTTTTTGCTTCGTCAGCCATGTCAACCTCCTGCCACGGCGGGGATGATGGCCACCTCGTCGCCTGCCTTCACGGGAGTGGCAAGACTGTCGAGGTAGCGAATGTCCTCATTGTTCACGTAGACGTTGCAGGCATGATGGTCAGTCGGGTTCATCGGCATGCTGAGCAGGACGTTCGCTCTGAGAGTTAGTCGTATCGGGGAAGAAGAGGGAGCCGTCCACGTCGGGCGGCGGAACAGAAGCGGCGCTGGTTTCGGGCGGCGCAGCCTCACTTCTCTCAGCCGTTGACTTGCCTGGCGCCACCGTCCGGCGCCTAACCGACCCGCGCCGGCGGCGTGCCGGCCCGGTCTTCGAACGAGTTGGAGCGGGCGAACTCAGTTCGGAACCAAAGCGAGTCACCACGTAAGTTCGGCTGCGCTTGTCCGTTTCCAGCTCCAGCAAGCCTTCCTTTTGTGCATCTTCCAGCAACTCGCTGAATGTCCTGTAGCCGTGATAGGCTTCGTTGAACGACGGTTTCTTCCGCTTCATGGTGTCCTTGACCATCGACGACCAGAGGACCTCCTTGTTCTCACGGCGGAGGGCGAGCAAAGACTCCAGCAGCAGGGCGAAGGCCTTGCGTTTGGTTTCCGGAAGCTGGGCGTTTACGTTTGGCGACAGCGGCGGAGCCTGGCCGAGATCTTCGTAGTAAATAAACTCGTCGCAGTTGTCGCGCAGGAGATCGGAGGTCGATTCCTGCATGCCGAGTCCGATGACATGCTTGCCCAGTTCCTTGAGCTTGGAGACCAGCGGTGAGAAATCGCTGTCGCCCGATACAACGACGAAGGTGTTGATATGCTCCTTGGAATAAGCCAGGTCCATGGCATCAACGCACAGGCGGATGTCGGCGGAGTTCTTGCCGCTCTGGCCCCGGCGCGGAATCTCGATCAACTCGATGGCAGCTTCGTGCAACGGCGCGGTGTAGGGGGCGAATCGGCTCCAATCGGCATAGGCCTTCTTGGCGACGATTTTGCCTTTTTCGACCAGCCGCTCCAGGACGCGCTGGATCTCGAATCGGTCGCGGCGGCCCTGGAAGCCGAGCGCCAGGTTTTCGAAGTCGATGAATATGGCAAGAGAACGTTCGCTGTCGGTCACTGCAATTCCTCCAAATGAGTTGTGACTGATACTGTAGCGTGCAAAGCGAAAGTGGGGAAGAGAAAGACGTGTCAGGGTCGCTTTTTTCAAACAAAAAGAGCCCCCGGCGTTTAATGGCCGGGGGCTCGAATTCAAGCACTACGCAGCCGCTGCTGGTTCATGTGGTCGGCTTCTTGGGCTCACCTTCCTTCTCCTTGGGCTTGTCGCCACCGCCGGGGGGCCTGCGGCCGCCACCGGGAGGAGCATCGAACTTGACTTCGAACGGATCACCGGTCAGGTCCTTCCAGGCCTTCTTTTGGGTGGGATCCAGAACGTCAACGGCTTTTCCCAAAGTGGTCTTGCGCAGGTCGGCCACCTTCTGCATCGTTTCCCTGAAATCGCCGCCGCCTCTGGGGGTATTCTGGAAGAGATCGCGGCGTTCCTTGTCGGCATCATCGCGGAGTGTCTTGATCTTCTTCTGTTGATCCTCTGTCAGCTTCAAAGTCTTCTCATCGAGAAGAGCATCTACTCCAAGTTGTTGCAGCGCAATCTGGTTGAGCCTCTTGGTTTGCTCCGGCTTGAGGACATCGCCCAGGGCCTTGAGGATCTCGTCGGAAACCGATTTAATCAGTTCCTGACTCTTCGTGCGCCGCTCTTCGGCCGCAAGGTCCCTTAGCTTGCCGAAGTCGTCCTTGTGCTTTTCCTGAATCTTCGCGACGGCGTCGCGGGCCTTTTCAATCTGGTCGGCGGTCAACTTCAATTCATCCTGAACGCCCTTGCTTAGGAGAAGCATGGCTGCTCCTCCGCCCATTTCACCCCGGCCGCCGCCGCTCCGCGGCGGTTGGGCCAGCGCGGGAACCGCCAGAAGTACGGCAACTCCCAGAACCAATAGCATTTTCAACTGTGTACGCATCAAAAAACCTCCTCGAAGAGAACAAATCTAGCGTTACCTTGGTGTCGGTGCGCTTACGGGTTAAACTCGAAACCCGAAACGAGAAGCCTTCCGCCCAGGGAAGGCTTCCTGTTATCAACCCCGTACCACGAGGAATGTTCCGCGCTTCACAGCTTATTGTTGTGGCCGGACGACCCGGGGCGGCACATCGGAGGCAGCCCTTGGCACTGTGACCATTTTCCACCCCTGGGGTGTGGTAGGCTCGAAATCCCGGCGGTTGAGCTTGGGATTGGTGTCGACGCGCGGGCCGATGTCCCAGGTCACCTCGTCGCCGTTGGGTTGCTCGAACCAGAACTGGCGTGGCAGATAATTATCTTTGTTGAGCACGAGCCGTGCCTTCTGGAACTCGGCCTTGTCGGCGTTGGTCCGGGGCAGGATTTCAACATAGACGTACCACTGATCCTCTTTCACAAGCCTGAGATCGTAGCGCTCGCGGGCCTCTGCCGCCTTCATGCCGAAAAGGAAGGCAAGGAAGCCGTCGTCCGCGATCTGCCCCTGCTTGGGCTTGGGAAGCTCGTGAACGCGGACCTCCTTCTGCTGGAACAGGAACTGGTAAATGAACGTGCCGGAGCAGATGAACTTTTCCACGGGGACGCCCGGCTTGTCTTCTCTTTCCATCTCCAGCGAAGCCATGTTGGGCCGCAAGAACCGGGCCACCCCTTTGTAGACATCCACCGTCTGGAAGGTCTTGTTCTTTTCGGTACGTTTGCATTCGGCAGCCAGTGCTTGCAAGGCTTGCATCTGCTTTTCCCAGGTGCGCAGATGTTCGTCGAGGCGGTCGGGCTGAGCAGGCGCAGCCGGCCGGGGGGGAGGGACCGGTTGCTGGGCGATTGCCAGGGTAGTTCCGAACAAGATAGCTGCCAGGGCCAACGAGTGATAGCGCATAATGGCGTCTCCTGAGTAACTGTTCCCATTTCCGGCCGCATCGCTTACCGGACACGGCCCAACCGGGTCGTGGAGCCAAAAACTCCACAGGGGTTATAACACGCTCGGCTCCGGAGGTGAAGTGCGGCTTGAAGCTGCCTCATGTGTTTCTCTTGCGCCGTTGCGACCGGAACCACAAAAGACAGAGGATAAAGAACAAAGTTTAAATCCCGAAACACCGATGAAACAGGCAAGAGTGTGAAACTCCGCACTAGATAGATGATGGGAGATCCTTCATGAAAACCGCCATTTTTTCCAGACTGCCCAGGCTGTTGCGTACACATTGGCTGAAGATCGGTCTATTTGCCGCCGGACTGCCGTTGCTGGCGCTGGGATGCTCACACGAGACGGCTGTCTCGCCTCGTGTGTCTCTCCCATTGTGTCGTTCCAACGTTGCCGTCGCCAGTTCCGAAACCGTTCCCATCGTGGCTCGCGGGGCCAGCAACGAGGGAGAGATCGCCCCATCGGTAGCGCCTGCCGCCGGGCAGGCGCAGGTCAAGGTCCTGCCCATCAGTCTGGACACGGTATTCCGACTTGCCGGCGAGCAAAACACGCAGATTGCGCTGGCTCGGGAGCGCGTCAATGAGGCTTTTGCCGAGAAGTGTCTGGCGGACCGCTCCTGGTTGCCGAACATCGGTTTCGGCCCGCGTTGGACTCGGTACGAAGGGAGCATCCAGAACGAGGACGGTACCATCACTCACACCAGCATGGGGGCACTCTTCGCCGGTTTGGGAGTAGACGGCCGGATCGACCTGCATGACGCCATGTTCCAGCGGATCAACGCCGAGCGAAAAATTTGGCAACAGAAGGGGGAATTGAGCCGGGTCACCAACGAAAACCTTTTGGACGCCAGCAGCACCTACATCGATCTCTTGACGGCCCGGACGGGTGAAGAGGTCGCCCGCGAACTGGCGCAGTACCAGACGGATCTGCTGAAGAAGGCCCGCGATCTTCTCAAGGTGGAGCCGGGAGCCAAGGTTCAGGTCGAGAGCATCCAGGCTCAACTCATGGGACTCCATCAGGTGTCGGCGCGCTTGCACCAGCGTGGCAACGCGGCTTCGGCCAAACTGTCCTACCTGCTGGGTCTGGGGCCCAATTTCGAGCTGGTGCCGGTGGATAGCAAACTCGCACCTTTCGAGCTTGTCGATGTCACGCCGCCGGCCAGCGATCTCATGGCACGGGCACTTGCCTATGGCCCCGGCATCCAGGAGATGGTGTCACTGCTGTCCGTCATCCAGGACGGCTATGAGAAGTCCAAAGGGCCTGGCCGCTTTATTCCCACTGTCAACTTCCGCATGGACCAAGGCTTCTACGGCGGTGGTCCCGGCGACAACATGACGGGGGACAATCGGTGGGACCTCATGGTTGAGGCCCGCTGGAGCCTGACCGACTTGATCAACGCACGCGATCGCCGGTGGGTGGCCGAGAGCAAGTTGCAGCAAGCACAACTTACCTACCAGGACTTGCGTAACAAGTTGGCACTGGGAGTTCAGGAGAGCCGTGAAGCCATACTGACCGGGAGAGAGCAGGTTCAGCTCCTCGACGGCCGGATCAAGCACGAGCGCGAGGCATACAAGCTCAGCAACGATCGCCTGACGGAGCATATCCCCGGCAGTTCGGCGCTGGAAGTGCTGCAAACCATCCAGTCGCTTTCGCTGGCTCACCTTGAGTACATGACGACGCTGAACAGTTACGACAAGGCCCAGCTGCGGCTGATGATGCTGCTGGGGACCGTGGACCCCTGCCAGCAGCGTGTCACCAGTCAGCCATTGCCAAACATACCCGAGAAGGCAAAATAACATCAGGTATGAGATCTCCAAGCCCGTAGCGCCGGCAAGCGCCAGTTCACCCTTCGCTTGCGCGTCAGGCTAACGAGAAAACGTTAGCCCAACGCGCAAGCGAGAGTACAATAATTGCTGCCGGTAGCCAGCAAGAGGATGTAGCAATTGCCGGTGTTTCGGGCTGCCGTTCTTGAAGGTTCAGCAGTGTCATGCGTGCGCAGGTGCGAATCGTGGCCGGGGAATTCCGCGGCCGCAAGATAACATGTTCGGTCAATCCCCACCTTCGGCCCACGCCGCAGATGGTGCGCGAGGCCCTGTTCAGCCTTCTCGGCAATGCCGTTCCCGAGCGGCCTTTCCTCGACGTCTTTGCCGGCACCGGCGTCGTCGGCATCGAGGCCTTGAGCCGCGGCGCCAGCCTGGTCATCTTTATCGAGCGCGATGCCAGACTCGTTGGTGACATTGATGGGCACTTGCGCAATCTGGGCGTGACCGAGCAAGGGAAGGTGGCCAGGGCCGATGTGTACCGCTGGATCGAACGCTGGCAACCTCCGGCCGAACCTGTCAACGTCTTTCTCAGTCCTCCCTTCATCGACCTGAAACGCCGGCCCGACGACATGTTGCTGTTGATTTCCCAGTTGCAAAACAAGGTCTACGAGGGATCGGTCATCGTGCTACAATCCGAACCTAGCGAGGTTCTCGATAAGCTCTGCGCCGGTGGGCAGTGGGAAGTACGCCGCTACGGGCGCAATCACTTGCTGATCTGGGTGAAATGACCGAACGCGAATTTGCCATTGATGTCGTGAAACGCCTGCGAGCCGCCGGGTACGAATCGCTCTGGGCCGGTGGCTGCGTGCGCGACGAGTTGCTCGGCCTGACACCGAAAGACTATGACGTTGCCACGAACGCCCGTCCCGAAGAGGTGCGGCGGTTGTTCCGGCGCACCGTGGCCGTGGGCATGAGCTTCGGCGTCGTCGAAGTCCTCGGTCCGCGCTCGCCGGGCGAGCCGCTCCAGGTGCAGGTGGCTACGTTTCGCTCCGACGTGTCTTACAGCGACGGCCGGCATCCCGACGCCGTGGTCTTTGCCTCGGCCCGCGAAGATGCTCTGCGGCGGGACTTCACCATCAACGGCATGTTCTTCGACCCGATCGAGAATCGGCTCATCGACTACGTGGGCGGCCAGGAGGACCTGCGCAACCGAGTGCTGCGAGCTATCGGCGACCCGGCGACACGATTTGCCGAAGACAAGCTGCGCATGCTCCGCGCCGTCCGATTCACCACCTGCTTTGATCTGCACGTCCATCCCGCAACAGCGGAGGCCGTCAAGTACATGGCCGAGCAGATCACGGTCGTGAGCGCCGGCGCATTGCGGAGGAACTGCGCCGATTGCTGGTCCATCGGCGGCGGGCCGGCGGGGTCAACCTGCTTCACGATCTGGGGCTGGCGGCGGTCATCCTGCCGGAGCTGCTGCCTATGAAAGCCTTGCCGCAGACACCTGGCGATTCGACGGGCAGCCAGTGGGACCACGTGATGTGCGTCCTCGAACGGCTCGGCTCCGAGGTGTCTTTTCCTCTAGCGTTTGCCGCGTTGCTGCACGAGGTTGGCTGCCGGCCGGCAAGGGAAGTCTGTTCGCGACTGAAGCTATCCAATGATGAACGGGAGCGGACCGAATGGCTGGTCGAGAAGCATGACTATCTTTGCGATGCACGGCAGATGCGAATCAGCAAGCTCAAAATGATCCTGGCCCATCCAGGCATCCGGGAACTGCTCGCCCTGCATCGCGCGGATGCTCTGGCCAGCGGCCACAGCACGGATCATGTGGAGTATTGCGAAAAGTTGCTGAGCGAGTGGACCGAAGCGGACCTCAACCCGCCGCCGCTGATAACCGGCAATGACCTCATCCAGCATGGTCTTGAAGCAGGGCCGCTGTTCAAACGCTTGCTGGATGCGGTTCGGGAATCTCGAGCTGGAAGGGAAGATCACGACATCTAAAGAAGCCCTGGAGATCGTAAATCGACTGGTCGCCGCAGGCGCTGGCTTGGTAGAATGAGCGAAAGACGGCAAGTGGATGGGAGAGGGTACGAACATGAGTATCGTCGTAGAAGCTCCAAGACCGACAAGAAAACTCCAGGCCGAGCGAACGGTCGAGAGCCAAACCTTGTTGCTGGACAACATCACATGGGAGCAGTACGAAGCGATTGGTGATGCCTTGCAGGACCGGGCCGGGCTGCGTCTAACCTATGACAGTGGGAGACTGGAATTCATGACGACATCTCCGAGGCATGAGGTATACAAGCACTGGTCGGGCCGGCTCCTCGAGACAGTTGCCGAGGAAATGAGTATTGCGGTTTGGCCGGCCGGCAACATGACTTTCAGGCGAAGAGATTTGGCTGCCGGTCTGGAACCAGACGAGTGCTACTGGGTTGCCCATGAGCCTGAGATGCGTGGGAAGCTTGAATGGGACCCGACCCGTGACCCGCCGCCAGATGTTGTTATGGAGATAGAAGTCTCCCGTAAGGCGCTGGCGCACATGGCCATTTTCGCGGCTCTGCGCGTGCCGGAAGTTTGGACGTATGACGGCAACATATTACTAGCACATCTTCTTCAACAGGATGGCAGCTACAAGACCTCCGATTACAGCCCGTCACTTCCAGGTGTGCCTCTGAGCCAGATCGCAAGATTCTTGCAAATGTGCGAGAGCATGGAGTATTTTGCCGTCCTCAAGGCAGTGCGCGCCTGGGTGCGCGAGAAGTTGGATGCCATGCCGAGCACGTAGCCCTGCCGCGACAAGTTCTGGCGAGTATCAATCGTTCTGGAGACCATTATGAGCAAGACCAAGGGAGAGCAATTCGCCGGGGTGACGATTGCTCTGGTGACCCCGTTCCGCGAGGGGGAGGTTGACTTCGATAATCTGGGCCGCCTGGTTGACTGGCACGTCGAACAGGGCAGCGACTGCCTGGCCCCCGTGGGGACAACAGGGGAATCGCCGACGCTGGACCACGAGGAACACGAGCGCGTCATCGCCGCCGTCGTCGAACGAGCGGCGGGCCGGATCAAGGTGATGGCCGGCACCGGTTCCAACAGCACGCGCGAGGCCATTCGCCTGACGAAGTTCGCTCGCCGGGCCGGGGCCGACGGGGCGCTCATGGTCGGACCCTACTACAACAAGCCGACCCAGGAAGGTTATTATCGCCATTTCAAGGCTGTCGCGGAAGCCGTGGACCTGCCGATTGTCCTCTATAATATCCCCGGCCGCACCGGCTCCAATATGCTGCCGGAGACCATTGCTCGAATGGCCGAGATTCCCACCATCGTCGGCATCAAGGAGGCCACCGGTTCGCTCGACCAGGCCTCGCAAATCGCGGCCCTGTGTAACCTGACGCATTCTGAGCGGCGATGACAGCCTGACCTTGCCGCTCATGAGCATCGGGGCGAGAGGAGTCGTTTCCGTGGTGGGCAACATTGTACCACGCGACATGAAGGCGCTGGTGGCGGCCTTCGAGGCCGGCAAAGTCCGCGAGGCAGTCCAGCTTCACCGGCGGCTGTTCCCGCTGTGCCGCGACCTGCTGGGGGTGGCTACCAACCCGATACCGATCAAGACGGCCATGAAGCTGCTGGGACGGGGGACGGGCGAGTTGCGGTTGCCGATGTGCCCGCTGGATGCGGCTGGGGAGGGGAGGATTCGGCAGACGTTGCGTGATTATGGATTGCTCGGCGGCGGACAAGATGCCTCAAGCTGATTGGATAAGCATGGCGGAGAGGAGGCAACGTTATGAAGACTGCGTCGGCCGCGAAGATCGCGGCTCAGTTTAATGACTACCTGGACGCCAGCCGCGAGCAACCGGTGCTCATTACGCGCAACGGAAAGCCGGTCGCCTTGCTGTTAGCCGTCAATGACAAGGCGGAAGCTGAGCAACTTGCCGTTAGCCGTCCGCGAACGCTGCGGTCTATTTTTGAGGAAGCTCACGAGCAACTCCAAAAGGGTGAGGGAATTCCCCATGACCAGTTTTGGCGGGAGGTCGAACAATCACGCCACGCCAAGCGACCCATACGATCACGGGGAAAGACAAGTCACTGTGCGTGAATTTCGCAACCGACCAAGGAACATGAATGACCAGCACCATCGCAAAACTTCCTGCCGTGAAATGGGAGTCCTGGACACCGTGCGATTCTTTGGGCAACTCGGCCTTGGGGCGGGAAATTACACTGAGGAACGGCGCGTCCTATTCGCAGATTTGACTCTTGAGGATTACCGCCAGGCCCTTGAAACAATGAAAACCGGCTCGAAGGAATGCGAACGCGGATCGTGACATTGCGGCGCCCTCTCATTGTCTTAAAGTTGTTCAGCGACGTTGGCGAGGAGAATCATGAATGTCCAGCACCATCGCAAAACTTGCCCTTGAAGACGGCACTGTCTTCACCGGTCGCGGCTTCGGCGCGACCGGTGAGAGGTTCGGCGAAGTCGTCTTCAACACCAGCATGACCGGCTATCAGGAAGTGCTCACCGATCCGTCTTACAAGGGACAGATCGTCACCATGACCTATCCGCTCATAGGCAACTACGGCGTCAATCAGGAAGATACCGAATCGAGCAAGCCGCAAGTCGAGGGTTTCATCGTCCGGGAGCTGATCGCGGATACCCAGCAACTTCCGGTCACAGGGCAATCTGGACGATTATCTTGCTCAGTACGGCATCATGGGGCTGGAAGGGATCGACACACGGGCGTTGGTCCGCCGCTTGCGGGTTCGCGGCACCATGACCGGCATCCTGTCCACGATGGTGCTGGACGACGTGGAACTCGTTCAAAAAGCACGTAGCAGCCCCAACATCGTCGGCCGGGACCTGGTGCGTGAGGTAATGCCTAGCCTGCCGTTTCAGTGGGACCAGGGCTTTACCACTCCCTTCACGATCTATCTGCCCGCACGACCGGCGACCCATCACGTCGTTGCGCTCGACTACGGAATGAAATGGAACATCCTCCGCTGCCTTGTCCAGGTTGGCTGCCGGGTCACGGTTCTGCCCGGCGCCGCGACCGCCGAGCAGGTCCTGGAACATCAGCCGGACGGGGTATTCCTGTCAAACGGTCCTGGCGATCCTGCGCCTCTCACCTACGCGATCGACACGATTCGCAACCTGGCGGGCAAGAAACCGATCTTCGGCATCTGCCTGGGACATCAGCTCCTCGGCCTGGCTCTGGGCGGCGAGACGTTCAAGCTCAAGTTCGGCCATCGCGGCGTCAACCAGCCTGTGCTCAACAAGCAAACCGACCGGGTGGAAATCACTACTCAGAACCACGGCTTCGCAGTCCGCCTTGACAAGCTACCCTACGATCTGGAAGCTACGCACATCAACTTGAACGACGGCACCCTGGAAGGGATGCGGCACCGGCGCTGGCCGATCTTCAGCGTGCAATATCATCCAGAAGCCTCGGCGGGGCCGCACGATAGTGCGTACCTGTTCGAGGAATTCCAGAAGTTGATGGGGTAGGGCGTGCTCGGATCTGCCCCATCGCCGAATTGCGGAGGATTCAGCATGCGCGCGAATATGACATGCCCGAATATCATCTTATTTACCTCCAGTACCGAATCTGGTATTCGTGAAGGCGGCGAGGTTATTGACCTGGATTAGCCGGAGACTCATACATGTCCAAACGAAGCATCAAGCCCCGTGCGCAGGAATTGCTAACACTTGCGCACAAGCTGGCGGAAACACCGGGTTTGACCTGGGTGGAAGCAAACAATGCGGTTTACAGTCCCAGCGGCCCGTTTGTGCGGCTGTTCCCGAGCGCGGCGGACCGTGCGGCCTTTGCCAAGACAGAAGAAAGCCGGCGAATCGACCAGTTGATCGACAGCTTGCCGGAACCCCGCGTCGGCCCCCAGTGGCGTGAATACAGCGGCAAGTTCAATGTGCGTATCCCCAAGTCGCTCCACGCCGCCCTGGCCAGCGAAGCGGAGTCCGAAGGTGTCAGTCTCAATCAACTCGTGGTCGCCAAACTAGCCTTGCATTTGCAAGTGCGCTGATTGCGACACGCCAACTGGCGACGGGCTGGGATCACTTGCTTCTCGCCACTATACTTTGGTAATGATGACAGTCACCGGCCGCCCGCAGTCGGACCTGGACCCTGAAAATAAGGAGGATTCCCATGCTCGGTCTCGCGCTCGCCATCGCTTTCGCCGTGCCAGGACAAGATGCCACACCCGCCAAGGCCGAGAAAGGCACCGTATCCTTCAAACTCGTCGGCGATCAGAAAAACATCCCCGAGCGCTACCGCCTGGACGAGCACACCTTCGACTACGAAATGGAGCTGAAGCACGATCTACCGCACAGCGGCGTCGAAATCTATCACCTCCGTTTTCCATCGCCTGTCGAGAGTACCGTCAAGGAGAACAACACTGTCCACGCGGAATACTATCGGCCCAAGGGGGCAGGGCCGTTCCCCGGCGTGATTGTGCTCGATATCACCGCTGGCGATCAGAGTGTGTCGCGGTTGATCTCTACCCACCTGGCCCATAACGGCATCGCCGCCCTGTTCGTGCAGATGGCTTACTACGGGCCACGGCGGCCGCCGGGCAGCAACGTCCGTCTCCTGTCAACTGACTTCGTCCGCACGTTCGAGGGCATCCGGCAAACGGTGCTCGACCTGCGCCGGGCCTCTGCCTGGCTCGAAGCGCGCAAGGAACTCGACCCGAAGCGGCTGGGTATCATGGGCACGAGTCTTGGCAGCTTCATGGCCGCTCTGACCGCCGAAATGGAGCCGCGTCTTGGGCGGGTTGCGGTCTTACTTGGCGGCGGCGGCCTTGCGGACGGCTATTACGATCATCCCAAAGCCGCGACTTACAGGAAAGTTTGGGAAGCACTCGGCGGCAACAAGGAGAAAGTGGCCAAGCTGCTTGCTCCGGTCGATCCATTGACCTGCGCAGGCAATTTGAAAGATCGCAAACTGCTTATCATCGCCGGCAAACGCGACGACATCGTGCCGCCGAAAATGGCCGAAGCCCTGTGGAAGGCCAGCGGCGAGCAGAAGATCGTATGGTTCGACTGCACGCACATCGGAGCGGCTTTGTACTTTGTCCCGGCGATGGATCACATTGTCAAACATTTCGGTGCTGAGTAGGAGTCGCTATAACATTGGCGCAATTCGGCAGCACACGGGCCCGAAGCGTTAGCGAGGGATGGAGCCTCCCTCGCTAACGCTTCGGGCCACTGTTGCAGATTCACTCGCCATCATTGAGAGGTGCGGCGTAGAGATGGACGTGTCCCTGGAAAGATACAGCCGGCAGATGCGCTTTTACGGCATCGGCGTGGAGGGCCAGCGCCGCCTGCTTGCCAGCCATGTGACGCTGTGCGGCTGCGGCGCCCTCGGCACTGTCCTGGCCAACATCCTGGTCCGCGCCGGCGTCGGACATCTTCGGTTCGTCGATCGTGACTTCATCGAGACGAACAACTTGCAACGCCAGGTCCTCTTCGATGAGAACGATGTGGCGGAAAACCTCCCCAAGGCCGAGGCCGGCGCCCGCAAGCTCAACGCCATCAATTCCTCGGTCCACATCGAGCCGGTCGTCACCGACATCGACCGCACGAACATCATGGAACTGGTCAAGGACGCTGACCTGATCCTCGACGGCACCGACAACTTCGAGATTCGCTATCTGATCAACGACGCCGCCGTGAAGCTCGGCAAGCCGTGGATCTACGGCGGCTGCATCGGCAGTCACGGCCAGACGATGACTATCCTGCCTGGCGAGACACCCTGTCTCCGCTGCGTCTTCGAAGCGGCTCCGGCTCCCGGTGAAGCCGGCACATGCGAGACAGCCGGCGTGCTGTCTCCCATCGTCAATATCATTGCCAGCTATCAGTCCGCCGAGGCGTTCAAGATTCTTGCCGGCCAGCTCGAGCAGATCAATCGCGATCTGATCTACGTCGATGTCTGGGACAACGTGCAGCGGCAGCATCAAGATCGCTCCGTTGCTGGGCAAGGTCGATTGCCCCTGCTGCCAGCACCGCCGCTTTGAATGGCTCGACGGCGAACATGGCTCGCAGACCACGAGCCTGTGCGGCCGCAACGCCGTGCAGGTATCGCATCGCACGGCGACACAAGCTCAATTTCGACGGAGATGGCTCGCCATCTCGAGCAACTTGGCGAGGTGAGCTTCAATCGATTCCTGCTGAAGTTCGTTGCCGAGGGGCATGAGTTCACGGTCTTCCCCGACGGCCGGGCGATCATCAAGGGGACGAGCGACGTGGACAGGGCACGGACGTTGTATGCAAAGTATGTGGGACATTGATGATATTGGTGCGATAACCAGCGGCGTGATATACTGGATTTGGTTCACGAGATTAAACCCATGCTCAAAGAATATTTGGAAGCCGCAATGAAAACGGCGTGCTATGAAGTCATGGAGGATGGACGCTATTGGGGTGAGATTCCCCACATGCCCGGCGTCTGGGCCAACGCGGATACACCGGAGCAATGTCAGAGCCGGCTTCTGGAAGTTGCTGAGGAATGGACCCTCATGTCTTTCTGGTTACATCATACGCTGCCCGTCATCAACGGCATTGACCCCAACCTTAACATGGAAATCGAGCCTGCATGATCTACCTCGACAACGCCGCCACCAGTTTTCCCAAGCCTGAAGCCGTCTATCAGACCCTTGATGGCTTTGCGCCACCAGCCTCGCCAATCCAGGGCGGGCCGGTCACAAGATGGCTCTGGCCGCCGAGCACGCTCTCGATGACGCCCGGCATCTGCTCAACCAGTTCTTCCACGGCGAAGGGCCTGAGCGATTCATCTTCACGCTCAACTGCACCGACGGCCTCAACATGGCGTTCAAGGGCGTGCTGCAAGAAGGCGACCACGTTATCACCACCGATCTCGAGCACAATAGCGTCAGCCGGCCTCTGCGGGCGCTGGAACTGGCCGGCCGAATCAGCCTGACACGACTTCGAGCCGACGGCGGCGGCACTATCGATCCGGACGCCATTCGCAATGCCGTCACACCGCGCACGCGCTTGATCGCTCTGACTCACGCCAGCAACGTCCTCGGCACCGTGCAGCCGATTGTCGAGGTTGGACAGATCGCCCGGCGGCACGATATCCTCTTCCTCGTCGATGCCGCTCAGACCGCTGGCGTCCTACCCATTGACGTGCAAGAGATGGCCATTGACCTGCTGGCATTCCCCGGCCACAAGGCGCTGCTGGGGCCGACGGGAACGGGTGCGCTCTATGTTGGGCCGCGTGCGCAACTGCGTGCCTGGCGCGAAGGCGGCACCGGCGGCGATTCATCGAATGAAACACAGCCGCGTGAGTTACCCCATTTCCTCGAAGGCGGTACCCCCAACGTGCTCGGAGTAGCAGGGTTGGCTGCCGGGATTCGCTACGTTCAAGAACAAGGCATGGAGCGCATTCACAAGCACGAAGTCGATCTAACCCAACGCTTGCGATTTCGCGTTCAAGAAATCGGCGGTTACAAGGTGTTCGGCCACGCCGATCCATCGCAGCGCGTCGGCGCCTTGAGCTTTCGCAGCGAAGCGCTGCCCCCCGCGGAGATTGGCGGCATTCTCGATCAGGCGTTCGACGTGGCGGTACGGCCCGGATTGCACTGCGCTCCGTACATTCATCGGTCGATTGGAACATTTCCGGAGGGGACGGTGCGGGCCAGCCCGGGAGCGTTCAGCACGAACGAAGACATTGACCATTTGGCAAGGGCTTTGGCAGAGATCAACAGCTAATCCCTCATCCGCATATCAACATCGCATCCCCATAACTGTAAAACCGATACCGCTCTTCAATGGCTGTCCTGTATGCCTGCCGCAGCAAATCAACCCCCGCAAATGCACTGACCAGTAGCAACAGCGTCGTCCGCGGCAGATGAAAGTTCGTCACCAGCGCATCCACCACGCGAAATTCATAGGGCGGGTATATGTACAGCTCTGTCTCTCCCGACCAGGGCCGCAGCTCACCAATCGCCGCCACGGTCTCCAGAACACGCACCGATGTCGTACCCACCGCCACTACACGATTGCCCCGTTGCCGGCATGCCTGAATTGCCTCCACGGCTGCTGAGGGCAGTTCCCCCCATTCGCGGTGCATGCGATGAGCGGTCACATCCTCCGTCTTGATCGGCTGAAACGTGCCGAGGCCAACGTGTAATGTCACGAATGTCCAAGCGATCCCGCGCTGCTGTAGCCTGTCAAAAAGCCGTGGCGTGAAGTGCAAACCAGCCGTGGACGCTGCCACCGCTCCGGCCTCGCAGGCATACACCGTCTGGTAACGCTCCAGGTCGGCTGGAACAGCACTACCCTTGCGAATGTACGGCGGCAACGGCACATGACCATGTCGGGCGAGCAACTCCGTCGGTGATCCGGCTTCGCTGGGCCGGGCCAACCAGTATCCTTCGGGTGACTTACCGACAAGATGCAGTTGCAACGGTCCAGGCTCGACCTCGATGGTTTCGCCTTTCATTAGCCGGCCACGAGTCTGGGTGAGCAGCTCCCAGGTGCCATCGGCAAGCTGGCGCAGAAACAGCCCTTCCCACTTGCCGCCCGTGTACTGGCGATGGCCGAGCAGCCTGGCCGGCAAGACACGAGTGTTGTTGAGGACCAGCAAGTCGCCGGGATTGATGAGATCGGGAAGCTCGTGAAAGAAACGATGCTCCAGAGCAGAACTCGCTCGGCGAACTACCAGAAGTCGTGCCTTATCACGCTCGGCGCAGGGTTCCTGAGCAATGAGTTCCAGTGGCAGATCGTAGTCGAAAAAATCCGCGTGCATCAGGGATCTCGGACAGAAACGGCAACGGCGAACTCTCCGCCCAAGCGATAGCGGGGCTACTCTCTCCACACAAAACCGAGGGAATAAACAGAAAGAGCCAGCTGTGCATGCACAGCCGGCTCTTGAAATCGACTGGAACAGGGCGAGTAGATTGTCGCCTACTACTTCGGTGCCGTTGCCGGCGCAGGGGTGGTCGCCTTTGTGGGGGTAGGACCACACCCAATCAACCCCGCGCTCAAGAAACCAGCCACGATCAACAATGCAATCAACTTCTTCACAATAGCCATCCTTTCAAGTTTGGAATCCAAAACTAGAAACCTGGAATCCCGGTGTACACCCGGGCATTCCCCAAGAGTGATCTCAACAACTGGCAAGATCACCAGGGCAAAACAGTTGCTAAGTTTATATTGAGCGATCCGCAATCCGCCCAGAGGTTTGCCATATCGACCCGAAAGTTTCTCGCCCTAAAACGGGTCGCCTTGGGGCTCTGGACTTTTCTGGCAACATTACTTTGGTGCCGGTTTGTCGCCAGCGGGTTTGTCACCTGCCGGTTTGTCGCCAGCGGGTTTGTCACCAGCCGGCTTATCACCAGCGGGTTTGTCACCAGCCGGCTTATCACCAGCGGGTTTGTCGCCTGCCGGTTTGTCGCCAGCGGGCTTGTCACCAGCGGGTTTGTCGCCAGCGGGCTTGTCACCAGCGGGCTTGTCACCAACCTTGTCGGGGGCGGCCTTGTCCGGCTGGGTGGTCGGGGTTGTTGCCTTCGGCTTAGCCGGCGTGGTCGCATCCGGACCGCAGCCAGACACGGCTACAAGAAAAGCGCCCATCACCAGCAATGCAAGCAATTTCTTCACAGTTGAACCATCCTTTCGTGGAGAGTGGAGAATCAGCAACGCCATATATTCCAGCCCCTGTGGCTGGTGGCTCACAATTAAGATACGACCTTGCCGCGAATATTCCCGAATTTTTTCACAAAATCTTTCTCGGTCGTTTTGTCCTGGCACATCAGCGGCAAGATGCATAATCTAACTGCATGATGAGAAAGGCATTGTGACGATACGACGACCTGGCGAACGCTGGTTAGATACGCGAAAAAGTTGTAAAATTTAGCCGCACATCTTTTTCTGCGCGTTCGCTGGGAATAAAAGGCATCTTCCAGGGTTCATGTTAATGTGAGGGTTATCCGCAATGGGTTTGCCCGGCAGTCAACGGACTGTGCAACGCTTGGTAGAGGAACACTATGCTGCTCTCTACCGCTACGCTTTCCGCTTGACAGGAATGGCTCCAGAAGCCGAAGATCTTACGCAGGATGCTTTCTGCAAGGCACAGTCAAAGCTGGCTCAGCTCGCGATTGGAGCCGGGCCAAACCCTGGTTGTTCAGCATCCTGCGCAATGCTTACTTGCACCGTGTCCGCGACGATCAGCGGCAGCGCTGTGTGTCGATCGATGGCGTGAGTGAGTTGCCGCAGCCGTCGCCGGATGCGTTGCCTGAGATCGAGCCAGAACAGCTGCAAAAAGCCCTCAACGAATTGCCGGAGGTTTTCCGGTCAGCGGTGATCTTGTATTACTTTGAAGGTTTCAGTTACCGCGACATTGCCGAGCAGATGGATCTACCCCTGGGCACCGTGATGTCGCGTCTGGCCCGCGCCAAGGCCCATCTCCGTAACTTGCTCATCGGCCCCGACGGAAATGGACGCGGCGATAGTCAACGGAGGGAGAAAGATGCACTGTAAGACTGCCCAGATCCTGATCGAATTCACACGTCCCTCTGCTGCCGAACTGGTACCAGAGGATGCTCAGGAATTGCAGACACATCTGGCGGGTTGTTCCAGCTGCACGGCGATCTTTCAAGCGGAGCGCCGGCTGGAACAGCAGCTCGGTGCCGCTAGCTGCGCTGTCCAGCCGCCGGAAGGACTTCGCGACCGGCTGTTGACCAGTCTGGGAGTGGACGATGCCAGCCTGCGCTGGAGGCGGCTCAAGCGGTGGGGCTCGCTCGCTGTCGCTGCTGTCCTCTTGATGGTGGCGTCTTCATGGTTGTACTCCTACCTGACTAGCCCAGCCAGGGTTGAGCCTGTGGCCGTCGTGGGCGAATACAGCACCCTCCACATCAACCCTGATTCTGCCGACGTGGAAGCCTGGTTTAAGAGCACCCACAGGGTCGAGTTGTCTGTACCTCGCGAATTTGATTACAGTCTCCTGGCACACTACGATCTTGCCCAATTCCAGGGCAAGCGTGTGCCCATGCTTCTCTTCATCAAGGGAAGAGAACGAGCAACCGTGTACATCCTCTCCCGTGATCAATTCGATCTGGATGCCTTGAGCTCTGAAGTCGACGCACAGGTCAGTCCCTACACGCTCACGTTTCGACCCCGGTCAAAGGGTGCCCGCATCGGCTACGTCATCATCTTCACCGGTGATTCACTTGCGCCGTTTCTTGCGAAGAGCGCTTCAGGAAGGTCGCCGGCAACTCAAGGCGATCGTTCTGTTTAGCCGCGACCCGCAGGGGAGCGCGTTGGGCAAGTCAGCGGCGCTCCCCTGCGGTACGCCGCTGGACCTTACTGCAATCCATGCTTCTTCAACCGGCTGACGAGTGTGCTTCGTGCCATGCCAAGGGCCCGCGCGGCTTCAGTCTTGTTGCCCTGGGCCGTGGCGAGGGCACGAACAAGTTGTTCACGTTCCCGGCGGGCCCGATCCGCACGCTCGGCCTTCACTCCGCCGTTCGCCGATGGCGAAGGAGAGGTTTCTGCCGGCGAGCCGGGGTAACTCGCCTGGGTGCTGGTCCCGTTTCCGCTATGAAGTAATTCGGGCGGCAATTCATTTAGCGTGATGACCGGTCCCTCGCTGATAACCACCGCCCGTTCCAGAACATTTTCCAGCTGGCGGACGTTGCCCGGCCAGTGGTGTGCCTTGAGTGCCGCCAGCGCGTCGTCGTCGATTTGCATCACATCCTTGCCGCAGCGCTGGGAATAGAGGCGGAGGAAGTGCATCGCCAGCTCCACGATGTCTTCCCGGCGCTCGCGCAGAGGTGGGACTGTAATCGAGATGACGTTGAGCCGATAGTAGAGATCGGCGCGGAAACGGCCCAGAACAATGAACTGTTCCAGATCCTGGTGGGTGGCGGCGATGACGCGGACATCGACCTTGAGCGGGTCGCTTGAACCGACGCGCTCGAATGTCATCTCTTGCAGCACACGCAGGAGCTTGGTCTGCACCTCCAGACTGATATCGCCGATCTCATCGAGAAACACCGTACCCCCGTCGGCCAGCTCGAAGCGACCAACCTTGTCCCGATGGGCGCCGGTGAACGCGCCTTTGACGTGACCGAAAAGCTCACTTTCCAGCAGGCTCGGCGACAGTGCGGCACAATGGACCTTGACGAACGCCTTGGTCGCGCGGGCGCTGATTATCATGCAGCGCACGTGCCAGCAATTCCTTGCCGGTGCCACTTTCGCCGCGTATGAGGACCGCCGACGGGCTGGCCGAAACCTTGCGCACCAGATGCATAAGCTGACGTACCTGTCCGCTGCCGCCGATGATGCCGGCAGCGGCTGGAAGAATCTCGGCCGTTTTTTCGTGATGGCCGTTGTCTCCGTTCGGCCCAGCTGGCGTCACGCTTTGCGCTTCCCGCTTCGTAAGCTGGCTTTGCAGCGTCAGGATGCGACGCTGCTGCTCCGATATCTTCTCGACCTTGGCTTGCAGCTCGCGATTGAGAGTTTCTATGGTCCGGTGCCCCTGGGTGCTCTCCAGGGCCAGAGCGGTGATTTGGGTAAACGCGGCCAGCAGATTGACATCGTCGCTGCCATACAACCCAACGGTTTTCGGTCCCAGGACCAGCAGGGCGAGCATCTTATCTTCATGAAACATGGCGCGGGCCACCTCACCGCCGAGAAATTGGAGCTGTCGCAGCGCCGGGTCCGCGATCCGGGCGGAACGTGTACGAGCCACCAGAGTGCCCCGCACTTGCAGCACCTCGATCAGCGGGCAGCCGGAAGACAATTCGTTGAGCGGAGGTGTCGGTCCGAGGCTGTCTGCCAGTCGATAGAGCGGTTCCTCACCGACCCGCAGGTAAATCGCTCCCTGAGACGCGCCAAACAGCTCCGCCGACGACTGCAACAGCCGGCGCGAGGGTCGGCGCGTCCACAAGCTGTTCGACCGCCTGACTCATGCGCTGCAATGTTCGGTCGAGTTGATACTTCTCCCGGTAAAAACGGCGGTCCAGGGCACGTCTCACCCTGCCGCGGATCAGGTCCAGGACCAACAGAATGACCAGTACAGCCGAGCTGACGGCAAGGGCCTGTGATAACGAAGGCCCGGTGATCCACTGGCTGGAAAAGAGGGCTGCCGCGAAGACTACCGCCCAATAAACCAGTCCAGCCAGGGAGCTGAGCAAGAAGAAGATCATGCCCGAGCTGATGATCTGATCCAGTTGCATGAGGCGGTAGCGCGTGATGCTGATCGTGAACGCGCCCGTAACACATACCGAGGCGACGAACATGGGCCAGGTGCCTTCGCCGCTGCCAAAGTCGTCGCGCCTCAAAAAGGCAAGATAAAGTGTGTAGCCGATAGGAAATAGCGACGCCAGAGCGCCGAACAGAATCCATTTCACCTGATTGCGTTCTGTCGTTTCGATGGTTACCCGGTAACTGTGTACCAGGCAGACGATGCTCGCCAGATACCAAATGGCCGCCACAATGAAGTAGGCGTAGACTACGCCGCGTGATAGTTTCACGGCCTGGTTGACATCCTCGTCGGTTGGAGCCAGTAGCCGAATGAAGGTGTAGATCGCACCCAGAATGAGCAAGAAGACCAGCGCAGGTCCGTAAATCGCCAGAAGAGTCGTGACGGGATTACGCTGGAGAAACTGCTTGGGCCGGGGGAAAAGCAGGTAGAAGTGCAGGCTGATCGGCGGCAGCAGCAGGCTGCACAGAGTGAATGCCAACAACAGCAAGGGTTGGGTGAGGATTCGTGACCAGTGGTCCCCGCCGATATACGCGCCGAATGTGACGATGCACAGAAGGAAGAATTGCAAAGCCGGCCGGTCGTCGGGACGTTGCCACAGGACCAGGGCGCCGACGACGAATAGCCCCAGTTTCAGAAAGAACCACAGGATGGACGGTACCAGCATTTGCACCGGCAATCTGCTAACCCAGAACCAGTGAGATACAATACGGCCGTCTCGTAACTGTGCCTGGACTTTAACCAGTTCCTTGTCTTTTGACTCGCCTTTCAGCACAACATGGTTTAGAGCGCTGTCATCCAGGGCGGTCACATTATCAACGGGAGTCGCCGGTTCTCGCAGCGCAATGAGTCGCGCAGGAACTGCGGCCAGGTTCCAATGTGTTGTTCACCTATGCGTGTGATTTGAGCGCCCTTCAGGGTCGGGCCGATAGTATCATCGAGAGAAGAAGGATGGGAATGGAAGGGTTCGCGAGTTACTCGGCTGATCTCTGGTCCGAAGAAACATTGCAAGCCAATGTCGGGTACCCACAGGACGTAATAATGAACGCAACCCGCATAAAGGCAAACCAACAGACCTGCAAGGAGAATGATGGCTCGACTTCGGAAGGTTGGATTTGACAAACTTCGGAAGACTGCCGCCAATCTCAGCAGTGGGTACGCTATCCACTCCTTTGCCAGATCTATGCTCTTCTGCCAACTCCACATCATTCCAACCGCCAGCAATACGATGAATGGTGTTCGTAATCAGTCATCCACCCTGTCGAACGGCGCCGATATTTCGGCGCTTGAACATAACTCTATGTATGGATGATTGTTGTGCTCAAGCGATGCAGTACAGCCGCATCACACTCAATGTATTCAACCAATGATTGTCAGTCAACATCCTAGTCACAATTAACCCAAAGGAAAGCGAAAAATGATTGCTGGCAGACAACTTGTACCTATTTTGTTGCCTAATGATGTACCGCGAACATTTTCTCGCCCCAGCTTACCTAATCTCTCTCTTTTGCCTGAAATACGCGCCGAAATTCAGACGCTAAGCGCCGATGTTTCGGCGCCGCCACCTTAACTTCCTGTGCATCAAGGAATTGTGGATGTGCCAACAATGACAGCCTCTGAAGAACCACAGATGTAAGTAATTGCCTGACTTGAGGTTGTGTTTTGCGGATGTTTTTAGCTTTGTGGTTCTTAATGATGCTAACCTTTGGTATGAAGAATGCGTAAGTAAGATGCCTCAATTCAGCATTGTCTTCCGACGATTGTTGGAGAATCGCAGTGAAAGCTACTTTGGAATGGTTGGCTTCTAGTGGAGCAGACTACAGTCCAGCGCGGGGTTGCTCAGGATTGGCGCACCTCAAGCACTATTCGGTTGAATATCGAGAATGGGGCGAAGGTCCGCCGCTCGTATTGGTTCCGGGTTTGGCGGGTGGCCTGGAATTGCTTGGCCCCTTGGCCAGGGTTCTGGCTCGTCATTTCCGCGTCATCAGCTATCAGCTCCGGGGAGAAGATGATTGTTTCGCGCTGCGGCGCCGATTTGGGATTACTGACCTCGTGGACGATTTGGCCGAGTTTCTTGACTGGCATTTCCTGGAATCGCCTCTGCTTATGGGTGTTTCCTTCGGTGGCGTGCTGGCTCTGGAGTTCGCCGCACGCTATCCATCCCGTCTGCACCGGCTGATGGTTCAAGGGGTAGGTGCTCGCTTCGAACGTGGCCTGTTGCAGCAAGTGGCCAGTCTGGTTCTCGGCCGTTACCCGTTGCCGGCGGACAATCCCTTCGTCAACCAGTTCTTCAATCTCTTTTTCGGGGGCCGCCAGAAACGGGGACCGCTGGTAGAGTTTGTCACCCAACAATGTTGGCAAACCGATCAGAGCGTCATGGCGCATCGTTTCCATCTGGTCGAACAGTTCCGCCTCGACAGCCGCCTCGAACGCATCAATGTGCCGACACTTGTGCTGGCAGGCGACCGTGATCTGCTGGTTTCCGAACGCAGTCTGGCTGATCTATGCTCTGGACTGCCGCATTCCAAGGTGGTGCATCTGAAAGGCTGCGGCCATCTTGCGTTCGTAACCAGGCCGGATCGAATCGCCGAGGAAGTGTTCGATTTTCTGCACGTCGGCTGATTCACAACAGTGCCGTCACAAGATCCCCGGCGTTGCCACCTTGATCCCCTTCAGCGCCATCTTCAGAGCTTCGGGATTCGGCGCCACTTCCAGGGCCGCTGCCTTGTCCACATCGCCACGGTCCACCAGCAGTCGAAGACTCTCCGTGAAATCGAGCATGCCTTCGAGGAAGCCGATCTTGATGGCGTCCGACAGTTTTTTGTCCTCGGCCTTCGTGATCAATTCGCGGATGGTTGGGTTGAGGATCATGATCTCGTTGGCTGGCATGCGCTGCACTCCGGGCTTGACGCTGGGCAGGAGTTTCTGAGCGACGACAGCCTTGAGATTGAACGCCAGACCCTGGCGGATCGACGTGTGCATGTCGGCCGGGAAAAGGTCGAGAATGCGGCCGATCGTGCTGGGGGCGCTCGAGGCGTGGATCGTACCGAAAACGAGGTGCCCGGTTTCCGCCGCCTGGATCCCGGCCTCGAACGTCTCGCGGTCGCGCATCTCGCCCACCAGGATGACGTCGGGGTCTTGCCGGACAAGGTGTTTCAGTGCCATGTGCCAATCAGTCACATCCAGCCCTACTTCACGTTGGTTGACGATCGCCTTCTTGTCGGTGAACGTAAATTCAATTGGGTCCTCGATGGTGAGGATGTGGACGCGCTGATGCTCATTGATGTATTCGAGCATGGCGGCGATGGTCGTGCTCTTGCCGCTGCCCGTGATGCCGGCCAGAATGATCATCCCCTGGTCGAAATGGCACAAAGTCTCAATACTCGCCGGCAGGCCCAGCTTGGCGAAGCTGGGGATGGAGGTATTGACGCGCCGCGCTACCAGGCTGAGCCGGCCGCGCTGCCGGAAAAGATTGACCCGGAACCGGCATTCATCCTGTCCAACCACGTGCGCAAAATCTACCCCGCCGGTCTCATCGAGAATGGCACGCTGTTCCATGTTGAGGAGCGGGATGAGAAGCTGTAGCATGTCCTCCTGAGAAAGCGACTTCATCTCCATCTGGCGGATCAGGCCCTTGAGGCGCATCATGGGCGGCTGGCCGACTTTCAAGTGCAGGTCCGAGCCTTCGTGCTTCATGACCACACGGAAGAGCTTGTTGACTTCCGGCTCGTCACGGGCTTCCGTGGCCGGTCGTGGATTGTCGGAGGCTTTTTTTGTCATGGTGTTATCCGTATCGGCACTCCCCTCTCGGCCAGGTAGGCCTTGGTCGCGGGGATGCCAAATTCGTTGTAATGAAAAATGCTCGCCGCCAGGGCAGCGTCGGCACAGCCGACGGTCAGCACCTGATACAGGTGTTCCGGGTTGCCGGCTCCACCGCTGGCCACGACAGGGATATGAACGGCATCCGCGACGGCCCTGGTCATGGGCAGATCGTAACCGGCCTTGGTCCCGTCGGCGTCCATCGAGGTCAGCACGATTTCGCCGGCGCCCAGTTCCTCGACGCGCCTCGCCCAGGCGACGGCCTCTAGCCCGGTTGGCACGCGGCCTCCGTTGATGTGGACCTCCCAGAATTCATCGCCTTCTGCGGATAGCTCATGATTGGGCGCTGGTGGGGTCAAGAAACCCGGTTTCTCAAGGAAACCGGGTTTCTGGGCCGACGCGCGCTGGGCAACCCGGCGCGGGTCGATGTTCACCACCGTGGCGCAACGCCCGAACTTGCGAGCCACGGCGCTGATCAATTCCGGCGTGCGCACCGCCGCGGAGTTGATGCTAACCTTCTCGGCCCCCGCCTGGATCAGCCGGGTGGCGTCTTCCAGTGTGCGAATCCCGCCCCCCACCGTGAAGGGCATGAAGAGCTGCTCGGACACGCGGCGAACCACGTCGATCATGATGTCACGCCCTTCATGGCTAGCGCTGATATCGAGGAAAACAAGTTCGTCGGCCCCTTCCTCCTCGTAACGCCGTGCAACCTCGACAGGATCGCCGGCATCGCGCAAATGAAGAAAATTAACGCCCTTGACGACACGCCCTCGGTCCACGTCAAGACAGGGGATGATGCGCTTGGTCAGCATATTACCTATCAATCTACGGCTGCGCGTAGGGATGGTCAACTCTCGATGTTTGAAGGTTGGATGTGAGCCAGGCGCAAAAAAACAGAGGCCTCACCGCGCCGAACGCGATTGAGAACCTCTGTCTCGGTGGAGGATGCCGCCCTCACACCCTTGCGTGAGGGCCAGGAACGGCGGTTACCGAGATCCCGCCGGCAACGATGAAAAACCCTTAAATATAGACCACGGATCGGCAGTCGTCAAATCGTCAGCCGCCGCCGACACCCAGGTGACCTCGTCTTCGAGGACATCATTCAGCACCATCGGCAGTCACCCAGAGCATGTAGGCTACCCGCACGTGCAACATCCGCAACCTGTCTAACTGCCTATGGATATGCGAACGCCATCCATAGAAGACTGTCGCCACCAAGAGCGCTGCACAAGTGCCCAAGAGTGCTTGCATGGTTTCATCCAATCTCAGAAAGCAAGGTCCTTTCTTCTCTCCGTTGCCAAACTGTAGCTCACAACCTTACAACAAGCAAATCCGGAAGAACCGTTAAAATTGATAAATTGCCGGAAGGCCATCGCACCTCGCAAACCGATCGCGACCATGCTCGAGCATCAAAGGTTACTGATCTTGCCCTGGACCGCTGGCCGGAGGCCGGGGTCTGTGAATGCACCAAACAAGCAACGGTGTCAGATGTCTCATCACGGACGGGGATGCCGCCGAAACTTTGGGCTATGCCTGTTTCGAGCGCAGAAGTTGTTGGCGCTGGCTCCGCTGGCTCTCCTGTCCGCTGCTTGCTGTGTACGAAGCAGAAGATGAACCGTTGTTGTTTACCGCGCGTCGAGGCTGGGGACGGTCTTCCCCCTGGCTGGTCCGTGATGCCGATGACCGCAGAATCGGCATGATTCACAAGCGACACGATTCAATTTGCTTCCGGCCGGCTGCTGGCGGTCATGGATCGGCCCGCGGACCAGCCGGTGGTGCTTTTCCGGAGTCCGCAAGGAGACGAAGTGTGCGCGATCAGTTCCACGGACACGCAATCCGAGTTGGTCTTTGCAGCCGAGTTGGAAGACGAGCCGTTCGCCAAGATGTTGCTGCTGGCCGCGGCACTGGTGCGGGCGCTCTAACCTCCGAAGGCGTACGTTAGCCAGAGTGACAGCCCGAAAGCGATCCGCAGTCCCGCTTGAATGGCGAACCACCACAGTGTTGTATTGAGCATCGCGCTGACCTCGATGAGTGCCTTGCCAACCTCCACATTGACAATTTTCCGAGGGTCGATGTAACCAAATGTCAACATCCGTACCGCTGGGGCCGTCCAGGACTTGAGCCAGTACTCCGCCTGGTCGAAGTACTTCTCCATCATGGCTCGATCTATCTCGCCCACGTTCCAGGTGCCGAACACATCAAAGCCAATCATGCCCACGCCCAGGGGGACGATGAAGAACAGAGCCGGCCAATGCTCCGCCAACGTACACGGGGAAAGTTTGGCCTGCGGCCAGATCGTCCAGCAAGCCAGGCTATGAACCACGCACAATCCCAGGGCAATCAGCACAGGCAGAAAGGTTGACCAGGTGAGAAAGATGGTCCGATGCTCCGTGAGAAGGCCGAACAGACGCGGCCAGCGCTCGGGGACGGCCCTGACGAGCTTCAAAACGGTCATGTACTGCTGAATCCTGAGGGCAGTGCTGACCACAAAAATCAGGGAGAGGTAAAATGCGAAGAAGCTTAGGAGATCCAGCTTGAAAAACCAACTCATACACTGACCCCACATCCCCGTTTGCGGTTTCGCGCCCACATCGAACGAAAAAACCCCGCTGCCTCCTGCGTGACAGGTCTAACAGCGGGGCCGGAACAGAGAAGAGGCCGTTGGATGATAGGTGAGATAATAACGTTGGCGCAAGAGATGTCAAGTAGAAAATATTAAAATCGTGCTACACACCTACCCGTGGGACGGTTTGGCAAACCGTCCTGCTCTATACTTCTGCATCGGCATCCAGTTCCCGATCACGTATGATCCGAGTTTCGACATGAACTGGGGCAACCTGCGCCGCCGCGACGGCTCAATGACCAAACCCTGATCGCTGTGGCAGCAAGTTTTCAACTTGCGGGCTGGCTGCGTGCAAGTTAACAAACTTGCACCCACAACATGGGAGAAACATTGCACTACCTCGATGTAACTCTCCCGACCCTGGCGGAGAACCTGGCCCTCGACGAAGCATTGCTCCTGGAAGCAGAAGACGGTCGGAGCGGCGAGATCTTGCGCCTGTGGGAATGGCCCACTCCCGCTGTCGTACTTGGCGCGGCCTGCCGGCTGATTGAAGATGTGGACGAGACTGCGTGCAACACCGGCGGAGTACCGATCTTGCGCCGGTCGAGCGGCGGCGGCACGGTGCTGCTCGGCGGTGGCTGTCTGCTGTACAGCATGGTTCTGGGTTATGAGCGCTCGCCGGTGCTATGTGAAATTCGACAGTCTTTCGCGTACATTCTAGGGCACGTTCGAGACGGTCTGCGAAGTCTTACACCCGGCATCGAATTGGCCGGCACCAGTGACCTGACAGTGGCAGGAAGAAAGGTTTCCGGCAATTCGCAACAACGGAAACGGCATTATCTGTTACACCATGGGACTTTGCTGTATGGCATGAACATGGCGGCGGTCGGCCGTTATCTGCGGACGCCTCTCCGGCAACCGCATTACCGCGCTGGCAGGAGCCATGAAAACTTTCTTGCCAATCTGGATGTGTCCGGCGCTGCCATGAAACGATGCCTGACATCTCAGTGGAACGCTCAAGGCCAGCCACCCGCCCTGCCTGAAGATAGACTACGCCGGCTTGTCACGGAGAAGTACGTAACACCCGAATGGATACGGCGTCTGTAGCCGCACTCTTGTCACCCTGTCACCTTGTCACCCTGTCACCTTGTCACCCTGTCACCCCCTCGCCCTGTCCAGCTCACCCAGTAATTGCTGGGCCTCCGTCAGCCGGGGATCGGCCCTGAGTGCCAGTTGGAGATGATGCCTGCTCAGATCGTCGCGATTCTGACGATGAAGCATCTGGGCCAGTTGGTAGTGGGCTCTGGCTTCGCCAACGACCTTGCGAAACGCGATCAGACTCTCTTCGTACTCGCCTGCGAATGCGAGGCAGAAGCCAAGACCGTTGCCGAACTGTCGTTCCTCCGGATCAAGCTCAAACGCTTTGCGCAGATGGGCCAGGGCAGGCTCGAATTCCTTCTGTCGTGCATAGCACATCCCCAGTTCGTACCAAAGGATTGCTGCCTGCTGATGGGTCTCCAGCGCTTTGCGATAGGTTGAGATGGCACGTTCCGGCTGTCCCATGCTCGCATACAGGTGAGCGAGCGCAAGCGAGGCGGGCAGGTATTTGGGGTCAATGCCGAGAGCTTGCTGATACAACTTGCGAGCCTGGTCGCGCATCTGCTCCTGCTGGAGTGGTGACCGCCCGGGAGCCAACGCCTCGTGCTCGTGCCAGGCGCCGTATTTCACACAGGTCTCGGGCAGCGGAGTCCGCTTCGGAAGATCTTTGTGGATTTCGCCGTCGTCCGGAAGAGAAGTGACCCCCCCGGCGCCACCACGGGTAACGTTCCTTGCGGGATGCATCCAACACCAGCAAGGAGACAAGCAAACAAGAAGACAAGGAGAACCAGTGTGGCGCGACAATCCATTGTCACCTCCCTTGATCCGACAGGCGAGCCGAGCAGCGTAAGCTGCCGGGTGATGGGTTTACCTCGTTCCCACGTCCGCCGTGGGAACGCCCGCAGGAGCCGTTCCCACGGCGGACCGTGGGAACGAGGTTGCTCACTACTCACCACTCACCACTCACCACTCACCATGATTAGTTGAATTCACAGATGAAGCTCGAAGCCGCTTCGCTGATAAGATCACGAGTCAACTGGACAGGCTGTTTACGAAATCGGCAAATTGCCTGCACAATCTCCAGTAAATCCCGGCAATCGCTGGCACGTGGCGAGCGTCCTCTCAAGTAGTGGCGTTCATATAGGAAATCCACGGCCTCTGGGCAGGAATTCATTCCCAGGCGCCGAACCACAGATTGGAAAATGCGTTCAAAAACGTCTCGCGTCGGCGCTTCCACTTCGACTTTGTGCCGGATGCGGCGTAAGAAGGCGTCGTCCACAAGTTGTTTGGGGTCGAGGTTGGTCGAGAAAATGATGAGTTGCTCGAAAGGCACTTCGAACTTCTTGCCCGATGCCGCCGTGAGGAAATCGTGGCGTTCTTCCAGGGGCAGAATCCAGCGGTTCAGCAGTTCTTTGGGGCTGACGAGCTGTCGGCCGAAGTCGTCGATGAGAAACACGCCCCCGTTCGCCTTCAGATGCAGAGGCGCCTGGTAGTAATTGGCCTCGGCATTGTAACGCAGGTCGAGCATATCCAGGTTCAACTCGCCGCCCGTCACCACCACCGGCCGGCGCACCCTCAACCAGCGGGCATCGACGGCGCCGCTGTTGAGCAGCCGGCGAATGGTCGCTTCGTTGTCCTCGATGGCCGGGTTCGGGTCGGCGTCGGTAAGCTGGTGTACCGCCTGATCGTACACGGTGACGATACTCTGCTCGGCCACGAAGGCGTAAGGGACGTAGACCTCTCCTCCGCTGATGTTCATGAATTCGCCGATCGCTCGAGCGATCAATGTCTTGCCGTTGCCTGGTGGGCCGAAGATGAACATCGACTTGCCGCTGACAATGGAGGGACCGATGGCATTCAACAGGTCGTCCTTGATGACCAGGTGCGCGAAGGCGGCACGGAGCGCTTCCGGCGTCACGGTGATGCCCGTGACCGCCTGACGATAGGTTTGCTCCACGTAGTCTTCCAGCGGCACGGGAGCCGGCCCGATATAGGCACACAGCTTCATCGAGTCCTGTGCCCGGCGCCGGCCCAATTCCGTCAGGTTGAATCGGTAACTCACTCGCCCGATGAGATCGCCGCCCGCGACTTCGAGGCACTTCTCATCCTTGAGAAAGCGCAGCGACTCCTCGATGACTCTGAACGGCAAGCACAACTGGCGTGCCAGATCCAGACCGAGTTGCTGTCCACGCACATACAGGGTCCGCAGAATCAGGTCGTTGAGGAAGCCGATGGTCAGACCAGCCTGCTGAAGCGTTTCCGGGGCACTGGGCGCCTCGGGCAAACCCGGATCTTGCCAGTCCACCCCCGACTGCTTAATGGTGTGTGCCATGCTGAAACCTCTCCCAGGGGAACGAAGGATGAAGGATGAAGGATGAATCAGTACGGAGTGAGTGGTGAGTGGTGAGTGGTAAAGACCGGACGGTCACCACTCACCACTCACCACCTTCATCCTTCATCCTTCATCCTTGGCTCCTCACCATCGGGTACGAAACATCAAGTACAGAGCGACACATGTGCCGATGACGGTCAGTTGAAGCACGCGCTTTTGATCGCTCAAGACATAATCGACGGCCTGGGAAACGCGGTGCCAGCTCCACTGATCTCCCAGCACCGGCATCGCCAAACTAGCGAGGTGGCGAGGCGATTCGCCGTCGGCCCGCCATTCCGCTGTCTCACCACCACCCTCACCCCAACCCCTCTCCCCCGCGGCGGGGGAGAGGGGCAGGGGTGAGGGGGCACCCACCACTCCACCAGCTTCGGCGCGAGAACAAGCCACGAGTGCCGCGCCGAGGACCAGCATCAAGACCCATTCCGTCCTACTGAGCGACAGAGTGGAGAGGCTTGGGCGAGCTGCAAGCGCAAGCTTACCCTTCGCTGGCGCGTCAGGCTTATATTGCTCACAAGCCTGACGCGCCAGCGAAGGTGAAGTAATTGCTGCCGGTCGCCTTGTCGATAGCTTCATGGATGCTACTCCTGGTTGCACGTCATCCTTCATCCTTCATCCTTCATCCTTCATCCTTATTACTAATGTCCGGAACCGCTGCCCGTGCTCCCTCCGCCGCTCGAGCTGCCGCTCGTGCCGGCCGCACCGCTGCTGCTTCCACCACCGCCGCTCGAGCCCAAACTACCCTTGGCCGAGTTGTTCATCTGCTGGATGGACTTCATCGTGATTACCGCCGCAATGCCGGCTTCCGGCGGATCGTGAGTTACCACCTGGAACTCGACGTTTCTCCCCGCCGTTCTGGCGGTCAGATAGTTCTTGATGGACTCCTCACGTTTCTTGTCGAGTTCCTTTCGCGCCTGGGCGAATCTATCCGGAGCAGCCGGGTTGTAAGCCACGTCCTGAGCGGTCTGCAAGAATATCACCGAATCAGGACTCGGCCTGCGTTGAGCCAGGTAATTGAGGCGGTACAGGCCCGATTGATGGAGCTCTTCGCTCCCTGGCACAAAGTGGTAATTCCAGATCGTCAGGTCGAGAATGTGACCATTTTGCACCTGCGGCGCCATGGCCGCCCTCACCTCTTCCTGGGCCACTGCTTCGTATCGTTCCGGGTTACAGGTATCCACCAGGTCCCGATATGTGTAACACCCTCCCGCAGCCGCCAGCAACCCGGCGCCGCACACACTCACCACAGTTTTCGAGACGATTCCTTTCATAGCCATCTCCTTAGTTAGTGGTGAGTGGTGAGTGGTAGCACCACTCACCATTCACCACTCACCACTCACCACTCACTTAGGTTGTAGCATCGACTGCATGATGCTTAAAGCCGCGGGTCCTACGAGGACCACGAAAATACCTGGGAAGATGAACAAAACTAGTGGGAAGATCAACTGCACCGCCGTCTTGGCAGCTTTCTCTTCCGCCAACTGTTTCCGTCGCGTTCGCATCGAGTCCGACTGAACGCGCAGGGCCTGGGCGATGCTGGAGCCGAACCGGTCCGCCTGGATCAGGATGGCTGCCAGGCTGCGAACGTCGTCAACCCCCGTGCGCACTCCCAGATCGTGCAGCACGTCGCGTCTGGGCCGGCCCATTTGCAATTGAAAATTGGAAAGCGACAGCTCTTCGCACATGATCTTGGCGTGGTTCTTCATTTCCTCGCATACCTTGCGCATGGCAGCGTCAAGCCCCAGACCGCTTTCGACGCAAACGACGAGCAGGTCCAGAGCATCGGGTAGTGTAAGAAAGATGGCTTCCTGTCGTTTCTTGCGTACCCACCAGAGGATAATGTTCGGCAAATAAAAGCCGAGACCGCAGAAGCCGATGACCCATGACAGCGAAGTCCTGCCGATGCCGTACTTGGGCAAGAAGATGGCCGCCGACAGCAAGGAGAAGGCCATCAATGAGGCGAAACGCAAACCCAGGTAGACCGCCGTCGCCGAGTCACTGCGGAATCCGGCGTTCGCCAGTCGAATCTTGAGCTTCGACTGCTCCAGTTCGGTCTGCGGCATCAGTGGACCGGACAGCGCCTTCGCGGTCTCCAACACGCCTTTGAAACGTTCCTTCTTCTTGCCAGCCTTGAGGTTCTCCACCTCCACTGCCGCTGCCGGCCGGCTCAGCCGCGTCAGTCGTTCCTGGGCCTTGCTGTTCCGTTGCGAAATCATTGACAGCACGGCCCAAACACCGAGAAGAAAGACCGCGAACACCAACAGCGGTATCAGGTCGCTCAGACTTACAGCCGCAAACAACACGATGCTACTCCTGTTTCGTTTAGCCGCGAGCCGGTAGGCGAGCGCGTGACCGCATCCAGCGCTCGCCTACCGGCGCACGGCTAACCATTAGACTTTGATGTCCACAACCTTCTTGATCACTGCCGCTCCAACCACCTGCATGATCACAGCAACGATACTCATCTTGATCCCCTTCGGATCAGTCCACAGTATCTGCACGTAATCTGGCTTGATGTACAGCATCACCATGAAAAGCACGAACGGCAACGCGATGAGGACGATGCCGCTCAACCGGCCCTCGGCGGTCAGGGCTTTCACCTGGCCGAGAATGCGGTAACGTTCCCGCACCACGTAACCGATCTTGTCGAGAATCTCGGACAGGTCGCCGCCGGTTTGCCTCTGGATTGCCACAGACGTGACAAAGAACCGCAAGTCCAGGTTGGGCACCCGTTCGCACATGTTTTGCATCGCCTCTTCCAGCGGAATGCCCAGGTTCTGTTCCTCGTACACACGGCTAAATTCATCCGCGATGGGCACGGGCATTTCCTCGGCGACCACGTGCATGCCCGCCGCCAAACTATGCCCTGCTCGCAAGGCCCGGGCCACCAGCTCCAGGGCGTCCGGCAATTGCAAGGCAAACTTCTTCAGTCGTGCGCGCCGCTTGTTGAGCAGCCACAAGAAGGGGACGGCGAAGAGGACCAGCCCAGCGGGTAGCGCGAAGATCCAGGGCACCTTCGTCATAAGTGTGACCGTCGCCCCGAAGATCGCCAGGCCGCCGCCGATGGCGAACAGTGTTCCGGGCTTGATATGGCAATCGGCCTGCTCGAAGATCTTTTGCAAGCTGGGCAGATTTGGCGTCAGCATCTCTATCAGCGACTTCTTGTCGCTCTCGAAGGCTGTCTTCTTCAGGATGTCCGCGGCCTGGTCCTCGCGGCGGCGCTTGCCGACCAGCATGTCGAGCCGGGCCACCGTCTTGCGGCGCATTGTCGCGCCAGACAAACGCAACCAGTCCCACGACGGCCGCCACCGCCACGAAGACAATCACGGATACCATCAAAGGAGTCATATCACCCTCGATTTTCGATTTTCGATTTTCGATTTTCGATTTGAGGCCGCGTTACAATCGAAAATCATCAATCGAAAATCGAAAATTACTTTAGTCCCGCAACAACACCCTTTCCTGGAACAAATTCGACGGCAACTTGATGCCCGCCGATTCCAGGCGCTGGATGAAGCTCGGCCGTACTCCGGTGGCTTCGAACTGGCCGAACGCCCGGCCGTTCTGGTCGATGCCCAGTTGCTTGAATCGGAAAATGTCCTGCATGATGACGATGTCCTGCTCCATGCTCATCACTTCCGTAATGGTGGTCACCTTGCGCGGTCCGCCCTGCAATCGGTTCGCCTGGATGATCATGTCCACGGCTGACGATATTTGCTGCCGCATGGCTTTGATGGGCAGCTCGAAGCCGCCCATCATTATCATCGTTTCCAGCCGGGCCTGGGCGTCGCGCGGGCTATTGGAGTGCAGCGTGGTCAACGACCCTTCGTGCCCCGTATTCATGGCCTGGAGCATGTCGAGCGCTTCGGCGCCGCGGCATTCGCCGATGACGATGCGATCGGGCCGCATACGCAGGGAGTTGCGCACCAGGTCGCGCGTCGTTACCTCGCCCTTGCCTTCGATGTTGCACGGCCGCGTTTCCAGACGGACAATGTGATCCTGTTGCAATTGCAGTTCCGCTGCGTCCTCGATGGTCACAATACGCTCGTCGCTGGGGATGAAACTCGATAGCGTGTTCAGCAAAGTCGTCTTACCGCAACCCGTGCCGCCGCTGATAATAATGTTGAGGCGGGCCTTGATGGACGCCTCCATGAGCATGGCCATCTCCGGCGTGAACGCCTTGTAGTTGAGCAGGTCCTCCAGCTTGAGCGGATTGGCCCCGAAGCGGCGAATACTCATCGTCGGACCGTCGAGGGCCAGCGGCGGGATGATGGCATTGACGCGCGAGCCGTCCGGCAACCGGGCGTCCACCATGGGCGACGTTTCGTCAACGCGCCGGCCCACCTTGGAAACGATCCGGTCGATGATTTGCAGCAGGTGGTCGTTGTCGCGGAACTTGACTTCCGTCTTTTCCAGTTTGCCGCGCCGTTCCACATAGACCTTGTGCGGCCCGTTGACAAGAATATCGCTGATCGTCGGGTCCTTGAGCAACGCCTCTAGCGGCCCGAAGCCGAAGGTCTCGTCGAGCACCTCGTCGATGAGCCGTTCGCGCTCCATGCGGTTGAGCAGCGGGTTCTCGGTGTCGCACAGTCTCTCCACCACCAGCCGGATTTCGCGGCGGAGCGTTTCCCCTTCCAGATCGCTGACCCGCGACAGGTCGAGCTTGTCCACCAGCTTGCCGTGGATGAGGCGTTTCAGCTCCTCGAAACTCTTGTTGGCCTTGCGGTCGTTCCCCGCAGTGCCGTCGGTGAGCCGGCTAAAACTCTGACTGACCCCGCTAAGTCCCCGTTGCAGCCGCGACATGTTGCTTCCCTCACAGGGATGAAGGATGAAGGATGAAGGATGAAACTTGTCCGAGCCCGAAGCGTTAGCGAGGGAGGCTTCACCCTTGCTTACGCTACGGGCTCCGACTCCCCTTCTCTTGTTTCATCCTTCATCCTTCATCCTTCATCCTTTAGTCCCCCCCACCTCACTTAAATGAAAAGAACCCTCTCTTCTCCTTCTTGGGCGCCGCCTCCCCTTCCTTGCCGCACAATGCCTGAGCCAGGCCGGCGATACTTTGTTGTGACTTGCACTTCGGCGCGTGCTGCAACAGCGGCACGCCCGAATTTCGTGATTCCGTCAGTGCCCTCGTGTCGTTGGGGATCTGCCAGTAGATCGGCTTCCCAATCGTCTCCTCGGCCTTCTTCAAGCTGATGTCGCCGTCGGCGCCGACGCGGTTGAGGATGATCTTGATCTTGCTCGCCAGCGACTCATCGGCCCCGAGAGCCAGCATCATGCGCACGACGTTGCGCAGACTGCTCAGCTCGAGCTGGGCGACGATCAGGATGATGTCCGCCATGTGCAGGGCCGTCATGTCGGTCGCGTTCATCCCCTTGCTCAGGTCGAGAATCAAATGCGTGTAGCTGGCCCGCAGCAGTCCTATGACACGCTGAAGGTGCTCCTCGCGGATCAGCCCGACGTCTTCCATCTGCACCGGGTGTGGCAGGAGAGAGAGGCCCGTGGAGTGCTTGACCAGCGAGCGCCGCAGGAAAGTCATGTCGAGCCGGTCGACGTTGAGGGCGACGTCGGCCAGCGTGTAGTCCGGCATCAGGTCGAGGGCGACGTCGGCATCGCCCAGTGCCAGGTCCAGGTCCAGGAGGGCGACATTGTTGTTCGCATCCTGGGCGAGCGTGCAGCCGAGATTGACCGCCAGGCTGGTGCAGCCTACCCCGCCGCGTGAGCCGAGCACCGCCATTACCACTGTTGGCGCCTTGGGAGCGCCGTTGCCGTTCTGCCCGTCCACGCTGCCCCGGTTGTGGTTCAGGCGCGAAAGCGCGGTCAACAATTCTTCCAGGACGATGGGCTGCGTCAAGAACTCGCGGGCGCCGCTGCGCAGGGCTTGCAGGATCGACTGGCCGTCCCCCCGTCCACTCACCGCCAGGATGGGTAATTTCGGGCATTCGCTCGTGAGCTGGGTGATGAGCTGGATCGCTTTCGCATGATCGGCGTCCAGGCCGACCACTACCGTATCGGGGTTGGACTGGTGAACCACGTCGCGGAAAAACTCATAGCGCGAACACTCGGCCTCAAGCCAGACCGTGTCCACGCCCAGGAGCAGATCGCGGAGCGATTCGCGCGTGCTGTCCGAGGGATCCACAATCGCAATGCGTTGCACGTCATTCATTTCGGGAAAGTAGCCCCTTCCTGGCTAGCAGCACTCGTACCACTCTCCGGCATGAGAGGCGGACCAAGAGTTATCCCTTCCTGCAAGGTCTCCACTGGACCCCCACCCTGCCCGGAAACTTCCGAAGTCTCGGAAGACTTCGGAAGTTTGGGTTGGGAGGGTGTTGGCGACACCGGTATGGGCGGCACTATTTCCCCCTCGTAGGACGGATTGCCAATCCGTCCCACCGTAGTATCGGGCGCTGTGGCAATCGTGCCCGGCACTTTGAACTCAGCACTCGGCACTCCGCCGCTTGCACTCTTGTTCCCACGGTCTGCCGTGGGAACGGCGGCTGCCTGCGTTCCCACGGCGGACCGTGGGAACGAGGAAATCCCAGGCGTCACGACCGGCCCGCGCTGCGGCCCGGAGCGTGCGGCGGGGTTAACCCCCGCCGTGGGGTCTGCCCCGCCGGGGTAAACCCGGCGGCTCGCTGGAACTGGCGGCGGCGTGCTAGGAACTGCCACCGATCTGAACGTTTCCACACCACCCCCAACGCACTGGCCGCTGCTGGAGAACGTGCCACCGGCTGCCTCCGTGGGACAGGCAATGCCGACACGTCTGCCCTGACTGACAGCAGATTGGCAACCTGCCCCACCCGCCGGGCACGGATAAGCCTCCATGACTTCCGGATTCATGTGCGGCGCCACAAAACGTCGGTCCTGCCATTTCGGATAGTTTCCGAGAGGCGCTTCCAGCATTTGTAACAAGAATAGCTCAAAATTATCGGGGCTGCGCGTCTCCTGTCCTGGGAGACGGCACGGAAGCTGATTACCGGTCATTGCGTCCACCAGGTGAGGTGTCACAAGAATTATCAGCTCTGTCTCGATCTCCTTGTAGGATTTGCTGCTAAAAGCCGAGCCGATGAACGGCAGATCACCCAGGACCGGCACTTTCTCCAGGTGACCGGCCACGCTGTGTTGAATGAGGCCGCCGATCGCAAACGTCTGGCCGTCTTCCAGTTCCACAGTCGTTTGGACGCTTTGCTTAATGAAGCCTGGAACACTCGTGCCGCCGATCGATGTGCCATGAGCGGAATCGATATCGCTCACCTCCGGCCGCAACTCCAGATGGATCTTGCCGTTGCCGAGGACTATGGGCAGGACATCCAGCTTGGTGCCGAAATCCTTATACTCCACAGAAACCGTTCCCAGCCCCCCTGGAGCGGGGATGGCTTGTTGACCGCCCGACAGGAAATTGGCTATTTGCCCGCTCTGGACCACCACGCTTGGCTGGGCCAGGAGCTTCGACACGTCCTCAGTTGTCAGGGCCTGCATGAAAGCCATGAAGCCGGAAACGTCGTGCAAAACGCCAAAGAAGATGTTCGCCGCCGCCCCGTTCGGCGTACCGGGCGCGCCTATGAGAAGGCCGTTCACGCCGACCTGGCCTCCAGCGCCGATTGAGGTGGGCGTGGAAACTGCCTGCCCCACCGTGCTGTACAGGAAGGAATGCTGGCTGTCGGACAGGAAGTTGAAAGCGAGGGCGCGGAACTTGGAACGCGCCACCTGGGCTACAACCACGTCTATCTGCACCTGCGACACCCCGCCGACGCTGAGCACGTTGATGATTTGAATTTTGCTTTCCTTCTCTGCGCCGGTCTCTGGGCAAGGGGCATGCTCTCGGCAATATGCATGATCGTTTCCACGTCCTGAGCACGCGCGACCGCTCCCGTCAAGACAATCGTGTTCCCTGCGGAAGGTAAAGGCTCCACGTTGGCGGTCGGGACGGCCTGACGAATCAGAATGCGGAGGTAGTCAACGTCAACTTGGACGATGACATCAAGGCTCTCTTCCATTCCGGCTTCATCGGTCATGGTGATGCGTGTCCTGCCGGTATCCAGGCCAGTGATCATCACTGCGTCCTTGCGGTTGGGAATCGGCGCGACGCGGGCCACGCTGTCTTTCTGATTGATGACCGTCCGGATCGGCTTCTTGGTGGACATCGTCAGCACCTGCGCGCTGTCGATAGGCAGGATAAGGGCATTGCCGGGGAGGCCCGGCAGCACCTGCTGAGCCTGAGCCAGGCCGCCGTCCAGCAAGAAGATAGACAAGGAGACAAGGAGACAGGGAGACAAGGAGACAAGGAACGACCATGACTTGGCGCATGGTTCCCCTTGTCTCCTTGTCACCTTGTCACCTTGTCTTCCTAAACTCTGTGCGGTGCAATATGTGCGGTGCATCCTATCACCTCATCTTTCAAACTGCTAACTCGCCTGCATCTTGACACCATCACGCTTTGCAGGCGGGGGCTTGCCTTCCTCCTGACGAGCGGCGGGGTTGACCCCCGCCGGAGCCGCTTCCTTCTCAGGGGCCTTCTTCCCCGGCTTCGCCACTGGCGTGCTTTCCAGTGACGACTCCTCGCTCTGAATGTCCGTCTCGCCGTCCTTATCGACAAACACGTACCTGTTGAACTTTAGGCCGTTGCTGATGCTCATCGTGAACGTCTTGGGCGGCTCCGGCCCTGGTTGTTGCCCGGACTCAGTCTTGCTGCCGGCCGCCGGCGAATCGGGGATATTGGGCAAACGCCCCGGCCCGGTCGGCACCTTCGAACCCGTGCTCGAAGGATCGTCACCGACAGCAGTGGCGATGTTGCTGCCGCTCCCACCCCGGTTCACATCGTCCAGCGTTGTTCGTCTGCTAACGAACAGGTTTTCGTCGTCCGGCGGCCTGAGGACAAGCTGCAAATCACCGACGCTTGAGGCCAGACTCAGTTTTTGCGCCTCGTCCGGTCGGGCCGCGAGGGTCACAGTGTTTCCCACCCGCGCTCCCTGTTCATCCCTGGTGGTAGCTGTGTCCACTGCCAAGACCAGCATGTTCTGCAAAATGGTTTGCGCGTACGAATCGTTATCCCCCTTGCGAACGGTGTGAATCACGTCCACGCGTTTACCTGGCTGAACGAAGCCGGCAACCTGCGACTTGGCATTTACACTGATGGCCACCGCCCTGGAACCTTTAGGCAAGGTTGTAAATTGATCGATGTTCTTCGGGTCCATCAAGTCGTCCGGAAATACAAATTGCTCGGCACTCAATGCCTTGTTCAGCCGCTGGCCCTTGAGGGCCTCGTAAGTTTGGATGGCCTTCCTGGGTTCATCGCCCTTGGTAAACGCCTTCTCCACGAACAACTCCTCAGGGTTCTTGAGCAATGTCCCGTAGGGCAGGTTCTTGCCAGCTACCAGGACCTTGACCTTTTCCTGTTCTTCGGGCGCTGCTTTGTCCGCCAGCAGACGACTGGTCATGAAACTGGCGACCAGGCCGCAACCAATGGCCACGACCAGCAAGATGATTGTTTTTGGCTTCATAGGTGCATACCTCTGGAAAAAGGGTACGCCCCGTACCGTCTAATTCGACAGGCGGGGACGGATAACTTCAACTTTTGCGCTTGTAATGGTTGTAACGGACTTGCGGTTTGCACGGGCGCACGGCATGCTGGTCAAGCCGGAGAAGATGGAGGATCGAGGATGGAGGATCGAGGATAGCCAGGCGCAAGTTCTATCCTTATCCTCCATCCTCTATCCTCCATCCTCCATCCTCCATCCTCCATCCTCCATCCTCCATCCTCCATCCTCCATCCTCATTTCTCATAACCCATGTACCACGATCAAGTACCCCACAAACCCCAGGCACAGTGGGATACCATAGGGCAGCAGGTGCATCCTCGACTTCCGCTTCGCCGCCCGATCCGCTGCTTCCTCCACGCCCGTTTTGAACAGGTCCCCCACGATCTCACGAGTGTTCGCCATGTTGCGCCGATACCGGCCGCGAATCGTGATCATGGCCATGGCCATGATCCCGCCGATGATCGCGGCGGCGGCGAAGGCGTAGAACACCGTCGCCATGCCTTGCCACAAGCCGAAATAGGTTCCCATCCATGCTCCGAAGCCCATTTGCATTTTCACGTCGCCGGCCCCCATGCCGCCGATGGCATACACCGGCCACAAGAGAGCGAACCCGACGGCCGTACCCGCCAGGCTGGCGCCAATTCCGCCCGTGCCCGTAGCCTCCAGTACGCCGAAATTGTGCAGCAGCCCCAGCAGCCAGCCGCTCACAACCAGCGGAAACGTCAGCCAGTTCGGCACCTTGAGCTTCCAGCCGTCGATGACCGCGGCCACGACCATCGCCGCGCAAATAAACAACAATGGCCAGTTGGCCAGCGTGAACAATCCCATGACTGCATCCCCTCGTTTGTAGTGCAGGCGGGCCGCCTGCACGATGCAGGCGGGCCGCCTGCACTACAGTTTGCTCAAATTGGACGGTGCGCTGCCCCCATCTCCATCAGAACACTAGTCCACGCTTTGACTAATGACTAATGACCAATTACTAATGACCACATAAAAACAAGCGAGCCGCGAAAGCCAATGCCTCGCGGCCCCCCTGTTGGCACGCGGCCGACCCAGAGGTTGGCCGCTCTGGTCGCCCCGCGCATCACGAACCAGAGCCGACCTTGCTGCCCACGAAGCTGAACGTGTTGCTGGCATTGCTACCGAGCGTACTGACGGCCGTGATGCAAACCACGATGATCAGGGCCAGCATGACGCCGTATTCAACGGCCGTCGGGCCGTCGTCCCGCTTCAAGAAATCCACGAAATGTTGAGTGAACTTACGCATGTGTCTCGATCCCTTTCTATTTGGGGTAGTAACCTGGAAAACAGAACTGTTCGAGTTCCCCTAACCCGACCAGCGCGCTGGAGACATTGTTAATTTGTCCGCTTCCGACTAGTGACTAATGACTAGTGACTAATGACTAGTGATTACGAAGCAGAGCCGACCTTGCTGCCCACGAAGCTGAACGTGTTGCTGGCATTGCTGCCGAGCGTGCTGACGGCCGTGATGCAGACCACGATGATCAGGGCCAGCATGACGCCGTATTCAACGGCCGTCGGGCCGTCGTCCCGCTTCAAGAAATCCACGAAATGTTGAGTGAACTTACGCATGTGTCTCGATCCCTTTCATTCGAGCGAAACCAAAAAAAGAAATGCCGGGTAAATTGAGCACTAAAACCACAGGATGACGGATGAAAAGCCAGAAGGCTATTGATTGGTTGCTTCATCCTTCATCCTTCATCCTTCATCCTTTCTCGCTAAGACCCGCCCACTGCCGAACTCAGTCTCTTATTGCCCAGGTTGTTGTTGGTATTGCTGCCGACAGTGCTGACGGCCGCGTAGCACACGGCGAGGATCAGGCTGAGCATGAAGGCATACTCGACTGCCGTCGGGCCGTCTTCGCTCCGCAGGAACCGTTCCACCTTGCTTAGCCATGTCCGCATCGACATATCCCTTTCCCAACCTAGATACTGCTGTCCCAGGTCATTGCTGAGTCAGCTTGTTGACGTGTACGTGCAAAACCCTAGTTTGCGGGAGAAGCGGAGTCAAATGACAATTCCACATTTTCCCTACTTTTGGCACAGGACATTTTTGAGGCAGTCCCGGCAAGACTGCATTCTTCTGCGCATCCGGCATAAAAGTTTAGCCGCGAACGGAAAGATGGAGTGGTGAGGTGGCAAGGTGGTAGTCTGGTGAGGTGGTGAGGTGGTGAGGTGGTGAGGTGGTGAGGTGGTGAGGTGGTGAGGTGGTAAGGTGGTGAGGTGGTGAGGTGGTGAGGTGGTGAGGTGGTGAGGTGGTAAGGTGGTGAGGTGGTAAGTGGTGACGAAAAACCCCGTGATGGAACAACGTCCATCCTAAGCCCCTGATAAGGGGCGCCGGAATAAAGCCCGCGGTGAGTCCGCGAACCGCGGGAACCCCGTAACCGCGGGAACCCCGTAACCGCGAGAACCCCGTAACCGCGGGAACCCCGGCGAGCCACAACCTCCCATTAGCCCCCGAATGGGGGCGGCGGAATGATGGATCGCATGGGCCGGTCCGGGTGACAATCGTTCCGCCGCCCCCATTCGGGGGCTAGTGATGTGCGGGGTTCCCGACGTTCACCGGGGTTCGCGGACCCACCCCGGTCTTTATTCCCCCGCCCGCATTCGCGGGCTGACATGGTTTGCGGGGTTAGCCGCTCACTTAGAAATGCAACTTGAGCCGACCCAAACGCTCCACCGTTTCCGCCATCAAGCCGTCTTCTTCCGTCTCGCCGGCTGCCAGGTAGGTCACAGAAAACCGCAGATAAGGCCCGGCGTCGTCCCACGGCACGCAGCAGATGGATTGTTCATGAATCAAATACTGCGATGCCGCTTCCGCATTCGCGAATTCCCCGCCGACAAAGCCTTTGGGAGCGCGGACATATAGGAAGTAGGTGCCGCTCGGCATCTTCGCCTGGAAACCGACCTGTTGCAACGCCGTCACCAGCTTCCGCAAGCGCCGCCGGTACTTCTCCCGTATGCAGTCGGCGATCTCCGCATGTTCGAGTGCCGCCCGCGCCGCCTGCTGAATGGCCATGAATTGTCCCGAGTCGCAATTGTCTTTCACGTCGGCGAAGGCCTGCACGATCTTCGGATGACCGGCGACAAACCCCATGCGCCAGCCGATCATATTGAATCCCTTCGACAGCGAATGCACCTCGACGCCGGCTTCCCTGGCGCCCTCTACTTGCAGAAAACTCAGCGGCGGACCGTCGTAACTGAGCAGGATATGAGCCGCATCTTGCACGACGACAATCCGATTGTTCAGGGCGAAGTCGATGACCTGCCGATAGAAGTCGCGCGTGGCCACGGCCCCGGTCGGACTGTTGGGATAGTTGAGCACCAGCAACTTGGCCCGGCGGCGAATGTCGGCCGGAATAGCCGCCAGATCGGGATAGAAACCGTTCTCCTCGCGGAGCGGCAGTTTGTAAACCTCGCCGCCATAATAGCTGGTGTGCGTACCGGCCACGGGATAGCCCGGCACGGTCATGAGCGTTACGTCGCCGGGGTTGATGAATACCGCCGGCAGCATCGCCAGCGCCGGCTTGGAGCCAATGGCATGATTGACCTCGGTAATCGGATCGAGCGTAACGCCGAAAGTTTTCTTCATGAAGCCGGCCGCCGCTTCTTTGAAGGCCGCGATGCCGTTGTCCGCGTAGCCCCGGTTTTCCAGCTTGTCCACCTCGCGTTTGAGGACTTCCCGGACCAGCGGATCGGCCATGTCGTCATTTTCGCCGATACCGAAATCGAGCAGCCGGCGCTCCGGGTGCGCAGCCAGAACGGCGCGCTTGGCACGCTTGATCTTCTCAAACTTGTAGATGCTGGTGCCCTTGCCGTAGTTGGCACCGCCGATGCGCTCGGCGAACTGAGATTGAAACCAGGGGTCCGGAGAAGAATTGGACATGTGCGCGACCTCATAATTATGGAGCTTATCGAAGAAATCTCGTTCCCACGGTCCTCCGCGGGAACGCCTGCCGTCGCCGTTCCCACGGCAGGCCGTGAGAACAAGATGCTAAAACGACTCGATACACGATAGTAAAAATGGCGTACCTTTCCCAGCCCGCAAGCAGTGGCACGCCTCGACCGGCTGTGACGTTACCAAACTGAGTGATTCACCTCCGAGCCTGACGCGTTAGCTGAGTGATTCACCTCCGAGCCTGACGCGTTTGCGAAGGACGTCGCTAATGTGGACATGGTAACCCCGCTTCTTGCAGAACGGCGTGCAGCCTCTGTTGCTTGAAGACGTCAGCCCGACGCGCAAGCGCAGGTAACCTGACTACCCCTGAATTGAAGCAGCGCATCCCCCTCTGTCACCGTCGGTTACGGCGCCAACAAAGACCTTTCGCCACAGTCAGGCCATGAAATCGGCTATAACCTCCATGTCGCGCCATTGGTTACGACAAATTTCATGCAATTTGTTGGCCAGGCAGCCATAACAGGCATCTGCACAACGAGTTACCAATAGCTATATTAAAGATCGTGTCAGGGTTTTATGAGCGCGGCCGGAACGCAAATTGCGCAACTTCCTTTACTGACAGATGTTACAGAAAACAGCCTCGCCGCAATCACTCGTTTTTAGCGGCCAAATGTGGCCTGCGCCAAACGGCCATCCTGAACCCAACTCCTCTCACTGCAAGCAAATAAGTCGTCATCCGAAACGCCTGGATTCTCCGCTGTAATTGGCCCACAAAGCTTCAACCGGACCAATTCTCAACGCGCAATCCAGGTATCCGGCGAAAGTCGGAAAGGTTGGCTGACATTTAGAGATTCACGAGTACGGTGAGATGATCGGTATCCAGAAGGATCATGCCCTTGCCCGCCGTTTCTTCTTCTGTCGGCGGTGCGCCGCTGACGATCCGCCTCTCGAATCTTGAGAGCCTCTTCGAAGAGTTGCAACATGCCCTCGTCACCGGTAAACATCCCAATCGTGCGCCGCCAGTCCTTTTCGCCTGGCTTGGCGGCAGCGCCATTCGCCGATAATTGAGCAACTTGCTGCTCCAACACAGCGACCCGTTTCTCCAACGCTAATTGAGCCATTGTTTGTTCTCCTTGCTGACCGTTTCCTTCTCTCACAAACATCCAACACAGCCTATACTTCGGTAGACATTCTATCACACTCCCCTTCTTGTTCTCTCAAACGAGGCTCCATGCTGCGCGGACTCCATCTACCAATGCCGACCGGCGCCTGGGTGCGTGCCCTGATCGCGCCCGCCCTCATTTTTATTGCCACGGGCATAGACCGCAGTTATCAAACCGATTTCTGGCATCATCTGGCGCGGGCGGGCCATCGCTGAACAGGGCGCTCTCGTCAACGTCGATCTTTTCACCTATACGGTACACGGCCAGCCGTTCCAGGATGCCAACTGGCTGACGCAACTGTTATATTTCTGGCTCTTCGAGCATGGCGGACTGGCGCTCGTTCAATTCGTCAACTCTCTGACACTCATGGTCATGATGGCCGTGCTGGTCTACCTGTGCTGGCGGGCTTCCGGATCAGTGCTCCTGGCGAGCGCGCTGGGCATCTTTTCGGTCTTCGGGCTTTGGCAAGTGTTGATCATTCGGCCGCAAACCCTCTCGCTGCTCCTGTTCGTTATCTTATATGGCGTCCTGGTTGCGGCCGAACGGCGGCCCTGGCTTCTTCTGGTGCCGCCGGGCTTGCTGGCACTATGGGCCAACCTGCACGGCGGCTTCCCCGTCGGTCTCGTGTTGATCGGCTGCTTTGTGCTGGCGGCGGCGTGGCAGGCATGGTGGTCACGCGGCCGGCAAGCATGGCGCGACGGTTGCGCCTGGGCTTATTCTCTCTGTCTGGCCGCGTGTACTTTGGCCACCTTTGCGAACCCTTACAGTTGGCAAGTCTACCAGTACGTCGCTCTGACATCTTCCCGGGCATCGGGTCGCAACATCGACGAGTGGCTGCCGCCCGGCCTGAATCTGTTCATCAGCAAGATGTGGATGATCTCGGTGCTGGCGGTGCTGCTTCTTTTCGCCCTGCCGGCGCGGCGGCCGCGCGCGCGCGATGTCTGTCTGGTCTTCGTCTTCCTGCCTTTCGCTTGCGGATCGGTGCGCATGGTGGCGTGGTGGCTGATCGTCAGCGCTCCCATTATCGCCGAGCTGCTTGGCGCCAATTTGCGGCAGATGTCCATTTCCATCGAGACGGTAGAAAAGCCGACTCGAACGGCATGGGCGTTCCTCGGCGTGCTCATGCTGGCCGTGGTGCTGAGCGTGCCCTGGCCCGACAGATTCAACCCTCTCATTCGAGCGACGCGCGGCGCTCATCGCGTCGAGGACGACCTCGAAGCGGTCGCCCAGGACCTGGCGGGAAAAGGCAGGCGCGTGGAGGATGGAGGATGGAGGATGGAGGATGGAGGATGGAATTCGATGCTCCATCCTCCATCCTCCATCCTCTATTCTCAATTGCGGACACAAACCCCGGAGAGGTCAGAGCAGGGTCGCATTTTCACCCGGTTCGAGTGGGGTGAATACCTGAGCTGGTCGCTGGGGCCACGCTACACGGTATTCATGGACGGCCGGATTGAAATCTATCCGGACGACATCTGGAAGCAATACTGGGCTTTGACCAATGGGCGAGCCGATTGGCAGAACATTCTCGACAAGTATCAAGTGGACTGTCTGCTGCTCGACGCCGGCTATCACCAGGACCTACTGCCCCAGGTGGAACGGTCGCCAGACTGGCAACGTGCCGGCCGGTCGGGTGATGCAGTTCTTTTCCTACGCCGGCCGGCCATCACTGACAAACACACGAGTACATCTGAGACGGAATAATGAAGAGATTGTCAAACATCCTGCTCATTGCCATCCTGGGTCTCGTATTCTTCGGCGACTTGGTCGTGCATCCCACGCAGGTTCTCTATGCGGATTTCTCCGACCTGTTCGCGGAGCACATTCCCGCCAAGCGCTTTCTGGTGCGCTCCTGGCAGGAGACTGGCCAGATCCCCTTGTGGTGTCCGCACAGTTTCAGCGGCATGCCAATCATTAGCGACATCCAGGTTGGGGCCTTTTATCCGCCCCATTTTCTCCTGTATTTGCTCCCCGAGGAGTGGATCGGGTCGGCGTTGAGCTGGTTGATCGTGTTGCACGTCATTGTGGCTGGTTGGTGCATGTATGCCTATGCCGGCAGCCATTTGCGGCCGCTGGGCGCCCTGACAGCCGCCATCGGCTACATGTTCGCCGGCAAATGGATGCTGCACCTGCTGGCCGCCGGGCATTACATCACCATCGGCCTGGCCTGGCTGCCGCTCGTACTGCTTCTCATGGAGCAGGCGATTCGCCGCCGCAGCCTCCTCCGCGCCACCTGGGCCGGTGCCGTTTTCGCCATGCTCATCCTCGGCACCCACCCACAATGGACGCTCTATGCCGGCTTCTTCGTCACCCTCTGGACATTCGGAACAGTTCTGAACAAAGAGAATGGAAACAGAAAAGAGGAAGAACACGCCGGCAGTCCGCCTGTGGGTGAACCATCCTCTATCCTCCATCCTCCATTCTCCATGCTCCTTCTCCGTCGCTGGCTTGGCTACGGCCTGTGGTGCATGCTGATCGCTGCGGGACTGACCGCCGTGCAATTGTTGCCCACCATGGAAGCAGCAGGGCAATCGAGCCGGTCGGGCGGCATCGATACCGAGTACATCCTGGTAGGCGGATTGCGCGTCGTGCTCTTTCTCATCGGGCCGGCACTGGACCCCTTTCCGCCCATGTTGATGTGGGAAGATCGTGGGGGGCAATGTCTCATCTGGCTGATTGCCGCTATCCTGGCACCCCTGGTCTGCCGGGAGCGAGTGCGCTATCAGGCAGGCGTGTGCCTGTTCCTGTTCGTCTTTGCGGCAGGTGGAGCCTTCCTCTTCCAGTTTCTGCCTGGCTTCGGCTGGTTTCGCCAGCCGGCCCGCATCCTTGTCGTGGCGACCTTGCCCATGGCCTTTCTGGCCGGGGCCGTCACGGAGGCATTATTCGATGCGGCCCCAAAAATAGCCGAGGACATCGCCCGCTACAGGAAATTGTTTCTCAAAATCGTACTGTGCGCTGTCCTGCTCGTACTTGGCTACATCATCCGGCTGCATTACCAAGGGAGCGAAATCCGGTTTCACATCTACTGGATCAGTCTGCTCATCACCGTTCCGGCGGCATTTTGGTTGCTTGGGCGGCCGTCCGTCTTGACGAAACCAATGCTTCAGACGGCATGGCTCGCGATCCTTCTGCTCGACCTCTGGGCATTGGGCCGGCCGTTCGTCGCCGTCCGCCCGGAAGCGGAGGTCTATGCCCCTTCTGCTTGCGTGCGCTACCTGGTAGAGAACAATCTCACTCTGGGGCGTATACTGGATCGTGATGCCTGGGAAAAATCTGCAAGCACACCACTCGGCGGCGGCGCTCCGCTGGCCTTGACCGAACGCATGGAACCGGTCCGGGGCTACAATCCACTCGACATTTTCCGGTACAAGGAATACTTGCAGTTTATCTCAGATGAAGACGAGCCTCTACGGCCGCTGGAGGGGACATTGATGTTCCCCATCATCGGCAACTTTCCGATTGTCAACAAGTCGCTGCTCGACCTTCTCGGCACGCGCTATCTGGTGCAGCCGAGCGAGATGCCACTGGAGCAACCGGGCTGGCGCAAAGTGTACGAGGACGCCGCTCCCGAGGGTTTCGACCTCACCATCGGTGGCAGGGTGAAACTGCCAAGCTACACCGTCTACGAGAACCCCCAGGCACTGCCTCGAGCGTTTGTTGTGCCCTACGCGGAACCGTTGCCCCAGCGGGCAACTGTCCTGGAGGGGCTTAAGAACACCGATTTTCGGCAGAAGGTGCTGCTGGAGGGGTTCGAGGGAAATGAGGTGGTGAGTTGGTGGGGTGGTGCCGGAGAGGATGGAGGATGGAGGATCGAGGATCGAGGATGGCGGATCGAGGATGGCGAGGAATTGATTCCATCCTCCATCTTCCATCCTCCATCCTCATTGCACACCACCACCTCACCACCTGCCGCGGAGATTCGACAGTATTTGCCCAACCGGGTTGTCATCGGAGTGGACGGCGCCATGCCGGGATACCTGGTCCTGACCGACGTGTGGTATCCCGGCTGGACCTGCACGGTGGACGGCCAGACAGCTCCCGTACTCCGAGCCGACTTCCTGTTTCGTGGAGTTCATGTCCCGGCAGGCGAACACGAGGTTGTCTTCACATTTGCTCCGGAGTCTTATCGGCGTGGCAAGATGATCAGTCTGATCGGCCTGGGGTTGGTGGCGGGCATCAGCGCCTGGTCTCTTCTGCGCCGGTCACTACTCGCCTGGACGGAGCATTGGTATTTTGGATTTTGAATTTGTTTCGGATTTCGACATTCGGATTATCATGGCGGAGGATACGGTTCATCTCCAGGACCGCCGGGCCGATCAGGAGGATGGCGGCGCCGAAGGCCATGAGGTAGGCGGGAAACAGCAGCTTGAATGGGGCCTTGTTGGACATCTCGTCGGCGCGCTGACGCATGTTGACCCGCATGTCGTCCGCGAACTCGCGCAGGATGGGCACGGCGTCCGTACCGAGGTTTTCGGACTGACTCAGAACGATGGCCAGGTTCCGCGCCTGCGGCAGTCCCACGCGATCGGCGAATTGCGTCAGCGCGAAATCAAGCGTGCGCAGCTCCGCCTGCCGGCGCACGATCTCGAACTCATAGGCCAGAACGGGGAAGGAGCGGTAGAGTTCCTGCGTCACACGCTGCAAGCTGTTCAAAACGTTCAGGCCGGCGCCAAGACAGAGGACGAGCATGTCGATCGCCGCCGGTAGTGCCCGTTCAATCATGTGCTTGCGCGATTGGCCGCGGAAATAAAGGTAAACGCGCGGGAGACTGTAACCGAGAAGGGCCAAAATGAGGCCCCCCGCCCAGATACGGAGCGTCCAGGTGAAGTCGTCGGCAAACAGGGAGAGTGCTCCGGCTGCAAGCAGGGGTGCAATAATCAGGACCGCACGCAGCGCGGCGTATTCCATGAGGGCGGTGGGCTGATAATAGCCCGCCGTGCGCAGGTCCTGCTGGAGTTCGATCTGCTTTTCTGCACCCGGACGAAGCTGGTCTGCCAGCGCCGGCGTCAAGTCGCCCAGGATCAGTTCCGGCGTCGAACCGGAGTCCATCTGCTCCAGACGCCGTTCCACGCGCTCTTCCCGGCTGCGGATGAATAGCGCGTAGGCGGCCAACGCCACCGCAGCCAAGGGCACAGAGATCAGGATAATAACCAGGTATTCCATGACTTTCGCTATACCAGAGCTAGGAATGAAAGATGACTCAGAATATCCAATGCCAGTATGTCATTGTTTGTTTCATCCTTCATCCTTCATCCTTCATCCTTCATCTTCGTCAGTATTCGTACTTCAACAGTAAGTACAGAAGAACCCCACCAACGATCTCCAGACCGATAGCCGCGGCGAACAAAATCACGCCAAGGTAGTCGTAGCTCACGACGGCACTGTTCAGCACGGGATCCCGGAAACGCTCGAATTCCTCCCCGGTCAGTTTTGCTTTGACTTCGTCCGCGAGCTGTTCCCTGGTCTGAAATACTTTTCCGTTCAGGATGTTGAGATTCGCCAACGTTGCCTCCGGCACTGCCTGATCGCGTAACGAAGCCAGGGAACTGTCCGTGACGGTGTACCATGGGCTTACTTCGAAGAAACGCATGGCGAAGTCACGGTGGAAGAAGAACAGGATGACCAGGATGACTCCTACCATGAACAGGATGAACCCGGCGCTGTAGCGGCCAAGCACCGTCGCGGCCCGGTACTGGCCCTCGAACTGATTGCGGTCGCGCGTCGCTGCGGCCAGCCGGTCGAGCAGGGCGGGGAGATTGCCGCCCGTGGTGCGATGCAGGCTCATGACCGAAGAGAAAATGTTGAAATCGACCAGGCCGAGCCGATCCGCCGTGCTCTGCAAGACCTGGCCGAGCGCCAGGCCCAACTCCAGTTGCCGGTGCATGCGGCCGAACTCGCGTGCCAGCGGCGGCGCACCTGGTCGCCGATGAGCTTGAAAGCCTGATCCACGCTGCGGCCGGCGCGGAGCGACCGGGCCAGCAGAAAGAAAGCGTCGGGCAGTTGGCCTTGCAGCGTGCGCCGCCAGGTTTGTTGCCGCCAAAGCAAGAATGCCACCGGCACCCCCGCCCCAATCAAGAAAGCGGGTCCGGCCACCCAGCTATCCGTGTGGTAACGCCAGAGGAAAACGACGATCGCCAGCAGTGCGCCGCAGAAGAAGATGATCGCCAGAGCCATGTTTGCATCCAGGTCCAGCCCCGTCCGGGAAACCATCTGGGCGAAGCGCCGATCGAACCGCGCTGCCCAGCCCACCGGCGGCGGTTGCAGGATGATTTGCTGGGCGCTGTCATCGCCTGTCACGCGCCGCTCGATCGACTCGCGGCTGTGCCGCCAGCGCCAATCGATCACCAGCCAGGCCGTCACAAAGACGACGCTCAACCCTCCGGCGAGGAACAGGATCAGGATGAGTTCTGCGGACATTACAGGATCCTTTCCTGGAACAACCACGCCGGCAGGTCTATGCCCATCGCCTTGAGGCGGGTCAGGAACGTCGGTTCGTACCCGGTGGCATAGAACTCGCCGGTGGCCACGCCGTCGTGAATCCCCAACTGCCGGAAGCCGAAAATGTCCTTGATCACGTACGACCGCCGCCGCAGGCCGACGATCTCCGAAACCCGGATGATCTTGCGCGGCCCGCCCTTGAGCCGGGCCAGATGAATGACCAGGCCAAGAGCCGAGGCGATGTACTGACGAATGACTGCCACAGGCAGCTTGAAGCCGGCCAGCATCACCATCATCTCCAGGCGGCTGAGCGCGTCGCGGGTGTCGTTGGCGTGAATGGTCGTCAACGATCCCTCGTGCCCCGTGGTCATGGCCTGGAGCATGTCGAGCGCTTCCGGGCCACGCACCTCGCCGATGATGATCCGGTCCGGCCGCATGCGCAAACAGTTGCGAACCAGCTCGCGCTGCCTCACCTCCCCCGCTCCCTCCAGGTTGGCCAGACGGGTTTCCAGGCGGATGACGTGCGGCTGCTGGAACTTCAACTCCGCCGTGTCTTCAATGGTGACGAGGCGTTCGTCACGCGGAATGAAGGCCGACAGGGTGTTGAGCAAGGTCGTCTTGCCGCTGCCGGTGCCGCCGGAGACCAGGACGCTGATCCGGCTTTCGACCGCCGCGGCGACCAGCTCGAACACCTCCTGCGGCATCGTTCCGTTGGCAATCAGGTCGTCCGCCGTCAGCCGAACGCCGAAACGGCGGATCGACAGCACTGGCCCGTTAAGCGCCAGCGGCGGAATGATGGCGTTGACACGCGACCCGTCCGGCAAACGAGCATCCACCAGTGGAGACATCTCGTCGATGCGCCGGCCCACGCGGGCGGCGATGCGCTGGATCACCTGCATCAGATGGGCGTCGTCCGCGAAGACAATGCCGCTCGGTTCCAGCCGGCCGTTACGCTCCAGAAAGACCTCGTTGGGGCCGTTGACGAGAATATCGCTCACGGTCGGGTCATTCATCGGTCCTTCGAGCGGCCCCAGGCCAAACGCCTCGTCCATGATCTCTTCGACCAGCCGTTCGCGCTCGATCTCATTGAGCATCTCGGGCGAATTCCGCGTCAGGCGAACAGCCAGCTCACGAACCGCCCGCCGCAGCCGGTCTGGCTTCATCTGATTGAGGCGCGAGATATCCAACCCTTCCACCAGCTGGCGGTGTATCTCCGACTTCAGCTTCTGGAAGCGAAGAGCGAGGTTCTCCTTGGCTGTCTTGTTTTCGAGCGGTGTTTCAATCATGTCCTGTCCTTAGTCATTAGTCCTTAGTCATTGGTCATTAGTCACTCGTCAGCCGGCTAATGACCAATGACTAGTGACTAATGACTTCCTTCACCCTTCTCGTTCAACTGCTCCGCCAGCTTGCCAAAGCTGCGCGAAATACTCGACAGCTTGCTGACCTGCACAACAGGCCGTCCCTGATTGAGTGCCTGATTGAGTTTGCCGCTGTCGTAGGGAACATAGGCGGCAAACTTGCCGCCGATGGCTTCCTCGGCCTTCTTCCAGGACAGTTGCCCGCGCTGACCGTAGCGGTTGGCGATCAGCCGGACTCTTTCCGCCGGCACGCCGCGCTCGGCCAGCACGCTCAAAAGATGCCGGGCTTGCCGCAGTCCGGGCACGTCGAGCCGGACGATCATGGCCACCAGGTCGCATAGCCGCATGGCCTCGAAGTGCTCTTCTGCCAGTGTGTGCCCCAGATCGAGCACAGCCGCCGCATAGAGGGTTCGTGCCAGGAGGAGCGTCTTGCGCACCGCACGCGGATCGATGGGCGCCGGGTTCAAGGCGCTGGCCGCGTGTGTCAGCACGCGGACGCCGGCTGGGTGGGCGGCCAGGCACTGGCGCAATCAGCGCGGCGTCCATCCGTTCCCAGTTCTGCGTCACCTCTTCGACCGTATGCCTGGGATTGAGATCGAGGCACAGGGCCAATTCTGCGGTTTCACGGCCCAGCTCCAGAAGGGCCACACGTTCGGGATACTTAATTGCCCAGCAGAACGCGAGATTCGTGGCCACGGTCGTGACGCCGCTGCCTGGAGTTGCGGAAGCCACGCCGATAACGCGGCCCTGCACGTGTTTCACGGCCCCGGCCAGACGCAGGTTCTCCAGTGCCTCTTCCAGCTCGGCTTGCAAACGGCTCTCGTCGAGATACTGGCGCGCCCCGCTCCTCTGTGCCTGGGCGACCTGTTGGGCATCGGTCATCGCTCCCATTGCCAGGATCGGCGCCGAGGTGAGAGTGACTGCCTCGCGCATGCTGTCGAGTGCAGCGCCGGCATCCGCGCCGATATGCACCAGCACCAGATCGAGGTGTCCATGCGACAAACGGACCGGCAACTCCGCTAACGACACGCAGTCTTCCGCCTTGCACTCCAGGCCGAGTCCAAGAAGGACCTGACGTGTCTTTTCCGTCTGTTCTGATTGTTCCTGTGCAACGACGACGCGCATGTCCTTTACCTCACTCCACCAGCCGAACCTTGCAGGCATAGGGATTGAACAGGCTCCGGGGACCGAAGTTGCGCCTCGTGTAGTCCGTTACGGCAGTGGCCGTGACGAGCATGCTGGGCTGAATAACGACGGACAACTGCTTGTGGCTGCCGTCGTCGATGTCGGTGACATGGGCGTTCATTACCCGCGCGACGACGAAGCCAAGCACCAAAACCGCACTAACGTCGTTGTCCTGCTGGACTTGAGAATATAGCATCCACACGCGCCGCTGGCCCTGGATCGCGGTCAAGGCATTCCCCAGCGACACAATTTCCGACCCGGTCAGGGACAGTTGTTGCAGGAGAAGCTGATTCTGCGGAGTATTCGGGCTTAGCCCGTCATTGAGCGCCAACTCACCATTATAGGCAGGCAATTGAGGATTGTGCCGCGGCAACTGGAGTTGCTGGTAAGTGATGCCTGTCTGTATCTGGCCGATGGCGTCTGTTGCCGTCGTAACTCCCACCGAGGCAACCTGGCCGTTGTCGGTTTGCTGATGCCCTTGTTCGGAGATCGTGACCAGCATCTCGGGAATGCCGTCGCTGCCCGTCTGGGGCAGGGTCGAATTGGCCCCGATCATCCAGGCGTCGCTGCCGTCGCCGTTGAGGCCCTTTCCCGCCATGATCCGAGATTCCCACGAACTGGGATTTCTTGCCGCCCAGCACGCCTGGTTGACGGTGTTGTCGTCGGAGAGCGGAAAACAAGGATCGGTCAGCACGGCTAACGGCAAAACCGGTATGGCCGGTACAGCCGGAATGTTCGGACTGATTCTGAAAGATTCGTAAGAAATAATGTCCCGTTCGAGGGGCACTGTCAGCGACCCCTGGATTTTGAAGCCGTAGACATCACGATCGGTGAAAGCCGTGGCCGCCGCCGCCACCCCGAAACGCCGCAAGGCCACGCGGACGGCATTGAGGTGCGGATGATAAAGGTCGGATTGCGTGTTGAGACTGGCGTCGAAGGCATGACTAAAGGGATTGGCCAATGTGCCGAGAACCAGCTCTCCATCCGTAAAATTGTTGGTATTGCTGTCGATGACCAGAGGTTGGCCGTTGACTCGGTTCGACTGTGCGTAAAGCTGGGACGCAGTCCGGCTGTTGGTAATGATTGTGTCCTGACGATTGGTAGTGTTGGTAAGCCAAAGGTCGTTCACGTAGGCGTTGACGCCGGCAAGGCTGGTCGCGTCGACGGCGTTCTTCAATTCCTGCTGCCGCTGGCTCTGGACGGCCACCTGGGTAGCCCAGACGAAGACCCAGAACAGAGCAATGAAGGCGATGATGATCCAAACCGTGGCTGTCCCCCGCCTGCTGAGTGGTGAGTGGTGAGTGGTGAGTGGTTTGGACCACTCACCACTCACCACTCCACCACTCACCACGCTGATGGGGATACGAGAATTGGCACGGATGAGCATGACCGACGTCCCCTCAGTGGGGCTGTTGTTTCAACATCACTTCTTCTGTCCACAGGTCGGGCACCCTTTCGTCGGTGACACGCCGGGAGCGCGGAAGCCGTAGTTGACTACACTCGAGGACGATGCGTCGCTTGCCTCCGAGTCGGTAGCTGGGGAAGTCTCTGCTGGACTTGTGACGACTCCTGACGGCTTTGGACTGGGAGGCGCCGCCGGCTTCGGTATGGCTGGGGCTGGCTGGGGTTCAGGCGTCCTGGTCCTTGGCCGTGCATACTGGGTCGTGCCACGATAGTGGGTGCCGGTATAATGCTCCATTTCATGCGGTCCAACCCCCGGCCTCGGAGGCTCAATTCCAAAGAGCTTCGCCAGATCGTTGGTCGTGACGTAATTGCGATTTTCGAGCGCCGGGTCGGCCACCTCCCTGTCCGGCCCAGGTTTGACCACGCTGAGCGAGAAGATGCCGTTAAGCCCTTTGCACAGCTCGATGAGTTTCATGCGGTACGGGGTGACTTCAAGAGTATAGGTGCGCTTGTCGCCCGGCGGCGGCTGAGCACTGGTGCGGGTCGACCCAAAACGAGCGATCACCTTGGCTCCTGATGCGATGATTGCGGTTGCGGTTTGGCCTGGTCCGAACCCCCAATTCGGGTTATCGCTGCCCAAGGTATAGGACACATCAACGTAATCGCCAACCTGGACCATGGTGTATTTCGCCGGCACCTCCACAATCACGGTTTGCATCCCCTGCGCCGGCTCCAGGCGAACAGGGTAACGCAGTGGCTCGAACTGGTCCTCGAACAGCGGGTCTTCCGCATTGATGGCCACAAGGGGGGTCCGGCCTATCGGTTGTGTGCCGCGCATGGGAATTCGCTCGGAATCGGATTTTGCCAGGGCCTTGTCAACGTCCCTGGTGTCTTTTCCAGCGTGCTTGAGCTTCTGCTTGTAATCATCGAGGCGGTTCACCAGAGTTTTGCGGGCCTCCTCCACTCGTTTGTTGTATTCTTCTTGCGAAGAAAAGTCGGTCGTCTTGATCTGACTCGACTGGACCTGAGTCGTTTCAAGAATGTTGCTGGCAGCGACGGTGAGTTTCAGCGGCGGCGGCGGCGCCGGGGGCACGGCAGCCACGGGCTTCGCATTGATGAACGGCCACACGACCTTAACGAAGAGTACGACGAGCACGAAGACGATGAGGACGATCAACGTCGAGACGAACAGCGTACTGGACCGGATTTGGGACGGCCGCGAGACGCTAGGGGTGGTTGATGATACCATGATGCATCTCTCCTGTGGCACGAGGTGCCCAAAGTCTCCCTCGCGGTCAGAAGTCAGAGATCAGTGGTCAGAGATCAGAAATGTACGAACTTGATCGGCCTCTGACCTCTGACCTCTGACCTCTGACCTCTGACTTTCTACCCTATTCCAGGTTCATGACAGTACATCCTGTCAAGTTTATATTACGAAATCCGATGCCGGCCCACACCAGCAAATCGGGCACGACATGGCCGGCGTTCACAACCACACAAACCTGAACTCTGGCGCGGCCGTTCTGCGGATTCTGGGGGTCCTCCGCGCTCCGGTCGATAAACACCTCCGCATCGGCTACCCGGCCGGTGCCCAGCGCATTCTTGACCGTGGTCTTGACCTCGTCGTCACTCCCTCCCTGGGCGGCCACCCGTGCCCCCTGCTGGCTGGCCGTGAGCAGCTGGAAACGCACCGACAGGACCATGCTGAACTCGATCATCCCCACGACCAGGATCAACAGGACGGGGAGCGCGAACAGCAATTCGACCGCCAGCGTTGCCCGCCGGCCTTGCCGTCTCCGTGCCAGTCCTGCCGCCATGTCTAAACGCATGGAATCACCTGGGAATGCCCAACAGATCCTCCCGACAACACCAGAGCAACACCAGTGCCGCACTGATGGCAAGTGCCGGCGAATACACCAATCTTTTCTTGCGCCGCCCTCCCTTTGGCAGCGTTCCATCAACGGGCTTCATCCCCGGCGTGAGCCGGACTGCCAGCCGCATCATGTTGAACGAGGCGACCACGATGATTGTCGCGGCCAGCAGCATGATCACAAGCACCGGCCCCACGTAGGCGCCAAGGGCCGCGAAGAGCTTGAGGTCGCCACCACCCGCCGTGCCCAATATCCACATCACCAGAAATAGACCGAAACCTACCGCAAAGCCTTCGAGCGAAAAAAGAAAGCCGTCGGCCGCGCCAACCCAAGAAGCGGAAGTGGCGGACACTTCCGCTACACTGCCTGTACCCAGATGCCATGTCTCTTCGCCAAGAGTTGCTAGCCAAGCCATGCGGCAGACATTCAACAACACGCCAATAAGCAGCATGGGGATGGTCAGCCATTTTGGGATAACCACCCAGCGAACGTCTGTATACGAGGCAACGAGCAACAACCCTATCAATAGTAGGTAATAAACCCAGGCAAAACCAGCGTCAGGAAAATGCAACATCTGTGTATCATTTTCGTGGGGATACTTGTTTTAGTTTAACATCCGGCAAGAGGGGATGCAAGAAGGCAAAGCCGGATCGGAAGGAAGAATCGTCAACCACCACAATCAATTCAGGCCGCGACCATTCGCAGTTCAGTCAACAGTATCGCTAGAGCAAGGTTTGGCTTGCGCAAAGAAAGATACGGACCGAGTTGCGGGGGAAACACCCCCGAAACTCGGCCCATATTCTCTATGTCGTTCCCCCGTGAATCCACACCGTCAGCTTGCTTCAATCACACGGGTTGGCAACGCTGGTGACGTCGCCGGAACGGGTCCCAGCATCGGTTCTGGTGATGGGAATCGAATGGTCCGCGTCATTGAACATTGAGCCTGCCGTCGACGACTGGCAGTTGCTCTGGCCGCTGAAGCTGTATGACTCACTCAGGGACATCACGGCATGAGCGAACTCTTCCATCTCGGTAATCACGGCCTGCCGAACGGCAACGAGGCCGGTGATGGAACCAAGCACAAGGATTGTGGCGACGAAGACCCATTCTGTAGCTATCAACGCACCACAATCGTCTTTCCACAACTTAATCGCAAGTTGACGCATGAAAAAAAACCTCCATCTTGTTGTAACAGGTTAACGCAAGGGAACGCCTCACACCAGTGAGAGACAAAGAGAATTCCCGCAGGGAACTGTCAATTTGCTTCCCCATAATGCAGAAGCCATGCCATGCTGGAGGGATGGGGGCAAGCAATTCGGCACAAAGCACACAACTGCTTGTCACAACAGTTGTTGCATCAAGAACGCACGCGAAAAAACGTGGTGGTGGTGGAACACAACCCCTGGATCGAACACAACTTCTGTAGCTTTGGGTTAACTGTGTAAACGTGAATTGTTAATATCTGGAAGCGCTCCGTTTTGGTTGCTGGCAAAGGCATTGCTCACCACATCTTCGGCAAGTGCTTCGACCCAGCTGACGCGCAGGAACACAGCTGTACAGCGAACAATCGCCAACCATTTGAGGCCGGCAGTGAGGTGCCGAGTTTCAGATGAGCTGACGTTAGACTTGGCAACGTCTCCTACTCGTGCTTGCCTACGGCGTTCGGCCGGCATCTCTCTTGATGGGGGCAAAGTGTTTTCGCTGAGCGAAGAAGATTTGCTTGTTGTCTTCGGACAGGACTAGCCAGTGATCGGAAGCAGCTTCCACCTCCTTGATGAGATCCTTATGATAAGGCACGCGCTCGACAATCAGGAACTCGACGCCGTGATGATCGAGGATTTCCTGCCAGTGGTGATTGCCAAACTTGACTGCCATGCACTCGCGCCAGTGCTCGGGTGGAATCAAGTGGACATGGGTGTAACAAAATATGCGAACGGGTTCAGGCAGGCGCAATGCCCACAAGAGGTAGTCGCCCTGGGTCTCACTGGCGAAGACGACGTGTCCCAGCGTGGGGTCAATGCGGTATCTTTCCTTCAGTTCCTCCGCGAACTTCACGGGCGTGACCGGATCGACTCGTTTGGAGCCAATGGGCGCCTGGCGAAATATCAGCCATTGAGCAGGTTCCGACCAGAGAAGCACAACGCCTGCCAGGAGCCCCGCCATGATCGTTTTGACCAGGCTGGCTGGAGCAGTCTCTTCCAGCAGTGGCGGCAGGAAGCGGCGATACACGGCATGGGCATGAGGCAGGGCTACCCAGACCATGATCATGATCCACCACACCAGCATGCGCGCATGCGCGAGTGTTTGCCAACCAAACAACACCAGCAATAGCACCTGCGTCGCGCTGAAGCGCGTCGGACTCCACCGGAGCAACGGTATCAGCAAAAACACAGAAGCAAGGAAGATGTAGCCGGCCTGCGCTTTCACCGGCAGCGGCATCCACTCGCTCATGGACGGAATATTCGGATGCTTCCCCAGTTCCCAACTGTAGCGGAAAAGCATCGGTCCGTGTGGATTCACCATCGCCGCCAGGATCGAAAGAACAAGCACCGCAACAAGCCGCCTCGTCTGCACATCTCGCAGCAGCGCACCCATTACCTTGATGACCCAGGCGCCGAATTCCGACTTCTGACCACTGACCACTGACCACTGACCACTGACCACTTCAACCACTCGCCCCGCCAAAAAGATCCCCAGGAGAACAAACCCAAGAGGAAAAGTGCCATGACAGTTCGCCCACAACATGATGACAACCGGCACCAGGAATAAGGCTCGCCGCGACAGGATCGGACGACTCAAGGCCAGCAGGAGGGCCGCGAATGCCAGTTCGCCAAGAACCTGTGGCCTGATGATGAAAATGTGATTGGGCCATCCCATCACGGCCACGAGCGCCATTCCGAGCACCGCGAACGGGACCGAGCCCGTCAGGCGGCGGAACGCCAGAAGGAGCACCAGCAGTCGCAGCGTGACGATAAGCGCATGAGCTGTCTGGAGAAAAACCACGCCGCCGCCGAGTTGATGTTCAAAGTCATCCGGAGCAAGGCGCCGCCCCGCGTCGAAAAGGAGATATGCCCCCAACTGCGACAGCCACTGGTAGTTCACATAGAGTGCTTCGTGATCGGCAAAGGTCTCGTCGGAAAATGGCTCGCGCGTCGGCAGTTGCCTATGCTGGACCATATACTCGCCGAAGCGCAGGTGTGCCCAAACGTCGGTGTGCCACATCTGTGATAGGGTGGTCATGAAGAAAAAGACGGCGGCCAGGAATACCACCGCCACCACGTGGCTGGTGCGCAGGTAGAAAGGTGCCAGCCTGGAGTTTGGATCGGCGAAGTCGATGCCGGCGCGAACGGGGGCATCATCCTCGTTGCTCGGATCTTGCTTGTCGATCTTCATGGACCCGTCCTGCGCACGGCGATCAGGCCGGCGGCCGGCCCCTCCGGACGCAAGTAAATGATCTTCCACTCAGCATCCGGACGATCTGCCTGGGCCAGCACGTGTTCAACCAAGGATTCATACTGGTCTCGAGCCAGCGGATCGGGCTGGTGCTTCCACTTGAGGACAAGGACGTTCAGGCGATAGCGATTCACGATAGTACGCCAGTCGTTCGGCGGGCCTCTCAGTTGCAAGAGTTGAAAGCCGTCACGCATGCGCTCGGGCGAGTAGCAATTCCAATGGTTGTACCAGTAAACCTGTCCCGGCTCGGACAGTTTCCACAGAACATAGTCAGCCCACAGCGGCGACGCAAAGATCCGCAGTGGTCCCGCTGTTCCCTCGTGGCCACTCTCGATCCAGTCATTGAGCTTATCGGCCAGCACCACCGGCGTCTCCGCCGTCACCTGTTTCTCCCCCGGCCGCGGCTGCCGGTACAACAGCCAGTGTCCAGTGCCGGAGGCCAGAAACAGCACGACCGCCGTCGCCACGCCGCCGGCGTAAACAGCCAAGCGCGCAGAGGATGGAGGATAGAGGATGGAGGATGGAGGATCGAACCTCCGCATCCATCTTCCATTCTCCATTCTCCATCCTCCATCTTCCATTCTCCATTCTCCATCCTCTCCTTGTCTCCCTGTCTCCTTGTCTCCCTGTCTCTCCGTCAGCTCCACGACAATGGCGCACCAGTGCGGCAGCAGTACAAACACCCATACGCTCATCCACCACGGCAACATCCGTGCGGAAAACCAGGCTGAAATGCCCAGGAACAGCAACAGGACCACCTCGTGCAGGCGGAATGGCCGTGGACTCAACCGCAGCGTGGCCAGGGCCAGTATGATCGAGATGACCAGGGCACAGCTTCCGTAAGTTGATAACGGAACGAACGGCTGCCACTCCTTCACCTGCTGAAGGCTGGGCCAGTTGCCGAAGCGAACGACCTCTATCAGCAAGCGCGGGCCATACGGGTTGACGCATGCCGCCGCCACGCTCAGCCCAAGCACGAGCGCCAGCCGCCTTGTCTGCACATCCCGCAGCAGGCAGTAGGCAGAATGCAGCAGGCAGTAAGCAGATGGCAGTTGGTAGTGAGCACATGGCTGTCGACTGCCAACTGTCGACTGTCGACTGCCCACTGCCCACTGACCACTGACCACTTCGACCACCCGCCCTGCCAGCAATGTGCCCATCAGCACGAAGGCTAGCATGAATGCCGCGTGCAGGTTGGCCCAGATGCAGATACAGATCGGCACCCAAACCGGCGCAGCCCAGGAAATGCACGGCCGCGCGCAGGCCACTAACGTAGCCGCCCAGAAAACCGCTCCGATAGTTTGCGGCCGGAACACGCCGAAGAAACTCCAACGCCCCGCTTCCATTAGCACCAGGCCGAGAATCGCCCACCAGAGCGACCCCGCCAGCCGGCGAAATGCCGTCAAGTACAACGCCACTCTCGAGAGCTCTACCAGACCATAGAAAAGGCGATACCCTCCATCCCAGCATTCGCAAAGATCAGGTAGCACGTCACCTGGCTGAGCCACCACACGTCCACCAGAGGCTTCTGATCGCTATATGGTGAAAATGGCTCCCGATCCGGCAAGGCACGATGTTGCAAGATCCATTCGCCGTATTTCCAGTGGCCCCAGGTGTCGAGCGGATCTATCGGAGCATTGCTGGCTCGAAAGAAAGCCACGGCGATAAGCACTAGTGCTAGCGGTTTGGCCAGTTGGCGGCAATCAATACGCGGTACGGCACTCATTGCTTGGTCCCATCTAATCAGAGGTCAGAAGTCAGAGGTCAGAAGTCAGAGGTCGGGTATCTGACCTCTGACCTCTGACCTCTGACCTCTGATTTGCTGGCGCACGAATCAGAATCAGGGGAATAAAATCCGTCACCTTAGTGTCCTTCAACTCAGGTACACGTTCTAATGGTGACAGATTTTTCTTCACTACAAAATAGTGCTCTTCCCCAACTCGATTCCTTGCAACCTTGAGGTCGGAGTCAAGCGCTGTCGCCAACCAGGGGAGGAAGCACTCCAGGAACCTATCCTCGTCAGTGCTGCCCGGCAGACTTCTGTACCAGAAGCGGTCGTGTCCGCGAAGTTGCTCGGCCAGCTTTTCGGAATAGAACTCTTCCATCAACTTCTGTTTTCCGGCAAAGGTCTTTATGTCAGCCTCCCTGTAGTTCGAATAGGTCAAGACGATAAGCTCCTTGTGCGTTTTGCCCTCCGACAGGATCGTGAAGGGAGCCAGGATCGCAGCTTCCACGCGGGTACGGCTCTGTTGCGGAATTTCGCCGTCCAGGGAATCGGCCTCCAGAAAGCCGCTGCGAACCAGCACAACGTCGCCATTCTGCCAGCGGGGTTGTCCCTGGTCATTGAGTTCGTCCAACTTCTGAACGATCATTTCCCTTGATTTGGTATATCCAGTTCGCGTCGTCAAGCCGGTCCTATCAGTGATCCAACTGGTCAGCCCCAGCAAGAACATCGTCAGCGCAAGTGCGGCACTCAGCCCTAAACGGATTTCACGCGACCGATCGCGCGTCGCCCAGTGTGCAAGCAAAATGGCGCCCCCCAGCATGGTGTAACTGAGGTACCGGCCAAGGAACATCGGCTGACCGGCGGCAAAGGAGAGCACCAGGGGGAATACCTGCGGCAAGAAAAGCCAGCACCTGCCCAGCCAAAGCAAGGCCGGGTTATCAGGAAGCCCACCGTTTAACGACGCTTCGTAGAAGCGTATGTCCTCACGCTTCTGCGAAGCGTCGCTAAACTCAGCCGTGCTGCGCCGGATGACATAACCGGTGATGGACACGACCAGCAGCGCTACCAGAAGCGTGCTGTTGTGCAGCACGAATATCTTTAGGAACCCCGACCCAATTTGAAGATTACTCAGGTACTCCCGGTGTGCGTGAGAAAACTGCTGCACTTCGCGGATGTACCCTAGCTCCGGCACGAGAAGCACCCCGGCGATGCCGCAACCGGCCAAACACAACAAGGCCCTCGGTAGGACAATCGCTCCCCGTTTAACGACGCTTCGTAGAAGCGTGTGCCCCACGCTTCTACGAAGCGTCGTTAAACGCAGTCCATCCAGAAACCAATTCGCAACCAGCCCGGCATGAGCGATGCCCACGAACAGCAGGATTGGGTTCATGTAGCCGACGAATGCCATGCAGACACCATAGCCCGCGGCCGCTGCCACGGCACCGACAGTCGCACGGGCCTGCCGAATGATCAACAAGAAGAAAAATGACCATACGCAAGCCAGATTGGCCAGGGCATAGGGCCGGGCCATGGCGCTGGTTACAACCTGGGATGGATCGGCGGCTGCCAGCAAGGCAGCGACCAGCGCCACCTCGGTACCGATCAACCGGCGGCATAAGAAATAGATACCCACCACGCAGCCCAGGCCGGCGATCAAGGAAGGCACTCTCAGCGACCACTCTGCAATGGGCAGCACGTGAACAACCGCGTAAAGCAGATAATGGTAGAGCGGGTATGGATTTTCGATACCATAGGGCAAGATTGAGCGCTCACGCACTTCCTGCCAGGTCGACACCGGTGCCAGTTTGTTCTCCGCCGTCGGCGTGAGGTCCGGAGCCAACCCCTGACGCTGGGCAACAGCATACAGCGGTCCAAACTCGTCTTGCTGGAACTCATCAATGTGCCAGCAGCGCAGCGCCAATGCCAGCACGAGAATAAGCAAAAGCCAGAGTCCCGGGCGACTGACTTCCGTGTTATCAGCGGCATGAGAAGATGCATCGTTCTGAGCCGCTGATGATATTGCTGTGCTTGGAAGTGGCATGCTATTTCCCATTTATGCTAGTGATTGAGCAGGCTCCACCAAACTCCAGGCTAGTTCGACGCCTTCCGCATTCGGCGAGAGCAAAGATAAAGAGGGCAACCAGCGCATAGCAAGGAATCGCCAGCCCGGTGAGGGCGTCTCTGGGTGTTGCTGTCAAAGTTGTCAGGTTCGCTTGTGTCGCGCCCATGAATAAGTGCCAGTAAGCCATCGGCGGCAACCACAACAACGTTACAATGCCCGCGAACATCCACCAGTCGTGGCTCCACGGACGCAACCGCGCCCACAGAATGATCGCAGGGAGAAAGAGCAGAACAAAATAATGCTCCCATGTGACCGGAGAAAGCAGAAGCATGGCGATCACGCACAAACCGAAAGCAGTGCCACATTCTGCTTGCGATCGAACCCTCCAGATTGCTCTTGCCGTCAGAGCCGCAACGGCCGCGCTACAAGTGAGCGTACCAGCCCATGCCAACCAGGGACTATACCAGAGAGGCACTACCTGTCCCGCTCCCTCGTCAAACAACTTCGACCAGAAACCCAGCAGAGAAGCGTTGTTCCAGCCGTTGCGAAATCGCGCCGCCTCCGGCAGTGCGTCTCGCACATAGCTATGGTACGTATCGACGCCAAAAATTGCTGCCGTAAGAGCCGTCAGAACGGCCACAGTGACGATTCCGGCTCCAACGGTTCGCCATTGTCGCCACAACACGAAATACAGGAAAAGGAAGCCGGGAAACAGCTTGAGCGCCGTCGCCGCTCCCAGAAAAACCCCGGCCCACAATAGCCACCCGGATCGGCTTGCTGCCCAGGACGCGGTAATCAGCAGCAGGAGAATGATTCCAAGCTGCCCCTGATTCATATGCTGTCGAAAGGGACCGCAAAGCAGCAGGATCGTGACCAACGGCAGCAGCAACCAGGGAGAAAAGGCAATCCCCAGCTGCCGGATCATCAGCCAAAAACTGGCAGTCAGCGCGGCCAGGGACAAGAGACTCCAAATCAGAAAGGCGTCCCAGTAGCTCAACGACGCTAGCGGGAGTCCAAGCAGCACGGAAGTCGGTGGATGAGCGTTGATTCTTACACCCAACCTGTCCGGCACCTTCCAGCCTTCACCTAGATAACGTTCGAGGGTCTCTCCATGTCTCGCGTAAACGGGCAAACCGTTGAAATAGTTCTTTGCGGACGCCCATTCCTGAAAGAAGTCCATGACCGGGTTCTGCTGGGGTTGAGGGCGAGCCCTCCAACGAAGGACGGACCCTGCCATCCACAGACAACTGCAGTCACTACCAACCACAACCCGCACCGCCACCAGGGCCAGGCCGTCCGGATCGGAGATTGGGATGTGCTTGCGGTCATGGGGTACCGATCTCAGGACCTTGGTCTGGGCAGTTTCTTCTCGGCGCGTGCCTCGTTCGGCCAGGCCCAGCCATTGCTTGCGCTCGGCCGCGGGTGCATTCGTGGCTTTCTTCTCCGCCATCCGAACCGCTTTGTCGAAGCAACTGTCGGCTTCGCGATACTTGCCCACTCCTGTGAGGCAGCGGCCCAGATACAAAAAGATCAACGGTTCTTCGCCGTAACGTTCCGGGGCTTTCTCAAAGATGAAACCGGCTGTCTCGAACTGCCGTGTACCACAATAGCACTTGCCGATCAACTCGATAGTGTCCAGCGTCAAGCGGTCGCCGGTCATTGGCCGTTGACCGTATGGGCCTTTGAGCGATTCATCGAGGACGGCGCAGGCCGCGTCGGCCTGGCTGCGCTCCTGGACCAGCAGCCGGGCCAGATACACGCCTGCCTGGAAGTTGCGTGGATCGGCACTACGGACAGCGTTGAAGGCAGCGATCGCTTTGTTCAGATAATCCGCGCGCTGAGGCACTGCTTGCGACTCATTCAGGCGATGCATATAGATTTCGCCTAGTAATGTCTGGAGGCCGGCCACCCATTGCCGGTGCTGCCCCGCCGGAACGTTCTCAGCCAGTTTCAGCGCCGCGCCACGCACTCTTCCGCGCGTGCGAGCTGCCCGGCAGACCGGGTACCGCGAATGAAGGCAAGAACCTGGTCTGCATCGGCTCTCCCGCTGGGCGATTGGGAAATTGTCAGCAACGAGTCTGCCAATTGGTCCGCCTGCTCTTGCTGGCCGTTCCGAACCAGCAGCCGGATTTGTGCTTCCAAACCTTCGGGGTCGTCTGGCCGGCGTTCCCGCCAGCGCCGCCAGCCACGCAAGAGCATTGGCGTAATCCTTTCTCTTTTCCAGAATGCCGGCCATTCCTAGGTAGCCTTCGGGCCGGTCGGGGAACTTGCTGAGCAGCTCGAAGTAGGTCTTCCAGGCTTCCTCGGTTCGGTTGAGACCTTCGAACGCCTTGCCCCGCCAGTACCATGCCTCCCAGAAACCCGGTTTCACGGCATCCGTGGCGGGCGTTTGTTGCAACTCGTGGCCATATTCCAAGCAAGCCTGCCAGTCACCATCCGCTAGGGCCAACCGGCCTGCCAGCAAGAGTGCCGGTTGATACTGGCGATTGGCACGGTTCGCCTCGCGGCGAGCCAGATCAGGTCGTCCAGCGGTGTTCCACGCCCACGCTTTGTAATATGCCCCTACTGCCGGACTCTGGACCTGTTCGCGCAGAACAATCTCCAGCTTGAGCAGCGCTCCTGCCATCTCACGCTGCTCCTGGTCGTCGTAGGACTTGTCAAACCGCAGTTCGCCATGGACGCGGTTCAAAGGTATGGCTGTCTCGGCGAAGGCCAGCAACAGGGCCGGGTCGTTGGGTCGTTTCTGCAGCATCTCATAGGCCAGTCGATTGGCTGCTTCCGGCCCCTCGCCGGTGGCGAGTTCGAGGAGGCTGATCAGCAGGCCCGCTCGTACACTCGCTTTGTAACGGGGGAAGGATAACAGCCGGGCGTAACATTGGACCGCCTGTTGAAAATCTCCTTGCGCTGCAAGCCCACCTTGAAAATAAAGAGCTTGTTCCCCGCTTGCGGTTTCGCGCCCGGGCCCCAACATCTCCAGCGCGTCAAGAACATCGCTCCCCATTTCCCGGTCCTGACCGCGCAATACGTCAAGAAGCGGTCTCGCCTGATCGAATCTCCGTTCCCGCTGTGCCAGGATCAGCCTTGCTCGCAGGTACCGGAGCAAGCCAAGAGCGAGGATGGAGGATGGAGGATGGAGGATGGAGGATCGAACCTCCGCATCCATTCTCCATTCTCCATTCTCCATTCTCCATCTTCCATTCTCCATTGCTGTGAGGAGTTCATCCGCTTCGGCAAGCGATCCCCGATTCAGCAGCCAGCTCAGGTAGACCAGCCTGCCATTGAGATAATTGATCTTCGGGTTGCGAGCGTACTCCAGCACGATGGTGCTCGCCTTGCCCGCGTCGCCGGTCTCGTTCTGTACGAGTTGCGCCTCGGCCCAGACCAATCTTGGATCATCGGGACGAACCCTGCGGGCCGTGTCGAGTTCCACACGAGCCGTCTGGAGAGCCGAACGCGCCGCCGCCAATTGTTGTCCGGCCTGAAGGGCTTTGCCCAGGGCAATATTCGATTCGATGGCAAGCAACCGAGCTTGCAAGTCCTGGGGTGTCTTGACGAGGGACTGTCTTGCCAGGGCGGCTTTCTCCGTCTGGCCGAGTGTCAGGTAGCAGCGAAACAAGTTCAGATCGAGCGCCGGCCGGTCCGGAATCAGGCTCGCGCAGCGATCTTCTCTTCTTCACTCCACTGGTCGCTGGACTGGTAGCGGTTCTGCAGGATCTCCAGGGCCGGCAGGGCTTGGTCGTGCCTGCCCATACCAAGCCAGGCGTAGGCCAGACCCAGATAGGGGAGGATGGTCTTGCCGATCTCTGGATCCAACCGTGTACGCTCCAGCACCGCGACCGCATTTTCCAGCCGCCCGTCCATGATCGCCAGCATTCCTTCCGCGAGAAGGGCCTTGCCGGATTTCTGACCGTCCAGAGCCGCCAGATGCTCCCGCGCCTCCGACGGCATGTGCCGCAGTACAAGACTCCAGGCAGCCTCGGTGTGCAGGTCCTGGACCAGGTAATGATCTTGCTTCAGCTTCCCTGCTTTCGCGGCGGCCAGCCCTTCGTGTACAAGCTGATCGACGTCGGCCAGACAACCGTGGGCCGCCGTCTCATGCACCAGGTCCAGGTCGACTGCCGGGTCGATGGGAACTCCCCCTGCACGACACTGGTGCATTAACTTTGATACCTGAATGTCCATTCGGCTCCATCTGTCCGCCGTGAGCTGATTGGCCTTTGGTTGTCTGGCCAGCAAGCCCGGAATGCGCGTGACGAGGCGGGCCACTTCCCGATAGGTCATGTAGGACGGTTTTTCTGCTCCAAGCATGGTCTGACAGACTTGCAAGGCCAGCTCAGTCCGCTCGCCAGCCTGCTCGGATGTGCTCGACAGCTCGATAGCCAGCAGGAGCAAATCGCACAGGCCGCGCGTGTTGGTTGAACTGAGTCTGGTCAGATTGGTCGGTAGCCGAATGCCAGAATTGGCCGGGAGCCACTCCCGAATTCTGGCGATTGCTACGGCATCCGGTGATCTGTCTTTGGCCTCCTTGACGCGAGCTAGCCATTCGGGAAGCTTCTTCTCGCGGAGTTCATTCAGCTTGTCGGTCTTCGTCTTGAGCACAAGCCCTTCCAAACCGATCTCGCGCCACGCAGGGGCGGCGCAGGCGCCGGGGCCGGCGTGTTTCAAGTCCAGCTCTCTTGACGCCCGAAGGTGTGTCATGGCCTCATCCGGCCGTGGCGAGGAGCCGGACATGGCTTTCCAGGCAAGGATGTAGTGAGCGCCGATCAGGTAATTGTGGAAATCCGGCAAGCCAGGATAGGTATCTGACTGGACGGCGAGCAGATTAGCGGCATAACGGGACGCCTCCCCGAGCTGATCCATGTTATCGTAGTTGAAGAAGCGGCCGAGAATGATGGCTTGCGCCTCCACACACTGCGGATCGGCGGCAGCCCTGGACAGGCATCTCGAAGCAGTGGCAGCCATCTCGGCGGACGGTGTTCTGTTCCCTGTCTCGCCGCGACTCTGCTCCTCCTTGGCCGTGATCGTCGCCAGAGCATCAATCACCTTGTAACGGAGAAGCCAGGCGTCGCTCGTAGGCCCCTTGCCGTTCTCGTCGAGGATTTTCTTCAGCAGCGTATCGGCATTCTCGAATAAGCGCCGGGCCGCCGCCTCATCGTTCTTCTTGTCGAGAGCATACTTGCCCCGCTCATAGTGTTTCTGGGCAGAGGTATACCAGTAATCCGGCCCGTCCCGCCACAGGGTGTAACCCCAGATACCGGCCACAACAATGAGCAGCCCCGCCCCGCCGGCAATGAGCCAGTAGAGATACTCGTAAAGGAATTCACGTATCCTCTCTGCATCAATTGTCTGCCGGCCGATTCTCATGAGAGCCTACCCTACTAACCATACGTCAACTCTCGCCGAAGTGGCCATAAGTCCCGTGTTTATTTGACCACAAACGTAGAAGGAACACAAAGGTAAACGATCAGAGTGGCGTGGTGAGGTGGTGGGGTGGTGACAGGGTGACAAGGTGACACAGGGTGAGGGGGCTTGACTACAGATGCTTGCGGCGGCGCCCCGACTGATGGAGCATCTTGTTTGCTTACCCCTACCATGGCACCGTCCATCACCACTTCGCACCGTAGCCGCATTCGCAAGAATGCGGGGCATGGTGTCAACCCGCATTCTTGCGAATGCGGCTACGGATCACTCCGTCACCTTGTCACCTTGTCACCCTGTCACCTTGTCAATTCACCCACCACCCCACCACCCCACCACCTCTCTCGCCGATTTTGCCTTTGTATTCTCGGTGTCTTTGTGGTGAATTGGAAGCATGACAAACAACCTCGACTACCTCATTATCGCTCCGCATCCCGACGACGCCGAACTTGGCGCCGGCGGCGCTATCCTCCTTCTCAAAGCACAAGGAGCCTCGGTCGGCATCCTCGATCTGACCGATGGCGAGCCGACGCCCCACGGCAGTCCCGAAATCCGCAAGCAGGAAACTGAGGCGGCTAGCGCCGTCCTCGGCATCGACTGGCGTGGCAACCTGGGTCTGCCGAACCGGTCGCTCGTGGCCGATCTGGAAGCACGCCGCCGCCTGGCAGGTATGCTGCGCCAGCTCCGGCCCCGTCGTCTTTTCGCCCCGTACTGGGAAGATGCCCACCCCGACCATGTCGCCGCCAGCAGTCTGGTCGATGCCGCCCGCTTCTGGGCCAAGCTGAGCAAGACCGACATGCCGGACGAGCCGCACTATCCAGAGCGCGTCATCTATTACTTCAGTGTTCACCTGCGCATTCACCCGCGGCCGTCGTTCGTCCTCGACATTACTCCTCACATCGATGCCAAGATGCGGGCCATCGCCTGCTATCGTTCTCAGTTCATCGAAGGCCGGCCAACCACCCCGCCCACTTTCCTCGACGATCTTCGCGACCGGGCACGTTACTGGGGTTGCTCCATTGGTGCCGGTTACGCCGAGCCTTTCGTATGTCGTGAAGAAATCGGCTTGCGGAGTCCTGCGCGACTTGTCTTAATTATCACACAACGAAAATGGAGGATGGAAAATGGAGGATGGAGGATGGAGCAAACGTTTCGCAATCCTCCATCCTCGATCCTCCATCCTCGATTCTCCTCATCACCACCCCACCACCCCACCACCCCACCATCTCACCGCAGCTAAAAATCCTACCCAATCCCTGTCTGTTCCTGCCATCCCTCTGCCCAATTGCCTAGTGCGTTAACAGTTGGTTGGCCGATATCCATACGGAGAAGGGGAGATACCAGGCGCAGAGGTCACGCATCAAGAGAGGGCTGCTCGTGCCAAGAGAATTTAACGTTCTGGCTCTGATCAAGGGGAAGGAACGGTATATCTTCGTTTACGACGATGATTGCCGGCAAGCGCTCGTCGATGCTTTCCGCGATCAGGCGGCCGATCCGCAGTTAAGTTTTAGTTGGTTTGATGCTGCCGTCCTGACCGAGAAGGCCCGCGAGCAGGCCCGCGCCGAGGCCGCTTGCCGGCCGCCGTCGCGGCTGACGAATTGAAGGCGGTGCCATGGAAGAGGCTCTGGTCGAGTTCCTTCGTTACCTGTCCGTGGAGAAAAACGCCTCGGCCTACACGGTCAAGTCGTACCGGGAAGATCTGAGTCAGGTTCTCGACTATTTCCGCCAGAGCCGGCCCGATCAGGAGCTTGCGACGACCCTGCTCACGACGCGCGGACTGCGGGGATACTTGGCCTGGTTGCACGAACGGGACTATGCTAAGAGCACCATCGCCCGGCGCGTCGCCGCGGTGCGCTCGTGGTGCCGGTTCCTGTGCCGGCAGGGGATTTTGACCGGCAATCCGGCCGACGGGCTGCGCAACCCTCGGCAGGACAGGAAGCTGCCCCACTTCCTGAGTGTGGAAGACCTCGCCAGGCTGCTGGCGATACCGTTTGCCGAGACGCCGTTGGGGATGCGCGACCGGGCCATCCTGGAGACGCTCTATTCGGCGGGTCTGCGTGTAGGTGAGCTGACCGGACTCGATGTCGACGACGTGGACATGGACAGCGGCATGGCCACGGTTCGCGGCAAGGGCAAGCGCGAGCGTCTGGCGCTCCTGGGCCCGCAAGCCCTGGCGGCGTTGCAAGGCTGGCTGGCTTTTCGAGAAAGTATTGCCGGCCGGCGCTCGCGGCCGCAGACAGCCGTTTTCTTGAACAAGAACGGCACGAGGCTGACATCCCGGAGTGTGGGCAGGCTGCTGGAAAAGTACCTGAAGCAGGCCGGCCTCGATCTCCGGACCAGCCCGCACACTTTGCGGCACAGTTTCGCCACGCATCTGCTGGATCGTGGCGCCGATATCCGCAGCGTACAGGAGTTGCTTGGCCATCGCAGCCTGGCCAACACACAAATTTACACGCATGTGACAACGCACCGGCTGCAAGAGAGTTATCACAAAGCTCATCCGCGAGCGTGAACGAGTTGGGAAGAGATTGCCGCACATGCGCCGCACAATCCTGAAACTGGTCTTGCTGCTCCTCTCTCTGATGTCATGCCTCCATTCCTTTTCCGCATCTGCCCAGGAAGTGCAATGGCGCACCGACTACGCCAGCGCCCGCCGCGAAGCCGCCGACAAGGGCCGGCCTCTCATCATCGATTTCTATACGCAGGCCTGCGTTTACTGTCGCAAGCTCGACGTCACCACCTTCGTTGACCCCACCGTGGCAGCCACGATGAACGAGCGGTTCATTCCGCTCAAGATCGATGCCGAACAGGAACGGTGGTTGTCCCAGACCCTCCGCATCGAGCTTTTCCCAACCATGGTTCTGGCGGCTCCGGACGGCAAGATCGTCGATGTCCTACGCGGCTACATGGAAGCCGGCCCGTTCCTCGCCTACCTGCAACGTACACTGGCCAACGTCAGCGAGCCGGAGTGGATGGCGCGCGATTACCAGGATGCCGCCAAGGCGGTGCAGGCCCTGAACTATGGACCCGCCGTCTATCGTCTCAAAAAAATCATCGACGACGAATCGGCCAAGGACCGCCCCATCCAGCTCAAGGCCCGCCAGATGCTCCAGGACATCGAGAGCCAGGCGGCAGCGCGGCTAACCGTCGCTCGCCAGTTCGCCGACAAGGGACAAACTGCCGAGGCCATCGAAAAGGTCACCGTCTCTGGTACGGGACTTCAACGGCACACAGGCCAGTACCGAAGGCGGCAAGCTTCTCACCACCCTGGCCAGTAACGTAGAGGCGAAGAACCAGCAGCGCGTCCGGCGGGCCCGTGAACTGCTGGCCCAGGCCAAGGAAGATTACAGCGCTCAGTTGTTCGTCTGCTGCCTGGAGCGGCTCGACATGCTGGCCACGAGCTACGCCGACCTGCCCGAAGGCAACGAAGCGATGGACCTGAGCCTGAAGATCAAGAGCAACCCAGAGTGGATGATGCGTGTCTGCGAAAGCCTGGGCGACCGTCTTGGCGTGCTCTACCTGGCGCAGGCCGATACCTGGCTCAAGAAAGGCCAGCCGCAACAGGCGATCCTCTGTCTGGAAAAGGTTGTGCAGTTGTTCCCCAACACGCAGCAGGCCGTAATGGCCCAGGACCGATTGGCAAGGATACAGGGACAGCCGATCCGGCCTTTGGATAGGGTGGATTTCAAGAATCCGTGATAGAAGATGGAGAATAGAGGATGAGATAGAGGATAGAGGATGGAGGATGGAGGATGGAGAATGAATTATGGCGCTTATACGTAGTTTCAGAGATCTGGAGGTTTACAAGCGGGCCAGGGAGCAGGCAAAACGCATCTTTGTGATCACGCAGTCTTTCCCCAAGGAAGAGAGATACTCGCTGACAGATCAAATCCGGCGTGCCTCGCGGGCTGTAGCAGGAATGATTGCCGAAGCCTGGGCCAGAAGACGGTACGAGGCGGCATTCGTGAACAAGATCAATGAATCGCTGGGTGAAGCGATGGAAACGCAAGCCTGGCTGGACAGTGCATTGGATTGTGAGTACGTCGATGCGAAACTTCACGCGGACCTGGATCAAGAATACCAGGGCATTGGTGGGATGCTGAACAGAATGATTGATCGCGCTGATACCTTCTGTCAACCACCTAAACGCTAACAAGCAAAACAGCTCAACTCCTCCATCCTCCATCCTCCATCCTCCATCCTCCATCCTTAATCCTTAATCCTCCATCCTCCATCCTCCATCCTCCATCCTCCATCCTCCATCCTCTATCCTCCTTGTTTCAGTCTTTCCAGAGTTGCATCATGCAACAACCCATTCGTCGCCAGCAATCCACTCCGTTGCCAGGCTCCTTCCAGGCCATACTGCAACTGCTCTCCAAAAAGCCCCGTCACCTTCCCTCCTGCTACCTCCACCAGCACGTGCCCGGCGCAGATGTCCCAGTCATGGACCTCGTCATAACTGTTCAGATAAATGTCGGCCTCGCCGCGAGCCACCTGAGCGAGCTTGATGCCCGCCGAGTAGGTTTCGATGACGCGACCAGGTGACAGCAGCTTTACCCGGCGCAACTGCTTACCGGGATCACGCGACCGGCTCTGCGTTAGCGTCGCTGTTTTCACCTCCTGTTGAGAACTCACCTGGCAACGAGTCGCAACGCCTGCACCGTCGCGCCGCCAGCAACCTTCGCCTCGGACAGCATAGGTAAGCCGTCCCAGCGCAGGTTCCAGTACGACGCCCAGGGCGCCCTGCCCCTTATCGACGAAAGCGATCATCACGGAAAACTCGCCGTTTTTCCGCGCAAAGCCGCGCGTGCCGTCGATGGGATCGACAACCCACAGGCGCGGCCCAGTGTGGACCGCCTCGGAGAGCGTTACAGTGGTCTCTTCGGCGCACAGTGCATCCGTGGGGAACGAACGGCGGAGATGCCCCAGCACGATTTCCTGTCCTTCCCGGTCCGCATCGGTGGTGATGCTGGCCGGCGCGTTGGGAATGGCCACGAACAGCTTGTAAAGCTCTTGCAGCTTCTTGCCGGCGAGGTCGGCGGCATCCAGAGCTGCTTCGAGTTCACGTTGATAACGCATGCAGGGGTACCGTGTTGAGGAGTGCGATGTTGCCCCCAGTGTAGCGGCAGCCCAGGACATCGGGAATCGGTGGAAGCGCGTAAATGGTCATCAGCAGTTTGCCAAGAGGACACAGTACATTTTGCTTCTGCTGAGGTTCCGTTGTTACACGTGGCTTATCAGCGTCTCAAAGCCACGACCAGCCCGCTCATCCAGCCCCCGACAGGGGGCGACGGAATGTAGCCCAGGGTGAGTCTTCGAACCCTGGGACATGCGGTCCCACACACATCATTAGCCCCCGATAGGGGGCGACGGCATAGAGCCACGGGTGAGTCTGCGAACCCGTGGGAACCGTCCGCGAACCCTGCGGCAACGCCGGTCGCCAGCGCCCATTACCCCCCGAATGGGGGCGGCGGAAAACATCGCACCCCCTTGCATCCGTTCCGTCGCACCCATTCGGGGGCTGATGATGTCGTGGGTGTCCGCATCCACGGGTTCGCGGACTCACCCGTGGCTTTATTCCACCGCCCGCATTCGCGGGCTGATGATTCGCCGCCTTGGGCCTCTTCGGCGTTCGCCACGCCATCCAGAAGGGAACTGGCCAGTGAGGAAGGTGGTTGCAATAACGGGTTCCGCCGTCGCAGATTGCAGGGGTGTGGTGGGATACCTCATTCGCCACCGCACACCTGGAGGGGAGGGTGCGCAGATGATGAAGTTAGCCGCTGACCGACTTGTAGAAACCGCGCCAATTCTTTGGTTCTGTAAAGACTCTCCTGTACCCGTCTCTCGCCTCGGCTGGAATTTCGTTAAACCAAGCGGTCCACTTCACCATGTAGGCCGCGGCATCACCTTTCTTCCAGTCAGGTGCTTCGCGCAACAGCCCTTGGCGAAACAACCAAGGAGGAACCAACTGCCCAGTACCTTGAGGAAGAGGTGACTCGCCCTTGGCGGACCAGCCTTTCTTGTTGCTGAAGGTTTCAATGCAGGTGGAAGACGAATGTGGGTACTCCTTGCCAATCTTCTCCTGATAAGCGGTACCGGCGACGTAAAGGATCGCCTCGAACTCCGCGTCTTCGGGAAACTCATTCGGATCTGCGAGAATTCCATCGAATACCGCCTTGCCATTGGCCACCACCGCGCACCGCGTGTAGAGGAATTCGTCCACCGAGAAAAATTCGTCTGGCCCTTTGTACGAATTCTCGCCCATGTGGCGAGCGTGTGCCTCTGTGTCCAGGGCGTGCAGCTTTTCTGCGAGGATATCGTCGAAGGCAAAGATTTCCTTCTCAGACAATTTGGTAAGGGCCTTCACGAGCGGGCGCACGACCGCATCGTCGTTGCCGAGCTTCTTCCAGTCAAGCAGATTCATCAGTTCCCAGAACTGTTCCTCGGACATGTAAGACTCCTAAAAGAGGCTACTTCTCCTATTTCCATACTTTTGTGCATTTGCCCCATGACCAACATCAGCAGCCAGGGTAAGCAACCCTCTTCCACAACCAACCTCTGCAATCCCATCCCTCCAGGTGACTATCGGGCATCTCCAGCCACTTACCCATGAGGTGGCAAATGAAACCGCCTTCCGTATGAACGCTCGAGCTATGTCACTTGCGTTTGAGTCCATCACGCCAGGCAATCGCTTCGAGTTCGACCCGGACTGCATCTTCGACGGGAATCACGGGGCGCGCCTGGAATTCAAAAGCAGGCCAGGTCGAGCAGACCTTGTGAACGGCCAACGGATCGTCGCAGTCCACCAACATGTGCCCACCCCACTCGCCCACGCGCACCACGAACAATTCAATCTTAAATCCGGCAGGCGCCTTCCATTGAGTGAAAACCTCCAGTATCCGCTTCTGGGCATTCTCGTACTCCGTGGGCGATCCTTGCGGACGTTCGAACCAGCTGATCATGTACTTCATCGCCATCCTCCTTCATCCAAATGGATGCCCATCAGTTTCCTGCCAACCGCTGCTGTTGTCAAGAAAAATCCACCCCGATTCTTGGTTTTGTTTGAAGAGGCAGTATTTGAGTTTGAGCCATCTTCCCCTTGGCCGCGTTTTGCGTACGATCCAGCAGCATCGGCATCACCCCCAGGAGAGCGATCAGCCAGAGGACGACTGCCAGCCCCAGCGCGTGCAGCCACTGGAAGCGGAGCACCAGCCACAGGCAAACGAACCACAAAGCCAGGAAAAAGAAATTGAGGAACAGATTGGCCAGAAACAGCCACCAGCTGAACACGCTGATCTGGCCACGGTTGACTTCATCGAGGGACATGCTCTGTTTGGTTTTGGCGTCGATGTATCTCGGCGGCCTGGTCTTGAAGTTGCCATTCTTATCGAGGTCGGCATCGAGGCTGAACAGAGTCCTTTGTTGGTCGTCGAGCAGCTCGATTCTCTTCGTGACCTGAGCCTGACCGGCTTCCTGCGGCTTCCATAGCCGATCGCCAACTCCCCTGAGGTTGTAACTCTCTGGACCATTCCGCTCGTACAGGACTGGTTTACCTTCAGTGTTCGGCACGCGCAGGATCACTGCGGGCCTGTCGGGGTAAGGACGTGACAAGGTGACTTGAAAGAGATTGTTGTAGGGCACATCTTTTTGCTGTGGTCCGATAGCGCGATAATCCAGCAAACACCACAAAGCGATAAAAACCGCCAGCGCAGTGCCGGCCGCTGGAGCACGCCAGAAAAGTCCCGCCTGAGGTTCACTGTAGATGTAGCCTTGCAGAAACAAGGCGCCCACCAGCAACAAGACCATGACGGCCAGCCATAAGAGGACCAGGAAAAGCAAAAGAATCAGCACAAACTCCTCCAGCGAATTTGACAGGCGAGCCGAGCAGCGTAAGCTGCCGGGTGATGGGGTTCATCACCCGGCAGCTTACGCTGCTCGGCTCGCCCACCACCGCACCACCCCACCTTGCTCGCCAGACCGGGCATATCCCTCCTCTATCCTCTATTGTCTGCTTCGCAATCGTCAATGCCGCTCTCGTCCCGTCCTGAATCCCGCAGATTCACACTCCTTGTCCCATTTCTCTATCCGTGTCATCCGTGTGATCCGTGGTGAGTGGGACTAAAGCGCGCTTGTGGCAAATCCATCCCTTGTTATAATTCGGCCGCGTTCGTGGCCCTCTGCCGCCCACGGCGACTGCGAGACAGACGATCATCGCTGGCGCCGTGAACCGTGAAACCGTCCGCCCGGAAAATTGATGATTGCAACCTGGTCCCTAATCAGTTGCCTTCTGGCCACGGCTCAATTGCCCGCGGGGTCCGAGTGGCCGGTGCCGCCCAGGCTCGCCCGTGGCCAGGAGATCCTCTACCGCGGCACTTTCAGAGAGGAAGCATCCGGAACCGAAGTGCAATTTCAGCGCTCGTGCCGGCTGGAAAGCCGTGTTTTCGTGCTCGAGGCATCCTCTGGTGGATGCGACGTGGCTATCCTGACGATCTTGAGAGCACACGAAGTGCGAACGCCCGGCAGCCATGTCCAAACCGTTAGCAGGGAAAAGCACGATACCAGCCCTCACTCGGTGCATCTGGAATTGGCTCGCCTCAGTCCGATGGGCCGAGTCACCATCCAGCCCGCGGCCTTGCAAAATGTTCCGCTGGAAGGCCCGCCCACACTCGAGTGTGGCATGTTTGTGGAAATGCCGGGTGGCCGTGATCGATTCGAGCAGTCGTGGGCAACCACGGAGGAAGGCCGGCCCTTGATGTCGTGGACGACGGCCGGCACGGAGACTGTCATGGAAGCCAGATGCATCAAGGTCGTCGGCGTGCAACAGTCCCTGGACTGGGATCGGCCCCGGCCCGACCGCCTGGCCTGGCGACGCCAGGACGCCGTCTGGCTGCTCCCTCGTGCCGGCATTGCTCAGCGCGTGGAGCGCACCATCGAGCGCCGTGATCCGTCGCGGCCGCAGGCCGTCATGCGTTCGGTTCTCCACTACGACCTGGAAACCAACGTGTCTCATCCCGGACATCTCCAGGACGACCGGCAGCGTGACATCATGCAGTCCCGCGCCTTTGCCGATGCTGCCGCGCCTTTTTTGTCCAACCCCGGCAACAATCATGCTCAGCTCGACAACTTGCTCGGCAAGATCAATTACTACCTGGACAGCCAACCGCCGACGCCGTTCCGCGACGCTGTCCTCCAGGTCAAGGGACGCGTGGAAGCCGGCCGTCGGGGCGAGACGCCTCCGCCCGCTCTGCCGGAAGATGCAGCACTCCTGGCGGCCGTGGCAACACCGGGCCGCCCCGCTCCCGACTTCGTCGCTCCCGAATTCGACAGCCGGCAGTCCGCCGCCTGCAACGTTGGCTGGGCCGGCCGATCCTGATGATCTTCTATAATCCCGGTTCGCAAACCGCCGAGGAACTTCTGCGCTTCGCCCAGAAGGTGAGCCAAAAATATCAGTCGCAGGTGACCGTTTTGGGCCTGGCCATGTCCGAAGACGTGGAGAATGTGCGCCGGCAGCGCGAGCAACTGCAACTGACGTTCCCCATTCTGTGCGGAACAGGGTTGCGGAAAAGCTATGGCATCGACGCCACGCCCAAACTCATGTTGCTGGATGCCGAAGGTATCGTACGTGGCGAGTTTATCGGCTGGGGACGGGAAACACCCCATGAGGCGGTCGAGGAAATGCGCCGCTGGATGCCGGCGCATTGAAACGAGCCGGCGGGCGTCAGTCCCCGGAGAAATGCTATAATCGGAAGCGCACGAACGAGGAAACGAGCGTGTTCAACCTGGCGTGTCTTGATGTTGCCGGAATCGTCCCGATATTATGAGAAGATGCCGGGAACTCCGAAGAACAAGCTTCCGAAGTCGCCAAGAGTTCGGAGGTTTTTAGGAGAGGCAAGGATGATCGACTATCAGATCCAGCCCAATACCCGGCGTTGTGCGGTCACGGGACGTGACCTGGCGCCTGGCGAAAAGTTTTACAGCGTTCTGCTGGACGAAGGCGGCACGTTCATCCGGCAGGATTTCAGCCGCGAGGCCTGGCAGGGTGCGCCGGAGAGTGCCTTCAGTTTCTGGAGCGGCCGAGTGCCTGCCCCCGAAACCGCCCGTCGGCCCCGGATCGACGACGACCTCCTCGCCGACTGCTTCCACCGCCTGGAAGGACAGACCGAGCCGGGCCGGATCAGTTTCCGTTACGTGGTCGCCCTGCTGCTCATGCACCGGCGCCGTTTCAAGTTCGAGGAAGCGCGATCGGAAGACGGCCACGAAATTTTGGTCCTGCGCTGCACGCGCACCGGCGCCGAGCACGAAGTCGTCAATCCCGGACTCACCGAGGAAGAGATGACCACGGTGCAGGAAGAAGTATTCAAGGTACTTGGATGGGAATAACGTGAGTGGTGAGTGGTGAGTGGTGAGTGGTGAGTGGTGTCTGTGGACCACTCACCACTCACCACTCACTCCTTCCGAACCACTCACCAGTGAGGAGAAATTCATGCGGAACACGATTGCCGGTCTTGGCCTGGTTGCTTTCCTGCTCTTCCTGTCAGGTTGTAACCATTGGTTCCAGAACACGGATAACCGCTCGGTGCAGGGAGGCATATCGAACGGGCGGACACCGTCGTCGGCCGAGCTGGTCAAGGACCTGAACTTGAACGCCCGGCAGATTCAGTCCTTCCAGTGCAAGGTTTCGATCGAAGCCAGGGGATCCGAGGGGGCCGCGAGTCTGGAGGGCAGGCTAGCCTGCGACAAGCCGCGCAATCTTCGTATGAAAGCCAGCATGCTCGGCAATCCCGCTGTCGATATCGGCTCCAACAATCAAGAGTTCTGGTTCTGGACCAGCCAGAGCGAGGGGCAATATGTTTATCATTGTGCCTACAACGATCTCCGCCCGGGGGTGCAGGCCCAGGTGCCCTTCCAGCCCGATTGGATTATGGAAGCGCTGGGCATGTGCGAGCTGGACGAAACGAAGGAGCGCAAGGTCAACCCCAAGGGCAACACGTTCGAGCTGGTTGAACAGACCGTCTCGCCCGTGGGGCAGCAGTTGCAAAAAGTGACCGTATTCAGCCGCGACCGGGCCGTCCCCGGCAAGCCGCAGGTGCTCGCTCACATCCTCCAGGACGCCAACGGCAAGGAGATCTGCTCGGCGCGCATTTCCGAAGTGAAGCCAGTCGGTCAGGTCGCCAGTGTACCGACCCGGATTCAGTTGGTCTGGTGGGGCGAAAAGCAGGCCGGCAAGACCGAGCGGAAGCAGGCCGACAAGACCGAGTTGAGCATGCGACTCGACAGCATCCAGGTGGCGCCGATCAGTCCGATACAGGCTAAGACCCTGTTCTCGCGCAACGACCTGGCCAATTTCTCTTCTTACGACTTGGCCCAGGGCCGCGTCGACAGGATAGCCGGCGAGCTGAAAGCAACCGGCGGGTTTGGCCCACGGTAACCCACTCAATTGGACTGGCGAGCCGAGCAGCGTAAGCTGCCGGGTGATGAACGACATCACCCGGCAGCTTACGCTGCCCGGCTCGCCCAACCTGTCAATTCAGATGAGTAGGATCACCAATCCGAATTGCCGCTTTTCTCGTCTGCGCCACCACATCTCAACGACCAATCGCTGACATGTCACATCGGGGAACGCTGTTGGTCAATATCATAATGGTTGACCAGCCCCGCTTTTCGGGTTCTTGATGCTTGACTATTTCCGAAAGTTGGCAACCAATGTTTGGATGGTTCCAGCCGACCTGTCCTTGTGACCCCGTCGCGAAACGCTGGGTCGAAGACCGCCTCAAGTGGTTGTCGGAACAGTTCGGACTTCACATTCTGCTCGAACGGCCGATCGTTCTTCCCACCGCCGAGTTTTTTCCGGACCACTGGGATGGAACGCCGCGAACGCTTCACCAGATGTTCCGCCGAGTCTGCGAATACATGGACGTCGATTCGGATACGGTTGAGTTGAAGCTATATGCGGACAGAAGTCCAGGATCCTTCTCACACCTGGATTCAGCCCTCGATCCGACAGAAGGCTTTGCTGCCGGCATCTGGCAAGGTAGCGAAGAACCGTGGCAGAAAGCGGTGGTTCGCATCGAGCGCAGCACTTTGGACCGGCCGGCCGATCTAATCGGCACAATGGCCCACGAACTCGCGCATGAGCGTCTGTTGGGTGAGAAGCGTGCGGAACGAGATTCTTTCGACAATGAGCTGCTCACCGATTTGACGGCGGTATATCACGGGTTTGGGGTTTTTCTCGCCAACAACCCGAGAAAATCGACGGGGGAGTTGAGCCACTGGCCGGGTACAAAGCTCTACAGGCCGGAGTACATCTCGGAGCCGATGCTGGGGTATGCACTGGCCCTTGCTTGAAACCGCTGCAAAGTCTACAACAGATCCAAGAGGCTCAGAATGATTGCGGCAACCTCCCAACTCCTGCACTTGTATGACCTGGGACACCAGGGAGATGTAGACCGTACTGTACTGGCCAAACTCCAGACCATGACGCCGACCGAGCGTCTGCGGCATCACGAAGGCTGGCGCTGCTTGCTCAAGAGGTCATCCGACATGTCTAATTTTCTGGAAGAAATGGTAGTCCGGCTGACCCAGGCACAGGTGGAATTCTTAATCGTCGGCGGAGTCAGTGCCGTACTACAGGGAGCCAACGTCGTAACCCAGGACCTTGACCTATGCTACCGCCGGACACCCGAGAACATCGCCAGGCTGGCTGCTGCTCTCACCCCGATGCAACCCAGACCGCGAGGCTTTCCCCACGGCTTGCCGTTTGTCCTCGATGAACGCACCTTGCAGCTAGGATCCAACTTCACGCTTGAAATTGGCAACGAGGCCATCGACTTGCTTGGAGATATGTCCGCGATTGGCGGGTACGAGCAGGTCATCACCCGTGCTGAAGAACTGAAAGTGGCCGGTTGTCTGGTAAAAGTGCTCCCCCTCGATCTGCTCATTCTCACCAAGCAGGCTGCCGGCCGGGCCAAAGATTTGGCAGTGCTGCCGGAACTTCGGGCGGCGCTGGAACAGAAGAGAAAGGGCTTATCTGGCTAAGATCTAAACCCTCTGAATCCGGAGACACTTCAAATGAACGAACAACCACTCGAAACCCAACGTCCAGACCCGGCAGCCTCAATCCAACCCCACCGCGGGACGTTGATTCTGGTGCTGGGGATTCTGAGCCTCGTAGTTTGCAACCTGCTCGGCATCTTTGCGTGGATCATGGGCAGAAACGACCTGGCGGCGATGCGCGCCGGTCGCATGGATCGCTCCGGCCAGACCATGACCAACATCGGGCAGATTCTCGGCATCATCGGAACGGTCTTGATCGGCGTGAGCGTCCTGATGGGTGGAATAGGGCTTGTGATCGCATCTCTCGCCTTTGTCAGATACAGAGAAGCCAAGAGCCAGGCCTATTCCGAGATGTTTGCGGAGGTAGAGAAGGTGAACAAGGAGGACAGGGCGTGGGATGCGCGGGAGGACGCAAAGGCGAGCACGGCCAGAGCGCAGATAAAGCATATCGACGAGTCCGTTCAGATCTACAAGCTTGAGCGTGATGAATTCCCTGCCACGCTGCAAGAGTTGACACGTCCGAATAATGACCAGCCAGCTATGCTGACCAGCCATGACCTGATAGACCCTTGGAAACGGCCTTACAAGTACGATCCGGCCGGACCTCGAAATAAGGGATTGCAGCCCGACATATGGACCGACGGACCACAGGGAGATGGGATTGGCCGGATCGGGAATTGGAACTCTGAGCGATAATTCAGGGCAGTAATGCTGCACAGTGGCAACAAATGCGGGCCAGCATGACCGGAATCAATGGAAGCATCAATTGGA
>CAWDRY010000019.1:0-38754 GCA_963804745.1 uncultured Gemmataceae bacterium
ATGCGGCGGCAGCGGCAAGCTGATGGGCCGGTCGGCTCCAGTAACCGGCATGTCAGCGAGGTTGTCTGTGAGATTCTCTGGAAGCCCAAGAAGCTGGCAAATGAGGGTTTCGATCTGCGAATCAAGGTAGCTGATGGTTCTTCGCAGAACCGCAAGCTCGGAGGGAGTAGATGGCTGTGTTACCTTGGCAGCTAACGTGGCACGTTCCGCTCCGAGTCGATTCAAACATGGCAGAACTGGAAGCAGCGGTGGCAGAGGGAAGGTTGTCAAGTGCTTGATTTTGAGTTCCGCGAACACACGTCCCCTGCGAGGTTCGATGGTACGGAAATACCACGTCATGAACCGGCTATTTAGCAGAGCACAAACGCCGTCGAGGTCGAGCCAATGCTCCTGCTTGGCAAAGACCAGGAAAAAGTTGTTGCTCGCGTAGCGGCGGTGACGGTCCACGGCAGCCAGCACATAATCCCCGGTTCGGCGAACGAGGAGTTTTTCGCGCTCGTGCCATTCCGACTTACCAAGGTTGGCGTAGCGCTGGTCCGTTTTTGTTTCTGGCAAGGCAGCCAGGCGAATAAAACGGCCTTCCCATTCGAGGTGGTAAGGCACTATCTCGCCACGACCGAAATACAATTCTCGACAGGTCTGATCGAGCCTGGCAGAAACGAATAGCTCCGCGCGGATGTTCCCGCTGTGGACACCTTCATGGATTTCAAAGTAGTCGCCCAAAGATGGTCCCTTCTGAAGCTGCACAGGATCTTCCGCTTTTCCGGAGTCAGATGGAGATTAAACACAAAACGGGGGTTGGCCCCGAAATCCCTTTGCGGAATCAAATGAGAGAACGAGGCCTCGCCATCGTGAATCGCGGCACACGTCGAGTGGTCCGGAAAAGCAGGACCCTTGTTTCCGATTATTGTCGCCGCGTCAATCACGGCGGCTGGGAATGCCATGCCCCACCAATCGATCCTCGAGAGAGAGAGCTGGTCAAGCAAGTAACAGCGCGTGTCCGGATAATCCTTCAAGAGCACAATGTCGGGCAAAACCATGCCGAACATGCCATCGGCTGCCACTAGCCGAATACCCCGCTCCACGAAAGGCCGGAAAAGGTCGAAGATGCCACGCGACGACGGGTACTGCTTCCAGGCATACTGCTTGACGGCTTCCCCTTCGGCAATCGCCTTTTGGCCCCAGGGTGGATTGCCAATCACCGCATCAAATCCGCCCGCCTTCATGATCTCGGCAAATTCATCCTTCCAGTCGAAGACGTTGATCCGCTGCCGTTCTTCCTCATCGAACATCGTCAACTGCTGCCCCTCGTAGAAATCCGGCCCGATCAGCGAGTTGCCGCACTTGATGTTGCTGGCCAGGTCGGGCAGGGCACGTTCGTGAAACATACGCCGTTGCCGTTCCAGGGTCTCCTGCGATTCGCCCTCAAGAACTTTGAGCAGCAGCGACAGCTTCGTCACCTCCACCGCCCGCGGATCAATGTCCACTCCGTAGATGTTGTTGAGCAGGATGCGTTTGCGCTCGGCCGTGGTCAGCCGCCAGCCGCCGGGGGACTGGTACAGTTCCTTCGTGTCCTCCGGCGTGCCTCCGGGTTTAACCCGGAGGCTCTCCACGTAGCGGTCGCGGTGCCAGTCGAGCAGGTATTGATAGGCCCCGATCAGAAACGAGCCGGAGCCGCAGGCTGGGTCGAGGATGCGCAGCTTGGCGGCCTGACGAGGAGTCAGACAGGTTTGCGGTTCGCTTTCGCGAGCGGCGGGGGTTGTCGCTGCGGCCGACTCCCGCCGGGGTAAACCCGGCGGCTCGCCAGACGGAGAGCCAAGAAGTTTGCCGACCGTGTGCTTGACGATGTAATCGACGATGTGGGCAGGCGTATAGTAGACGCCGCCCGCTTTCTTGACTTCCGGCTTGTCCTCGACCTTAGCCTGATGGCCCGCGGTTAGGCGGATCACCTTGCCGAGGAACTGCTCGTAAACCTGCCCCAGAATCTCGGCCGGCAGCACCGAGAATTCGTAGGAACTGTCCGGGTAGTATAAGCCCTTGATGATGTCCTTGAGCACCTTGTCGTCGATGGTCAGCTCCGGCGTCAGCTCATCGGGCGGTTCGGGCCGGTCTTTATCGTTTAACCGCGACCCGAAGAGGAGCGCGGTTGCCCGAACGCTCCCCTTCGGGTCGCGGTTAAACGAGAACAGGCCGGAGTTGTAGCGGTCGCCGGCGTTGCGGAAAAGCTGCATGAGCCGTCCGTAGACGGCCCCCTCACCCCTACCCCTCTCCCCCGCTGCGGGGGAGAGGGGAACAATAGAATCCCCTCTCCTCTCAGGGGAGAGGGGTAGGGGTGAGGGGGTGCCGTTTTGCAGGGCCATGAGCTGGCCATACTGTTCGATGCTGCGGTCCTCGCACATGCGGAGGAAGATGATGCGGTCGATGGTGACCTGGACGGCATAGTTCAAATCGCGCTGGACAAGGGCCGGATTGCGCATGGCCAGGTTGCGGGCGAGCAGGTCGCGCCAACCTTCGATCTCTTCCAGGAATGCCTCATCGACAGTAGCGGTGCCCTTCTTTAGCTTGGCTGTCTCGGCGTACTTGTCGAAAGAGCCTTTACGGATGGCTTCCGGGGAGAAGATGGCGGCGATCTCGTCCCAGCGCTGGGGGTAGTCCTTGTAAGTGAAGAAGAAGGTGCGGGCGATACTCGCCTTGTCGGTCTTGTGCGGTTGGATACGGCAGTCGTAGACGGCGAACTCCTCGAAGTTGGTCAGGATGGAAAGCGGCAGCTTGGCCGACCAGCCGTAGCGACGGAGCTGATAGGCCGGCTGCGGATCGTCCTCGATGTTGACCGCCGGCTTCTTGGCTTCGAGGAAAAACTTGCGCGTGCCGCCGATACGCATGGAGTAGTCGGGCGCCTTGGTCGCGCCGCCGATCTTGAGGGCGGCTTCGTGGACCACGTCCTTGTAAGCCTCGGCGTCGCCCCGTTCATTCTCCATGTCCCAGCCGAGACATTTGAAGAAGGGATTGATGAACTGCTGGCGGACTTCGGCTTCCTTGAACTCGGCGGAGCGGTAGTCGGCGGCGTTGCGCTCGAACAGCTCAATCAGGTCGAGGATTTTCTGCGGGGCGCTCATGGCTGAATGGCTCGGGTAAAGTAGGGTCCAGGCGGCTCGAACCGCCCATCAGAGAGGATTGTGGCAGAAAAGGAGAAGTTTGACAAGGAAGAAGACCTGACGGACTTGCCAGGCGGGTGTAGGCATCCTTTTTCATCTCCAACACCTCAGCGCTCTTCAACATGCTGCCGTGCTTGTCCCTTGAGCCAGTTGAACCGCGGCTGCCAGTCGCTCTCGGCCAACTGGCGGAAGAGCTTCTGGGCTTCCTCACGCTTGCCCGCCTGGTGCAAACATTGGGCGCGGTCCCAGAGGATTTGGGCGTTCGTCGGCTCGGCTTCGAAGGCGGCCGCATAGGCACGGTCTGCCAACTCCATGTCGCCTTTACGGCTCAGCGTTTGCGCCAGGCTCAGCCAGGGACCGGACTCGTTGGGTTGCTGACCGATGGGCGTCGTCAGATAGTCCCAGCCCAGGTCGCGCACGCCCAGCGTTTGCAGGATGCGGGCCATCGTCTGGCAGGCGTCGGCACTGTTGCCGTCCAGCGCTCGCCAGCGGTCGGCGGTACGAATAACCTTGGCCAGAAACCCGGTTTCTCGAAGAAACCGGGTTTCTTTCGTATCGAGCGTGACCATCGTCTCGGCCAGGTTCTCATAATGCCGGAGCAGCCTGCCGTAGTCACGGCGGACGGCTTCCAGGTTGATAAGATCGGGCAGCTCCTGATATTCGGCGTCGAGCGCTCGTTCCAGGCATTCCAGCTCGCGGGCCTTCATGTCGCGCTTCTCGGCAAGGGCGGCGGCCAGGCGCCATAAGCCAGGCTTCTTCGCCAGCTTCGGATCGGCCAGCAGTTGCTGGACAAGTTGATCGGCCGGAATCCATTGACTGGTTTCCATCAGGAAATCGATGGCCAGCAGGGTCATGAGCTGACGGGGCTTTTCCTCTACGATGCCTTCCAGAGCGGTGGTAAGCAAGTATCCTGCCGACGGCTGATCGCCGAGCTGCCAGCACTGCCGGGCCATTACCAGGATTGCCACCCGCTGTTTCTTCTCGACCATCCGCTTGGCGGTTTCGCGTAATAACTCGCTCCACTGATCCGGCTCCTTGCCGTCACCCTGGAGCGCTTGCCTGAAGTCGGCATCGACCGGCGGCAGTATGTCTTCCTTGATGGTCTTCTCATATAACTCGCGGAACGACTTCCGCGCCGCTTCACGCTCGCCGGCTTTCCACAGGCAGCGGGCATGCTCATAGCGGGCGGCGTAGCTCATGCCGGAGATGTCTTCAAAGAGCAGCCAGGCGTCGGCAAGGGAGCGGTAGACGGCACTGACATCTTTCTTGTTCGCTTGCTCTTCATTGGCGCGATCTTGCATCAGGCCCAGCAATGCCCAGGCAAATGCGCTGCCCTTGTTACGGCGAACATAATCGAGAGCGCGTTTGAGTTCCGCCTCGTCGTCAACCTTGACCTTCTTATTTTGCCAGCGCTGCAAGATGGCGTGGGTGACGGCCAGGTGCTGCAAGAAACCATCTTTCCACTGTTCCGTGCTGACGGCCCACTGGCTGGCGTGCTTTCGCAACACCGGACTGCTGTACAGAGCGAGGTATTGAGTGAGCGGCTCGTTCGGATGCTCGGCCAGGACGTTGCCGTTCTCGGCATCGAGGTTATTGCCGCACGCCGCGAGCAGGACGTAGAAGCCGATCTGCCGCTGGTCCCGCCCGTGGAAGCATTGCCGGAAGACGTTGTTCGCTTCGTTGCCATTGCCGCTGCCGAAATAAGCCGCGAACAAGGCGAGGCCGTCCTCGAAGCGCAAATCTTCATGGCGTTTGTTCTCAATCTTGAGCGTCTTGCGGACATGCTCGGGACTGCGATAAGGCAGCGGCAGCACAACGAGGTTCTTGACATCCGGCGTCAACTCCGGCGCACTTCGCATCGCTCACCTTGCCCCACGCGCTTGCGGTTTCGCGCAGAATCACTTTCTTCGCGGGCATCTCAACTACCTGTTTCTCACTCAACTTCCCATCCGCGCCGAAAACAAAGTGAATCACCGCATAGGGCAGCGGCTTCCCCTCCGCATCCTTCACCGCCTCCACGCCATGCGGAACGAGAGCAACCGTTCGCTCATCCACGATCTTGAGATCAGCCTCGCGCACCAAATCCTCGACCGGCGGCAGCACCCACGGCACTGAACGAGCGAAGTCGATGCGATGAAATCGGCTGACAGCGCGCCGAGCGCCGATACCAAGGTCGGGATAGAGATGCAGCAGCGTCTTGCCGTCGCAGATGACACGTTCCGTAATGCCGGGCGGCAGGATGCGCTCATAAGTATACCGGCCGGCGCCATCAAAGGTGATCGTTACTGCCCCCGCTTGCGGTTTCGCGCCGGGAACGGTCAAAGATTGCCAACCGGCGAAACGAGCGTTGTCAAAAAGTTTGCGTGCGGCGGGGTCGATGGTACCGGCCAAGCTCTGCGGGCCGGGCGGCGCTTCGGCTTCCAGCACAGCTTGAATGTCGGCGAGGCTGGCAGCCATGCCGGGGCAGTAGGCGGCCAGGTCGAAGAAGTGGCGGTCGTCGGTAGCGTTGCTGAACAAATGATTGAGATAGGGGATCTTGCTCAGAACTGGGGGACTGTCCCCAAATCCACGAATCGTGAGGTTGGACAGGTCGACTGGATCGAGGCGGGATTTGATTCGCGACGCCAGAGATTGGGGACTGTCCCCAGATCCCAGCATCTGCTCGATAAAGAGTTCAAAGCCGTCCGGACTTCGCGTCTCCTGGCCCGGAAGTACGATATCCTGAACTCGGTAGACTGGAGATCGTGGACTCTCCTTGAGTCCGGAACTGGGTATCACACTGCCAGTCACGCCCATCGGTAATTCCAGGGCCGATCATGAAGCTGCCGGTACGTGTGTTCTGAACTCCTTCAAAGATGCCGAGCCGGGCCAGTCGCTCTTCCGAGAGGTGCAGGGCGGCATAGTCGAGCACCTGGCCGGGACGGACGAGAATTTGGTTCAGGATGACGTCCTGTCGCGTTTGCTGGTTGCCAACGATCGTGATGCCGCCGAGGCGGGTGCGGCCTAGGTCTTGCACTTTATAGGCGCTCTCAAAAACTGGCTTGTACATAGTAGTGTAGTAACGCCCTTCGCGAAAGACAATCACCGGAACTGTCTTACACACGGTGTAAGGCACCTCTTTGTAAGCCACCTCGCGGGTACCATCGCTCCTGGTAATGGTATATGGAACAATCTTGCTCCCCATTGAGCCTGAATGATCAAGTACAAGAACTCGGTGACCGACTCCAACGCCGTTCATCGTCATTCCAAGGCTCCAATCGCTGAACCGATCAGAGGCCAGACTGCGAAAAGCATTGCCGGCGTCAGGGCCGTTGAGATGGGAGCCGATCCCATGAATGGAATAGTCTGTAGTGAAGGCGAATCCAGCAAAACCTCCGGCGGGGAGAGGCTTGATCAGCGTAACGTCATCCCACTGCTGAGCCTCGCGGGAGGAGAGCGATTGTAATCGCACCACAATCGTCTGCAACACCTGCTCCGCCGTCAGCGGCACATCCTTCGGCGCATTGCGAGCATCCGCCGTCTGCCACGGCAATCGCTCGTAAACCACCTTGATCTTCTGCGGGCAAGGATACATCGCCCAGTGATCCTTGCGGCCGCGGTCCACCTTGAACTGGGTGTACATGTCTTCGTTTTCGAGCACCAGCAGCGACGTGAACGGCGTCATCACGTACATCGCCTTGCTCAAGGCCACGATCTTGTCCTTGTTTTTGCTGGAATCTTCAGCGAGCAAGCGATCGATCTCCAGCTTTGCCCAGGTGCGCGGCAGATAGTCGGCGTGCTCGGTTGCATCCTTAACCTGCAAGGTCTCGCGGAACGGTGAGCCGTTGAGGGAACCGGTGATGATGACTGATTCGGGCATCAGGGGGCTAACGCCCCCCGCTCGCCCGTCGAGGCGTGCGACGGCCCACAGTTCTTCGCCCTGGGCCAACGAGTTGATGTCGGTGAGGAACATCGCGCCTTTGGCACTGTCTTCGACTTTGATGTCGAGCAAGCGCGGCGTATTGAGCGTCGCGGCCAGGTCGAAGGCACGCCAGCCGATGGATTCATCCGGGTTGATCTGCGTGAAGTAACCGCCGGTGCGAGCGGCCGCGGTTTTCATAAAGGTGCGTGCCCAGCGCTTGCCTACGCCGATGCCGACGTAGTGCGTGCCGTCCGGGATGCGTTTGGCCAGCACGTCCTCCCGCCGTTCGCCCATTGCCGCGACGCCGCTGCCGAGATGGACGAGGTACGGATTCTTGCCGGCCTTGAGGAACGGTTCCGCTTCGGTCAGCGCCCGGTTCAGGTCGAGAGCGCCGATCAGATGGGATTGCTCCAGGAAAGCAATCGCCTCCTCCACGTTCTCCGGCGTCACCGCTTGCGGTTTCTCGCTCACCGACTTGACCCGCGTGCCCGCCGTTAATACCGCGAACGTGTCATCGGGGTCCGCCTGAGCCAGTAGCAACGAACGCACGATCTCGATTTGTGTCCGGGCCAGCAGCGGATCGCGGTCACCGGATGACTCAAAGAGGAAGACCCAGTCGCGGCGCTGGCCTTGCTGGCGCTGCGGGCTCGGAAGCTCCGGCCGATAGCGCAGCATCAGATCGCGCGTTCCTTCGTGTTCCGCGGACGAGAACCGGGTTGTCTTCTTCGGCAATCCTTCCTCGCTCTCGGAAAGATAGAGAGTAACATCACGATCAGGCTTCACATCCTTCTCAGCCGCATCGAGGATAAGGTCCGTGCCATCCTTCATCGCCTTCATGGTGTGTGAGTCGCTGCTCCAGACGACGTTCGTGCCGTTCTTGATGTTTGCATGAAATGACCAGTCGCCCACGGCGCCGAGACTGTGCCCCGCCGGGAAACGATAAGTCGTCCGGCCGTAAAGCACCGGCAAGCGTTGCGTGTAACTGAGAACGATGCGTTTTTCCTGCCGGCCTTCCAGCGGGAAGATGCGTATCTTGAACGTGCTGCCGTCCACCCATTCCAGCAAGGCCGGGTCCTTCTTCTGATACATGATCGTCTCGAACACCTGCCGGGCGTAGTCGCGCTCGGCCATGCCGCCTTCCATCAGATTGCCGTCCACGTACATCGCCAACCGCGACAGCGACACATCTGGTGGCAGCGGGAAATAGAACGTGCCCTGCATTTGCCACGGTTCGTGGTTGAAGTAGGTCTGGTCGATGGTGGTGCGGGCGAAGCCGTCTTCGATGTACACGTCGATATGGTACTTGCGCAGACTCAGTTTCGCTTCCTGGCCGTTGGGATCGATGGCGATAAGTGCGCCGCCGGTGTGGCTGCTGCACGGAACGAGCGGCGATTCGGCGGCGGCGATGAGGTCGCGGGTCCAGTCGAGCACGTGCGAGGCACGCGGCGCCGGCAGCCGGCTCCTTGCCATCCGGGGCAAGCTGCTGGCCGGCCTGGATGGGCGCGGCGAGACCATCGACCTTGACCTTGCCTTGCATCACCACCACGCCGGTGCCCTCCGCGCCGGCACGGACGGCGAACTTCGTGCCCAGAGCGGACACGTCGCGCTTGGCGGTCTGCACCACGAACGTAGCCCCATCAGTTCCCGCCTGGCGCGGCGAAACTTCTACGAACACTTCGCCTGTGGAAAGCAGCACGCGGCGTTCCGCTTCCACCTTCATTTTCGTGTTTTGATTCACGTACACAACGGAGCCATCCGGCAAGGTGACCCGGCGGCGCTGGCCCGCTTTGGTTTGGATCGTGGTGCCGACGGCAATCGAGTCGGCAGCGGGGGCGGGCGGGCGAGAGCGGGCGGTCAATTGTTCCAGCACAACCGGTTGCGGTACAGGTGCAGCAGCATCGTCGGAAGGCAATAACCCATCCCCAAGCCCTCCGGTCGGCGGATTGCCATTCCACCAGCCGTTATGAACCAGGGCGATGGTCACAGCCGTCGCCAGCAGCACGACCGCTGCGGCCAGACCGCCCAACCGAATGATGCGCACCATACGTTTCTTCCTTTCACGCAAGAGAACATCGGGCGTGGTAGAAAGTGACTGCAAGGCATCGGCCGTCGAGGCCACAAGGATAGCAGGCGGACCATCGGCAACCGCCGCATCTCGCAATGCAGCAACCGCTCGATCAAGCAGGTCCACCGTCATCGGGTCGTCGTTCTCGGTCATGGTTGAACCTCCCGTTGCAAACGCTCCCCTCTGTATCACCATGCACACTTCGGCAGCACACTGGCCTGAAGCGTTAGCGAGGGACGAACCCCCCTCGCTAACGCTTCGGGCCAGTGTTGCACATTCGCCCACAGTCATCTGGTTTCGGCAGATGGCATTGCAGCCGTTCCTGTAAACTCGATCTGGCTCTGTGCAACAGCACGCCGACGTGGTTCACACTGATGCCGAGCAGTTTCGCGACATCCTGGTAACTCAATCCCTCCAGGCAGGCGAGGCAAAACACCTGGGCCTGTTGAACATCCAACTCAGCGAGCGCCGTGCGCAGGTGTTCGGCCAACTCACTTGCCTGGGCGGCTTGAACAGGGCCAACTCCTTTCCCATCAATTGCAGACTCTTCCGGGAGCGTGGTCAAGCGGCTCGATTCACGTTGCCGTTGCCGCAGATGATCCAGTGCCCTGACGGTCGCCAGCCGCTTGAGCAACGCCGGCCAGTTACGGACCACCTCCGTGCGCTGCAGTTCCAGCGCCGCAATGAAGGTGCGCTGAAAGCAGTCGGATGCGTCAGCCTCGTTGTTCAACAGCCGCTGCGCGGTTCGCCAAACCAGCGCCCCATGCTGTTGCACGATTTGCGACCAATCCGTCATGTCGGGTACCGATTGCCTGCGGTTGCTCGACCGCTTATGTAGTCGTCGGGAGAAGGTGATTTATTACAAAAGGCCAGCGCTTCGGAAAAAGAAACATGAAGCAGCGGTAGCCAACTCGCGAGACCTTGACAGAACTCTGGCCCGGAAGCCACTCATTCCGTCGATGGTGTCAACAGGCCCATCGCGACAAGTTGCTCACGTTCCTCAATCCGATCGGGATCATTCAAATGAAGCAGATGTTCGGTTTGACTCATGGGTTGTTAGGTCCCTTGAGCTTGCGGGCAGCACTGATTTTTGCCAGACGCACAAGATGCTCCACGTACTGGTACTGATCCCATTCACGTTGGTCCTCGGCGGACAAACCTGTGGTGCGATTCTTTTCAAGCAAAGCATCGATCCGTTCCTGAAGGGGAAGTGCGGGGCGAAGCGCAAGAACCTCGTCCGGTGTCGGCAATGCGGCCAGTTTCTCCAGCACACTGCTCATGCCGTTATAGCCAGGCTCTTTTCGCGCTTGCCATTCGCGGATTCCGAGTTGAAGAATTTCCAGGAGCTGGGCTTCATAGGGTCTAAGCTGATCGGCCAGATCGTCCTTGATAGTGACGGTAAGCGACATGGTTCACCTCTACAAACGAAGGGTTTCTCGATTATCATAGTGCCTGGCACGAGTGCCTGCTATATCATCATGGGTGATTCGATAACACACCAAACCGACAGTCAAGTTGCAGGTAAGTCTGAATATACATGATAGAATGCAAATCGTCACCAACAGTTATCCCCACAGCAATGAAGGAGCCACCCATGCCAGCCGATATTTGGAAAGATCATTCGGTAGCAGCCGCGTTTCTCGACGAGCGCTCGCTGACCATCCCCGACCGGCAAAGACAACTGGAAGTTCTCCTGCGCGTCATCAAGTCCACCTGCCCCGAACCCCGGCGGATTCTCGATCTGGGCTGTGGCGACGGCATCTTGCTGGGTACGTTGCTCGAAGCCTTCCCCCGAGCCGGCGGCATCGCTCTCGATTTCTCCCCGCTCATGCTGGAACGGGCTTCACGGCGGTTGAGCAAATTTGCGACACGAGCGGCCACTGTGGAGGCCGACTTGCAGTCTCCGGCCTGGACGAACAGCGTCCAGGGACCGTTCGATATCGTGGTTTCCGGATTCGCCATTCATCACCTGACCGACGAGCGAAAACGCGCGGTCTACCGAGAGATTTATGGCTTGTTGGCCGGCGGCGGGGTCTTCGTCAACTCGGAGCACGTTTCCAGCGCGACACCGCGGATCGAAAAGATGTTTCACGCCGCCATGGGCGAACATTTGTACCTGACCAGGAAAGGAAAAGGAGAGAAGGTGACGCCGGAACAGGCGTATCACGAGTACGTCGAACGCCCCGATGCCGCCGCCAATATCCTCGCTTCGGTGGAGGATCAATGCCAGTGGTTGCGCGAGCTTGGCTTTCAGGAGGTGGACTGTTTCTGGAAATATTTCGAGCTGGCCATCTTTGGCGGGACGAAGTGATCGCGATCTTCAACGACGTCTTGTGTACCGACCGAAAAGACGAAAGCCAAACACGTGGTGCTACCGCTGGCCCCTCCTGACTCCTTGTCTCCTTGTCCAATTCAACCCGGTGGCCAGCGAAACTCCCTTCCCCCCAGCAGATGCAGATGCAAATGCGGCACCGTCTGGCCGGCTGGTTCCTTGCAGTTGAGCACGATTCGATAACCGTCCTGAATGCCGAGCTGCACAGCCAGTTTGGCCGCGACCAGATGGAGATGGCCGAGCAGATCGCGGTCCGTCTCAGTGATGTCGGCGTGGGTCGGAATGACTTTCTTGCGCGGGATGATGAGCACATGAACCGGCGCCTGCGGGTTGACGTCGCGAAAGGCCAGGCAGAGATCGTCCTCATAGACGATATTGGCTGGAATCTGCCGGTCGATGATTTTCTGGAAGATGTTGTCTTTGAGCATGATGCCTCCTTAAACATGGATTGTTTAGCCGCGACCCGATCCTGTTTAGCGACGCTTCGGAGAAGCGTGCGGACCTGGACGCTTCTCCGAAGCGTCGCTAAACAAGGTAGCGGCTAAACGCAATGGATTCTCGTAGCATATCCTCAATCGCCGGAGCGATCAACTACCTGTCGCGAGGACAGTTGCCATGCCCTGGATTGTTGGCATCGACGAGGCCGGTTACGGGCCGAACCTGGGGCCGCTGGTGATGACGTCGGTGGCCTGCCGCGTGCCGGATAAATTGCTCGGCGCCGACCTGTGGCACATCTTACGGACCGCCGTGCGGCGGCGTGAAGAAGCGAACGACGGCCGGCTGCTCATCGAAGATTCCAAGGTCGTTTACTCGACGACCCGCGGCCTGTGCGACCTGGAGACCGGCGTTCTGGCCGCACTGACGCCACGACTGACACAGCCGGCTTCCACGCTGGCACACTATGTCGAGTGTATTGGTTCCGGTTCCCAGACCGACCTGGCCGGCGAGGTTTGGTACACGGGGAGCAGCTCTTTGCCGGTAGCGGCTCAGCCGGACGAGATAACCTCGGCTGGGGTAAGGTTCGAGCAAGCCGGCCATGACAACCACGTCGTCTGGGGCATGGTTCGCAGCGTAATCGTCTGCACGCCGCGTTTCAACGGTCTTTTGGATCAATGGGGGACCAAGGGAGCCGTGCTGGGTCATGGTTTGACGGAGCTGTTGCAGGGCAATCTTCGCGCGGATCACGACGGGGAAGCGATTCAGTTCTTCGTAGACAAGCACGGCGGCCGCAATAACTATGCGGCCTTGCTCCAGCACGCCTTGCCGGAGGGTATGCCGGTCCCACACCAGGAGTGCATGGCCCGCAGCGTCTACAGCATCCGCGGTCTGGAGCGGGACGTGCGGCTGACGTTCCAGCCGCGGGCCGACAGCGAACATTTCTGCGTCGCGCTGGCGTCGATGGTGAGCAAATATCTGCGCGAGCTGCTGATGCTGGAATTCAACCATTTCTGGCGGCAGCACGTGCCGGACTTGAAGCCGACAGCTGGCTATCCGGGCGATGCGACCCGGTTTCTCACGGCGATTCGACCCGTGATGGAACGGTTGCGCATTGCGGAGACGGCTGTCTGGCGGCGGCGGTGACAAGGTGACAGGATGACAAGGTGACAGGGTGACAACATGGCTGGCAGTGGAACCAATAACGATCACAGAACAGTGGTTTCTGGGTCATCTTGTCACCTTGTCACCTTGTCACCTTGTCATCTTGTCATCCTGTCGGCGGTTCGCCGGGCCGTTGATGCACTTTTCGGCCAGTATGCACCCTATCGCGTCAATAGACTCAACAATCGTTCGGCAGCCGCAACGCAGCGCGGCAGCCTTTCGCGTCTGGTGCGCCAGGCACAGGAAACACGTTTTGGACGCAAACACGGCTTTGCCAGCATACGGACGGTACGGCAGTATCAGGAGCGCGTGCCGCTCCGCGATTACGAAGCGTTTTGGAAAGAGTACTGGCAGCCTGCCTTTCCGCATCTGATTGATGTGACCTGGCCTGGGCAGATTCCGTATTTTGCTCTCTCCTCAGGCACAACGACCGGAACAACCAAGTATGTCCCCATTTCACGACAGATGCTCGCTTCCAACCGCAAGGCGGCACTGACCACGTTGGCGTTCTTCCTGGCCGAGCATCCGTATGCCCGTCTCTTCAGCGGCCAGTTTTTCTTTCTCGGCGGCAGCACCAATCTCGAGAAACTGACCGCCCACGTCTTCGCCGGCGATCTCAGCGGCATTGCGGCCAAGGAAGTATCCCCTTTTCTGCGACCATACACGTTCCCGCCGCTCGATCTTGCCTTGCTGCGCAACTGGGAGCAGAAGATGCAACTGCTGGCGGAGAGAAGTACCCATTTGCCCATCAGCGTCGTGAGCGGCATCCCTTCCTGGCTGCTGGTGCTCTTTGAACGATTGCAAAAACTAACGGGCCGGGAACACATAGCGGACATCTGGCCGACTTTGCGATTAGTGATTCACGGCGGCACGAACTTTGGTCCTTACCGCTCGCTGTTCCGCCGGATGATGGGCAACGACCAGGTTCATTTTCAGGAAACCTATCCGGCGTCGGAAGGTTTTGTGGCGGCGGAGGATCCCCGACACGGCTTACTGCGGCTGATTCCCGATCACGGCATCTTCTTCGAGTTCGTGCCGGTGGAGGACCTCGGCAAGGACCGGCCGGCACGCCATACCGTCGCCGACCTGGAAATCGGCGTTCAGTATGCGGTGGTAATGACGACCTGTGCCGGCTTGTGGAGCTACGTCGTCGGTGACACCGTTTGCTTCGAGAAGCGCGAGCCGCCGTTGCTGCGTTTCACGGGACGGACGAAGTTCTATCTGTCGGCGTTTGGCGAGCATCTCATCAGCGAAGAGATTGAGCGGGCGGTGACAGCAGCGGCTGAAGCGACCGACAGCGCGGTAACCGACTTCCACGTGGGGCCGGTGTTTCCAGCAAGCTCGGCGGCACCGGGACGCCACCGCTACTTGATCGAGTTTGCACGGGAAACGCATGATCTGGCACGGTTTGCATCCGAGTTGGACACTGCACTGTGCCGGCTTAACGAAGATTATCAGGCCCACCGCAAGGGTGATCTGACCATGCTTGCCCCGGAAATATTGCCCGTTCCTCACGGCGGCTTCGCGGCCTGGCTGCGCTCGCGCGGCCAACTCGGCGGCCAACATAAGGTACCGCGCATCGACAATAGTGGCACCATCACGGAAGAGATGAGCGGGTTCTTTGGAAGGATCTTGTCCGACCTGCCGAGAACAGATAAGATGCTGGAAAGGAAGTATCCATGATCGAACTCACGCAAGAGCAGCAACAGGCCTTGGGAAAGAACGGGCGTGAGCCTGTGCGCCTCATCGACCCGGCCACGACATTGGAATATGTCTTGGTGCCTGCTCAGGTATATGATCGGCTCAAGACGCTTATATCCCAAGATGCAGAATGGGTCCATGACGCGAATGGCACTGTTGACAGGCTGCGTTTGTTTCTAACACCAAAGCCTATCTCTATTTAAGCTAGAACCTGGCCGTCGGGCCTGTGCCGGTCCTGGCCGCGCACCGTCCGTGTGCTCACTCGAAGGTGATCTTTGGCATCTTCCCACCGCACAGCTGATTTTTTGCCAAAAATCAGCTGCTGGATACCTGGCCGGAGAACCTTCCCTGCCTAAGTTATCCCCAGTGGAGACCTTCCTGGGTTGCACTCTCCTTTGTCAGCAAAGGAAGGCCTCCATGTCCTTTTCTACGACCTTCAACCATACTTCGCAATTCGACAATGTCCTCGCCCCTTTTTGCCACGCTGACGGCCTGCCCTTCGCCGACGTGTTGACTGCCGACACGATCGCTCAGGCGCTCGCCGACGAACAGGTCTCGTTTGGCCAAAGGGCGCATAGCTTCTGGACGCCTGCTCTGACGCTGTGGACCTTCTTGTCCCAGGTGTTGGATGACGGCAGCAAATCGTGCCGGGCGGCCGTGGCCCGCGCCGTGGTGGCCATGGCTTTGACGCTGCCGCGGCCAGAATATGATACCGGCAACTACTGCCGTGCCCGCGCCAAACTGCCGACGAACGTACTCTGCCGCCTGACCTTGCAAGTGGCGGTGGCCTTGGAGAAGCAAGCACCGGCCGCGTGGCTGTGGCATGGGCGGCATGTCTCTCTCGTGGACGGCTTCACGGCCAGCATGCCAGACACCGAGGAGAACCAAAAGGCCTATCCGCAGCCGCAGACACAAAAACCGGGGCTGGGTTTTCCGCTTATCCGTTTAGTGGTGTTGTTGTCTCTGGCCACGGCCGCGTGTCACGGGCTGGATTGGGGACCGTACCAGGGCAAGGAAACGGGAGAACCGGCGTTGTTCCGCAGGTTGCTGGACCACTTGGAGCCCGGCGCGATCGTGCTAGGAGACCGCTTTTACTGCTCGTACTTTCTGCTGGCATTGCTGCAGGCACAGGGCGTGGACGTGGTGACGCGGCTACATCAAGCCCGGATCAACACGTTCCGCCGTAGCCGGAATGTGGACCAGGACGACCGGTTGGTGATCTGGTCGAAGCCGGAGCAACCGGACTGGATGGACGACGCGACGTATGCGGCCATGCCCGAGACAATCCAGGTACGCTACCTCTACCAGCGGATTAGCATCCCGGGCTTTCGCGTCAAGCACCTGCACGTGGTCACCACTCTGCTGGATACGGAGGCGTATGCTCATGAGGATGTCGTCGATCTTTATCATCAGAGATGGCACGTGGAGCTGGACATTCGGGCCATCAAGTCGACCCTGAAGATGGACGTGCTACGTTGCTTGACCCCGTTCATGATCGAGAAGGAAATCTGGGCCCATTTCTTGGGCTACAATCTTATTCGCAAGGTGGCGGCCCAGGCAGCGCTGCTCCAGGGAGTATGTCCGCGGGCGATTAGTTTTGCAGCCAGTCAGCAGACGGTGCTGGGCGCCTGGAGCAAGTTGACCGAGGCGACAGTCGCGGAGCGGATCCAGATGGCCCAAGTGTTGTTGGTGGCGCTGGGCAAGGAGAAGGTGGGCCATCGGTCGAACCGTTGTGAACCGCGGGCCATCAAACGACGGCCCAAGAAGCAAAAGCTGATGATGAAACCACGTAAGCAGTTGCAGGCGGAATTATTGGCCGGGTATGGCGTGGACGGCAAGGAATGACGGCAAGAGCGTCCACAAGAAGGGGGGTGATGGCACGGAGCTGGTTGGCAAGAACAAACCGAAACACATCCGGGGAGACAGTGCGCGCCCGCGTGGCCAGCCAAGGCCGTGTACCTCTCGATCTGTGCTTACGTTAGTAAAGATACTCAGGGCATCCTTATAGTAGATATAGCCTCGACGCAACCTGCTGCTGGAACGAGGGATCTGCCAACAGTGCCATTCGTCCATGACGCCTATCCGGCCGCGATGGAAGTCTTTGCCCGGGCGGGCTGGGACGATCCTCGCATGGACGTTTACGACTCACTTGACCCCCGGCGGCCGCGGCAGGTAGATGATGCCCTAAAAGCGGCACTTGAACTGCCATAAGGCGAGCGGCAGCAGTTAGTATACCTTCGCTTGCGCGTCAGGCTTGTGTGGGATACAAGCCTGACTGCGCAAGCGAAGGTAACTTTTCACTTGCCGGTCGCCTAAAAACCATCAAGTTAAGTTGACGCCGTCAGTCGCGCGCCTCCGGGCACGAGTAGGTCGCTTTCGCGCAGGTATACGCAACCGTCCACTCCGGCTGCTTCGGTGCGTCCGGCTTCTTCAGTAGCTCGCGCCACTTCTCATCCGTCAGCCGGTCTCTCATCGGGTGCTTGAATTCGTGATAGCTGAACACCGGCCCGGCGCCGGCCACGAGCCGGCCGTCCGGCTGGAGGTAGACGAACACCCCGAGGTCAACATACCCGGTCCCCTCCTCCAGCACCTCCTTGCTGTTGCTGTCGGTGTGGACGTCGGCGACCAGCGTTGTCTTCATCCCGCCGCTCTGCTCGACGGCAATCTGGTTCCGCAGTGCTTCGCGCTTGTTCGCATCACTTTCCTTGTTGAGCTGGGCCGCCAGTTCGCCGATGCGGGTCTGGTTCGGCTTGACGCTGACGTGCTTTAACTGATCGGCGATGTTGCGGATGAACTCGTAGTCCTGCTCGGTCAGCTCCTTGTCGTCCAGTTCCTTCTCGACAATGGCCAGCAGCCGCTCCAGCAGCTTCTCGAAGTTGTTGAGCCGGTCCTTGGCCTCCTGGTCCAGGACCTTCATGTCGGTCAGCCCCTGGTTCGTCATGCGCAACAGCGCCAGCAGCCGGGCGTAGAACTCCGGCACCGGCTCGACATACCCCTGCACCGGTTTCAACTGCACTGGCACCCTCTCGCTTTTTACTAAGGCCCTCATGGTGTAGCTCTGCTTGGCGTACAGGATGGTATCGTGGCGGAGCTGCGCCCACGACGCCAGTGCGGTGTTGAGCGACTTCGTGCGGTACGCCTTGGTCTGCATGAACGCCTGGTAGCCGGCGCCGCACTCCGCCAGCAGCGGTTTCAGAGCGTGCAGCCACGACCAGTACATGTTGCGGTTCCAGTCCACGTCGGATAGCTTGCCGTACTCGTCGGTTAGCCGCTTCAGAGCGTCGTCGTAACTGAGTGCCTTGCCGCCACCTGCGTAGGCATCGTCGCCAAGCTCCTTGAGAAGGTCGCGCGCCCGCTTCGAGCCAAGGATCGCCATGACGTCGAGTCCGCGCGGGAATCCGCGGATCGGACCAGCGTCCGTCTCAACGCGGGTGAAGATGCCGCCGCGCGTGGGCGGGCCTATGGTCGGGTAGACAAGCTTGCCCATCATGTACGAATCGGGGATGAAACGCTGGCCCATTAGGCGGAAGCCGGTCGATTTGTCCAGCGCCTTGACAAGGTCCCCAGGGTTCGCTTCCTCGATAAAGCTGCCCTGGTTACCGGTGCCGCTGTAGATGGCCGGCGGCTTGTGTTTCGCCAGCTCCTGGCGCAGGGCCTGCATCTTCCCCGCATCGCCGAGCGCGGCAAGGTCCAGCGCTGCCCCGCATACCTGCGCCAGCGCCGTCTTGTACTGCTGCCGGCCCAGGTCGTCCGCCAACCCGACGTAGAACGCGGTCACGACATAGATGCGCTCCCACACGTCGCCGGCCTTGCGCTTGTCCGGCAGCTGTACGTTCTCCAGCGCCCGGGTCAGCATCGCGGCGGCGAGGGTCTGTTGGTTGGCTTCCACCACGCTCACCAGGGCCGGCGTGATCGTGGCGGGACCGTGCTTGTCGTCGCCCTTGAGGAGGAATGTCATGCGGCCGAACCACATCATGCCGACGAAGTATTTCTTCAACGTCTCACTGCGGGTGTAATGGCCGCGCGGCACGTACTGCGAGAAGTCCTCGGCGTAGCGGAACAGCGGCCACTCCTTCTCGGCAGCCTCCGGGTCGGGCCAGAAGCCTTTGTGCTCCGCCATCTTGTCGAGGATGAGGGCAACGTCCTTAGGGTCGGCGTGTTTGGGCAGTTCGGCCTTCGGGTCGAGGGCCTTGACGCCGGCGGCGAGGTACGTCACCGCCTTCTTGCGTGCCTCACGGTAATCTTCAGTGTCCTGCGGCAATTTCTGGCCGTCGATGTCGGCGGTGAGGGCCTTCGCCAGGGCCACGATGTCGGGGTAGAATTCACGCTCCTCGATGTCCTTGAGCGTCTCGTCGAACTGGACGTGATACAGGTGCAGAAGGGTGTCGGTGGTGATGAAGATCGGCACCTGCCGCTTCTTCATGTCGTCGTAGGGGGCGACAATGTCCTCGTTGCCCTTGCCTGGCACGACGGTGAAGCCATTGGCCTTCAGGGACGGCTCGTCGTCGGGAAGGCCCAGCACCTGGGCGACCTGCTTGTAGTTGGCGACCTTCGACAGGTCGAGCGGCAGGTCGTAGGCCTTGATGCGCGGCGTGACGTTAACCTTCACTGGCTTGTAGAACTTGGCGAAACGCAAGGCCAGGTCGTCGGCATGCGTCTTCGACGGCTCGCCGGCCAGCAGCGGCACGCCGAGGCGGTCGAGGAGCGGCAGCGTCAGGGCGCCGCCGAACAGCTTGAGGGCATCGCGGCGGGAAAACGTGCCGCGCTGCGTGGGGGTACGACTCATTACAGGGGTCTCCTTCATTTGAACGTAGTGAACACCGTTATCTTTATACGCCAGGTCGGTCGCCAAAGCAAGAAGCGGACGACGCTGATGAGAAAGCCAGCCAGGTGATGGCCGCGCCGACCGCGATTATCACCGGTCCCTCGCCTACGATCCAGTAGACCGGCAGGCCGATGACGTAGTCTAGCCCAAGCATGACCACGCCGAAGACGATGAAGACGATGCCCAGCAGCCGGATCACGGGCAGGTAACGGCGCAGGTCGGAGGAGAGGAAAAGCAGGAGGATTCCGTGAAACACGTAGAACGCCGACAGGGACCGCGCCAGGTAATCGACGACTCGCCCTCGGGGCATGTCACCCAGACCGAGCCAGCGGTGAATCGCGTCCATCCAATCGAACGGCATCACCACGGCAACGGCCGCAAACAGTGCCAGTCCCCCTGCCATGCGCACCAGCCCAAGGAGGGTTTTTTCCGTCGTAACCATGTGCTATTCTCCGTGCTTCCCGGTGCCGACCAGACTCCAGCACGCTTCACTTCTTCTCCCCCTTCACCTTCTCCGCCGCTTCCTTCTCCGCCTTCTCCAGCTCCGCGAATGACTTGATCTCCGTCAGCTCGCTTCCCGGCACGGCTCGGATGTCATTCCGCGTGATGACGCCGTACGTCACTGCGCCGTCGGGACCGACTTCCGCTTGCACGATCAGCAGGTGCGGCGGCTGTTCCTTCTTCTCGTCGGTCTTCAGCACGGCCACGGCGGGCAGCTTCAGATCGGCCGGTTTGCTCTTGCCGTCGAGGTGAAACACCGCTTTGCCGGCCTTCATGTCCTCGGCGGTGGCGGCGCGGTCCAGTGGAAGGATGCCGGGCAGATAGACGGGAGACCAGGACGATAAGTCGAGCGTCCGGCTTTCGCGCCAAGTCGGCCGGCGATAGTTGGCGCCGAAGCGGTCGAGTCCGGCTTTCAAGGCAGCGAGCCGTTTGTCCGCGTCCTTGAACAGAGGATGATAGAGCGGCAAGCCGACGACCAGTCCGTTCAGTTTCTCCGCAGCGACATCGCAATTTCGTTCCACGGCCTCGTTGTGGCGAGCGGCCGGGTCGGCAAGGTACTCCGGAATGCCTTTGCTGGAATAGCCGTCACCCCGGCGATGAACCAACCGGTTCTCCTCAATCTTGTAAGCGGCGCCGGTCGGTTGGGTGTTGTCCAGTTCGCGACGGAGGATCGCCAAGCAATAGGGATGGGCGAACCAGGTGGCGGAGTCTCGCCACTCACCTCGTTCTTTCAAGACGCGGTTGGCGGCCATGCGGTAGGAGGGATGTTTGGGGTCGGCGAGGGCGTAGAGAGCGCGGTCGGCCTCCGGTGTGGCGGTGCTGGCCAGGAAACTGATGATACCCCTGAGTTCGACGTTGCCGGGCTGGTCGTCGTCGTTGGTCTGAGGCCGGTCGTTCGCCGGGAGCAGGACCTTGCCCGCGCGTAAATCGTCGGCGTAGCTCTTGAGCGGCTGCGGGTCGCCAAGCCAATGAGCCGCGTAGGCCCACTTCCGCCGCATGCGGCCGGTGTCGGCGGCCTGGCTGCGCCGGGCCGCTTCCGCGGCCACCCGCTTGTCGTCCAGCTCGACGAGGTTGAAAAGATAGTGGTCCTCGATGTGGCGCCGGTCGTAGTCGTGCAGACCGTCGACGGGTTTAGCGTCGTGCGCCTTCAGGTCGGCATCCATCGCGGCCAGGATGGCCTCGGCAACCGTCGGCTTGCTGAACTTCGCCACCACTGGGTTCGGCTTGCGCGGCGGCTCGCCGCCAATGATCGTCGGTTGCATCGTCGTTTGCAGGTGCTTCTCCTCGTTGATCGTTGCCAGGTTCTCCGCGGACTCGCGCTTGGCCTCGAAGGTCGTCTTAGGGTCGGTTAACACCTTCATCATGCGTTCGTCGAACGGCAGGCGGCCGTATTCCTTCCAGTAGGCGCGCAGGCGTTTGGCCATCTCCTTGGCGCCTTCCTCGCCGCGCGCGGTGAAGTTATCGCCAGTCGATCGTGGTTCGAAGACGCACACCCGCAAGATCGACATCAGGGCCGTCAACTCAGCCTCGCGGACGCTCAGGACCGTCCGGCTGCGGGCAAAGTCGCGCCAGAAATGCACCGACCGCGTCAGCCGCTCGTCCTTCTCCAGAGCGTCGATGAGATCGGGAACGACGGCGTCGCCCAGGCGGATCAACTCCTGAATACGACGGTCCGAAGCCAGATCAACGCCGCCGGGCTGTCCGTCCTGCCGGGCGTCCACCTCTTCGAGCGAGTCGATCAGATAAGCAACCTTCTTCATTGCGTCCCACTTGTCGAAGCCGTCCGGCTTTTCCGGCGGGGCCTTGGCGAACGATCCTTTTTTCTGCCGGCGTTTCAGTTCTTCAACAACTTGTGCGGCCTGGCGGTATTCCCTTTGCTTGGTTTCTTCGCCGTAGAGCCGTAGCAGCCGCTCGCCATGAGCCAGGGCCTCTTCGTCGGCACGGACCATGTAGGCATGAACCATGCCGGCAAAAGCCGACCAGGCCAGCTCGCCACGCAGGCGCTTACGCGGATCACCCTCCACCTTCCGAGAGGCGGCCAGGGCGCGGGCGGCAAGTCCATCGTGCCCGAAACGGTAGAGCCAGGCCGCCAGAGCGAGGTCGTCGTCCCCGATGACGCCGATGGCGGTCTGCCGCATTTTCTGGAAGACCTCATCGTGCTCAAGATCGTCCTTTTTCCCATCGTCCTTCCTGGCGGCGATGGTGTAACGGGCCTGGCACGCCGCCACGAAATCGACTTTCTTCATCTCCTTCTCCGGCGGAGCTGGGATCGAGTCGCCATCGGTGAAGTAAACGCGGCCGGGCTTGCCTTCCTTGCCCGGCACAAACCAGCCGACAACCTCTCTCTTGCCTTCCTCACCCCAAACGGTGCGGACAACGATGTTGACGCGGACCCGCTCGCCTCCGGTGGGATCGAAGAGAAACTCCTTCATCAGGCCGTCAAGATATTTCTTGTCCTCGGCGGTGAGCGCAGATCCCTTCGGCTCAGCAGCGATTGCCCAGAGAGCCAATGTGCCGAGGAGCAGCGAAGCCAGGATGAGAGGCATGTGACGAAAGTTCATAGGTTCCTCGTTGTTTGGAGAAAGTGTGCGGGGAGAGACCGGCGAGGTCATTCGATAGAGACACACAACCATTGACGCGGACGCACCGGTCGGCCCTGTGGAAGGATTATGGACGGTCTCGGCCAGAAACTACCGCACACACACGACGCGAAAACCGATGAGGTTGATGCGGTACAAAGGCTCGATCCTGAAGCGGCTCGCCGAGCGACAGTAGCGGGCAACGTCGCTGAACGAGCCGCCACGAATCACGCGGAACGCGCCGGCGTCTCCATCTTGTGGGCCTTGCGGATCTTGCCTGGGACTGTCCTTGTAGTAATCCCCGTCGTACCAGTCGCCGCACCATTGCCATACATTGCCGTGCATGTCGTACAGGCCGAAAGCGTTCGGCCTAAACTTGCCTACCGGGGCGGTAAACGGATAACCATCATCCCATGCCACCGCCCACGAACCAGCGGGGTACTTTTTCTTGAAGGCGGCATCCGCAATGTTGGCGACCCCCTTCAGGCTATCCTCGCCATCCCCACAGTAAAAGCGCGTCTTGGTTCCTGCCCGGCAACTATACTCCCACTCCGCCTCCGTCGGCAAGCGGTATTCCTTGCCTTCCTTCTTGCTCAACCAGTCGCAGAAGGCCACCGCATCATTCCAGGTCACATTTACTACCGGGTGGTCATCCGTCTGGTCCCAGCCAACGTTTTGCCAGTTGTACTTCTTGTCCTTCTCGAAGTCTTTTGTTGCCGCATTGTAGCCCCAGCCGCCTTCGCCATCCTTCTCTGCCTCGGTCTTGTATCCGGCGTCCTTGACGAACTGCCGAAACTGGCCGACCGTCACCGTGTACACGCCCATGTGGAACGGCTTGGTGATCTCCACCTCGTGCTGCTCTTCATCACCAGCGCGCTCCTTCTCATCCTTCGGCGAGCCCATCAGGAACTTGCCGGCCGGGATCGACACCAGCTTCATGTCGATGGAGTTCGTGATTTCGCGATCCGGAGCCGGCACGGCCGACAACCGCGTGAGGCCGAATGCCAGAAACGGGACCAGGCAAACCAGGACCGCGAGACAAAATCGTGTGCTGGACATGACATGATCCTTCAGTATCAAGATACGGTGGTAAAATAACGCAAGCCCGCCAAGACTCAGCCGAAAGACTACCGCACGAGCACGACGCGAAAGCCGCGGTTGAAGCCGAGGCCCGAAGGCGCGATCCTGTCGCGGTCCGCAGAGCGACAGTCCCGCGGTCCGCAGTCGAACGAGCCGCCGCGAAGCACGCGGAACACGCCGGCGCCCGGACCTTGTGGATCTTGCCCAGGACTCTTCTTGTAGTAATCCTCCCCATACCAGTCGGCACACCATTGCCATACATTTCCGAGCATGTCGTAAAGTCCGAAAGCGTTCGGCTTGAATTTGTCCACCGGCGCCGTGAAGGGGTAACCATCATCCCATGATGCCGCCCAATTACCCGCCGGGAACTTCTCCTTGAAAGAGGCATCCGCAATGTTGGCCACCGCTTTCAGACTGTCGTCATCATCGCCACTGTAGAAGCGCGTCTTGGTTCCTGCCCGGCAACTATACTCCCACTCGGCCTCCGTCGGCAAGCGGTATGTCTTGCCTTCTTTCTTGCTCAACCAGTCGCAGAAGGCCACGGCGTCGTTCCAGGTCACGTTTACCACAGGGTGGTCGTCCATCTGCGCAAAACCCGGGTTCTTCCAGTTGTAGTGCGGCTTGCGGCCTTCAAACTTCTTGGTCTCTGCGTTGTAACCCCAGCCGCCTTGCCCATCTTTCTCTGCTGCCGTCTGGTAACCGGCGTCCTTGACAAAGGCCCGGAACTGACCCAAAGTCACCGTGTACGTGCCCAGGTAAAACGGCTTCGTGATTTCCACTTCATGTTGGGCCTCATCCTCATCACGGCCTTTCTCATCCTTAGGCGAACCCATCAGGAACTTGCCGGCCGGGATCAGCACCAGCTTCATGCCGATGGAGTTCGTGATTTCGCGATCCGAAGCCGGCACGGCCGACAACCGCGTGAGGCCGAATGCCAGAAACGGGACCAGGCAAACCAGGACCGCGAGACAAAATCGTATGCTGGACATGACATGCTCCTTCAGTATCAAGATACGGTGGTAAGATAACGCAAGCACGCCGCCCCAGCAAGGGCTGAACCGCTGCCCACAGTCGAGTAGGTTTCTTCACTGAACACCTTGGCGCGGTTGTCAGTGAGGATGGACATAGCCAGCGGGGAAACCGCCATAGCCTGTGGGGAGACCGCCATAACCAGCGGGGTAACCGCCTCTGGCAATTATGGGCTGGTTCGGGGGGAACGGTACAAGTATAAGAGGGGGCTGTGGTACCGCCGGAGGAGGCTCCGGCACATTGGCCTGAACGCCCTCCAGCGGTGCCGGCATAAGCTCGGCACGAGGCGGCAGTCCGTCATCGTTGATTTTCACCGTGAATGAGCCGCTGCCAACGACGCCCCAGGGGCCTTCGACAATCCGCAAATAAAGTTTCCCTCCTGTCGGCGGCGTTCCCACATCGCGCTCACCGATCAAAAAGACCTGGCCAGTCTCGCCGATGCGCCCAGCAACGCTCCGATCGTATGGCCAGTGGCCGCGACTCCCAGGTTGGGGTTTCCTGCCGGACCGGACATGTTCTGGCCTGGACCCAGCACGTTGGGACCCGGATTGATCTGTCCGGAAGCAGTCACAGTCAATTCTGCGAGCGCCTCCACTTCGACGCCGGTGTCCAGCCATTGCTGGCCTCCAGGAACACAGTATTTCGCCGCGTCCACGCTCACTTCGGTCCCCTTGCTCCGTGCCAACGAACGCAGGGAACGCACATTGGCGAGATCGAGCTTCACCTCGCCGAAGTACGTCGTCTTGGCATTGAGCGTCCCATCCTCGATCCGGCCGACGATGGTGAACTCGGTGGTCTTGATGACATCGTGGTCCTTGAGCTTTAATTCCCGGCTGCCGAGTTGCTGGACGGCCTTGTCGATTTTCGCGGCGGCGCCTTCCGGCATCCGCAGGCCCAGATCGATGCGGAGAATCTCGTTCATGGCGACGGTCAGCTTGCCGTACTTCGTCGCCACGGTCAGGCTCTCCTGGGCGATGACCATGCGCATGGTGCTGCCGTCGGCCATGCGAACTTCCACGTCGGTGCTTTTGGGAAGTTCTTTTTTTACATCGCCCTGAGCAAAGCTCAGGCCCGCCGAAGCAACCAGCACTAGCAGTGCGGATCGAAAGTGGAATGACATGTCTGTCTCCTTTAATGAGCCAAGGATGGAATAGTAATTACCAGGGCGTGGGAGAGTTGACCTTGTTGCATGCGGTGACTCCTTTGCTGGGATCCGGGTGTGGGCAGTTCCAGAGCACAAGACTCCGCCGAAAGACTACCGCACGAGCACGACGCGAAAACCGTCGTTGCATTGGCGGGCCGAAGGCGCTCTCTCCCCCAGCGGCTCGCAGAGCGACACCACCGCCACGGTCCGTCGGTGAACGAGCCGCCGCGAAACACGCGGAACGCGCCGGCGCTCGGACCTTGTGGATCTTGCCCAGGACTCTTCTTGTAGTAATCCTCCCCATACCAGTCGCCGCACCATTGCCATACATTGCCGTGCATGTCGTACAGGCCGAAAGCGTTCGGCTTGAACTGACCTACCGGGGTTGGCATCCCAATTTTGGACCCGGAATAATTAGCAACACCGGCCAGGCTTTCCTCACTGTCGCCACTGTAGAAGCGCGTCTTGGTTCCTGCCCGGCAACTATACTCCCACTCCGCCTCCGTCGGCAAGCGGTATGTCTTGCCCTCCTTCTTGCTCAACCAGGCGCAGAAGGCCACGGCGTCGTTCCAGGTCACGTTGACGACCGGATGCTCGTCCGTCTGCTCGAAACCCGTGTTCTTCCAGTTGAAGTGCGGCTTGAGGCCTTCGTACGTCTTGATGCCGGCATTGTAACCCACGCCGCCTTCCCCATCCTTCTCCGTCTCGGTCTGGTAACCTGAATCCTTGACGAACTGCCGAAACTGGCCCACCGTCACCGTGTACACGCCCATGTGGAACGGCTTGGTGATCTCCACCTCGTGCTGCTCTTCATCAGCAACGCGTCCCTTCTCATCCTTCGGCGAGCCCATCAGGAACTTGCCGGCCGGGATCGACACCAGCTTCATGCCGATGGAGTTCGTGATTTGCTCCACGAAAGCCAGGGAACGCAATGTGCGCACGTCGGCCAGCTTCAATTGCACGGCGCCGAGGGCAGAGGAGTCGGTGTTGATGATGACATTTTCGATCTGGCCCTTGATCTTCATGTCATTGGTGGTGTGGATCACGTCCTCTTTCCGGACCTCCAGGACCTCTGCCGATGCGCTGGCCTCGATCTTGGCGACATCGTCGGAGATGCGTGTGGCAAATTCGATCCTGGACACGTCGGCGACCGGGATCGCCAATGTCACACCAAAGTAGAAATGTCCTCCTTTTGCCCCAGATAGAAATGTCCGGTGTCGCTACCAGTCATTTCTTCGGCAGACCTTGACGCCAGGGATGGTCAGGGCCAGGGCGATACGAGCCCGAGGGGCCAGGGAGCGGTGCGGCGGCCGGACGCAGGGCGAGCGCAGCGAGCCCGGAGCGGAGGCCGCCGCACCGCTCCCTGGCCGAGGCTCGTCTCGCGGTTCTGCATTCGCCACGATCTCGTGGTAAGCTAGGTAACGTTCCCCAAAGCGAATCGCCATCGTCCTGTCACGACGCTCCTCAATAATCACCCGGCCACCCCGCAAGCCCGGCAGCGCCGGCTTGTGCAGTTGATACCAGCGGTTGTGCAAACGAATCGTGTAGTCGTTGGTCACCACGCGTTTCGTCTGCACGCTCAGAATGGCCGGCAAGAAATACTGCCGTCCCAAGGCGCGGTGGGCATCCAAGCCATCAGCCGCTGGTACTGCAAAACGCCGGTTGTATTCCGGAACCAGCGTGTGGCGAACGAACTCGTTCGCTGCTGCTCGGGTCGTCACCTTGGCCAAACGCATCTCCTTCACCCAGCGATCCTGGGCTACTTCAAAAAAGCGCTCGATCCGTCCCTTGGCCTGCGGGCTGTGGGCCAGGATCAATTCGATGTCCAGCTCCGCCATGGCCCGGCCAAACTGCGTCAGTCCTGCGGCGGCTTGTCCCTTACTTTGCCACTGAAAAACGCTGTCTCTGTCCGTGTAAAACGCCCACGGCCGGCCTTGGCCCGCAGCCAGCGTTCCGTCATGTCCATGTACGCTTCGACCGTTTCACCTTCGTAATACCCTGCGTCGATCCGACTCGTGGCATCGTCGATCAGCGCCACCAAAACCATCTCTTCACCACGCCCTTCCAGCCAGTCGTGCAGCGAGGTGTCCATCTGAATCAACTCGCCAAAACAACGCCGGCGCGGCCGCCGACTCCGATGCACGTCACGCCGCCGCTTGCCTCCCATAGCCCCTCCGCCAGCAGCCATTGCCGTAAGGTCTCGACCGACACCTGCAGCCCCTGCGCCGCCAACTTTTCGCTCGCCAGCGTCGGCCCGAAGTCCGCGTAACACTTTTGATAGGTCTTCAGCACCTTGCCGCGAAGCTCCTCGTCCAGTCGCCGGTTGGACAGTCGGCCGCGCAGCCCATGCACCAAGGCCTGGTCGCCTTCCTCCTCCAAGCGTAGTGCCAAGCGGCGCACATGCCGCGCTGTCAGATCCAACAGCCGCGCCGCCTCGGCTTGGCTGCGCTCTGCCATCCACGACTGTTTGCAAAACTTTCAAAACATCGCGCTCACGCTGACTCATAGTAATCCGGTCTTCGAACCCTTTCATGAGAACTGCCCTCCTTGACACGATTTGCCAAAGAGGACATTTCTACCTTGTTAAGACCGGACATTTCTATTTTGGTTTGACACGACCGGGATCGCCAATTTGCCGAACTTCGTGGCGACGTTAAACTTGTCCTCACGCAGAAGTAATTTCAGAACACTGCCGTCGGCAAGGCGAACCTCAACCGCGCAGGGTTCAACATTCGCCTTGGGCCGCGCCGGCGGAGTCGGTTCGGCGGCTTTCGGCTCCTCGGCCAGGAGCGGACCGGCCAGGAAAAAGGGTTCTTCCGGACATTGCGTACTTAGCTCTTGAAAAAGACGGACATGCAGGCCACTCTTGAAGTTAGGATTCGAGACCAACACCAAGAGGAGACCCGCATGTCCACCAGCTTACTCTACCAGGCATTCGGTATCCGTGGCTACCGCTATGTCCGCACCGAATACCTCGAAGGCGAAGTTGTCTTCACCATCGAGCAAAATCGGCATACTTTGCAGTGCCCGCTCTGTGGCTCCCACCAAGTGACCGCTCACGGCCACATGCACCGTCTGTTTCGGGGGCTGCCCATCGGCTCCAAAGGTACCCGCATCGCCTTTGAGATCCCCCGGGTGGAATGTCACAGCTGTGGGGTGACCCGGCAGGTCGCTCTGCCTTTCGCTGACCCGCAGAAGCACTTCACCCATGCCTTCGAACGCTATGCTCTGGAGTTGTCCAGACACATGACAATCAAGGACGTGGCCCACCATCTTGGCGTGGGCTGGGACACCATCAAGGACATACAGAAACGAGACTTGCAGCGGCACTACAGCAAGCCCAAGCTGCGGCACCTGAAGCAGATCGCCATCGACGAGATCAACGTGGGCAAGGGGCACCGCTACCTGACCGTAGTGCTCGACCTGGTGAGCGGGGCAGTGGTGTTTGTGGGCGACGGCAAAGGTTCCGCTGCCCTGGAACCGTTCTGGAAGCGCCTGCGGGCGGCGCACGCCAAGATCAAGGCAGTAGCGACCGACATGAGTTTGGCCTATATCCTGGCCGTGCGTGAGCATTTGCCAGGGACTGTGCATGTTTTCGACCACTTCCACGTGATCAAGCTGTTCAACGAGAAGCTCAGAGACTTCCGGCGGGAATTGTACCTTGAGGCCACCACGCAGTTGCACAAAGAGGTCCTCAAGGGCATACTCTGGCTACTCCTGAAGAATCCAGAGAACCTAGACCCCAAACGGAACGAGCGTGAGCGTTTGGAAGAGGCGTTGCGTATCAATCAACCCTTGGCGACCGTCTACTACATGAAGGAGGACTTGCGGCAGATCTGGGAGCAAGACAACAAGGCCGCGGCGGCGCTATTATTGCAAGATTGGATCCGTCGCGCGGAGGCGTCGGGCATCAAGCTGCTGCAGAAGTTTGCTGGTACGCTGGCCATGTATCGTACGGGCATCCTGGCCTACTACGACTACCCAATTTCGACGGGACCGTTGGAGGGGACCAACAACAAGATCCGGACGATGCAACGGCAGGCCTACGGTTTCCGCGACCACGAGTTCTTCAAACTCAAGATCTATGCTCTCCATCAAACAAAGTACGCATTAGTCGGATGAACCGGAAAAAGATCACGAGCAAGCTCCCCCCAAGAATCGGGCAGTATCGACGGACGACACGGGCAGAACAAGCGTAAGAGGTCATAAAACACCTGTCTTTGAAAAATGCCACTGTTGCGTTGAGGAGATACGGTTCAACGTCCAATATAAAGACGATTCAGGACGGGGGAAAGATTGACGAAAAACGGAAATACTTCCGCCGGCCACTGTTGTGGCACGGTCAGGAAACCGTGCCACAACGGGGTCCTTAGAGTAGGCTTTGACGATTTTCTCCGGCAGGGGTTGGGGCGGGTCCATTTTGGCAAGCGGCGAGCCGGCGCGACCCGTGCCGGCGCTGTCGTCAGCATGAGAAGCGCGGCCAGTGCTGGCGCTGGGTGCCATGCCCATGTCCGCATGGGCATGGTTGGACAGCATGCCCACGAAGACGTGGGCATGGCACCGGGCTAGATATTGGTGGTCCTGCAATTGACAATTCTCTCTTTCCTGGCCAGAATACCGATATGGAAACTCTCGAAAAAAGCGTAATCCCGCCTGACCTTATGGCGGAATTGCAAGTGGCGCTTGACCGGTTAACGAAGGGAATCCGCGACCCAGAAGCCGCCCGAGAATCCTGCGAGCGGATGGACCGGATGCGGGAAGAAAACCGCAAGCGCTTCGGTGTACAGAACATTGGGGTGGACATCATCCGTCAGATGCGTGACAGCCGATGATGTAGCAGCCGCCTTTTTCTTGCACATCGTCAACAACGCTCCACTAATCCATGAAGCGTCACCCCTCCTTCTCCGTGCCCTGGAGATTTGCTTGGCAAACCGCCATTCTGTCTATGACTGCCTCTATGTCGCCTTGGCCGAGCGCGAGGGATGTGAGTTTGTTACTGCCGACGACAAGCTCATCAAGAACCTCCAGGCGGCCTTTCCCTTCATCATTCACTTGGCTTCTCTACCTTGATGCGCTGCCCCGTCCTCAGAGAACAGAGAATTCAGAGGACAAGACTCCGCCGAAAGACTACCGCACGAGCACGACGCGAAAACCGGTGTGGTAGCTGCGGTCCGAAGGCGCGAACTTGTTGCGGCACGCAGAGCGCCACGTCCCCTCGTGGAACGAGCCGCCGCGAAACACGCGGAACGCGCCGGCGTCCGGACCTTGCGGATCTTGCCCTGGACTCTTCTTGTAGTAATCCTCCCCATACCAGTCGCCGCACCATTGCCATACATTGCCGTGCATGTCGTATAGGCCGAAGGCGTTCGGCTTGAATTTGCCCACTGGCGCCGTGAAGGGATAACCATCATCCCATGATACTACCGCCCAATGCGCCCCGGGTTCTTCTCCTTGAAAGACGCATCCCCAATGTTGGCCACCGCTTTCAAACTGTCGACATCATCGCCACTGTAGAAGCGCGTCTTGGTTCCTGCCCGGCAACTATACTCCCACTCCGCTTCCGTGGGCAAGCGGTATGTCTTGCCCTCCTTATTGCTCAACCAGTCGCAGAAGGCCACGGCGTCGTTCCAGGTGACGTTGACGACCGGATGCTCGTCCGTCTGCTCGAAACCCGTGTTCTTCCAGTTGAAGTGCGGCTTGCGGCCTTCGTACGTCTTGATGCCGGCATTGTAACCCACGCCGCCTTCCCCATCCTTCTCCGCCTCGGTCTGGTAACCTGAATCCTTGACGAACTGCCGAAACTGGCCCACCGTCATCGTGTACACGCCCATGTGGAACGGCTTGGTGATCTCCACCTCGTGCTGCTCTTCATCAGCAACGCGTCCCTTCTCATCCTTCGGCGATCCCATCAGGAACTTGCCGGCCGGGATCAACACCAGCTTCATGCCGATGGAGTTCGTGATTTCGAGCAGGGAACGCAATGTGCGCATGTCGGCCAGCTTCAATTGCCCGGCGCCGAGGGCAGAGGAGTCGGTCTTGAAGATGACATTTTCGATCTGGCCCTTGATCTTCATGTCATTGGTGGTATGGATCACGTCCTCTTTCCGGACCTCCAGGACCTCCGCCGATGCGCTGGCCTCGATCTTGGCGACATCGTCGGAGATGCGTGTGGCAAATTCGATCCTGTACACGTCGGCGACCGGGATCGCCAGTTTGCCGAACTTCGTGGCGACGTTAAACTTGTCCTCACGCAGAGTTACTTTCAGAACACTGCCGTCGGCAAGGCGAACCTCAACCGCGCAGGGTTCAACATTCACCTTGGGCCGCGCCGGAGGAGTCGGTTCGGCAGCTTTCGGCTCCTCGGCCAGGAGCGGACCGGCCAGGAGAAAGATCACGAGCAAGCTCCCCCCAAGAATCGGGCAGTAGCGACGGACGACACGGGCAGAAGAAGCGTAAGAGCGTGTCTAAAAAGCCAGCTGTACGCAGCTGCCAGGGAAAAATAGGTTGTCTGCATGAGCAAGACACCTTATCCCAGCGACCTCACCGACCTCCAGTATGACAACATTGAGCACATGCTCCCACAGCCCAAAACGGGAGGCCGACCTCGTAAATACGATAACCGGGCACTCCTCAACGCCATACTATATGTGTTATGGTCCGGTTGCCAGTGGCGTATGCTGCCCCACGACTTCCCACCTTGGAAATCCGTCTATGGCTATTACAGCCGCTGGCAGAAAGCTGGGGTCTGGAGCGGCATACATGACAGCCTTCGGCAGACTGTCCGTGAACTCGAAGGGCACGACGCCCAACCCAGTGCCGCCATCCTGGACAGCCAAACGGTCAAGACCACCGAGCAAGGAGGGCCACATGGCTATGATGCCGGAAAAAAAGCCAACGGCCGCAAGCGGCATGTGCTGGTGGATACGCTGGGGCTGCTGCTGGCGGTCGTCGTGTTGCCCGCCAACATTCAGGATCGCGACGGAGCCAAGGTGCTGCTGGCCAAGGTCCGTAACTGGTTTCCACGCTTGCGACTGATCTGGGCAGACGGCGCCTATGCCGGGGAGTTGGTGAGCTGGGTCATGCAAAAATGCGGGTGGATTTTGCAGACCGTGCTGCGTCCCGTGGGGATCAAAGGATTCGTGCTCCTGCCGCGCCGCTGGGTGGTGGAGCGAACGTTCGGCTGGTTGAACCGGTGCCGCCGCTTGAGCAAAGATTATGAACGCCATCCACACACTACTGAGACTTGGATCCATATTGCAATGATCCGTCTTATGTCTAGGAGATTGTTACCAAAACCGGCTTTTTAGACACGCTCTAAGAGATCATAAAACACCTTTTTTTGAAAAATGCCACTGTTGTGTTGAGGCGCTATGGTTCAACGCCCAATATAAAGACGATTCAGGATGGGGGAAAGATTGACGAAAAACGGAAATAGGCGAGCGGCAGAAGATAATTTACCATCCCTCGCTGACGCTTCGGGCCAGTGTGACATTGGCCCGAAGCGTCAGCGAAGGGATGGCATCACTTGCCGGACGCCTTATTTCCTGTCTTCCTGCCTTCCTTAGAGGTTTTGAAATCTTACCGACCCGGCGGCGGCATCACCCGCTCCTTGGCCGGCACTGGAAGACCTCTACCCAATTCGGGCGGGCCGGCGCTTTGCCGGTGACGATCATCTGCTGCCATTGCTGGTCCGTCAGCCGATCCTTGACCGGCTGGCGGAACTCATAGTACGAGTACAGCGGGCCGGCGTAGACGGCCCGGTCCTTCTCGTTGTCGACGGCGATCACGCCCAGGTTGACGTCGCCCACGCCCACTTCCAGACAGGCGCCTTCCGGAAAGTCAACCGATCGGCTGGGATCGGTGTGAACGTCTGCGATGGTCGGGTCCCACTTGGCACACTCCAGGCGGGTGTAGAACAGGTCGCAGTACCAGCCGTCGTAGAGCGGTGGTCCACTGCCGCGGCCGCGCATGTCGATGGTCTTCTTGACGAATGCCTTCTCCTGCTCGGTAACGGCTCGGCCTTCAGCTCCTTCCGCGCCAGCCCCTCAAGCGTGCCGACCGTCTCGGCCATCTTTTTGAAGAACGCGATCTGCCGCTGCTTGACTTGCTTGAGCTGGGCGGCCCGGTTGTTGTCTTTCGCGGTATAGTCCGCGGCCTCGAAGAGCCGGCCTGCTTCCTCGGCGAAGTACTTGATGCGGGCGTAGAACTCGGGGTAAGGTTCCACGTAGCCGGCCGGGTATTCGCAGCCCGGATAGGCCGTGTACGACTGCTTGGCGTAGAGGATGGTGTCGTGCCGCAGCTCGGCCCATGAGCCGAGCTGGGTCTGCAACTGCTTCATCTGCCATGCCCTGGTCCGCATCGCCTCGGGGAAATTCTTCTCCTTCGTCATGTCGGCGTGCAGCGTCCGCAGGCTGTCGAGCCAGAGGTTGTAGAGGTTGGCCTTCCAGAAGGCGGGTTCGTGAAGATCGACGTACTCGCGGCTGGCCATCAGGTTGGCGCTGTAGTTCCACTTGTGCAGGTCGTCGCTCAAGAGCGGGATCGCCTCGTTGTTCCCCAGGGCCGCCAGCGCGTCGAGGCCGCTGGGCATCATCCGCTGCTGCTTGCGATTATGGAACAGGATACTGTCGAAAACGACCTGCGACAGCACGAACGAGTCGATGATGTAGCGCTGGCCGAAGAGCTGGAACATCGAGGGCGGCGGCACCTTGTAAGAATCCATCAGGCTCGAAATGATTACCTGGGAACGGATCATCTGCTGGGCGTGCTTGCCGTTCTTGATGGCATCCTCCAGCCGGGCCAGTGCTTTGTCGTCGCGGATAGCGGCGAGTGTCGGCGTCTCGGCTTCTTTCATCAGATCGCGCAGGGCGAACACTGTCAGGTTGTCGCTGCGGCCGACCATGAAGGCGATGATGTCGTCCAGGGCCTTGAGCGTTTTGAGGTTGTCGGTCGCCTGGAGCAATTCGACCAGCAGGACGGCGTTGCGCAGCTCGCGGCGGCTTTCCGAGTTGACGCCGGGGGTGCCGTCGGTGGGCAGCACGTTCCAGCCGCAGTCGGCACGGCCGAGCCACATCATGCAGCGGAAATAGCGCTTGAGTTCCGGCGTCTTGGTGTAATGGCCGCGCGGCTTGAACTGCGACCAGTCGAAGAAGCGTTGGCCGCCGTAAATCATCGTCGGCTCATCGACAAATGGCTGCTGGAGCTTGAGCGACTGGACATCCTTCAACCGGGCCAGGGCTTCCTTGTCGGAGCCGAGTCGGGACTGGACCATGAGGCCGCCGCCCCAGCCCTCATCTTGCCCGCCAGCCGTGGCACCGGCGCCGGCCAGCAGATTGCGGGCGACTGTGAGGTAGAGGTCCACGTCGCGGTAGTCGGCCGCCATGACGGCGTCGGTATTGCCGGCGGCCTTGTCGGCCAGGGCCTGCTGGCAGTCATCGAGGATCTGGCCGATGGTCCAGGTGAAGAGCGTTTGCTCCAGCTCCATCAGGATGTCGTCGTAGGACCGGTGCAGGGCGTGCATGATCGAGTCGGTCGTGACCAGGACCGGCAGATCGCGCGCGTAGATTTGGTAGTACGCCGAGGCGAAGCTGTAGCGCTGCTTCTGATCGATGGAGACAAGGCCGGCCTTCTGGAAGATGTCGCGCTCGTCCTTCGTCATCTGAAGCTTGTCGGCGACGCGGTCGAAGTAGGCTGCCTTGGTGGGATCGAAGGACAATTTCTGAAGGTAGTCCCGGTCCTTGCCCAGCGCGGCCAGGAGCTGGTCGTAAGTCATGTCTGGGTGGCTCGCCAGGAGCTTTTCAAAGACGACCATCTCCAGCGGCTTCTTTTTGGCCTCGTTCCCCTCACCCCTACCCCTCTCCCCCGCCGTGGGGGAGAGGGGTTGGGGTGAGGGGGCGGGCGGCTCGGCCGCGGACAGGGCCGAAGCAGCAACCAGGCCGGCAAGTGCCAGGAGGGACACAAATACCACACGCGGGGCAAGGGACAGTATACGCCCGATCATGATTGAACCTCCGATTGGTCAGCAGAGCGAATAGAAGTCAGTTTATATCGCCACAATACATAAGACGAATGACAGGGCTGTTTGGATGACACTTCTCGCCGATCGCGACAGTTACAGATGACAGAGGCAAGTCTTAAAGTGTGGTTGCAAAACAGGTTAGGCCTGCCCCAAAAAATCGGCCGTCGCAAAGATACCCGCGAACGCACCGTCACGGGCATTGACTACGGCTGCATTGTGAGGATCCATCTTACCGTAGGCGAGTATCGAGCACGCTGTTGAGGAGGGTCCGTTTTCAGGGTCGGTTTGCGAACATGCTGGGCGGACAATCCGAACATCGTCCCTTGCCGCCGACGGATGCCGGCATACGATGGATTTCACCTGAAGCCCCCCGGAAATAACGGCAATTGCTAACGATGGCGAGCAATTGAGAGTGATCGAGTTTACTACACGGGCCCGTAGCTCAACGGCAGAGCAGGGGACTCATAAAACAAAAGAGTATTCCTATCTCTCATTAAATGCCGTAATTTCCAGGGTTTTCGCATTTCTGCTATCGTTCACTTACCCTTACAAACCACTGTCAGCGGGTGTAGTCGGGTGTACTCCGGGTGTATTCTCACCTTGCGGGGTATTAAATGTTCCGCGTCCCTTGGTTTGTCTCGTCGGCCTGGGTCCCGTCCCCGCCACGGCGTAAACCGTGCTGGTCAGCTGTAGGGCGTGCCGATAGGCCACGAGACAGGGCCAACCGGCCAATGAGCGAGAGAAAACGCGGCACGCGCAAAGCTAGGCGGGTTTCCGGCCTTCCTGTTCTCTTCCGTCGCCGTTGCGATGCGTTGCTCAATCTCTTCCCAAGGTATCATTGCAAGCTGCTGTGTGCGGGATGACTCCATCTTGTTTATGCCGTCTGGCAGAAACGGTAACACAATGTTACCGTTTTTTGTTGGCCTTCCACCCTTGTGATTCACCGTTTCCGCCAGCACTTCGCCGAGCCGGTGACGGACGCGACCCTTCACGGAGACGGCGGCGGTGGGTAGCTCAGTCATCGCCGAACGGGTGCAAGAGACTTCGCACAAGGATCGAATCCCGGTCACCGTCATCGCTCAGGAATATCCCGCGCGGCACTTTTGACATAACGGTGAGGCATTTAGGATCGGCGGACAGTGTGAACGGCTCGCCACTGCACTTCGTCAGCTTCGCATAGGCGAGGCTACAGGCGTCCGCTTGGTCATCATGTGGTCCGCTGAATACCGTCTCGATCTCATCCAAGAAGTCTTTATTCCACGGGCCGCGTAGCAACTTGACGGCGCCCTGCTCCGCCGCTGCCGCAAGTGGTAGGGCACGGTCGGCCTTGGAACCCGTGGAACGCTCGCCGTGGAAGTCGTAACCCGGTATCACGTGCCGCAAGTAGTGGTCGATGACGGCGACGCCACTTGAACCCGGTTCCTGTTCCATCCGGATTGCCACGTCCTGACCGTCTTCCTCGGCGGTACTTTTCACGAGTGATTGCACGCTGGACGGCGTGCCGCGAATACGGCGGATGTCCAAAATGAACGTGGTGCCGTTGGCGGCGCGGCCGAGTAACGCTCCGACTGTCCAGTCCGGGTCGCGGGATTTCTTTTCGTCCCGTACAGTGGACGCAAGATCCCACGCTCTCACCCTGCCAACCAGCTCGGGACGGTGGCCCTGTCCACGGTCTTGAACCATTCACGGTTGAACATGGTGCCGCTGGCGTCGATGAACTGGCCCTCAAGTTCCTGGGCTGCCAGCTGGCTCGTGTACTGCTCCCGAACCGTGGCGGCGAACGTGGCAGGCAGGAACGGATTATCGCTTGTACGGCAATGGAAAAGTGCGGTGTTCGGTCGGCCGGTGTTGAATATCTCGTATGTCCAGTGTGTTCGGCCTTTCGGCGTGAACGTGGCCGTTAACCATCCCTGTTCGCCAGCTTCCCTGAGTCGGCCTATCGCAATCGTGAACACGTCCATGCTCATCAGGCTGGCCTCGTCCAACCATACGCCGCTGAGATTGGGGCCGCGCAGGCGGTCGGGTTCGTCGGCGGACCGGAAAAGAACCTCGGCGCCTGTCCTGAGAATGAGCGACGGCGGTGCCGATTTCTTGACCTCTTCCGGATTGAGAATGCCAAGCTCAGTTGCGAGAGAAATGAAGCTGCGAAACGTGGAATCGGACAGCATGGAATAGGTGGGCGCGACCACGAGATAGAGGCGGTTGGGTTTGGCACGGCGGATAAGATCATACGCGCCAACCCATGACTTGCCGCTGCCGACACCCCCTGCCAGGCTTTTGTAGATCACATCACTACGGCAAAAGTCGCTCTGCGCTTGGTGCAGGCGTACTTTCTGCACAAGATTCGATTGTGGCGGCGTCGTTGACATGGTTTTCAATTGCGGTGGGTTCGTTGCCGTTGACATGTTTAACAATCTCCTCGGTGATGGTGAGCGTCAAGATTCCCACTTTGCCGTTGACCTCCACGCGCCTATCGGGAAACAACGCCAGCAGCGTGGCCTCGCTATCAAGACACCGTAGAGCGGTGCTGTAGTCGCTAACGGCCATGCAACGAGCGAATAGGGTGCGGCGGGCCGCGTAGTGATGGGCCATCAACTTATCGCGGTTCCTTTCGATGCTGTCGGCCAACAATTCATCAGCGCGATGGACATAGCGAAGCAGTTGGCGATTAGACACGTTCCAACCCGCCTCCGTCGCGTGCCCGCAAAGATCCGATGGCAGCGCTCCGAGAAGACGGAGGTGTAGGATTTCGTCCACCCGCTCAGCCACAACTTTTGCCGTTGCCTTTACCATGTTCGTTACTCACACTTTTGTACGACGTATCTAGT
>CAWDRY010000020.1:0-11732 GCA_963804745.1 uncultured Gemmataceae bacterium
TCATCAATTGTCACGTCGCCACCCTGCCTGCTGGAGCCTTCCTCGCACGGCTGCCGCCGCCGCACCCCGGCGCGGATCATTCTCAAGACGCTGGACCGTCAGCTCCAACTCACGGCTACGATTCTGGCCCAGGTACAGCTCCGTCAGGCCGATCCAGCCTTCGATGCAGTTCGGCTCCTGCTGGATGACCGCCTGCCAGGCCCTTTCCGCCTCCGCCCAGCGGCACTGGTCGCGATAGATGATCGCCAGGTTGAAATGGACCCGGTAACCGCACAAAGCCGGGTCTACATCGACGAGGCAAAAGAATCCGGGCGGAGCTTGCAGAATCCGAAGCAAGCACGCCTCCGCCCCGGCCAGATCGCCGGCGCGAATGCGCAGGTAGCTCTCCTGGTACAGCAATTCCACATCGTCGGGAAAGCGCTGCTCTCCTTGCCGGCACACTTCCAGCGCTTTGTCTAGCTGTCCCAGTTCGACCTGGCGCGAGTGACCTGAAGGTACATCTTTCGCGCCATGGTAGTGGCTGGGTCGGCGCATTCCAGGCCGCGCTGCAGCACCGGCAAAGCCTCGGCGGGCCGATTCATGTTGAGCAGGCCCCTGCCCAGGTGGAACAAGACGGCAGGATCGTTGGGCTGCTCGGCAACTTCCATCCGTGACAGTCTCAGATTGCGTTCCTCCTTGCGCATCCGATGAACGGGATCCACGTAGCCGCCGTGCCAGACCACAATATCCGTGGGCCGGAGCGTACCGCCGCTCTCGAGGATGGCCGGTCCTATTTGCTCATGCACCCGGTTGCGCCAGCGAATGTCGGGCCGGTTGCGGAACAGATGAAGCCGTTCCGCAATTTGCACGCCAGCGCCGGCAGGACCGGTCAGCGACGCATACTTCATGGAGTAGGCCACATTCTCGTCCGGCAGCGCTGCAAACAGCTCTTGCAGCTTGCGGCGATTCTCGGCGTCGAGGTAATCGTCGGCGTCCAGCCAAAAAATCCACTGGCCGCGCGCCTGCTCCAGGCCGGCATTGCGGGCGGCGGCGAAGTCGTCCACCCAGGGGAAATCATTGACGCGGGCGCCGAAGCGGGCCGCCACTTCTTTCGTCCGGTCGGTCGAGCCGGTATCCGTGATGACGATCTCATCCACCAGGCCGGCGACCGAGTTCAGGCAAACAGGCAGATTGGCTTCTTCATTCTTGACGATCAGACACAGACTGACACCCAGACAAGGAGACTGGGAGACCGGGAGACAAGGAGACAACGTGACCGGGAGACAAGGAGACAAGGTGACAGGGTGACAAGATGACACAGCGTCCGACTCATTCGCCTTGTCTGTCTGACTCCCCCTCGCTTTATCGCCTTGTCTCTCTGTCACCTTGTCACCTTGTCTCCCTGTCACCTTGTCTCCTGGCAATGACTGAGGTCCCAACACTTTCTTGAGATGCTCGGCCATCGGTCGTTGCCGGAACTGGTTGAAACCGGCCTCGGCAATGCGCCCTCTTTCCGCGGGGTCGGATAGATACCGAAGGCAACTGTCCACCAGCCGGTCATACGGGGCGGTGACGATTGCTCCTTCGTAAGGATTGGCCGGTGAGTCCTCCGAGACGATGAAGCAGTGATTGTTGAGCAGGTAGGAGAGCCGAACCTCTTCCATGAGCTGGGCGGCGAACTGGTGCATGTTCAGGATGATGCGGGAGCGGGCGATGTAGCTGTCGCGCTCGGCTCCGTAGATGCCGAACAATGCTTTCACCGTGCAGTGTTTCGCCAGGGCTTCGATCACGGCACGGCGGCGGGGCGTGAGCGAGCCGTAGAAGAGAACATCGATGTCTTCCTGGCTCTTGATGATCGTCCGGCACTGTTCGTGGAACCCCAGCGGCACGAGCCTGGTTCGCGTCATGCCCCTGTCCGCCATGAAGGTGATGTTTCGCGGACTGAAGTCCCAAATCTCAAACGACTTCTGGAGCAGGATCGGCTGCTGAGGCGTGAGCCAACCGTCCTGTTCGGATAGTTGCTCCAACTGGTAGGGGATACATCGGCAACGATCGAAAATACTCGTGTCGGTAAGCAGATGGTATCCCAGGACAATGTTCATCGACCAGGGTTCAAACGCATTGCTCCGGACCTCAGCGTGGAGGCCCAAGCTGCGGAAGGAGTGAAGCAGAAGGTTGCCCACATCCTGGAAAGCCAGGGAGTGGACATATCCGGGCGGTTGCATCAGGACGATGTTGTAGGTATCCATAATGGGGGTGGCTTCACGAGCACAGAACTTGACTCCCATGCTACCATGTCTGCGCAATTCGGCAACAGGGAGGTCCTATCGAACATCTCAACACAAAGACACAAAGGTCATAAAGAAGATAACCGGAATTCGGTCCCCGCATTATTCTTCTGTTGATCCATGAACGATTTCCAGTGTGGCCATATATCCCATTAGCCGGCCCGATTCCCAGAGAAGTGTTTATCTGATTCCACGGGTTTGAGTGCGCAAGTTCTGCCGGCTGCACCGTTCATCTTTCAAGCCAGCACGACCATTCTGATCTCAATATCTGCTTCAGGCGAGGCATCAATAAGGCAAGGACCGCTGGGGCTTTTCACGCTCATCACAGAGGTGTGCTCATGACTACTTTGAAGCGTTTCTTGCGGCTGAGTTACCTGACAGGCATCTTCCTCGCGGGTTCGTTCCTGCTTGTGAATCCTCACCAGGCGCATGCTAATCTTTTCAGCCTGAATATTTACAAGTACAGCCAGAACATGGGTGGAGGCGGACTTCCAGGTCTGGGTATCCTGGGCGGCGGGCTTCCCGGCCTGGGAGCGCTCGGTAGCGGTATGCCCCTGAGCGCGACCTACGGCGTCGCATCGGTGGCTGGAATTCCCATCGCTGCGGGCGGCGGGCTGACCACTCCGCTGGGTACCACAAGTCTCACGGGCGGCAACCCGTTGGGGGGACTTGGCGGCTATCCGCTCGGCGGTGTCGCGGGTTATTCAGGCGGTTATCCGCTCGGCGGTGTCGCGGGTTATCCTGGCAGCTATCCGCTCGGCGGTGTCGCCGGTTATTCAGGCGGTTATCCGCTCGGCGGTGTCGCCGGTTATTCAGGCGGCTATCCGCTTGGCGGTGTCGCGGGTTATTCAAGCGGCTATCCGCTCGGCGGTGTCGCGGGTTATTCAGGCGGTTATCCTCTTGGGAGTATCAGCGGCTTGAATCCTGGATATCCCCTGACCGGCTATCCGACACCTTACGGCAGTTCTCTGCCCCTTAACTATTCCGTGGGTTACACTCCTTATGGCGCCTCGCCGTTCGGTTACCCGGCAGCCTACAACGCTTAATAGTGTGCCGCCTGTCGGCTATCCCAGCGCTTACAGCCCTTATGGCAGCTATCCGTATACAGGCTACCCGGCAGGTTATGGCGGCGGATTGAACGGTGGCTACGGCGCCTATCCGTTCTTTCGTTGAGCAGGCCGCGGGTGCATCAGCTCGTTGAAGATTATCGGGTCGAATGGATCGACGGGTTGATAGGGTTGCTGCACGGGCAGAGGATCGGTGTTCGATGGTTGGGCGTGGGTCTCCTGACCACGCCCCGTGCTGGCTGGGTCAGGAGACCCGCGCCCAACTATATTAGCCGGCCCCGTCTTTCCAGGTGTTGATCTCTCCGGCTTCGTCCGCTCCGTATCAGGAGCGAATTTCTGTTCAGAACTGCGTGGCGCAGGTTTGGAGCCTCCGACAAGGAGCTGCGGATTGTGCGCCAGCGTCACGTGAATCCATTCTTCAAGCATTTGATAGGGAGGAGACTGGCGGCCCTTGAGAGGTGGTTGGCCGCCGCCGTGCTCGCTCACGGCCTTCATCAGGAGCGGACTTGCTTCGGGATGTTCCCAGTTCACCTGCGCCAGCACGGCTGTCAGGTTTTGCTGGGTCGTCCATGGGCTGACCACCGTATTGAGTTCCGCGCGCAGGAGCTTGAATGCCCCGCCGCGACCCGTCCCGTGACAGTCAAAACAGGTGTTCATCAAGATCGGCTGCACCCGGTTGGTGAACATGCCCAGCGATTCCATGCTCAGTTCAGCGGCAGGCGCCTTCTGTGCCGGTTCATTTTCTTCACTGGCGGGTGGGGGAGTCGGCGCCGGCAGGGGTTGAACGGGACGCCGCAGTTCATCCAGCAGGCGCCGGCTGGCAGGATGATCTGGTCGCAAAGACAGAGCTGCCCCCAATTCCAACAGAGTCTGCTCCCGCAGCCCGTGCCGGTGGCACCACTGGGCCAGGCGATAATGTTCCTCCACATCTTGCAAATTGACCCGCAAACGCAGAAAGTTGTACGTTTCCTCCCGGCTACTACACAGACACAACACCTTGCTCGCTGAAACCCACGTTTCACCCACTTCCCGGCGAATGCGGTACTGATCGCCGACACGGTCGATGTCGCCTTCCAGGATGCGACCATTGTCGAGTAAGAGGACCTTGCCCGCGGCGGGCTTTGCGGATGGTTCCTCCGCGCCAACTGCCAGACCCGGCAGCGCGAAGACGGCGTAACCACACATTATAATGCGCAACATGGCAATCATGGCGGGGCGGAACAATACGAAGTGGCGGCATTGCGGTCAAGGGCAGACTGGCAACCATTTTCGTTGTCAGGAGCTGATATAATCTTGATTCGATGAAATCTTCGGGAGTGGCCACCGCCATGACACGTCAAGCCGATGCGGATCGCGTCATCCGCCGTGAAAAAGTCGTGAACGATCTGCTCACCCGCGAGCGTTTCACCGTTGCCCAGGTGAAGGCGCGTTTCCCTGATGTATATCCAGCCTCGATTACGCTCTTGATTCATCGGCTGGAGCGTGAAGGGCACCTTCGCAGAGACCAGGACGAATCCTTCTACTGGACGATTGACCCCAAACAGTTTTCCGCGCAAAGCTTGCTCAAGGCAAAATCATCCGGCCCAGTGATAACCGATACTCCGCCTGCTGACCGGCCGCGTGAACGTCTGCTGACGCAAGGCGCCGCTTCGCTACGGACTGCGGAATTGCTGGCGATCCTCATCCGCTCCGGTCTCCCCGGCGAGTCGGCACTACAGGCCGGCGAAAAGATCGCCGCCGGATACGCCGATGCTCTCGACCGTCTTGCCAGGGCCGGACCCGGTGAATTGAAGGCGCTGACCTCCGCAGTGGGTCCAGCGGCTTATTGCCAGATCATGGCTGCCGTCGAGCTAGGCCGGCGCGTGGCCCAGGCTGCCGACGATCGGCCGCAGCAACCGCTCCGAATTCAAGGTTCGGACGACGCCACCGCTTACTGCCGCGAAAAGTTCGCCCGGCTCGCCAGCGACGGGGCGCAAGAGGAGTTTCACGTCGTCTGTCTGGACACCAGACACCAGGTTCTCAACACGCATCAGGTCAGCATCGGCTCACTTGACCGCAGTTTGGTGCATCCACGGGAGGTTTTTCGCCCGGCCATCAAGGACGCGGCCAAGGCCGTTATCCTCGTCCACAACCATCCTTCCGGCGATCCGACGCCGAGCGACGAGGATTACACGGTGACGAGTCGGCTGGAGGAAGCGGGCAAGACAGTGGGGATTCAAGTCCTTGATCACGTAATAGTGGCACGGAACGGGGTGAGGAGCATTCGGGAGTTTCGGCAGACGACGTGAACCCGCGGTGCTGTCGATCATTTCTGCCGCAATACTGCAATCGCCTCCGCGATCTCTCGTCCTTTCGCCTCGATGATGTCCAGCAACTCTTCCGGCGTTCGCGTATCGACCACGGGCTTCCGGTGTGGGTTCACCGCCTTGAGGTCGTAGACGGCATCCTCGATCTCCTTGGCCTTGCCAGCGGCCTCGCGGGCTTCCTTGCCGAGCAAACGCGCCTGCTCCTCGGCAGCAGCGATTGCCTGCTCGTCCGCCGGTTTTGCCTTTTTCAGATCCTTGACACGGTCCTTCCACTGTTCCATCTGCTGGTTCTTTTTGTTCGCCGCATCCTTGAACGGCCGGGCCTCGGCGGCGGCGGCGCCCTTCCGCTCTTCCATGTCCACGGTCCAGCTCCATTCGCTGTCGGCCCCCCTCACCCTACCCTCTCCCCCGCTGGGGAGAGGGTAGGGTGAGGGGGCCGGAAGCAATCCGAAGAACTCCTCGAAATGCTTGAGCAGTCAGCGGCGTCTTCTTGCGGACCTTGACGCCGGTAAGGTCGTAGTACCAGATCTTCCGTGTCGGCTCTCCTTTGGTGAAGAAAATCAGGTTTGTTTTGACGCCCGCGCCGGCCGCGGTGAATACGCCGCCGGGCAGGCTGACGATGCACCAGAGGTCGCAGTCATCCAGCAGCTTCCGCTTGGTCTTCACAAACGCATCCTCGTTGGTGCGGAAGAGCAGCCCCTCGTCCAGCACGATGCCGCAACGGCCGCCGTCCGCAGGCTGCGGATGACGTGCTGCAAGAAAAGCACCTGCGTCGCGCCGGTCTTGTAGTCGAAGTTGGTCTGCGCTTCCTTGCCTTCCTTGCCGCCGAAGGGCGGATTGGTGAGGATCACATCGAAAGCTGCGGCGCGCCCTCGAACAGCCCGCCATAGGTTTCCTGCCCGGTCAGCGTGTTGCCGTGCCAGAGGTTCGGCTTGTCGATGCCGTGCAGCACGAGGTTGGCCAGGGCGATGGGATAGATGAGGTTCTCTTTCTCCCGGCCCCAGAAGGTCCGCTGCTTGAGCGTCTCCAGTTGGTCGGCCGTGGCGTCGTTGCCCAGTTTGCCCGTGATGTGCTCGAAGCTCTGGGCGAGGAACCCGCCGGTGCCGCAGCCGGGATCATACACGGTCTCGTCTACCTTGGGGTCGATGACCTGCACCATCGCCTTGATGACCTGACGCGGCGTGAAGAACTGGCCGCCGTCGTTGCCCTTCTCGCCCATCTTCAGCAGCAGGCCTTCATAGACCTGCGAGAGGGTGAAGACATGCGTCGGGTCCACCGCCTCGGTGGTGAGCTCGTGCACCTTGTCCAGCACATCGAGGAAGTTGCGCTCCGTGTCGATGCGCACCCGCTCGACGCCGGTCATGATCTCGCTGATGACCTTCTGCCGCGGCGAGGCGTCGGGCCGGTTCTTCAGGCCCTTCAGATGCGGCAGCAGCTCCGTGTTGACGAAGTTGAAAAAGGCGTTCTGCGGCGACGTTCTGAAGCTCGACGCGCTTGTTGGTCTGTCCCTTCGGCACGTCTCGGCGGCGCGGCCCAGTCGCGCCAGCGGAACGGCGCTTCCAGCGAGGGCCGAAAGGGCACGCCCAGCGCCTCGGCCTCCTGCTCCTCGCGGTGTTCCTTCTCGTCGAGGATGCGCAGGAAGAGGATCCAGGTCAGTTCGGGGACATACTGCATCGCCCCGGCGCAGTTGCCGCGCCGCATGATGTCGCAGATCGACTTGATGGCTTGGTCGACGGATTGCTGGTTGGCGTGTTTCTTGTTGTTGCCGTTCGTGTCTTTGACCATCGATCACAATTCTCCGTTGAATGCACGCCGAAGCAGCCCGGCCGGGAAGGAGTTAAAGGTTTCAAGTTCTCCGAGCAGCAAAGATCGAAGTGAATCTACCGATCTCATCTTCCCCGCAAGCCAATCGCAAGATCGCTGCTGAACGGCGATATCGGGGGTAGGGACTGGCATCTGGTGCATCGTTGTAGCGCTTATGTTCACTTGCCCAATGGCCCGGGCCATCCTTTTCTCGATAAACCGTTGGCCGTTCGGTGAATTGATGAAAAGGGAGACGAAACGAGGGTCCGCAACATACTTGTTGATCCGGAACCGAATGAGGTAGGAGGCGAACAGCGCCGGACGGTCCAGGTCATATACCGCAGTCTTCCCTACCAGTTCTGCGCTGTTCGTGCGATTGAAGAGCAAATCACCTCGGCTCAACAGATACTTGGCCTGATCCCTTTCATTCAACTCCACGTGATTCACGTTCTTCCAACGAATGCCACCCTCGTGAATGTGGAACATTCCGAGAACCGGCAAGCCCGCGCCCTGTCCATTCGACCGCGCTGAGGTTCCATATTGCCCTCCGCTCTGGCAGATGTCAATGAGTGGTTGCGCAGGCCAGGCTTCGGCTTCAGGGCTATCGAATATGCTTGAGACGTAAGCGCCAGGCAGGGCTTTCGCCGCTTTTAGCCGTGCTTCGGCGCCGGCTCGTGCCCGCTCCACGGCGGCGAGCTGGTCGTGAAGGATAGCGGCGATGCGTTGCTGCTCAGAGAGCGGGGGAAGCGGAAAGTCAAGTCTTAACAATTTGTCGGATTTCACCGCTCTGCCCGATCCAGCGATTGCAGATTCTTGCAAATGTTCCTTGCTGCCATTGGTGGTTCAGCCACGCAGCCAAGAAGGCAGGGTCGAGTTGCTCGGTGTCCGCGCGAAGCCTGGTGAAATGATTGCTGTAGACCACCGGCTCGTCATGGGCTTCGAATATGGCACTCTTGCCGACCAGCTCGGTGCTGTTCGTGTTGTTAAATAGCACATCTCCAGGCACAAGCCGGTATTCGTCGATTGTCGCTTGATCCGCCGGCACGCGCAGAAACTCATTCCAGACGAAGTTGCCGCGCGTGTCAACATTGTTCATCCGAAGCTGAATGACGCCTTGTGGGTTGCGCTCACCGCAGGCGAAGCCGGCTTGAGCCTCTTTTACAAGATCGCCAACGCGAGCCCAGCGCCAGCCAGTCGGCAATGAAGTACGAGGAACCGCAAGCGCGGTCGTTACCTCTGTCGTCATGCAGGGAACATCCTCTGTTAAGGCGAACAAACCATCCGGTAAGGCGATTGCCTATCATTTACCGCGAAGCGGTTAGACAACACAGCCCAGGGTTGCGCAGCGCACCTGGGAAAACGGTTGCCCATCACCACCTATCAACCCTGAAAGGGTTGCATAGTTTCCAAGGTTCCACCACTATGCCACCCTCAGGGTGGATGTTCGTGGGACCGCTCCCAACCCCAGGGTGCGCTGCGCGACCCTGGGCTGTGTTGTGTAACCGCTTCGCGGTAATGCAAATCTTGGGCTAGTTCTGCTAACCCAGGGTGCGCTGCGCGACCCTGGGCTGTGTTGTGTAACCGCTTCGCGGTATTTGTGCATGGTCGGCCCGCTCCGCCGAACACCATCAATCCCAAACATATCGCTCGTCAATTGGCACCCCGTACTTCTTGCACAATCGTTGGAATTCGTCCTGAAACGTTTCCCGCTTGTGATGCTCCTCCTGGTTAGCAATATATCGTTTGAGCAGGTCAACGTGAGATGGGCTGATCGAAAATGCACCGTAGCCGAGCTGCCAATGAAAGTCAGAAAGCGCGGGCGATTCCGTTTTGACCCACTTGGAAGAGTCGCGTTTCAGTTCGCGAAGGAAACTCGATACACTGATGTTCTTCGAGAAGCGAAACAGAAGATGAACGTGATCCTCCACGCCGCCCACGATCAGAGCCGGACATTCCTGGTTCTTGCAAATGCCTGCAAGGTAGGCGTGCATCTGGGAACGCAATGTCTTCTCCATTAGATAGGGATGCCGATTCTTCGTGGAGAACACGATGTGGAGATAAATCTGGGTCAGTGATTGTGCCATGGTCGTTAAGGTTAAGGGAAAAGTTGAAGCCTACTCGTTGGGTATCTTTTGCAGATCGCGCAATAAGTCTAGCTGCGACCTGTCTTCGACTACTTCCAGCGTGCGTAGAATGTCGCTCATTCGCAGGGCAAGGTCACGGAACCCAGTGTTCAAGGGCAATGCAATCTCGAATTGCTCGCCTGCTGGGTCGTCGTAAAGCCACGTAGACGAGTGATCCGGGCGTTCGCCGACCTTCCTCCAGCCCTTGGATTTCAAGTAAGCCGCAACCGCCTGGGGCCGGAGTGCCGCAAAGACAGCTTTGTCCCGGATAGTTACTCTCATGGTAATCCCCTTGACCCGCCGGGGTTCGCAGCCGCATGCCCCAGGTTCGCTACGGTATCAGATCGGTTTCTGCCCCAGGAGATACTCCGACTCCGCTGGCAAGGCGTCGAGCAACCCGAGATCGGGCTTCTGAGCGATGAACCAAACCCGAGCATTCTGCCGGAGCGACTCACCCAGCAGAGTACGGATCCGAGCGAAATCCGGGTGGTCGTGTTTGAGGAAGAAAACGCCGTCGTGGCCGTCGAAGAGCACTCGGGTCCGATCAGGCTCCTCTTCCCCGAGCTGCGCGGGCACGTCATTGTCGGCGCGGACCAGTTCCGTAACGGTCTCTCCATCGCCGACGTTGACGCCGACGGGATGCTGCCGCTCCTGACTGTGCCGGGCCAGTCGCAGATATGTCGCATAGTTCGCATCGCGGAGGGGAAGTCGCCCCTGGTTGCCTTGCTCGAGACGGAGCGTGGCACCGGTCTCGTCCTCGTGAATCTGCTCCACTACAAGCAGTCTCGTAAGAGTTGTCAGGACTTCGGCCATGGTGCTCCTCCCTCGAATCGCGCCCCTCGGCTGTCTCCTCTCCCGCAGCAACTCCGCAGGCTGTTATGCCGTCCCGGACTGCTGAGCCGTCGCATCCGCGAGGCTGACCAACACACGCTTCCCCAGTGCCTGGGCATAGCGGCTCATGGTGACGATGGTGGGATTATCCACCTGGCCGTTCTCCAATCGACTAATCATGGCGCGGTCCATCCCAGTTCGCTCGGCAAGCTCCGAGATGCTCAGACCCTGTTGTTCGCGGAGTGCTTTGAGGGCGGCGAACGTCTTGCGCAATTCCCAGTACTCTCCCATCGTGAAGACTTGCGCAATGTCGCCGCAATCGACCAGGTCTTGCAGATTCGGTTTCTCCTGCTGCAAACGCTCGCGCAAAGCCTGCTCCGCCGCTTCTTGCTCGGCTGTTTGCAAGCGCGGGCGGTGTACCCTCTGAGGTTTGTCGGTCATGATAATGCACCTTATTCACTCAACTTCGTAAGCAGTTACTGGACGGATTATCAATGGGTTATCCAAGGCCTCTTCCCAGACTACCACGATTCGCTTGCCGGTGGACGTTTCCCCGGATGTGATTGGCCGGCCGCTTGATCGGCTTTCACCGACCGGATTGTTTTCGTTGAGCAATACCTCTTCCACCTCTTCCATTGTTAGCCCGTGCTCCGTGACGTGTTGTACATTGCCTTTGGGGTCGTCCTCCGCGTCCCAGGCAACGATAGCGTCAATCATCGATACCTCCGAAGAGCCGGGCCAAGCCGATCTGTTGACTCATAATACAACAACAGCGCCCTTGTCTTCCAGCCCACTCTGGTTCAGAACAGTCTCCCCGATGTCGCTCTCTCCTGCCGAAACCGATTCGTCATGTGATCCTGGAACCGCCCGAAGCCTTCCGGGCATTGCATGGCAATCTCTTCCAATCGCGCCCCTGGCCGCCAATAATCTTCGGCAAACTCGGTAGCCAAGTCCAGGTTCCCCTCACCATAGCAACGGTCGAACCGATCCGAAAGGCGGGTTAGTTCGTCCAGAGTCTTCTTGGGTGCGTCGTCCTTTTCCGCACAATACTTGTCAGCCGCATACCTACAGTCGGCCGACAGTCCCCTCTTCAAGCCAGACCAGGCGAGCGTGTTGGTCCTGTCTCCGAGCCACCAGGCCTCGATTTCTTCGACGGCGGTGCCCAGAACAAACCGATCCTTGCCATGGATCAGCTTCTGCACCTTGTCACGGATCGGCTTCGTGCGGCGATCGAGCAGGATCACGAAACAGGCGTGGTCGAAATGCTCCGTATCAAGAGCCACAATCAACTTGCGCACGACTTCCAACACGCCGCCGTGACCGCGCTTGCGAATG
>CAWDRY010000021.1:0-63430 GCA_963804745.1 uncultured Gemmataceae bacterium
AAAGTTCAAAAGTCCCATCAACTCTTTCGACTCGCAGCCCGCCCAGAAAAGGCCGAGGATCTTGCACGGCTCAGCCTGAGCAATCTGATCAAGCGGCAATGTCAAACGATATACCCAGGGTTGCCCTTTGTGCGCTCGGAACTCCAGCACCTGATTGGTCAAGAACAGCTTGCCTCCAACACCCTCCCAGAACCTTAGCGCTCGCCCTGATTTGTAGTGAACCATGCTCCCATTGTTCTTTAATAATACGACTTCCGAGTCGTTCAACTCCTTGTATGTTCATTTCAGCTACCACCAGGTTCTTCAAGCGCTGAGCCAAAGTGCTTGGCTTTTGCCTCTTGGTGGGAATGAAACCATTTTAGCCCTCGTTATAATCCGTAATTCGTCTTTCCACGCCCGTATGTGCTTTGTCCAGGTGCTCCCGTTATGGCAGATTGGAGCATCTGCGGAAGTCGTGAGGAGATCTCTGTCTGACCCTGAGGCTCGACCTCTTCCTGAAGATCGATCCCTCCGACCTTGGGCTGAGGACTTGTTGCATCTTATGGCTCGACCATTCATCACAAGGATCTCCCAGGTCAAAGATTCGTTGGAGGGTTCTCACGGCTGATCGGTTCCCAGCAGTAACCTTGTTTCTGGAGTACACACCTATGTCCACTCTCTCTCCTGCTCACTTGCTAACCATCGGCGTTGGCTTCGACACGTTACGCTATGGCCACCATGTCACCTTCCTGCGCGAGGACTTGCAGCCAGCCTGTCCCCCGTTTGAATTCCCCGAATCCCACGCCGGCTATCAGCTCGTTCGCCAACAGTTCCTCCTCTTGCGGCAACGCTTTCCCGCCGCACACTTCCATATCCGCCTCGACGCCGCCGGCCAGTATGCCACCAACCTGGAAGTTTTCCTCGCGGCCTGCCCGTGCCGCTAACTCTCACCGTTGGCGAACCCGCACGAAACCAGCATTACCGCAAGGCCCTCTTCCCCAAACGCAAGGCCGATCCCGTCGAAAGCCTGTGCGCTGCTCGCTTCGCCCTGGTCGAAAAACCTCGGCCCACCGCCATTACCCCCACGGCCTTCTACCATCTCCGCGAGATCGTTGCTCGCCTCGAAGGGCAAACACGTCTCTCCACACGCCTCACCAATCAATTGCACAATCTGCTCGCCCGCATCTTTCCTGAACTGGCGCTGATCGCCACCAACTTCCAAACCAGCTGGGTCTTACGCTTGCTCAGCCGCTATCCCACCCCCCAGCACATCGTTCGCGCTGGCCAGACCCGCTTGACCGCCATCCCCTATCTTACTGCCGACAAGGCTGACAAAATCCTGGCTGCAGCAACCACCACTGTGGCCAGCTTCGCTGGTGCTACGGCTGCGACGCTGGTCCGCCAACTGGTAGCCCAACTCCGTCACAGCCGGGCCACCGAGGCCGATCTCAAAACACTCATGACCGAAGCCTATCAGCAGTTACCGCTCACCAACCACCTCGATTCCATCCCTGGCATCGGCATTGCCACAGCAGCCGTGCTCACCGCCAAGATTGTTGCCATCGACCGCTTCGCCACCCCCGCCCAGCTCGTCGGCTATTTCGGCATCTTTGCCGAAGAGAACTCTTCCGGCATCGGCAAAGACGGACAGGCCAAACAGGGCCGGCACTGCCACATGTCACGCAAAGGCAATGACCTGGCCCGCAAGTACCTGTGGAACGCTGCCAAAACAGCCATTACCCATAACCCGGCCATCCGCGCTTTGTACCAACGTCTGCGCTTGCGCGGCAGTCGCGGCGACGTGGCCTTGGGACATTGCATGCGCAAACTGCTGCATTTGGTCTTTGCTGTGTGGACAACCGGGAAACCTTTCGACCCTCAGCATTACCCCTGGCAGGCCCTGGCCGAACAGGCCGCGGCCGACAACAAAAAAACCGCGGGCCACAATCAGGACACAAGCCCTGCAAGGATAGTGGTCACCGCGGCAGACTCCAGTATAAGTCCGGGCGACCCACCAAACAAGACGACGCTCGGCCTGTCGGGCAGTTCCGCGACGCCTGTCCCTGCCGAAGGTATTGATTTTGCCGCGCTGCGGGCTCAGGTCAGCATGGAACAAGTGTTGGCCCATCTGGGCTGGCTCGACAAGCTCAAGGGTTCGGGACCGCAGCGGCGCGGTCCGTGTCCCTTGCACGCGGCCAGTGATGCACGCCAGCGGTCCTTTTCGGTTCACCTGGGCAAGAAGGTCTTTCAATGTTTCCACCCTCCCTGCGGTGCCAAAGGCAACGTCCTGGACCTCTGGGCCGCCACGCAGCGCCTGCCTCTGTATCAGGCTGCTCTTCACCTGGCGCAAACGTTTCACCTGCCCCTGTCGCCATCGAGGGGAACAGAGAAGAGGAACCCGTGACGGGAACCCGTATGAGGAACCCGTCGCTAACCCTTACCAACGTTCGAGGTGACTGTATCATGACCTACACAACTCCGGCGTCATCACGCCCGACACCTATTGACTTTAATCGTTGCATCTTCAGGGATCGTTGTGCTTGCAAGATCTTTGGAGACGAGAAACAAGTAAAAACAACCGGAAACCAAGAACCCCAACAACCCGCCGGCAATTCCGCGAAGGACCATCTCCTCCACATTGCCGACAGGACCGGCTATCACTCCGAGGCTACTCCCTAACGCGATACTAACCAGTTGCGCGAGGCGGAGAAATCGCTTCAGAGAGAAATCTTCCGTTTTCATGATCAAGTAATCGCCAATGGCACCTGGCTTCCAGTAACATTGATTCTTGTAGCTGGGCACATCCTTACGGCTTCCCCGGCTGCGGAATCTGTCCCGCTGGAGGAGTCGGCTCGCCGAATGGCCCCTGCCCCCCGAATGGCGGTTGACCGCTAAACCCCGGCTGGCCGCCAAACCCCGATTGCCCTCCGAACGGCGCTGGGCCGCCGAAGGGAGGCTGGCCGCTGCCGAAGGGAGGTTGACCACCCTGGGGCGGCTGAGGTCCGAAAGGCGGCTGGCCGAACGGCATCTGTCCGCTGGGCGGACCCGGCAGGTCCGGCGGCAGCTTGCCATCGGGTACTTGCTTCTTCCACTCCTGGTAGGCACGTTCCAGTTGCTCGCTGTTGCTGGCAGGGTTGTACGGGACCTGGGCACCGATGTGCGGAGCCAGGCCGTACAGGTGCCAGTAGGCGAGCTGCCGGATGGCCATCTTCGGATACTTCAGGTCGGTGATGAGAGCGTCCCAGGTCTTGGGGTTCTGAATCTGATCGGGAGTGTAGCCGCGCAACATCTGGATGATGCTCCGGGCCTGGGCATCGGTGTACTCTTTCTTCGTCAACAAGATGTCGAGCAGCTTCTTGTCGTTGCCCGCTTGCCTGCCGACCCAGGCTTGCAAGGCAATAATGGCGAAGAGCCGGGCCTCGCTGTGTGCTTCCTTTTCGTCGGCCAGGACATCGAGGACGCGGGGGACGTTGTCCATCGCTCCGAACGAGAGGACGGCGATGATCCAGTCGGAAGGCCGCATCGACATCTCCAGCAGCTTGTTCAGCGTTATAGCGATTGGCTGATCCGGCGGAGTCTTGCCCAGGTCGAGAAGGGCAGTGCGCATGTCAGCGGCCGCGGCAGCCTGGGGGTCCTCGGGCTTGGCCGGCTGACCTTCTGCAGGTTTCGTCGCGGGCTGCTGGGAGGGCAGGGTCCATATCTGGAGCAGTTGCGGGTTCACCGCCCTGGGCTGATCGGCGGTGCGTGTTCGATTATTCCATCTCAGCAGAGCGGCGCCCGACGGTTGCAGCTCGCTAAAGCTCTCCGAACCGGCCCGGACCGCAGCCTTGCCCTTGAGGAGGACCAGGAACAACTCGGCCAGCGGCGGGTTGTTGCCCAGCGGTTGAATGTCGGGAGTGTAACGGCCAAGAAGATCAATTCCGACCTCGCTGCCCGGCTCCGTCAGGTTCACATCCCATACTTCAGCGTGAAAACGCAGCCGCACCCTGGCGGCGCCGTTGCTCTTGCGGTTCGTAAGGATGACCCGGCCGCGATCCAGGGTGAAATCGAGGTCAAACGCACTATTGGCGTGCAGCCTGACGGCGCTTTCCTTCAAGGGAACCAACTGAACCAACTGAATAGGCAGGAACTGCGGCAAGTTGCCCCACAACAGCAGGCCGACGCCCTTGTCGAGCTGGATCTCGCTCGGATAGCCGGGCAGACTGACGAGCTGGTCGTCGGTGAAGACGCGGCCATCGGGCGGCACTCGCTGCCAGCTTTCGCCGTCGCGCTGTAACTGCACCAGCACGGCGGGCACGACATTATCCGGTACGGCAAACTTGCCGACGGCCACACGCTCCGCAGCCGGCTTCTCGGGGACTGAGGGAACTTGTGTTTTGTCGGTAGGTTTCTCCGGAGGTTTCTCCACGACCGGCGTAGGTGGTTTCTCCGGCGGCTTTTCCGAAGGTTTCTCCACGACCGGCGTGGGTGGTTTCTCCGGCGGCTTCTCCGGAGGTTTCTCCACGACCGGCGTGGGTGGTTTCTCCGGCGGCTTCTCGACGGGCTTCACGGGCGGCTGTTCCGGGACCGGCGCCACCGGCTTCTCCGGCACATTCTCCGGAGGTTTGACAGAGGACGGCACTGTTGCAGGCGGTTTCCCTCGGGCAGGCTCGCCCTGGTGGGGGAGGGGAGAATACGCGGGTCTGGTTGGCTCATGGGCTGTCGGAGGCGAAATCGCGATCCACACTGCGGCAACGAGAGCGGCGACGAGGAGAACGCCCGCGACGGGAAGGAGCGCACGCGTCAGCGGTCCCTGGCTGCGATAGAAGGACAAGCCCAGCAGCGGATTCTGGTCGGTCTCGTCGACGTCAGGCTCCGATTCGCTCTCGTGCCTATCTGCCGGTTCGGTCCTGGGGCGGCGTTTGGGAATCGCCTCGCGGCCGCGGATGAGAGCATACATGCGGCTCCTGGCGGTCGGCGGGACGTGGATGGGCCGTTCGAGCAGCAGCGTAAGAATCTGATGGCAAGCCGCGACCTCGGCCAGGTGAACGTCGGAATCGAGACACGTCTTTTCAACCTCGGTCACCTGTTCGGCGGGCAGGACGTTGTCCAGATACTCGGCGACGGTATTCAGATCGAAGGCGCCACCGGGGCCGTCGGCGGATGGAGCGTTTAGCCGGCGGGAGCGCACCGATTGCTTGATCCGGGTCATCAGCTCGCGGGCCGTCTCGCTTTCAGCGACCTTCTGGCCGATCTCCCTGATCTCGGCTGGTTCCAGCACGTCGTCGAGATACGCCAGGAGCGTTCGCAGGGTTAGTCGCATGACAAGTCCTTTTGCTGGCATTATATATCCGGATCAGCTCATGCTTCTTCGACGCTGGCGAGATTTTCGCTTTTGGTGATCTCACGAAGCAGCACAGTGGCGTAGCTCCCCGCAGGCAGCGTAAAGGTCAGGCGCACTCCTTCTGGTTCAACTAGCCGAGCCAAGATCGTCGATGTAAATCAGGTTGTGCCGCCGTGTGCCTTGTAGCAGTTTGCCGAAACCGTGTAAAGACGCCTGGCTCAGGGCGGCAGCGGCCAGCGTGGCGGCTTCACGCTCGGCGGCAATCCCGGCGGCTGCGAATGTCTTGCGGCCAAAGATCGGGCCGGCTGTCACGGTTTCACGGGCAGCGAAGCGAGCCTGTTCACGCTCCACATCCTCCGCCACAAACATGCCGCCGAAGGGCCATTTCGCCATCACGTCGCCAGGGAGAACTTGCCGCAGCAGGCCGTCACGTAATCGCTGACCGAGATAGTGATTGAAGAGGGCCGACTGGGCTGCCGACAGCGCCAATTTGCGCAGAAACGGGCTGCGGAGGTTCAGACGCCGTCCGCCGGCTGGCAGCGGCGGCTTTTCGCCGCGCAGCAAGGCCATGCCCAGCAAGACGGTTTCGCCGTCACGCCCGAATCGCTGCGGTCCGTAGAAATTGGGCAGACCGTCATTTCGCAGCCGGACGACCAGCATTTCCAGGCGTTCGGGAGCTGTCCCAGCAACCTCGCGGACAAGAATGCGGAAGCGGTTGCCGTGCAGATGGCCTGGTTTGAGCTTGTTCGTGTGCCGGCTGACGTTGAGCAGCGTGATGCCGTCGCCGGAAAGTTGTCCAAGTCTCTCTTCCACGTGAGCCGGCACGGAAACCATTTGCCGCGTGACTGCGTGCCGATCCTTGAGTCCCGCCGTGCCCACGTCGGCAGCCGCGATGCCGAGCCGCTGCGCCACCTGCCGGGCAAAATACTCCGCGCCCATGCCGCGTTTCTCGATCCAGAGGTAGAGATAGTCGCCGCTGCCGGACGGTTGATAAGCGGGGATTTCTTCGACTTCGAAGTCTTCGGGGGAAGATTTGATGCGGCCGCCGATGCCGGGCAAGTCGGCAGTCCAGAGTGGTGGAGGTGACAGCGGATCGAAGGGCATGGTCTTTCCTTAGTCGGCCCAGTTTTCCAGTTGCAATCCGGGCACCTGTTGAAAATGCCGCAGGTTACGAGTGACCAGAGTCGCACGGTGCGCCAGGGCAATGCTGGCGATCATTCCTCATCCTCTGTAATCGGTCTGCCACGTTGGCGATATGCTTCTCGTACAATCTCATCCAGGTCTGGATCATCCTTCCACGCTCCTGCTAAAGCGAGCAACGATTGCTTACCGGATTTTGCCGGTGGAGTTCCCAGCCATTCCTGCAGCGCAGACTTCAGAAATCGCCATTCCTTGCCGATCCGGCGTTCGGCGAGACCCTGTTCGCGGACCATCCGCAGCACCTCGGCCTCCGGCACGCGGAGATAGGCCGCCGCGTCCGCGAGGGTCAACACGTCGGTACCGTGCCGGACAGCATTCCTGCCCGGTTTCTCCACTGCTTTTTTTCTGGGTCGGCTCTTTGTTTGTGGCATGGTATCTTACTCCTGATCCCTTTCGTCCAGCAGAAAGGCCGCAGGATCAAACACCTTGGGCGGGGGTGCTTCCTCGTGCCGTTGCTTGGGACGCTCCAATCCGGCTCGCTCGAGCAGGGATTGGCTCATGATGTCCTCTTGCACGTCTTCGAGAATGCGGCTGCCGGCGGGAGGGATGTAATGTATCGTGTAGCGGCGCTTGGCGACGGTGATTTCATCCTTGGGTTGCAGCACCTTTTTCTGCACGCGCACGCCGTTGACCTTGACGCCGTTGGTGCTGCCCAGATCGCGGACGTGCCAGCAACCGTCGCGAAAGCTCAGTTCGCAGTGCAGTCCCGACACGTTGGGAAAACGCAGACAGATATCGCAAGATTCCCGCCGGCCGACGGTCAACACTTCACGGATGAGAGGAATGGCATCGCCGCCGCCGACGGGGACAAGTTCGCCGTTCAGTCCAGAAGTCATGTGTACCTCGTTCAGGCATGGCTTGATAACAAAACACCTATTATAAGTTACAGTGGAGAATACACCATGTCCACATCTATGCCTGCTTCCATGCCGGCCGGTTTCACGGCGCAGCAGCGCTACTACGCTTACAGCCGATTTCTGCGCGAACGTTTCGGCGCGAAGGTGCGGCGCCTCACCATCGACGCGGGCTTCACGTGCCCCAACGTCGATGGCAGCCTCGCCATTGGCGGCTGCGTTTTTTGTGACAACCGCAGCTTCAGCCCCAACTGGCGGCTGCCGCGTACGACAATCCAGGCACAGATTCAACGCGGCATAACGATCCTCGAGAAACGTTTTGGCGCCGAGCGGTTCCTGGCGTATTTCCAGGCGGCCACAAACACGTACGCCCCTGTGGACAGGCTCCGCCGGCTCTACGACCAGACCGTGGCGCATCCGCAGATCGCCGGCCTCATCATCGGCACCCGGCCCGACTGCGTACCCGATGCCGTGCTCGACCTCATTCAGGGCTATGCCCGTGATCGTTACGTTTGCCTGGAGCTGGGCTTGCAGACGATCCACGACCGTTCTCTCGACTGGATGAACCGGGGTCATCATGTCGATGCCTTTCTCGACGCTGTGCAGCGCTGCCGGGGCCGCGGCCTCGACCTGTGTACACACGTCGTCCTCGGCCTGCCCGGCGAGAGTCATGCAGACATGATGGCCACCGCGGATATGCTCGCTTCGCTGCCGATCGACGGCGTGAAGATCCATAATCTTCATGTCGTTCGCGACACGCCGCTGGAGAAGATGTATCGTGCCGGCGAAGTGCATCTGTTCGGGCTGGAGGAATATGTGCAAGTCGTATGCGACTTCCTGGAACGTTTGCCGGCGGGCCTGGTCATCCACCGGTTGAGCGGCGATGCCCCGCCCGATTATCTGGTGGCGCCGCAATGGTGCCTCGACAAGCCGGGCTTGCTTCGAGCGATTCACGCCGAGTTGAACCGGCGGGAGAGCTGGCAAGGGAAGGCAATCAAGGATGAAGGATGAAGGATGAAGGATGAAATAACCGAAACACACTGGCCCGAAGCGTTAGCGAGGGAGGCTCCTCCCTCGCTAACGCTTCGGGCCAGTGTCGGCCCGTTCTGTCTGATTCATCCTTCATCCTTCATCCTTCATCCTTCATCCTTCATCCTTCGTTTCTTCAATCCGGGTACCAGTAATCCGGCGCGCTTCGGTCCAGCGGGCTTGCTGGGAGCCTGAGGCTGGGCCGGGACCTGGTAGCTGACGGGGCGGATCGGGTAGTAGATGGGCTTGACCGGCTCAACGGACGGCTTGACCGGCTCAACGGGCGAAGGCCCCGGCAGAGGCGGACCGGAGGGCGTGTCCCTGGGCGCAGTGTACGGAGCCGGCGGCGCGGGCGGCAAGGTCGGCCCGGTCTGGGGAGGCCCCGCTGGGGGTTGCATGGGTTGAGCCGGCATGTAGGGCGGATAGCCGGGGTTGGGCGGGTAGCCGGGGTTGGGCGGGTAGCCTTGTGGCGTACCGTAGCTGTAGCCTGGCGGTGGATAGGGCGGGTAAGGTCCGCTAGCATAACAGTTTGGCGGCGGTGTCATCGGGGTTTGTCCGGGTTGGCAGCCGGTCGGCGCCGGACGCGAAAAATTGGCGGCGTAAGGGTAGTACGAGTACCAGGGGCCAGCCTGGGGCAGTCCACCGCCGGTCATGGGGGGCACGGTGCTGGGGAAGCCGCCGGGGCCGCCGGGCATGGGCTGGCCGGGAGGAAGTGGCGGGCCGCCAGGACCTTGCGGATGGCCGCCGCACTGCGGGCAGCCGGGATTTCCACACCCGCCGCACTGTGGGCAGGGGGGCTGACAGCACTTTCCGCCGCCGGTGTTGAAGGCATCGGAGCATGCCATGGAGAACGTTTTGAATCCGCCCAGGTTGAATGACTTGTTGCAGCCGCAACAAATTTTCAAGTAGCAGCCAAGACCACAATCGACCTTGAAGAACGCTTTGGCCGGGGAAGGAATTGCCAGCAGCAACGCGGCGGGCAAGCAGGCCAGCAGCAGCTTTTTCATGTGATGCTCTCTTCCTGAGTTCCTCTTTAGCCCGAGGTGGCTCTCCCAACGAGAGTGTGGTATCCTCGGACGCTATAACATTGCCCCAGCTTGCCAGTGGGGCCAGAGGAAAACAGCAAGAGCCGGCGAAGTTCACAGGCGCGACGGCCATTCTTGCCTTACGATTCCGTCAGGCCGGTCAGACCGTGTGTCTGTTGCAGAGCGAACGTCCAGCAAAGTAGCCGCAGGCTTCAGCCTGCGCTGCTCTCGCGGGCCAAAGCCCGCGGTTACGATTAAAGATTCATCGAAGTCATGCGACAGGTTCCCAACCTGCCTTGCTCCTGCGGACAGGTTTGGAAACCTGTCCTACCTTTCTCCTTCATCCTGTGATTGGGAGCCTACGGGTCGTGACCCGTAGGCTCCCTTTGCACCGGTCATAAGCAAGAGCTGGGGAGAAGGAGCTTCTCAAGCCGGCGGCTGGGGTCCGGTAGCACAGGCATCTTACCTGTGCCGGGGGACCTTAGCGGCCGTACCAGTTGTAACTGGAAGCGGGATAGTAGCTAATGCTCTGAGCCGGATAGTAGCTGACCGGCACGAACAGCGCCTGCTTGGTACCCGACGACGCAGCCTCGGCGGGTGCCGTAGTCGGATTTGGAGCCGGAGCCTTCTCATAGGTGCTTTCGGTCTTGACTTCCGGAGCAGGCCACTGCATCGGTTGCATCGCGCCGCCGGGGCCAGGCTGTTGATTGGCCGGGACCAGATAGAAGAACTGGAAGCGCTGTTGCGAGGTGACCGGGGCATACTGCTGGGCGCTGGAAGTGCCGCCGGCGCCGCCGGTCGCGCTGGAGTAGCCGCCGGTCGCATTCGAGTAGCCGCCGGATGCGTTGGACGGGCCGGTGGCTGCGTTGGACCCGCCGCCATAGCCGCCGCCGCCGTAGCCGCCGCCAGCATAGGGGTTGATGTTGCCAACATAGCCGCCGCCGCCGTAACCGCCCTGATCAAGCGCGCTGCCAGGCTGGGTGCCAGGACTGGACATCGCAACTGGTGTCCCAGGCGGCGCGTTGAAACTCATGCCGGGGGGGTAACCAGTTGGGCCTTGCGGACCACCAGGCCCAGTGGCGCCGATCGGAGCAGGCCCACTGTAGGGGGCCGGTCCGTAAACCGGACCCGGGCCATATCCCTGAGGGCCATACCCTTGAGGGCCATACCCCTGAGGGCCATACCCTTGAGGGCCGTACCCCTGAGGGCCGTACCCCTGAGGGCCGTACCCCTGAGGGCCGTACCCCGGCCCGTAACCGCCACCGCATTGCTGCGGACAGCATTGCTGCGGACAGCATTGCTGCGGACAGCATGTGATGGTGCGGCACTGGGGGGGGCAGCCACAACTAATGTTGCAGTACGCACCAACGCCGCAACACATATTGAAATAGCCGCTGCCAAACGCCCAGGCAGATTGTTGACAGCCTGTTGCCAGCGAAAACGCCAGCAAGCTTGCTGTTAGAAACCTTTTCATACCCATACTCCTCTTGCTCTGTTCCCGTCGTCCGGCTGCTACTCACCGCAAGTGCGGCCATTGATCGGGCATGTCTAACATTCCCCACGGAACGGCATGTGGCCATGAGAAAATGATCCGACGAAGACAATTAAACGGGTCGGACGGCGTTTTCCAGCGCACCTACGGGGAACACGGTGAAAAACTTGTGTTTGCTTCAAGTGGCGTTCTGCTCGCTACGGGCATTCGTGCTCAAAGCGTAAAAAGGTGTGCGAACATGAGCGAAATTCAGAGAAAATTGCCGGGTAGGCGGATTGACAAAAGGGAAGTACAGGATATGAGGGGCGTGCGTCAGGTGCGAGTAATCGGAACTCGGTAAATCGTCTTGACAGGATAGAGTGTTGGATTATCTCAAGAAGCACTCGGCATGCGCTCACCCAAAATCAGGTCAGGAGATCTTCGGCCACACCCCGCGGATGCTGCCCAGGTACCGCTTAAACCAGAAAGAGATCGGGGATGCTCAATTCAGTTCCACCGCTTCTTCCCAATGTTCATAAAGCTGGTGCAGCCGGGCCTTGGTTTCCTCAAAAGCACGCATGGTCTCCTTGACTCGGTCGCCGTCACGGTACAGGTCGGGCGACGCCAGCGATTGTTCCAGTTCGCGCAAGCGTGTTTCGCCGATGGCGATGTCGGCCTCCAGTTCCTCTGTTTTGCGATAGGGAAACTTGCGTTTGCGCTTGGGCCGGGCCGGCAAAGCAGACAAGGTGACAGGGTGACAAGGTGACAAGGAGACCTTGCTGGCCTGTCTCCTGCGTCTCCTTGTCTCCTTGTCTCCTTGTCTCCTTGTCTGTCCCTTCTTGCAGCGCCGCGCATGCGCTCGTAGGTATCGTAGTTGCCGTGAATCACTCTGGACTGGCCGTCACCCTCCAGCACAATCAGCAGATCGACCACTCGGTTGAGGAAATAGCGGTCATGGCTGACGACGATGACGGTGCCGTCGAATTCCAGCAGGGCCTGTTCCAGAGCGTCGCAGGCCCACAGGTCGAGATGGTTGGTAGGCTCATCGAGCACCAGGACATTTACGCCTTGTGCCACCAGGCGTGCCAGGGCTGCCCGGCTCTTTTCGCCGCCGCTCAGCTCGCCGACGCGCTGATAGACCTGGTCGCCGGTCAAACCGAATCGGCCCAGGAGATCGCGCATCCGCTGCTCGGTGATTTCCGGGTCGGGTTGGGGCCAGACGGCACGGATGACCGGCTTGTCGGCCGGCAGCAATTGTAAATGCTGATCGTAGTAGCCGAATTCGACCAGATGGCCGCGCTGCACGGTGCCTGCATCCGGCGGAACCTCGCCCAGCAGCACGCGCAAAAGCGTTGTCTTGCCGCTGCCGTTGGGCCCCATGATGCCCAGCCGCCTGTTCCGCGGCAGAGCGAAGCTCAGGTCGGTAAACAGCGGCTGATCGTAGGACTTGGCCAGGTTGTCCACTTGCAGGACCACGTCGCCCGAACGGCGAACCTCGCCGAAGTGCATGTGCGGCGACTCGACGATGGTTGGCCTCTCAACAAGTTCCAGCTTGTCCAGTGCCTTGCGCCGCGACTCGGCTTGCTTGTGCAATTGCCCATAATGAACGCGGCGAATGTAGTCCTCTTGCTTGGCGATATAGTCCCGTTGCGCCTCCCAGGCCTTGCGCTGCTGTTCATAACGCTCCTGCCGCAGCCGCTGGTAGCCCTTGTAGTTGCCGGGGTAGGCGGTCAGCCGGCCCGCGTGCAGCTCGAATATCTGATTCACGACGCGGTCGAGAAAATAACGGTCATGGCTGACGATGAGCATCGCCTCGGACTGTGCCGCCAGATACTCTTCCAGCCAGCGGGTCGCGTCGATGTCGAGATGATTGCTCGGCTCGTCGAGGAGCATCACGTCGGGAGCAGCCAGGAGGAGCTTGGCAAGCATCAGCCGGCTTTGCTGGCCGCCGCTGAAGGTCTCCACCGGGCGATCATAATCTTCGGGACTCAGACCGAGGCCGTCGAGCACACGTTCAACACGATGATCGACGTTGTAGGCGTCGTGATGGTGGAGTAACTCGTTGAGGCGTTCGTAACGGGCTGAAAGAGACTTCCGCTGGGCTTCGTCGGCGGCGACGGCCAGGGCCTCCGCCGTCTGCACCATGTCATCATGTGCGGCCAACAGCTCATCCAAAGCGCTGCGGGCCTCCTGGAACAGCGCACGGCCAGGCGTGAAGACAGGTTGTTGACACAACAGCGCGGCCCGAGCACCTGCGTGAAGGCGGACCTCGCCATCGTCGGGAGAGTCGAGACCGGCCAGAAGACGCAGCAGCGTGGTCTTGCCGGCGCCATTGGGACCGACCAGGCCGACACGATCGCCGCTGTGCAGCTCGAAACCAACGTCTTCAAACAACGGCCCGGCGTCAAATCCGCGGGAGAGACGGGAACAGCTCAATAACAGCATGGTCCCGGAATTATCGAGTGCATCGCCAGGGCGTGCAAGTCCGAAACGGCGGGAAGAGTGAAGGCGACGTTTTTCACCGCTTGTTGAACCCGGCGCGGCGAAGCCGCAACCAAAACTCTAAGAGCGTGTCTAAAAAGCCGGTTTTGGTAACAATCTCCTAGACATAAGACGGATCATTGCAATATGGATCCAAGTCTCAGTAGTGTGTGGATGGCGTTCATAATCTTTGCTCAAGCGGCGGCACCGGTTCAACCAGCCGAACGTTCGCTCCACCACCCAGCGGCGCGGCAGGAGCACGAATCCTTTGATCCCCACGGGACGCAGCACGGTCTGCAAAATCCACCCGCATTTTTGCATGACCCAGCTCACCAACTCCCCGGCATAGGCGCCGTCTGCCCAGATCAGTCGCAAGCGTGGAAACCAGTTACGGACCTTGGCCAGCAGCACCTTGGCTCCGTCGCGATCCTGAATGTTGGCGGGCAACACGACGACCGCCAGCAGCAGCCCCAGCGTATCCACCAGCACATGCCGCTTGCGGCCGTTGGCTTTTTTTCCGGCATCATAGCCATGTGGCCCTCCTTGCTCGGTGGTCTTGACCGTTTGGCTGTCCAGGATGGCGGCACTGGGTTGGGCGTCGTGCCCTTCGAGTTCACGGACAGTCTGCCGAAGGCTGTCATGTATGCCGCTCCAGACCCCAGCTTTCTGCCAGCGGCTGTAATAGCCATAGACGGATTTCCAAGGTGGGAAGTCGTGGGGCAGCATACGCCACTGGCAACCGGACCATAACACATATAGTATGGCGTTGAGGAGTGCCCGGTTATCGTATTTACGAGGTCGGCCTCCCGTTTTGGGCTGTGGGAGCATGTGCTCAATGTTGTCATACTGGAGGTCGGTGAGGTCGCTGGGATAAGGTGTCTTGCTCATGCAGACAACCTATTTTTCCCTGGCAGCTGCGTACAGCTGGCTTTTTGGACACGCTCTAAGGAAGGCAGGAAGACAGGAAAAGAAAAGAACACAAAAGGCGAGCGTGTCAACATGTTTCGTCAACCGGAGGCTTGGGTTGGCTCTTATTTCCTGTCTTCCTGCCTTCCTTAGAGGTTTTGAAATCTTGGCGGCGAACGAAGATTTGGCTGGTTAGTAGTACGGGGATGGGTACCGGGAGAAGGCGTTCGCCCGATGGTCGAACTGCAAGTTTGCTCCTGGCACGCGGATCCAATCCTCCATTCACAGGCACGCCGATGGCAACGAGCACTTCGCGCAGTCTATGCAGCAGAAGCCCCGCCGGCATGGTCTTTGACAGGAACATCATCGATCAACAGGATTCTGGGTAACGTACTCTCGGTCTGACTCCACTGGAACAGGTCGTACAAGCGGGTGCCGTCATGCCCACGCGGACGTGGGCATGGCGGGTGCGCACGCTTCTCCGAAGCGTCGCTAAACGTCATGCCCACGCGGACGTGGGCATGGCAACCGGCTCTCACTGACTGGCCGCCACTTTGATCTGTCTCGGCCGTACCGCCTCCACCTTGGGCAGATGTACGGTCAGCACGCCGTTCTTGCACTCCGCCAATCCGGGTGCTGTCGATCGATTCGTGGATGGTGAAGACACGATAGGAATCACCTTCCCCGTACTCGTTCAACAGCAATGTTCCTGGGCTTGGCGGATTCGTGCTTGGTCAGCTTGACGGTCAGGACGCCGTTCTCGAAACGGGCGTCCACTTTCTCTGCGTCAACAGCGAAGGGCAGCGTTAAAGATCGAGAGAAAGCACCGAAATTGACGCACCGCGTGCGCCGCTGTTCCCGTCTTTCATCTTTCATTTCTGTTGCAAGCAATCCGGGTTCCGGTGCCGGATTAAAAAACTCTGTTCATCAAGTCGTAATGCAAGGAGTGTGCCAAAGCCATTGCGCTGTGATCCGTGTCGGGCAGCAGTTTTCTCAACATCCTGAGAACAAAGGCTTTGATGCATGGTTTCGCCGTGAGCAGCGGCATTACTTCACTTCGCGATTTAGCATTCCCGACACATAAAGGCCGGGAGAGTGTCATAATGGCAGGAACGGATAGGCGGAACGAATCGTGCCGAACGTGAATCTTCCTGGCCGCTGCCGATCTCTAATTCTTCGGAACATAGTTGGCATTGGCACCGATCCGTCCTTAGAATGGAGAAGGCAATACGCATCAAGTTCATCACCCGACGGGAGGCCGCCACGTCATGAAAGTGCTTACTGCAATCCCGGTCTACAACGAAGAACGGCACCTCGAACACGTTCTGCGTGAGGTCCGTCGCTATAGCCCCAACATCCTCGTCGTTAATGACGGTTCGACCGACCGGACGTCGGAACTGCTGCGCCGTAAGTCGGGCAGAGGCCGCAAATATGTCAAAGTCATCACTCACGCCCGCAATTCCGGTTACGGCGCCGCTCTCATCTCCGCCTTCACCTACACACTGGAGCGCGACTTCGACATCCTCGTCACCATGGATTGCGACGGGCAGCACGAACCGGAGCGTATCCCGGTGCTGCAGGAAGCCATTGACGACGCGGACATGGTATCCGGCAGCCGGTACCTGCGCGACTTCCACCAGGACACGGCCCCGCCGGAAGATCGTAGGCACATCAATCGGATCATCACGGCCGAACTGAACGAACAGTTCGGACTGCGACTGACAGACGCCTTCTGCGGCTTCAAGGCGTACCGCCGGGAGGCCCTGCACCGGTTGCACATCACGGAACCCGGCTGGGGCATGCCTCTGCAATTGTGGGTGCAAGCCGCGCAGGCAGGGCTGCGTATCAAGGAAGTGGGGGTGCCTCGTGTCTATCTCGACCCCCACCGGGCCTTTGGCGGGATGCTCAACGATGCCGGGGAACGGCTGGCTTATTATCGCCAGGTGATTGCCAATGCAGCCGTAAATGGGGACACTTTGCTTCCCGTTCCCGGAGCGACACCTGGCGAAGCAAGCAAAGTGTCCCCATTTACGGGGCAAGTCGCCACGGAGGTCTGCCGCTGATGGGACCGCGCCGCCTGCAAGCGCCGCGGCAGGACGGCGCCATCGTGGCTGAGCCGCCTCTTGACGAGGCCGGAGAGACACTCGCAACCAACCGGCGCCGGCTGACTCTGGACGCGCCGCCTATCTTTGGTCAAGCATGGTCTCAACTCCGCCAGCACGCCCGGCAAGCTGCTGTGACTGCGGCACAAGAGTATTTGCGCCGTGCCGACAGAGCAGAAAGACAAGGAGACAAGGAGACAAGGAGACCGGGAGCCGTGGCACACTTGCCCGAAGCGTTAGCGAGGGATGAACCCTCCCTCGCTAACGCTTCGGGCCAGTGTTTCTCTGTATCTCTTATCATGACCGGCCATCAACCGGAATTGTTTCATCCCGGCGTTTGGATCAAGAATTTTGCAATAAACGGCCTGGCCCGGAAGCATGGCCTCACTCCTATCAATCTGATCGTGGATAGTGACACTGCCAAGAACACATCGTTGCAGATGCCCGCGCCCGGATTAGATAAGAATCCCCTGCCTCATATGCAGACCGTTCCTTTCGACGAGGGGGCAGGAGACGTTCCCTACGAGGAACGCACGGTTCGCAGTGAAGAGCTGTTCGCCGGCTTTCCTCAGCGTGTCGATGCGCTTCTGGGCAATTGGAATTACACGCCCATGCTTGGTGAGTTCTGGGCCGTGGTGAAGCAGCAAGCGCAACGAACACCTTTTCTCGGCGAGCGTTTCGCCGCCGCCCGCCGCACTTTCGAGCGTCGTTGGGGCTGTCACAATCTGGAGTTGCCAGTCAGCCTTCTGTGCCAAACCGAACCGTTTGCATGGTTCGGCTGTCATCTGCTAGCCGACCTGCCGCGGTTCCACGCCATTTACAACGACTGTGTCAGAGATTACCGCCGCCGACATGGCATCCGCAGCCGCAATCATCCCGTGCCCGATCTCGCAGCCGAAGGCGACTGGCTGGAGGCCCCCTTCTGGGCCTGGCGCGGGCCAGGCGCGCCGCAACCGCCTCTTCGTTCGCCAGCAAGCCGATGGCCTGACCTTACGCGCCGGGGACGAAACCTGGCCAGCATTACCACTCACCACTCACCACTCACCACTCACCACTCACCACTCACCACTCACCACTCACCACTCACCACTCACCACTCAGCACTCGGTAGCCGCTTGGTTGGATTTGCAGCGCCGTGGCTTCAAAATTCGCAGCCGAGCTTTGACGAATACCTTGTACGCTCGTGTATTCCTGGCGGACCTGTTCATTCACGGCATCGGCGGCGGCAAGTACGATGAAGTGACGGATGAGATTGTGCGCCGGTTCTACGGATTGGAACCACCGGACTATATGGTGCTGTCCGGGACGTTATTTCTGCCGCTGCCCACGTACGCCGTGAAGCCACAAGATCATTGCAGGTTGGTTCAGGCGATTCGCAGCCTGTACTACAATCCGCAGTCGCATCTGGGGTCAGAAAAGGGGTCGGGTACCTTTTCTGCGGCAGAAAAAGTACCTGACGCCTTTTCTGCCGCGGCACAGAAACTGGCCTGGATAGCGAGACAACCAGCGACGCCTCAACAACGTTGTGAAAGGTTCCAAGCTCTACGAGCGCTCAACGACCGCATCCGTCCTGTTGTGGCGGAACGCATCGACCGGTTGAGGGAACAACTGGTGCAATGTGATCACGAGTTGCAAGGCAATGCTGTCTTGAATCGCCGGGACTACGCGTTTTGCATGTATCCAGAGAGAAAACTTCGTGAATTTTGTACACTATTCTTGACAACGGCGCAGTCGGCTGTACCATAACTCCAATAAAGACAAGCCGAAGAGGCAAGAGACATGTCCCAACGAAGGGAACCGTCATGCAGGATGCTCGTGAACCTCTCCCTGGAATGATAGGCCCCACGGATCGGTTGCGCAGTCGGGGCCGGTCCTGTTTGAATAAACCTGAGCCTCCATGATCGGTGGCGATCATTGGAGGCTCTTGTGTTTTATGTGCCAGCTAGTTTGTCCATAACCAGGCGAGGAAGACGATTGATGAGTTGTATCAGAAGGCGTTCGGGAAGGATGTACGGTAGGGGAGCAATGCCTCCGCGTTGTGATAAGGGGGGATGGTGAGAGCTGCATCCCACCTCCTCCGGTGTGGTATAATCCAGCATGCAGAGAGTGATTTCGCTCTTGTCCCCGTAGCTCAATTGGATAGAGCGTTCGGCCTCCGGAGCCGAAGGTTGCGCGTTCGAATCGCGCCGGGGATAGTAGGTGTAACTTCATACATTTTAACACGCTCGCCTTTTGTGCTCTTTTCTTTTCCTGTCTTCCTGCCTTCCTTAGAGCGTGTCTAAAAAGCCGGTTTTGGTAACAATCTCCTAGACATAAGACGGATCATTGCAATATGGATCCAAGTCTCAGTAGTGTGTGGATGGCGTTCATAATCTTTGCTCAAGCGGCGGCACCGGTTCAACCAGCCGAACGTTCGCTCCACCACCCAGCGGCGCGGCAGGAGCACGAATCCTTTGATCCCCACGGGACGCAGCACGGTCTGCAAAATCCACCCGCATTTTTGCATGACCCAGCTCACCAACTCCCCGGCATAGGCGCCGTCTGCCCAGATCAGTCGCAAGCGTGGAAACCAGTTACGGACCTTGGCCAGCAGCACCTTGGCTCCGTCGCGATCCTGAATGTTGGCGGGCAACACGACGACCGCCAGCAGCAGCCCCAGCGTATCCACCAGCACATGCCGCTTGCGGCCGTTGGCTTTTTTTCCGGCATCATAGCCATGTGGCCCTCCTTGCTCGGTGGTCTTGACCGTTTGGCTGTCCAGGATGGCGGCACTGGGTTGGGCGTCGTGCCCTTCGAGTTCACGGACAGTCTGCCGAAGGCTGTCATGTATGCCGCTCCAGACCCCAGCTTTCTGCCAGCGGCTGTAATAGCCATAGACGGATTTCCAAGGTGGGAAGTCGTGGGGCAGCATACGCCACTGGCAACCGGACCATAACACATATAGTATGGCGTTGAGGAGTGCCCGGTTATCGTATTTACGAGGTCGGCCTCCCGTTTTGGGCTGTGGGAGCATGTGCTCAATGTTGTCATACTGGAGGTCGGTGAGGTCGCTGGGATAAGGTGTCTTGCTCATGCAGACAACCTATTTTTCCCTGGCAGCTGCGTACAGCTGGCTTTTTAGACACGCTCTTAGAGTCTTGGTTGTGGCTCGGCCGCGCTGGGTTTCATCCGTGGCTGGATTTTGGAACTGCTGAGTATGGCTATGATCACTTACTTTGCGCCGTCAGGCTTATAATGGTAATAAGCCCGTTTGCTCGTGGCTTGTGGTCGAACTCACAGGGACCATTATTCATGCAACACGAGATATGCCTCAACGCACATCTGGATGACCCCCGTCGGCGCGCAGAACTCGAGGCGATCGAGCAGCGCCTGGTCGAACACGACTTCCCGCCTCAACTCATTGTGGAGAACACTTCTTACTGCAACATGAAGTGCATCCATTGCTCCCATCGAGAAATGTTGCGTCCCCGGCAGCACCTGGAACGGCGAGTATGGAACAAGATCGTCGAGGAAGTTGGCCAGGAAGTGCCGGATTGCGAGTTATGGCCGACATTTTACGGCGAGGCGCTGATCTTGCGCGACGAACTCTGGGATCGGCTCGGCTACGCTGCCCAGGCCGGCTGCCGCAACCTGGTCCTGAACTCGAACGGCAGCCTGCTGAACCGATTCGGGAACATCGACAAGGTGTTGAATTCGCCCTTGAAGCGATTCATCCTGAGTCTCGACGGATTTTCCAAAGAAACGTTCGAGAGCATTCGGGTCAAAGGCAAACGCGACGAGATTTATGCGGCTGTGGCGGAACTGTGCCAGAAGCGACGCGAGTGCAAGCAACAATACCCGGTGATCATCGCTCAGTTTTCGCTGATGGAGCAAAACGCCCACGAGTTCGAAGAGTTTCAGGCCTACTGGCGTACACAGGGAGCGGAGGTCAAGGCTCGGCCCATGCTGGAGTGGGGGGCGGTGGGCACGGTCCGGAGCGAGACCATCACGCACGATTCCACCTGGCGGATTGCTTGCCCGTGGGCCAACAACACATGCGCCATTCAGGCCGATGGTTCGGTGGTCGCCTGCGTGGTGGATTATGAGGGCAAGTTCAAGGTGGGCAACGTCCGGGAACAAAGCGTCAAGGAACTGTGGCACGTGCTCGGCCAGCGGCTACGCCGGCTGCACCGCGAACATCGCTGGGACCAGTTGCCCGCCATATGCCAGGGCTGTGGCGACTGGCAGGCAGTCGGCGCCCACTACGAGGAACGAGAGCAGGCGCCTGGGACAAGGCCCTTTTGGTTCTATGACAAGGATGAGGGATCGGCACGACAAGGTGACAGGGTGACAAGGTGACAGGGTGACAAGGTGACAAATTCAAGTCTTGTCACCCTGTCATCATGTGGCAACCTGGGATACCAACGTCCCCCCAGAGGCAATGTCACTTTTCTCGAGGCCAGTATTGACATTAGCCGCAGTGAGCCTAGGTTGAACGAATGTGCGTGCAATGCGTCAGGCACATTGCGCCCGATGGCAGATGGACTCATGGTGAAACCGTGCTGACCGAAGCTGTCGGAACCCGAACGCCAAGCGACGGCAACAAGGAACTAGAGTCGGGGGTGCTGCGATGAGATTCTGGCCGATTTCGCTCGTTCTAGTTGCGCTCACCTGGTCTAGTATAATCGTGGAGCAAAGTTGCGCCCAGACGAGCGAGCCTTCAACCTCACCTCCGGCAATACCGGCAGCGCTTTCTCAAGCCGGCGCTGGCCGCAACAATTCTGTTGACTTCGTCAATGACGTTGCGCCGCTGCTGACCAAGTTCGGCTGCAACCAGACCGCTTGCCACGGGTCGCTTCAGGGAAAGGGCGGCTTCAAGCTCTCCTTGTTTGGCGGCGCCCCTCAGTATGATTACGAGACCCTCACCAGATCGGCCAAAGGCAGGCGCATCAATCCGGTCGAAGCACAGAAGAGCTTGTTCCTCTTGAAAGCCGCGGGGAGCATCTCCCACGGCGGCGGGCAGAAGGTCCCGGTGGTCCCAGCAAGCTCTAAAGAATACGATCTCCTTCTGGCGTGGCTGACTCAGGGAGCGACCTGGGAGACCCCGAACCGGCCCAAGGTGGTTGCCGTGAAGGTTTCTCCCAAAGAGCTGGTCCTCCAGAAAGGCCAGACTCAGCAACTGGCCGCCACTGCGGTCTTCTCCGATGGCACGGAAAAGGACGTGACAGGCGATGCCGTTTTCCGGTCCCTGGATACCAAGGCGGCCGTCATGGAAGGCAACGGCAAGGTCAAGGCCGGCGACTTCGGTGAAACGGCGATTATCGTCACTTATCTGCGGCGCTCCGACACAAGCGTTGTCGCGGTGCCGCAGCCTTTGCCCGCCGAAAAGTCTCCCGACCCCTTTTCACCACTCACCCGGCGGCTGACGCCGCTCGGCTCACCCCTCACCACTGACGACAAGATTGATGAGCTGGTGCTGGCCAAGTTGAAGAAACTCGGACTGCCCCCCTCCGAAGTATGCTCCGACGAAGTGTTCTTCCGGCGTGTTTACCTTGATGTCATCGGCATCTTGCCGACAGCGGAGGAGGTACGTGCTTTCCTTGCCGGCAAAGATGCCAAGAAAAGAATCGCGCTGATCGATCAACTGCTGGAGCGCGACGAGTTCGCTGACTTCTGGGCCTTGAAATGGGGCGACCTGCTCAAAATCAAAAGTGAATACCCCAGCCGGCTATGGCCGAAGGGGGTGCAGACCTATCACCAATGGGTGAGAGACTGCATTGCCCAGAACAAGCCGTATGACCAGTTCGTTCGGGAACTCCTGGTGGCCAAGGGCAGCAATTTCCGCAGCGGTCCGGCCAATTTTTATCGCGCTGTAGCCAGTAAAGATCCGCAAAGCCTGGCCGATTCCACCGCCCTGGTTTTCATGGGAGCAAGGATCGGCTGCGCCCGCTGCCATAGCCATCCCGTCGAGAACTGGTCCCTGGACGACGATCTGGGGCTGGCTGCGTTCTTTGCCCGAGTAAGCTACAAGCCGACCTCCGAGTGGAAAGAGGAAATCGTCTATGTGAATCCGAAAGGCGTGCTGCGCCACCCGAGAACGAGGGAGATCGTCAAGCCGAAGTTCCCGGGCGGAGAGGTGCTTGATCCGGAGAAATTGGAAGACCCCAGGGAAAACTTTGCCGATTGGCTGGTTTCGCCCCAGAATCCCTGGTTTACGCGCAACATCGCCAATCGGGTCTGGTTCTGGCTCATGGGCAGGGGCATCATCCACGAGCCGGACGATCTCCGCCCCACGAACCCACCCGAAAACGCGGAACTCCTGGACTACCTGCAACAGGAACTGGTGAGTCACAAGTATGATCTTAAACACCTCTATCGAATCATTCTGAACTCCAGGACTTACCAGCTATCAGCCAAGACGGATCAGTGGAATGATAAGGATGTCGCCCACTTCTCCCACTATCACGTGAAACGCCTCGGCGCCGAGCAGCTCCTGGACGCGATTTCCCAGGTCACGGATACTTCCGAGAGGTTTACAAGCACTATTCCCGCTCCTTACACCCACCTGCCGGCTGGATTCCGAGCGACCCAATTATCGGACGGCAATATCGTATCTCCCGCCGCGTTCCTGGAGCTGTTCGGGCGCCCGCCGAGGGATACTTGTTACGAGAATGAGCGCTGCTCGGAAGCCTCGCTGCCTCAGGCCCTGTATCTGGTGAATTCCGACCACTTCGAGGGCAAAGTGGCCCGTAGCGAGCGTATCAAGCGCCTGCTTGGATCCAAGAAGACCGATGCGGAGATCGTCGAGGAGATTTACCTGGCCACCCTGTCGCGCTTACCCGCGGAAAAAGAGAAAAACACGGCGATGGCGCACCTTGCCCGGGACAAGAACAAGCGTGTGGAAGCCGTTCGCGACCTGGTGTGGGCGATTTGTAATACCAAGGAGTTTCTGTACATCCATTAGTGAGTGGTGAGTGGTGAGTGGTGAGTGGTGAGTCAGGATTAAGGCGAGCGGCGGATAATAAATTACCATACCTCGCTAACGCTTCGGGCCAGTATGACATTGGCCCGAAGCGTCAGCGAGGTATGGCATCACTTGCCGCTCGCCTAAGAAGTTGCGATACGCATCACGCATCGCTCAGGAGGTATCAACCATGCTGACGCTTCATGATTCCAGGGCGAGGACCGCCCCCTCACCCTGCCCTCTCCCCCGCGGGGGAGAGGGTAGGGTGAGGGGGGGCATGAACCGGCGCGATTTCATTCGCATCGGGGCCGTGGGCATGCTCCCGCTGACTCTGGCCGACTGGTGGATGGGGAAAGCCCGGGGAGAAGTGCAGCCGAGCAAGGCCAAGTCGGTCATCCTGCTCTGGATGGGGGGCGGGCCGCCTCAGACCGACACGTTCGACCCCAAGCCGGAGGCGGGCGAAGCTTACTCCGGGCCTCTGCGGAAACCACTGGAGACCAATGTTCCGGGCATCCGGATCGGTGAGCTGTTGCCGCTGCTGGCCAAACAAGCTGATAAGTACTCCATCATCCGCACGATGACCCACAACAACGACGGTCATGAGACGGCGGCTTACATCATGTTGACCGGCACGCTCCCGGCAGCCGATCTCGTCTATCCGACCATCGGCGCCGTGGTCGCCTATAGCAAGACCACGACAGGAAGCTATCAAGGCGAGTTGCCTCCCTACATCTCGCTCACCCATGCCGTGGGAGGCGTCTCCGAAGGGGGCTTCCTGGGGAGCAATTACAAGAGCTTCAGTACCGGCGGTGATCCCAATGCCAAGGAATTTCGAGTGCAGGGACTCGTGCCGCCGCGCGGCCTGACGGCGCAGCAGATGCAGGGGCGGCGTCTCTGGTGAAGTCCCTCGATTCGCTGGCCGGCGACATGGAGCGCGAAGGGGCCTTCCGGAACATGGATGCCTTGCAGGAACGGGCCTACAATCTGATCCTGGGCGACGCCAAGAAGGCGTTTGACCTGTCCCAGGAGACCACGGCACTGCGGGAGAAGTACGGCCGGAACCATTTCGGCCAGTCCTGTCTTCTGGCTCGGCGGCTCGTCGAGAACAACGTGCCCTTTGTGACCGTCGACATGGGGGGGTGGGACACACACACGGACAACTTCGGCGCCATGAAAAAACTCCTCCCCGTCCTGGACGCCGGCTTCGCCTCTCTGCTGGAGGATCTGGCCGAGCGAAGCCTCCTGGAGAGCACCATCGTCGTATGGTTCGGCGAGTTCGGCAGAACACCAAGGTTTTCATGGAACCACCCTGGTTCGGCGGGCGTCATCATTATGGGAATGTATTCTCGGCCGTGGTGGCTGGCGGCGGATTTCAGGGCGGCAAGGTGGTGGGCGCCTCGGACTTTCGCGGGGAAGCCGTCAAGGAGCGGCCGGTCTATCCCTGGGACCTGTCGGCCAGCATGTACAAGCTGCTCGGCATCGATCCCCTGGGCAAGCTTCCTCATCCGCAAGGCTGCGTAGCCCACGTCACGCCCCTGGCAAGCGGGGAGATACCGAGCGGGGGGATGCTGACGGAGATAATGTGAGTGGTGATAAAGGTGTCAGGAACCTTTTATGGCAGAACGGGTCTACATCGAAACGACGTTTGTCAGCTACTTGACTGCCCGCGCGAGTCGAGATGTGGTTATCGCGGGGCATCAGCAAAGCACGCATGAATGGTGGGACACTCGCCGGGCGAGCTATGAGCTTTGCGTATCGCAACTCGTTCTCGACGAGGCAGGGGCTGGTGATGCGCAGGCTGCCCAGGAGCGGCTTTTGGTGCTGCGGCCCATGCTGGTGCTCGAAACGACGGCGGAGGCCCTGGAGTTGGCGAGGGAATTGCTTCAAATAGGAGCACTGCCAGCGAAGGCGGCCGACGACGCGCTGCACATCGCGATTGCTGCCACGAAGAAGGTTCCCTATCTGTTGACGTGGAATTGCCGTCACCTGGCTAATGCCATGATGCGACCCATGATCGAAACTGTTTGCAAAACCAAGGGATTCAAGGCTCCGATCATATGTACGCCCGAGGAACTACTGGAGGTCCAAGCCATGAACGATCCAATTGTCGACGAGGTTCGCCGGGTACGAGACGCTCACGCTGCCCGCTTCAACTACGATCTGGACGCCATTTTCCAGGACATCAAGGAGCGAGAAAAGAAGAGCGGCCTTAAGTTCGTTCAAGGAGTGGCTCGTCAGCCCGTGCCGAACCAGGCGCTGCAGCCGACCGCGGCCGCCATTTCTTTTTCTCCTAACTCAACGTCGCCCGAAGCGGCCCCGGCGGCTGAGCTTTAGCGTTAGGCGATCTCAACCACAGTGGCAGGTTGTTGAAGGAGATCATGTAGCATGAATCGAAGCTGTACGTTAAGCCCGAGTGTATGGCACAATCTGACAGCTTGTGCTACATGCTTGACCGTAGCACTCTGCTGGTCAGGGTTCGTGCCCTTTCTCTCGGCAGAAGACAACCCCGCTGGCGCGCCCGCCAAGCAAACACTGGTGATCCCCCTCGCTGACGCATCAGGCTCGGCTGGAAACAAGGCTAATCCCAACGTGCAAGGCATCGTCACCTTCGGCCCGGTCGTGCCGGTGTCGGCGCTGGCATTCAGCCCGGACGGAAAAATACTTGCCGCCGCAGGCTATCAGGAGGTCCTGCTTTGGGATCTGACTCAGGCCAAGCTCCTGAAGACGGGTCGGACCCGGACGTTTGACCGGCAACGTGCGGGCGCTGGCCTTTGCCAAGGATGGCCCGCTCCTGGCTGTGGCAGCGGGGACGCCGGGCGGCGCAGGTGTCGTTGAAATCGTCAGCGTACCGGCGGGCGAGCCGGTTGCGAGTCTGCAAGGGCCTCAAGACGAGGTCTTCTCGCTGGCCTTCAGTGCGGATGACAAGTTGCTGGCGGCCGGCGGCGCCGACGGGGTGGTCCGCGTGTGGAACATGACAGACAAGAAACTGGTGGCTACTCTCAAAGAGCATGGCAACTGGGTCTTGAAGGTCTCTTTCAGCTCCGACGGCAAGCTCCTGGCCAGCGCCAGTGCGGACAGGAGCGTGCGCTTGTGGGAAGTTGAAAGCTGGAAATCGATCGCCAGGATCCAGCACGCCGAGGCCGGACATGGGGCGGCTTTCAGCCCGGACGGCAATACACTGGTTGTGGCTGTCGGTGGCGCCAATGACCGAAGCCTGCGTGTCCGGAAAAAAGTGGTCGATCCGGCTGCCGCGGCCAAAAAGGATAAGCCCCCCGCTGGGATTGAAGGTAATCCCTTCCCCAGGCAGACCCGGCTGATCGACACCGGCGCCGGCATGCCTTTGGATATCGTGTGGCATCCCAAGGGCGCACGTGTGTACGTGCCGTGCAGCGATAAGATCGTGAAGGTTGTGGAACCCGAAACAGGGCGCCTGGCAGCGAGCCTGACCGGTCATACCGATTGGGTCTTCTGTGCGGCCGTAAGCCCGGACGGGACAAGGATAGCCTCGGGGAGCGCCGACGGAACGGTCAAGTTGTGGAACGCCGCCGATAACACACTGATTGCGACTTTCGTACAGCTTGCGCCACGCGCCGACGAGTGGCTGATGTTCAGCACACGCGGGTATTTCACCGCCTCTGCCGCCAATGTGGTACAATGGAAAGTGGCCAACCCCAGCACACCCACCGAGAAGCTAACGAGTGAGTATAACAATCCGGATTTGGTCAAGGCCGCCCTCCTGGCCAAGACGGAAGCGACCCCTGCCAAGAAGGCTCCAGCGCCTGAGAAGAAGTAATGGCGAGGTAATGCAACGATGAGACATGCCGTCCGACGCGGCGGGATTCTGGCTGCGCTACCGATCCTGACCATCCTGGCCATTCCCGCTTACGCTCAGCAACAACCCGATCCAATGGCCCAGCCGGTCATCAGCCATGTTTTCCCCGCGGGTGGCCAGAGAGGCCGGACCTTCCAGGCAACTGTCAACGGCACCAATCTGCACGCCACGACCGGGATCCACATCACCGGCAAGGGAGCGAAAGCCACTGTGATGCGTGCCGATGTGCCCAATGAACTACGTTGCATCACAATTCGTGGTGGCCCGTGCGCCCGTCCTGACCAGGCTCCTGTGGTGTACCGAGTATTTCTGGCCAAAGCCTGGCTCGATCCGCATCGCCGTCACCATCGCGGCGGACGCCGAACTCGGGGAGAGAGACCTCCGGGTGGTGGGACCGGCCGGGCTTTCCAATCGCTACCGTTTCTTCATTGGCGATCTGACCGAGATCAACGAGGTCGAGCCTAATTCCGAGAAGAGCCAGGCACAGCGTATTGAATCCCTGCCCGTCCTGATCAACGGACAAATCACGGAAGGCGATCGTGATTACTATCGCTTTGCCGCCAAGGCGGGACAGACTATCGTGTGCGACGTTCAAGCAAGGAGCATTGTGCCGTACCTCGCCGATGCATCCCCCGGCTGGTTCGATGCTTGCCTGACCCTATACGATGCCAGCGGCAAGAGGCTGAAGTATGTCGATGATTACCGCTTCCGTCCGGACCCGCTGCTGGTCTTTCAAGCGGACAAGGACGCGGAGTATGTCCTCGAAATCAGGGATGTCGTGTATCGCGGCCGGCCCGATTTTGTTTACAGGCTCAGCATCGGCGCCCTGCCTTACATCACCCATATCTTCCCCCTCGGCGGCCAGCGCGGTTCGACCGCTCAGATTGAATTGCACGGTTTGAACCTGCCTGCACAGAAAGTCAGCGTGACAATTCCGGCCGACTCTCCGCCCTTGCTACATGTGGGCCAAAGCGGCTGGGACGGGTTGGCAACCCGTCCTGCGGCGGGATTGACCTCGAACACGCTTCCTTTCGCCGTGGGGGACCTGCGCGAGGTGCTTGAGGTTGAACCGAACGATTCTCTGGAACAAGCACAGAAGGTCGAGCTGCCCGTACTCATCAACGGCCGAATCGACAAGCCTGGCGATGTCGATTTCTTTGCCTTCAATGTGGACAAGCCGCAAGAATTGGTGATGGAGGTCCACGCCAGGCGCCTGGAGTCGCCGCTCGATTCGGTCCTCACCCTGTTTGACGCCAAGGGGCGCGAGTTGGCGGAAAACGACGATACGGTAGACCTGGAAAATCCTCTGGTCACGCACCACGCCGATTCCCGCTTGCGCTACAACTTCACCGCTGCGGGGCCGTATGTCCTCCGGATCAAAGACGTTCAGGGCAACGGAGGGGATGCCTATGCCTATCGGCTGTCGATCGCGCCGCCACGGCCGGACTTCAGCTTGCGCGTAACTCCGGACAACTCGCGCGTCGAGCAAGGGGATACAACCATGCTAAAGGTCAACGTCCTCCGCAAGGACGGCTTCACCGGGGAGATCCAGCTTGCGGTACAGGACCTGCCCCAGGGATTCGTCGCCAGTTCTGCCGTCATACCGCCCAACCAGGACCAGGTATCTTTGACGATCACTGCTCCTGACAATGCGGGTCTGGGCGTTCTGGCGCCGATGATTGTGGGGACAGCCAAGATCGGCGACCAGCCGGTGGTCCGAAAGGCCCAGGCCGCCGAGAGCGTCATGCAGGCCTTCAGTTGGACCCACATCGTCCCAACCAAGGAATCGTCTCTGGCCGTGGTCAAGTCCGGCTCGCAGCCTTTCCGTCTTGTCGTCGAGCTCCCGCAGGCGAAGCCTCTGGAAATCCCCCAGGGAGGTGAATTGCAAGTCCCTGTGAAGTTGCTGCGCAAGGAAGGGGTGAAAGGTGCGGTCACTTTGACGGTGGTAGGGCTGTCGCAGGGCATCACGGCCAAGGCCCCCTTCATACCCGCCGACAAGGACGAGGTCACCGTCACCATCGCCGCTGCCGCCAAAGCTCCCCCTGGAATTGTCCAGAACATGATCATCCGCGGTGTCATGCAAGTCGGCAAGGCCGAGGTGACCCGCGTGGTGCCGGCGCTACCCGTCAAGGTAATCGCCGCCGCCAAATAATGTATCGCCCGTGTCAGAAACCCGGTTTCTCTGAGAAACCGGGTTTCTCCAGCGCCGCCGCCAAATAATGTATCGCCCTGGAGAGCCGAACCATGACAACAGTGGCTGGGAGCCTGATGCGAAAAGTCGCCCGTGACGGCATCGGTTACTCGGTTGTCGAGTTGACCGACGTCCGCCATGTCTTTGCCGCCGCCGTGCCGCACAACGGCAGCACTCTGGAAGAGCAGGTGGAAGACGCTCTGCGGACCATCGAAGCCGTCATCGACGAGGAAGGAACACGGGGATCGATCGTTCACCAGGCGGTTTTCGTGGCGGACGCTGCTTCCGTGAAGACTTGCAAACGGCTGATCCACGATTTCTACGGGGACCAGTTGCCCGCGACCACCTACGTTCAGCAGCGCCCGTGCGCAGGCAAACTGCTGGCCATCGAAGCGCTGGGCGTGGGCAGCCGGGACAAGGAAGTGCAGATCGACCGCATCAGCGAAGAGCTTGTTATTGCCTCCCACAACGATATTTCCTGGATACACTGCGCTCATGTCGTGCCCCGAATCGGTGGGGCACGCGTTTACGACCGGTCCATCAGCGCGTTCGCCGCCATGCGCTCGCTCCTGGATCGAGTGGGCGTCCGCTTCGATCAAGTCGTCCGAACCTGGCTCTATCTGGGCGATATCGTCGGCATGGAAGGGCCTGTACAGCGCTACCAGGAACTTAACCGGGCCCGCACCGATTTCTTCAAGGGAATCGATTTCCAGGCGAGCGGGGTGCCATGCTCACGTCCGCGTGAGCATGCCCACGCGGACGTGGGCATGGCACCCGGCGCGGGGTATCCGGCCAGCACCGGCATCGGCACCGACGGCAGCGACATCATGATGAGCTGCATCGCCCTGGCCACGGACCGCAGCGACATTGTTGCTATGTCCCTGGAGAATCCCCGGCAGACGGCCGCCTACGACTATGCGGCCGACTACAGCCCGAAAAGCCCGAAATTCTCTCGGGGCATGGCCCTGTCGTGCGGCTCGCACGCCACGATTTTCATCTCCGGCACTGCCAGCATTACCCAGTCGGAGACCCGGCACCTGGACAACGCCGCCGCCCAGACCCGCGAGACTCTGGACAACATCGAGGCACTCATCGGCGAGGACAATTTGGCCAGTCACGGTCTGCCCGGCCTGGGCGCCAGCCTCGCCAACCTGGGGCTGGTTCGAGTCTACGTCAAACGACAGCAGGATTACCCCCACGTCCGCGCCGTTTGCCAGGACCGGCTGGGGGAAGTGCCCACCATCTACGCCCTCGCCGACGTCTGCCGCCCGGAACTTCTCGTCGAAATCGAGGGCATCGCCTTCTCCCGGCGCGACCTAAACACGGCAGTGCTGAGTATTGAGTGCTGAGTGTTGAGTAAAAAACAAAGGTGTTGCTCGCATCATCAGTCCAAACGTAGAATAATCACTGAGCAGCCGGAGAGAGGGTGAGGTTGTGTACTCAGCACTCCGGGTGCCATGCTCACGTCCGCGTGAGCATGCCCACGCGGACGTGGGCATGGCACCCGGCGACCAGGAGCAGGAGCCATGCCGTTTACTTTGCCGTCCTATTCAGCTTTCGTGGAACTGGTATACGCCACGGACACCGATGCTGCGGTCCGCGTGAAGCTGCTGGAAGAAGCCGCTCCCATCCTCTATGGCGGGGTCTCCGCAATGAAGGATGAAGGAAAAAGGAAAAAGGATGAACAAGAATGCGGTAACATTCATCCTTCATCCTTCATCCTTCATCCTTCGTTGGAGGAGTCTCTCGCGGACAGGTTCGAGCGCTGGCGCTATCAACTTCTCAACAATCGGCGCGGCCGTCCTTCAACGACAGATCAGGAATTGATCGATGTGCTCGACCTGGCCGCGAACGCGCTCTTGCAGGGCCGGCCGCGGCCGCCAAGGAGTCCGCGCTCGATCCTGCACGCCACACGGCAAGAACAAGATGCCGTTGCGGCCTGTTTCGATCCCAGTGTTTCGCTCGACCAGGTAACGCACCGGGCACTGGAAGCCACCACACGCACCCTGTCACCCTGTCACCCTGTCACCCTGTCACCCTGTCACCCTGTCACCCTGTCACCTTGTCACCTTGTCACCCTGTCTCCTTGTCTGGTCCAGGTGGGGAAGGTAACGGCCGGCGCAGGATGATGCTCTACGCTCCGCTCTATCTTTCCAGCTACTGCATCAATCACTGTTTGTACTGTGCATTTCGCTTTCCCCACGCACTGGAGCGCAAGCATCTCGGAGAGCGCGAAGTCCTGGAGCAAGCGGAAATCCTGCGCCAGCGCGGCTTTCATCACATATTGCTGGTGGCGAGCGATTTCCCCCGCCTGACATCGACCAGCTACATCGCCGGCATGGTCCGTGTCCTGGCCGGGCGCGGCTTCAGCGTCGCGGTTGAGATCGCCGCGCAGAGCACTGCGTCATATCGGCAGCTCGTTCATGCCGGCGCCTGTGGTGTCACCCTTTATCAGGAAACGTATCAGGAAGACCAGTACGCCCGCTACCATCCACTGGGGACCAAGACCTGGTTCGACTGGCGGCTGGAGGCCCCGGAACGCGCCGCCGAAGCGGGCATATCACGGCTGGGACTGGGCATTCTCCTGGGGCTGAGCGAACCGTTGGCCGACCTCCGTGCCCTCATCGCTCACGGCCGCTACCTCCTCGACCGCTTCCCTCACGTCAAACTGGCCTTCAGCCTGCCGCGCATCCACGAAGCCCCCGACGGATTTGCCCCCCCCCAACCCGTCGATGACACAACGTTCATCCGGCTCTACTGCGCTCTGCGCCTGGCATTTCCGTCAGCCGGCCTGGTTCTCTCGACGCGCGAACCGCCCTCCTTGCGGGACCGCCTGGCCCGCATCTGCATCACCCAGATGAGCGCGGGGAGTTGCACGTCGCCGGGAGGCTACGATGCCGCGCCAACCGACCAGGCCGAACGCTGGCAATTCCCCGTGGCCGACCATCGTTCGCCAGCGGAGGTCGCGCAATCGCTGTGCCGAGCGGGATTCGAGGTTTGCTGGGACTTTGCCTAGCTACTGCATGTTACCAGCTCCCGCGAAACGACCTCAGCTTCCATCCTGCCGCAAGTCAGTCGGCGTTGACCGGATAGCCAGTCATAGATATGGTCCGTAGTGCGTTGCCGGCAAGTGGTCATTGTCAAGTGAACCTAAGCCGGTGGCGGTAAGTTTCCCAACTTGCCAGAGCCGGCACTGGCAAGTTGGGAAACTTGCCGCCACATCGGTGGATTGTTTCATGAGTCGCAAATCTGCCTTTTTTGGGATGGGCACGTTCCTGTTGCTGGCCGTCGCGGTCGGGGGCGTGTTGGTCTTGCTCGTCCGCCATGAGCCTGGGTTCTATCAACGCTGTGCAGTGCCGGCCGGCGAGGAACGCAGGAAAGGCGCGGACCAGTTCCAGAGCGCAGTTCGTGGGACAGGTCGTGAACCCAGTCCTTGAGGACGCCAAGACCTGGGATGCCGAGTTCACGGAGGAGCAAATCAATAGCTATGTTCAGGAGGACCTGGAAAGCTCGGGCATCAGCAAAACACTGCCCAAAGAGATTCAAGACCCACGTATCGCCACCGAACCGCAAAGGCTCCGCCTGGCGTTTCGTTACGGCAACAAGCCGTGGCAATCAGTCATTACCATCGATCTCCGGGCCAGGCTCGTGGACGGGGAGCGGAATGTCGTCATCCTCGACCTGCTCGGCCTGCACGCCGGCTTGCTCCCCGTCAACTCGCAGTCGATCCTGGAACGCATTTCCGCCATCGCCAGGGACAACCATCTCGATCTCAAGTGGTATCGGCACGACAACCACCCGGTTGCCGTTCTTCGCTTTCAGTCTGGTGTTCAGCTGCGATGCGTGGAACTGCTGCCGGAGGGGTACAGAATCAGGGCCAAATCGTTGGCATCTTTGCGCCATGACAAAATGCCCGATGCGATCATCTTGAAGCTCAACCCCTTGAAAAACAAATTTTTTGCCACGCGCGAACAACTCGCGAACGAACTCGGAGGCGTGCTCGCCAAAGAGGAATTGGAGCGCTATCAGGACCTCGTCTTGAAACATGCCCAGCAGCACAAGGGACTTTACATCGGCGGCGAAAGCTCACGCTCCAACAAGGTGGTGAGTAGTGAGTGATGAAGGCTCAATAAGAAGGATGAAGGATGAAGGATGAAGGATGAAGGATGAAGGATGAAACAAGACCTGCATGCGCTTTCTTTTCATCCTTCATCCTTCATCCTTCATCCTCTTCACCACTCACCACTCCACCACTCACTCTTTCCGAACCACTCACTCGTCCTCGACAAGAAAGAACCAGTCACCCGAGGCATCTCTTTGCAGAACTGCCGTTCCGTGCAAACGCTGCCCATTCATGAAAAGCACAATCCGGTCAGGACCATCCGCTCCCCACGTGAAGGAACCAGCGTCCCAGCGCACAACCTTGCCACGATTGCCGCTGATCGGGCCTTCGTAGTCCAGATACATAAGGCGATGGTCGAACACCGCGGTCGCCTGGACGGTCCGGCCCGGCTGAGGAGGTTCGGCCAACCGCCATGTTCGCAGCGCCTCGCCCGCCCCCCTCACCCTACCCTCTCCCCCCGCCACGGGGGGAGAGGGTAGGGTGAGGGGACCCGCTTCGAGCATCAAGTCCCAGTGCAAGCTCGGGTGGTCGTGTTCGAGGATCACATAACGTGGCATCGGCCGGCCTGAACGAAGGATGAAGGATGAAACAGTACGGAGTGAGTGGTGAGTGGTGAGTGGTGAGTGGTGACCGGCCGGTCTTTACCACTCACCACTCACCACTCACCACTCACCACTCACCACCTTCATTCTTAAATTGTATGAACGTTGTGGGGCTTGGCATCGTATAGGCGGCAGATACAACAAGAAGGATGAAGGATGAAAAAACAGTCAACACTGGCCCGAAGCGTTAGCGAGGGTAAGCCCTACCTCGCTAACGCTTCGGGCCAGTGACGGCTTGTCTTGTCTGTTTCATCCTTCATCCTTCATCCTTCATCCTTTAGAGGAAGGTGGCTGCTCATGCCCGATGATGTCATTGTCGAAACGCGGAAGTTGACGAAAATTTACCGCGACTTCTGGGGACGGCCCAAGAAGACTGCATTGCGGGCGCTCAACCTCCAGATTCAGCGCGGCGAGATCTTCGGACTTCTGGGTCCGAACGGCTCCGGGAAGACGACAACCATCAAGCTCCTCCTTGGCCTGCTCTTCCCGACCGAGGGCGACGCTCTCGTGTTCGACCGGCCGGCGGCGGATGTGCGGAAGAACGAGAAAATCGGCTATTTGCCTGAAGAGTCGTATCTCTACCGATTTCTCACCGCCGAGGAGACGCTCGACTTCTATGGCCGGCTTTTCAACATGCCGTCGGGCGTGCGCCGCAAGCGAGCCAAAGACTTGATCGACCTGGTCCATCTCAGCGCCGACAAAAAACGCATCGTCAGGGAGTATTCCAAGGGCATGCGCCAGCGTCTCGGCCTGGCTCAGGCGCTCATCAACGATCCGGAGCTGATATTTCTGGATGAACCGACCTCGGGCCTGGACCCGCTAGGCGTGCGCTGGATGAAAGACCTGATTCTGGAACTCCGCGCCCAGGGCAAGACCGTTATCATGTGCAGCCATCGCCTGGACGACGTGCAGGACGTTTGCAACCGTATCGCCATCCTTCACCAGGGGGAGCTGCAGGAACTGGGCGAGGTGAAGGCCCTGCTCCGCGACGAGCTGCGGCTGGAAATGGTGGCCAGCGGCGCACCGCTGACCGACGAGCTGCGCCGCGATCTGCAAGACGTGCTCCGGCGGCACGGCGGCACGCTCGAAAGCCTGGATCATCGCAGCGCAACTCTCGAAGAATTATTCGTACACATCGTCGAGCAAAGCAAGCTGCATCCGGGCCGCCGTTACTTGCCGCCCGAAACCTCTTCCAAGGGTATGGACAAGGAAACACCCGGAAGCGAAGAATCAAAAGACCGTGAACGATCCACGCATATCCAGGAACGTCGTTAGCCGGCTTGGTGAGTGGTGAGTGGTGAGTGGTTCTCATGTTTGCTTCTCTGATTATTGAACGTGAACGCCTTCAATCCGGATTCTTGCCGCTGTGCGACTCCATGTGGGGGTGGGTCCAAGATGTGGGCGTGTTCGCGATGGTCGGCCTTGTCATCTGGCTGGTCGTGCGCATGTTCCACCGGTCAGGCGCCGCTTCGGGCGTCCGGGCTTCCCGCTGGCTCGTCGCCGGGGTGGCTCTTGGGCGCGGCGGTGGCTGTCCTGGCGTATGGTGTCTTCCTGGCCACGAGCGCCCCGAAAATCATCTCGGAAGTGAAGTCGATCATGCTGCCGTTTCCTCGCGACGCTCCCATGCAGGTCAGCCCGCGCATTCAGAAGTTGCAGCAGGGTTGCCTCAGAGCTGGCGGTCTCGGGGCAATCCTGGCAGTCGTGCTGCCGGTTATTTTCGATCTGTGGCGCTTGCGGCCGCGGCGGATCTGGGCTTTGGCCCGGCTCACCTTCCTTGAAGTTGTTCGCATGCGCGTCCTCTGGGTCTTTCCGATACTGTGCCTGCTCTTTCTCTTTCCCCCCAGTTGGTTTATCACCATCCAGAAGGAGGATGTGGCGAGCATCGACATCAAGACTGCTTACTGGATCATGATGGTGTTGCTCTGGTTCACCTTCGCACTGCTGGCGGCGTTCGGCCTGCCGACAGACATGCAGCGGCAGACGGTCCATACGGTCGTCACCAAGCCGGTGGAACGATTTGAGATCGTCCTGGGTCGATTGCTGGGCTATACGCTTCTCATGACCATGATCCTGGCGGTCATGACGGGAAGCAGCCTAATCTACATCGTGGCTTCCGGAATCGATCCGGAGGCGGCCCAGGAGAGTTTCAAGGCCCGGCAGGCGAAGTACGGCAACCTCGAGTTTCGAGGAACTCGTGACCCGAAACGGGGCTTCAACGTCGGCCGCGTCTGGGAGTACCGCAGCTACATTGCCGCTACCCCTCCCCACCATCTGCCGCAGTATGCCGTCTGGGACTTTGACAAATTGCCCGGTAGTCTGGCCGGCCGCACACAGGTGCCGTGTGAATTCTCTTTCGACGTTCAGCGCATGACTCGCGGCGTGGAGAACAAGGGGGTCCTCTGCTCCCTCTACGCCATTTCGTCGCGCTGTGCGCTGGACGCTCAGGGGAACCCCGCACTGACCAACGAGTACAACCGGGAGAAGATCTACCTGTCCGATTGGAGAAACCTGCATGCCGCCGTGGCACGTTCCGTTGCCTCCTTTGCCGGCCCCATGCCGTGCCCGCTGGTTATTGTCAACGGCACGGACGCGGCGTTTGCACCCAATCTGGATTACCACCTGGCCAGGAAGTACGGGCTTTACGAGAGAGAAGAGTTCGAGATCATCGAAAGGCGGACCCAGTCGATCCCTTTGCCGGGCGGCCTGTTCCAGAACGCTCCGGCAACAGGTGAGTCGCTGCAAAACCAACCGGCATTCCGCAAAGATGTACGCCCACCCTTGCAGATTCGCGTACAGTGCAAGAGTCCAACGCAGTTCATCGGCATGGCCAGACATGACCTCTATCTGCGGCTGGACGACCATGGCCCAGCGGCCGAGCAGTGGCTGTTCGCTCTCAACTTCTGCAAGGGCGCGCTAGGGGTGTGGTTCCGGATTTTTCTCACGATTGTGGTAGCGGTCGTCCTGAGCACGTACCTCAACTCGATCGTCAGTTTCCTGGGGGTCATGTTCGTGTACCTGCTGGGGTGCTATCTGCCATTCCTCGTGTCGGTGATGGAGCGCAAGAACGATGTCCGCGGGCCGGCGGAATCCTCGATCATGCTGCTCGCGCGCAGTCTACCCTGGAGGATAACGCCACGTTGAAGGTCGCCATCGGCTCCGACAAGGTGTTCAGAATGATGCTGCGCGCCGTCTCCAGCATTTTTCCCGACGTCGAGCGCTACAATTTGAAGGAGTTGGTCGCGGCGGGTTTTGATATTTCCTGGACGGAGATTCTGCTGGTTGATAATTTGTTGCCGCTGGCCGGTTACCTGTTACCCTGGTTGGTTCTGGCCTACTACTTGATCAAATGGCGTGAGGTCGCCTCGTCGTCATGATGGCGAGTCACCGGGGGGCTAACGCCTCTCTGCTCGCCTGGGAGCATCCGAAAATGTCCGGTCACTTTCAACAGCAAGCATTGCTGCGCAAGTTCATCTACATGGGCGTAATTATCGTGCTGTTTGCCAGCGCACGTGTTCTTCAGCGTTTCGTCGTCGAGAAACAGGCCGAAGAAATGGGCTTGCGCGAACAGGACCGGGGCCAGGTACACCTGAGCGAGTCGGCGCTGAGCCTGATGCTCTTCAGCTTTCGTGGCCTTGCCGTCTGTGTCGTGTGGCTGGAAGCCGATGAATACCAGAAGAGGAACCAGCTGAGCGAGCTGGATATCTGCGTTTCGACCTTGACCAAGCTGCAGGCGCATCATATCGATCCCTGGCTGTTCCATAGCTGGAACCTGGACACCAATGTGGCAGGTCAGTGTGATCGCATCCAGGACAAGTATTACTACATCAGCCGGGGCATGACGGTACTGGCTCAGGGAGAGCGGCGCAATGAAAACAATCCCCGGTTACGCTGGGAGATGGGTTACAAGTATCGACAAAGGATCTGCGACATCGACGAGAGGAACGTCATGCGCTCTCTGTTTCAGCTCAGTTGCATCCCGCCGGAGGAGCGCGATCCGCGCCGGCTGCAAACATGGGACGCCAACCGCCGCCGCTGGGTCGTGGACGAGACGAAGTTCAAGGAGTTCTGCCGGAAGCATCCGACGTTGATCCGCCGTTTGCATGAACCGCCGATGCGCTATCGGCGACCCTCGGAGGTCTTCACCTGCCGGACGCCGGAAGACGTCATTCATTTTCTGGCTCAATATCAGAATATACCCTCTCGTTACAAGGATTCCAGGGAGAGCGGCTCGGCCGCCAGCACTCTGAAGGACAATCCGGAGGATCGCATTCCAATTCTGAAGGACAAACCGGAGGATCGCTTTCCAATTTTGCCGCCACGCCGTGAGCCGCCGCCGCCCCAACATCTGTTCGATAAGGATGAGCTGACCTCGAATTCAGTGCTTGACGATGATTTCGACGGATATGCGGCTGCTCGGGCCTGGTTCGGCTACGCCCAGGAACCCGTGCCCGACCCTGGCTCCCAATCATGGTTCGACTACGCCAGGAACCCAAATCCAGACGACAGCATGCTTCCGGGGTACAGCAAACCGATCGAGAACCGCCGGCTGCAACGAAAGCCGAAGTTCACGACCGTCATCTTTCGCTCCCACCCGGCCCTGGCCCAGGAAGCTCTGGCCGAGCGGCTGGAGGAAGAGGGCTGGTTCGACGAAAGCTGGAAGATCCCCGACTGGTTCCGTGGGGAGGCCGGGCCGGGGAGTGCCGAACCTGTCCAGGTCGGCGGCGCCCGCAACCGAGCTGGTGAAGCCTGGAGAGCCGCGCTCGACATGTGGGAAAAAATGGGACGGGCCAATGGTCTGCTTCTGGACAGGGAGGAACTCGCAGACCTGAAGGCGAAGGCCGCGGCCTATCAGGAAGGACGTACCCCACCCGGGAGCCTGGGGGACAAGGCGCACAGCTACCTTGCACAACTGGAGTTCTATCGGAACCTGCCCAAATTCAACCAGCACTATTACCGTACCAGGATGGAATCCGAACCTGAAGCGGTCACCGCCCGGAAACACTTCTACAAGGCCGAACGGCTTGTTCTGGAGGCCAGGTCCGATGCGGCGATCAGAGAGTATGCGCGGCCGGATGCCCTGCTGGCCTGGAAGAGCCTGTGGAAAAAGCATCTGAAGGATTACCCAGACATGGCCAAGGAATTTGCGATCCAGGATCCCGCCGCCGAGCTTCAATATGGGTATGTGAAACTACTTCAGGAATCGACGCAGGTGAAGAATTTGCTCGTCTTTCAGCACTTTCTGGCGCAGGCGATGACGGCTCCTCCGGAAGTGGCGGGCTGGGTGCGTCTGGGCAGACCATCCGACCGCGCGCTGCCGCCTCTGGAAATCAAAGGACCATTCGATGATATCGACGACCAGGGGCGGCCGCTCATCCCCGAGGATGTGAAGATGAGCATTCGCGTCCGCAAGGGCGAGATCATCGGCAAACTCCCGGCCCCACCCGGAGCCGAGCCACCGCCAGTGCCGCCCGCGAGGCCAAGGTAACTTCCGCGAGCACACTGGCCCGAAGCGTTAGCGAGGAACGAATCCCACCCTCGCTAACGCTTCGGGCCAGTGTGGGAGATTCACGCAAGGTCATTTAGCGGCTGGCGGGGCGTCTCATTTTCAACTGCCGGGCCTCGTAAAGGCGGGCGGTCCTTTCCAGGTTGGTTTGCTCGCCGGCAGGGTTCTCCAGCAAGGCGATTGCGGTATCCACATCCCCCAGAGCTTCGCGGGCGCGGGCCTGCAGGCGATTCGCCGCCGCAATTCCAGGGGCTTTCGGATACTGGGCAGCGTATTTCTCCCACCACTCGACGGCATCGCGCCAGGCATCTTCGGCCTGGAATCGCTCGGCTTGTTCCTGCCGGCACAGTGCCAGTTGGTAAGTGATCTCGGCGCTCATCGGCTCGGCGGCGGCACCGATGAGGGCCAACTCCAATGGTTGCGCCTGTTCCCAAACTTGATCCACCCTGGCCTGCGCTGCGGCAACCCTGGACTGTGCCGCTGGAGCATTCTTGGCGGCCTTTTGGGCCTCGATCAACTCGGCTTGAGCCTTGATCCGCTCGGCATATGCTGCGTAGGCACGGGTACACCATTGGGCCAATTGTTCATCTAGCTCTGGGTGATCCTGACGTAGGTTTAGTTGATTGCGCAGCGGTTCAAGTGATTTCACCAGATCGGGCGTCACCTCATCGAACCGGCCGCGCAGAATGCGGTCACGTGGCGTCCCGTAAAGGGACATGAAAAGCTTGCTGAAGAGATCTACGGGGTGCTGTCCCAATTCCTGGTCCAGAGGCAGCTTTCGGATCTGATCTGGCAGTACGTCCCAGCGTACCAGCTCTTGCTTGTAGACGAAAAGGCGGCCAATGGTATCGGTTCCTCCTTCCTGGGTGGCAAGAAGCGGCGCAGTAGGGTCATTGTCGTGGGCCAAACGCCCGCGGTTACCTTGCCAGCGGTGCCTCGACCCTCCGCGGCTGCCCGCATATGTTCGAGCAGCGGGACTGGATCGGCCGCCAGGCGGACATCGATGCCGGCGGCCTGGAGCCGCTCTTGCAAGAACTGCATGCGTGGAGCCACTGAAGATAGACTGCAAGTCACAAGGAGAGTCAGGGAGGAAGTCTGTTCGGGAGTCACATCATAGGGAAACTTGCTCTCCACTGAAAGCTGTTTGAGCAGATCGGGCTGTGCGAGAAGCTCTCTGAGCGTGGCGATTCCCTGCCCATTCTGCCCCGGCAGCGGCATGCCCATGCGCGGATCGAAAAGGTAGATGTCACTGCCGATCAGCACGCCACACAGCCAAAAGGAGGGGTTGCGCAGGCCCTGCGCGGACAACCAGGCAGCCTTCCATGCCCAACTGTTCCAGCAAGGCCAGGAAGATGAGGGAACGTTCGAGGGAGCTGCCCCAGCCGCGGCGCAGGACAAACTGCGGCGGCAGCGGCTCTGCTTCCAGCTCGCGGAGGCGCACCTGACGATTGACCCAGGCAAAAGAGACTTCGGCCCGGTGTCGTTGCCTGTCCTCGCCGACTCCGGCTCCAGTCCGAAACAAACCCAGCGACTGGGCCGCGTTGCGCAGCAAGAAACATAAATCGAGATGATGAGCATCCAGCACGGTGAAGTTGACCGATTCCACCTCGGCCAGGTCGTCAGCGGAGAGGTCGGGTTGTTTTTCTCCGCTCAGGAGCTGCCGCTGCTCATTTGTCAATGACGCCGGCACCTGCACCGAGCGCTGTCGAAGTTGCGAGTTCAGCTCCTGCAGGGCATTGCGGCAGGTGTTCCGATCGGTGTCCTTGAACAGGTCCTGGAAATCCAGCTCAGAGGCATCCTGTCTCGGTTTGCCAGCGTGAGGGGAAGAGCCGACCGAGACAGGGCGGCCACATGCTGCCAAGGCAAGGAGACAGAGCGCAAGAAGGAGACAGGAAACCCGTCGGCGTAGCAAATGATAAGGTGACAGGGTGACAGGGTGGGAATGACAAGGTGACAGGGTGACAAGGTGAAAGGGTGACAAGGTGACAGAGTGACAAGGTGGCAGGGTGACAAGGTGACAGAGTGACAGGGTGACAGGGTGACAGGGTGACAGGGTGACAGGGTGACAAAATGGGGGGCAGTGGAACCAATAACAATTACAGATCTGGATCACCTTGTCACCTTGTCACCCTGTCACCTTGTCACCCTGTCATCGGCCTGTCACCCTGCCACCCTGTCTTTGCCTCGGAGATAGCCTGGCGAATCCGCAGGCAGCATTCGATCAGGCCGGGCAGATCATCCAGCGCGATCATGTTGGGGCCGTCGCTGAGGGCCTCGTCGGGACGCGGATGGGTTTCGAGGAAAATACCGTCACAGCCACAGGCCGCCGCCGCCCGCGCCAGGTAGGGCACCATCCGCCGGTCGCCGCCGCTCCTGTCGCCCAGCCCCGCAGGTTTCTGTACGCTGTGAGTGGCGTCGAAGATCACGGGACAGCCCAGATCCTGCATCCAGGGGATGGAACGCATGTCGCTGATGAGCTGCCCGTAACCGAACGATGCGCCGCGTTCCGTCAACAGCAACTGCCGGTTGCCGGCCTCCTCCATTTTGGTGACGACGTGACGCATGTCCCAGGGGGCCATGAACTGGCCTTTCTTGACGTTCACGGGCCGGTCCGTCCTGCCGGCGGCCTGGATGAGGTCGGTCTGCCGGGCCAGAAATGCCGGTATCTGGAGCAGGTCGCAGACCTCGGCAACTTCCTTTACCTGCTCGCGCTCGTGGATATCGGTGGTGACGGGCAGACCGGTGTGCCGCTTCACGGCGTCGAGCGTCCGCAGCCCTTCGCGGAGGCCGGGGCCGCGAAACGATTTGCTCGACGTCCGATTCGCCTTGTCGAAGGACGCCTTGAACACGAGCGGCACCCGCAAGCACTCGGCCAACTCCCGCAACCTCTCGGCAATCCGCAACGTCAACTCGTGCGACTCGATCACGCACGGACCAGTGATCCACAAGAGCGGTTGTCCAACTCCGCATAGCAGGTTGCCGATGTTGACAGGTTGTGCTGCGGCCATGTGGAACCCTCCTCGTGAACGGGAATCGTGTTCATTGTCCTGTCTTGTTCGTGGATCATCAAGAGAGCTATTCCCACGGTTGCTATTCCCGGCAAAGTCCGTACAACCAGCAGACCGCCCGGATTGCGCCACTCCAATAAGGTATTGTCTTCTCAGCCTGAAGCGACAGTTCAGACGAAGGATACTACAGCCCGCAGCCCCTGCGACGGCCGAATCTCCCCCTCACCCCCAACCCCTCTCCCCCGCTGCGGGGGAGAGGGGCAGGGGTGAGGGACTGGTTTGACACGGTTCTCGCTTCACCACCGCGGTTTACGCATCATTGAGAGAGGCTTCACGTGAAACGCACCAATGTGCTTGCAGCAGTGTTGCTGCTCTTTCTTGCCTATTCGCATGCTCAGGCCGGCAAATGGTTCAGGGACGATGTCGAGTGCATCAACCAGAGGCTGGCAGGCAGGCTCATCGATCACACGCACAATCACGGTGCCGACAAGCGCATCTGGTCGAACGCTCTCCAGCAGTGCCGCGACCTCTATGTATACGTGCCACCCGGCTTCGACCCCAGGCAGCGCTATCCTCTCATCATGTGGCTGCACGGATTCGGGCAGGATGAACAGTCCTTCATGGACCATGTTGTTGAACGGCTCGATCGCGCCATCATCGCGGGCAAGCTCCCGCCGGTCATTATTGCCGCGCCCGACGGCAGCATCACGGGCGAGCCGAACTTCCGCAATGCCGGCAGCTTCTTTCTCAACTCCAGGGCCGGCAAGTTCGAGGACTTTCTCATGCGGGACGTGTGGAAGTTCGTGCTGGACAACTATCCCATTCGTCCGGAGCGGGAAGCTCACGTGATCGCCGGCGTTTCGATGGGAGGAGCAGCGGCTTTCAACAAGGCCATCAAGTACCGGGACCGCTTCAAGACCGTCGTCGGCATCTTTCCGCCTCTGAACATGCGCTGGCTCGATTGCCACGGCTGCTACATGTCCAACTTCGACCCGTGCTGCTGGGATTGGCGGACCGATTTCAGCAATGACCGGGAGGTCATCGGGAGATTCTACGGCGTCGTCGCGATCCGTCTCAGCAAGGTGATCGACCCGCTCTATGATCGCCACGATCCAGGGACCGTCGAAGCAATTAGCCGGGAGAACGTCATCGAGATGCTGGAACGGTGCAACGTAAAGGAAGGCGAGCTGAACATGTGCGTGGCCTACGGCGGCAAGGATCAATTCAACATTAATGCTCAGGTGGAGAGCTTCCTCCAGGTCAGCCGCGGCGCGGCCTGACCGTCCAGGTGGGCTATGACCCCAAAGGCAAGCACAACCTGGCCACGGCGGAACGGCTGTTTCCGTGCGTCCTCGACTGGCTGGAGCCGCTGCTGGCTGCGTATGGACCCGCGACCAAATGACCAGATGACCAGATGACAGGATGACAGGGAGATCGACATGCCTCAGCCTGCCATCTATCATCTCGCCACCTAGATTGCCAAAGCTCTCCCATTATCGCCATCCTGTCATCTTGTCATCTTGCCATCCTGTCATCTTGTCATCCTCAAGTTGGACTCCATTGCCGCGTCATCTTCTGGTAGAGTTCCGGCCACTCCGTGTGTGGTTCTCTGTGGGAGTCTGAGTGGCCGGCGTTTTCTGGGCCGCTGACAAGGAGGTCGGAGCGTGGCTTTTCAATGGCGGATACGCCACAAGCTGATCCTCGGACTTGGCCTGGTTGTCGCCATCGTGGCGCTGTTGCTGGCCGGCACTCTCAAGGGGTTGCTTTCCTACTACTGGACCATGAAGAGCATCGACAGCAAGCTGGCCGAGCTGGAGAAAGCGGAGGCGCTCAAAACGGCCCTTAGCGAACTTCGCAGTCCCGAGGTCGCCGTCGATCAGAACGGCGACAAGCTTGAAGAGAAGATGGCACAGGCCAGGGAAGCTCTCGATGCTTATGAAGCCGCCCTCCAGGAAACTCTGAATAAAGGGCTCGATCCCAATGGCGGAGCAGATGAGCTTATCCTGATCGAGGCATTGCGCGAGAAGTTCACTGCGCTACAAGAGGCTGTCCGTTCGGCCAAGAAACCGTGGGCTTCGCACGGCCTGCCCAAGCCCCCGCTGCTGGAAGAGGCCAAGGTCAAGGATGCGATACACCTCCTGGAGGGGACATCCGCGGACCTGCGCGGCGCCATCCGCCACGACATGACGCAGCGCATTGCCGACTCGCGCCGGCATTACCAAACGGCGCTCTGGATCGTCTTGACGACGAGCATTGTGGGAGTGTTGTCGACGGCAGGGCTGCTGCGGTTCTTTTACGCCTGGGTATTCTTCCCCATCCGCGATCTCGAGCGCAGCGCAGGACGAGTGGCCCAGGGCGACTTTGAACATCGCATTGATGTACACAGCGGCGACGAAATGGAAGACCTGGCCACGGCGTTCAACGACATGACCGAGCGCCTCCGCGACATGTACCACGACCTGGCCCGGCAAGTCAACGAGCGCAGCCGGCAACTGGTCCGCTCGGAACGACTGGCCAGCGTCGGGTTCCTGGCAGCCGGCGTCGCTCACGAGATCAACAACCCGCTGGCCAGCATCGCTTTTTGCAGCGAAGGTCTGGAAGCCAGGCTCAAGGAAATCGCCGAGAGCAGGCGGAAGCCGGAGAATGGGACAGATACGGCTGACTGGGAAGTCATTGCCAAATACTTGAGGATGATTCAGGAAGAGGCTTTTCGCTGCAAGGCCATCACGCAGCGGTTGCTGGAATTCAGCCGCGGCGGCGAGCGCCGGCGCGAGCCGACGGACCTGGGGAAACTCATCCAATCGGTGCTCAACGTCGTGCAGACTTTGCCGAACTACAAGGGCAAGAGCACTGCCTTCGAGCCGGCGGGCCATGTCGTGGCCTGGGTGAACGTCGACGAGATCAAATCGGTGGTGCTCAACCTGGTCGTCAATGCCCTGGACAACATGGAGGAAGGCGGCCAGATCACGATTGCCCTGAACCATCGCGCCGGCATGGCGGAAATGGTGTTCAGTGATACCGGGTGCGGCATGACAGGCGAGGTTCTGGAAAACATCTTCGAGCCGTTCTTCACGCGCAGCCGGACAGGCAAGGGCACCGGGCTGGGCCTGACGATCAGCCACCGCATCATCGTTCAGCACGGCGGCGAAATCGAGGCGAATAGCCCCGGGGTGAACCAGGGGAGCACGTTCACGGTGCGTCTCCCCTTGCAGCCTGTCGAATCGGCGCGGGAAGAGACACCGAGCCGGCTGGCGGCCTGAATACATCCGAGGCTAGAAATACCCTGGTGTCCCAGGAACTGCCTCATCGCCAGAGTGAGGATGAAGTGGTGAGTGGTGAGTGGTGAGTGGTGAGTAGTGAGTGGTGTCTGCAACCACTCACCACTCACCAGATTGAAAGGAAGGTATCGCGTGGACAGTCACAGCAGTTTGCGCGTGCTGTTTGTCGATGATGAGAGGTCGCTGCAGGAGTTCATGCGCTCCGAGTTGCCGCGGCTGGGACACGAGGTTATCGTCTGTCCGGACGGCCGTGCCGGCATCAAGGCGCTGGAAAAGTGTACGTTCGACGTGGCGATACTCGACCTGCGCATGCCGGGCATGACCGGCCTCGAAGTGCTCGAACATCTCAAGAAGGTCGCGCCCGACACGGAAGCCGTCGTGATGACCGGCCATGCGAGCATGGAGACGGCGATCGAGGCAATGCGTCTGGGCGCCTTCGACTACATCACGAAACCTTGCAAGCTGGCCGAGATCGAAGCCGTGCTGGACAAGGTCGCGGAGAAGCGAGCCCTGGAAAACAAGAACCTGGCATTGCAGAGCCGGGTCCGGGCGGCCGAAGGCCCGACAATTCTCGTGGGCAAGTCGCCGGCCATGACCGGCGTCCATCGCCTCATCGGCACGGTGGCCCCGACGGATTCCACCGTGCTCATCCTCGGCGAGACGGGCACCGGCAAGGAGCTGGCGGCCCGGATCCTCTGGCAACAGAGCAAACGCGCTGACATGCCCTTCGTACCCGTCAACTGCGGCGCACTGACGGAAAACCTGGTCGAGAGCGAGCTGTTCGGCCATCGCAAGGGGGCCTTCACCGGGGCCGACCGCGATCACAAAGGATTGTTCGAGGTGGCCAACGGCGGCACATTGTTCCTCGACGAGGTCGGCGAGTTGAACAAGAACATACAGGTGAAACTCCTGCGTTTCCTCGAATCGGGCGAGATTCGCCGGGTCGGTGAGAACGAACCATTCCGGACCAATGTCCGCGTGCTCTGCGCCACCAATTGCGATCTGCGTACACTGATCAAGGAAGACGAGTTTCGCGAGGACCTTTACTTCCGCATCAACACGTTTGAGATTCACCTGCCCGCGCTGCGGGAACGCCGCTCGGACATCCCCGAGCTGGCCCGGCACCTGCTCGGCCGGGCCGCGCAGCGCCCGCTGGAACAGGCGGCCGAGCTGCTCAGCCCGGAAGCCGTCGATGTGCTTCTGGAACATGACTGGCCGGGCAATGTTCGCGAGCTGGCCAACGTGATGGAACACGCCTACATCATTGCCGGCGGCCAGTGCATCCTTCCGGAACACCTGCCGCATCACATCCGTCCCAATCCGGAGCATCCGCCCACCTTGAGCCTGACCTCGGCTCTCACGGACACGCTGCCATCCCCCGGCGGGGCCAGGACGCTGCGCGAGATCGAGATGGAACACGTTCTCCGCGTCGTCGAAAAACACGGCGGCCACAAACCCGCCGCCGCCGGCGAGTTGGGGATCAGTCTCAAAACGCTCTACAACAAGCTGAACCAGATGCAGGACGAGCAGAGATCGGCCGGATGACTGCGGACCAAAGTAGTTTTTTCATGGTGGGGTGGTGAGGTGGTGGATTGCGGAGAGGATGGAGGATGGAGGATGGAACTATCGCTTCGCCATCCTCGATCTTCGATCCTCCATCCTCTATCCTCTTCGCCACCACCTCACCACCTCACCACCGCTTGGTAACCCGCTCCCCCAGGAAATCTCCTATCTCGCGCCAACGAAACGCTCACCACAGGGTTATGCTTTGAGAGGCTCCAGAGAATAAGCGAGCGGCGGGGTTCACCACCGCCGGCACAAAGTCGGCGGCTCGGCTGAAACCAGAGAGGAGAAACCCATGACCTTGCAGCACTGGCAAAAGACCGTGATCGCTGTGTTGATGCTGACTGGCCCTTTCCTGTCCCTGGCCATAGCACAAACATACAACGCGGGGCATCGCTATGGGAACATGACGATCATTGGTCCTTCGAGCCAGCCGTTGGATCGCTGGCTCATGGAACTAGAGCGGATGATCCTTGACCGGCAGCGAGCCAGTCTGTCGGCGCCGACCGCGAACCCGAGTTCATATCCCCTGGGTCGGGCTGTCATTCAGCCCCGAGCCAGTGTGACTGTTTCCAGTCAGGAACTCAGGACACTCGACCTCATGAATGTCGAGCGGCGCAAGGCCGGTTTGGCGCCGCTGAGCCTGAACCCGAATTTGGAGCAGGCAGCGCGCAACTACGCGACCACGCTGGCCCGCATTGACGCCGGCCCCCAACTCTCCCACACCATAGACGGCACCGATCCCGGCACCCGTGTACGGCAGGCCGGTTACCGCTGGACGGCGGTGGGAGAGAATATCGCCTACAACTATCCGGACGCGCAGACCGCCATGAACGGGTGGATGAATTCTGCCGCCGCATCGCATGAACATATTGAACCCGGCGTTTCAGCAGGTCGGCGTGGCCGCCGTGCCGAACAGCAGAGGAGAATTGTACTGGAGCGTTGATTTCGGCAGGCAATAGCCAATCGCTTAGGCAAGCGGCAGAAGATAATTTACCATCCCTTCGCTCACGCTTCGGGCCAGTGTGACACTGGCCCGAAGCGTGAGCGAGGGATGGTATCACTTGCCGCACGCCTTAGCAGCGACTCGCCGGTGCGCGGACGCGCTTGTTAATGTCGATCTCCAGCCTCATTGCCGCCCATACAATCCCGCGATGCTCGCCGCCTGCTCGCGCTCCCGAAGCCAAACAGCTACTTCACGGGTCTCGCTCTGCATCTGCTCCAGGCGACGCCGTTCCTCGCGCAGAGAGTCAGCGACCTCGGCAGGGATGGAGACGTGAGCCTCAATAAAGTCGTTTCTCAGCCTCCGTTCCAGCTCCTTCCGGAAGTCGCCCCGGATCTTCGTCCAGCGAAGGGGCAGCAGAATGTTACTAAGTATTTGCAAAAGGACCAGGACGATCAACGTGACAACGAAGGGCATGAGAAATTCGGAGAGCGGAACCGAGGGGCCTTCTACCCCGCTGACAAGCGGGTGAAACCAACGCCACAGTACCACTATGAATGAAAGTATCAGCGTCACCGATGGTAGCCAGTTGCCGAGGAAAACAACCGCTTCCTGCAATAGCCGCCGCATGCCGGTCGGCTTGGACCATTCCTGCTCTACGTGTTGCAGGGCGTCGGTGAGCGTTCGGGCGTTGCGCTGGCGCCAGTCGATATGTGCCGCGGCCTCCACCGGTTCGCTAAGCAGGTCAACGGGAAATCCTTGCTCGTCGCCCGCCACCAGCAGCCGATTCGTCAAAGCCCTGCCGCGCGCCGCCAGATTGCGATTGGCAGCCGTGTTGCTGCAAGCGCGCGTGAAACTTGCCAGGTCCCAGGGCGGGGCGCCGGCTCCGAATCTTTGGACCGAGGCATGAAGGGGATGCGGTCACGCAAGGTGCTGCCAATGTATTTGGCCCGCGTGAACAGGTGCAGGTAAGCAGCCATCAGACCACGAAACCTGCTTTGTGCTTCGATGGTGAAGTGATGCTCGATCTCGCGCTGAAAAGGATCCAACGTGTTGAGCAGCACTTCCGTGGTGGCTCCCGCTTCCTCGGCCAGTACACTCTCCCAGGCAGTCCGTGTCCGGGCTGCCGCGTCACCCAGGTCCGGCGGACAGGCCACTGCCAACGCCTGCTGCATTTGCTGCAAGAGCTGGCCGACGCCGCGGGCCTTGATCGCCTCGATCTCAAGACAGGTCAGGCCAAGCTCGAGCCAGTGGACCAGGTCGGCAAATTGCTCACCGTCAGGCAATGGTGGTGAGTGGTGAGTGGTGAGTGGTGAGTGGTGAGTGGTGGAGTCGTTGCTGGCGAGGTCAACCCAGCTTTGGGCGCAGGTGCGGAAGAGGAGTGGGTTCTGGAAACCTTCTTTTTGCAGGTCGCGCAACAGGTCCTGATCGGGCCGGACGCCGCTGGCGCTGGGATGTTGGCAGCGGTCCCATTTATTGAGAACGAAGGCGAACGCCCGCCGCCGGCGCTGCTGCAAGAACAGCTCCCAGCCGAGCTTGTCGTGGTACTTCTCTTGAGAGCCGACATAGAGAACGATGTCGGCGACCGGAAGGACGTGCATCAGCTTATCGCGGTTGGCCAGATCGTTGCTGTCGAGGTCGGGGGTATCGACGATGACTTTCTGCTGCAAGGCCGGCCGGTTGTGCGGCGTCAATCGGCAGTGCCGCAGGGCTGAATCGAGGCGATCGGTATGGACGGTCTCGTGATAATAGACCACCGGATCGCGCGTCGTGGGCCGGGCGAAGGAGACCTGAGCAATCGCGCCGCCAGCCAGGGCGTTGAGCAGCGTTGATTTGCCAACGCCGGTGCCGCCCATGAGCATGATGACCAGCAGCGGCTGATCGGCGTCCAGCGCTTCGGCCTGCCGGCGCAGATCGGCTGCGATGCCTTCGAGAGTAGCCCGCGTCATAATGGAAAGAGGATAGCGGTGCGGACCGTCGAGCCAGGCGCACACCGTCTGTTCCAGCCGGCGCAACGCCGGAGCCAGCGTGCGCAGGACCGGCTGAGAATCGCGGGTTTTCTGTCCGTCGTCCATGGTTGTTTGCTCGTATCATTCATTCTCAGCCGTTCCAAACTTGAGCCAACATAAGTGGCCATCACAACTTCATTACCCCGAAGGGGTAAGATAACACAGCCCAGGGTCGCCGTTGCGGCGTACCCTGGGTGAAACCAGACCCCAGACTCAGGCACCCTGAAAGGGTGGGATAAACCACCAAGCATCCAGGTTATCCCACCCTTTCAGGGTGGACATGATAATGCGGTCCCGGTTTCCCAGGTGCGCCGCAATGGCGACCCTGGGCTGTGTTATTCAACTCCTTCGGAGTAAAACAATCGAGAGCCTCGGCGATTTTGGAACTACTGATTCTTCATTTTTCGTTCTTCATTCTTCATTTCTTTGTCGGTGTTAATGCAGTTCGGACCGCCGCGTCGAGTTGGCGGATGGATTCGGGGATGCGCTGCAAAGCGAGCTGCAAGCGCTCGAACTCCGAACCGCCCGTCGCCGGCCACTGAGCCAGCCATGCAGAGAGCGGCTGGGAAACATACTGGGCCATGAGCAACTGCTGCCGCTGCCGGGCCAGGTCGCGCTGGTTGTCCACATAGGCCTGACCCAGCAGCTCGACAAGTTGATGCGTCACGGCCGCCGCCAGTGGGACCAGTACAAAGTAGAGCACACCGCCCGCCATCCCCCCCAGAGGGGTCATAGCAAGGGCGGCGATGGTTCCGATAACAGCCGCCACGTCGATGGCCAATTTACCAGTGCGCAACGTGTTCAGGACCGTGGGATTCTTTTCGAGGTCCTCGTAGATGGCCCTGGCCGTGCGGTCTACTTCATCTGTATGGCACATCTGGAAGGCGCCGTAGGCATTCTTGAACTGCTCACGGGTCAGCTCGGCCAGGTTTTTCGCGAATCCCTTCTCCACGTGTTGCCAAAGCGCACTCGAATCCCCTTGCCGGGCTGCTTCCCTGCGCAGCAAATCGAGCCAACCGGTGAGGGCCTCTTCGAGCACGGCCTGCTCCGGCGGCGTGGCTGTCGCCGGCCTTGTGAACGTCTTGCTGACCCAGCCTCCCAGCAGCCGAAAGGGAGTTCGCACTAGGTTAAGGGTCTGGCTGACGATCTTGCCCACGCCCGGCAAATCCAGCAGATCGAGCAGTGCGCACCAGTGCCTCGTCGAAATGCCGGAACTGCTGGCTGTTAAGGTACTCGCGGCGGTAGCGGTTATCGAACTCGACCCGACCGTTTTGAACGAGGTCGCGCCAGTTTTGCAAGGCGAGCACGTCGCTCTGAGTCGAGCCAAGTAGGCTTTCCTGATTAGCAACCAGATAGCGGTTCGCTCCATAGATGGTGCGCCGGCGTGCGGTGATTCCTGGCTCGCCGAGGACGGCCAACTGGTTCAACAGCGGGATGCGATGCCGGCCTGCCAGACGTATCGGATCGGCGAGCTGCGCGGGAGTCAGGTACGGAATAGCCAGGCAGGCGACAATGCCCGGCGGCATGCGGCCGGCTACGTCCTGCTGGAAATGTGCGATCAGGGCTGGAGCATCGGCTTCCCGCATCTTCATGATGCAGACGATCACGGGCTTACCGGTCTGCAAGAGCATCTGGAGAAACTGGGTCGGCACCTCGTCGTTGTAGCGCTCGTCGGAAGCGACGTAGACGATAATGTCCGCCAGACCGGCAACTTCGAGAAGCCGCGGCACGTAGCCCGTGGCGGCCCACGTCGTCATGTCCGGGCAGTCCCAGACGACGAAATTCTTGAGCATCTCGAAGCTGCTGGAATCGGGGGGCACCCGCCGGACCTGGTACACATCGGCGTCGAGATTGGCCGGGCCGGATTGCTGAAGGCGCTGGAGCGGACCGAGGAATCCGGCATGTCCCGACCATGTGAGGACACCGTTGTCGCTGGTGTAGGCGATGGGATGACGAGTGAAGCCCGCCTGCGGATTGGCCTCCGCGGCGCCGACTGCGCCGGTGAGGAAGTTCGTGACCGTGCTCTTGCCGGCCCCCGCACCGCCGACCACGACGATATGCAATGGCGGCGGCAACTGATTATCGAGGAAAGGCCCGGCACAATTGCGCACCACCGACGCCGCCAGGCGCAGTTGACCGGCCTGCATCGCTTGATCGGGCCCCCCCCTCACCCCGCCCTCTCCACCCGTGGCGGGGGGAGAGGGTGGGGTGAGGGGGCGGCAGTGCAGTTCCAGCCAGCCCAGGTCATCGGCCAGCTGGCTTGTCAGGGCACGGTTTCCAGTATGGTGTTCCATATCGTATGATTTAAGAAAGTCACCGAGTCTGAAGCGTTAGCGAAGAATGCGGCATCCGCAGTCTTCGCTAACGCTTCAGGTTCGGCCATTTCAATTCTAGCACAAGTCGAAGAGGATGGAAGATGGAAGATGGAAGATGGAAGATGGAGGATGAACAAGGAAGAGAGGATGGAGGATAGAGGATGGAAGATGGAAGAGCGCGATCCTCCATCCTCGATCCTCCATCCTCATTGTTTTGCTCACCACTCTCGCTAGAATCCTCCTCATGAACACCCTCCGAATCAGTAACGGCCGGGTCATCGATCCGGCTCAGAACATCGATCAGGTCACCGACCTGTGGATTCGCGGCGAGTACATTCTCGGTCTCGGGACAGCAGGGCGTGCAGGCGGATCAGACGCTCGATGCAACCGGCAAGATCGTTTGCCCCGGGCTCATCGACATGCACGTTCACTTGCGCGAACCGGGCCGCGAGGAGGACGAAACCATTCTCACCGGCACAGCGGCGGCGCTGGCCGGCGGCGTCACATCGGTGGCGTGCATGCCCAATACCGAGCCGGCCCTCGATAGTCAGGCGGCGGCGGAGTTTGTCTATCTCCAGGCTGAGCGTGCCGGCAATGCCAACGTCTTCCCCATCGGCGCCATCACCAAGGGACGCCAGGGCCAGGAATTGGCCGAGATCGGCGGCCTGGTCGAAGGCGGCGCCGTCGCCTTCACGGACGACGGCTCGCCGGTCGTGAGTGCCGAGATCATGCGCCGTGCCCTGGAATACTGCCGTATGTTCGACAAGGCAGTTCTCAGCCATTGCGAGGATCTGGAACTGACAGCGCGACGGCGTCATGAACGAAGGTTTTGAGAGCATGCGTCTTGGACTGCGCGGCATGCCGGCCGATGCCGAGGAGATCATGGTCTATCGCGACATCGTCCTGGCCGAGTTGACCGGTGGCCGGCTGCACATCCTCCATGTTTCCACGGCCGGCAGCGTCGATCTCATCCGCCGGGCCAAGAGCCGCGGTGTCTGCGTCACCGGCGAAGCCTGTCCGCACCACTTCACGCTGACTGACAAGTGCCTGCGCACCTTCGACAGCAACTACAAGATGGCCCCGCCCCTGCGAACCGAGGCCGACGTGCAAGCCGTCCTCGAAGGTCTCAAGGACGGCACGCTTGAAGTCATGGCCACCGACCACGCTCCGCACGCGCCGGAGAAGAAGGCTCGCGAGCTGGACCAGGCACCCAACGGCATCATCGGCCTGGAGACCCTGCTGCCGGTTTGCGTGACAGGCCTGATCGAGCCGGGTCACTTAACCTGGCCGCAACTGATCGGGAAACTGACCATGAACCCGGCCACGGTCCTTGGCATCGACCAGGGCACCTTGCGTTCCGGCGTCGATGCCGACGTGACGGTCATCGACCCCACGGCGGAGTGGGTGATTGACCCGGGCCAAGTTTCGCTCCAAGAGCCGTAACTGTCCCTTCGCCGGCTGGAAGGTGCATGGGCGGGTCCACGCGGTCATCGTTGGCGGCGAGTATGAAGACATGAAGGATGAAGGATGAAGGATGAATCAGTACGGAGTGAGTGGTGAGTGGTGAGTGGTAAAGACCGGCCGGTCACGACTCACTCACTCACCACTCACCACTCACCACTCACCACCTTCATCCTTCATCCTTTTTCACGGTGAGCTTGTGCCATTTGCCGGAGCCATCGTAAGATAGAGGACTAGAACATGAAGGATGAAGGATGAAGGATGAAGTAAGAAAGTCCGAGCCCGCAGCGTAAGCAAGGTTAATCGCCACCCTTGCTTACGCTGCGGGCTCGGACAAGGTTCATCCTTCATCCTTCATCCTTTTCGAGAGACCATTGACATGCGCCGATCCATGCTCAAGTCGAAAATCCACCGGGCCAGGGTGACGCACGCCGATGTGAGCTACGAAGGTAGTATCACGCTCGACTCCAACCTTCTGGAGGCCGCCGATATTTTGCCTTACGAAGAGGTTCACGTCTGGAACGTCACGCGTGGCGCCCGGCTGCGGACCTATGCCATTGCCGGCGAGCCCGGCTCCGGAGTGGTCTGCCTCAACGGCGCCGCCGCTCATCAAGCGCAGCCCGGCGACCTGCTCATCGTCGCCACCTTCATCGAGATGGACGACGCCGCCGCCCGGCTGCACCGGCCCAAGATCATTCTCGTAGATGACAGGAACCGGATTCGCGTCCTGGCGGCGGATGAGGTCGCAGGACCGAAGCGAAGGAAATAAGCCAGGGTGTTCAAAATTGCGTTTATGTTTCGTTTATCTTGCTGACACACTCTCTAAACGAGTCTTGGAACATGGGAATAAACGCAATAAATGCAATAAATGAAATAAATGAAACGAAAATGAGTATAATGTCGTTACATTACAAAGCCACGAAATGCAATGCCCTGTAATGAAACGAAAGATGATGTCACTTCAGCGCTCGCAGCAATCCTGCTGCTTTGTGTAATGTCTCTTCATACTCTTGTTCGGGGTCAGAGTCGGCCACGATGCCACCGCCGACAGGAAACTGTACCCAGCCTTTGCCCACGGTAAACGTGCGGATCAGGATGTTCATGTCCATCGCACCGTCAAAACTGATGTACCCCAGGCAGCCGCAGTAAGGCCCGCGCGCCGTCGGTTCCAGCTCGGCGATGATCTCCATGGCCCGAATCTTCGGCGCGCCGGTCACGGAGCCGCCGGGGAACGCCGCACGCAGCAGATCGACAGCACCCAACCCCGAGCGCAATTGACCGCGCACCTCCGAGACCAGGTGATGAACGAACGGGTACGTCTCCAACCGGCAGAGAGCGGCTACATCGACCGATCCATACTTGCAGACTCTTCCCAGGTCGTTGCGGAGCAGGTCCACGATCATCACATTCTCGGCCCGGTCCTTGGCGCTGCTGAGGAGGCTGTGGATCTGGGCCTGATCTTCCGTCGGGGTGAGGCCGCGCGGCCTGGTTCCTTTGATCGGCCGAGCCTCGACCATGCCGTCCTGCAAGCGCAGGAATCGTTCCGGCGAAGCGCTGGCGACGACAAAGTCGCCGAGGTCGAAATAGCCGGCGAATGGGGCCGGGTTGCGCTTGCGCAGGCGGCGATAAAGCTCCACGGGAGCTAAATGTGCCGGATAAAGCAGACGCTGAGCCAGATTAACCTGAAAGCAGTCGCCGGCATGGATGTACTCGATGGCCCGGCGGATGGTGGCGAGATAGGTTTCCCGATTGAAATTGCTGGTCAGGCCGGGCAAGTTCGGCATAAGCCCTTGCGGCACGAGCTGCTGAGGTGGTGAGGTGTTGGTTTGTAATGAGGATGGAGGATGGAGGATGGAGGATGGAGGATGGAGGATGGAACCGTCGCTTCGCCATCCTCGATCTTCGATCCTCCATCCTCCATCCTCTTCGTCGCCCCCCGCCACCTCACCACTGAGCAGGTTCTTGACCTCCAGCAGCCGCTGTTCCGCCCGCAGGCGCCGGCGTTGCGGGTCTGTCTCCGGCAGCCCGGTAGAGATGAGCCAGCATCGGCCCGCCGCGTGATCGAAAGCGATGACCCAGTCGTAGAAGCCGACGGCCATGTCGGGGATCTCGAACTCATCGCAACGCGGCCGGGGCAAGCGTTCGAGATGATGACAGAGATCGTAGCCGAACAAGCCGGCAGCGCCACCCTGGAAGGGGGGCAGGCCTGGAATGGTCTCGATGCGACATTTCGCCAGGCGGCCGGCGAGAATGGCAAAGGGATCTAATGCTGAAACTGGTTCGGTGCTGGCAAATGTGAATACACGGTTGCCACGGGAACAGAGCCAATCGAAGGGGTCGGCGGTTAGGAATGAGTGCTGGCCGAGAGCAGGATGGTTTGACGCACTGTCCAGGAATACCGCGTGGGGCAATCGGGCCACACGCTGAAAGATGTGCAACAGATCGCGCATCGGCTTCAGTTCTTCTACCCGCACGGTGATCGAGGAGCAAGATGGCGAGTACGTAATTACGGCACTGTCAAAGTCATTCATGACCACTGTCCTCCATCATCGGCTTCCTGCCCTCCTGCTCAATCGCCCCCCATCCCTCCCCCTGACCTTTGGGATGCAGCAGGTGTGCCCGCCCGGTCATGTGGCGAAATCGGTTGCTGGCGATGAACCATAACGCCAGTGCGGCCACTGCCCAGAAAGCGAGACCGAAACACACAGCTGTGAACACAGTATCCAGATTGGAAGGGTAGGCTTTGTCGAATTCCTCGGCAGTGAAGGCCAGCCCCCACAACGCGACCGCAGGCATGATGCAGAAAAAGCAGCATGACAGTAGAACCATCACCAAGGTCCAAACCACCGCACGCATGCTGCTCCGGCAGATCACCGAAAAGAACGTTCCCAGGCTGGCCATCAAAGCCGCAAACACAAGCCACGCCACAACCAGGCCCGGCACGGCCCGGATGTCAAGCCCGCCGGTGATAATTCCCAGCCCCCAGATAGCACCTAGCCATAGCCAGAACCAGCGGACGCTCAGGATGCTGCCCAGCCACTTGCTGAAAAAGATGGCGTCGGTGGTGAAGGGAGTCGTCAAGAGGCTCTCCAACGTTCCGCGCTCGCGTTCGCTGGTGATGCTCATTGCGGAACGAATCGCCACGCCAAGAAGCGAGAGACATGCGACGGTCATTCCAACAGGCCGAACAAATTCATAATTCATGGCCCTGCCAAGTTCCTGCCTGTAGTAAGGGACATACCAGGGATATGGTGCGTCGTTGTAGGGCCGTTCAACAACGAAGTGGGAGCGTTCAACCAGGAAGTCGTGGATTGGGCTTACGGCGGGAATGAAACTGATGATGACGACGATCAAGACCACAAAGCGGCCCAACAAGGGGAAATAGAAGCCTCGTTCGACAAAAACTTCCTTCCACAGCATCGGCTGACGACCGATGCGGGTGCGGAGCTTGATGCCAATTGTGCGCATCGTTCTTCGCATGGGCGCAGCTGTTTGCCACAAGGCCACGGCCCGGACGCGCCAAACCGACCAGCCCATACATGCCACGATGACCAGACTGTGGAAGATGGCGAAATTTCGCACTAGCCGCATGAGAGTAGTATCTTGTGACGTTAAGCCCCAATGCTTGCGGAACTCGATGAGACCAGCCACAAGGTTACCTGCGTTGAAGCCGTCTACCAGATCATTGAAAGTAATAGATTGGTCGTCGCCGAAAGGAGTCCAGGTTCCCGCTGCCGTGATACCGGCCAACCAGCTAAAGAACTGCCCAAGGATGACGTAGGCAATCAAGCTCAGGTAGGTCAAAATGATCGCGTCGCTGGACTTCCGGGCTTGAACCGACCACAGGATGCTCAACGCTGCCAGACTGGCGCCGGTCAATCCCGTGACCAAGAAACCTGCCAGCACGTGGTTTGGATCGATGCCGCCAATCAACTCCATGAGCGAAAGGGCCGGCAGCCCCGTCAGAATTAGCAGGGTGACATTGCCCAGTCGCGACATGAACTTGCTGAGAACAATCTCGTGGTTGCGTACATCAGTGGCCAGAATGAAGTCCAGGGTGTGGCGTTCCTTCTCATCGGCGATAGCTGCCGCGGTGTATGCGGGTGTCAATAGGGCCACGAATGCGAATTGGACGACCATGAAGAAGAAGAAAAATGTTTCGGCAAACTCCGGCATCCGCCGGATTGGGACGGAGCCTTCATAACTGAAAGACCAATACACCCACAGGAGCCCGAAGAGTGATATGAGACCGTATACTGTGCGAATGATCCTATATCGGGGTCGCCGGGCAGTGCGCACCATGTCGTACACCAGCACCGGCCCAAACAGCTTGATCCACCCGCGCCGCATCAGGATCACCAAAGCCAGCAGCAAGACTGCCGATAGCACGACTTCCTGGGTCAGGGAAAGCGCCGCCCAAAACCACCATACGCCGACGGCACACGCCAACCAGCATACAAACGCGATCCGTTCCTGCCACGACTGCCGGCTATTCGACCAGCCGACATGACGCCTGAATAGATAGCAGCAAAAGTGAACGACCGACGACATGAATGACTCTCCGCCGGCTACCGAAGACCCCGTGTAACATCGCCCCCAGCCGCCTCACGCGTAAGCATGAAGGACAAACCAGGTATTCTTCTTCCATCTTCCATTCTCCATCCTCCATCTTCCATCTTCCATCCTCCATCTTCCATCCTCCATCTTCATTCGACCCTGGCTCCCTCATTCTCAATCACCACCTCTTCCTCCCCCTGACCTTTGGGATGCAGCAGGTGTGCCCGGCCGGTCATGTGCCGAAAACGGTTGCTGGCGATGAACCATAACGCCAGTGCGGCCCCTGCCCAGAAGAAGAGACCCACTCCGGCATAGATCGCGAACTCCACACCATCTGCCATCCGCCAATCTGTCTCGAACTCCCTGCCCTGGAAGGCGAGGAGCCAAAGAGGCACCGGCGGTGTCAGCCCCCAGAGTTCGAATTTCCAAAGGAAATCAAAGTCCCGACCGACATGCCCAATGAGAAGCAGTGGGATCCAGAGGATCCAATGCGCAACACCCAGAAAAGTTATCGTCAGCAGCGTCCAGACCACGGCACGCAGACTGCTGCGGCTGACGATGGAAAACCAGGTGCCCAGACTGGTGACGAAAGCCGCGTAAATGGTCCAGGCCGCCAGCAGCAACGGCAAAGCCAAGATGTGCAGGCCGCCCGTTATGACACCCAGACCCCAGATTGCTCCTAGCCACAGCCACGCCCAGCGCATGCTCAGCAGGCTGCCCAGCCATTTGCTGAAGAGAATGGCGTTGCTGTCCAGCGGCGTCGTTAACAGGCTGTCGAATGTTTCCCTTTCGCGCTCGCTGCTGACGCTCGTCGCTGCACGCACGGCCACGCTCAGGAGCATCAGACAGGCCACGATGGTTCCGACAGACCGAACCGAGGCAGCGTTCATCACCAGGCCCAGCTCGTTCCAGGAGATTCGGTTATCCTCATAATAGTAATTCACCACGATCCACGAGCAGATCACCGTCACGGCGGGAACAAAACTGAGAATGACGAGGACATAGACAACGATCCGTCCGAACCAGGGAAAGCGGAAGCCCGGCTCGGCAAATATCTCTTTCCACAACATGGGTGACTGGCCGACACGCGGCCGATGTTTGACGCGAAAGCTGCGTGCCGCCTTGCTTGATGACGTGGACCTCTCCTTCAAGGCCACGGCCCGTATCCGCGCCATCGACCAGGCCATGCAGACGCCGATCAGCAAACCATGAAAAATGGCGTAGTTGCGCAGCACCAGCAGCAGAGTTTCGCCATGGGTCGGCTTGCCCCAGTGCATGCCCAACTCAACCAGTGCGGTGAGAAGATTGCCGCTGTTGAAGACGTTCACGACGTCCTCGACCGTGATGTACCACAAGCTGTCAGATTCTACAGGGCTCCAGCTGCCGACCCCCGGTATGGCGGCCAGCACGGCGAACAGCACGCCTGCGATCAAATAGGCCACGGGAGTCAGGTAGGTGAGCACGATGGCGTCGCGCGGCTTGCGCGAGTGGACCGACCAGAAAATGCTCAGAGCGGCCAGGCTGGCGACGGTCAAGGCGGTGGCGGCGAAACCGGCCAGCACGTGATTGGGATCGATTCCGCCGGCGAACAACAAGATGGCCAAGATGGGCAGCCCCGTGAGGATCACCAGCGTGAGATTGGCCAGCCGTGACAGGAACTTGCTCAACACGACCTCGCGGTTACGGAGGTCGGTGGCCAGGATGAACTCGAGCGTGCGGCGTTCCTTCTCGTCGGCGATCGCTCCCGCAGTGTAGGCCGGCGTCAAGACGACGAGGACCACCAACTGCACGAACAGGAAAGCGAAGAAAAAGGACTCGGCAAACTCGGACATGCGGTGGGCCGGAATCGAGCCGTGCCGCTGATGGGCCAGGAAGATGCAGCTGAGCACGAACAGCATGAAGATGCCGTAGACGGTGCGGATGAAAAAATAGCGGCTTCGGCGGGCGGTCCGGACCAGGTCGTAGCGGAGCACCGGGCCGAAGAGCTTGATCAAACCCACGAACTCCAGGAGTGCCGCGACTAGCAGCAACGGCACCCATGAAGTCATGGCAACCACCAGCCACATTCCCAGGCTTAGTATCCACGAGAGTGCAATGTTTAACCCGCACAGCCCGACCGCCCAGGCAAGGAGGCAAACGAGAATGACAAGTTCCAGCCATTCCCCCAGGCTCCTGGGCCAGGGCAGATACCGCCGCAACCAATCGAAGTGGGAGTTAACAATCGACGACATGTACCGTTACCCGCAAGTTTTGACTGCGACCAGGCAATACCATACCACACGCGGTCCTTTGTGAGAATGACTGGCCGATGGAATTTTCTTGCCAGACTACCCTATACTGAAGGTGAGGAGCCAACCATGCCTATCGACGATGAGCAAGAGCAAAACCAACAAACCAAGGTGCAACCTTCAGATTCGTTCCCACGGTCCTCCGTGGGAACGGCGAGCGTTCCCACGGAGGATCGTGGGAACGAGATAGTATCGCCCGTCGATCAACCGGAACTGACCGTCGCCCAGATCGAAGAGCTGCTGGCAGGACCGGAACGCGAGTGTACCCTGGGGCAATATCGCATCGTGGCACGGCTCGGCTCCGGCGGGATGGGACACGTCTACAGGGCCGTACATTCGACGATGGGCCGGACGGTCGCCATCAAGGTCATGTCGCCGCGGTTGACCAACAAGGAGCGTGCTCAAGCCCGCTTTCAGCACGAAGTTCGCGGCGCGGCCCGGCTGGCGCATCCCAACATCGTCATGGCCCACGACGCCGCCCAGGAGCGCGGTCTGTGGTTCCTGGTCATGGAGTATGTCGAGGGGGCCAACCTCGTCGCCTTGATACGCCGCCACGGATTGCCGCCGCTGAGCCTGGCATGCGAGATTGTCCGCCAGACGGCACTGGGACTACAACACGCCCATGAGCAAGGCCTGGTCCACCGGGACATCAAGCCCGGCAATATCATGTTGATCGCGACTCGGCAGAGCAGACAAGGAGACAAGGAGACAGGGAGACAAGGTGACAAGGAGATGGGGAGACAAGGAGACGAGGTGACAGGGAGACAAGGTGACAAGGTGACAGGGAGACAAGGTGACAAGGTGATGGTGAGTCAGACAGACAAGGAGAATGAGTCGGACGCTGTGTCATCTTGTCACCCTGTCACCTTGTCACCCTGTCACCCTGTCACGTCGTTGTCACCCTGTCACCCTGTCACCTTGTCTGCTTCCGGCTGGCCCGACCCGCCCTTCGTCAAGATCCTTGATTTCGGCCTTGCCCGCCTGGAGACACTCGACAACGACAACGATCCCGCCGGGGAACGAACCTCCACCTTGACACTGGAGGGGAGTCCGCTCGGCACGCCGGATTTCATGGCCCCCGAACAGGCCTTGAACAGCCGCAAGGCCGATATCCGCGCCGACATCTACAGCCTGGGCTGCACTTTCTACTATCTTCTGACCGGTGGGCCGCCTTTTGTCGGCGGCACGGCGTTCGAGGTCCTGAGTCAGCATATTAATCAAGCTCCCGAACCCGTGCAGCTCGGCCGGCCCGAAGTCCCCTCGGCGCTGGCCGCCGTGGTGCAGCGCATGCTGGCGAAACAGCCGAGCGACCGTTATCAGACCCCCGCTGAGGTCGCAGAGGCATTGTTGTCCTGGACAGGTCCTCCCTCGCTAACGCTTCGGGCCAGTGTAGCAGCACACCGGCCCGAAGCGTTAGCGTGGGTCCAGACACCACCCCGGCAGCCCGGCAACCTCCGAAGACTGCTCTCCATTGGCCTTACGCTCCTATCTCTGATCGGCGTGTTCGCGGCGATCATCTTCGCCGTGTCCCACCTCACGGGCCGTGTGCGGCCAATGTCCGACGCGGGACGGATTGCAAATCCGTCCTACCTCGGAGCAGACTCCGAGCGGTCAGACGACGCCGGTTCGATCAACATGAAGTTTGTTGCTATCCCGGCCGGTTCATTTCAGCTTGCCGGTACCGAAGGTCGGACTGTCACTTTACGCCACGGACTCGATGTGTCGGGTACCGAAGTGACCAAAGCCCAGTTCCGTCGCTTCGTCAAAACCACCGACTACCGTACCGGCGCGGAACGTGGCGACGAGCCAGGTGCATTCGTGCTTCGGCCCAACGGCCAGTGGGAACACGACGCCGCAGCCTACTGGGACAACTGTGGTCTCGATCTTGGCCCCGACACTCCCGTCGTATGCGTCACCTGGGAAGATACCGTCCGTTTCTGCAACTGGTTAAGCGACAAGGAAGGCCGGCAACCGTGCTATCGGCAGCAGGATGAAGAGAATCCTATCTGGATTTGCGATTTCACCGCGAACGGCTACCGGTTGCCCACGGATGCGGAATGGGAATATGCCGCGCGTGGCGGTCTAGCGACGTTGCTGCCGGAGTCTGGCAATGCTCTCGCCGACCACGCCTGGCTGCGCAAACGCGGGCGGGAGGCCGCATCCGGCTGGCGGCAAGAAACCGAACCCACTCCAGCTCTACGACGTCTGGGGCAACGTTTGGGAATGGTGCTGGGATTGGCACACAGATGTCTCTCGTTCCAAAACTCAGGTTGGGAACGAGAGATTCCGGCAAGGGAGCGATCGATGATCCCAAAGGCCCCGATACCGGCAGCCAGCGCGTCGTCCGCGGCGGCGGCTGGAACGACGACATTCCGACCCTGCAAGCAGGAGCGCGCAAAGGGCTGCCGCCGGACTATCGCGCCACGGACGTGGGTTTTCGCGTC
>CAWDRY010000022.1:0-426274 GCA_963804745.1 uncultured Gemmataceae bacterium
GGGCATTTCATCTGCAGCGATTCGTTCGGTCGCTTGCCTCTCACGGTGCATCTATATCGGCTACCCGTTTTGCTCGAACTGGCGAAGAAGCTGGGATCGACATCATAGGTTGTCCGAGGAACTAACCCCAACTCTAGCGACTCGAAAAGCTCCGCCAGTTTTTCGCCATCGACTAGCTCGATTGGTGGTACGCCATCCCGAACAGCCTCTTTAATCGCATCTGCGGAGAAGGAACCTGTGGTGAGAATGATGCCCTTGTCGGCGCGTCCCTGCATGGCCCCGCGAAAGTCTCTGACCACAGAGGGACCGACTATGCCAGAATATCGCTTGCATTGAAAAAACACCTTGAATGCAACGAACGCATTGACCTTTAGAACGCCGATTCCATCGATTCCGCCATCGCGCGAGCGACCGGTGACCACGACCTGCTCAAACTCGGACTCACGCAAAAGTCGTTGGCAGAGCCGCTCAAACGCACTGGGGGACATACTCCTGACAACTGCCAGAAGTTGCGCCTGTAGCCAGCTTCGTCAGGTAACTCTTCTTCCGCCTCTTCAAGATCCGTCCCCTCTGGCTTGCTATCGACTTTCTTCGACGGACGTTGGACTTCAAGAAGGATCTGATTGACTTGGGTGTCTGAGAGTACCGGAGTGGCTTTGCCCTTATCGGTCAGCGTCCACACCCCTCGCTTTGAACGATCGAGGTAACCGGTAAGGACCAAATACAACCGCACCCATGCGATCTTGTTTTCAAACCTTGACACTCCACTGCTTAGCCTCTCGTCAAGCGAAGTGGAGCCCTCCAGTCCGAGGTCCTTGGCGACTGCACGACAAACCTCGGCAGGCCGCGCAGACCCGCCCAACCGCTTGATGGCTTGCAATACCGGGTTCACAAACTGACCAACCTGCTGAGCCAAGTCAGACCTCCCTCCCTGCGCTATAACGATCAGGATTTCTGTCCGGAGCGCTGCGCCTTCAAGAGACCTTCTCTTCTTATCCACAACATGCCCGACGGTGTACTCCGGATAGAATCTCGTTGAACTAAACCGCTACGCGGCCGCCCGGCAAGACTTGCTATGCGAATTCAATCTTCCCGAGGAAGCCCAGCGCTGATTGTAGTTATGAAACCGCCTCTCGCACATCCCACCCTGGTTCCCACGCTCCACATGGGAACGAGGAAACATCTCCCCTGTCGTTCTCACCCGTTCTTTGTTATCATCCAGCCCAGGCAAACGATACCAATCTGGGCCACGGAGACAATGCCATGAGAAGCACGTTCTTGACTGGAATCGTCCTTATCGTCCTCGGGCTATCGAGTTCCACTGTGCGGGGCGACATGCCCCGCCCCTTCGGGCGGAGTGATCTCAACGTCCGGCTTCGTTTTGAGAATCTGGATGACTATCCACGCTTCGACTTCTATCTCAAGTACGGTCGTTCGCGTGGGAATCCTTATTCCGGCAGGGCCTACGCATTAAGGATTACCCTCCTTAGCGTATGTTCTTCCGGTTGTAGAAAATGTTCAGTTGTCTCTTGGCACTTTGCAGGCATAGAATGCGGCCTCGTCAAATGTCTGCCAGGTCCGTGAGCCTGAGAGGAGTGGGCAGGATGAAGTTGCATCTTGGTCCAGGAGTCACGACGGGCCGTGACCCCAACATATTGCCCATCTTCCAGCATGGGAAGTAGGTTTTCACGATCAGCCATTTTTGGCCTCGCCTGGCACGCAGACAAGTGTACGCCGTGACCGTCATGGTTATTTTCTCTCTCGACCTGGCAACCTTTAATGCGTAGGCCCTGCTTATTCCGGGCTTTATCTCACTCAGGTCTCCGCCGATACCCCCGTCAAGCTAGAGGGCGATGGCGACCGGCTCACGCAAGTCTATCTGCTTGCCGTGCCGCACGGGCAGCAACCTACTCCACCGTATGCTGATACCACACCGCAAGAAAAAACGTGGCTGCACGACTCAACGCCCGGTACTCTGCTGTCGTCTCCACTAGATGAATCCAATCCCGGTCCTCACATATCCGACAGCGACGGCTACCTGCTCTCGTATCGGGTCAAAATCGAAGGAGACAAGCTGGAAGTGTCCAGGACAGCCGCCAAGATAGTTGTCGGCGACTGGATAGCGGGCCGGTGGGTCACCCTCGCAGCCGGAGTGGTGTTGTCTGCTGTCCTGATCGGCACTGTCCTGTTGGTGCTCCGCTGGGTTCGCAAGAGACGTGTAGCCGGCTGATTCCATGGAAATCCACTCCCTCCATTCCTGGAACCTGACTCCTTCCGAGGCAGTCATCCTGCAACGGCACCTGGCCGGCCGGATTGATACGTGTACTCATCTGCCTAAATGCGATCTCATCGCCGGCGCCGATGCGTCCTACAATCGTTTCTCCCCCATCATCCATGCCGGCGTGGTTGTGCTGCGGTTGTCGGATGGTGCGATCATCGAGAAGCGGGGTGCGGTCGGGGAGTGTTCCTTTCCCTACGTGCCGGGTCTGCTCTCTTTCCGCGAAGCCCCGGTCCTTCTGCAAGCGTTCGCTCAGTTACAATGCGAGCCGGACGTGATCATGCTCGACGGCCAGGGATATGCTCATCCGCGCCGGTTCGGCATCGCCTGTCACGTCGGCCTATGGCTCGACCGGCCGTGCCTGGGTTGTGCGAAGAGCCGGCTCATCGGCGAGCACCGGCAACCCGGACAGCGAGCAGGTTCCGCCGTGCGGCTGCTGGACCGAGATGAAGTCATCGGCAAACTCGTACGCACCAGAGACGGCGTCAAACCCGTTTATGTTTCCGTCGGCCACAAGATCGACCTGGACAGCGCCGTGCGCCTCGTGCTGCGCTCCTGCGACGGTTATCGTCTGCCGGAACCAACGCGGCAGGCGCATTTGTTTGTGAATGAATTGCGACGTGCTGCGACGTTTAGCCGCGACGCGGAGTCTTCGGAGCGGAGCGCGGGGAGAGGATCATCGCGCTCCGCTCCGAAGACTCCGCGTCGCGGCTAAACGCACAGAGCGTTTCCCGCGCCTTTCCGTCACCCAGATTGCCCGGTCCATTGCCGAAATTGCCTAAACCTTGTCCCGTTTCGGGTCGATACTGAGATTAGCGAGCGGGAAGTGAGCATCTGAACAGTTCCCGACTTCCTGCAAGCTGCCCCAGGTTCCGGCTCTTTCTGAGCCGACCTGGAAATGGATCTCGACCAAAACCGCCAGCCGGAGGCTGGTGTGGCGTGTGGTTGGATAATTTCTCAGTAGACCCAAGCGGAATCCATGTAACCCGTCTATTTGTGGTCGCGTCCCGTCTGAGCGGCCCTATGGGTTGATTCTGCACGAACCCAATGACTATGATAAGTCTGTCGTCGTGGCGTCCATGCCGCGCATGCGGCCCGCGCCGACAGCGGAGAGATTCCCATGTACAAACACATCGATGAAAACCGTAATGAAGACGCCCCCATCCGCGTCGAACTCGTCGAGCGCGTCCGCCGGGAGATCGCCGAGGGCACCTACGATACGCCCGAAAAGTTCGAGCTAGCTCTTGACCGGCTCCTGCAAAGGCTGGAGGAAGAGTGACATGCCCGGTTATGATCCCAAGGCCGTCGAACCGAAGTGGCAGCGCTACTGGGAGGAACACCAGACCTTCCGCACGCCGGACTCATCCGACAGGCCGAAGTACTACATCCTCGACATGTTCCCCTACCCCTCGGGTGCCGGCCTGCACGTCGGCCACCCCGAGGGGTACACGGCGACCGACATCCTGGCTCGCTACCGGCGGATGCGCGGTTACAACGTGCTGCACCCCATGGGCTGGGACGCTTTCGGCCTGCCCGCCGAGCAATACGCCATCGAGACCGGCACCCATCCGCGCGTGACGACGCAGAAGAACATCGACACCTTCCGCCGGCAGATCAAGATGCTCGGCTTCAGCTACGACTGGTCGCGCGAAGTCGATACCACCGATCCGAACTATCACAAGTGGACGCAGTGGATCTTCCTGCAAATCTTCGACACCTGGTACGATCTTGAGCAAAAGCGCGGCCGGCCGATCAGCGAGTTGACAATTCCGGATGATGTGAAAGCCAAGGGGGAAGCGGCCGTTTCAGCCTACCGAGACAACAAACGCTTGGCGTACCAGGTCGAAGCTCCCGTGAACTGGTGCCCTGCCCTGGGCACCGTGCTGGCGAACGAAGAAGTCGTGGACGGCAAATCGGAGCGCGGCAGCCATCCAGTCGTGCGCATGCCGCTACGGCAGTGGATGCTGCGCATCACCGCCTATGCCGAACGCCTGCTCGACGACCTGACGTTGGTCGATTGGTCGGAAGCGATCAAGGAAATGCAGCGCAACTGGATCGGCCGCAGCGAAGGCGCCGAAGTCGACTTCCGCCTGGCGAGCGGGGGGCGTCAGCCCCCTGATGACTCTATTATCCGCGTCTTCACCACCCGCCCCGACACCCTTTTCGGCGCCACCTACATGGTGCTCGCTCCCGAACATACATTGGTGGACGCGATCACCACCCCCGATCATCGTGCCGCCGTCGAAGCTTACAAAGCCGAAGCCGCCCGCAAGAGCGACCTGGAACGAACCGAACTGGCGAAGAAGAAAACCGGTGTCTTCACCGGCGCCTACGCCATCAATCCGGTCAATCAGGAGAAAGTCCCCATCTGGATCGCCGATTACGTGCTCATCAGCTACGGCACCGGAGCCATCATGGCGGTACCGGCCCACGACGAGCGCGACTTCGAGTTTGCCAAGCAGTTCAATCTCCCCATCCGGACCGTCGTCCGGCCGCCCGATGACTGGTTGAAACAAACTGGCAGCACGCTCGATAAGCTCACCGAGGCATTCATCGGCGATGGTTGTGCTGTCAACTCGGGACAATTCAACGGCCTGCCGACCGCCGAATTCAATCAGAAGATCACCGCCTGGCTCGAAGAGCGCGGCCTGGGGACGCCCAAAATCAACTACAAACTCCGCGACTGGCTTTTCAGCCGGCAACGCTACTGGGGTGAACCGTTCCCAATCCTGCATGAGGTCGATGCGTCCGGCAATCCCACGGGCGTAGTCGAAGCATTGTCAGCGGAAGAACTGCCTCTGCGCCTCCCGGAGTTGGAAGACTACAAACCATCCGGCCAACCGGAACCACCGCTCGGCAAGGCGAAAGACTGGCTCTGGGTAACCCGCAACGGCAAACGCTACAAGCGCGAAACCAACACCATGCCCCAGTGGGCCGGCTCCTGCTGGTACTATCTGCGCTATCTCGACCCGAAGAATGATCGGGCGTTCTGCGATCTGGCGAAAGAACGCTACTGGGTGCCGGTCGATCTCTACGTCGGCGGCGCCGAGCATGCGGTGCTGCACCTGCTCTACTCCCGCTTCTGGCACAAGGTTCTCTACGACCGTGGCCATGTCCACACGCCCGAACCGTTCCTGAAGCTGGTCAACCAGGGCATGATTCTCGGCGAGGTGGAGTACGACCGCTTTGTGTTGAATGGCGAAACCATCTCGGCCGACAAGGTGGAGTCAGGTAAATTGGACTCCGATGTCGGGTTTCAGATGGAGCGGGTTGACGCCGATGAAGTTGAAGCGCGTGGCAACAAGTTCTACTGGAAGAAAGACCCAAGCATTGAGTTGACTGCCCGAGCGTTCAAAATGTCCAAGAGCCGTGGCAACGTGATCAATCCTGACAAAGTGGTCGATGAGTACGGCGCCGACAGCATGCGTCTCTACGAAATGTTCATGGGTCCGCTGGAATCGACCAAACCTTGGAGCATGCGCGGCGTCGAAGGCGTCTACCGCTTCCTGAACCGAGTCTGGCGGTTGCTCATCGACGACCGCGCCGAGAGTGTCCAACTTGTAGACACCGTGCAGGCCGTGGAGCCGGACCGCGAAACGCTCCGCAAACTCCATCAGACCATTCAAAAAGTTACCGAAGACCTCGACGGCATGCGTTTCAACACCGCCATCGCCGCCATGATGGAATTCACCAATCATCTGACGAAACTGCCGGTCCGCCCGCGCGTTGTCTTTGAGCCATTTGTCCTGCTGCTCAACCCCTTCGCCCCGCATCTGGCGGAAGAGTTATGGCAGGCGCTCGGCCACAGCAAAACGCTGGCTTACGAACCCTGGCCGAGCTTACGATCCCGCGTTAACGAAAGCCGACGAGATCGAAGTGCCGGTACAAATCAACGGCAAGCTCCGCAGCAAGCTGACGGTGCCCGTCAACATTGACAAAGAAGCCTTGGAGAAAGCAGCTCTGGCGGACGAACGTATCCGCGAGCTGATCGCCGGCAAGCAAGTACGCAAGGTGATCGTCGTGCCGGGCAAGCTGGTGAATATCGTGGTGAGTTGAACAGGTTGGTGAGCCGCCGCAGCCGGATTCGGTGGCGCTTCACGAGCCTCCCAGCGAGAGGAGCTTGACGGCTTTGATAAAGACCAAGGGCCGATCTTCACAAACGGCGAAATCGACGTAGACGGGACGGATGACGACACAGCGGAGTTGCATGCGCAGCGCTATCAAGCGATACAGCGGCTCACCAAGTTCGGTAGGGTTGCGGCGCAAGCGCTCCACAACACGGCGAAAGGCCAACAGGAATTCATGACCTCGACCTTCGCGCGAGGCCTGACGCTGAAGCTGCCGAATCGCTGCTGCAACAGCACCAGTAATCTCGATTCGGAAGGAATGATTGCCATTCGTGGAAGTAGGCATGGTCACTTCTTCCTCTTCTTCTTTCTTCTCTCGGCTAACTCTTCACGGTGAATCGCTTCCAATTCGGCCAGAACCTCTTCCGCCGGAACCATTGGTTCGATTTCAGTGTACTTCTGCAAATCGGCAGCCGTGAACTGCTCTCGGGCGGCGGCATAGATCTCTTTCAGAGTGGCACCCTTGCGCACGTACAGGCGGGGAATGTCATCTTTCTCCTTTTTCTTTTTCGGCATGGCTGGCACCTCAATGTGGCGAATTGTCTGACCACCACTTAAACGATTGTACCCGAAGCTCGGTGTTGTTGTGAAGCGATTCTTGTTCTTGGCACCGGGGATTTCTATCGGCGTTGGCCCATTGACAACATGAGCGACAAACAACACAATCATACCTTGATGCTCCTTGTATGTCGCATCGGCAACCCCGATGCACTGCTTTACGAAAGGATGATTGCGATGATGAAGAAGATGTGTGGTCTATGTCTACTCAGCTCTGGCCGGCGTTTGTGTTCCGGCATGTGCTGATGACAAACCGAAGGATAAACCCGAAGAGAAAGTCGTCACCACCGATTCCGGCTTGAAGTACGTCGATCTCAAGGAAGGTGCCGGCGCCGCGGCCAAGACTGGCGACACCGTCGAGGTCCACTACACGGGTTGGCTCAAGGACGGCAAGAAGTTTGACAGCAGCCTCGATGCCGGCAAGCCATTCTCGTTCAAGCTCGGTGCCCGCGAAGTCATTAAGGGCTGGGATGAAGGCGTCGCCGGCATGAAAGTCGGCGGCAAGCGCAAGCTTATTATCCCCTCCAACTTGGGCTATGGGCCTGGTGGCACTCCTGACGGCACCATCCCGCCCAACGCCGAACTAACCTTCGAAGTGGAACTGCTCAAGATCAAGTAGAAACCAGCCTGCTGCTCCGATTCTTGCAGAAATTCGGCAGCACACTGGCCCGAAGCGTTAGCGAGGGACGAAGCCGCCCTCGCTAAGAGTCTGTCCGATAAGCCTCCCCTCGCCCCCGCTTCGGGGGAGAGGAGTTGGGGGTGAGGGGGAAAACAGCGGAAATCTCGCCCCCTCACCCCAACCCCTCTCCCCCGGTACAAGGGAGAGGGGCTTATCGGACAGACTCTAACGCTTCGGGCCAGTGTTGCTGTTCCGCGCAGTCCCTTGGTTAATCGACTATATCACCACAGCACCACCAGCCCCGCGAGTTTGCGCACCCGGCGATAAACCGCCAGCACCTGCTGGGCCGTCGCCACGGTCGGTTCCAGTGTGATAGAGACGTGTCTGCCGCCGGCGGTTTCGCGCGTCCGGAACGGCGGATCGAATTCCGCGGCCAGTTCTTCACGCACCGCCGCAACCACCCGGGCCGCGAAGCCGTTCTCCACCCGGCCGATCACCTTGAACATGTAGGGGCCGGGGAACGTGTGTGTGTTCTCCAGCAACTCAATCGAGGGTAGTTGTGTCATGGCACGTATTCTCGCAACACGTTTAGCGACGCTCACAACATGTTTAGCGACGCTTCGTAGAAGCGTTCTCACAGCAGCGGCGTGCGCCTCCCCTCCATCATCTTGCGCGCAGCCCGCTGAAATACTCCTTTATGTCGTCGGGATTGTTGGAGCCGCAGGTGTCACAGCCTCCGCCGAAGCCGCAGGTTTCACAGCCTCCGCCTTCCTTCTGGCCGCAGTCCGGCCAGCCGCAACCGTTCTCCATTTCCTCTTTGGGCGTGGCCAAGTTGTACAAGGCCACGTGCAGATCATGTTCGCTGGACAGTTTGCTTACGAGCGGCCGCTCGTCACACTCCCCCCAAAGCAGATGATGAACGATGGCCTGCTGCCCGTCGAGGAGCACTTCAACGTCGAGTATCTCCATAGGCAAGCCCAGCTCCGCTGCCAGTTGCCGGCCATGCTCGAAAAGACGCTGGCCACGCCGGCGCATCCGTTCGGCCGTCTGCTCATCTTCCGTGCTGGCCAACCGGAGCAGTTGCCCCATTGATGTGTTAGGCAGGAAATGAGCATGCCCTGGAGTGGCCGGACACATCACGACGCCTAATTCAACTCCACGATGGCTGCGCACAACGGCCCGCTGGCCGCGCCGGCAGGTTAGCGGCTTGACGCTATAAAAGCGACCAAAGTCGCCGTTGCTGCCATAGCAAACGAGGTACTCTTGCTCCATGATTGGCTGCTCTGACGCCCAGTTATTCCAGCCCCAGGAAATCCTTCATGTACCGGTCGTACTCCTCCTGGCCGCGTTCCGTGCTCAGATCGAGGCGCAGCTCGTTGATGACCTTGACGCTGTAACCGCGCAGCCATTCGTTCCAGCAGCTCTCGCATACCGTCTCTTGAATCCGGCGGCCGACCTCGTCATTCATGGGCGGCCGGGCCAACTTCTTGGCCCGAGTGCCGAGATAACAACCAGGCCGCTGGCAGCGGAATTCACCGCCCACGGACGTGGTTGCGGCCTTCTTCGTGGCCGGCGCCGTCTCACCCAGTTGCGTGAGTATCTTGGCCATCTCGTCGCGCGGTATGTTGTCGCCCCGTTCCTCCGCCACGGCGTAACCCTGTCGCAAAGTGCTCAAAGCCTGATCGCGCTGTTTCAGTTGCAGCAACGAGGTAGCGAGCAATTGATAGACCTTCGAGAATTGTGGGCTAAGCTCCAGAGCACGGCGAAAAGACTGCACTGCTTCTTCGTGCTGGCCCGCTTCTTGCAGGAGCTGGCCAAGGCGATAGTGCCCCAGCTCGTTTTCGGGATCGTCGGTTGCCATCTTCCGGAACTGGGCGATACGGTCTTGCAATTGACTCATGACTTCCTTTCTCCTCTCTGGTTGTACTGCGAGTTACTGAGAATCATTGTGGCGTGGTGGCGGAATCTTCGCCAGAGGAATTCTTCAATAGATGGGCGGCGCCTTGCGCACCAGCTCATTCGCCACCTGGAGAGATTCCATCGTCCCGGCGTCCGTCCAGTAGCCGTGCAGAAAACTATATCCCAGCCGTCCTTTTTGCAGGTAGTGCCGGTTGACGTCGGTGATCTCCAGCTCGCCGCGGCGGCTGGGTTTCAAGGTCTTGATGATGTCGAAGACATCGGCAGGATAGAAGTAGATGCCGGCCACTGCGTAGTCGCTCTTGGGCTGCTTCGGCTTTTCCTCGATGGCCACGACGCGGTCGCCGTGCAGCTCCGCTACGCCGTAGCGCGACGGATCGTGAACCTGCTTGAGCACCACCCAGGCATTTTCGGGAGCACGATTGGCCTCAGCCAGCATCGGACCCAACGGATCGAGAAAGATATTGTCGCCCAGAATGACCACACAGCGCACTCCCTTGCAAAACAGCGCCGCCAGTCCCAATGCCTGGGCGATACCGCCGGCCTCGTCCTGCACCCGGTAGGTCAGGTTGCAATCGTGATCGCGACCGGAGCCAAGCAGCTCGACGAAATCGCCCATATGCTCGGTGCCGGACACGAGCAACACATCGCGAATGCCCGCTCCGACGAGCTTCTTCAAGGGATGGTAGACCATCGGATACGAACCCACCGGCAGGAGGTGCTTGTTCGTCACCCTGGTCAACTCGCCCAGCCGTGTCCCCTTGCCGCCCGCCAGAATGACGCCGCGAACTGTCATGCTGGTCAGAAAGTCAGTCGGTGCGTTCATAATCAATAAGGATAACCGGCGGCTGGCTATTTGGTAACAGTCAATTCCTGCCGCCGCTAATTACTTTACCTTCGCTTGCGCGTCAGGCTTGTGAAGCGATACAAGCCTGACTGCGCAAGCGAAGGATAAGCTTGTAATTGCCAGTCGCTTTACGGCACTCTCGGCGGAGGAGCAGTCGCGGGCACAGGAGTTGGCCCCGGACCAGGTACGGCAGGTGCTGCTGGCGCGGGACCAGGCACTGCGGGCGCTGGAGCCGGTGCGGCAGGTACTGCGGGCGCTGGAGCCGCGACTGGCGGTGGCGTGCCAATCGTCGATGGCAGAGCCGTTTGTGATGCCTCGTCATCGGGAGCGTGGAGCGAGGGGTATTGTTGAATGCCGTACCATACGCCCAGGGAGCATCCGACCAGGATCAGCAGGGAAATCACCAGCAGCGCGGTATAGACGTCGGAACTCGGCTTGGGCGGCGGCGGGGCTGAGCGGACGTTGCGGTTTCGTGGTCGTGCGGCTGGCATGCTGGGGTCCTTTTCTGGTTGATAGGCGAGGGGCAGAAGATAATTTACCATCCCTCGCTCACGCTTCGGGCCAGTGTCACACTGGCCCGAAGCGTGAGCGAGGGATGGTATCACTTGCCGCACGCCATAGCTCACGAACTTCTGTTGGTGATGCTTGTGCCAACCCGGTCGCCGATGCGGACCTTGCCGGCTGCTGTCCTGTCCACTTCTCCGACCGATTCGTGCGGACGCACTTCCAGGATTTTCACGGTCCCCAGATACTTGGAGTCGCGCACATTGGGAGTGAGGCGGAAGACTTCCAGGGTGTGGCCCTTGGCGATGCCGGCGTCACTGCCGATCGTGATGGTCACAAAGCGGTCGCCGTCCGTTCTATTGACCAGCCCTTCGACGTTTTGCAGCGGTCTCCCTCCAGGCGCACCCGGAGTCGAGCGGCGCTCGCGCTCGAAGTCCATCACCATCTGTTGCATCTGTTCTTGCATTCCTTTGAGACGGAACTGCAATGCCTTCGTCTGGACCTCTGCGTCCGTTTTATCCTGTTGCAGTTTGCTCTTCTCGAAGATGGCCTCTTCCAGGCCCTTGCGCAGCCGTTCGACGGAAGCCTCGAGAGACTTGACCTCTTGATGGTGCCTTTCGTTGGCAATTGTGAGAGATTGATCATTCTGCACTCCCTGGCTTGCTGATGCTTCAAAGTCTCAATCTGTTGGTCCCTGTCCTTGAGGGTGTCGTTCAGAGCGATCAGCCAGTACATGGTATCTTGCAGATCGGCATCGAGTTCCTTGTTCCTTTTCTCAGCCTCCGCCTTGATCTTCGCTGGTTCATTCAGAGCGTCTTGCAACTGGGCTCGCGCAATATCACGTTCTTCTTTTGTTCTCTTGTAACGTTCGAACCAGTTGTCGTTGGCGAAATGCATGAGCGCAAACATGGCGAGCAGCACGAGTGCCGCGATGAAATTGAAAAGGACGAGGATTTTGCCGAGCACAGTCATGGTCGGTCCCCCCCATTCGGTCCCACCGATGCGCCGGCCGGCAGCATCGATGCCCGAATGCTCATCCCCCAACGCTTGGCCGACAGCAACCCCCCGAAGATAAACGGGCGGGATTATGCGGAGGTCCCCAGTTGTTGTCAACCCAAGCTCTTGAGTGTACGAAAGAAAGAGCCACAAAACCTCCCGGGAAGGCAGGAAACCAGAGAAAAAAGGCCTGGATTAACCTCGGCCGGGGAATTTGTTCTCTCCCCAATCCCCTCTCTTTTCCTGCTTACCTGCCTTTCTCAGACTCTTGGTTGCGGCTCGGCCGCGCCGTGTCCTCCGTGATTCGTTCTTTTGCCTCGATTAACGCCGGGGAGCCAATCCCCACCGTTCCAATTCCCGAATGCGTGCATTCATCTCCCTTTGCCGCTTGGCAAGCACCTCGGTATCGATGCGAACGTTGGCCCACAGTCCTTCCAATTCTTTCTGCTGCGCTAGTATCTGCTCCATCTTCTTTCCTTCTTCATCCACCCGCGTTCGCAGGCCTTTCCTCTTTGTCTTATCGTCGTCAATTAGCTTTTCCGTGAGCATCCGATCTTCTTCAATTAGATATTGCAACCCTTTCATGAACCGGTCGGTCAGGGCAATGGCGGTACCCAGTTCTCTCAAGTAGACTTTCCACGAATGCAGGTCCTTGCCTGCCCAGTCTACCGCTTTCATCATCCGCGCGTTCACCATTGCTTTCATCCGGGTCCAAGCGGCCGTCTTTGTACTGCAACCTTTGCAGCGGTGCGTCACTCGTCTCCATCTTCGCCAGTTCCCTGGCGTACCAATCCTGAAGATCCAGGTGGACCTGCTCGCGCCTTTCCAGTCGCTGCCGGTCGCCGGCCCAGCGCTGCTCGGCGGCGTTGAGGGCAGCGCGCGCTTTGTCTATCTTCTCGACTTTGCTGAAGACCTTACCCAATTCCGGCGGCTGGGCCGGTCTTCGTGACAGAAGCGATTCTAGCCGTCCACGGTCTCCGTATAGACACGTTGCTTGCTCGAAGTAACGAATTCCTTTTGAGTCACGGTCATAGTAGCGGACTTCCCTGTCTGCTCCTTCTGGCCGTCTCGTCGTACTTACGGGTCTCGGACGAGACTCACGGGCAATTCCCGGCGGACGAGCCGGTCATTTCCGTCGATTGTCTCCGTGTAGAGGAGATGCTTATCATTGTCGAAGTATTTCACTTTCCTCAGAGCGGCATATCTTGCAATAGTCTCCGCGAACTGCTTCACTTCTGGCTCGGTGAGCTGTGAGAGAGGGGCCTGCCCATCGTCACGTCGAGAGAGAGCATTGGTAACTTCGTCCAGGAATTCCTGCCGAGTCTCAAACCCTCTACCTTTCAAGGGGAGCAGCTTGGCCAGAACATATTCCGGCAGCTTGGCAGAACGCAAAAAGTCCAGCCGCTCATCCGTGAGCTGGTAGCGAAGTTTGCCTTCCTGGCTGTTGGGAATCTCTTCCTCCGTGGCAATCCAGGCGCTCCTGGCGTACCAGTCGTCCCGATGCCGATAAAACAGCAGTAAGAGGACGAGCGCCAGCACCGAGCACGCAAAGTGCAGGATCGTCAGGAGTTTGCCCAGCTGTGTCATGGTGCGCAGCCTTTTCTCGTTACCGGTCCAATCCTTCCATCGAACGGATCAGCCGTTCCAGCCGCAGGTTCTCTTCCAGACGCCCCGCAGAAACATTTGCCACTCGAATACTTCGGCCTCACGCTTGGATTGCTTATCAAGCTGTTCCCGCGTCTTGCGCTGAGCTTCGAGGAGCTGTTCGGTGATTCTTTTGACTTTCTTGCGGCTCTCATAGACGACCTTCTGCTGGTCGCCTGCCAGACCTTCTTGCTGTTTCTGGAATTGCTGCTGCTCTTCGACCTCCAGGGCCATGAGCGTGAGCATCTCTATCCATAAATTATGGGCATCGGCGAACAGGCTCCGGTCGCTGCCAATGTCGCGATTGACGATATCCAGCATATCCCCCTGGGCCGACGCCTGTTCGTTCATGGTTTGACTGGCTGCCGTCAGCCCCACGATGGTGAGCGCGCGCCGATAGGCATTGGAATCGAAGCGCAGCCGCAGTTTTTGCTCTGCGGCGATGGCCTGTGCCTCCGACCACCCCTGTTGACCCGGCGGTGCCGCGGCCGGCCAGGAACTCTGCCGATCGCAGGCCTGGTATTCCGTCAATCCGATCAGCAGCCAGGCAATCGCCTCCTTGCGCTCTTTCGGGTCGCGTGGCTCCGATGTCCCCGATTGCGTCTCACGCAGGACATCGTTGAAGATGCCGTTCAGATCGGCCTGCAGGTCGTCAAACTTGGTGTTCTTGGTATTGCGCAGCCGCCGGAGCAACACCTCACGCCGTTCCCGAGTGCGGGCCAGGGGCAGGAGGATGCCGGTCAACTCGGTCGCTTTGTTGGGGCTTTCGTCGATCTTGGCCTGAACCATCCCACGCACGCGCTCGACTTCTTCAACCTGTGTCTTGACCGGCGGCCCGTCAACATCCCTGAACAGTTTCTTCATCACGACGTCATCAAAGTAGTCGACCATGGGCTGTCCATGCTCATTAGGTTCGCGCTCGTTCAAGGCCAGACCATCGGTGGCGACCCTGAGCAGAAAATCCGACCTCTCCCACTCCCGGCCCTTGGAGTAATCGACAATCAAAAGGCCAACCAAGGAAATCGCGGCCAGGAAGTTGAGTTGCACCAGAGCTATGCGGGTGACGTTATGTCTGGCGATGATGCCGATGAGGGAAGCAAGAAATGCTAGCACCCAGACAACCACCGCAGCGATCAGCAATGCACCTAAGAAGATGACGATGAACATCAGATGAATCCCTCTTTCGCTCCATCAGCAGCGTAACCGAGAGATGAACATGCTGCTTTGCAGGCGCCGGCGAAAAGACAACCAGATGGGGATTATTCTACTGCTAGAATTATTGTCGTCGATCCGGCGGCGGTTGCCAAGTAGAAAATGCCTGAGTTTCCATTTTTTTGCCCCAATAGTCTGGGCTGGGGAGGAACGGGATGCGGCTCCATGCGCTGGGTTCGCCACCCCATGATGGAACTCTTCTCAAGCCAAGCACATCAATTCTTATAGAGCAAGTTTGCCAACACCTAAAATTTTGCCAGGTTTGCGGCAATACTGCAATATGATAATAGGGAGCATTTTGCGGAATTCAGGAGTCAGGGCTTTCGGCAGCACACTGGCCCGAAGCGTTAGCGAGGGGGAACTCATCCCTCGCTAACGCTTCGGGCCAGTGTTGCAGGAGTCAGGAGTCAGCGGGATGGCTATAGAAACGACAAGTCCTGTTTTGCAGACGATCGGCAACTACGACATCGTCGAGAAGATTGCCGAGGGCGGGATGGGCGCCATTTACAAGGCCAGGCATCGTGACAGTGGAGAACTAGTGGCCATCAAGGTCATGCCGGTCCACATGGCGGGCGATTATGTGTTGCTCAAGCGCTTCGAGCAGGAGTTCCGCGCCGCCAGCAAGCTCGACCACCCCAACGTTGTGCGCGCCCTGGACTATGGGATCGAAGGTAAGACTCCTTACCTGGTGCTGGAGTTCGTTGACGGGGAATCGCTGGGCCGCCGGCTGGAACGCACAGGCCCGATACCCGAACCCGAGGCACTGCGTCTGATCGCCCAGGTGGCGCAGGGACTGCACAAAGCACACAAGAACGGCTTGATCCACCGCGACGTCAAGCCGGACAACATCCTCGTGACCGCCGACGGACAGGCCAAGCTGGCCGACCTGGGCCTGGTCAAGGAAGTGGAAACCGATCTGAATCTCACCCGCACCGGCCGCGGGCTGGGCACGCCGCACTTCATGGCTCCGGAGCAATTCCGCAACGCCAAGTACGTCGATATTCGCAGCGACATCTATTCACTGGCCGGCACCCTTTACATGATATTGACCGGCGAACTGCCCTTCCGATCCAACGGCCCGCTCGACGCCTGGATGAAAAAGGTCCACAACGAGCTGACGCCGCCGCGCAAGCTGGCGCCGGAACTGTCGGAGCGGACCGACTGGGCGATCCGCCGGGCGATGAACGCCGATGCCGACAAACGGCCGTGTACCTGTCGGGAGTTCATCGAGGACCTGATCGGCCGCAGCACGCGCAAGGATTCAGTCCCGGCCACGGGGGCCGAATTTCATGATCTCTGGTACCTTGTCTACAAGGACGACACCGGCGAGACGCACACGGTGAAGGGCAGCACGCAGGCCATTCGCCGCTCGCTGCGGGAAGGATTGCTGGGCGACGCGGGCAACGTGCATGCCTGCCGAACCAAGATCGGACCTTTCGAGCACGTGCGCAGGCTATCCCGAATTCCGCGACCTGGTAGTACCGGTGCCGCAAGCCCCCGACGACGCTTTGGGACCACCGCCGCTGCCGTCGGAATTCGAGCTGGCGCTTCACATCGACCTCGGCCAGGCCAGACCGCAGGGGCCGGATTGGATTAAATGGCTCTTTCTCATCTTCGTGGCGCTGGTGACCGCGGCCGTGACATTTTTCCTGATGACTGCTAAATAGAATAACATCCCCCGCTTGCGGTTTCGCGCCCTCCCCGCTTGCGGTTTCGCGCCCCTCCGCTTGCGGTTTCGCGCTCATAGACCTTCTTCACGAAAGGAGTCCTCATGGTCGCCGCCTACCACCTGATCTGGAGCGCCTACGCCTGCTGGCTCCCCAATGACCCACGTGGCAGTTCCTCACACGAAATCCGAATTCCCGAAATCGCTAACCTTGGCGAACTCTACCAGGGACGGAAGAGAATTCAACCAGCCTTCCGTGAAATACGAGATTTCTACGCAACCGCCGACCCCGTTCTGAAACACGAAAGGCTTCTCTTCACCGACTCTGACATCGCATTGTTGGCCGTGAGCTTCGGACAAACGATCAAGCAACAGCGCTACACCTGCTACGGCTGTGCCATCATGCAGGATCACGTTCACTTTCTGATCCGCAAGCATCGTGACAAGGCAGAGCAAATGATTGAACATTTCCAAGTTGCAAGCCGGCAAACTCTCATCGACGCCGGCAGACGTTCCGCCAACCATCCGGTTTGGGGTGGGCCGGGATGGAAGGTATTTCTTGATACGCGCGATGACATTCAGCGGGTCGCTGAATATATTCGTAACAACCCGATGAAAGCGGGACGACTTGCGCAAAACTGGGAGTTTGTGCGTATCTACGACGGGTGGTTGCCGGGGAATCCCTATAGAACAGGGAAGAGATAACACGAAACCGCAAGCAAGGATGGAATTCATGCCGATCTTGTCAACTGGTGTACTACCCAGGCGCTTTCCGCAGCGGCCGGGCCAAGCGATCAGTGTCTCGCCTCAACTGCTGGAAGCCGCCGGGCAAGAAGCGGACGAGGCCTTGAAGAAACTGTCCACTTCTGCCGCCGGCCTCTCGGAAGAGGAAGCCGAGCGGCGCCTGGCGGAATACGGCCCCAACGTGGTCGCCCAGGAGCAGCACTACCGCAAGCTCCGGCTGCTGGGCAAGGCGCTAATCAATCCGCTCGTGATCCTGCTGCTCGTCCTGGCCACGGTGTCCTACTACGTCCTCGACGATACCCGAGCTGCGATTGTAATGCTGGTTATGGTGTGCCTGGGTGTTGTTCTGCGCTTTGTGCAGGAGGCCCGCGCCGATACCGCGGCTGCCAAGCTGAAGGCCATGATCAGCGTCACGGCGACGGTCGTCCGCGACGGCAATCCGAAAGAACTGCCCCTGGCGCAGCTCGTGCCTGGCGATGTGGTCCAGCTCGCCGCCGGCGACATGATCCCCGCCGACCTGCGCCTGATTTCCTGCAAGGACCTGTTCCTCATCCAGGCCAGCTTGACGGGCGAATCCTTCCCGGTCGAGAAATTCGCCGCCCGCGAGGAGACCTTGGCACGCAGTCCGCTGGAGTTGAAAAACGTCTGCTTCCTGGGCACCAGCGTGGAGAGCGGCTCCGCTCACGGCGTGATCGCGGCAACCGGCTTGAAGACCTACCTGGGGAGCATGTCCAGCGCCATCGTCCAGCAGACCACCGAGACCAGCTTTGACAGGGGCATTCGCCAATTCACCTGGCTCATGATCTGCTTCATGGCGGTGATGGTCCCCCTGGTGTTTCTTATCAACGGGTTGTTCAAGCCCAAGCACGACTGGTGGGAAGCCTTCTCCTTTGCCATGTCCGTGGCCGTGGGGCTGACCCCGGAGATGCTGCCCATGATCGTCACGGTCTGCCTCTCCAAAGGCGCCATCGCCATGTCCCGCAAGAAGGTCATCATCAAGCGCCTCAATTCCATCCAGAATCTGGGAGCGATGGACGTGCTGTGTACCGATAAGACCGGCACCCTCACCATGGATCACATCATCCTTGAGAAACACTGCGATGTGGTCCTGGAGAATAACGACGGCGTGCTGGAGCTGGCCCACCTCAACAGCCACTTCCAGACCGGCTTGAAGAACTTGCTCGATCGGGCCATCCTCCACTACGCGGAGCTGCACGGGCAGGTTGCGCTCGCGGAGTACAGCAAGGTCGATGAGATCCCCTTCGACTTCGCCCGGAAGATCATGTCGGTGGTCGTGAGCATGCCCGCCCCAGGAGTGAGTGGTGGAGTGGTGAGTGGTGAGTGGTCCGAACCTTCTTCACCACTCACCACTCACCCCCCAGGGGGCAACCGGCTCATCTGCAAGGGCGCTCCGGAAGAGGTCTTCCAACGCTGCACGCGCTTCGAACTGGACGGTAAATACTATTCGATGCAGCACCTGCTCATCGACGACCTGAAGGAAGAGTACGACACCCTAAGCGCGAACGGCTTCCGGGTGCTGGCCGTCGCCTACAAGGATGTGGCGAGCAAGCCGGCCTACTCCAAGGACGACGAGTGCGAGCTTATTCTCAAGGGCTACGTCGCCTTCCTCGATCCGCCCAAGGACACCGCCCAGTCCGCCATCATGGCCTTGCAGGAGCACGGTGTGTCCGTCAAGGTCCTTACCGGAGACAACGATCTGGTGAGCCGGAAGATTTGCCAGGAGGTCGGCATTGCGACCGACCACGTGCTCTTGGGCGGCCAGGTGGAGAAGATGTCCGACACCGAGCTTGCCGAGGCCGCCGGCCAGACCACCCTGTTCGCCCGGCTGTCACCGGCCCACAAGCAGCGGATCATCAAGGCCCTGCAAGGCAAGGGACACGTCGTCGGCTTCCTCGGCGACGGCATCAACGACGCGCCCGCCCTGCGCGCCGCCGATGTCGGCATCTCGGTGGACACGGCGGTTGACATCGCCAAGGAGTCGGCGGATGCCATTTTGCTCCAGAAAAGCCTCCTGGTGCTCGAAGAAGGCGTGCTGGAAGGGCGGAAAGTCTTCGCCAACATACTCAAGTACATCCGCATGGGCGCCAGCTCCAATTTCGGCAACATGTTCAGTGTTCTGGGCGCCAGTGTCTTCCTGCCGTTCTTGCCGATGAAACCGATCCAGATCCTGACCAACAACCTCTTGTACGACTTCTCCCAGGTGCCGATCCCCACGGACGAAGTGGACCCGGAGCAGGTCGCCCGGCCCCGCCCGTGGTCGATGAGCCAGATCTCACGCTTTATCCTTTTTATCGGCCCGTGCAGCTCGATCTTCGACTACACGACGTATTTCATCATGCTCTACGTCTTCGGGTGCTGGGATAATGAGGCCTTGTTTCAGACGGGTTGGTTCGTGGAATCCTTGTTGACGCAAACGCTTATCATCCACATTATCCGCACCAATCGGATTCCCTTCCTTCAGAGCCTGGCAAGCTGGCCGTTGATCGTGACCAGCGTCTTGATCATGCTCGTCGGCATGTGGCTGCCCTTCACGCCCATTGGCCCATACCTTGGTTTCGTCCAATTGCCGCCGTTGTATTGGCCGCTCATTGGTCTGACCCTCCTTTGTTACGTATTGTTGACCCAGGGCGTAAAGGTCTGGCTGTTGCGCAAGGGATGGATTTAGTGGGCACATGCCACAGCTCTATGTATAATCTCACATCGGGGAATTCGTGGAGACTAACATGCCACAAACAGTTGCCATCGAGTTGGAAGTCCCGGATGACATGGCTCGTTTTCGCTTGCCGCCCGGCGTCAATGCGCGGCTCCAGGAGCTTTTGGATCGCCAGGATGCTGGTACGCCCTTAACACCCGCCGAGCGCCGAGAAGCGGAAGGCCTCGTAAATCTGGCCGAGCTATTGAGCCTTCTTCGCTTGCGGGCGGAGCGTCTTGGAAAGCAGCGAGCGAAAAAATCATGAGTGTCATTCCCGCAAGACTGCGCCGAATGGTTGAGCAGCGGGCCGGAGGCCGGTGCGAATACTGCCGACTGTCGCAAGTGGGCCAGGAGGCCACTTTTCACATTGACCACATCATTCCGAAGTCCGCACATGGCCCGACTCAAGCGGACAATCTTGCTTTTGCCTGTGTCTCGTGTTCGCTGCGCAAGGAACGCAGGCAATCCGGCATTGACCCGGTAACCGGCCGCAAAACTCCTCTGTTTCACCCACGCCGACAACATTGGCGAGAGCATTTCCGCTGCCAAGGTCTTCACATCATTGGCAGAACGCCGACGGGTCGAGCCACCATCGACGCATTACGGATGAATCGGCCCTCGATCCTGGCTATACGAGAAGAGGAAGTATATCGTGGCCGGCATCCGCCGAAAGATTAGTTGCGCCCAGCAAGTCTCGGCTAATCGGAAGAATTCCTAAATCAGTAATTTCGACACTTTCTCACGACCGGGTGCGGCAGTGGACAGTTCGGCTCAGCGCCGAACTTTCGGCGCTGACGCAACATGTTGATAGCATTGGCTTTCAATCGCCATCATGGCCATTCGCGATACCCAAGAGTGTCAAGTACTGTACACTGCCGCGTACAGGTGATTTGAGAAAGAGTCGTAATTTCACTGCCTGCACAATCCGCTCCATAACCTCCTCCCAATCCCCGCGTCGCTTCTGCCGAAAAAGACGCATCGTCGGATACCACGGACTGTCTTCACGCTCCAGCAGCCAGCGCCAATCCGCCATCCAGGCCAAAAGCACCCAGGTTTTCAGCCCAAGGGCACCCGCGCAATGGGCAACGGCTGAATCCACGGTGATGACCAGATCCAGATTCACCAGAGCAGCGGCGGTATCCATCATGGTCTCGAAGCGGCTGCCCAGCTCGACGATCGATGGACGATCTTTGACCTGGGCAAGCTGTTCGATTCCCTGTCCTTTTTGCAAGCTGAAGAGACGCACCCCCGGCAACCGGCCCAAACGCGCGAGACAGGCCAGCGGCATGGACCGGTGCCGGTCGGCCACGTTGCGCGGGTTGCCCTGCCAGGCGATGCCGATCTTCAGGAGTGGTGAGTGGTGAGTGGTGAGTGGTGAGTGGTGGGCCGGTGTGGTGGTGAGATTCACACCTTGTGTCTCCTTGTCTCCTTGTCTCCTTGTCTCCTTGTCTCCTTGTCTCCCTTTCACCACCTCACTACCCCACCACCTCACCAGGGCGGGATCGGCGAAAAGATAGGGCACATCAGCGGGGATTGTCTCCACCGTGGTGCCGAAGATGCGCGGCAAGCTGAGCAGAGGTGCATACACGTCGAAGTGCAGATTCGCGGTGGTGCTCACCGCCTGATCGACGCCGGGACAGGTTGCCAGCAGCGGGCGCAGCGACTCCGAGCAGCCCAAAACGACACGGCCGCCGCGCTGTTTCACCAGAGACGCATAGCGGATGAACTGGAGGGAATCGCCCAGCCCCTGTTCGAAGTGCAGCAAGATGGTCCGGCCCGCCAGGGAAGAACCGTCCCAGCGCGGCTGGTGAAACTGATAGAGCGTCACGTCTCTCTTGTGCCAGCGCCACTCGTACTCGGCCATGCCCTGTGCGAAGTTACCCTGAATCAGCAACAGCAATGCGAAATTGCAATGGGCCTCGACATTATGCGGACTGAGCCGCAGCGCCCGTTGGTAACACTCGAAAGATTCGTCGAATCGCCCCATGCCGGAGAGCACCGCCCCCAGGTTGTTGTAGGCCTCGAAATAATCCGGTTTGAGCCGCAGGGCCTGTTCGTAATTGACGACCGCCTCGTCGAGCCGGTCCATCTCCGTGAAAATCATGCCCAACTCGTGATACGCCATGGCCAGGTTCGGATCGATGCCCAGGGCCTGCTGGCAGCTCGCCACGGCTTCGTCCAGCTTGCCCAGATGGCCCAGAGCGCTGCCCAGGTTGGCCCAGGCGTCGGCATAGTCGGGCTTCAGGCGGATGGCTTGCTGGAGACAGTTGGCCGCCTCATCGGCCCAGCCGAGGGAAAGGCAGGCCAGGCCCCGATAGCACCAGGCGTCGGCCTGCTGTGGGTCGGTCTGGACGATTTGCCGATAAAGCTGTTCGGCTTCGCGCAGGCGACCATCCTGATGGTGCTGCACCGCAACGGTTAGTGCTTCAGCGATGGTAGTCATAATTACAAGGATGAATCAAGAAGAGAGGATGGAGGATAGAGAATGGAAGATGGAAGAGCGCGATCCTCCATTCTCCATTCTCCATTCTCCATTCTCCATTCTCCATTCTCCATCTTCGCATCCTTCATCCTTCATCCTTCATCCTTCCTTCTGCTGACAGTATAGGTGTCGAGCAGGTCGTTGCCAAAGAGCATCTGCCTGGAAAGGGCTGAAAGCGAGGGATGGGTGTTCGTTTCCCCGGCTCGGCCCGTCTCCACCGGCCTGTGCCATCGACCGCCTCGTGGACTTCACAATCGTAAGTGGAACGAACATCAGGGGTTATCGTTGCTCTACCGCTGGCCCATTTCTTCTCATTGTGGATGATAACCAATCAGGGGGTATATGGTGAGAGTGAGAACAAACTCGGAACGATTGACATGGTGGTTCAGTGCTGTGATATACTGATCTCCGGTAGCTGGGTACGCCGCCCCGAATTGGAGAATTTTCATGCGCAAACTGCTGTCTTTGACCGTAGCCTTGGGGCTGCTCTTGTCCGCCGCTGCTCTGGGCGGTTTCTTCGCTAACGCTTCAGGTTCGGATACGGTTGAGGATTCCAAGGATTGGCCGCAATGGCGTGGCCCGCATCGCGACGCCGTCTCGACCGAAAAGAACCTGCTCAAGGAATGGCCTGAGAACGGTCCGCCGCTGCTGTGGAATTCAGCAACGGTCAACGGTGGCAAGAGCGTCGGCAGAGGCTGGTCGAGCCTTGCCATCGCTGAAGGCAAGATTTACACCACGGGCGCTCAGGACGGTGGCTGTTTCGTCTACTGCCTCGACGAGCAGACCGGCAAGCAGATCTGGGCGAGCAAATTCAGTTCCGAGCATCGCAGTCCGCAAAGCACTCCCACCGTCGACGGGAACAAGGTTTACGTCTTCAGCTACGAAGCCAAACTTGCCTGCCTCGACACGGCCAAGGGGGACATCGTCTGGCAGAAAGATCTTCGTAATGAATTCAAGGCGATGACGATGAACCCGAGCTATGGTCACGCCGAGTCGGTCCTCGTCGACGGCGACAAGGTCGTCTGTACTCCCGGCAGTGACGATGCGGCGCTGGTCGCCTTCAACAAGAAAACAGGGGAGGTCATCTGGAAGACGGCGATCACCGACGTTCGCGGGGCGGGCTTCGCATCCATCGTCATCGCCGAGGTCGGCGGCATTCGCCAGTACGTCACCCTGCTGGGGAACAAGACGGGGCTGGCCGGCGTTGACGCCTTGAGCGGCAAATTGCTGTGGAACTACGCGAACGTCGGCAAGGGGGAGTCCAATATTGCCACCCCCTGTGTCAAGGGCGATCTCGTGTTCGCGTCCAATTGCTACAACGGCGGCTCCGCTCTCGTGAAGCTCGTGCCCAGGGACAACGGCATCGAGGCCAAAGTCGTCTACTACCTGGGCGGCAACACCTTGGAAACCATGCACGGCGGCATGGTCCTGGTAGGCGACAAAATTTACGGCGGCCACGGCTATAACAACGGCATGCCCTACTGTCTCGACCTGATGACCGGCAAGCTCGACTGGAAGGTCGGCGGCGCCGGCACGGGCGCCGCCGGGGTGGTCTATGCCGACGGCCATCTGTATTTTCGTTACGAGAATAACGTGATGGCTTTGGTCGAAGCGAATCCGAACGCCTACAAGCTCAAGAGCCAATTCCAGCTGCCCAAAGATATCGACAACGGCTACCCTCACCCCGTCATTCTGCACGGCCGGCTTTATATTCGGGGCCGGGATCTGATACTGTGCTACGACATCAAGCAGAAGTGAAAAAATTCTGTACTTCCAAAATATCCATTAGCCACGGATTGAACCCAACGCGGCTAAGCCGCAACCAGAAAGAGAATCACGAAAACACGAAAAGATATTCAGAGGAGAAGATGTGAACAATGGTTTGTCTTTCGTGATTTCGTTTTTCGTGTTTTCGTGATTGGTCTTGGAACTTTTGGAATTTGCGCCGCATGCGCAAATTCTGAAGTAGAGATCTGTTCCACTCATCCAACTCATCGCCCGATCAGCCGCCTTCGGACTTCGGTTTCGACTTCCCAGGCATGTTGGCGATCGAGACCTTCCCAGCGGCGGATGATCTGGCCGTTTTCGTCGAGCAGGACCAAGGTCGGGAAGTTGTGGATGCCGAGCTGGGCACGCACAGGGCATGGAGCGTGGTAGCCGGGACCGAGCAGCGTCTGATAGCGGATGTTCTGCAAGCCGATCACTTTACTGACTTTCTGTACCTGTTCGGCCAGCGAACCATCTTCGTAGGCGATGCCGACAGTCTCAAGCCCATAGGCTCGATAGGTCTGGTCGAGATTGACCAGATAGGGGATTGCCTGCCGGCAGGGGAGGCAGGTTGTTGACCAGAAGTCGATCAGGACAAGCTTGCCGCGGTGATCGCGGCGGAAGTCCCAGGTACGGCCGCCCAGGTCGCTCAGAGCCAGATTCTCGAGCCGGCCGCCGACGACCTGGCAGGACGGCACGGTAGGAACGAGCGGCGCGGCAGCCGGCCCCCATGCCAGCGGCTGGTCGGCAGCGGAAAACGAAGGAACTCTCAGCAGCGGATCGGCACTGACCACGGCTTCGCGCTGAGCTATGTTGCTTCTGTCGATGCCCGCTGCCGGCTCCTTCGGCGGCGTGGGTGCGGGAGGAGGCGCTGGATTGGGCGTGGGAATGCCAAGCTCGGCCGCCCGTTTCGGAGGTTGCGGGGCCTTGCCTTGCAGTGCCTGGTTGGCAGCGTCCTTGGAGCCGGGGCCGGGGTAGACCGGCGGCGGCGGCATGGGCGGGGTGCGCCTGGTCGCGAAGTCCTCGCTGATAATGATGAGGAGTTTGGGGTTGGGAGGCGTGGCCCAGGTGGTACCGGCCAGCACGTGATCGCCGTCCTTGGAACGGGCAATCAATTCATACTTGGCACCGGGCTTCAAACCGGGAATCGAGAAGTAGCCGGCATCATCGGCATACTGCTCGATGGGAGCAGCCGCAGGCTCACTGTCATTCCTGGCACAAATTATCTGAATGGAAGTGGTAGCGGGCGGTTTGCGATTGTAGCTATCGAGAACACGGCCTGCCAGGAGGCCGCCGACCGCGGCGGGCGGCGCTGATTGGCTGGGGAGTGCCACGTCGCCGAGGGGATCGTCACCTGACTGCTTCGCTCCGGGCGCTGGCCGGCCGCCGGCGCTGGCCGAACCCGACGGCTTCTTGCCGAACGTGCTGCACCCCGCTGCCAATGCCAGACAGAGCACAGACATTCCGAGGCAGAACACGACACGCACGGCTTTGCCCTCGCAATCACATCTACTCAGGAGAAGCACGTTCGGGGTGTCCGTTCCAGGTCACTGGGCCCTTGTCAAACCTGTAGTGCAGGCGGCTCGCCTGCACTTCAACTTCGCTTACGCTTCAGGCTCGGATAATGCGAGCCGCCTGCACTACAGCGAAAGAACGATACTATGCCAAACGATTGTTCCCGCTTATCCATCAGGCGTCAAGATAGGCTGAAGGGGAAAGCCGGCCCAGGTTGCTCAGGCCATCCGGACCACCGGCATAACAGCTAGAGTTTGCCCATCTCCCCTGGTTAGCAACCTACCTTACGTTGCCCTGCTGACCCCCTCACCCCTACCCCTCTCCCCCGCTGCGGGGGAGAGGGATAGGGGTGAGGGGACATCGCGCTTCGTCCCCGTATCGTTACTATCGGCAAGATCAGCCTGGATTATCAGTGGATTAAGCGGCGACTTCTGCACTTGTTCTCCACATGCTTGGCAATGTATACAGGCTGGCGTGCCGGACGGCTCCTTGACGGGGCGGGTACGGTCGGGTATCGTGAAAGCTCGGATAGTGCATTACCATAAATTGAGCATCCACCCGAGGATCACGATGACAAAAACGGAACTGGAGACCTATCGGCAAAGGTTACTGGCCTTGCAACAGCGCTTGAACGGCGACGTTTCGCTTCTGGCAGATGAGGCCCTGCACAAGGCGGGAGAAGAGGGGAGCGGCAACCTGTCGAAGATGCCGATTCACATGGCCGACCTGGGCACCGACAACTACGAGCAAGAATTCACCCTGAACCTGCTGGAAAACGAGGAGAAGAGCCTGGACGAGATCGTCGCCGCCCTGGATCGCATCCACCAGGGCAATTTCGGCCGTTGCGAAGAATGTCATGCGGAGATTCCGAAGGCACGGCTCCAGGCCATGCCGTTCGCCCGCAATTGCATGAATTGCGCCCGCAAACTTCAGCAAGGGTGATGAGACTCATGACAGCACGAAGCTATGTCGGATTGTTCTGGATTCTGGTCGTGATGGGAACCGGCATGGATCAAGCCAGCAAGTACGCCGTGTTTGCCTGGCGGTATCCGCAAGACATGGCTGGAGCCAATCAGGAGTGGCCTGTCTTGAGCAACTCTTTCGGCCTGTTGGCCGGGTACACCGGTAATCCCGAAACAGGAAAATTTCAACCTGTTGTCAACTCGGGCGCGGTATTCGGCATGGGTGGTCACAAAGAAAGTTGGGCATATCCCTTATTCTGTTGGCTTGGCAGCCGGTTTGGCTGTGATGCCCGGGAGATGGCTAACGTCGTTTTCGCGCTGGTTAGTTTTTTGGCTTCCGGGGCCATTGTTTACTGGGTGACCTTCACGGCAGCGAAGCGAGATCGCTTGTTTTGTGCCTGTCTGGGGCTCATCCTGGCGGGAACGCTGGGCAATCTTTATGACCGCCTAGTTTTCGGCGGCGTCCGCGACTTTCTGCACTACCACGGTTGGTTCGAATGGCCCATCTTCAACGTCGCCGACTGCTGTCTGGTCGTCGGCTCGTTCCTGTTGCTGGTGCAAGCGTTCTGGGTCAAGGAGGCAGTCGCGCCCGATCCCGTCTCCGAACATGCCCTGGCCTCGCAAGCAGTGGAGTAGAACGTTTACAGGCGAGCCGAGCAGCGTAAGCTGCCGGGTGATGGATGCCGTCACCCGGCAGCTTACGCTGCTCGGCTCGCCTAACTTTTTCCCCACAGAGCGTGGGGCCGCACGCTTCTTCGAAGCGTCGCTAAACACAATCTGCTTGCCCCCTCATGCCGAACGCCCTACAATTCCTCTCCAGTGCTGACGATCAAAGATGAAGGATGAAGGATGAAGGATGAATCGGACCCGGAGCGCGAGGCGCACTCTTGCTTCTTCTTGTCTGTTTCATCCTTCATCCTTCATCCTTCATCCTTTACACAAGGAGAATGACTCATGGCCGTTCCGCAACCCTTCCGGGGCAAGATTTATGACGACATCACGCAGGTCATCGGCCACACGCCGCTCATTCGGCTGCGGCGCGTGGTCGGCGACTGCAAGGCGACGGTCGCCGTCAAGATGGAGAGCTTCAATCCCCTCTGGTCGGTCAAGGACCGCATCGGCGTGGCCATGATCGACGCGGCCGAACGCGAGGGCAAAATCAACAAGAACACGATCATCGTCGAACCGACCAGCGGCAACACGGGCATCGGCCTGGCGTTCACCTGTGCGGCGCGCGGCTACAAGCTCGTCGTCACCATGCCCGAGACGATGAGCCTCGAGCGCCGCCGGCTGCTCAAGGCGTTCGGCGCCGAGGTTGTCTTGACCCCCGGCGAGAAAGGCATGGCCGGCGCCATTGCCAAGGCTGAAGAACTATTGAAGAGTTCGCCCAATTCCTTCATGCCGCAGCAGTTCAAGAACCCCGCCAATCCCGAGATTCACCGCCGCACCACCGCCGAGGAAATCTGGAACGACACCGACGGCAAGGTGGACATCTTCGTCTCCGGCATCGGCACGGGCGGGACCATCACCGGCGTCGCCGAGGTCATCAAGAAGCGGAAACCGTCGTTCAAGGCCATCGCCGTCGAGCCGGTCAACAGTCCGGTGATCACGCAGAAGATGCACGGCCAGGAACTCAAGCCGGGCAAGCACCGCATCCAGGGGATCGGCGCCGGCTTCATCCCCGGCGTGCTCAACCTGGACATCATCGACGAGGTAATTCAGGTGAAGGACGAGGACGCTTTCGACATGGCCCGCCGGCTGGCGCGTGAAGAGGGGATGCTGTGCGGCATCAGCTCCGGCGGCGCGGCCCACGTGGCCGTGCAGGTCGCCAGGCGGCCCGACTGCGCCGGCAAGCTGATTGTCGTGCTCCTGCCGGACCTGGGCGAGCGCTATTTGAGCACGCCGCTGTATCCGGAGTGAGTGAGTGGTGAGTGGTGAGTGGTGAGTGGTGAGTGGTGACAGGGTGACAAGGTGACAAGGTGACGGGGGGGGTGCAGGACACGGTTTGCAACGGAGCGTGAAATACCCTGGAGGCGCTGTAGCCGAATTCGCCAGAATTCGGGGCCAGGGGAGAGAGCGCCACCCCGAATTCTGGCGAATTCGGCTACGACGCGCGCAAACCACGTCCTGCACCCATGACGGGGTGACCTGACGATCACCCTGTCATCTTGCAGACATCGAGTGAGCCTGGGGATGTAACCTTACAGGCGTAGCGGAGCGTTCGGAATGCGCAAAGGCGAGCGGCAAGTGTGATGTCATCCCTCGCTGACGCTTCGGGCCAATGTCACACTGGCCCGAAGCGTCAGCGAGGGATGGTAAATTATTATCCGCCGCTCGCCTAATCATCCGGCCTCTCCTCTGCTGGCGGCGGTGGTGATGGCGGCGGCCAGGTGCTGGGCGGAGATGGGCTAAGGCTCGTTACCCAGATTATTAAGACGATAACATAGACTACGGCAAAGAGCAGATTGAGCGAACTCAAAATAGTTCCAATCATGCCGCATATTCTGCCGGCCTGGGTATTGCCGCGTCCCGCCGGATCCATCATGTTGGCGTCCATCTTCCTCAGGTCCCGTTGGCCCATGATCCAGGCGGCAATACCCATTCCCAGACCAACCAATCCGCAAAAAACCAGGCTGAGAATACCAAAAATCAGGATGAGAGTGCCGCGGTGCGGCTCGCAGTCGCGCCGCAGATAATAGCCTGACCGTCCTTCCCAGGGCTGGGCAGCCCCGCCGGTCGGACTGGGTACGAGATCCCCGGCTGATTCCTGAGAAAGACCAGGCGACGGCGTGCCGGCTGACGCCGCCGACGGGCGGAGGTGCGGGTCTTCCAGTTGCACGGCCCCCGGGGGCGGCGCGGGGCCAGCAACCGCATCGAAAATATTGCTGCATGTCGGGCAGCGAACCTGCTTGCCGAGCAATTCTTCGGGAGCTTTAAGCTTGCAGCCACAGGATGGGCAGTCGATGATGGTTGACATGGCAAGAGCTCGTTCCATTGCCCAGGCGGCATTTTACTCGCCGCCTTCAGAAGCCACTGTTCGAGGAATACATGGCCGCGATCATGATGATGACCATGTAAGCTACCAGAAGAAGCAGAATCAAACCGCTCAGAATCGTTCCAATGATGCTGCACACCCAGCCGGCCTGGGTGGATGAGCGGCCTTCCCCATCCATTGTACCGGCGTTTATTTTCCGCAAATCGCGCTGTCCCATGATCCAGCCGGCAACGCCGAATGGGAACGCGACGATCCCCATGCAGAAGAAGATAAGAACGATGCTGAGGATGCCAAAGGTCAAAATGAGGCCGGCGCGGTGTGGTTCGCAATCGCGTCTTACATAGCGCGGCCGGCGCTCGCCATGACGGGACGATCCGCGGGTGAGGTCTTCGCCGCAGTAGCGGCAGCGATTGGCGTCCTGGCGGAGACGCTCGCCGCAGTTGGGGCAGGATTTGAAGTCGTCGGTCGTCAGTTCCGAGCCTGAAGCGTAAGCAAGGCAGCCCTTGCTTACGCCGCGCGGCGCTGATCCAGCGGGCGTGGGCGGTATTCGCTCATCGAGCACGAGTTTGAAGTTACACTCCGGGCCCCTCACCCAACCCTCTCCCCCGCTACGGGGGAGAGGGCAGGGTGAGGGGGTAGGCGAAGCACGGGACGGTTCGGATACCGGCTCATTCGCCGATGGCCCCCTCACCCAACCCTCTCTCCCCGTCGTGGGGGGAGAAGGCAGGGTGAGGGGGAGCGGCTCCGACGACGACTCTTCAGGAGGCGGCTTCGCGGTAGCCAGCGCCTCGAACACGCTGGTGCAGGTAGGGCACCTGACCTGCTGGCCGAGGAGAGCGTCGGGCACTTGAAGTTTCCGGCTACAGGAGGGGCAGTCGATGATGGTGGGCATGTTTCACCGCCTCACGCTTTCTCAGTGGCCGCCTGCTGAGCCTATCGCACTTATAATCGTCACGAGGCAGCAACACACAAGAAGGGTGCCATGGAGTATCGTAGCAATCATCCCACAGATGCGCCCGGTGTTCGTATTACTCTCTCCCTCGGGGTCCATGCGCCCGGCGCGTATCTCTTTTAGGTCGTTGTTGCCCATGACCCACGCGATCGGTCCAAGGATGATCCCGAGAACGAACAAGCTAAGGATGCCCAGGACCATGATCGTTGTGCCGCGATGCGGCGTCAAGTTGGCCCCGCGAGAAGACCGCCGACCGGATCTGCGCGGCGGCTCATCGTCGTAATCGTCGTGCGCGGGTTCGTCCTTATATTCTGGTTCGCGTGGCGGAGGCCGGCGTTGGCTCGGCTGGGGCGGTTCCTCGGCGGGAGGTGCGGCACGGGCCGACTCCGTTTCGCCGGCTGGCGCCGACGCGGTGAATGTCGTGCCGCAGCTTGGACATTTCACCTGCTTGGTCAACAGCTCGTCGGGTATCCGGAGCTTGCGGTTACAGGATGGGCAGTCGATGGTAATTGGCATGGTGGTACTCTCAATTCAGGGTTATTCCAGAGTTCTTCAAAACGACAAAGTTATCTCGCACTGGGCCGAGTATCTGCAGGATCATTAGTAATGCGGCTACAGGATGGACAGTCGATGGTTAATGGCATGGCACGGCTCTATGATATTCAGGAGTTGGCGGTTGGCTATCTCACTCTCAGTGTCAATTCCCAGTGGGCTGCGGCACTTAAGACCGTCCCGATAATCATGACGCCATAGAAGAGAACGCAACAGACTATGAGGCCGCCCTACAGCAGCGTGGCTATCATGCCGCAAATGCGGCCTGTGTTCGTGTTACTCTCTCCTTCAGGGTCCATTCGCCCCGCACGTATCTCTTTCATATCATTGTTGCCCATGATCCACGCGATCGGTCCGAGGATAATGCCGGCGACGGCCAGACTAAGGATGCCCAGGACCATGATCGTACTGCCGCGATGCGGCGCCAGGTTGGATCGCCGATAAGAACCCCGGCCGGACCTGCGCGGCGGCTCATCGTCGTAATCATCGTAGGCGCGTTCGTCCTCATATTCTGGTTCGCGTGGCGGAGGCCGGCGTTGGCTCGGTCGGGGCGGTTCCTCGGCGGGAGGCGCAGCGCGGACCGGGTCGGATGCGCCGGCGCTGGCCGTCGCCGTGAAAATCGTGCCGCAACTAGGACACTTCACCTGCTTGGCCAGCAGCTCATCGGGCACGCTGAGCTTGCGGCTACAGGATGGACAATCGACTGTTGTTGGCATGAATACCTCTCGCAAATAGTTGTACTGGTAACATTCTGAAACGGCTCATGCGCGGCCTTCCAGTCGTCGCGAAAGCAGCCCGCGCACCTGAAGCAAGATTATAACGTACCAGATGAAAACGGCCAAGAATGCACAGGCAATGAGGCCGAAACAGGCCAGGCCCAAATAGCCGGCCCCTTCCAGGAAACCCGTCGGATCGCCACGGCTGTTGGACGCCGAGGCCGCTCCGGCATAGAGCACGATTCCGAACAAACATATCGCAACGATACTCGCTGCTATCACTGACCCGAATGTGATCAAAAAACGAACAACATTCGCGCCAGGTCCTGTCCCCGTGCGGCCAGGGCAACAGCCCGCAAGAAAAACATGAAGACGATGAACCCCGCCAGGCTGATCATGTTTGACAGCACGTTCACTATGCTGGCCACGCCGTGTGCCCCCCCCGCCGAAGCGAGGGGCGAAGTTCCTCGCAGTCCTCCTTCCACAAAACCAAGAAGGATTGTCAGAAAGTATAGAAGGGTGGCTGCGCCAACCAATGACAATGTCACAATGGCGAGAGTGCGCGCTCCCTGCCTCTGCGGAGATCCGAGGCAGAAAATGTGACCCACGAGTTTCAGCACAATGGCCGCCAACATCATGGAGCACGAGAAAACCAGCACCACACCCAAACCAGCAAGACCCGCCATCACTGCCCCGCCTCCTCCTCCTCCTGAACGGCTGCTGGCCGAAAGGCTTGCACTATACATCACGAGGAGGACGATTATGCCGACAACAGTCACAACGTAATTGGCGACAGTGACCAGCGTAGCCGCCAGGACCAACGTGATGCCGAGGCGTGTCTTGCTCCAGTCTATCCGCCGCCGCTGAGGGACACGGTTCCTGTCGTCTTCATCCTCATCATCCTCATGTTGGCTGCGGCGGCGAGGAAGCGGAGCCTGACCCTTATCATCTTCCTCACCGGTTTGGTCGTCCTCGTTGTTCGCTTCCTGGCTGGGAGCATGTTTGCGCATGGACGATGGTTTGACCTGAAAGTGCTGGCCTGACGAGGACTTTGGCCTTGACTGCCCTTCATCAGCTTCAGAATCGTCGTGCCTTTCTTTGGTCTGTGTGGATTGCTCTTCTTTGAAGTGATGATCGGGCGGTGTTTCCAGGCTCTCCGAAGCCACCAGGATTGTGCTACATCGAGGACATTTGACCTTGCTGCCTATGAGCGTGTCAGGAATACGCAGCTTGCAGCCACAGGATTGACAGTTGATAAGGATCGGCATGAAACGCTCATTTCACGTTGAAGTACGCAAACATTCGAGACCAGAATCGGGGATTACTCCTGTACCCGACCACTCATCTCACATTACCCATGACGCCCATGCAGACAACACCCGCATAGCAAAGTTGCAAGACGCCAATAACCGTGCCGATGATGCCGAGAATACGCCCGGCATTGGTCAGCCCTTCTCCTTCCGGGTCCATGCGGCCGCTCCGTATCTGGTCCATGTCTGTATTTCCCATCGACCAGGCAAAGGGGCCAATCCAGCCGCAGATCACAATACTGAGAATGCCAAGCACCAGAATCGTCGTTCCGCGGTGAGGCGGCAAACCCCTCGTCCGGTAGGACGAACGGCGTGGCGGCAGGTCGTCGTCATCCCGTGCGAAATCAGGCGGCGGCAACCGGAGGGCTTGGCTGCCCGGCTGGTTCCTCCGGCCAGGACGGCTCGTGCCGGACCGCCGTGGAGGGCGGCTGTACCGTACCACCGTCGCCGGGAATGCTGGCAGTGAAAGTTGCGCTGCACGTGGGGCACTTCACTGTTTGCCCGAGCAACTCCACGGGCACATTCAGCTTGCGGTCGCACTGAGGACAATTGATGATTTCCGGCATGGTTCCTCCAGTTCACTCCACAAACATTACCGGACTGTACGGGAAAGTGTACACGGCGGCATGCCTGGCGCATAGGGGCTACGATATGTTTTGTTGGTAAATGGGGCTGGTTTCGCCCGACAGAAGGAGCGAAACCAGCCATGGAGAGAAGGAGTACATGGATCGATGCCTGCTCCCGCCACGTATTAGAGAGCACGGCCATGCGTGATGCTCTAGTAGGAGCAAATGGAGTGCCAGTGGCCGGCCCGCCCGCCGTTAATGGGAGTTCGCGTGCGAGAAACAACGAAAATCGTGCGGTTTTCGCGAATAGTGGGAGCAGCACGACACCGTGGCGGCCGCGAGCAGGCGAGGAGAATGTTTCCCATGGTTTACAGGTGTTGCCATCGGCATCAAGGGCGGTTTGCAGCTGCTATATCCGGATTTTTCAACACAAAGACACAAAGAACACAAAGAAGAAACGAAGATCGAGAATAGAGGATGGAGAATAGAAAACAATGACCGGCAGGGGAGAACCAGATTCACGATTCCTTTTTTCTATCCTCCATCCTCTATCCTCTATCATCTCTATCCTCCATTCTCTCCTGGCTGTCTTCTTTGTGTTCTTTGTGTCTTTGTGTTGAGAAATCCTGGTTTGCCCATTCGTCCCGTTGACAGAACGGCTGGCAGCCGCTAACTTAGCGATTCTTACGTTTTGACAACCAAATATCGAATTTCGAGGGTGGAAGCGCAATGGTTCGCAAGAAGCTTGGGCGAGGCCGGAAGAATCGCTGCCGATTTTGCACGAGGGAAGGCTGCCCGCGGCCGGCGTTCGTGGATTACAAAGATGTGCAGACCTTGAAGAAGCTCTGTACCAGCCAGGGCAAACTCAACAGTCGCAAGCGAAACGGCAACTGCGCTGCGTTCCAGCGTGCCGTCAAGGACGCGGTCAAACGCGCCCGCTTCATGGCGCTGATGCCTTATGTGGGCGAGTAATAACCGGTGACAAGGTGACAAGGTGACAGGGTGACAAGGTGACCGGGGCTGAACCTGTCACCTTGTCGCCCTGTCACCTTGTCAAGTTAATGGCTTGCGTTTCGAGAGAATGGATCATGCTCACTTTGCGACTTCCCGACGGTTCTCAGAAGCAAGTGCCGGAAGGAACCCGGCCGCGCCAGGTGGCCGAGGGCATCGGCAAGAGACTGGCGCAGGCGGCGGTGGCGGCCAAGGTCAACGGTGTCATCGTCGATCTGGACATTGAACTGCCGGCCGGCGAGGCCGAAGTGTCTTTTCAAATTCTCACCGACAAGGATCGCGAAGCACTCGATGTCCTGCGGCACAGCTGCGCTCACATCATGGCCCGGGCCGTCATGCGGCTGTTCCCCGGCGTGCAACTGGCGTTCGGGCCGACCATCGAGAACGGCTTCTATTACGACATCGACGCGACACCGCCCATCAAGGAAGAGGACTTCCCGCGCATCGAGGAGGAAATGCGCAAGATCATCGCCGGGGCCTAGCCATTCGAGCGTTTCGAGCGTTCCACCGCCGAGGCCATAGCTCTCTGTCAGGACATGGGGCAAGGCTACAAGGTCGAGCACATCGACGAGGATTTGAAGCAGTATCCCACGCTGAGCTTCTACCGCCAGGGCGAATTCATCGACCTGTGCCGCGGGCCGCACATCCCGCACGCCGGCAAGGTCGGCGCCTTCAAGCTGCTCAGCATCGCCGGGGCTTACTGGAAGAACGACGCCAGCCGCAAACAGCTCCAGCGCCTGTACGGCACCGCTTTCTTCACGCAGAAAGAACTCGACGCCTATCTGCACCAACTGGAAGAGGCGAAGAAACGCGACCATCGCGTGCTCGGCAAGCAGTTGAAGCTGTTCACGATCAGCCAGTCCGCCGGCAGCGGCCTGATCTTGTGGATGCCGCGAGGGGCGACCGTCCGAGGCATCCTGGAAAACTTCATCAAGGACGAGCTGCTGAAACGCGGCTACCAGCCGGTCTATACGCCGCACATCGGCCGGCTGGAGCTGTACCGCATCAGCGGCCATTTTCCCTATTACCGCGATGCCCAGTATCCGCCCATGTACCATCATCCCGCCGGGTCGGCGCTCGACCTGGCCCAGCACCGCCTGGCCGCGGGGCTGCTCGATGAAGAGCGCGAACGCGACATGGCACAGTTCATGCAACTGACGCAGTTCCACGTCCCCGGCTACGCCGAAGCCAAAACGCCGGAAGCGCAGGCTGGAAGCGGTCAATCGCTATGTTGTGAACGTCATCCAGGCGATGGACGTGGACCTGCCGGCATACTTCAAAGCTGAGATCCCCGTGAGCCGGGCGCAAGGCACTGCTCGACTGGCTCAAGGAGCAAGAAGGTTATCTGCTCAAGCCGATGAATTGCCCGCATCACATCCAGATCTACAAGGCCGAGCCGCGCAGCTATCGCGATCTGCCGGTGCGCCTTGCCGAGTTCGGCACCGTCTATCGCTACGAGCAGACGGGCGAACTGTCCGGCATGACGCGGGTGCGCGGCTTCACGCAGGACGACGCCCACCTGTTCGTCGCGCCGGAGCAGATCGAATCGGAAATGCGGGCCAACATCGAGCTGGTGCTGTTCGTGCTGTCGAACCTGGGACTGACCGATTATCGGGTGCGCATCGGCCTGCGGACGCCGGGCAGCGGCAAATATGTCGGCAACGAGGAAGATTGGAACAACGCCCAGCGCAACCTCGTGGACATCGTCACGCAATCTTGGCATGAACTACACGGCCGAGGAAGGCGAGGCCGCCTTCTACGGGCCGAAGATCGACTTCGTCGTCCGCGATTGCATCGGCCGTGAATGGCAGCTCGGCACCGTGCAGCTCGACTACAACTTGCCGAAACGCTTCGAGCTGGAATATATCGGCGCCGACAATCACGCCCATCGGCCGGTGATGATCCACCGGGCACCGTTCGGCTCGATGGAACGCTTCATGGGCATTCTCATCGAGCACTTCGCCGGCGCCTTTCCGCTGTGGCTGGCGCCGGAGCAGATGCGCGTGTTGCCGGTCAGCGAAAAGTTCAGCGACTACGGCCGGCGCATGGAGTCCGAGTTAAGGGCTAAAGGCTTCCGTGCCGCCGGCGACTACCGGCCCGAGAAGATCGGCTACAAAATCCGCGAAGCCCAGCTCGAAAAGGTCCCGTACATGCTTGTGGTCGGCGAGAAGGAGCAATCGAGCGGTACCGTGGCCGTCCGCGACCGCGTTGACGGCGATCTGGGAGCGCTGCCGGTGGCGGAGTTGCTGACCCGGCTGGAGCAGGAAGTCAGGGAGAGGCGCATTCGCCAGGCCAGCACAGGCGGCACGGGGCGGAGTGACAAGGTGACAAGGTGACAAGGTGACAAGGTGATCCAGATCTGTGATTGTTATTGGTTCCACTGCTATCATGGAAGATAGGACCGCGTCACGGAGATTCATTCATGGCCCTTGCCAGCTTCAAACAGCAGTGTCCGAGCTGCGAAGTGATGGTGTCGATCAAGGACAAGAGCTTCGTCGGCCGCAAGGTCATCTGTCCGCGTTGCCAGTACAAGTTTGTCGTCACCGAGCCTGCCGTGGAGACGCAGGAAGATGCCACTGAGGATGCCGGCATCGACGGGATGCCTAACCTGGACGAGACGCCGGCGGAGCCAAAAACCAGTGCGAAAAAGCCTGTAGCCGCAGGCTCAAAGGCTACGCCTACCACGGCCAAGGTCACGCCGGCCAAAGGCAAACCAGTCACCCGCAAGCATGGCAAGAAGGACGAAGTCGCTGCAGGTAGGCACACCGGCAAGAAAAAACGCCTGTCCGGCACAGTCCTCGTCGGAGGCGGGCTGGCTGTTGTTGCTGTCATCGCAGTGGTCGGTGTCATTGTTTACATGGCCGGCGGTTTCAGCCTGTTCCGCCCCACCAAACCCACGGTCCGTGCTCGTCCGCCCATCGTAGTTACAACGAAGCCCGACGAAGTGAAGGTCGTAGTCCCCACTGTTGAGGAGGAAATCACCAGCCTGTTGCCGAAGGACGTGGAAGCACTCTACTCATTCACCGGCGAAAAGCTCTTCAGTACGGACCTGGAGTATGCGGCCTTCGACACGCCTGACACATTTGGCAAATTCCTCAAGGCACGCTTCAACAAAAATCTGGGTTTTGCTCCCAATGATCTGTCGCACTTTGTCCGGGCCGAGAACCTCAAGAAGAATTGGTCCTACAACGTCATCGTTACCAGGGAGCCGATCAACCGCGACGCCGTCGCCAAGGCACTTGGACTGCAGGAGGTCAAGAAGCAGGGGGACGACTCCTACTTCCTTGTCACCGGCAACGATCAGTTCCGCGAGCTGGGCAACCTGATGGCGCTCTTGAACCGACAGGTTGACGAAACCGGCAGGGCGCTGCCGGGGGCGGCGGCGCGGCAAATGGGACTCTATTTTGTCAAGGACAGGTCCAGGGACAGCGTCACCGCCATCAAGGATCGGGCCATGATCATCGCCGACAGGGCCCTACTGGAAGAAAGATTGTATGACCGAGGTCTGCCGCCGGCGGGCGGGTATTACGCCAACAGCAGCTCCGCTGTAAAACTTGTTCATCATGAGCTGGAGGCGAGTGGGCCGGCGGTCTTCATGGTGGTGCTCGAGACACAAAAGGCCGGCGGCATCCTCGATCAATTCGTCCAGGCCCTGCACCTGGAGAGTCCACAGGATCAGCATCTGCTGGCGTTCCTGAAATCGACCCGAGTGATCGGCCTTGCCTTGCTCAAGATGGATCGTGTCAAAATTTCTGGCGTACTTGTATTTGAATGCAACGACAAGCCCGCCGCCGAGAACGTTGCCGGTTTGCTTCGCGACGGCACCAGGCAAGCGCAGACCACCAAGGTCCTTGCCGAGCTTATCGGCCTCGATCCGAGCAGCGTGAAAGGCACCCTGAACGCCACGGCCAACGGCAACGTCGTTCGCGCCGATATCGAACTAACCATCACGGGCGCCGGACAGCGCGTACTGGAGCACCTGAAATCAAAGACCGCCTTGCTGAAAGGCCGGGCGAGTATGGTCCAGCGCAATGCGCACATGCGCGAACTGGCGGATGCGCTTCTGGCCTATGCCAGGGAGAAGGGCCAGTTTCCCAGGGGCACCTATCTGCCGGCCGCGGCGTCCGGGTCCGTGACTCCACCGGTCCCATCGCAGCGGCTAAGCTGGATGATCGACCTGCTACCCTACCTGCCGCAGTTCGACGTGTCCCGCGATCAGTTTCCTGCCGACGGCAAGAAGCTCCCCTTGAAGCTGGAACTCAAGGATTCGTGGCGCGGTGACGAGAATGCTCGGGCTGCTGCGATCTTGATTCCGCAGTTCCTGGCAGCCGACAGCGCCGAGGCTGCCTGGTGGATCCGCTGTCCCGGCATGAAGACCGACGTTGCCGCCACACACTTTGTCGGCATGGCAGGGGTAGGAATGGATGCGGCGGACTATTCCGCACAAGATTCCTCCGTGGCGAAGAAACTTGGCATCTTCGGTTACGACCGCGAGACAAAGCTGGAAGATATCAAGGACGGCCTGGACAAGACGATCGCCCTGATCCAGGTGCCGGCCGACTACAAGACACCGTGGATAGCCGGCGGCGGCAGCACGATTCGCGGCGTGCCGGAGAAGGACAGTATCAAGCCCTTCATCTGTGTGGAGCGCGACGGCAAGCACGGCACCTACGCGATCATGGCCGACGGCAAGGTGCGCTTCATTCCCGAGACGATTTCCGACGCGGACTTCCAGGCCCTATGTACGATCAACGGCGGCGAAACAGTGGCCGTTGACGAGGTGGCGCCGGTCGTGTCGGAGCCGGGGAAATGAGTTTAGCATGTTTAGCGACGTTCGGAGAAGTGTGTGGGCCGGCGACGCTCGCAGGGGCGTCGCTAAACGGGGCCGACTCAATACGCATTCCGATGGAACAACCCGTGCCATACCGTCATCCAGATGATGCGGAGGTCCAACCACGGTGTCCAATGGGTGATGTAGTACAGATCAAACTGAACGCGTTTGCGGAGTGAAGTATTGCCGCGCCAGCCGTGGACCTGTGCCCAGCCGGTGATGCCGGCTTTCACGCAATGGCGGGCCATGTAGTTGGGGATGGTCTTGCTGAACTGCTGGATGAATACGGGGCGTTCCGGCCGCGGGCCGACCAGGCTCATGTCTCCTCTCAAGACGTTGATGAACTGCGGTAATTCATCCAGGCTCGTGCGGCGGAGAAAGCCGCCCAGAAGGGTCCGGCGCGGATCGTCTTTTCTGGTCCAGACGGCTCCTGTTTGCTGCTCGGCATCGGTGCGCATGCTGCGGAACTTGAGCATGGCAAAGGTCCGGCCGTTCAGGCCGCACCGTTCTTGCCGGTAGAAGATGGGACCGGGACTGGTGAGCTTCACCAGCAGGGCGATGAGGGCCATCAACGGCGCTACCAGCAGGAGCGCTGCTCCGGAGAGGGCGACGTCCATGCAGCGTTTCACCACGACGTTGAGGCCGAAATGCGGACTCTCGCGCAGACCCAGGACCGGCAGACCGTCGAGGTTGGACGTGGTCAGCGACAGGCCGGCGAGATTGGGAATGTCGGCCACCAGGCGCACTTCGACCAATGACTTGGAAAGAATATCGAATACCCGCCGGGCGTCGTCATAGCGGCTCAACGGCAGGGCGATGAAGACGTGCTCGATGCCGTATTTCTGGATCAGGCCGGGCAGGTCGGTGAAAGAGCCGAGAATGTGCAGGTCTTCGGTCCAGCGGTTCAACTGTTCCTCGACAAAACCGATGTTCTTGATCCCCATCCAGCTTGCCCGGCGCAAGGCACGAGCCGTTTTCCGGGCCACCCGGCCGGTTCCCACAATGATGGCGTGGGTCTGGTTGTAGCCCTGGCTGCGCAGCGTGCGGATGGCGGCCCAACTGAGCCTGCGAGCCGTCAAGATGCTGACCGCGGTGAGTGTGGAGAAAAGGATCATCGTGGCGCGTGATTCGTAGGAATCGTGGAGGTAAAAAGTGGCCGCCATCGCCAGGAGGGAGAGCAGAGCCGTGCCCTTCAAAACGCTTAGGAGGTCCTCCCGAAAGCGTCGCAGCCGGTGAATCGCGTATTGCCCCGTGAACCGGAAAGCGACCGCGGCAAGGAGCAACACGAGAGGGACATTGCGCCAGCACAGGTAAAAGTCCGGAGGGGTCGTGTTGACCGGCAACCAGCCGGTCTCGAAGCGAAGGTAATATGCCCCCATCCACGCCGCGGCGGTAAGGATCAAGTCCCAGATCAAAAACCAGGCACACAGGACCTGACTGCGATGTCTGAACATGTTCACGGACTTAGTAACACGGAAGTCAAGGGCCGGTCAAGTGCGGTGGTGACAAGGAAAGGATGAAGGATGAATGAGGATGAAGGATGAAAAAGAAATGATCAAAGACGACATCAGGGCGTGGCTCTGATTCATCCTTCATCCTTCATCCTTCATCCCTTCATACCTCATCACCCTGTCACCCCACCACCCCTCCTCCCCACCTCCCCATTCGCTCCAGGTTGACATGGGCGGGGGTTCGGTGTACAAGTCGCTGCATGGAACGATTCTTCCAGCGATTTTTCCCCCACGAAGATTGGGACGCCTGCGCAGGCTATCACAGAGAGATTAGCGCCCGGCTCGTCGAGAATGGCAAAATCCTCGATCTGGGATGCGGCGACCAGTCGCAGCTAGCGGCCTATCGCACGGCAGAGAGGCAAGTGTGGGGGACTGACTTTCAGGTACACCCGCGGCTACAGCACCCGGAGTGGTTTCGTTTGCTCGGACCGACAGGTCAGATTCCTTTCCCGGCGGCGACTTTCAACCTCGTCACGTCGTCATGGGTCATGGAACATGTCGCGACGCCGGTGATTTTCATGAGAGAAGTGAGCCGCGTGCTGCACCGGCCGGCCGGTTTGTTGCCCTGACGGTCAACGCCAGGCATTATGTGAGCTGGGCCGCTCGATTGCTGCACTTGCTGCCGCATCGGGTCACTCAGGAGCTGATTCGCGGGCTGTATGGCCGCTCGCATCACGATACGTTTCCAACTCACTATCGGCTCAACACGGTGAAGGAGTTGCGGCATACCGCCCGGTCAAATGGTTTGGTTCTGGAGTCCGTCGTTCAGTATGCCAACCCCGGTTACTTTGCATTCTGGCAACCCCTCTGGCGTGCTGCGGTCGTTGCCGATCGGTGCCTGGATTGGTTCAGCCCCGGGCTGGGTAGGCTGTACTTGGTGGTAACATTGCGGAAAAAAGATGTTACGGGCAAGGAAAGCGCTCTGGACTAAAGGAGCTGGTTTTGGCATACAGCGTCACTTTTCATGCTTGCGACGCGATGGAGTTCACGCTCATGCGCACAATCTCCTGTTTCTTGCTCTCCCTGGCTTTGCTCTGCTGGGGCACTGTTGACATTTCGGCCGCCGCGGATGGCGTACAGGACAATCAAGGGACTAAAGTTGCTGCATCATCAGGCTTCAGCGTCTGGAACTGGTTCGGCGGCTGGTTCGGTGCCGGCAAGAAGGCTGATGAGAAGAAGCCGGCGGCCGGGCGTGACAAGGGAGCAGCCGATCCTGTTCCTGTATCCTACAGTGCAGTGCCAATCGCGCAGAAAACGGCGGAGAAGCGTGCTCAGGCCGAAGCCGATCTTCTGCGCCGTCTGGCGGTATGTAACCGTCTATTGCAAATTGCCTCTGAGACCAATGATGAACAGCTAAGACAACAGGTCGAGCAACTCGACCGGCGTGCTTCGGCGATTTATGCCCGAAGCACCGCAGGCACGTCGAGCGCCAGTTTGGCAAAGGGTGACGAACAGATTCTCGATCGACGCCTTCAGGCCAAGACGCCGCCTCGGCCTCTGTTTTCATCACCGGTTCATGACGTTCCTGGTCAGGATGTTCATGGCCGCGCTGGCCCTGGGGGAATGACGATGAAGAAGCTCTACTGCTTCTTGATCCTTGCAGGGATGCCGCTGGGCTGCTGGCCGCAGTGGCCGGAGTCTCACTACATCTATCCAATGCCGCCGGAATGCAAGGGGCAGACCACTTCTGTCCAGGCGAAACGGTCCGTGCCAACCGTGACGGAAACCGAGATCGATCAAGCCAACGCCCACGACAAGGCCGACGCCTTGGGGCAGGAACTGGACCGGGAAGAGCGGGGGGACCGCTGCACATCGAGAAATAAACACATAGCGAGCCGAGCAGCGTAAGCTGCCGGGTGCGGCCTTGATTGCATCACCCGGCAGCTTACGCTGCTCGGCTCGCCCAATTTTACGCTGCTCGGCTCGCCCAACCGTTCAATTCAAGTCAGTCGGATCACTCTTTTGCCTGGGCAAATTCCGCCAGCTGTTGGCTGCGCACGGGCTGACGCAGCTTGAGCATTCCTCGAGCCTCGATCTGTCGAATCCGTTCCCTCGTGATGCCGTAAGCGCGAGCCACTTCTTCAAGAGTGCGCGGATGGCCGTCGCGTAGACCAAAACGCAATTCGATCACTTCACGTTCCCGAGGTGTCAGCGAGCGCAGCACCTCGCCGATCCGCTCCCGGAGCAGGTTGCGCTCCGCCGCCAGTCCAGGGTTCAGGGCGGCAGGATCGTCGAGAAATTCTTCGAGGGCCCTTTCACCTTCACCGCCCAGCGGCTCGTGCAAGCTGACCGGGTGACGGGCCACGACGCGGAGCTGGCAGGTTTCCTCGGCGGTCAGTCCCAGGGCGCCTGCGATTTCCTCGATCGTAGGCTCCCGTCCCTGCTGCACCTGCAACTCGCCGCGCACGCGCTCGATAGACGCGAGAGTGCCGATCTGATGACAGGGTACGCGGACGGTCCTGGCATGATCGGCCAGGGCGCGGGTGATGCCCTGGCGAATCCACCATGTGGCGTAGGTGCCGAACTTGAACCCGAGGCGGTGCTCGTACTTGTCAACTGCCCGCATCAGCCCGCGGTTGCCCTCCTGGATCAGGTCGGAGAACGGCAGGCCACGGCTGCGATAGCGCTTGGCGATGGACACGACCAGCCGCAGATTCCCCTCGGCCAGCTCGCGCCGCGCCTTCCGATAACGGAGGCGGCGCAACTCCAGAACGCTAACCATGCGTTCGAGGTCCTCCGGCGTTGCCCGGACCTCGAGAACCAGCTCGCGCAATTCCTTGAGAAGCCCCGTGCGCCGGACACGGCCGGCGGCGGATCGATCACGGACGTCGATCCGTCTGGCCAGGTCGCTGATCTTGGCAGACTTTTCTGCAAGCTCGTCGACCCAGCGGTCGAGCAGGTCGATACGCGGCGACAACTCTTCGGCAAGAATGGCGGCTTTGCGCACGCCCCGCCACAGCAAGCGGCGCACTCGAGAGCGGCTGGCGGCAGTGCTGGCACGAAGGAGCATACGGAAGTCGGTGTGTGCCCTGTCCAGGAGATGACGCAGCGTTCGCAGATTGTGGGGCATGCGGGCCAGGATCTGTTCGCGGCCCAGGCCAAGAGTGTTCACCACGTCGATGGTTGGATCAAGAGCCAGACGGCCTTCCAGGACGCGCTCGAAGGTCTCCACCAGGTGGGCGAGCGTGGACCAGTTGGCCAGGGCGGCACGCCGGTAGCGGGAGCGCTGCTCTTCCAGCTTCCGGGCCAGAGCCAGCTCCTGCTCGCGACTGAGAAGGGGGATAGCGCCCATCTGGCGGAGATACAATCCCAGAGCATCGTTGGGGGCCTGCACACCCTCCGTTTCCACCTCAGCTACAGGCGTAGATTCCTCGTCCTGGTCGAGTTGCTCGGTTTCTTCCGGCTCTTCGTGATCGAGGTTTTCAGATGCAACGAGCCGCTCTTGGCAGCCGCCGTTGGCCGCGACTTTTGCATTCCGTCTCATGGGTGGTTCCTGGTCTTTTTCTCTGTGTTCTCTCACCTGCATCATTTTCCGGAACAGACTTGGCCCCTCACCCCAACCCCTCTCCCCCGCCGCGGGGGAGAGGGGCAGGGGTGAGGGGGGGCCACTTGGATGTCGTGGGACAAGATTCCAATATTGTCGCCACCCAGTTACATTATAGTCAGGTCCAGCAAGAATATCCTACGATTTTCCAGTCCCGCTTCCAGCTCGTAGCTGAATTCGCCAGAATTCAGTTTGACCAGCCAACACTCTTGCGCTGGCGCGCCACACTGAATTCTGGCGAATTCAGCTACGGTTTCATGCTCCACGGTTAGTTGAACACAGCGTGGTCTGTCAGATTGGCAGAGTCAGCCGCAATTCATGTCAGGTTAAGGTTGAGGCCGGATGGTTGTGCGCTCGTTCGCAAAGACGGTTAAAAACCGATCTTCCATGAACATAATGAGTTACATTATCATCAAGGCTATTGAGCAGTTGCGGCATTTGATTTGCGGGGAGGTGGGCGGCATGACACTCACATGGGGATATCGAGACTATTCGATCCTCATCACCGATGACGACCGCAGTTGCCGCGAAGCATTGCGGGAGATCATGGAGCCGGAAGGTTATCGCACCCTGCTGGCATCTTCGGGTGAAGAAGCGATCGACATCGTCCGCGAGGAACCCGTGCATATTGCCCTGCTGGACATGCACATGCCCACGCTGAGCGGATTGGAAACCATGCAGCTGGTCAGGCAAGTCAATATCATGTTACCATGTATCCTCGTGACCGCGGATGCCAGCGAAGGCCTTATGCGCCAGGCTTATCAGGCCCGCGCTTATAGCGTCATCCCCAAGCCGGTGAGCAAGAACGTGGTCCTGTATACCGTGGTTCGGGCCTTGATGCGCTCATACGGCAGTCAACAGGGCGGCGAGATAAACATCTAACATCCCAGTGTGGCGGCAAGTTTGAAACTTGCCCCCACACCAACAAAAAGAAGGAGCATCGGCATGAAGGTCGTACCATTGAACGACAAGATTGTAGTGAAGCGTCTGGAAGCCGAGGAAAAGACAGCCGGCGGCATCGTGTTGCCGGACACGGCCAAAGAGAAACCCAAACAGGGCAAGGTCCTCAGTCTGGGCGACGGCAAGCTTCTGGAAACAGGCAAGCGTGCTTCGTTTCAGGTCAAGGAAGGTGATCGAGTGCTCTTCACTTCCTACGCCGGCAACGAAGTGAGCCTCGACGGCGAGGAATACCTCATCATGTCCGAGGACGACATCCTCGCTGTTGTGGAATGACTGGGGCGGGGTGGTGAGGTGGTGAGGTGGTTGGTCTGGAACACTGGCCCGAAGCGTTAGCGAGGAAGGCCTCGTCCCTCGCTAACGCTTCGGGCCAGTGTGCTGGTAGTTGGTGGTCATGACCCCACCACCTCACCACCCCACCACCTCATTACCCCACCACCTCACCACCCCACCACTCCCGCTGCCGCCGCGCTTTCAGGACATTGCGGATGGTGCCGATCAGTTCGTGTATTCCGTCCGGCTTCGCCAACACGGCATCAGCACCAAATTGGACTGCTTCCATTGCCGGACCGGCGTCGGTAATCCCGGTGAAAATGATGATGGGCAGGTCCATTCCGAGCATGCGCACTTCCTTCAGCACGTGTATGCCGGTCATCCTGGGCATGATAATATCGAGGACCGCGAGGTCAACATCGCCTCGAATGATCATTTCGAGCGCGGTTTGGCCGTCGTTGGCTTCCAGCGGTATGTAGCCGTGTTGTTCCAGAAGCAAGACGACGCAGCCGCAAATTCCATCCACGTCATCCGCGATCAGGACTCTCAAGGGGCGCTCATTATTTTGGAACATATCTCGCTCCCTTTTCTGGTAGGGTCAGGAACCCGGTATCTCCGATTTTCGATTTTCGATTGACGATTGGCCGAGGGCTTTGGCAATCGTCAATCGTCAATCGAAAATCCATTCACCACTCCACCACTTCACGATCGCACGCGGCGAGGCATGTATCCGGTCCCTCCCGTCCAAAGAGGGTATGGAGCATTTCCCCGCAGCCGACATTACCGTTCTCAAAGCGATCCATGACTTCTTCGCAAACGGCCTGAGCTATTCGGCAAACAAGCCCTTCGCGTTCTACCACGGGATCGCCCCGAACTTTGGTAGACAACCAGTGTGCCGTCAGCAGGATGCGGCGTTCCAGCGGCGAACTGGCCACCCCCCAGCGGACCGTTCGGCGCGCCGTCCGAACCAGTTGTTCCTCGACCTCTCTTCGTAGCCGTTTCTTGGCCGCCAGCTCGCCTGCTTCAGCTCTGGCAAGGAGTTCTTCCCATTGGTTAGTGTTCATTTTCATGATCCTTTCCTTGAGGTTTACAGGAGCAGCGCTGCCTGATTGGATTGCTGTCCCCACCAGTCCGTGGTTTGGGCTGTCGCCACTCCGCTCTCATTAGGTGCCAGTTGAACCACGTAGGAGAAGAAGCCGCCTCCTCCAACCTGAGCGGTCGCGTTGGCCAGCGACGGCAGGCCGCCCAGTTGAACAACCATCCCCGCAGGGGATGGGGCAGTGACATGGCCCTCGAAGGTCCACCACCTGTTGCCGTTGTTGATAGCCGTGAACTGGTCGATGACGGGCGGGCTGCTGGTCAACATGACCGTGGCGTCGTTGGAGGCCTGGCCCCACAGATCGACTGTCGATGCCGTGACCGGACCCAGGCCGGTCGCTTGCGTCGTCAGGCTGAATGTCCCATCGGCATTGGTATGCACCTGGGCAACGACGCAGCCGGTCAGGGAGATGGTAAGCTCTCCTTGATCCTGATCGACGACGCTGCCGGAAAGGGTAATGGTGCGCCCTTCACCATAACTGACATTGAGGGACAGTTGCGGTGCATTGGCAGAGAGATCGACCGAGGATACCAAGGTTTGCTGGCCCCAGATATCGACGGCACTGGCATAGACGGTGCCCAGGCCGGACGCCTGGGTTGTCACACTGAAATCCCCATTCGCATCGGTTCGCACCGAGACGTCGGCAACGCCGGTGAAGGTGACCATCAGATTGCCGGGATCATCAGCATAGACATGGCCCCAAAGCGTGATCGTCCGGTCGTGCGTGCAGGCGACGTCGAAGCCGACGAAACCAATGAACTGATAGAATTCCGTAACCGCCGTGTTGGAAACCTGCCCCCAGGCGTCCTGCGTGCTGGCCTGAATGTAGCCCAGCGCCGATGCCTGGGTCGTCAGGCTGAAGTTTCCGTCGGCATCCGTAACCGCGGTCCCCCCGGCCACACCGGCAATGTTGACGGTCAGGCCTTGCGGGCATGCGGAGAACACAGTCCCCCAGACAGTAACCTGGTAGCCGCTGTCGTGAACCACGTTCACGACCAGGTAGGGAGCGTCACTCTCAACATCCACGCCGGCGGGACTGGACGTTTGGCCCCACCAATCGGTCGTACATGCTTCGACAGAGCCGAAATTCTGGACATTGGCCGTGAGGCTGAACGTGCCGTCGTCGTTGACCGTCGCCGAACCGTTGACCAGGCCGCTGAAGGTCACTTGCAGGCCGCCGGGGTTGTCCGCGCAGACCTGGCCGTAGAGTTCGACGGCCGTGCCTCCAAGGAAGGCGAACTGGAGATTGACCGAAGGCCATTGACTGCTGATCTCGGCGGAGTTCCAGGCACTGATCTGATTTGCCGGATCGACCACGGTCGCGGAAACGGTTCCCAGTGCCGCGTCCTGCGTGGTCACGCTGAATGTCCCGTCGGCCTGGACGGGCACCAGGGCGTTGAAAGCGCCGCTCAACTGCACGCTCAGGCCCGTCGGATCGGCATCGACGACCGCGCCGGAGATGGTCACGATCCGATGGCCGCTTTGGGTCACCGAGAGTTGGAGACTGGTGTTGACACCGGTCACTTCGACAGTGGCGTCATTGGAGGTAACTCCCCAGGGGTCCACGGTCGAGGCCGTTACCGTCCCCAAGCCGCTGGCCCAGGAGGTGAAAGTGAAAGTCCCGTCCGGGTTCACCGGCACGGATCCCTGCACGACGCCCGTGAAGGTCACCACGTCGTCCGACGGCATGTCATCCGTCACCTGGCCCGACAAGGTGACGGTCCGGCCAGCTCCATAGGACAGCGCCAGGTTGAGCGCCGGTGCTGCGTTGGTCAATTCGGCGCCGGCGCCGAGGTTGACCAGGTTGTTGGGATCGACGGTCGTTGCCTGAATGGCGCCTGGACTATCGGCCTGGACCGTCAGGCTGTAGGTGCCGTCCGGGTTAACGGATACGGAATCGTTAACCACGCCCGTGAAGGCCACCGACAGGCCGGTGGGGTTCGCGTCGTCGATTTCGCCGGAGAGAGTGACCATTCGCTGACCGGCGCAGACGACGGAGAAGCGGAGAGCCATCGCGTCGGAGCTGACATCAACGCTCGCCGTATTGGAACTCTGTCCCCAGGGATCGACGGTCGCGGCCTCCACCGTGCCGTAGCCCTGGGCCTGGGTGGTGAGGCTGAAGGTGCCGTCCTGATTGACGGGCGCCGTGGCGTTGACCAGACCTGTGAACGTCACGGTCATCTCGCTGGGCTGCTCGTCGGTCACCTGGCCTGAAAGGGTAATCGTTTGTCCCGATCCATAGGCAAGCTGCAGGTTGATCACGGGGACCGCGCTGACAATGTCAACACTGGCCGCCGGTCCGGGATTCTCGTTCCCGTCCACGGCCTGCGCGTCCACCGTGCCAAGTCCCGATGCATCCTCGGTGACGTAAAAGGTCCCGTCCCAGTTGACGGGGATGGAGTCGTTGACAACGCCCGTGAGATTCAAGGTCATGCCGGTTGGATCGACATCGACCACCTGGCCGTAGAGTGTAACGGTTCGTCCGGTTGAATAGCTTACGTACAACTGCACGGCCGCGGCGTCCGGACTGATGTCAACACCGACGGTGTTGGACGCCTGTCCCCAGGGATCGGCGGTCGTTGCTTCTTCCGTGCCGTACCCCCAAGCCTGCGTGGTCAGGCTGAACGAGCCGTCTGCTTGAACATAGGTTTCGCTGTCGGCCACGCCGCCGGTGAACGATACAACGAGTCCTTCCGGTTGCTGATAGGCGACATGGCCGGAGAGTGTGACCGATTGTCCTCCGCCATAGGAGACTTGCAGGTTGTCAATGACGGGCGCCGGGCTTGTCAGGTCCAGGCTGGCACTCAGGTTGGTGGGGCCGTTCTGGTCAACGACGGTTGCAATGACGGTCCCCAGGGCCACGTCAAACTCCGTGATATTGACGGTCCCGTCGTAATTGACCCAAACGGTATCATTGACGGCGCCGCTGAGCTGCACACTAAGACCGGTGGGATCAACGTCGACAACCTGACCGTAGAAAGTCACATTGGGTCCGTCTTCATAGTGGACCGCAAGCTGGAGCGCAGCCGCGTTGCTGGTGAGTTCAACACTGGCCGTGTTGGAAGCGAGGCCCCAGTCATTGACCGTCGAGGCTTCCACCGTTCCCAGACCATCGGCCTGTGCGGTCAGGCTGAAGGTGCCGTCCGGGTTGACCGAGGTGCTGGAATTGACGACCCCCGTGAACTGGACCGTATCGTCCTGGGGCCGCCCATCGGTCACCTGGCCGGAGAGAGTCACGGTGAGGCCGCTGCCGTAAGCGACCGCGAGGCTGATGGTGGGGGGGGTGCTGGTGATATCGGCCTGGGCGACGTTGGAGTCCTGTCCCCAGGCGTCGACGGTAGTGGCCTGAACCGTGCCCAACCCCGAAGCCCAGTCGGTCAGACTGAAAGTGCCGTCGGCATTGATGAACGCGGAGTCGTTGACGGCGCCTGACAACGTGACCATGCCGTTTTGCGGGATAGCGCCGCTCACCTGGCCCGAAAGAGTGACGCTGTGGCCAACTCCGTAATTGCTGACGGTCAGGCTGATCGTGGGCGGCGGGCAGCTGAGGTCGACCTCGGCGACGTTCGAGGATAGTCCCCAGGTATTCACGGTGGTCGCCTGCACGGCGCCCAGGCTCGACACCTCGGTGGTGAGGCAGAATGCCCCAGCCGAGTTGACGTAGACCGCATCGTTGACGATCCCGCTGAACGTGACAATGTTTTGCTGGGGCTGCTCATCGGCGACCTGACCGGAGAGCGTGATCTGATGGTCCTGGCCGTAGCTGACGTTGAGCGTAATCACGGGTGCCGGGCAGGTAACGGCGGCATGAGCCACGACCGAAGAAAGGTTTTCCTGATCCGTGGCCACGGCATCGACCGTTCCCAGTTCCGAGGCCTGGGCGAGCAGAATGAAATAGCCGGTTGAATCCGCAACAGCGCTGCCGGACGCGACGCCGCTAAATTGGACATGGACCGTCGCCGGACTTTCGTCGCTGACCGTGCCGCTTAGTTGAACAATATGGCCGGCGATGGGCGTCGCCAGAAACGACGAGATCACGGGAGCAGCGGGGACAACCCGTATCTCGAGCGGCTCCACGCAAAGTCGGGCACGCTTTTGTGTTAAGGGCTTTGGCTGGCGACGTTTTCGGAACCAGAATCTGAACATAACAAAGACCTCCAAAGCGAGCAAAACTAGGGGATGCCCATCCCACGCGGATGAGCGTTACTCTTTGAATCAACGGATGAGGGCGAGCGGAAGCCGCGACGGGACCATCGCGGCTCCACTCGTGAGGACGACAACCGGGTAACTTGCGGATATTTACGTGCCGGTGGCGTTACACGCCGGCCGGATCATCACCGGAGAGTTGTGTCGGGCATGTACGTTTGAGCAAGGGAAAAGTCAGCTGCCGGACGGCAACGACGGAAATCGACAAATCGATCCCTCTATTCCTATAATCGTTTTTTGGTCGAAAAAACGGACACCTGTTTTTACTTTTTTTTGAAAATTTCCGAAATTCTTAAAAGTGTAGCATTTTGCTGCATATAGACAGACGTACACAATCAGCTCTCGTTAGCTCACTAACTCATTGCAGTAAAATGTGTTAGGTTAATTCAAGCAACACGTTGACCGGAAGAGGCATGGATACACATGAATAGGTAAGGCTTGGTCGTCCGCTGACCAGCGCGTATGCGGTAAGCACCGAAATTGCAGCTGGAGAAACGCGATTTATATACAGGGGTTCATTGTTCCTGTGAAGAACTTTCCATGCCCAAAACCAGCCATCCCTTATGCGGCCAAGCCTTGCAAGTGAAAGGCGGCATTCAAGGTATTCACAGTTGCTTCCTCCCCGTTGCGCATCACCACGGAAATACCGCAGTTGTCGAGCATCACCTGGCGGGCCTGGTTTGGTGTCAGGCCGAGCAGCTTGGCGAGATAGGTGCGGCTGACGACGTGATGGGCCACGACCAGGACGGCCTGGCCGGCATGAAGGCGAAGCAGGTCTTCCAGGGCCGCGCAGACGCGCTGGGAAACATCGGCGAAGGATTCACCGCCGGGGTAACCGTGCTCCGCCGGATTCTCCATGAACCGCCGGTAAGCCTCGGCGTCGAGATAACGAATCGTCTGCCAGTCGAGTCCCTCCCAGCGGCCGACGTCGCACTCGGTCAACGCATCCAGCAGCTGCGGCGCCAGTCCGTGAGGAGCAGCCACGATACTGGCAGTCTGCACGGCCCGGAGGAGCGGGCTGCAATAACAGTGGTCGATGGGGCGAATGGCCAGGAAGTCACGAGTAGCCTCGGCCTGGCGAACACCCAGCCTGGCCAACGGCGGGTTGTGCCGCCGTCCCTGCAAACGAGTTGGACGAGCCAGGTTGGCCTCGGTCGCTCCATGACGAATGAGATAGAGCAAAGTCTTCATGACGTACTCCCTCAGAAAGGATGAAGGATGAAGGTGGTGAGTGGTGAGTGGTGAGTGGTGAGTGGTGAGTGGTGACCGGCCGGTCTTTACCACTCACCACTCACCACTCACTCCGTACTGATTCATCCTTCATCCTTCATCCTTTTGCCAGTTGTGCGGCGACACGGGCCGCTTCGACCAGTCCCGTGGCATCTGCGATCCCTCGTCCGGCGATGTCGTAGGCGGTGCCGTGGGCAACGCTGGTCCGCACCAGGGGCAGGCCGGCACAGATGTTGACGGCGCGCCGGCCGGCCATGAGCTTCAGAGCGATGTGTCCCTGATCGTGATACATCGCCACAATACCGTCGAACTCACCCTGCCGGGCACGAGCGAACAGCGTATCCGCCGGCCAGGGGCCGGTGGCGTCGATCCCTGCGGCCCGCGCCGCAGTGACGGCCGGCTGGATAATCAGCGATTCCTCGTCACCGAACAGGCCGCCGTCGCTGGCGTGGGGGTTCAGGGCTGCCACGCCGATGCGCGGGGGTTTCCGGGCACCCCTCGCTAACGCTTCGGGCTCGGGTTCGCCGTTGGCTAGCAAGCGGGTCATGATGTCAGCGAGCAGGCGAATTTTTTCCAGGACCGCTTCCGTTGAGAGATGGCGGAACACGTCGCGCAAAGCCATGTGCAGTGTGACGTGGGCCACTCCAAGACCCCGGAGGCTGACGCCCTCCGGCTCGCCATGCTCCGGCGCGCCGATGTCGTTGATGTACAGCATCATGGCGTAATGTTTCGTGCCGGTGCGTTCGGCCAGAATTTCGGTGTGTCCGGGGTAGTGCAGCCCGGCCGCACGCAGGCCTTCCTTGTGCAGCGGCGCCGTGACAATGCCGTCCGCTGCCCCGGCCATTGTCCAATCAATGGCGGCACAAAGAAAGTCATAGGCAGCCCTGCCGGCAGCGCCATCGACTTTGCCCGGCTCGACGCGGCTCAGGTCCTGACTGCTTCCGGCAATGCACGGTACGACCACCCGGCTTGCATCGGCCTGCTCTGGATGCCCGATGACTTGAGGGCGAGCCGAGCTGCCCACCAGACGAATGGATCGCACCAGCCAGGACGGATCGCCGACGACTATGGGACGACACACTGTCAGCAAATCAGGCCAGGCCCTGGCGATGATCTCCGGCCCGATGCCGGCGACGTCGCCCATTGTAATCAGAAGACGCGGGATAGAATCCATGTTGCCTCTCGTTCCCACGCTCCGCCGTGGGAACGGCGGGTGCGTGGGTTCCCACGGCGGAGCGTGGGAACGAGAGAACGATAGCCAAAGGATGCCGGAGATACAAGAGCATCTGCCAGGTTGGACAAGGAGACAAGGATGAAGGATGAAGGATGAAGGATGAATCAGACAGGACTGGCCATTGGTCTTTTCATCCTTCATCCTTCATCCTTCATCCTTCATCCTTGTTTCCCTGCCTCGGCGTCGCCAGGCGCACGACGAGCCGTTCGAGCAGAATGCGCGGCGAAAGTTGACTCGATCCCTTGAGGTCGAGGTCCATTTCGAGCAGCCAGTCGTACAACTTGCCTAGCCGGCGTAGTCCCAGATGGCGAATCTGCTGTTCGGGGCCTTGGAGGGCAAAAGGCTTGAACCCGACCTCCTGGAGGGCAACGCTCAGCGGCTTTCCCTGTTGAGCGCGTCGAGCGGCCTGTGCCAGCCGCCTGAGTTGCCAGCTAAACGCTCCCAGAAGGCCGATCGGGTCTTCGCCCTGGTCCAGCAAACGGCCCACCATTTTCAGCGCTTCGCCCACCTTGGCGTTGCCGATGGCGTCGAAAATCTTCCAGGTGTTCTCCGCCCTGCTGTGGCCGACCAGTTTATCAACATCGTCCACGTCGATGCGGTTTGCCGTGCCCACGTAAAGCGCCAGCTTGTTCAGCTCCTGATCCAGCAGCCCCATGTCAGCACCTACCAGCTCGACGAGAAGGTGCGCTCCCTGAACTGATAACTGCTTGCCATGCTGGGATGAAGCCCATTTCACGCACCAATCCGGTATGCGGTAAGATGCAGGCCCCTTGCAAACAATCGTTGCCGCCTGGTCAATCATCTTGGAGAGACGGGTTGTCGCAGGCCAGGTCTTGACATCGAGCACCAGAACGCCGGTCGCCGCCGGCTTGACGACGTACTTTTCCAGAGCAGGACGATGATCGCTTACGAACGTATCGGCATCCTCGACCACCACGAGACGGCGCGGGGCAAGAAAGGGCAGGGTCTCCAATTCGTCGCGGACGGCGGCGAACGTAGCCGTCTCTCCCGATACAGTGGTCAATCCAAACGATTCCTCTCCCGTGCCGAGGATCAGGTTGCGGATGACCGTGAGGGCCTGTGCTTGAGGAAGCCCTCGTCGCCGTGGATGACATAGACGGGTAACGGCTTGAGCCGTGCTCCGCTTTCGATGAAAGCGAGACTGTCCATGCAGGTGTCATAGGAAGGCGTGCGGTGAAAGCAAGGTGGGTAGTGGGGTGGTGGGGTGGTGAGGTGGTGGGGTGGTGAGGTGGTGAGTCTGGAATACTGGCCCGAAGCGTTAGCGAGGGACGAAGCCTCCCTCGCTAACGCTTCGGGCCAGTGTTCGAGCCGGTGTGCTGGTTGCTTGTGGTCACCACCCCACCACCTCACCACCTCGCAGTTATTTGCCGCCCGGCTCGATCTTGATGCCTATGATCTTGGGCTGAGCAAGGTCCACGGCGACGGGCTTGGGGGTCTCCGCGCTGCCGACGTTGCCGGCACGGTCTGTGGCCTCGACACGTACCAGGAACTGGAAGGGAACGCCGTCGGGCATGCGCCACACGTAACGCCCGGTGTTTTCCAGGTTGGAGACGATCGGCGTCCAGGGGCCTTCCGGCTTTTCGGCGTAGGAAAGGGTGATCGGCTGCCGGCCAAGGTGTTTGTCCGTGGCGGTCCAGGTAATGGTCAAGTTGCCTGTTTCCGGACTGCGGCCAATCTCCACATCCAGCAGTTTCACCACCGGCTTCGTCAGGTCAACCTCCACCCAGACCTTGGGACGATCACCCTCTCGGGGAGGATCTTCACCGCGTCCGACGCCGCTGCGCGCAGCAATGTGAAACCATAAAGCCCTTCTTCAGTTGCCTCGAAGATACAGGTTGATTGGGACTTGAAGGTCTCCGGATACTTTTGCCAGATGCGCCCATCCCGTGTGTACCACACCTCGACGGCAGCAACACCCGATTTGCCTACGTCCTTCACCTCAAAATGGAGAACGATGTGCTTGCTGTTGACCAGGCTGACATCGGCTTCCGACGTGCCGGCCGGCGCCGCACTAGGGCAGGTCTCCGGGCCATGCCCCGGCACGTAGGGCGGATTGGCAATCCGTCCTGCGGAGTCGGGGGTGAGCGTGGTCAGTGCCTCGCCCATGTTCCCAGCACGATCCTTGATTTGCAGCCGAACTTCCAACGGAGCATTGGTCGCCGGGGTCCAGGCCTGGTGGCCGGCGGCGGCACGGCGCTGCACCGGCACCTGCTGCCACTCCTTGCCGCCCTGCATGCGATATTCGAGGTTCAGACTGTCCGCGTCGAGAGGGTTGTCGTCGCGTATCTCCCATTCGACGGCTGCCGTACCGTCCTGGACGGGCAAGGCGCGCAGGATCACGCTGGGCGGCCGGGTATCGACACACACCTTCACCTTCGGCTGGGCCTGTTCGAGTGAAGGTGGATAAGCGCGGCCTTCCTGATCCACGGTTCGCACGCTGAACCAGTAATGGCCGTCGCCCTTGGCCTGGTAAATGAATGACCGATCCTCCGGTTGGGCTGTGGCCACCTGCTTCCAGGAACGGCCGCGATCCTCCGAGATAAGCAGCTGCACCTGGCGAATCCGATGTTCGCCCGGTTCGGTCGAGAAGGGGATGCGGAAACGGTTTTCTCTTGTGTAGTAGACACCGTCGGGGCCGGGCGTCTGGGCATTACACGGACTGGCCAGGAGGCCGATGTATGAACAGACAAGGAGACAAGGAGACAAGGAGACAAGGAGAGCGGAACGCCATCTCCCTTGGTCTCCTTGTCTCCTTGTCTCCCTGTCTCCTTGTCTCTTCATAAGAGGGCTTACCTCATCACTTGTTCCGCTCACAACAATGTGCATCCCTGGCCTAACCTATCACTTCAAATGTATCGTCCGGCAATCTGGGCGGACTTGAGCAATCTTGAGGAAAGTGCTTATCCGGAGCAATTCGATCAACGATTGCACTGTATTCGCTCTCGTTCCCACATTCAGGATAACCGATTCGGTTAGGCAAACGCTGAAAGCTGCTGGGAATTGTAGGCCGACCCGGTGGCTGGAAGCCGACTGGATTGAATAGGCTCTGCAATCGTTCCAGCTGTCAGCATCGAAATTATCATCGGAATTAACCCAATCTTCCCATATTGTCATTGACTCTTCATTTCACTATTCTTACCATTCAGAAGGTAATGATTGGCTTTGGCTATGCCAGACCCATGAATTTCCAGGCTTTCTGGGCGAGTGAGCGGATTCCTAATCGCTTGCTGGCCCTTTCTAAGATGCGTTTGAAGCTCGCAACGGAGAGCTTTTTACATCGTGTGGGTTGGCTTCTTTAACTTGTTAGCAGGAGGTATCAGAATGTACAGTATCGTTCTCATGATGGCGCTCACTGGTAGTGCAGAGACCCCTGATTGTTTCCTTAGTCGGCACGGCTGCGATTGCGCTCCGGCGCCAACGTGTGCTGTGGCCGCTCCGGCACCGACACCAGCAGCACCTGCTTGTGCATGTGCGGTGAAGGTCGTCTGCTGCGAGCGTCCCCGGCTTTTGGCGCGGCTGCGCGACCGCTTCGGGTGCGCTGGGCAGGTTGTTGCGACTCCTGGGTGCGCGGCTGCGGCCCCGGCCCCGGCTGCCCCAGTTGTTGCTCCGAAGCCGGTGAAGCCGGAAACCGCGCCAGCACCCAAACCGAAGGACGAGCCGAAGAAGGACAATCCCACTTAGCCTTCCGCGGCGACGATCGTCGTCACTCTGCCTGCCGATGTCAGGCTGACCATCGACGCTGAGATTTCCTGTGCCGGTGGAATGGTCTCTCGCACCGCAGAAGTCATAGTCTGCGCCGGCGAGGAGATGAATGAAAACCTTGAGTTTCCCGCAGCAACGGTTGATTAAGCTAACCGGAGCCTCCGAAACGGGGAACTGCAGAGCCTACGTGAACATGGGGAACAAGGGAGGACCTTCACGGTTCTCCCCTCCCCGTAATTCCTAGACCAGATTTCAGTAGCGGATGGGCTGCCTCTAGCAACAGTCGCTCTGACGCCGGAGTTCGGTTGTGAGGGGTTTTCCACTGCTTTTCTTTGGCATATTTTCCTGCAGGAGGGTAAAGAACATGTACAGTATCGTGCTTATTATGGCTCTCAGCGGGGGTGCCGAAGCCCCCGCATTCGACAACGGCCCCGAGCGTGTTGGTTTCGCCAGTCATGAACTGAACCGCTTTCACCGCTGCTGCGGCTGCTACGGCGGCTGCTGGGGTTGTTACGGTTGTTATGGCTGCGGCTACAGCTGCTGCGGCGGCTGCTGCTACGGCTGTTGCGGTGGTGTAGTTGTGGTACCCGTCGGCTGCGGCTGTGCGGGCTACGCCGCACCGAATGTTCCTACCGTCACGCCGCCACCCAGCACCGCCCAACCACCGTTTGCTCCGGTATCGCCATCCGGCACTGGCGTACCACCGGTTGCTCCGGGATGGTCGCCCGGCACTGGCGTACCACCGGTTGCTCCGGGATCGCCATTCGGCACTGGCGTACCAGGGGTTGCTCCGGGATCATCGCCCGGCACTGGCGTACCACCGGTTGCTCCAGGATCACCACCCGGCACTGGCGTACCACCGGTTGCTCCGGGATCACCATTCAACCCGCGGGGAGAAACCAGAAAGCTTCGCCGGCCACGATTGTGGTCACACTACCGGCCGACGCCAAGCTGACCTTCGGTGACCAGGCCACCCGGTCCATTTCGGCAACGCGTACATTCCTGTCGCCACCGCTGGAACCAGGTTTCAGCTACTACTACACGCTGAAGGCCGAGATTGTCCGCGACGGCCGACCCCTTGTTGAGACCATGCGCGTGCCCATACGTGCCGGTCAGGAAACGAAGGTTGCCTTCAGTCTGGACGCGGCAAGCCTCGCTCAGAAATGACGGCTGGCCAACGCCATTGGTCTAAATGACCCAGCGTAAATCCCACACTGGCCCGAAGCGTTAGCGAGGGTGGGCTTCGCCTCGCTAACGCCACGGGCCAGTGTGCCGCTGAATTACGCGCGGTGATATAGGCTGACGCGGCTGACCGGGCTAATTGTTCTCAAAAAAGGGGAGGACGCAATCTGTCCTCCCTTCCTTTTTTGATCTTGCTTCAGCGGCCTCGAACAAACATTGTGACAGGCAGACGCCTCGCTTATAATCGGAAGTGGGTGGTGGCGTCGGCAATGCCTGCCCCACAAGGCAAATGATGAACTCTGTTCGCGGTGACCGCATCGGCCAGTTATGGGTGTTCAACTTGTAAGACCACGAGTATGCGATCTCGTTTTCCAGCTTCATGGAAGGCCGTTACACCCTGAATTTTTTGACATCCTCGCCGTCCGCAAGATTCAGCACGACGACAGCGAGATCATCCTGCGCATCACTCGGACCGGGCACGTCATTTCCTGGGAAAACCGGGCCGTTCATCTGACCGAAGTGGCCGCCGCCACCGATCAGGTCTTGCCCGTGTCCCAGCGGTTTTTCAGCTGCCGCATGCGTGGCGAGCACACCGAGACCAGATTTTGTCCGCAGGGCATCCATTATCAGACGAGCTTTCAGGTCGAGGTGCTGCCCCCGGAGATATACTTCCACGTCCACGACGAAATTCTCGCTGACGGGGACAAACGCGGCATGTTGCACAATTTTCAACCTCACCACCGGTTGGCCCTGGCCCCGTTGGGCTTCATCACCGTCGAAGCTCGACCGGGGTGCCTGTTCCTGACTGCCTTCCACACCTTTCCCGACGAGTACACCATCGTGAAGTCCCAATCGTTGATCGAGAAGAGATAGGCCGATGTTCTCAACACAAAGACACAAAGGACACAAAGAAGAAAGAAAGATATGAGTTTGTGGTGCGGCGGCGAGGACATTGTTGGCGGTGAACCATTCTGGATGAATGCCATCGAAGGCCTCTCTTGGTCTTCTTCTTTGTGATCTTTGTGCCTTTGTGTTAGAAGTTTGGAATAGCTAACCCATGAGCAAAGAAAGTCACCTCCGCCACGTTCTGGATTGCGGCATCGTCGCCGTGGTTCGTTCTCCGGACAGCCAGCAACTTGTCGAGGTTGTCCGTGCTTTGGCCGATGGCGGCGTCACCGTCGTGGAAATTACCATGTCGGTGCCGAACGCCCTGGAAGTGGTTCGGCAGGTCCGGCAAGCCCTTGGAGACCGAGTTCTCCTGGGTGCGGGTACTGTGCTCGATCCGGAAACGGCGCGAGCCGTGTTGCTCGCGGGAGCGGAGTATGTCGTGTCGCCGACGCTCAATCTTGAAGTGATTCGGTTGTGCCGGCGTTACGACAAGCTGGTCATGCCGGGCGCCTTCACGCCGACGGAGGTCCTCACGGCCTGGGAGGCGGGCGCGGATATCGTCAAGGTGTTCCCCGCCGACGTGGTCGGGCCGGCGTTTTTCAAGGCGCTGCGCGGTCCGTTGCCGCAGATTCGTCTGATGCCGACCGGCGGCGTCGATCTGACCACGGCTGCGGCGTTTCTGAGGGCCGGCGCCTGCTGTCTCGGTGTCGGCGGCCAACTCGTCGAGCCGAAGGCAATAGCGGAGCGCAACTTCGGCCGTCTCCGTGACCTGGCAGCACAGTATGTGGGTATCGTGAAACAGTACCAAAGCAAAAAAGGTGGTGAGTGGTGAGTGGTGAGTGGTGAGTGATGAGTGGTGAGTGGTGAGTGGTCCAAATGATTACCACTCACCACTCACCTACTCACCACTCACTCTGCCTCACCACTCACCATTGCAGAGGGCGAGCGCATGCCTCATGACGTGGTGACTTTCGGCGAAGCGATGATCCGGCTGAGTCCGCCGAATTTCCATCGCCTTGAACAGGCACGAACTCTCGACGTAAAAGTCGGGGGAGCCGAGCTGAATACAGCGGTAGGTCTGGCCAGGTTGGGGCGTTCGACTGCCTGGGTGTCGCGACTGACGCGCAATCCGCTGGGCCGGCTTGTCGTTAACCATGCGCGTGAAGCAGGAGTCGATGCCGGTCACGTCGTCTGGACCGACGATGACCGAGTGGGCATCTACTTCCTTGAATTCGGCGCAGCTCCGCGGGCCAGCGGCGTCCTTTACGACCGCAAAGGCGCGGCGATTGCCGGCATCCGGTCTGGCATGATCGACTGGCCGGCTGTCTTCGCGGGAAGCAGATGGTTCCACGTGACGGGCATTACGCCGGCCCTTAGCACATCGGCTGCCGACGTGACCCTGGAAGCGCTGAAAGCCGCCCGCGTGGCCTGCGTGCAGACGAGCATCGATCTCAACTACCGGAGCAAGCTCTGGAGTCAGGCCGAAGCGTGTCGCGTGATGTCCGGCCTGATGCAATACTGCGACGTGCTGATAGCGACCGAAGAAGACACCGAGCGCGTCTTCGGCATCAAGGGCAAGGATTACGAAGACGTGGCCGGCCAGCTTGCCCAACGCTTTCCGCTGCAAATCGTGGCCGTCACATTGCGGCAGAATCCGCTGGTCTGGCGGAATTCCTGGACCGCCATTGCTTACCGGGCCGGTACCATCTATAGCACCCGCACTTACGAAATCGAGATCGTGGACCGTCCGGGCGCCGGCGATTGTTTCGCGGCCGGTCTCATCCACGGTTTGCTCGATGGCGATGTGCAAAAAGGATTGGACTACGGCGTCGCGGCCAGCGCCCTCAAGCATTCCATCCCAGGTGATTTCGCCTGGATTACGCGGGAAGAGGTGGAAGGAATGCTCAAGAGCGGCGAGCTGCGCATTAGTCGCTAAGGCGTGCGGCAAGTGATACCATCCCTCGCTTACGCTTCGGGCCAGTGTCACACTGGCCCGAAGCGTGAGCGAGGGATGGTAAATTATCTTCTGCCGCTCGCCTAAAAGAAGCGCTGAAACACAGTGCCGAGTGCTGAGTATTGGGCGGATGAAATCATGAACGAACCTTACCTTGCCATTCAAGTGATGATGATGCCGCGGGATACGAACCCGCATGGCACCATCTTCGGCGGCGTGATTCTCAGCTACATCGACCAGGCCGGAGCCATCGGCGCTCGCTGCGAGGTCGTCCGGGCTGGTGGTGCGCTGCCGGCCCTGGTGACCGTGGCGATGAACCGCGTCGAGTTAAAGGCAGCCGGTGCTGGTGGGGGATGTCGTGCGCTTTCTCACCCGCCTCGTGCGCATCGGGCGAACTTCGATCACGATGCAGGTACACGTCGAGGCGGAACGGGGCAAGGAAGTGTTGCAGGTGACGGAAGCGGAAGTGGTGTACGTGGGGATTGATCCAAACAGCCCGGAGCGACGGCCGGTGCCGCTGTTGCCTGCCAGCCACAATCATAGCGCTTGACGTTATTAGCGCGCAACGATTACCACTGAGAAACGACCATGCTGCACAGCAAACATCCCCCGGTTCATCCCGGCGAGATATTGTTGGAAGAGTTACAGGCTGGAACGTGAAGTGGCGGTCCGCAAATGAGTGGGCTTTGGCGCGGTCTTGCCTTTTACCCTCCCTCTTGCATAAACTCTCCTTTAAGGATCGTCCGCCCGGTCGCAGGAAAGCTGCCATGTCATTTACACCCAACCATCTTTACTTCGACGACATTCAAGTCGGCCAGGAATGGGAAACGCACGGGCGAACCGTGACGCAGGCCGACATCGTCAACTTCGCCGGGCTGAGCGGCGATTTCAATCCGATCCACGTGGATCATGAGTTCGCCAAAGCGACGCCGTTCCGCCAGCCCATCGCTCACGGCCTGCTCGTCTTCTCCATCGGCAGCGGCCTGGCGGTTCATTGTCCCCTCATGCGCACACTGGCGTTCATGAACATAAGCAACTGGCAGTTCAAATTACCGGTTTTCATCGGTGACACGATCTGCATGAAGAGCAAGGTGCTGGAAATGGTATCGCGAGCGCGCGGCCGGCGCGGCATCATCACCTGGCAGCGGCAGATCGTCAATCAGGAAGGCAAGATCGTGCAGGAAGGGATTACTGTCACGATGGTGGAAGGCCGCAGTACCGGCAAAGAAATCGGGGAATCAGCCAAGACTACGGATGACGCCGTTGCACAGCAGTCGTAGCATATCCTCATGAATAACATCCGCACCCGTTTCGCTCCCAGTCCCACCGGTTATCTTCACATCGGCGGCGTTCGCACAGCGCTATTCAACTGGCTTCTAACACGGCGGCACGGCGGCCAGTTCATCCTGCGCATCGACGACACCGACGCTGAGCGCAACCGGCCCGAAGCCCTCCAGCCGATCCTTGATGGGTTTCGCTGGCTCGGCATCGACTGGGATGAAGGGCCGGAAGTTGGCGGGTCGTATGGACCATACTTCCAGTCGCAGCGCAATCATCTTTACGTTGAGGCTGGGCAGCGGCTCCTGGAAACAGGGCATGCGTATCCCTGTTACCGCACCAAGGAGGAACTCGACGCCGAGCGCAAGGACGCCGAGCGAGCCAAGCGGCCTTACGTTCATCGCGGTCAGCATCGCGATACGCCGGCGGCGGAGTGCCAGGAGCTTTTTAGGGAAAAACCGGCAGCGCTCCGGCTGAAAGTGCCGCTCGGCCGCACAGTCTCCATTGACGATTTGATCCGCGGTCATGTTGAATGGCAAACCGATCTTCTCGGCGACCCGGTGATTCTGCGGCCGGACGGAAGGGCGCTCTACAACTTCGCTACCGTCGTCGATGATGTGGCGATGAAGATAACCCATGTCATCCGAGCAGCCGAGCATCTGTCCAATACGCCGATTCAAGTTCTGGTTTACGAAGCGCTGGGCCATCCTGTACCGCAATTTGCTCATGTGCCCGTCGTCAACGAGCCTAGGTCCAAGAAGAAGCTCAGCAAACGCGACATGAAGAAGTTTGTCACGCCGGAAGTCAGGGCCAAGCTGCATGCAGTGGGCTGGAGCGATGCGGAGATTGACAGCCGCGATGACCTGAACCCTGCGACGGTCGCATTCTATCGCGAGTTGGGCTTTCTACCTGCCGCATTGGTCAACTACCTTGGCCGGCTCGGTTGGTCGCTCGATGACAAGAGCGAAGTCATTCCCCTCAAGGACATGCTCGCGAACTTCGGTCTGGATCGCGTCAATGATTCCCCGGCCAGCTTTGACCCCGACAAGCTCTACTGGCTGGCGGGCGAGTACATGCGGCATGCTGCCGGTTGAAGATCGCGCTGCCGGCGTCATTCCGTTCCTGCTGCGTGCCGGTCTCGTAAGCGAGCCGGTGGATCAATCGGCGCAACGAAAGATTCGGCGCGTCGTTGAAGCCTGCGGCGATCGGCTCAAGCTGTTTTCCGACATACTTCTCTATGGCGCACCGTTCTTCCGCAAGGATCCGGTGTATGAACCCAAAGCCGTTGAAAAAAGGCTACGCAAGCAGGGCGTGGCGGAATTGTTGACCGCGTTTCGTGGTGTGCTGGTTGATGCGGAACCGTTCGAGCCGCATGCTTTGGAGGAGAAACTGCGGGCGTTCTGCGAATCGAAGCAGGTCGGATCGGGCGTGCTGATTCATGGATTGCGCGTTTGTACGACGGGGACCGAGGTTGGGCCGGGAGTATTCGATTGTCTGGCGATCCTGGGGAAGGATGAGACGCTGAGACGGATTGATATGGGGTTGAAGGTCAGTGGTCAGTGGTCAGTGGTCAGTGTTCAGAAGTCAGTTTAGACGAACGATGGATAACGCCAAGGCTTGATGAGATTCGAGTTATCTATCAGGGATTAACCGACATGTGACTTCAGACCTCTGACTTCTGACCACTGACCACTGACCACTGACCACTGACCACTGCTCAGTGAGGAAAAAGTATGTCGTTGCTCGTGGTCGGTTCTGTTGCGTTCGATTCCATCGAGACACCCAACGGGGCCGTGGACAACGTGCTTGGCGGCTCCGCGACCTTCTTTTCGTACTCCGCTAGCTTCTTCACAAAGCCACGCCTGGTCGGGGTCGTCGGCCAGGACTTCCCCGAGGAACACAAACAACTGCTCGCCGGGCGCGACGTGGATATTTCGGGCCTGACCACGGAACACGGCCAAACCTTTCGCTGGAAGGGCCGTTATCACCAGGACATGAACACCCGCGACACACTGGAGGTTCATCTCAACGTCCTGGGCACGTTCAACCCTGTATTGCCGGAGCGCTTCCGCGATAGCACGCACGTCTTCCTGGCCAACTCTGTGCCGGCAGTGCAGGCGAAGGTGCTCGATCAGATCCGGCAACCGAAATTGGTGCTGGCCGACACGATGGATTTGTGGATCGAGACGCAGCGGGATAGCCTCCTGGCACTGTTACCAAGACTGGACGGCCTGCTGCTCAACGACAGCGAGGCGAGATTGCTTACCGGCGAGGACAATATGGTGCGTGCCGGCGAGGCGGTCCGCAAGATGGGACCGAAGTTTGTTATCATCAAGAAAGGCGAGCACGGAGCGATGCTGTGCAGTGCCGACGGCGTCTTTGTCGTGCCGGCCTATCCGACGCCGGATGTGATTGACCCGACCGGAGCAGGCGATAGTTTTGCCGGCGGCTTGCTCGGCTTCCTGGAATCCGACTGGAACAAACCCGGTTTCTTCGAGAAACCGGGTTTGTTTGATGGACGCTTACGGCGGGCGATGGCTTACGGCACCGTCGTTGCCAGCTTGACGGTGGAAGGATTCGGCCTGGATCGCCTCAAACGCTCGGACCGGGCCGAGATTGATGATCGGCTCGAGCGTTACAGGATGATGCTGGCGTTCTGAACGAACACAAGAATCATGTCGCGTCTACGCACATTCATTGCTGTTGATCTCACCAAGGCCATCCGCGACCGGGCTGTCTCGTTGCAAGAGAAGCTCGCAAGCACTGGTTTCGATGTAAAATGGGTCGAGCCTGAGAATCTCCACGTCACGCTGCTCTTCCTCGGCGAGGTCGATGAACGCGATGTGTTGGATGTCTGCCGAAGTGTCTCGGATTGCTGCGAGAAAATGGCTGCGTTCCAGATGAGTATTGAAACGGTCGGCTGTTTCCCCAACATGCGCCGGCCGCGGGTGGTCTGGATCGGCGTCGGCCAGGGAGCGCAGGAGCTTTGTGTACTGCACGACGCTTTGGAACCGCCCCTCATGGAACTTGGCTGCTACCGGCGCGAAGAAAGGAAATACACGCCGCACATCACGCTGGGCCGTATCAGGACTGATAGGCCTCCCGAGAAACTCGCCGCGGCGCTCGCCAAGCTTGCAGGCTGGCAGTGCGGCCAGACGCTTGTCCGTGAAGTGCTTGTCCTCAGCAGCAAGCTAAGCCCGGACGGTCCAGAGTACGCCATCCTCAGCAGGGCGAAGCTCGGAAGTCAGTAGTCAGTGGTCAGTGGTCAGTGGTCAGTGGTCAGTGGTCAGGCAACATCCTCTCCGACCACTGACCACTGACCACTGACCACTGCTCATCGCGGAGGATCCTCGTCGCTGTAGACCTTGGTGCTTTCCTCCCGGCGCAGCGGCTCGGTCAGGCCGTCGGCCTTCAAGGCGGCTTTGAAGCGCATGTCGCCCGGAGCCGTGCCCCGGACCTTGACCTTGTAGACCGCATCGGCACGCGGGGCCAGCCTCGCCAAGGCATCGAAGACGATCTCCTTGCCCTCAACGCGCGCCCGGCACTCGCCGGGGCCGATGGCGGCAAGGAATTGCATCTTTTCCGGAAGAACGCACGTGAGCTGCACGTTGGTTTCCGTTTTGGAGCCGGCATTGGTCACGCGAATTTCATAGGAATCTTCCACCCCCACTTCGACGGGATTGATCTGATCCGCCAGTTCCATGACCAGGGCGGAAAGACCCTCGACGTGCGTGGTTGCCGCGGCCTCGCTCTTGATACCCCGGCTTCCTTCGGCAACGGCCTTGAGAGTAAGCTCTCCAGCGACTACCGGCACCAACTCCAGTTTGACTTCGCGGCTCTGGCCCGGAGTCATGTCGCCGATCACCCAGGATACCGTGCGGACGCCGCTATCGTGCCGCCCGCCGTCCGAAGCGCTGACAAACTTGCAGCCCGCAGGAATCTGCTCGGTAATGGTGATGTCGCTGGCCGGGCCTGGACTGGGGTTGGTCACCTTGATGACGTAGCTGGCGGGACGTTCCACGTAGCGCAGCCGTGGCCCTGTTACGCTCAGGTCGAGGTGAGGCAGCACCACCGCAATCATGGCCGAGTCGACGGCCTTCAGGCTGCCGTCGCCGGTTACCACGGTTTCGCACTTTAGCTCACCCGCAGTCTTGCTCGTGCAGACGATTTGCAGGTTGCGCGTTTCCTTCGGTGCCAACGCACCCAGGTCAAACTCGACGATCTTGCCGCGAACGTGCTGCAAGCCGTCGGGGAGCGTCGTTTTCACCTTTACGTGACTTGCCGTTCCGTCGCCGCAGTTGGTCACGGTCAGATTGAGCGTTGCCGAATCGCCCATGAGCACCTTGTCGGGAGCCGCGACCTTGACCGCGAGTTTTGGCTCCCGCACCTGGAAGCGTGCTGCCGTGGCGGCAGTGAACGTAACCGAGGCCTGGCAGGCATAATCCCCCTTGCCGTCAGGCAGGAGTTGCAGCTCGAGACGCTTCTCCTGACGCGGTTCAATCGTGCCGAGTTCCCAGGTGAGCAGGTTGCCGTCGGTGGCAGGTTTCGGTTCGGCAGCGACGAGCTTGACCCCAGCAGGCAAACGGTTGCGCACCACTACGTGTTCAGCCGAGGTCAGGCCGCCGTTCTTGACCAGAACGTGAAATGTCACACGGCGATTGATGGAGACGGATTGCGGGCCTACCCATTCCAGGCTGATGGCAGGCTCCAACCGTAGAGGATGATTGTCGCCGGTCTGGCTGGCGGCGGCGTCTCCCGCAAGGTCGATGGCGGGAAGCGGGTCTGTTGCCGCCTTCACCGGCTGCTGCGGCAGGCGATCCAAGACTGGCAGGGGAGGCGGCAATGGCGGCAACGGCGGCAACGGCTTGGCAGGCTCTTGTGCTGCCAGCTCCGTTTGACCAAACCAGAACCCCTTCTGCCCACCTGCCAGACAGGCCAGGATCAACGCCAGGCTGGCGACCACCACTGGATATTTCATGCTCTTCTCTCCGTTATGGATGTGGGGCAGGTTCTTAACCTGCCTCCAATCCAGAGGCAGGTTGAAAACCTGCCCCACATTTTCCTGGGACGAAACCCACAACTGCAATCACCCGGCATGTACCGGTCGTGCGGCAGTATAACGAGAAGCGTTTCCCAATCAAGGCGCCTTGGCGGAGCCGGACATGGAGTTGGCCCAGACTCGCCAGCTTGACTCATCCAGACAAAACACACGCTGCAAATGGAAGTCTGGCCCCATTTCCCCGATAACCTTGTCGCCATGCAGGGGCTTTCACTTCTGACCGGCGCGGCCACGGTAGTGATAGATGCGTAGGGCACGCCTTGGCAACGATTTGGCGTGATAAAAACCAAGGGAATCGAAAACCGACCCTGGAAACTGCCCGCATTTTGCCTCGAAAGAGCCGAAATCGCCGGGAGGCATGCGAAATCGAGGTGAAAACATTGGGAATTCTTGCGTTTTCGGGGCCTGTCGTTGCCACTTTTCGAGCCTTTGGCGCGGGCCGGTTTGACACAACTACATGTTAAGTAATGGGTTATGTAATTGACACGTTGCCAGGTGGGGAAATATGGCAACGATGATTTTTTTGGCAGGAACCGTTGAGACGGGTTGGTTTAACGTATGTGTTTGTAGTAATTGGTGTTCGGTGAAGGGGTCTGACCCCGACGTTCGACACTTTCTCAAAACTCCCCGCGAAGCGGGGACAGGTAGTGGACAAATGAAGGGTGAACAGCTGCAATAACGCGTGTGATCAACCAAACGCGTTAGCAGGAGTTCACACATGGGCATGGTAGCCCCCCAGCAACGGATTGCCAGTGCATTTACCGTCTTTTTTGGCCAGTACGGCGATGTCAGTCGCTATGCTCAGGAACGCGGCGTTTGTCGGCAATGGGTGTACCGCGAGGCAGATTGGGTCGCGCTCACCCTGGAAGGCACAGCACAGCGTGAGGAGAATGCCCGTCTCCGTGCCCGCGTGTGCGAATTGGAGCAGCAGAACGCCGTTTTGGAACAACGGTTGGCCCAAGCTGTCGTGCTGGATGATGACAAGCAAGCGGAGTTTGCCAGTGTGGGCCAAGGCATAGGCGTCAGTTTGCCGGCGTGCCGGGTGCTTCTCGAAGTTCTCAAGCCTGGCAACTCGTTGAGTGTGTCGACGCTGGGACGGCGCACCAAGGCCGCAGGCGAAAAGGCGGGACCGTTGTTAGCGGTTTTCGATGAGGTAGCTCGGCAGCAGGTTCGGCAGGCGGCGGGGGATGAGATTTATGTCAGTGACCCCATTTTGATGGTGGTGGAGCAGGAAAGTCTGTGCTGGGTGAGCGGGCAATTGACGGCGTTGGTTAGTGGCGAAGCGTGGGCCAAGGAGTTTGGTCAACTACCGAACTTGGAGCAAGTGACGCGCGATGGCGGCACCGGACTGGAAAAAGGCGTGGCCCTGGTCAACGAGCAACGGCAGCATCAGGACCGGCCGCCGGTGGTCGATCAAGGAGATCATTTTCACGCATTGCGTGGCGCTGGGCCGGGATTGCGGAAGGTAGAGATACGGGCACGCAAGACTTTCGCGGAAGCGGAAGCAGCGCAGCAGGAGTTGGAGGCCTGTCAGCGGCAAGGACAAGATGCCAGAGGCGCCAGTGCCCGCAGCCGGACTGCCTGGCAGAGAGCGGAACAGGCCATGGACATCTGGAGCGAACGAGAATGTGTTTGGCAAAAGACCAAGGAAGCATTACCGCTCTTCACGCCGACAGGCGAATTGAACACGCGCCAGCGTGCGGAAGCAGTATTGGCCCAGACGCTGCCGCAGTTGCCCGACAGCGATTTCGCCAAGACGAAACGGCAATTGCAGAAGCCGGAGATGCTCAACTACCTAGACCATGTACAGCGTCAGATAGAGGCGTTGCCGTTTCCGGATGAGGTGAAGAAGGCGGCAGTGCGTCAGGAGGCACTGCGGCGGCGGCCAGAGTTATTGCAAGGCGAGGGTTGCCAAGCAGCGGTCATGCGTGCGCTGATGTTGACCTGTGCAGTGGCGTTGAGCAAGGTAGACGATCAGGGCCAAGCGGCAGTGGCGGCGGTTCGGGACATTCTCCGGAAAGCCTACCGTGCCAGCAGCTTGGTGGAGTGCATCAACAGCGTACTGCGGATGCAGCAGGCCCGGCACCGCAAGATGACTCAAGGTCTATTGGACCTCAAGCGCTTGTATTGGAACTGCCACACCTTCGGCACCGGCCGCCGTCGCGGGACCACCCCCTACCAAAGGCTGGGTGTGCCCTGGCCGGAAGGCATGCGTTGGTGGGATGTGCTCAAATTAACACCTGAACAACTACGGGACAAACTGTCCACTGCGAAAAAGACGGAATGAGAAAGTGTCCCACGTCGACCCCGTGTGGGATTTGAACTCGAAGCTCTCCCGGTTAACTGGCCGATTCGCGTCCAGGTTTTGTTTCTCTTCATCTTTTTCAATCAGCTGTGGCCCTGGCAGTGCAACATCATCAAGCGGGCCGCTTGCAGCAGGCCGGGGCGGTTGTTCGGCTAGTAGTGCAAGTGGTTCCATATCGACAGCGCCGGCTGGCTGCGTTACCCTATCTGCATCTTCTGAGCGTCTATCGAACCCCAACGGAGGTCTAGCTTGATCATGCGATGTTGCCCGGCAGCCCAGACGCTGGCCATCGGTATTCATCTGATCGCAGTGGTCTCAGCATTGGTCAGCGGAATCATCGGCCGGGAATATCGCTTGGGCAAACTTACCTTGGGAACGATCAGCGTGCTGCTCTTGGCATCAGCAGTTGTCGCAGCGATCAGGGTGGCTGTCATTTGATTTTATTGCAGGCGGCAGCGAGCGCTAGGCTGTCCACAGAGCGAATGACCAGGAGATCGCCGCCTGTTGAATCAAAAGGGACCGAAGCTGCGCCAAATTTCGTGTCGTGATGAAGGCGGCGACGAAACGTCGGGAGCTGAGCTACCGTGATCCTCAAACATGCTCGAATCACTTAGTACCAGGAGTCTCCGATGAAAAAACTGATAGCTTCCCTGGCGAACTTCCTTCTGCCAGCCATGCTGACCGTCTGTTGCTTCGGCGTCTGCCGTGGGGACGACAAGCCACCGCCAGCCTCGCCTCTGTCTCGGCTCGATTCCAAAAGCATTCCAGACGAGGAACGCGCGCTGGGACAGCCAAAAGAGCTTGTGGCGATCCTTGGCTCCCAACGCGGGCGTCACTGGAGCGGAATGAGTGCGATAGCCATCAGCCCCGACGGCAAGACAATCGCTAGCGGTGGGTGGGACAACCTCGTCTGTCTCTGGGATGCGAAGACGTTGCGCCGACTGGCCACGTTGCGCGGGCATACGGAAATGGTCCATGTCGTGGCGTTTTCTCCCGACGGAACGACCCTCGCTTCGGGCAGCGGCGACAAGACGCTACGTCTTTGGGACTTGAAAATGGATCCGCCTCGATAGAACGCCTGGTTTTGCCGCACGACGAAGCGACGGGTGTTTGGAAGGTCGCTTTTTCGCCCGACGGCAAGACGCTCGCCTCGGGGTGTTTCAGTGTGCGGCTCTGGGACTTATCGACGGAGAAGCCCACTCAACGTGCTCGAATGGAAATGGAATCCGGCGTGTCTGCGCTCACTTTTGCTCCCGACGGCAAGACGCTGGTCGCGGCCGATCGTGGGCAAGTGGTCCTGTGGGACCTAAGCGGCGATGCTCCGGTCAAGCGAGACACGATCAAAGGAGGAGATGTATTCACTTCTGCTGTCTTGTCTCCCGATGGCCATATTCTCGCCTGCGGCAGCCTCGACCCCGAGGTCCAGCTATGGGACGTGAGCGGCAAGAAACGCAAGGAATTGGCCAGGTTTCGGATTGACTCGGAACGAGTGACATCGCTTGCCTTCACGCCAGAGGGCCGCACGCTTATGTCGGGGAGCGAAGACGGGCGAGTACAGCTCTGGGATCTGAGACAACGACAGCCGGCCAGACGCCCGCTTCCATCGCCCATGGAAGGCTCGCATGTGGCCATCAGCTCCGACGGCGCAACGCTCGCGGCCGGCGGATATGATGGCACTATCCGGGTCTGGAGTTTTGACAACGGGAAAATCGCCGAGCGAGTCCCGACCACCGAACGGAGGGAGGCCGGAAAATGCCTTGCGTTCTCCCCAGACGGAAACGCCGTGGCCTGCGGTAACGACGATGGAGTCTTGCGAGTATGGGACCTTGGCGATAAGCAACCCAGAGAACGTCCTCACATTCAGGCCCATACGAACGCCGTCCACGGAGTATCATTCTCGCCGGATGGAGCGACCCTCGCCTCTGCGAGCCGGGATGGGAAAGCTGCATTGTGGGATCTTAAGGCGGTCCAACCGCAAAAGAAAGCTGTCCTCGACCACAAGGAGGGTGTCTACTCGGTCGCCTTCGCTCCGAAGAGCACCACGCTCGCCACGGGGAGCCACGACGTGCGGTTGTGGGACGTGGGCGGTAAACAACCGGAGCTGCGCACCGTTCTCAAGGCGGACGGTTCACCGAATGCTATTGTTTCCCTGTGTTTTGATGGAGAGGGCCAGACACTCGTGGCGAGCAGTTGGAGTGGAACGGCGATGATCTGGAACCTGGCAGGCAAGGAACCAACGAAACGCGCTGTGATCACGAAGACCAGCTCGCTAAACTCGGCGTCCTTTACGCACGACGGCAAGGGGCTTGCTCTTGCTTGTGCGGACAACCGAGTCTATTTGTGGGATCTAAACACACCAGAACCAGTGGAACGAAGAATATTGAGGCTCAGCCGCGCCGTTTCTTCCATCAGTTATTCCCCGTGTGATTCCCTGCTCGCAGCCGCGAGCGAGGATGGACAGGTTGTTGTTTGGAAAGACAGTGCGAAGCTGGACACGTGGGAAATGCCGGGCAAGGTTTTCGCTGTGCAGTTCGCTCCGGACGGCCGTCATTTGGCTGTAGTCAACAGCAACGGGACAGTGTATATCTTGCGCTTGACCCCGCAAAGAATTCAAACTCGAAGCTCTCCCGGTTAACTGGTCGATTTTGGCCACACGGGTAGACTGTCTGTAGCCAGACGAGGCCAGCCCGCTGAGTAGGTTTCTTTGGAGGAAATGCCATGTTGTCCAGCGTTCGCAGTCGGTTGTCACTATTCGCCCTTTGTCTTCTGGTCTTCCTTCTCACCACCAGCCTGGGTGCCGAACCAGATGGTGAAGGGGTCTGACCCCGGCCGCGCTGACCCCGGCCGCCCCGGCCGTGGTTTCTCAATCGAAATGGCATCCTCGTTCGTCTCGATAATGGCGAGTCGATAAGCGGCATCGTCTAGGGATGAGCCATCAACCAGATTCCAGGGAGCCGTCATGTGAACGTGATAGACTTTCTGCTCGTGATCTATAAGAAAGGTCTGCAGGTGCTGGTGTCGACCGACCCTCTCCGGTAAAGTTCAACGCCAAACCATCAATCGCTCGGTCGAGGATCTGCTTTATGACACAATCAATTTCCCGTCGCCATTTCCTGGTAGCCGCCGGCACAGTTGCAGCCGCAGGGACAGCGGCGAAAGCAGGTGCGAACGCAGAACCAGCGGCGCCTCTGAAAATCATCGGCGTGGCGTGCAGCCCCCGCAAGGGGAAGACCACGGCGGCCGCCCTGACGATCTGTTTGGACGCTGCCAAGGCCGTGGATCCGAAACGCATCGAGATCGAGCTTGTTGAGCTGGCCGACCTGGAGATCCCGGCCTATGTTGCAGCCAAAGTTCCTCTCAAGGCAGGGCACAAGGATGACTTTCCAGCGGTGGCAGCAAAGCTGATGGACCCGCAGGTCGCCGGCATCGTCATCGGGACCCCTGTCCACTTCGGCAGCCTGTCGGCCCTGTGCAAGTCTTTTCTGGATCGAATCATGGATGTGCGAAAGCCCAAGCGGGCCCTTGAGAACAAGGCCGGCGGCGCCCTGGCCGTCGGCGGCTGCCGCAGTGGTGGCCAGGAACTGGCCATCCAGTGCATTCACGTGGCCATGTTCCGTCACGATGTTTTGATCGTCGGCGATGGCCAACCGTGTCACACCGGCGCCTCCCTCTGGAACAACGGCAAGGATGACATCTCCCAAGATGAGATTGGCAAGGGCACCGCCGTGAGCCTCGGCCGGCGTATGGCGGAGGTGATTCTGGCTCGTGCTGGGCTCAAATGACGAGGCTGTTTAACAAGAGGCCCCACATGGGGCCTCTTGGGCGACACCGGTGCTGCGGCGATCATGATGCCACGTTCAGCGTAAACTTGCCCCGCTCAACCTTCACAAACCGCGATTCGCTGCCCTTAACCTTGATCTTGCGTAAAATCACACCCATCAACTGGGGGACCTTGACTGCTTTGGTCCAGATTGGCCGGGCTGGTGGACGCAACGGAACGCCCATTTCTCGCACCCCTATTGCTAGTCCAGCAACCAGGGAAGGTAGGCAACCTATCCGGTGGGGACAGGATCGAAAATTCAGTTGCCGGCGGCGCAGGAGCTGTGAAATCCACAGTCCCCGGCTAAAAGCCCAAAGCGCCATTGACTGCCGCCGGTCAACTGCAATGGTTCGTTCGGCGAGGTCCTTGCTGCAACTCCAGGTCACATGTCTTACGCCCGTGATTGCCACCTCTGAGGGGCACTTCGCAAGTGATACACCGCCACTACGGTGATCTGCGCCGCGTCAATTCGGTATGCCACCGCAAACTGGTGCCGGCGTAGAGGGGCGACCCGTATGTCCTCGAACTCACGTCCATACCACTCCGGCTCCCGCCCGATTCGTTCAAACACCTCTTCAGCGCACAACAGAAAGTCTGCGCCTAGACCCCTCCGTCGCTCTTCGCACCAGCTGTACCCGCTTCTCAAGTCAGCTTCGGCCAGCGGGTTGATGATTACCGGGAGGCTCACGGCTTGTCTCCCAGCAACCGTGCTTTGACTTCCTCCCATGGCGAACCGGCGAGCGGATCGTCTCGATACTCCTCAAGTCGTCGCTGCAAGTCCGCACGGTGTGCGTCACCTAGGAGAGAGGTCTCCGAAGTGGCGGTGACGCTGTCCCACAGCTCACCGGCCAGCAGGATGCGCTCGGCAGGGCTGAGTCGTTCCAGGCCGAGCGCCTTGATTGCGGCAGACATGGTATGCTCCTCAATGTTACGGGCAACTCCTTTAGGATAACACTGACTGGCTTTGGGGGAAAGGCCCAGCAAACGGTTAACGGCGGCATGAGGACTCTTGTCCAGTTCCGTCAACCAGGTCGAGCCAACGCTTTGAAACGCCCGCGGACGGCACGCGATGATTTTCTTGGGCGTGAAGGGAGACTTTCACAGTCTCTGCGGTGAAGGGGTCTGACCCCGGCCGCCGTTCGGCTATGCCTTTGCTGCAAGAACGGGCACAGCGATTCTGACCGGGGGCGCTTGTCCGCCAGCATCAGCCGCGCCTGCCGAATAACTTCTCAAGCAGCCGCTTTGATCGCTCCAACCCTTCCTCGGTGAATACAACCGACTTCACTTTGCCACGAGGATCGGAAATGTATCCCTGCTCGTGCAACCGATTCATGGCTTCCCAGTTGAAACCTTTCCAAGCGCGAGCACCGTTATGCAGGCCGAGATAGAGCAAGGCAAGCACAACATCGTCGATCTTGCTGGTGTCAAGTTCCATGTTTCTTCCTGCGAGGAAGCCGCTTGATGATGACCTTGCCGCGGTAACGAACTTGCATTTTCAACTCGTTACCCCTCAACAGCCTCATGCCGACGAGCATGTCGGTGTCGGCTTCGTGGACAAGAATGCGGCGCAGCTTCCCGTCCCATACTACCTTGGCCTCGTATACTCCGAAAATGCACTCGGTGCCATCGGCCAGCGTAACACGGTCGATAGTTTGCCAGCGCAGGCCCAACGCGGCGATCAAGGCGGGAGGCAAGGTCAGCGAAGCCGTATACCCAGTATCGATGACTGCTTCAACTTCCTGGTTCCGGCCTCGAAGTCCTCTCACCATCAATCGAATTCTGGCTTCGTCGGATCGGACCGTGCCGGTAATCATGGAGTTTCCCGCCGTTCGTTCCGACCGCCAAAACGATGCACAGAGCGATAGCCGACACGCACCATCCATATCTGCGCATCAGGAATACGTTTGCGCAGCTTGTCGCAGGCCTTCAGCTCATCAGAAGCAATCGCAAACTCTCCGGTTTCTATGTCAATCGCTGCAAACTTGCCCACGTCGCCCGACGTGAGCCTGGGCCGAACGTCTTCTCGTAAATGGCGTCGCCGCGCCGAGCGAATTCTTCTTTGCTGTAACGGGGTTTCGTGGTAGCCATGCATTTCCTCCAGGAAGTCTTCGGTGCCCGAACTCAGCCTGCTCGGCTACCATTGTAGTCAACTCGGTTCAGACTTGCCAATCGAAAAGCCTAGATGCTGCCTGGGTCACTCACGCCTCAGCACCAACTCCTGTAACCGTGCGCGTCAAAAGATTGAAACATGTCCCCAATCTCCCACCAATCTCCCAATCTTGTTCGGCGATGGTCTTTATCTCAAAACGACTCCCGGCCCTTTTTCGGTCTTCGTTCCGGCCCGTGCAAGGCGGTTCCACGCTCTCCTCCCCAGGACGCACAACAACACCACGGCCAGCACCGCGCCCAGCTCCAGCCACTGGCTCAAGAGCAGGACCTGTCCGGCCTCGCGCGGCGCAGGAACTCGGTCCCGAACCGGCCCAGGGCGTACAGCGCGATCATCAGAGGCAGGAGGAAGGGGCGGGCCGCCTCGCCGCCCCGGCGGTCCACGGTGACGAGGACGCCGAGGATGCCCAGCGGCAGCAAGGCGTCGTACACTTGGAGGGGGTGAACCGGCACCCCCGGCGTCTCGCACAGCGACTCCTCGGGGAAGACGACCGCCCAGGGCAGACCGGTCGCGCACCCGAAGCAGCACCCCGCCGCGAAACAGCCCACCTTCTGGAGGGCGAACACCGGCGGGAGCAAGAATGCCACCGCCCGGTAGAAGGGGACGGGCGGAACGCGCAGGACAAACGGGTAAGCCAGCACGCAGGGGAGGAAGACCAACGGCCAACCCCAGTACCCGCCCTCCAGGAAGTGAGCCAGCTCGGGGTGGTGGAAGAGGGTGTGGCGTCCTCCCGCCTTGACGAAGTCGTACAGGAGCTTCGCAGCCAGGAAGTTGCACAGGATGTAAAGAAGGGTGAGAGAGGCGGCGTGGCGGAGCCGGATGCCCGCCCGCCAGAGGAGGGCGGCCGCCAGGGCGGCGAACAGCAGCAGGGCCGCCAACTGGACGAGGCCGTAGGTTTCTTGGCCGAACGTGTGCCGGAACATGCCTGCGATCCTCAGGCCGGCGGCGGGCCGTTGTCGTGCCATAGCGTCAACGTGCCCAGGCCGGGCTTATTGTACGCATCGGTTGCCAGCGTCGCCCCCAGCATTGGCGGCGAGTAGAATTATTAGCATCATGCGGTTCATTGGACCTCCGTTTTCGGTCTCGGGGACGGATCTTTCCAGCCCGCTGCCCTGTGCTGGCCGAACGCCAAAGCTCTGCGGCATTGGGGGCTGGGATACCGCTGAGTCAGGAGTGCCTGAAGGCCCCCAATGTCCGCAGCAGCGGCTTTGTTCGAGTTTTGTTGATATCAGCGCTGTACCGAGGGCGTCCAGATACTTGTCCACACCCATTTATGCTGTGAACGCTTTGTACAAGCACCCAATCCCGACCAAGCCGCATGGGAGAGCCGCGATCGCCGCTTGCAAGCTGCCGCCGAATACAGCGGCACCCAACAAGCCCAATCCGCCAGCGACCGCGATGAGCCCAAAGAAGCCAAAGATTGCTCGCGCCCACAGTGGAGTTGGTGGCGTGTATCGGGTGGCGCACTGTTTGCAAACGCGGTCGTCAGTGAAGGCGACCATCGCTTGGGATTTAACCCTCTTGTACTCCGTTGATCCGCACTTCGGACACACATGCCCGATTGGATGCGACGTACCGAGTGGCTTGTCCGTATCAAATGGTCTCATTCATAGTACTCCTGCCTCCCAAGGTAGTTCCATGCCTTCCCTATAGCGCCACGAAGGAAAAGGGGGCATTCCTCATTTCTGAAAAGTTACCGGGGAAGATCACTTCCCGGTCGCCTGCAAAACCAAACTGCCTGCCGGCGCCGCACATCCATGTGTGACCCGGCTCCCGCCAACGGCGGTTGGGTTGTCGGTCGGCCCCGCCGCAAATTGCCCAATTAGTCAGCCCGCTCGCGAACGTTGAATTCCAGTTTCCAGCGGCGCATTGCCGTCGCGGCTGAGGCACGACAGCTCCAGGGTGCCCACCGCGGTGACCTTGCTGTGCAGGTGAATCGGGACCATCTGCCCTTCCAGGCCGGCGCAAGCGCCCTCGACTTCACGCCACACGGGAGACCTGCAAAGCGCCATAACCTCGCCGGCCTGTCAATTGCAACAGGATCGTTCGGTGCTAATCATATGGGAAGTACTCGCACTCTAGTTTTCCTCTCTTCAACAACCACCAAGGCACCCGTAGCCAGCAAGGCATCGTATTGACGGAGAGCAGCAACGACAAAAGGCTCCATGTGTTCGGGCAGCACGTTTTGACTGCGATCCATTCGGGCGACAAGTTCATGTCAACCACAAGTTGCACGCTCATGCCAGGACCAAGGCCTCTTCCTTTTCTTCCAACCGCCACGCTGCATATGCCAGGACAGCATCAATGTCTTCCGGCTCCAAGTAGGGGTACGCTTTCAGAATCCTCTCACGCGAATGGCCGGACGCAAGCAATCCCATAATGGTGCCGACGGTAACACGGAGGCCGCGAATGCACGGCTTCCCTCCCATTACGGCAGGATTATGGGTAATTCGAGGAACTTGCATTGGACGCCTCCTACCTATGATTGGTCAACCTTCCATCGTTCTCGTGCGCAAGGCCAATTGCCCGCTGCGCAATCTTACACGGCAACAAGACATTGCGCACCGTTGGGGGGATTATCCCAGCCGTCGGGGTGCATTGTCAAGTACCAGGCCAACAAAAAACAAGGTGGCGGTAGCTGGCCCCCACGTCATCGGTCTCCGGTAGCCGGCTGGCCGTAGGCCATCTGTGCTTGGTAAGGCGGAATGCTCGGAGCTGGCTCCTCTCCTCCTCGACTGGCTAATGAGTTTTTGGAAGAACTGAATTTCGCTGGGCGCTCGGGTCCTGGATTTCCAGGGCGACAATTTCCATTTCCCGGCCGCTGACTACCTCGGGAGTTGGCGTCCCACACTCGGCGCAACAAATTTCCTGCATGGAAACGACCGGCCGGTTGGTCTGGCAAGTGGGGCAATAGGCCCGAATGTGTACTTCCTCGACAACCAGTTGCGCGTCGGACAGGGAAGAGTCCGCACGGGCGATCTCGAAGGCAGAAACGAGCGCATCCTTGACCACCCCGGAGAGCGGCCCCAGTTTCAGGTGAATACCAACCACCTGAACGCCGCCGCGGCGCTGTGCCTCCTCCTTTGCCAGATCGAGAATGTTCATGGCGATGGAGAGTTCGTGCATATATCTGCATTCTCTTCATGCTTTGCTGTCAGAAATCCGTTCTTGGGCCACGGTCTGCCGCCCGCGAATCGCCTCCACCAGGTCGCGGCCACTCCTTATGGCAGCAGCAAATTCCGTGTAACAGACACCGAGGGTCTCTTCCTGGTGCGCGTCGCTGGAGCCAAGACCGGCCAGGGAGTGCTTCTGGTATGCTTCCGCCGCCAACTTGCGGCACTCCGAGTCCATGTTATTGGTCATCAGCTCCAGGCCGTCCAGTTCCGGTTTCTCCTTGCAGAGAATCTCGTCGAAGGGCTGGCTCCAGCGGAATGGATGGGCCGCAACGACGGCGCCGCCCTGATTATGAACTTCCCGGCAAAGTGCCGCCACGCGCATGCCACGAGGAATGGCAAAAGGATTGTGGACGCCATAGACGAGAAAATGCCCCTCCCAGGCCGACACTTCAATGCCGGTCAAAACGACGAGGCCGGGAGCCGCCGCCCGCAGTTCTTCCAGCTCTTCTTCGGTCCAGAGCCAGTCGTGCTCGGTGATAACAACGCCGTCGAGACCGATCTGCCGGGCGCGGGAAACCAGCGCGAACGGGTCGAGAATGCTGTCGGGAGAATGCCGGCTGGTGTGGATGTGGAGATCGAATTTCATGGAGAAGAACCTTACACGCGGATGAAAGTGTACTAATTCATCCTAGTGCGCTCTTCGCCGTTCAGCCAATGGTTGCCTCAGTTCAACAGGCCGGAACTGGCGCACGAACTCAAACGACGTGACATAGTATACTTTTTTCTGGGCAATCTGCTGGGTGGCAGGCCGGCGGAAACGGAACTGTATGACGGCGCCGGCCGCGTGGATTATGAACGAGTACGCACTACTGCTCCCTTCCGGGCAGGGCTGGATCGGCTGTGCAGGAAGAACGTCGCCAGATGTTGGCAGAGAATCAACGACGAGTACACCAGCGCTCCCGGTGGGGTCAGAGGACCAGCGCCGAGTCGCTGACCCGCGCCGTGTACTTGCCCTTTAACTTGTGACGGCGCTGGGATACGCGACTACAATTGAAGGAATAGAATCGTGGCAATCGGTGAGCTGCTGTGCATTACCGCGCCGCCGATTGAGGATCACTCATGGCAACCATTCCCGAAGCTCTGGCCCTGGCGGTGCAATACCATCAGAAGGGCCAATTGCAGCAGGCCGAGGCGATCTACCGGCAGATTCTGCAAGCGGACCCCAAACATGCTGATGCTCTTCATTTGCTGGGGGTGATTGCCCATCAGGTGGGCAAGAATGACCTGGCGGTCCAGTACATCCGTCAGGCTATCCGGATTCGACCGTCCCAACCTGCCTTTCACAGCAACCTGGGCCTTGCCCTCAAGGACCAAGGTCAGTTGGCGGAAGCGGTGGCGCAGTATCAAGAGGCCCTCCGCCTCAAACCCGACTACGCCGATGCGCACAACAACCTGGGCATTGCCCTCAAGGACCAAGGTCAGTTGGCGGAAGCGGTGGCGCAGTATCAAGAGGCCCTCCGCCTTAAACCCGACTACGCCGAAGCGCACCACAACCTGGGCAATGCCCTCCAGGAGCAAGGTCAGTTGACGGAAGCGGTGGCCCAGTATCAAGAGGCCCTCCGCCTCAAACCCGACTACGCCGAGGCGTACTACAACCTGGGCAATGCCCTCAGGGACCAAGGTCAGTTGGCGGAAGCGGTGGCGCAGTATCAAGAAGCCCTCCGCCTCAAACCCGACTACGCCGAGGCGCACAACAATCTGGGCAATGCTTTAAGGAGCAAGGTCAGTTGACGGAGGCGGTGGCCCAGTATCAAGAAGCCCTCCGCCTCAAACCCGACTTACGCCGAGCGCACAACAACCTGGGCAATGCCCTCAGGGATCAAGGTCAGTTGGCGGAAGCGGTGGCGCAGTATCAAGAGGCCCTCCGCCTCAAACCCGACTACGCCGAGGCGCACAACAATCTGGGCAATGCCCTCAAGGACCAAGGTCAGTTGGCGGAAGCGGTGGCCCAGTATCAAGAGGCCCTCCGCCTCAAACCCGACTACGCCGAAGCGTACAACCTGGGCATTGCCCTCAAGGAGCAAGGCCAGTTGGCGGAAGCGGTGACACAGTATCAGGAGGCCCTCGCCTCAAGCCCGATTACGCCGAAGCGCACTGGAACAGAGCGCTGGCCTGGCTCCTGGCAGGCGACTTCAAGCCGGGCTGGCCGAGTATGAATGGCGCTGGCAGACGAAGGACTTCTCCAGTTCGAAGCGATCCTTCTCCCAACCGCTCTGGGATGGGTCTTCGCTGGCCGGAAGAACTATCCTGCTGCACGCCGAGCAGGGCCTGGGCGACACGATCCAGTTCATCCGCTACGCGCCGCTGGTCAAGAGCAGCGGCGGCACCGTCATCCTGGAGTGCCAGCCTGCGTTACTCCGTCTTCTGCAGAGTTGTGCCGGCGTGGATCGACTTCTGGCTAAGGGTTCTAGCTTGCCGCATTTTGATGTTCATGCTCCGCTGTTGAGCCTGCCAGGAATTCTTGGAACTACCCTGTCAACCATTCCCGCAGAGGTGCCCTACCTGTTCGCCGATGCCAATCTCGTTGAGCATTGGCGACAGGAGTTAAGCCCTATGCGGGGTTTCAAGATCGGCATCGCCTGGCAAGGAAGCCTTCGCTACAAGGCCGACCGGCAGCGTTCTTGCCAGCGTGCTGTCTTTGCGCCGCTGGCGGCGGCTGGAAGGAGTCCACCTGATCAGCCTGCAAAAGGGAACTGGGGCGGAGCAGGTTGCCGATGACGCGAACCCATTCTCTGTGACCGACCTGGGTAGCGACTTCGATGAAGTCTCCGGGCCATTCATGGATACGGCAGCGGTCATGCAACAACTCAATCTGGTCGTCAGCGTGGACACGGCTGTCGCCCACTGTGCAGGTGCCTTGGGCGTTCCCGTCTGGGTAGCTCTGCCCTTTGTACCTCACTGGCCCTGGATGTTGCAGCGAGAGGACAGCCCGTGGTATCCTACCATGCGCCTGTTCCGGCAGAAGCGCTGGGGCGACTGGGACGAAGTCTTCCAACGGATTGTGCAAGCACTGAGGAAATTGAGAAAGGATAAGGATGAAGGATGAAGGATGAAGGATGAATCAATCAAGCGGAACCATCTGTCTTGTTCATCCTTCATCCTTCATCCTTCATCCTTTGAGAAATGGCAACCATTCCCGAAGCCCTGGCCCTGGCGGTGCAACACCATCAAAAGGGCAATTTGCAGCAGGCCGAGGCGATTTACCGGCAGGTTCTGCAAGTGGACCCCAACCATCCGGATGCCCTGCACCTGCTGGGCGTGATTGCTGGTCGCCTGGGCAGGCACGACCTGGCGATCCGCTACATCAAGCAGGCAATCCGGATACGGCCAACTGAAGCTGCTTTCCACAGCAACCTGGCCATTGCCCTCAAGGCTCGGGGCGAGTTGAAGGAAGCAGTGGCTCACTATCAAGAGGCCATCCGTCTCAAACCCGATTTCGCCAAGGCACACTACAATCTGGGCATGGCCTTCAAGTCGCTGGGGGACTTGAAGGAAGCGGTGGCTCACTATGAGGAGGCTGTTCGTCTCAAGCCCGCCTACGTCGAAGCGACATAATAACCTGGGCAGCGCCCTCCAGAACCAAGGCCTGTTGGCGGAAGCGATAGCGCGGTATCAACAGGCCCTTCGCCTCAAACCCGACTACGCCGAAGCGCATAACAACCTGGGCAGCGCCCTCAAGGAGCAAGGAGGTAGTGCTGCGTTGGCGGAAGCGGTGGCGCACTATCAGGAGGCCCTCCGCCTCAAACCCGACTTCGCCGAAGCACACTACAACCTGGGTAATGCCCTCCAGGCTCAAGGAGGTAGTGCTGCATTGGCGGAAGCGGTGGCGCCACTATCAAGAGGCCCTCCGCCTCAAACCCGACTACGCCGAGGCGCACAACAATCTCGGCGCTGCTCTCCTGGATCAAGGTCAGTTGGCGGAAGCGGTGGCGCAGCTCTCAAGAAGCCCTCCGCCTCAAACCCGACTACGCCGAGGCGCACAACAATCTGGGCAGTGCGCTCCAGTACCAAGGTCAGTTGACGGAAGCGGTGACGCAGTATCAACAGGCCCTCCGCCTCAAACCCGACTACGCCGAGGCGCACTTGAACAGGCGCTGGCCTGGCTTCTGGCAGGCGACTTCGAGCAGGGCTGGCCGAGTTACGAATGGCGCTGGCAGTCGAAAGACTTCCCCAGTTCGAAGCGATCCTTCTCCCAACCGCTCTGGGATGGTTCTTCACTGGCCGGAAGACACTATCCTGCTGCACGCCGAGCAGGGTCTGGGCGACACGATCCAGTTCATCCGCTACGCGCCGCTGGTCAAGAGCAGAGGCGGCACCGTTGTACTGGAGTGCCAGCCTGCGTTACGCCGTCTTCTGCAGAGTTGTGCCGGCGTGGATCGACTTCTGGTTCAGGGTTCTAGCTTGCCGCATTTTGATGTTCATGCTCCGCTGTTGAGCCTGCCAGGAATTTTTGGAACTACCCTGTCAACCATTCCCGCAGAGGGCCCTACCTGTCCGCCGATGCCAATCTCGTTGAGCATTGGCGACAGGAGTTATGCCCTATGCGGGGTTTCAAGATCGGCATCGTCTGGCAAGGAAACCTCCAATACAAGGCCGACCAGCAGCGTTCTTGCCGGCGTGCTGTCTTGCGCCACTGGCGCGGGCTGAAGGAGTCCACCTAATCAGCCTGCAAAAGGGAACTGGGGCGGAGCAGCTAGCCGATGACGCGAACCCATTCTCTGTGACCGACCTGGGTAGCGACTTCGATGAAGGCTCCGGGGCGTTCATGGACACGGCTGCGGTCATGCAACAACTCAATCTGGTCGTCAGCGTGGACACGGCTGTCGCCCACTGTGCAGGTGCCTTGGGCGTTCCCGTCTGGGTAGCTCTGCCCTTTGTACCTCACTGGCCCTGGATGTTGCAGCGCGAGGACAGCCCGTGGTATCCTACCATGCGGCTGTTCCGGCAGAAACGCTGGGGCGACTGGGACAACGTCTTCCAACGGATTGTGCAAGCACTGAGGAAATTGAGAAAGGATGAAGGATGAAGGATGAATGATGAAGGATGAATCAATCAAGCGGAACCATCTGTCTTGTTCATCCTTCATCCTTCATCCTTCATCCTTTGAGAAATGGCGACTATTGCGGAAGCCCTGGCTCTGGCAGTGCAACATCATCAGTCGGGCAAGCTACAGCAGGCCGAGGCGATTTACCGGCAGGTCCTGCAAGTGGACCCCAACCATCCGGATGCCCTGCACCTGCTGGGCGTGATTGCTGGTCGCCTGGGCAGGCACGACCTGGCTATCCGCTACATCAAGCAGGCAATTCGGATACGGCCAACAGAGGCTGCTTTCCACAGCAACCTGGCCATTGCCCTCAAGGCTCGGGGCGAGTTGAAGGAAGCAGTGGCTCACTATCAAGAGGCCATCCGTCTCAAACCCGACTTCGCCGAGGCGCACTACAATCTGGGCATGGCCTTCAAGTCGCTGGGGGACTTGAAGGAAGCGGTGGCTCACTATGAGGAGGCTGTTCGTCTCAAGCCCGACTACGTCGAAGCGCATAATAACCTGGGCAGCACCCTCCAGAACCAAGGCCAGTTGGCGGAAGCGATGGCGCAGGTATCAACAGGCCCTTCGCCTCAAACCCGACTACGCCGAGGCACATAACAACCTGGGCAGCGCCCTCAAGGAGCAAGGAGGTAGTGCTGCGTTGGCGGAAGCGGTGGCCCACTATCAGGAGGCCCTCCGCCTCAAACCCGACTTCGCCGAAGCGCACTACAACCTGGGCAATGCCCTCCAGGCTCAAGGAGGAAGTGCTGCATTGGCGGAAGCGGTGGCGCACTATCAAGAAGCCCTCCGCCTCAAACCCGACTACGCCGAGGCGCACAACAATCTGGGCGTTGCTCTCCTGGATCAAGGTCAGTTGGCGGAAGCGGTGGCGCACTATCAAGAAGCCCTCCGCCTCAAACCCGACTACGCCGAAGCTCACAACAACCTGGGCATTGCACTCAAGGACCAAGGCCAGTTGACGGAAGCGGTGACCCAGTATCAAGAGGCCCTCCGCCTCAAACCCGACTACCTGGCTGCAAGAGGGGCGCTGGTTCATGAACTTCAGCATCTCTGTATTTGGGAAGACCTTGCGGAGCAAGCACACGGCCTGATCGAGGCCGTTGCTGTTAACCATGCCACTGGCGTGGTCGCTGACACGGTGACGCCCTTTACATTTCTTAAGCCTGCCAACCTCCACCACAGCGGAACAACAACTCCGCTCGGCACGCAACTGGGTCAACAAGCACTTGAGACCGGCCATGGATCCTGTGCCAAACCCCGGTTTCGCGGGAAACCGGGGTTCTGCCACAGCCCGACCCTACCCGCTCGTGGCTCAGGCTCGGCTACCTTTCGGCCGACTTCCATACGCACCCCACCGCGATACTCATGGCAGAATTGTTCGAGAAGCACGACCGGGCTCGGTTTGAGGTTATTGGCTATTCCTACGGCCGGGACGATGGCAGCCCCATGAGGCGGCGCCTGGTGCAGGCTTTCGATCGGTTTATCGACCTCAAGGACGCCTCGATCCAGGAATCAGCGCGGCGCATCCAGCAGGACGGCGTGGATATATTGGTCGATCTCCAGGGCTACACCGGGAATGCCCGCACGAAAATCCTGGCGTTTCGTCCCGCCCCCATTCAAGTCAACTACCTCGGTTACCCGGGCACGATGGGGGCCTCGTTCATAGATTACATCCTTGTCGATGACTTCATCGTCCCGCCGGAGCAGCAACCGTTCTATACCGAGCAGTTGGTGCATTTGCCTGGTTGCTACCAGGTCAACGACAGCCGGCGTGAGATCGCCGCGCAGACGCCGACACGAGCGGCTGTGTGGACTGCCGAAGGAAGGGTTTGTCTTTTGCTGTTTTAACAACAATTACAAGATCACCCCAGAAGTGTTCTCAGTATGGATGCGATTGCTGCAAGCCATTCCAGGGAGCGTGCTTTGGCTCCTGGAAGGCAATCGCTGGGCGCCGGCCAATTGCGCCGGGAGGCTGAGTGCCGGGGCGTGGCTGGGGAACGGCTCGTGTTTGCACCCAGACTGGCTGGTGCTGAGCACCTGGCCCGACATCGCCTGGCAGACCTCTTCCTCGACACTTACCCTTATAACGCGCACACGACCGCCAGTGACGCCTTGTGGGCGGGCTGCCCGGTGCTGACGCTGGCCGGGGAAACATTTGTATCGCGTGTGGCTGGGAGTTTGCTGCGTACACTTGGCCTGCTCGAACTGGTCACGACCAGCCTGGCTGCCTATGAAGCCTTGGCCCTGCAGCTATCGCAGAACGCCGGGAAGCTGGCAGCGTTGCACGGGCGACTGGAGGCCAGCCGGGCGACAGTCCAGTCTGTTCGACGCGGCCAGTTCGCCTGCAATATCGAGAAGGCTTTCGCGACCATGTGGGAGATACACACTGCTGGCGACAAGCCGCGCGGTTTTGCAGTGAGCCTGGCGTAAAGCGAGTAGGAGAGCATCGAACAGCACGGGTACTCTCGATATCCCTATCTGGGCCGCCCCGCCTTTCGCCTCGGACTGGCGTTGACCCCTGGCTTCACGGCGAGCAGGGGACGTGACCGTTTCGACGAGAGCTAACATGGCAACGATCCCTGAAGCGTTGAATCAGGCAGTGCAGTATCATAGATCAGGCAACTTGCAGCAGGCCGAGGCGATTTACCGTCAGGTCCTGCAGGTGGACCCAAATAACGTTGATGCCCTGCACCTGCTGGGCGTGATCGCCCACCAGCTGGGCAAGAACGATCTGGCAATCCAATACCTCAACCAGGCAATTCGCATGCAGCCTGCGGATGCCGCTTTCCACAACGACCTGGGCATTGCCCTCAAGGCCCTAGGTGAGTTGAAGGAAGCGGTGGCCCACTATCAAGAGGCCCTTCGTCTCCCTGAAGCTCACACCCACGCGGAGGCGTACAACAACGTGGGCAATGCCCTCAAGGACCAAGGTCAATTGGCGGAAGCAGTGGCGCAGTATCAAGAGGCCCTCCGCCTAAAACCCGATTAAGCCGAAGCACACAACAACCTGGGCAATGCCTTCAAGGCTTAAGGTGAGTTGACGGAAGCGGTAGCCCACTATCAACAGGCACTCCGCCTCCGGGAAAGCCCGACTACGCCGATGCGCACAACAACCTGGGCAATGCCTTCCAGGACCAAGGTCAACTCGTGGAAGCAGTGGCCCACTATCAACAGGCCCTCCGCCTCAGACCCGATTTCGCCGATGCACACAATAACCTGGGCGAAGCGCTCAGAGAGCAAGGCCATTTGGCGGAGTCGGTGGCTCGGTATCAAGAGGCCCTCCGCCTCAAACCCGACTACGCCGAAGCGCACAACAACCTGGGCGTTACCCTCAGGAGCAAGGCCAGTTGGCGGAAGCGGTGGCGCAGTATCAAGAGGCTCTCCGCCTCAAACCCGATTACGCCGATGCGCACTGGAACAGATCGCTGGCCTGGCTCCTGGCAGGTGATTTCAAGCACGGCTGGCCGAGTACGAATGGCGCTGGCAGCGAAAGACTTCCCCAGTTCTAAGAGATCGTTCTCCCAACCGCTCTGGGATGGTTCTTCGCTGGCTGGAAGAACCATCCTGCTGCATGCCGAGCAGGGTCTGGGCGACACGATCCAGTTCATCCGCTACGCGCCGCTGGTCAAGAGCAGCGGCGGCACCGTCATCCTGGAGTGCCAGCCTGCGTTACTCCGTCTTCTGCAGAGTTGTGCCGGCGTGGATCGACTTCTGGCTAAGGGTTCTAGCTTGCCGCATTTTGATGTTCATGCTCCGCTGTTGAGCTTGCCAGGAATTCTTGGAACTTCCCTGTCAACCATTCCCGCAGAGGTGCCCTACCTGTTCGCCGATGCCAATCTCGTTGAGCATTGGCGACAGGAGTTAAGCCGGATGCGGGGTTTCAAGATCGGCATCGCCTGGCAAGGAAGCCTTCGCTACAAGGCCGACCGGCAGCGTTCTTGCCGGCGTGCTGTCTTTGCGCCACTGGCACGGCTGGAAGGAGTCCACCTGATCAGCCTGCAAAAGGGAACTGGGGCGGAGCAGCTTGCCGATGACGCGAACCCATTCTCTGTGACCGACCTGGGTAGCGACTTCGATCAAGCCTCCGGGCCATTCATGGATACGGCAGCGGTCATGCAACAGCTCAATCTGGTCGTCAGCGTGGACACGGCAGTAGCTCATTGTGCAGGTGCCTTGGGCGTTCCCGTCTGGGTAGCTCTGCCCTTTGCACCTCACTGGACCTGGATGTTGCAGCGAGACGACAGCCCGTGGTATCCTACCATGCGGCTGTTCCGGCAGAAGCAGTGGGGCGACTGGGACGAAGTCTTCCAACGGATTGTGCAAGCACTGAGGAATTTGAGAAAGGATGAAGGATGAAGGATGAAACTTGTCCGAGCCCGCAGCGTAAGCAAGGGTTGTGACTAACCTTGCTTACGCTGCGGGCTCGGACTCGCCACTCACTCCGTTCTTGTTCATCCTTCATCCTTTGAGAAATGGCAACCATTCCCGAAGCCCTGGCCCTGGCGATGCAACATCATCAATCGGGCAATCTGCAGCAGGCCGAGGCGATTTACCGGCAGATTGTGCAAGCAGATCCAAGCCATGCCGACGCCCTGCAGCCTGCTGGGCGTATTAGCTCATCAAGAAGGGCAGAACGAACTGGCCATCGGATACATCAGCCAGGCGATCAGGATACGGCCGTCTGAACCGGTTCTTCACTACAACCTGGGAACTGTTCTCCTGGAACAAGGCCAATTGGCGGAGGCGGTGAAGTATTATCATGAGGCCCTGCGCCTCAAACCCGATTACGCCGGTGCGTACAACAACCTTGGCAAAGCTCTGCAGGACCAAGGTCAGTTGGCAGAAGCGGTGGCGCAGTATCGAGAGGCCCTGCGCCTCAAACCCGACCACGCTGGTGCGTACAACAACCTTGGCAATGCTCTGCAGGAACAAGGCCAGTTGGCGGAAGCGGTGGCGCAGTATCAAGAGGCCATCCGCGTTAAACCCGACTTCGCCGACGCGCACAACAACCTTGGCAATGCTCTGCAGGAACAAGGCCAGTTGGCGGAAGCAGTGGCGCAATATCGAGAGGCCCTGCGCCTCAAGCCGGATCATGCCGAAGCGCACTTCTCATTGGGGGTAACCTGGCTCCTGGCCGGTGACCTGGAGAAAGGCTGGCCCGAATATGAATGGCGGTGGCAGCTGAAGCTGTTCAGCCGTTTCAAGAACCGCTTCTCCCAACCGCTCTGGGATGGTTCTCCCCTGGAAGGGCGAGCCATCTTGTTGCACGCCGAGCAGGGCATGGGGGACACCATCCAGTTCGTGCGTTACGCGCCGTTGGTCAAGAGCAAAGGCGGCACAGTCATCATGGAGTGCCAGAAACCACTCCTCCAGTTGCTGACAGGTTGTGCCGGCATAGATCGGCTGGTGGCTCAGGACGCTGACCTGCCGGTTTTCGACGTGCATGCCCCGCTGCCAAGTCTGCCGCGAATTTTTGGAACCAAGCTCGCCAGCATACCGGCCCGTATTCCGTACCTGTTCGCTGATCCCGATCTCGTCGAGCACTGGCACAGGGAACTGATCCCCATCCGAGCGTTCAAGATTGGCATCACCTGGCAAGGAATGCCTGCATACAAGCGGGACCGGCAACGCTCGTACAAGCTGGCCGTCTTTGCACCCCTGGCACGGTTGGAGGGCGTGCGCTTGTTTAGCTTGCAAGTAGGGCCCGGCAGCGAGCAACTTGCCGATAACGCGGACCAGTTCTCCATAACGGATCTGGGGAGTCGGCTGGAGACGTTCGCGGATACGGCGGCCGTGCTGAAGAACTTGGACCTGGTGATAACGGTGGACACGGCTGTGGCCCACTGTGCGGGTGCTCTTGGCGTCCCTGTCTGGGTCGCTCTGCCGTTCGCTCCAGACTGGCGCTGGCTGCTGGACCGCGACGACAGCCCGTGGTATCCTTGCATGCGGCTGTTCCGGCAGAAGCGCTGGGGCGACTGGGACGAAGTCTTGCAACGCATCACAGAAGAGGTGCAGAAGTTGCTGCCAGTCCACGGTGAGCAAGGGTCGGGTACCTCTTTGACGAGACCTGGCATCATGGCAACCATTTCCGAAGCTCTGGCAGTGGCGGTGCAATACCACCAATCGGGCAACCTTGCCCATGCGGAGGCGATTTATCGCCAGGTTCTGCAAGCAGTTCCATCCCATGCCGGCGCGCTGCATCTAATGGGTGTGCTGGTCTACCAAAAGGGCAGCCACGACGCTGCCATTCAGTACCTCCGCCAATCGCTGACTTCCGACCCCAGCGATGCTTCCTGTCATTGTTATCTTGGCCTGGCTTATCGGGCCGTGGGCAAGATGGACGAGGCCCTGGCCAGTTACCAGCAGGCCCTGCATCTCAAGCCAGACTACGCCGAAGCGCACAACAACCTGGGCAATGTACTCAGGGATCAAGGTCAGTTGTGAAGCGGTGGCGCGGTATCAGGAGGCCATCCATCTCAAACCCGACTTTGCCGAAGCGCACAACAACCTGGGCAATGCCCTTCAAGAGCAAGGGCAGTTGGCGGAAGCGGTGGCGCACTATCGAGAAGCTCTCCGCCTCAAACCCGACTACGCAGATGCGTACTATAACCTGGGCATTACCCTGAAGGAGCAAGGCCAGTTGGCGGAAGCAGTGGCCCAGTATCAAGAGGCCCTCCGCCTCAAGCCCGACTACGCCGAGGCGCACAACAATCTGGGCAGGGCCCTCAAGGAAAAAGGTCAGTTGGCGTTAGCAGTGGCCCAGTATAAAGAGGCCCTCCGCCTCAAACCCGACTACGCCGAGGCGCACAACCATCTGGGCATTGCCCTCCAGGACCATGGCCAGTTGACGGAAGCGGTGGCCCGGTATCAAGAGGCCCTCCGCCTCAAACCCGATTATGCCGAGGCGCACTACAACCTGGGCGTTGCCCTCCAGGACCAAGGGCAGTTGACGGAAGCGGTGGCCCAGTATCAAGAGGCCCTCCACCTCAAACCTGATTTCGCCGAGGCGCACAACAATCTGGGCGTTGCTCTCCAGGACCAAGGCCAGTTGGCGGAAGCGGTGACCCAGTATCAAGAAGCCCTCCGCCTCAAACCCGATTACGCCGAAGCGCACAACAACCTGGGCATTGCCCTCAAGGAGCAAGGTCAGTTGGCGGAAGCGGTGGCCCAGTATCAAGAAGCCCTCCGCCTCAAACCCGATTACGCCGAAGCGCACAGCAACCTGGGCGTAGCCCTCCAGGACCAAGGCCAGTTGACAGAAGCGGTGGCCCAGTATCAAGAGGCCCTCCGCCTCAAACCCGATTACGCCGAAGCGTACAGCAACCTGGGCGTTGCCCTCCAGGACCAAGGTCACTTGGCGGAAGCGGTGACGCATTATCAAGAAGCCCTGCGCCTCAAACCCGATTACGCCGAAGCGTTCTACAATCTGGGCATTGCCTTCAAAGAGAAAGGTCGGCTAAAGGAAGCAGTGGCCCAGTATCAAGAGGCCCTCCACCTCAAACCCGATTACGCCGAGGCGCACTGGAACATGGCGCTGGCCTGGCTCCTGGCAGGTGACTTCAAGCGCGGCTGGCCCGAGTACGAATGGCGCTGGCAGTCGAAAGACTTCTCCAGTTCGAAGCGATCCTTCTCCCAACCGCTCTGGGATGGTTCTTCGCTGGCCGGAAGAACTATCCTGCTGCACGTCGAGCAGGGTCTGGGCGACACGATCCAATTCATCCGCTACGCGCCGCTGGTCAAGAGAAGAGGCGGCACCGTTATCCTGGAGTGCCAGCCTGCGTTACTCCGTCTTCTGCAGAGCTGTGCCGGCGTGGATCGACTTCTGGCTAAGGGTTCTAGCTTGCCGCATTTTGATGTTCATGCTCCGCTGTTGAGCCTGCCAGGCATTCTTGGAACTACCCTGTCAACCATTCCCGCAGAGGCGCCCTACCTGTTCGCTGATGCCAATCTTGTGGAGCATTGGCGACAGGAGTTAAGCCCCCTCACCCTACCCTCTCCCCCAGCGGCTGGGGGAGAGGGTAGGGTGAGGGGGCGGGGTTTCAAGATCGGCGTTGCCTGGCAAGGAAAACCGCTCCACAAGAAAGACAAACAGCGTTCTATTCCACTGTCGTACTTTGAGCCGTTAGCGCGATTGGAAGGCATTCGCCTCTTCAGTCTGCAGAAGGGCACGGGCAGCGAACAACTCGCACAGAATGCCGGTCGGTTCCCTATCACTGACCTGGGTAGCAGGCTCGAGACGTTCATGGATACGGCGGCTGTTCTTAAGAATCTTGACCTGGTTGTTGCTTGCGATACTGCAGTCGTTCATCTGGCAGGGCGCTGGGCATTCCTGTCTGGGTCGCTCTGCCCATCGCCCCGGACTGGCGTTGGCTGCTGGACCGCGACGACAGCCCGTGGTATCCTTGCATGCGGCTGTTCCGGCAGAAGCGCTGGGGCGACTGGGACGAAGTTTTTCAGCGGATTGTGCAAGCACTGAGGAAATTGAGAAAGGATGAAGGATGAAGGATGAAGGATGAAGGATGAATCAATCAAGCGGAACCAGTCTGTCTTGTTCATCCTTCATCCTTCATCATTCATCCTTTGAGAAATGGCAACCATTCCCGAAGTCTTGGCTGTGGCGGTGCAATACCACCAGTCGGGCAAATTGCAGCAGGCTGAGGTGATTTACCGGCAGATTCTGCAAGTGGACCCCAAACATGCTGATGCTCTTCATTTGCTGGGGGTGATTGCCCGTCAGGTGGGCAAGCACGACCTGGCGATCCAGTACATCAACCAGGCGATCCGGATACAGCCGTCCGAACCTGCTTTTCACAGCAACCTGGGCAATGCCCTCAAGGACCAAGGTCAGTTGGCGGAAGCGGTGGCGCAGTATCAAGAGGCCCTCCGCCTCAAACCCGATTACGCCGAAGCGCACAACAACCTGGGCAGCGTGCTCAAGGAGCAAGGTCAATTGACGGAAGCGGTGACGCACTATCAAGAGGCCCTCCGCCTCAAACCCGATTACGCCGAGCGCACTACAACTGGGCAATACCCTTCAGGACCAAGGTCAGTTGACGGAAGCGGTGACGCACTATCAAGAGACCCTCCGCCTCAAACCCGACTTCGCCGAGGCACACTACAATCTAGGCAATGTGCTCAAGGACCAAGGTCAGCTAGCGGAAGCAGTGGCCCAGTATCAAGAGGCCCTCCGCCTCAAACTCGATTACGCCGAGCGCACTACAATCTGGGTGTTGCCCTTCAGGACCAAGGAAAGTTGGCGGAAGCGGTGGCCCAGTATCAAGAAGTCATCCGCCTCAAACCCAACTACGCCGATGCATACAACAATCTGGGCAATGCGCTCAAGGGCCAAGGTCAATTGGCGGAAGCGGTGGCCCAGTATCAAGAGGCCCTCTGTATCAAACCCGATTACGCCGAAGCGCACAACAATCTGGGCATTACCCTCAAGGAGCAAGGTCGGCTAGCGGAAGCGGTGGCCCAGTATCAAGAGGCCCTCCGCCTCAAACCCAACTACGCCGATGCATACAACAATCTGGGCAATGCGCTCAAGGGCCAAGGTCAATTGACGGAAGCAGTGGCGCAGTATCAAGAGGCCCTCCGCCTCAAACCCAACAACGCCGAAGCGCACAACAACCTGGGCAATGCGTTCAAGGACCAAGGCCAGTTGGCGGAAGCGGTGGCGCAGTATCAAGAGGCCCTCCGCCTCAAACCCGATTACGCCGAAGCGCACAACAACCTGGGCATTGCACTCAGGGATCAAGGCCAGTTGGCGGAAGCGGTGGCGCAATATCAACAGGCCCTGCGCTTCAAACCGGACTTCGCCGAAGCGCACCTTAACTTGGGCAATGCCCTCAAGGAGCAGGGCCAGTTAGCGGAAGCGGTGGGGCAGTATCAAGAGGCCCACCACCTCAAACCCGACTATGCCGAGGCGCACAACAACCTGGGCATTGCCTTCAACGAGCAAGGTCGGCTAGCGGAAGCGGTGTCGCAGTATCAGGAAGCCCTCCGCCTCAAACCCAACTACGTCGATGCGTTCTACAATCTGGGCATTGCCTTCAACGAGCAAGGTCGGCTAGCGGAAGCGGTGGCCCGGTATCAAGAGGCCCTCCGCCTCAAACCCGACTTCGCCGTATGCGCACTGGAACATAGCGCTAACCTGGCTCTTGGCAGGAGACTTCGAGCGCGGCTGGCCTGAGTACGAATGGCGCTGGCAGTGGAAAGACTTCCCTAGTTCGAAGCGATCCTTCTCCCAACCGCTCTGGGATGGTTCTTCGCTGGCCGGAAAAACTATCCTGCTGCACGCCGAGCAGGGTCTGGGCGACACGATCCAATTCATCCGCTACGCGCCGCTGGTCAAGAGCAGCGGCGGCACCGTCATTCTGGAGTGCCAGCCTGCGTTACTCCGTCTTCTGCAGAGTTGTGCCGGTGTGGATCGGTTTCTGGCTCGGGGTTCCAGCCTGCCGCCTTTTGATGTGAATGCTCCGCTGTTGAGCCTGCCAGGAATTCTCGGAACTATCCTCTCAACCATTCCAGCAGAGACGCCCTACCTGTTCGCCGATGCCAATCTCGCTGAGCATTGGCGACAGGAGTTGAGCAGTGGCGTAAATTCAGAACCCGAGCGCCAACGAGGGAAAGAAGCCGTCGCTGGCGCTCGGGTTCTGAAAGTCGGCATCGCCTGGCAAGGAAACCCGATCAACAAGAAGGACAAACAACGTTCCATTCCGCTGTCGGTCTTTGAGTCGTTAGCACGATTGGAAGGCATTCGCCTCTTCAGTCTGCAGAAGGGCACGGGCAGCGAACAACTCGCACAGAATGCCGGTCGGTTCCCTATCACTGACCTGGGTAGTCGGTTCGAGACGTTCATGGATACGGCGGCTGTTCTTAAGAATCTTGACCTGGTGGTTGCTTGCGATACCGCAGTCGTTCATCTGGCAGGCGCGCTGGGCATTCCTGTCTGGGTAGCCCTGCCCTTTGCTCCGGACTGGCGTTGGCTGCTGGACCGGGACGACAGTCCGTGGTATCCTTGCATGCGGCTGTTCCGGCAGAAGCAGTGGGGTGACTGGGACGACGTTTTTCAGCAGATTGTGCAAGCACTGAGGAAATTGAGAAAGGATGAAGGATGAAGGATGAAGGATGAAGGATGAATCAATCAAGCGGAACCAGCTGTCTTGTTCATCCTTCATCCTTCATCATTCATCCTTTGAGAAATGGCAACCATTCCCGAAGTCTTGGCTGTGGCGGTGCAATACCACCAATCGGGCAACCTGACCCATGCGGAGGCGATTTATCGTCAGGTTCTGCAAGCAGTTCCATCCCATGCCGGTGCGCTGCATCTAATGGGTGTGCTGGTCTACCAAAAGGGCGGCCACGACGCCGCCATTCAGTACCTCCGCCAATCGCTGACTTCCGACCCCAGCGATGCTTGCTGTCATTGTTATCTCGGCCTGGCTTATCGGGCCGTGGGCAAGATGGACGAGGCCCTGGCCAGTTACCAGCAGGCCCTGCATCTCAAGCCAGACTACGCCGAAGCGCACAACAATCTGGGCAATGTACTCAGGGATCAAGGTCAATTGGCGAAGCGGTGGCGCGGTATAAGGATGCCATCCACTTCAAACCCGACTTTGCCGAAGCGCACAACAACCTGGGCAATGCCCTTCAAGAGCAAGGTCAGTTGGCGGAAGCGGTGGCGCACTATCGAGAAGCTCTCCGCCTCAAGCCCGACTACGCAGATGCGTACTACAACCTGGGCATTACCCTGAAGGAGCAAGGCCAGTTGGCGGAAGCAGTGGCCCAGTATCAAGAGGCCCTCCGCCTCAAGCCCGACTACGCCGAAGCGCACTAAACCTGGGGAATGCCCTCAAGGACCAAGGCCAGTTGACGGAAGCGGTGGCCCAGTATCAAGAAGCCCTCCGCCTCAAACCCAACTACGCCGAGGCGCACAACCATCTGGGCATTGCCCTCAAGGAGCAAGGTCGGCTAGCGGAAGCGGTGGCCCAGTATCAAGAAGCCTTCCGCCTCAAAGCCGATTATACCGAGGCGCATTACAACCTGGGAAATGCCCTCCAGGAGCAAGGTCGGTTAGCGGAAGCGGTGCCGCAGTATCAAGAGACCCTCCGCCTTAAACCCGACTACGCCGAAACGCACCTCAATCTGGGCAATGCTGCTCAAGGACCAAGGTCAGTTGGCGGAAGCGGTGGCCCAGTATCAAGAGACCCTCCGCCTCAATCCAGATTACGCGGAGGCGCATTTAACCTGGGCAATGCCCTCAAGGAACAAGGTCAGTTGGTTGAAGCAGTGGCGCAGTATCAAGAGGCCCTCCGCCTCAAACCTGACTTCGCCGTAGCGCACAACAACCTAGGCCTTGCCCTTCAGGAGCAAGGCCAGTTGGCGGAAGCGGTGACACACTATCAAGAAGCCCTCCGCCTCAAACCCGACTTCGCCGAGTGCATACAACAACCTGGGCAATGCCCTTCGGGGGCAAGGTCAATTGGCGGAAGCGGTGGCCCAGTATCAAGTGGCCCTCCGCCTCAAATCCGACTACGCCGAGGCGTTCTACAATCTGGGCATTGCCTTCAACGAGCAAGGTCGGCTAGCGGAAGCGGTGGCCCGGTATCAAGAGTCCCTCCGCCTCAAACCTGACTTCGCCGTAGCGCACTGGAACATAGCGCTAACCTGGCTCTTGGCAGGTGACTTCGAGCGCGGCTGGCCAGAGTACGAATGGCGCTGGCAGTGGAAAGACTTCCCCAGTTCTAAGCGATCCTTCTCCCAACCGCTCTGGGATGGTTCTTCGCTGGCCGGAAGAACTATCCTGCTGCATGCCGAGCAGGGTCTGGGCGACACGATCCAGTTCATCCGCTATGCGCCGCTGGTCAAGAGCAGCGGCGGCACCGTCATCCTGGAGTGCCACCCTGCGTTACTCCGTCTTCTACAAAGTTGTGCCGGCGTGGATCGACTTCTGGCTAAGGGTTCTAGCTTGCCGCGTTTTGATGTTCATGCTCCGCTGTTGAGCCTGCCAGGAATCCTTGGAACTACCCTGTCAACCATTCCCGCAGAGGCGCCCTACCTGTTCGCCGACCCGGAGTTGGTAAGGTGGTGGAGTGGTGAGGTGGTGAAAGAGAGACAAGGAGACAGGGAGACAAGGAGACAAGGAGAAGGAAGCGCCGATCATCATATCACTTCTGCAAAATCTTGTCTCCCTGTCTCCCTGTCTCCCTGTCTCCCTGTCTTTGAACGGGAGTTCAAGATCGGCATCACCTGGCAAGGAAACCCGATCCACAAGAAAGACAAACAGCGTTCTATTCCACTGTCGTACTTTGAGCCGTTAGCGCGATTGGAAGGCATTCGCCTCTTCAGTCTGCAGAAGGGCACGGGCAGCGAACAACTCGCACAGAATGCCGGTCGGTTCACCATCGCTGACCTGGGTATTCGGCTCGAGACGTTCATGGATACGGCGGCTGTTCTTAAGAATCTTGACCTGGTGGTTGCTTGCGATACCGCAGTCGTTCATCTGGCAGGTGCGCTGGGCATTCCCGTCTGGGTCGCTCTGCCGTTCGCTCCGGACTGGCGCTGGCTGCTGGACCGCGACGACAGCCCCTGGTATCCTACCATGCGGCTGTTCCGGCAGAAGCGCTGGGGCGACTGGGACGAAGTTTTGCAGCGCATCACAGAAGAGGTGCAGAAGTTGCTGCCAGTCCACGGTGAGCAAGGGACGGGTACCTCTTTGACGAGACCTGGCATCATGGCAACCATTTCCGAAGCTCTGGCTGTGGCGGTGCAATACCACCAATCGGGCAACCTTGCCCATGCGGAGGCGATTTATCGCCAGGTTCTGCAAGCAGTTCCATCCCATGCCGGTGCGCTGCATCTAATGGGTGTGCTGGTCTACCAAAAGGGCAGCCACGACGCTGCCATTCAGTACCTCCGCCAATCGCTGATTTCCGACCCCAGTGATGCTTGCTGTCATTGTTATCTCGGCCTAGCTTATCGGGCCGTGGGCAAGATGGACGAGGCCCTGGCCAGTTACCAGCAGGCCCTGCATCTCAAGCCAGACTACGCTGAAGCGCACAACAACCTGGGCAATGTACTCAGAGATCAAGGTCAGTTGGCGCAAGCGGTGGCGCGGTATCAGGATGCCATCCACTTCAAACCCGACTTTGCCGAAGCGCACAACAACCTGGGCAATGCCCTTCAGGAGCAAGGCCAGTTGGCAGAAGTCGTGACGCAGTATCAAGAGGCCCTCCGCCTCAAGCCCGACTACGCCGAAGCGCACAACAACCTGGGCATTGCCCTCAAAGACCAAGGTCAATTGGCGGAAGCGGTGACGCAATATCAGGAGGCCCTCCGCCTCAAGCCCGACTACGCTGAGGCGCACAACAACCTGGGCATTGCCCTCAAAGACCAAGGTCAATTGGCGGAAGTCGTGTCGCAGTATCAAGAGGCCCTCCGCCTCAAACCCGACTACGCTGAAGCGCACTACAACCTGGCAATGGCCTGGCTTCTGGCAGGAGACTTCGAGCGCGGCTGGCCCGAGTACGAATGGCGCTGGCAGTCGAAAGGCTTCCCCAGTTCCAAGCGATCGTTCCCCCAACCGCTCTGGGATGGTTCTTCGTTGGCCGGAAGAACTATCCTGCTGCACGCCGAGCAGGGGCTGGGCGACACGATCCAGTTCATCCGCTACGCGCCGCTGGTCAAGAGAAGAGGCGGTACCGTCATCCTGGAGTGCCAGCCTGCGTTACTCCGTCTTCTGCAGAGTTGTGCCGGCGTGGATCGACTTCTGGCTAAGGGTTCCAGCTTGCCGCATTTTGATGTTTATGCTCCGCTGTTGAGTCTGCCAGGCATTCTTGGAACTACCCTGTCAACCATTCCCGCAGAGGTGCCCTACCTGTTCGCCAATGCCAATCTCGTTGAGCATTGGCGACAGGAGTTAAGCCGGATGCGGGGTTTCAAGATCGGCATCGCCTGGCAAGGAAGCCTTCAATACAAGGCCGACCGGCAGCGTTCTTGCCGGCGTGCTGTCTTTGCGCCACTGGCACGGCTGGAAGGAGTCCACCTGATCAGCCTGCAAAAGGGAACTGGGGCGGAGCAGGTTGCCGATGACGCGAACCAATTCTCTGTGACCGACCTAGGTAGCGACTTCGATGAAGTCTCCGGGCCATTCATGGATACGGCAGCGGTCATGCAACAACTCAATCTGGTCGTCAGCGTGGACACGGCTGTCGCCCATTGTGCAGGTGCCTTGGGCGTTCCCGTCTGGGTAGCTCTGCCCTTTGCACCTCACTGGACCTGGATGTTGCAGCGAGAGAACAGTCCCTGGTATCCTACCATGCGTCTGTTCCGGCAGAGGCATTGGGGTGACTGGGACGAGGTCTTCGGCGCATCACGGAGGAAGTGAAGAAACTGCTGCCACTTCACGGCAACCAGGCAATGTTACACCTTCGATGAGGCCGTCTGCGACAGCAAATCCCGCGTTCAACGCCTTGACTTGCCTGCTTGAAACCGTTAGCCTGTCCAATGATTCAAGGCGGATCACAGCCAGGATTCCTCGAAGGACTTCGGCGGCATCCTCGTTGGCGCTGTGCCTCATTTTCAACCATATGGAAACAATCATCATGAGTTACACGTTCAATCGGCGGCAATTCTTGCAAACTGCGGCGACAGCCAGTGTCGCGTCCATGCTGGGGCTTACGAAAACGGCGCGCTCTCTTTGCCAAAGACGCTCCTACCGCTCCGGTGAGCATTGCACGCTGCAAGACATACGACGTTAATGCCCTGGTCAAGCAGCTCGATACGATGATGGACCAACTCGGCGGCGCTCGCCAAGCTGGTCGCTAACAAGACGGTTGCCGTCAAGGTCAACCTCACCGGCAACCCCCAGGAGAAGGCCCTGGAATTGCCGGCTGGCCGTACCTACCAGAGTCACCCGGCCATGATGCTGGCGGTGGCAATGCTGCTCGACAGGGCTGGGGCGAAGAAGATTCGCTTCCTGGAAACCACCTACCAGAACGACCCGATGGACAAGTTCCTCGAACGCGCCGGCTGGGACATGAAAGCTCTCGCGGCCCTCAAGACACCGGTGGAATACGAGGATACGCACAACCTCGGCACCGGCAAGAAATACGTCGAGGTGAAGGTGCCCTGGGGCGGCTATGCCTTCCCGGCTTATCACCTCAATCATTCGTACGTGGATTGCGATGTCTTCGTATCGTTGTCCAAGCTCAAGAACCACGGGGCGACGGGCGTGACCATGGCGAATCAAGAACAATTTCGGTATCACGCCCACCGCGCTTTACGGCCAGCATGACCAGGATGAAAAGAGCACAAAGAACCGTGGTGACATTTTTCATTTCGGCAATCAGCGGCCCGCGGACGGTCTGCCGCAAGAGATCGATCCGAAATCGCCCCGCCGCGCATCTTATCGTGTGCCCCGGGTTGCCGTGGACAATCTCGGCATCCGGCCGATCGACCTGGCGATCATCGACGGCATTGAAACGGTCTCCGGCGGCGAAGGTCCCTGGTTGGGCCTTAAGGCCGAGCAACCGGGCGTGCTGCTGGCGGGGCGCAACCCCGTTTGCACGGACGCCGTCGCCACTGCGGTCATGGGCTATGACCCCATGGCGAAGCCGGCGACCGGAGTGTTCCCCGGCGACAATCACTTGACCCTCGCTGCCGAGGCGGGATTGGGCACAAATGACCCGAAGCAGATCGAGATTATTGGTATGACGCTCAAGGAAGCACTGAATCCGTTCAAGTGGGAGCCGCCGGCACGGAATTCCTAAGAATAGCAATTCTGCAACCGGCCCTACAAAAATACTTGCTTGATCGGTAGCACAAGTAATCAGAGGTCAGAAGTCAGAGGTCAGAAGTTAGCAATGACCCGTAGCTTTGCCTCTGATTCCTGATTTCTGAGTTTCTGAGTTCTCCTCTGACCTCTGACCTCTGACCTCTGGGCTTGTGCTACGGAACGGAGATTCCATCATTCACGACAAGATCGACCGCGACGAATACACCATCGAAAAAGTCTACTTCGCCAGCCATCCCGGTTATTACGTCACTATTGAAGGCGGAAGCGAAGCAAATCATCGACTGGCTGCTGCGGTGAGACAGGCGTACCGGCGAGGCGATCACCTCAGATCTGGTTGCGCGGCGAACCGCGTTGTCATAAACAAGGGCCAACGTTTCGACTATGTGGATGCACTCCCATCTTCTGCCCTTGCCAACTGCCCCTGCGCTTGCCAAACTGATTCCAACCGCAACACCACGAGGCCTCCCCCATGCCGATCTCCTGGAACGAAATCCGTCACAACGCCGTCGCCTTCGCCAGGGACTGGGCCGGCGAATCGCGCGAAAACGCCGAAGGGCAGACCTTCTGGAATGAGTTCTTCGCCGTCTTCGGCATCAAGCGGCGCACGGTGGCCAGTTTCGAGGAGCCGGTCAAGAAACTCTCAGGCGCCTGGGGGTCCATCGACCTGTTCTGGCCGGGAACGCTCCTGGTCGAACACAAGAGCCGCGGCAAACCGCTGAGCAAGGCCGAGAGTCAGGCGATGGAGTACGTCCGTGGCCTCAAGGATGCCGGCCGGGATGATGAAATCCCCAGGTATATCGTCGTCAGCGACTTCGCCAGGATCGCACTGCACGATCTGGAAGAGGAAACCAGTGTTCAGTTCCCGCTTGACGATTTTCACCGCAACGTCGATAAGTTCGCTTTCATCCCTGGTTACAAACAGCACACGCTCGATGCCGAAGACCCGGTGAACATCCAGGCAGTCGAATTGCTCGGCGATCTCCACGACGCCTTGGAAGCCGGCGGCTATGGCGGACACGATCTGGAGCGGTTCCTGGTCCGGGTGCTTTTTTGTCTGTTCGCCGAAGACACGGGGCTGTTCGAGCGCAACGCCTTCACCCTGTTCATCGAAAACCACACGAACGTGGACGGCTCCAACCTCGGTGCCCAGCTCGCCCGGCTGTTTCAGGTGCTCAATACCCCGAAAGAACGGCGGCAGAAGAACCTCCTCGAAGAATTGGCCGACTTGCCTTTCGTGAACGGCGACCTCTTCGCCGAAACCCTCGGGTTCGCCGACTTCAACAGCGACATGAGAAACCGGCTGCTCGCGTGTTGCCGATTCGATTGGAGCCGCATCTCGCCGGCCGTGTTCGGCTCCCTGTTCCAGAGCGTTATGTTGCCGCGCGAACGCCGGCAGGTCGGCGCTCACTACACTTCTGAACGGGACATCCTCAAGCTCGTCCGCTCCCTCTTCCTCGACGACCTGCTGGCCGAGTTCAAAAAGGTGCGGGGGAACAAGAACAAGCTGAGGGAGTTCCATGAGAAGCTCAGCCGGCTGACGTTCTTCGACCCCGCGTGCGGGTGCGGCAACTTCCTTGTCGTTACCTATCGGGAACTCCGGCTGCTCGAAATCGAAGTGCTCAAAGCTCTGCATGGGTCGCAGCGCCAGCTCGACATTCACGCCCTGTCGATCGTGGACGTGGACGCCATGTACGGGATCGAGATCAACGAATTTCCGGTCCGCATTGCCGAGGTCGCCCTGTGGCTGATGGACCACCAGATGAACCAGCGACTGAGCGAAGCGTTCGGCCAGTATTTCGTCCGCCTGCCGCTGAAGAAGAGCGCAACCATCCGCCACGCCAACGCCCTGCGCATCAATTGGCGCGAGGTGCTGTCGCCAGGGAATTGCTCGTATTTGCTGGGGAATCCGCCGTTCGTCGGCGCTAAGTTCCAGACCGATGCCCAGCGGGCTGAAATGGAAGAAGTGGCCGGGGGAGTGGCGAACGCCGGACTGCTGGATTACGTCACCGGCTGGTATCTGAAGGCCGCCGAGTACATCAAAGGCACACCAATCCAGGCGGCGTTCGTCTCCACGAATAGCATCACGCAGGGGGAGCAGGTCGGCTTGCTGTGGAACGAGCTGTTCCGCCGGGGCATGCACATCCGCTTTGCGCATCGGACGTTTGCCTGGGAAAGCGAGGCGCGTGGCAAAGCCCACGTTCATGTCGTCATCATTGGGTTTGGGACAGCGGAATCACCCAGCAAGCACATCTACGACTATGAGAACGACCCGGCGAAACCGACGGTCGCGACTGCGGCCAATATCAGTCCGTATCTGGTCGAGGGGCCGGACACGGTGATTCTCAACCGCAGTAAACCCCTGTGCGACGTGCCCGAGGTCGGCATCGGCAACAAGCCGATTGACGACGGCAACTACCTGTTCACGGCGGAGGAACGGGACGAGTTCATCCGCAAGGAACCGAAGTCGGCAAAGTGGTTCCGACGCTGGATCGGGTCGGACGAGTTCATCAACGGCTGGGAACGCTGGTGTCTGTGGCTGGGCGACTGTCCACCGAACGAACTACGTGAGATGCCGGAAGCAATGAATCGCGTCGAAGCGGTCCGGAAGTTCCGCCTTGCGAGCAAGAGCACGCCGACGCGCAAACTGGCCAGCACGCCCACACGCTTTCATGTCGAGAACATGCCGGCGAGCAACTTCATCGTGATTCCCAAAGTGTCGTCGGAACGCCGGCGATTTATCCCCATTGGTTTCATGACGCCGAAGACACTGGTCAGCGATCTATGTTTCATCAATACGGGTGTCGGCCTCTTCCATTTCGGCATCCTGTCTTCGTCGATGCACATGGCCTGGGTTCGGCAGGTGTGCGGACGGTTGAAGTCGGACTACCGCTATTCCGCCAAGCTCGTCTACAACAACTATCCCTGGCCTGAGTCTCCCTCTGACAAGCACAAGTCTGCAGTGGAGGCGAAAGCTCAGGCGGTACTGGACGCGCGGGCAGAGTTCCCCGATTGCAGCCTGGCAGAGCTGTACGACCCAGTCGCGATGCCGGCTCAGTTGATCAAGGCTCACCAGTCGCTGGATCGAGCGGTTGATGCGTGCTACGGTGCCAGGCGTTTCGACACGGACAGGGAGCGAGTCGAGTTCCTGTTCCGGCTTTATAAGAAGCTCACCGCGCCGCTGACGGCGGGGTTGAAGGAGCCGAGAAGCCGGCAGCGCGGGAAATGAACGGAGCAGGGTATCAAAGTGAATGCAACTTTTCTCAAGCGACTCGTTCTCTTCGTGCTTCTCATGTTCCCATCCTTTGTCGCCGCCGGCGATACCTGGCCCGGCTGGCGGGGTCCGACCGGCCTGGGCAGCACCGATGAGAAGGGCTTGCCGCTGACCTGGGGCGGCACGAACGACGACAACGTCCTCTGGAAAGCGCCGCTGCCCGGCGCCGACTCCAAGGCAAAGTTCGACCACAATCAGTCAAGCCCCATCGTTTGGAAAGACCGCCTCTTCGTCATCATGGTCTACTGGCCCGAAGGCGTCGCTCAGAGCGAGTTTCCCGAGCACCACGTCGCCTGTTACAGCACGGCCGACGGCAAGAAGCTCTGGGACACCAAGGTTCCGCCCGGCCCGTGGCTCCTCAAGGACCTGCGCGGCGGCTATAGCGCCCCGACCCCTTGCACTGACAGTGAGCGCGTATACGCTCTGTTTGGCTCATCGGTCCTGGCGGCCCTCGACTTCGACGGCAAGATCGTCTGGCGTAAAGAGGTCACTCCTTACGCCTGGGACGTCGCCGTCGGCACCAGCCCCATCCTTTACCAGGACGCTGTTCTCGTCCTGGCGGACGGCACCAATTCCCAGACCTCCCGCCTGGTCGCCTTCGATAAGAAGACCGGCGACATCAAGTGGCAACAGAAACGGCCGACCAGCGGCTTCAGCCACAGCACACCGATTCTCATCGACGTGAAAGGCAAGCCGCAACTCTTGATTTCGGCCTCCAACGCTTTGCAGGGACTCGATCCGAGCGACGGCAAGGTACTCTGGTGGGCCGGTAACAAGGGAGACGTGCCGACGCCTGCTTACGGAGGCGGCCTGGTCTACGCCCACGACGGCCGTGGCGGTCCGGGGATAACGGTCGATCCAACCGGCGAGGGCGATGTCAGCAAGACACTGGTGAAATGGAGGACGGGACCGATTCCCGAGGGTTTTTCATCGCCAATCATTGCCGGCGACCATGTTTACCTGGTGCATAATCCGGGCATCCTCGCGTGTTTCAAGCTGTCCAGCGGCGAGGCGGTCTACAGCGAACGGTTGCCGGCTGGGGTCAACGCCGCGGCCAGTCCGATCCTGACGCCGGAGAACCGCCTTTATTTCGCTGGCGCCGGCAAGAGCGTCGTCATCCCGGTCGGCCCCAGGTTCGAGATCGCTGCGACCAACGAACTGAACGACGGCAGTTCCGCCTCGCCCGCAGTTGCCAATGGGCGGATTTACCTCAAGGGAGGACGGTATCTGTACTGCGTTGGCAAAAAATGACAGGGTGACAGGGTGACAAGGTGACAAGGAAACTTCACTGCTGTCTCCACCTCGTTACCCTGTCACCTTGTCTGATTTGCTTTTCGTGACGAGGAGATAATCATGAAAGTTTCCCCGATATTCGTTCGCGTCCTCGCAGGAGTGACCCTGTTCGCGTTGATGTATACGGCGACACAGGCCCGCGCCGCTGACGAGCCGGACTGGCAGCCGGTGCTTGCCGAGCTGCTCAAGAGCGAGAAGCCTGGCTACGGCGGCCTGTGCGGCGTTGTTGTCGATCACAAGACCGGCTCTATCTGGGTGAATCTCAGCGATAAGGGCATCTACTGCTCCAGCAGCGGCACCAAGGAATTCAAGCGGGTCAGCGACAAGCAGCCCAAGGGGCGTACCGAGACGCCCGGCTGTCTGATGATCGATCCGGCCGGCAAGAGCAAGAGCATGGTGATCGCGCTGGTCTACGGCTCGCCGATCGGTATCAGCCCCGATCACGGCGAAACCTGGAAGTTCCTGGACAACAAGTCCGGCCACGTCGATTGGTGCGCGGTCGATTGGACCGACCCCGACATGAAGTTCATTCTCGCCCTCAAGCACGAATCGGGCGGCCAACTCATCGCTTCCAACGACGGCGGCAAAACGTTTCGCGATGTCGGCAAGGGTTACGGTCCCGCCTGGATCTTCGACAATCAGACGGCCGTCGTCGTCAAAGGCGGCCTGTTGCGAACCACCGACGGCGCCAAGACGTTCAAGCCGGTGGCCGACTACAAGTCCAACGCATTGCCGAAGTGGCGCAACGGCACCCTCTACTGGCTGGTGGACGGTGCCTTGATCGCTACCACCGACAAAGGCGAGAACTGGAAAAAGCTGAGCGATCTCAAGGGCGGCCAGTACGGCCCGATCTTCGGCAAGGACGCCAAACACATGTTCGTCCTGACCAACACCGGTATCGTCGAGAGTACCGATGGCGGCGCCACCTGGTCCAAGCCGATACCACAGCCCAAGGAACTCAAGGAGATTAACACCTTGACGTGGATCGAGTACGACCCCAAGTCGGAATTGCTCTACATCATGAAAATGGGCAGTGACCTCTACAAGCTGACCCGCGGCAAGTGAGGGGGGTCGTCGTGAAGCGAATCAATGTCATCTGCGAGGAGTGTGGTGAAGCGTGTACCTTCCCGCTCAATCAGAGAGGCACTGTCCAACGCTGTTCGCACTGTGATGCCTACGTTGATGTCGAGGAACCAAACGAGAGCGTTCTTGAGGGCACATACACGGCTAGCGATAATCGTTCCGGTGAGGGAGAGCCGTTCAACAACGAGAGGCTTCTTCTTGAGCGTGCCGCCACAGCCCCCGAAGATCCTCCCAGCGGGGGCGAACAGTTTGAATCGGTCTGGTTTGCGACCGACGAGAAACGCAAATCGCTGTTTAATTGGTTCGTGTTCAGCGACCAGGGGAAATTGAAGCTGTCCCCCCAAGACATTCAGTTCATGGGAAATCGGTTCCACCTCCACATCCAAGAAGTGAAGGAGATTTCCCTAATCAGAGGCCCCATTCCGTGGCTGAACCTTGGACTAACGAATTGCCTGGGAGGGCTTTTTCTGATGACGGGACTGCGCGAAGCTGATGTCTGGAACATAGTGTTTGCCACTACGATGCTACTGCTGATTAACTTGTTCTTCGTAGTTGGCAGTTCGCTAAGAAAGTGGATACGCGTGGAGTATGCCAACGATACTGGGGTCTCTCAGCATGCGTACTTCGCGGATGGCTTCTCCAAATGGGGAGGAGGGAAGGTAGGCCGATCTTTGCAGATGCTCCTGGGCATGAGCATGCTGGCAGACATGGCCGCCGATCGACTCCGGAGATGGCTTCCAGGCGGGGAGGAAGGTTGCCACCGAGAATCCGAAACGCCCGGACGCCGAAAGTGATATGCGTCAAGGCTGGGGAGGTATGCTTGGAGGCACACGGCGGATTTACGAAGCCATGCAGCGAGAGTTACATACGCAAACATGACTCTGACCAATTGACAAGGAATGCGTATCTTTAAGCGGGGAGGTAATAGTTCATCCTGTTGGATCATTGTGGCGCACCGAGTTTGAGCAGTTACCCCACCGCTTCCTTCACGCGAACGGTACCGCGCCGCCTTGGGGTCTTGGTTTGCGGCCGAAGAATTATTTCCACATCGACCTCAAGGGTATTGAGAAGCGCAATCAATCGATCGGCGGAGAAGCCAGTGTGGCAGCCGTTGACGAGTTTTGACACATCCGGCTGTGCAAGTCCAAGCCGTTTTGCGGTTTGCATCTGGGTCAGCCCAAGCCTCTTGATGCGATTACAAATCTGGCGGGCAAGCTCGGCCTTCAACAGCAAATTCTTGGCGTCCGGAAGCCCAAGGTCGGCAAATATGTTGCCGCTTCCCTCGATGACGGGAATTTCGTCTCTGTCTTTCCTTGCTTTCATGTTTAATATCCCTTTCCCTTCTGCCTGGCGTTGTAATCCTCTTCAGCTCGTCGCAAACGTTGTCTAACGAGTTCTATTTCTTGCTTTGGTGTCTTGGCTCTCTTCCTGGACTTCTTTTGAAAGGCATGCAAAACATAAACCGCGTCCGAAAATCTCACTGTGTAAACCGCCCGGTAGGTGCTACCGTCGTGGTCTTCAACGATTTCAAGCACGCCTGCCCCTCCGAATCCCTTGAGGGGCTTTGCCGAGGGGTGTTTGTCTCCCATCTGGGCAAAGTGGAGAGCATAGCCGATAGCGCACCGTACATCGGCAGGGAATTGCCGCAAGTCTTCTCGGCTCCTTCCTATCCAACGCACCAGTTTCGCCGTCGGCATTCCCTTCTCCAAGCCTTATGGTAATTCTACTATAGTTGGGGCTTTCTTGTCACGCGCACAATCTTCCATCTGGTGATGCTGTTTTTTGGGATTGGGCGTCGGAAGCCGGCCTGGATTCATGAACCGTTTCTCCGGTCCATGCCACCCCTCATCTCTGGATGAAACCCATTCCCGTCCTCTACCCAGACTTTACTTCGCCCGGCTCAGATATTTCCCGTCGCGCGTATCGACCTGGATGATCTCGCCCACGCTGATGAAAGGCGGTACGGTGATCTTGAGGCCGGTCTCCAGCAGGGCGGGTTTGTACTGGGCGGCGGCGGTGGCTCCCTTGAGGGCCGGATCGGTTTCCTTGACCTCGAGCTCGACCGTCGCCGGCAGTTCCAGACTGAGCGGCTTCCCATCGAACGAGGTGACCTGGGCCTTGGTCCCCTCCTTCAGGTACACCATCAGCTCGCCCACCATGTCCTCCGACAGGCTGATCTGGTCGTAGGTCTCGGTGTCCATGAACACATACTCGTTGCCGTCCTTGTAGAGATATTGCATCTCACGCTTGTCCAGATAGGCTTGCTCAACCTTGTCCTCGGGGTGGACCCGCAGGTCGTTGACGAAGCCAGTCTTCAGGTTCTTCAGCCTGAGACGGAGCTTGGAAGGCAAGTTGCCTGGTGTTTTCAGGTCGCGATCGACCACGTAAAAGAGCTGGCTATCGTCGCCGACGATCACCATGCCCTTGCGCACTTCACTGTATTCGATTCGAGCCATGGAACTACCCGTAATTTGCGATACCCCACGCGGCCTCGGCCGGCTGGTCCGTCCCATCGCCGGGCCGCGCTCCAAATCATCAAGGTACGGACTCGCGGCCAGAAGGCAATGCCGCCAAGAACAGATACGAAGGAAGCCGATGGAGCGGCGGCCATCCGTTCGGCCGCGACGGAGAACATGTGCCAGGCAACGTACTGCACCTCCTCGCAGTGTTATCGTGCGGGCGATTGTGTCAGGCCGGCAATCTTGTGGACGGTTGCTGGCATCCGGACCCGCTATGGAGGGCTGTCCTCAGTCCTTCGTCTCCTTCCATGAAATCTTGAAGACGATTGCCCTTTTGGCTCCCTTGATTTTCTCGTCAAAGGTGCCGCCAAGGGAATACTCTTGGCCGGGCTGGTGTTCGTCTTCCACGAACGCGAACACGGCCATAGACTTCCCCGGTTCCAGCTCAATGGGCGCGTCGAGTTCCGCGACCCCACTCGAATTGCCCGGCGTACCTGGCAGCACTCCAATAAAGGCAGAAGACCCGCCTCTGGACTTGGCGGATACCGCCGAGACCATCCGGTGTTTCGGCTTATCATCATAGGTTATCTGCTTCAATGAGAATGATACTTCTTTTGGCCCCTCCAACCGTGAATTACTTTTCGATAATCCTTGGAGTAGCTTGCCGTCCTGCCAAACTTCCTCCTCCGTGCCGAACCAGATCTCCGGTCCCTCAAAATCGATCTTGATGCAACCACTACTTGTCAGGCCGAGATGAGGCTCCAGCCGTTTAAGGTCGCCAGTGAAGAGTTCAGAACGAGATACGCGCATCACTCGGGGAGTGGGTGCTGGGACCGGGTTGGCAGCATCTGCCCTGCCGAGCCAGACGAGTGCTGCAACGACTAGGCAGTGAGCCAAACGTACCCGGCCAGTGTGTCCAATTCGCGTCATGATAAGAGTCTCCGAACAGGAACTGCGGTGTTATTCGAAACGGGATGGCATGATTGATTCTATTGGAAGAAAGCGTGACGGGAATGCGGAGTTCTCTGTTAGCCGAACTCGTTCGTTATGTATCATTCGATACAGACCATATGAGAGATGACACAGGACGGTCACTTTGGTTTTATCGGTCGGCTCTATTTCGGGCCGTTTGGCAGTTTTCCTCAAACAACCTCTATCCGGTGGGCAGTAATCCAGATGTCCACCTGATCGAAGCGTGTCTTCAAAGTCTCTTTGAACGATCGCACAGTTTGCCAGCTTTCTGGCGTGTCTTCGACGTCAATTCGCACGCGGATCAACTGGTCCTGGTATACGGTGCTTTGGTACAGCCAGCGCCCGCGAACCACGACAGTATCGGTGCTGGTTGCAGCGAAAAGTTGGACCAGTTCGTCATCGGTCTGGAGGAACTTTTCCCGTTCGATCGGCCGGCCGTCGTTATAGAACAGCGGGAGCAGGATTTCGAACCTGATCATGGGCTTCCTTCACCTCATCGTCGGTGGCTCGCCGGTAAGCGATGTGCTGGTCCTCGATCAAGCGGAGGGCCTCTATCGGCACCTGGTACACCTCGCCAGGAAGGCTGCTGATACGAGCACGGGTCGCCAGTTCGTAGAAACCGCGGACGCGATCTTCCTGTGTCAGGAACCGAATATATGCGGTGTGCATAACCAGACCTCCCTTGCTGGGGAGTATACCACGAACCAATGCAGCAGCCAAGCGGGTTGTGGTTGGCGGCGAAATAGTGGACCTTCACCGTGTATACTCACGCCGGGATCAGGAAAGAAATCTGGGGGCAATGAGTCATCGCAGGGCCAGTCCAACTCGGTAATGATCCTTACGAGTCGTAGATTGCATCCTCGTCATTCTCCCAGACCTTGGCGAAGGCGTCTCTTGCGCTTTCAGCCATAGAAGGCTCTCCTCTTCAGCGCTCGGCAACTTTTCGAAGATGACAACCACGTCTCCGGGAGGCGCCCCCGTAACTCTTCCGGAACCGCGATGGATGTGCCATCAAAATGCGTCTTGATCGGAACCATGTCCTCCTCCAGGGAAAATGACAGCCTCGCACCTGCTGCGGAAGTAATTGTAGCAGCTTCCTCACTCCCCCGCCACCTTCACCTTGCACACCTCCACCTCTTCCCCTTGCTTCTTGAGGATGACCGTGTGCCGTTCCACCGCCTCCTGCGGGCTGCCCGCATTCCGTGTCACCACCACGTTGACGTGCGTCTCCCCCGCCAGCAGGTTGCGGTTGGCGCTGTAGTAATGGACGATCACCGTGTACATCCCCGCCGGTGCCTTGGCGATCTGGTAACGCTCTGGGCCGTAACCCTGTGTCTGATCTTCGGACAATTGGCCGCCGTTCTTGGTGAGCTTCTGCTGATAAAAGCACTTGGTGCCGTCCGGCTCGATCACCCATAGGTCCACATCCGTGGCGTCGGTGTTCCAGGAAATCGTCACGCGCAGATCGCTCCGGGCTTGGCCCGGCGCCATCTGCTCCAGGCGTTCGCCGAAATGGTCGGCCAACTGCTGGCTCACGGTCTTGCTGCGCACGGCTTCCTGCATCATGCGAACGTATTCCTCCCGAGCCACGATCTTGAGCGATTCGTGGAAGCGGTTGTCCCAGGTACCGGCCAGCACGATTTCGTAGTGCAGGGCGGCCTGGCCGAACTGGCCGCTCTCTTCCAGGCTGCGGGCCAGGTCGCGGTAGCTGTGCGGCTCGAACGGCCGTTGCTTCTGTACCTGCTGGAACAACCGAACCGCCTGGGCCGGCTGCTTCATGTCGAGCAGGCGATAACCCACCAGCCGCAGAGCGTCGCCGCGGGTCGGGTACTCCTCGATCACGCTCGACAGCACCCGCATGGCGCCGTCCAGGTCCCCGGCGTTGACCCGGCGCCGCGACTCGGCCAGATAGGGGGTAACATTGCGGCGGTCGGCGTCACGCTCGGTCAGGTAGGTGGGCGGCACATCCGCCTTGCGCGTGATCGCCTCGCCGGGCTTGGCACGCCGGCATCTCGAACTCTTTGTCGGTGAGGATCGCGAGCAGCTTGCCGACGTTCGCGCCGTTGGCGCTGTTCAGCACCTGGACGCGGGGATTGACCTGTTCAAGGAACCGCAGGAAGGCGTGCCGGGGCGCGACGGCCTTGCCCAGGGTTTGCCACATGATTTCGAGGAACTGACCCAGGTCGCCGTTGACGGTCTTGCCGCGTTCGGCTTCGAGGTTGAGCCGTTTGTAGTCGGCGTCGTTCTCCAGCACCAGGAACGAGGCCACCCGGCTGCCGATGCCGAACTGCTGACAGTAGGCCGTCACCAGGCTGTCCAGCTTCGAATCGTTCAGAGCCAACAGCGAGGCCACGGCGATCTCGGCCCAGCCACGCGGCGCCAGCTCTCCGGTGGCGGTGATCTCGACGGGGTATTCCTGCACGACCCTTTCGCCGAGGAAGGTGCCCTCAACGATAATGTTGCTCTTGCCGGTGCCGCTCACCTTGGCCGCGACGATCAACTCGCCGCCGGGATAGACTGCCGCCTTGCGACCGGCCACCAGCACATCGCTGACCGCCGGCCCGCCGACGAAGCGAACCTGCTCGACCTGGAGACACTGGGTCCGATGCGCCTTGGCGGCAGCGGCCAGGTCGGCTTCCGTGAAGCAGTTGAAGATGCCGCCGCCCTTGCGGACCAGGGCGTCGAACAGTTCGAGGTTCTCCGCACCAAGTCCGGTGCGATAGCAATGGATACGGGTCGAGAACGGGCAGCCCGCCTCGAAGCGGGCGACCAGAGTGTTGACATCCGACTCGCCCCAGGTGATCTGCCCGTCGGAGAGCAGGAAGACGTTCAGCGGCATACCCGTAGGATGGGTTTTCGCAACCTCCGTCCGGACTGCAACGAGCTTGTCGAGCGCCGCCGACAGGTCGGTCGCCCCTTCCAGAACGATGCCGTCCAGCCGAGCGAAGGCTTTGTCTCGACCAGCCTTGGTATTCGGCAACCACGCCTTAGGCTCGACCCAGGAAGCCCCTACGTTGAACGCCAGGATGTTGAACTGCTCGATGCCCGGATCGGCTTCCAGGATTTGCCGCAGCAGCTTCATGTTGATGGCGAACCGGTCCGGATGCTCGCTTAGCGACGTGTCCAGGAGGAATACCGCATTCTTGGCGAACGGCTTGGCCGCCTCGACCTTCAACTCAGGCCGGATGCGGGCGTAGGTATAGACCGGTCCGCTGTCGCCTTGCCGGCTGCTGATGGCTTGCATCTCCGGCCGGGGCGGAGTGAAGGCAAATTGCACAGCGCCGCCAGGGCCTTTGTCCGTCCAGGTCTTGCTGTAAACCAGTTGGCCTCCGCCTTCTTCGCGCCCGGCGTCCTTGGGTACGAACACCGACTCCTTGCACTCGGCCGAACGGGCCACCAGGGTAAATTGCAACTCGTTCAGCTTGCAATCAGGCAGCGGATAGCGATAGAACACTCTTGCCGAGCCGGGAGCGTCAGCGACCGGAGCTTTTGCCGAGCCGGGAGCGTCAGCGACCGGAGCTTTTGCCGAGCCGGGAGCGTCAGCGACCGGAGTCGTCGCGGGCAGCAACTCTTCATAAGCGATAATCACGCGGTTGTACCCCTTCGCCGGAATGGGGAACACCCGCCCGCTGAAGGTGTTGCCGCCCGCGTATTCGAGCAATGCTGGGTCGATCCGGCCACGGACGATCTCTTCGTATGTCTCCAGCGCCTTGGCCTTGGACACAACGCGGGCTTCCTGGAGCTGCCCCCAGTCCGTCCTGCTGACTTGCTTGACAACTTCGGCCGGCGGCAACCCAACCACGCTTGCGGTTTCGCGCCCGGCAGCCCCCGGTCCTCACCCCGTCGGGCAAACCGCGGCGGCACCGTCTCCCGCGTCTGCCCCAGGAACATGGCGAAGTAACTGGGACTGGCGCCGGTAGGCAACGGATACTCGAAGGTGCCTTCCAGTTGGCGATCATGCGGATTGCGGAAGATGTGATCGACCACGGTACGAGCGCGCGGCCCCTCAACGGTGACGGTGACCTGGAGGCTGACCAGCTCCAGCGCGTTGCCATCGCCGACGTAGACCCGAGCAAAGGTGGGACGTTGGCGATCTTGATGCCAGGTTTGGGACGCGAGGTCGGGCTTCTTCTTGCCCATGTCGCCCCTGCCTTCACTTTTCCCCTCTTCTGGACCCCGGCCACCGCCGAGCTTGTCGGACTCATTGACTCGCTCAGGGTCTTGGGAGCTGCGGCCAAGACCAAATGCGGCGTCACGACGCCCCTTGTCGGACTCCTTGTCCTGGAAGACTGGCAGGTCGTTGATTCGCGTCGGCACGCTGGGCTTTTCTTCACCGGGTCTCTTCTCACCTTCTTCAGCGTGTCTTTCGCTCCCGTCAGGTCCCCCAAGCTGGAAGGCTGGAAATTTCGGTGTCAGGGCCGGTTTATCGGCTGGCACCGCCCTTGAGAACGGCTCATGGGCCTCCACCCCGCCTGAGAACGGCTTCACCTCGATCGTGCGTTCGGGGATTTGATCCCCCGACGCTAGTTTCGTTTGTTCCTGAGATCCCACTTGGCGAGCTTGTGACTGTGTCTTGGCTTCGGAATTTGCCCTCGGGGCCTCCCCGCTGTTCTCAAAATCAACCTTCCTCCCCTTGAGATACACGGCCATATACAGATCATCAGCGCCAGAAGGCCCAAATACTTGCCACAGGACGACGCCAACCAGAAGTGATGCAGCTACAGCGGCCAGAGCAACGAAGGGACGCCTCTGCCACCATGTCCTTGAACGCGGCTCAGGCATCTTCCCCGCTCGATCAAGCGCTCGTCGCAACGGCTCCATCGGCACCGGCTGGTTGCGAACCTGTTCCACCGCCTGACGGAGCGGCCCTTCCAACTCCTGCAACGGCGGTTGTTCCGGCGACATGTGTGGTTCCTGATGCATGGTTATTCTCCTTGAGGTTCAGACTTATTCCGGCGAGCCGAGCTCCGTAAGGAGCCGGGTGCGTTCAGCGTTATTCCGGCGAGCCGAGCTCCGTAAGGAGCCGGGTGAGTTCGTCTTCGTAACCCGGCCGCTCACGCGGCTCGGCTCGCCGGGATGATTATCTAACAACGTGTGCCACCGCTGTGTCAGCCGTGGTTGCCATGCCCGCGGCTGAGTAACAACGTGTGCCGTGCTGTGTCAACCTTGGTCGTCAGGCCCACGGCTGACACAGCCGTGGCACACCGGACAGAATGCTATTGCCATTGCCGATACTGCGAACCATGACCTATTCTTCCTTGGCCACTCCCGTCAGCAAGCTCTCGAGCTTGCTCCGGGCCTTGTGCAATGCCTGAGCCACCGCGTTGCTGTTCATGTCCAGGGATTCGGCGATCTCTTGATACGAACGATCCTCGAAATAACGCAGGCAAAAGACGTCCGCCTCGCGCCGGGGCAGTTGGCCGAGCGCCTCGCGCAGCCGATCTGCCAACTCGTGCTCGATGGCCGCCTCTTCCGGGCCGGGTTCCGATTCGATCGGGTTCAAGCCGTTGAGAGAGAGGACAGCCTTGCGCTGCCGCAGCCGATCGAGTGCCCGGCACGTCGCCAATCGGCGCAGCAGCCCGGCCCAGCGCTTGACCGCCTGCGTCTGTTGCAAGCGATGCGCTTCCAGGAAGACTTCCTGCACCACATCTTCAGTATCCGCAGTATGGCCCAGGATGCGCCAGGCAACACCGAAGACCACCGCTCCGTGCTCGCGCACAAGCCGATCCCAGTTCATCGCCACTGGTTTCCTCGCTCGTCGTGGAAAGGCCCTTCCTACCAATAAGTCGAGCATAACAGGGGAAATGTTACCTGACGCGGGGGAAAATTATATCTGGCTGTCCGAGAGCATATCCCGCACCCGACCGCACCGAGACCTGCTTCTTCGAAAGCCTCACTTTTGTGTCCTTTTCTTTTCCTGTCTTCCTGCCTTCCTTAGAGTCTTGGTTGCGGCTCGGCCGCGCTGTATCCTTTGTGTCTTTGTCTTGCGAATTCCCCGTCAACCCGCATCTCCCCTACAATCCCGCAAATCCGCGCACACGGCCCCGGCATCTCTTCTCGGTCCGCCCAAGCCCTCTTGCCATGCCGCCCTGACCTCATATTCGTAAGCTACAATCAAGCGTCCGCCTGCTGGCTCCCGTCCTGGACGCAGTGTCTGGATGCCAAAATTCGGAGCAGCCATACAATAACGATGAGCCACTTGTGCCAACCCGGCAGCATGAGCAGGCAAAAGTGTAACTGCCTGTGCATGCTACCGGCTCCAGGCGAGTACCTGGAGTCATTTGTTTTTTCAACCCAAGGAGAGTCGACATTATGCCAGATCCGAAACCTTCAATCCCGCGGCCGCAGATTCAGCTTCCGCCCGCCCCCACTGGACCGCAGATTCAGCTTCCGCCCGCGCCGGCCCCGGCTCAGCCGACCGAGTTCCCCCTGGACCGCACCCACCTTTCCACGGTTTATGCCAACTTCTGCCAGGTCATCGGCCTGCCCGAAGAATTGCTGCTCGATTTCGGCCTGAATGCCTCCGGCGACCAGATCCCGACCACACCGGTCCGCCTGACTCATCAGGTCGTCATCAACTATTTCACCGCCAAGCGGCTCCTCAACGCGCTGGCCTTCGCGGTCAATCGTCACGAGAACTTCTTCGGCGTCCTCGAAGTGGATGTCCAGAAGCGCATTCGTACGGGCGGCCTCGGCGGCCCGTTGGGACGCTAACCCAATCGCGGGGTCGTGGGGTGGTGAGGTGGTGAGGAGGTGGAAGACGAAGGAGACAAGGAGAAGGATGGCGGCGGCGATTCCGTCATCCTTGATCTTCCTTGTCTCCCTGTCTCCTTGTCTTTTCCGCCCACCCCACCACCTCACCACCCCGCCATTGCTCTGGCGACTTCGCGTGAGGTTATTCCATGCCGACCCCAGCCGAAACCTTGGAACTGGCCCTGGAACATCACCGCAGCGGCGACCTGCAGCGGGCCGTGCAGCTCTATCAACAAATCCTGCAAGCGGAACCCGACCACGTCGATGCCCTCTGCTGCCTCGGCGTCGCCTGTCTGTCGCTGGGCAAGCCTACCGAGGCCGTCGACTATTATCAGCACGCCCTCCGCGTCCAGCCTGACCATGCCGGCGCTCTCTGCGAACGTCGCCATCGCCTATGCCCAGCTTCACCGGCCCGATGACGCCATCGTCAGTCTGCGCACGTCGGTCCGGCTGCGGCCCGACCATGCCGAGGCCTTCAACAATCTCGGCGTCATCCTCGCAGGGCAGGGCCGGTTCCTGGAAGCCGTCCCCAATTATCAGCAAGCGGTCGGCATCAAGCCCAACTATGCCGAGGCACATAACAATCTCGGTTTGTCGCTGACCAGCCTGGGCCGGTTGGAAGAAGCCGCCGCCAGTTTCCGCGAGGCCATCCGTTGCAAACCCGACTACGCCGGCGCCCAGAAATGCCTGCAAGATGTCGTGGCGGAAATGCGCAGGCGTGCCGCTGAGTACCGCCCCCTCTCACACGAAATGCACAACGATCTGGCCGTTTCCCTCGCCGATCAGGGCAAGCTCGACGAGGCCGTCGCCAGTTACCGCAAAGCGCTCGAGCTCAACCCAAACTATGCCGAGGCGCACAACAATATCGGCGTCGCCCTCCGCGATCAGGGCAAGCACGACGAGGCCGTCGCCAGCCTGCGCGAAGCCATCAGGATCAAGCAGGATTTCGCGCCCCCCCATAATAACCTGGGTCTGGCCCTGGCCGACCAGGGCAAGCTCGACGAAGCCGAATACCACTACCGCGAGGCCATCCGCATCCAGCCCGACTATGCCGAGGCCTACAACAATCTCGGCATCGTCCTTCGCGACCTGAGCAAGTTCGACGGGGCTTTGGCCTGCTGGGAAGAGGCGCTCCGGCTCAAACCTCAGTATGCGGCGCCCCGGCTGAACCGGGCCCTCGTCTGGCTGCTCCTGGGCAACTTCGAGCAGGGTTGGACCGAGTACGAATGGCGCTGGACGAAAAAGGGCATGGTGCAGCGCCCCTTCCGCCAGCCGCTTTGGACCGGTTTTCCTCTGGAAGGCCGTACCCTTCTCATCCATGCCGAGCAGGGACTGGGCGACACGCTCAACTTCATCCGCTATGCGGCCCTGGCCAAGGAACGCGGCGGCCGGGTGATCGTCGAGTGCCAGCCGGCATTGCACCAGTTGGTAAGCACGTGTCCGGCCGTCGATCAGGTCGTCCCTCTCAACACCCCCCTGCCCCACTTTGATGCACACATCCCCCTGCTGAGTCTGCCGCGTGTCCTGTGTACCACGCTGGCCACGATTCCCGCGAAGGTTCCCTATCTCTTCCCGGCCGCCGGTCTGGTCGAACGCTGGAAGAAGGAGATCGGCTCCCTCCGTGCCTTCAAGATCGGCATCTCCTGGCAAGGCGACCCGAAGCACGAAGGCGACCTGTACCGCTCCGTTCCGCTGACGCGCTTCGCCCCCCTGGCCAAGCAGGCGGGCGTGCATCTCTTCAGTCTGCAAAAAGGTCCGGGAGTGGAACAACTTCGCGAAGTCACGGTGCGCTTCTCCGTGACCGATCTGGGCAGCAAGTTCGAGACATTAGCCGACACCGCGGCAGTGATGAAGAACCTCGACCTGGTTATCACGGTCGATTCCGCCGTGGCCCACTGTGCCGGAGCGCTGGGCATACCGGTTTGGGTGCTGATGCCGAAGGTCCCCGACTGGCGCTGGCTGCTGGAACGCGAGGACAGCCCGTGGTACCCGACCATGAGGCTCTTCCGGCAAAAGGAATTGAAGAACTGGCAGGAAGTTTTCGAACGGATGCAGGCGGTGCTGGCGGAACGACTGGCAGCGAGTCGGCGCGGAGCACGCTAAGGCGTGCGGCAAGTGATACCATCCCTCGCTCACGCTTCGGGCCAGTGTCACACTGGCCCGAAGCGTGAGCGAGGGATGGTAAATTATCTTCTGCCGCTCGCCTAACCTGCCTGCAAATGAAGCTCCCGCCTCCCTCTCCTCAATCGCATGGATTGCTTGAAGACGTTGAAATATTGCCGCCCGGCGGGACGGCGATCGGAATCGAATGGTCTGGATCGACGAACGGAGTGCCCGTAGAGTGCTGCGAGCAATTGGACTGGCCGGAGAAGGAGTAGCTTTCGTTCAACTCCATAATAGCCCGGGAGTTAAGTTCCAACTCGCTGAGCACAAGCTCACGAATTACCACCAAGGAACCAATGACAATTGCCAAAAGGAGTGCCACGCTACCTCACGCGATACCACCAACTGCCAGCCCAGTTTCCACACAATCGCCCGTTGCTGCGGCGAATACCGCGCAAAGCCAGGATTCCAAGGACGATCGCTGGAATCGCGGCGAACAAGGACAAGAAGAGCGACAAAATGCCCAGGACAAACTAGCCACTGCCGTGCCGAAGGACAGGAAAAGCGACAAAATGCCCAGAACCAAACTGGCCACTGCCTTGCCGCTTGTCGCCACGCGCTCAGGTGCCGCCATGCTCGGCCTCCTTCGTGTCAATGATGAAGGTGCGGGCGACATGTGGTATTGTGTTGGCCAAACAAGCCGGCGTCAAGAACAGGTTACGTTGTCAAGCCGCATTCAGCACTTCCAGTAGTTCCAAATCCGAAACTCGAAACTCGAAATCCGAAACAAATCCAAATTCAGTAGTTCCAAAACCGCCGAGGCTTCAACTGCTTTACTCCGAAGGAGTTGAACAACATAGCCCAGGGTCGCCGTCCGCGGCGCACCTGGGGAAGCGGGGTCGCATAATCATGTCCACCCTGAAAGGGTGGGATAACCCGGATGCCTGCTCGTTTATCCCACCCTTTCAGGGTGGCTGAGAGTGGGGTTCGGTCTAACCCAGGGTGCGCCGCAACGGCGACCCTGGGCTGTGTTACCTTACCCTTTCATTGTAAACAAGCTGTGATTGCATCCTGTCTTGCCTCAAGTTTGGAACTACTGAAATTACCAAACACCAGAAAACAAAACATAACCTCCTGTCTGGTTTGATCATTGGGATTTGGGATTTGTTTCGGATTTCGACATTCGGATTTCGGATTTTTGCAATTACTGACATTCTCTATCTACTCACCTCGATCCACTCTTGTGCTACTTCTTGGTCACCTTGCTCGCGGCCTGCTGGCAGTTATTCGTGATGAGGTTGTACGGTTGATTGAACGTGTTCACGCGTTGCTGCACGACCGCGGCAGGCGCTTGAGCGGGCTTGCAACTGACGTCGTTCCGTTTCGTCTCCAGCTGGAAGGTGGAGGTGCCCGGCTGGGTCCCGTAATAGGTGCATTTCGGGTTGTTGACGCTGATGCCGTTCTGGACTGTCGTGGGGTTCTGGCCCGCCGGGCAGATAGCCACGGACGAGTGGTGGACAGGGCCGATCTGCGGGACTGTGCCGCCGATCTTGCTGTTGCAAACGTAGGCCGAGTTGCTCGGGGCCGCCGGCTTGCTGGCAGCGGGGGCCGGCTTGCTGGCAGCGGGGGCCGGCTTGCTGGCAGCGGGGGCCGGCTTGCTGGCAGCGGGGGCCGGCTTGCTCTCGGCGAAAACGATGGTGTTGATGGCGAGAAGCCCGGCGAAGGCCATACTCACACGGAAGTTGCGTACCAACATATCTACCTCTGGGGCTATGCCCCGGCTTGCGGCTGTCAGGAACCCGTTAGCACCGTGCCGATCGCGTTTCCTGACTGCCATGCAAGGATTACGGAGCTTGTCACGAAACCTAACAGACTTTTTCGTTGCTAACAACTTGACACCGACGATGAGAAGCGACGAGAAAGTTCGCCAACATCTTGCTAGCCGTTCTTCTCACTCATTAACTCATGTCCTTGGTCCGAGTCACCCCGACTCATATACTACCAGCGCGACATGCCTGGAAGCGAACTGCAAAGCGAGGGAAGAATGCGACAACGCCTAACAGTCGTGGACCTGTTCTGCGGAGCCGGCGGACTCTCTATGGGTTTTCAGGTCGCCGGCTTTGACTTGCTCTGGGCAGCAGACAACAACGAAGCGGCGGTGCGGACTTACAGGGCCAACCTTGGTGTACATGCTGTGTGCCAGTCCATTCGTGAAGATACGGAGCCACCGGAAGCAGTCGTTATTACCGGTGGACCGCCGTGCCAGGGATTCTCATCTGCCGGTATGCGCCGGCCAGGCGATAAACGCAACACGCTGGTCACGTGCTTTGCTCAGATCGTGGCGCGGGAGCGACCCTTGGCATTCGTCTTTGAAAACGTGGAAGGCTTTCTCACCGCGGAAGGGGGGAAGCGCGTCCTCGATCTTCTGAAGCCCCTTCTTTCAGCAGGTTATCGGATTCACATCCGCAAGGTCAACGTTGCCAACTACGGAGTGCCCCAACACCGAAAGCGAGTGATCGCTATCGGCGGGTTGGGGTGGGAACCGTCCTTTCCTGAACCGACTCATTCGGCACACGGGGCGCCAGGTGCCCACCTGGCTGGCACGCACTTGCCGCCCACCCCTACGCTTCAAGGAGCCCTCGCGGGGCTTCCACCCCCTGGCACGAAAGAGCCGGGAAATCCTCCTGGCAACTATTATCGGCCGCTTGCGGGGATTGACCTGGATCGTGCTCGGGCGTTGAAACCGGGGCAAACCATGCGGGACTTGCCAAAGGAGTTGTGGCACGAGAGCTACCGCCGCCGCGCTTATCGGCGAGTAATGGACGGCACACCCTCGGAAAGTCGCGGCGGTCCGCCCGCCGGGGTTCGTCGCTTGCTGCCGGACGAACCGTCCAAAGCGATCACGGGCGGCGCCCTCTCCGAATTTCTCCATCCCTCCGAGGACAGGAACCTGACTCTGCGGGAGTGTGCCAGGATCCAAACCTTTCCCGATAGCTTCACCTTTCACGGAACGTGTGTCGAACAGGCGCAACTGATTGGCAATGCCGTGCCGCCGCTCCTGGCCGCTGTCTTCGCTCGCAGTCTTGCAATTGATTTGTCCACGGCGGAACAGAAGGATGACGGAGGCGAATTGCTGAGCTTTGTGCCGACATTATCGAGTGGGATGAGTCCGATACTTGAGCGCGTGACCAGACTGGTCCGCTCGACCTTCCGAGCCGCCCAGCACACGCAGAAGGAGCTGTTCCTGTGGGACTGACCAAGACCCAACTCAGCATCATCAACAAGGCCCAATCAGTTGGTGGCTCCAAGCAAGGAGTGGCTCTGGACGACGAACAGTGTGCCTATCTGCTCGCCGTGGTGGCGAAAGACCTGAATCTCCTTGACCGGTTTCCGCAGTTGACAATGGAACTCCAGCCTTTCTTCGCAACGCAAGTGCTGGATTCTCTCCGCCTGCCAGGAGTTGACTTCCAGCAACTCTTCGAACAGTTGGTGAAACTGGAGCCGGACACCGACGCCTATTTTGACTGTCTCGCCTCTTTGCACAAAGCCCGGCTGAAGTACGAACGAATACTCCAAACCCAGCCCGTCCCGACTGTCGATCAGGTCGGGCCGAGGGGATTGCTGCAATATGGTTGTCTAGGGGCGAAAGCCCTGACGCCTTTCCTCCTTTGGCGAAAGTGGCTGTATGACATCGACAACCGGGCAGCCCAGGAAACCGGCTACGCCTTTGAACCGATTATCGCGCGGGCCATCGGCGGTACACCAGCCCCTGCCAAGAAGAGTCCCGTGCATCGGCAGAGTGATCCAAAGAAGGGGCGGCAAGTGGATTGTGTCCTCGGTATGAAGGCCCACGAAATCAAGCTGCGCGTGACAATCGCGGCCTCCGGCCAGGGTCGGTGGAAAGAGGAGATGGACTTCCCCTCCGACTGCAAGGCGAGCGGCTACATACCTGTTCTGGTGGTGCTGGACCCGACCGCCAACCCCAAGCTGACCGAACTTCAAGCCAAGTTCATTGCCGAAGGCGGTGAAGCGCATATTGGCGACGGCGCGTGGGCCTACCTTCGTTCTCTGGCCGGGCCGACCATGAGTCGTTTCCTTGATCAGTACGTTCATGAACCACTGCAAACCGTGCTGGCCGAGGCGCCGGCAAATCCGGAGCAGTTGCCGGAGTTGGTGCTGAAGATGGAAACAGACCAGTTCACGGCGTCGATTCTGGGTGAGTCCTTGTTCGTCAAGCGAACGCCTCGCGCAGAGGAAGCATCGGAGCCTGATGCCATTCCTGAAGATGCTGACGAAGAGGTTCCGGGATTGTGAGTCGAACCTACGGCGGGTTTTCTCCAGCCTGCGCCAGGGTGGGAGGGTCTGTTTCATAACTCACGAGTACCAGTCTTTTGCGAATTGCTCTTGGGGCCGTCTCCGCACAGGCCCGCAGCAAGGCCTCATCTCCGCAAGCTGGATCGTGTACGCGGATTCTCCCGGCGGCCGGCACGAAATGCTCCCAGACAGCTTGAGCCAGAAACCTGGCTAACTGTGGAGGGGTGTAATGGACACCGTTAGCTTTGGTAGGGCTGATCCTTCGCAAGCGGGGGTGCTCCTTTCCTTGCGGGAGAGTAGGAGGAAATGATTCGCTACCTTGCCAGGTTAATTGTGCTATGCATGGTCATCATGGACTTCGATCGTCAAAAATGCGTTCACTATGTTTCCTTTAATCGGTGGCGCAGACGACTAAGAGGTATGTCCCCAAGCTCCGGATTGTGAGAAATTTTACCTCTCTACTGACTCCGTGTAATTGCGTACGAAGCCGTCGCTCTCCAAGTCATGCTGGTGCAGCCACTTCTGGACCGTATTAGGGTCCAAGTCCATGAGGTCGGCGGCGGTGAACTCCTGGAAGAAATTCTGAACGTTTCTGGTCAGCTTCTTGAGGCCTCGCTCCTGCATTACGGTCACGGGCATGTTAAACCCGGCGGCATCCCCGACCTTGCGGGTGGGGACGACCATGACGCACGCCACCTCCGCCCCAGGATAATTCTCAGCGAACCAAGCGTATGAATTATTGATTTGGCCCGTTTCTGCTTTATTAATCTCCTCTCGTCCCGATTTCACTTCATTTTTGCACTCCACCAAGAGGTAGTGGTTACTCTTGAGGCACCAGAGGTTGTCCGGGCCCTTCTTCCATACCTTTTCAGGCCGCTCGGAAGCGAACCCGAGTGCCCGCCCGAGTTCGTCGAATGCCTGCTCGAATGTTTCGGCGGCAACTCCGAACCGGAGGTCGCCGACGACGGCGTGGACTCGCACTATCAAGTCCTGATGATCCTTAGCCTTCTGGACCCACTCGATGATGTTCGCCACGCGCTTCTGGCCGAGCGGTTCCAGTTTCTTGAACACCGCCACACCGTGTGGCTTGAGTACGTAGCCGTTCAGCTTGTGGGCAGCTATCTGAAGTTGAGCCGATTCAGCCTTGCTATGCCGGTAAAGCAGCCGGGCCATCTCCTGCGTGTACCAACCCCGGTCTTCTGCCGGCATGCTGGGCGCTTGTCGAGCATGTCCTGGATCACCTTCTGCGCTTCGACGTAACGTCCTTCCTCGGCCTTTGTCTCGGCCTTCAATTCGACTGCATGGAGTTCAAGCATCGCCTCGTTCGGTCTGTCCAGCGTGACGCTTGCCATGCGGTCAGAATAATAGTCCTTCCACCCGCTGTCTCGATTGAGCAGCTTCTTCACGGACTCCACCGCTATGTCGATTCCAGAAATCCCATGCTTGACCTCTTCCTCACTCAGGTTGGCAATCTCGATGCCGATCTCAATCTGCTTGCGGGTCTGGGATGAGTAGAATTTCTTAACGTCGCCGCGCTGAACGGCTCGCACAAGGTCGCCGCCGACCAGAATCACTGCACAGTAGTCCTTCTCGCCCCGCACAGCCCGCCCAATCCCTTGTTCGATCATCCGAGCGGTCCGTTGCGCGGTGACCTTGCTTCCAGGCCGGCATGATTCGTTGTACCGATCGATAAGACCCCCGCTGAACGGCTTCGAGTCCAAGATCAGTATGCGGCAGTGATTGTCAGGCAAGTCGATCCCGTCGTATCGATTCACGACGCACACGGCCTTGTCGTAGTGACCGTTCAGAAGCCCCAGGATGTGATCGGTGATCGTGCCCGCTTCGGCGACCTCTGCCCCCGCCTTCCGCCACAATTCAGCCGCCTTCTTACTCGGGCACAACCCGACGACGCCGAACGATCGTTTCTCCCTTGGCTTGGCGAACCTCTCGACGATTTTGTCCCGCCCTGTCTCCCCATCAATCAGCGTGGGGATAAGGATCATCTTCTCGCCGAACCACTTCTCCTTGGGGTAAATGACGGGCTTGGTGATCGTGTCCGCCGACAGCCGTAAACCTTTCACCAAGAATGAGTCGTCGGTGACCGTGGCCGACATGAAGATACGATGCTTGGCATTGTGGTACGATCCGAATTGGTGGAGAGGGGGAATGTGCGGCGTTATCTCCAATCCAGTGCCTGAGATGACGCAGCAGCACTTGTCTAGCATATCCTTGAGTACCGGCCATACGAATTTGATGCCATCGTCCTGGCGGTGTTTGCTGAGGATCTCGGTCACTTCGTCCCGCCGGTCGATCCAGGCCCAATACGGGACTGGCAGGATGGCCTCGTATTCGCCAGCCACGATATCGGAGAACGTGCCGGCTCCTTGGTCCCGCAGATCGCGGGTAAACAACGTCAGCAACGCGGTGTACGACTGGGTGCCGGCTTTTAGCGAGATGCTGCACGCATCCTTGATCGAGTCGATACAGGCATGGCAGTCGTCCATCAAAACCGTGCCGAGCGGATGGGAACTGGCCTTCAGACCGAACTTAGTGAGCCCGTTGAATAGCTTTTGCACGGTACAGATGTAAATCTGCTGACCGCTCAAGAAGGCTGGCGGGAGGTCGTCCACCTCGTTACCGTTCGTGATCGCAATGCCGAACCGCCGAGCCTGCAAGCAGATCTGATTCACGAGGAACTTGTTGGGTGATAGGTACAGCGCTGGGCCCGTTACCTCGTTCAACCTTGACCGAAGCATCAGCAAGCCGACCAGTGTTTTCCCCTGACCTGTGTGCAACTTGACTATCAGGTCACGGTCGGCCCGGCGATTCGTGTCCCACTCAGTCAGTACGTATTCCTGAGCTGGACGGAGCGGTCCCGTGTCGCTCAGCCGGTCGAGCCGTTCGTAAATCTCGACCGGGTTGGTTGGGCGCTCCGCCGCCCTTTTCTTGATGTGCCTGCCAAAATCGACCATGATCGGCCCTCGAATTGTACCTTGATGTTCACCGCCTATTACTCTATTGACATCTTCAGAGCAAGCCTGGTTCACAGTCTAGGCTCGGTCCGTCTGGCCGACCAGCTCCAGCCGTTCGCCGCACAGGTTTAACTGGCGCATAGTCACCAGATCGACGATGGCTAAAAGACCCGTTGCCGGAGCAGTGCGGCACTGCCAGGCCAAGACGATCATCGCCGGCCACTGACCGGGAAGGCCACTCCCAGGAGGGTTCGCCGTCAAGCAGTGGGCGAAAAAGCTAGCGCAGCTGTATCGCGCTTTCCTCTCGGTGGTCATTATACAACGCCTCGGGGAAGCCTGCTCCCATGTCTCCCGTCCGCGTGGCTGTCCATGCTTCGCGCGGAGAGAACAAGCAGATCCAGGATCGGAAAGTAATCTACGGTTGTGGCAAGGAGATCTTCCAGGCAGTAGCAGCAGCTGAACGACGTGCTGCTCCTTGCCACAGTTTTCTTGACGCAGGGAAACTCTGATCCCGCAGATGATTCTCACCACACCCTCATCTCTCTCCTCCCCATCATCTCCGCCACCCCGCTCCCCGCCGCATCCAGCAAATCATCATGCTCCCCAAACGGAAACGCAGTCATCTCGTCGAACAGATCCTGCTGACTCCGGTGTACCCGCCCGCTTGCGGTTTCGCGCTCGCCCTCCCCTCTCAATCGAAACGTCCCATTCTCCACCGGCACACTCAAAGCATGTACCCGGCTCATCTTGTCCTTCGTCTGCACCACCGACTTGATCTTCGGCCCAAACCGCGCCTGCTTCACCAACAAATCACGTATCCCCGCAAACGCCGCATTCGACTCGAACAAAATCATCTCCGGCTGCCACCGCCGATCCGCATCGTCAATGAGCGCCATCAACTCCGGCGCCGACACCCGTCGCGCCACCGCCTCCAAACAGTGAATCTCATTATTCGCCGCCCGCCCCAACGTCACCAACGCCGTCCGATCCGCTGTGCTCGCAGTAGAAACCGCCGGATCAACCGCCAACACAACCTGCTCATAAGCCGGCGAGCCGAGAGGCGTAAGCCTCCGGGTGTCTGCCGGCTCATTCCAAAACCTCACCCACTCCCCCCGAATCGGCACATCCTCCTCCGGAACACACACCAACCGATACGCCCGTGCAAACGACAACGTCCCAATCTCCCGCCGCCGTTCCTCCAATCGCTCGCTCGGCCACTTCTCCGCCCACACCGGTTCCAGGTTATCTCCCACCGCCCGCCGAAACAGCGCATAAGCCGGATTGCGTTTGAGATTGCTGTTCAGATCGTCAACGTGCCAGGGCGTGAACAATCCCCAGAATCGCCCCGTCGGCTCCAGCAGGTTCATCAAGTTCTCGTGAAAGTAACTCTTCACCCGCTCCCGATCCGCCCGGCTGCGCAGCGACTTCACATCGACAATGTCATCGCACACCAACAGATCGGCCCGCGTCCCGGTAGCGACTGAGCCGACGCCGAGCGCCGCCACGCTCGGACCGATCACATTGGCCGGCCGTTGAATCGTGAACCGCGTCGCCCCCCACGGCTGCGCCGGCTTCAAGTCCGGGAAGATTAGCCGCAGGCGTGGATTGTATGCGATCGCATCACGCAGAAACCGGCATCGCTCAATCGCCATCGCATCCGAAGCGCAGACGATCTTCACCCGCAAGCTCGGATCGTGCCCCAGCTCCCACAAGATGCGCAAGCAAATTTGCACGCTCTTGCCATGATCGCGCGGTAGCTCCACCAGCGCCCGGCGTTGCTGGTCGAGGAAGCCTTGCAGTTCGCGGTGGAGCACGGCTTGCTGGATCGGCCGGCCGGTGCTGTCCGTGCAGCAGAAAGCCGCGAAGTCATTCACCGACCGGCTGGCTTGCTGGAGCTTCACTGCCATGCGTGGCAGCAGCCTGGCCAGCGGGTCGTCGCGCATTGAGTTCATCAGACAGGTCTTGGAGTTGCTTCTCATCGAGTTTCTCCATGTAGTTGAGAAGTGCCGTGTATCTGCTTTGCTGCAGCCGCGTTAGTATCGGCCGCTTATCCGCGGTGTCCAGCCCATGGGCGTGTTTGCCGGCCAGAAACTTGGCGGAATCTTGCTGCTTCGGATTCTCATCCTTGCGAGCGATCCGGCGCAGAATGTTAACCGCTTCCGTGCCGGCCTCGCTGAGGTAGATTCGTTGTGCTTCGCGGAGAAGGTACAGCCAATCTTCCCGGTAACTCTCACGCCATTTTCGGCAAGTGCGCTCACTGCGCTGGAGGTTCCTGGTGATCGTCTCCCAGGACATCCCAGCGGCCCGTAACTCCGCCATTGCCGTCAACATGGATAAGATTTCAGGAGGTGGTTGTGTCATGAGCATGACCCCCCAATCAAGGTGTGCAATGAGCAGGGCGATCGCCTCGACCAGCGCCCACTCTTGCGGAATGTAACTTCCAGCGTAATCTATAGATGTGTGTTGTCCAGCTCAGTAGGCCGGAAATTCTGAAAAAAACTCTGCCGGGGCCGTCATTGGGAGTGCGGCGACATTTCGCCGTACTCCCAATAAGGACATTACCCATCCTTTGCCGGTACTTTTGTAAACCGGCACCCGCTGCGCTCTTGTAAGATGTGTGATGAATTGACGTTACGTCAAAATGCCGGTGTTTCCGGCCCCTGTTTTACCGGCAAAAACGGCAACGCCGCCGGCCCAAAAAGACCGGCCAGTCCGGATCACAGACGATCTGGAGACAACCTTTACTGCAGCGTGCCAGCGGCGGCAGCTCTCCTTCCTATAATGATCGCATGTCTTTTTCCCCACGCCGCACTGTTCTTCTGGTGCAACTGCCGATCCCGCCGCTTGGTCCGGCGCCGATCCGTGGGAATGTTCCACTGGCGGCGGCTTACCTCAAGCTGTTTGCGGAGAGCAGAGGGTTGGGGCGGTTCTACGACATCGGCATTCTTCCAGTCAATCAAGCGAATGCGCTCGGTGACCGTGCTCTGGTTGCGGCCCTGGCAGAACGCGATCCGTGGCTGGTCGGGTTCACCTGTTATCTTTGGAACATCGACCGCACGCTCTGGATCGCTCGCGAACTGAAGCGGCTGCGGCCCGATGTGTATATCGTTTTCGGCGGCCCTGAAATAACGCCCGACAACGCCTGGATCCTCGAATCGGCGGACTACGACTTCGCCGTGATCGGAGAAGGCGAGCAGACATTCGCGGAACTGCTGACCAGCTTGATAGAGAATGATATTCCCAGCGGTCCCATCGCCGGTCTCTATGTCCCTCCGTTCCCACGGAGGACCGTGGGAACGAGAAGGTACGATCCATCCCGGAGGCCCGCGTTCCGCGTTCCTATGCCAGATCTCAACGAGTTGGGATCGCCCTATCTTGCCGGTATTCTCGACGCTGCGGAAGATAAGATGCTCTTGCTGGAAACGACCCGCGGCTGCGTTTTCAAGTGCAAGTTCTGCTATTACCCCAAGAGTTATGACCGCCAGTACTACCTGGCTTACGATCAGATCATGGCCGGACTGCGGCATGCGGACGAACGGGGCGCCAGCGAGGTGTTCCTCCTCGATCCGACTCTGAATCAGCGCAAGGATTTCGCCGAACTGCTGGGCGTGCTGGCGCGAGGCAATCCGGGCCGGCGTTTCACCTATTTCGGCGAGCTGCGCGGCGAGGGCATCACCGAGCAGACGGCCCGGCTTCTGCGCGAAGCGAACTTCACCGAGGTCGAGGTTGGTCTTCAGTCGATCGATCCCGATGCCCAGGAGATGATGGAGCGGAAGAACAATTTGAAGGCCTTCGAGCGCGGCGTGCGGGCCATGCTGAGGGATGGCATCTCGGTGAAGGTGGACATGATTATTGGTCTGCCGGGCGACACGGTCGAATCGGTGCGGCGTGGGTTGCATTACCTGCGCGATAACGGCCTGTACAACGACGTGCAGGTTTTCAACCTCAGCATCTTGCCGGGCACGGCCTTTCGTCACGAGTCGGCCGAGTTGGGGCTGAGTTTCCAGCCGCGGCCGCCTTATTACGTCCTGAACACGCCGACACTCGATCGCGCGGCCCTTTTCGAGTTGATGCACGAAGCACAGGAATTGTTCGACATCGAATTCGATGCCCAGCCGGCGCCCGTGCTGGAATTTGCACCCTTGGCCTCGCTACAACAGGTCTGGCGAGTGGACCTGGATCAACTGGAGCTGGCTGAGCTTTCTTCGCCGGGCAGTTGGGCACAGGCGTTCACGGTCTGGCTGCGGTCGGCGAACTTCGAGCAACATCGTACCCAAATCACCGCCGTCATCCATCAGGTGCTGGAGGCCAATCCATTTACCACGTTACAGGTGGTGCTGGAAATGAAGCGGGAATCTTCCTGTTCGTCGTTGCGGCCGCGAACGCTTGCAGGGTTGCTGGCCGAGTGTCGGGCTTATCCAAGCTATCTGGACCGCTACTACGCCATGCAACCGGGCCGGCCGAATGGGTCCAAGCGCTTGATCGTCGTCATCCCGCAGGACATGCACCTTGAAGCCGCTAATGAATGGGCGGAAGAATTGGAGGAGTACGCGACGTGTGTTTGGCGGACATCGAGTTACGCACTTTGTCAAGGTGATTTCCATTGCACGGCAAGGAGGCTCCTGGTGGCCGGTGTGTCAGACCTGGATGGAACGACTTGACGGGCCTGGACGTTGTGCTACAATTGATGTCATTCGTATTACAGAGGAGGTGCCGGCTGTGACCAGCGTACGTCTTGATCCGGGACTGGAAGTCGCAATTGGAGCGAGCTGCTCGCGCCGCAGCCATGTCGCAATCGGAGTTTATCCGCGATGCCCTGGCCCGCCGCTGCCGGGAAGTAGTGGGCGGCTCACTGGCAGACCGGCTCGCACCAGTCGTCGGCATTGTGAAAAGCTCGGGAGGTCGTGCGCGGCATAGCGGGAAGGCGTTCCGGCAACTCCTGGCCCGGAGGCGCTGCCAATGATTCTGACCGACGCCGGGCCGCTGGTCGCCCTTCTCGATCGGGGCGAGTCGTACCACCAGGCGTGCGTCGAATGCTTGACGGAGCTTACCGGCCCGATGCTGACCACCTGGCCGGCTTTCACGGAAGCCATGTATCTGCTTGGCGAGGCCGGCGGGTGGATGGCTCAGGAGGCCCTCTGGAGCCTCGTGCAGCAGAACGACCTGGAGATCGTTGCGCAAGGATCGGAGGATCTCGAGCGCATGCGGGCATTGATGGAGAAATACCAGGACCGCCCGATGGATCTGGCGGATGCCTCCCTCGTTGTACTTGCCGAGCAGCGCCGGCTCCGAGACATTTTCACGTTGGATCACGCCGATTTTGCAACCTACCGTATTCACCGGCGGCAAACCTTCCGCCTTTGGCCGCGCAGCCTTTGAGAGATCGTATTTCATCGAGGGGAGCATGACAGAACTCCCCAGCGAGTTTGCAATCTGGAAGGCGGGGATTGCAAAGTGAAACACCGTGGTTGCTGGCGAAATGTAGGGCTGGTCTCAATTTGGCCACGATATCGAGGCCGGCCCTGATTTTCTGGCCTAAGAGGAGTGCCAGCGCAGTTACGAGCCGGCTGACCGGGCCATTGACACGACATGAATCTGTGGTACAGTGCCGTGGCACACTACGTACGCGGTATCATCCAGTGGGATATGTTGGTTAGGTGAATGTCACAAGCTCCACAAAATATGCGATTCGAGATGCGACGACTTCCCGATTACACCGATCAGTCCATCCTGGACGAGATCAAGCGTGTCGCTGCTCTGGTAAAGGAGCCAACTCTGTCATTGAAGATATTCCGAAAGTACTCACGAGTTTCTCAAACCACAATTTATCGTCGATTTGGGAGTTGGGAAGAGGCCCTTCAGGCAGCAGGTTTGTCTGACCGTTATGATTCGTCAAACACGTGGCACAAAGGAATGCGAGCGGCAGGGTTGCACACCAAAGCGCTTGGGAAGCATTACACGGATGAAGAATGTTTCGAGAATTTGTTGTCGGTTTGGACACATTACGGCCGATGCGCCAACTCATGACGAAATGGAGACGCCTCCATCGTGGGTTGGCTCGAAGGCGTACAGCGGACGGTTCGGTACTTGGAATAAGGCTCTCCAATCGTTCATTGATAGAGTCAACACCGACAACTTGGCTGAATCAGAAGCCGGGAAGGAAACTCTACAGTCGCCAGCCAACTCGCGACTGTCCGTTCCAGAGTGTGAAAAACGGGATATTCGGCTTGGTTTGCGCTACGCAGTGCTAAAGCGAGATCGCTTTCGCTGTGTTGTCTGTGGCCGAAGCCCGGCAACGCACCTTGGCGTAATCCTTCACGTCGATCACACAATACCATTTTCCAAGGGTGGCAAGATGGTGTTCGAGAACCTTCGCACCTTATGCGAGGACTGCAACCTGGGTAAGGGCAACAAGCACGAAGCCTAAACAATGCTCCGCCTGGCCGTGGCTACTTCTCCGCCGCGTGCAATGCCCACGGCTTTGCGTGGGCATGGCAGGACCGGGTTCCCTGTACTGATTTGTCCCTCCTGCGAATTCCACAGTAACGTCTGCCTGAACCGCCTCACTTTTCGTGGTCGAACCGAAAGCCATGAGCCAGCGAAAGACCTGCAAACGCCATAGCAACCCCGGCGACGCCCACGCTCTGACTCTTCTCCTGTTTTCGCCGGCAAGCGTTCTTGAGCAAGGATCATCACTCGGGTCAGGCCAGTCTCAAGCCTCATGGCCCGAACACGCTCGCCAATTCGAGGGTGCGCTGGGCAGTCCGATCAACCAAATGAGCGAGTTACGCCCTTGACAAAAACTGCCTCTCAAGCAAGCATGGGAGGCTATTACAATCGACAGTCGCGGAATGTTGGATGCCATTCCCGTCTCTTCAGGAGGGGGTGGCAGAGGCGATGTTGAGCACTGAGACGGTGATGGGCTGGCTTGGTATCTTCAGTAACATCGGTCTGGTCGCATTCCTCTGCCTCCTTGTCAAATGGTTTTGGAATCGCCGGCGGTGGAGGCGGTTCGAATCGTCCATTCGCGCCTGGGCACAAGAAACATTCGATTTGGATTTGGAAGAAAATGAGTGGAAAAGCCTGGTTGCAATCAAGTTGAGTGATGCTGAATTCAGCCCCAAGGAGATCCTTCAGTTGCTGGATCTTGGTGTACTTGTCGCCAAGGGCCGTGCGGCCCTGGAGAATCGTGAGGAAGTTTGAATATTGGTAATCGGAGACTTGTCTATGTCGGCACTCACCAATTCGACTCAAGAGTGGGCAAGAGAAGCGAATGAGAAGTTGGCAATGCTTACAGTGCGACGAATGCAGGTGCGCGCAGGCATTGCGATTCTCTCCTTGCTGTTCGCCGTGGCTGCGACTGCTTTGACGATCGTGCTCAAGGAGGGGCCTGTTTTCTACGCACTATTTGCTTTTGCCTCCATTACACTGTTTCTCATCTTCGGTGTGCTTTTTCTCGATGCCTACGGTCACTGGCGGGAAATCCGAAGCCGAAACTGGAAGTCGACTACTCCGCGCTTCGATCAAAGGAAGCCAATTGAGGCCGTCGCACCGATGGCGACGCAAGGGACAGAAACCGGGACAACGTGATTGTTTTCAAGTAACAAGAAGCCGCATAGCGTTGATCCCCTGGTTTAGGAGGTCAGCGTGTACCGGCTAGACACCTGGGTGCTGGACATGTGGTGGTTCAGCAGCGAAAGGGAGATCGAATCATGGTTTCCAAGCCGAAGAGAAAACCAGGAGAACGCCTTGTGACAATACCCTCGGATGAGCGGGAATTGAACGGCATCTTGAGCATGCCGCAGGGCGCAGAGGGTGTGGTTGTATTTGCCCACGGCAGCGGCAGTGGCCGGTTCAGCCCCCGCAACCAGTTTGTGGTGCGCGTGCTTCAGGAGGCGGGTCTTGCCACGTTGTTGATCGATCTTCTCGGGGAAGAGGAAGCAGAAGACCGGGCGAAGGTATTCGATATCGAACTCCTTGCCGAACGACTTCAGAGCGCTGCTGACTGGTTAGGAAAGGACGCTGAAACAAGCAGCCTTCGCCTAGGCTCTTTCGGCGCCAGTACCGGCGCTGGGGCGGCCCTGGTAGCGGCAGCCCGGCATCCGGAGGAAGTCGGAGCCGTGGTTTCCCGTGGCGGCCGTCCCGACCTTGCGAGTGGTTACCTATCGAAAGTCCAGGCGCCTACCTTGCTGATCGTTGGCGGCGCTGACGACGTGGTGTTGCAGCTCAACCAGGAAGCATTACGTCTCCTGCCTGGCCCGAAGGAACTGGTCGTGATCCCCGGCGCGACCCATCTTTTCCCCGAACCGGGTGCTCTGGAGGAAGTTGCTCGCCTGGCGAAGGAATGGTTCAATCGCCACCTATAGCCTCACACATCGCGCCGGGAAAAGGCTATCAGCCCCGTCACTGCCGCCAGGACCGACAGGATCATGGAAAAGCCCATCAGCCTGCCGAGGTATTGCAGGTCGTAGTCGCCCTTGACGATGTGGGTCAGATTCTCCAGGACCCTGTCGGGCGAGGGCACGTCGGGCGGGAGCTTATGCAGGGCGAAGCCGCCGCCGTAAAGAAGAATCCATAACACGGCGATGCCCATCACGGAACTGTTGGTCATGGCACTGACGGTCACGCCGCAGGAGACCACCGCGGCCAGCAATACTACCAGGGTTATCAGGGCGACCAAACTGCCGGCCAGGTCCAGGTCCACCTGCAAGAGGAAGTAGCTCCCCGTCAGCGCGAGCAGCCCCATCAACAGGAACGTCCCCAGGATCGTCACGAGCCGGGCGTGCCATTTGCCCAAGAAATATTGAAAACGGCTGATCCCGCGGCTCAGGACCGAATCGGCCATCGTGCCCCGTTCCGACGAGATGCACGCCGCGGTAAGCACAATGATCAGCGTGATGCTGCCCAGGACGGCCCAGCGCAGCATCTTGCTGATCAGCTCCGAACCGAGCTGGGGTATGCCGGTCTGATGCTTGCCGGCGTAAAACAGCAAACACCCCGCAGCCGCCAGCACCGACGCCAGAACCCAGACGCGATAGACCCAGCTACGTAGGGTTTGCCGCACGTCGTACTGGAACACGGCCCAGTAGGGCAGCCAGCGGTTGATCTTGATGCGTTTGGCAGGAGCAGTCGCGTCCATAGACTCTGTTCCTCTTTAGGCGGCTTCCTCCGCCTGATACAGCCGGGCAAAGCCGCGTGATTCTTCCTTCTCCACGAGATCGAGGAAAGCCTGCTCGGTCTGCTGGCCAATGCTGCGAATGCTGACGAGGCTCACCTTGTTGTCGGCCAGCGTCATGAAGACGTTGGCCAGGGCGGAGGTGTTGTTGGCCTCCTCGTTCATGTACAGCTCGAGGCGGCGCTGGCGGGCGACGGCTGACTTGAAGTCGGGCAGGGCCTTGATGGCCTGGGCCGCCTTGCTGATGGCCTTCTGATCGCCTTCCAGGTCCAGCTCGTAATGATTGCGGCGCATGCGGCCCTTGAGGTCTTGCAGCGAGCCGCTGTAGATGAGCTGGCCGCGATTGAGCACGGCGGCATGGTTGCAGACCTCGTCCACGTCGGTCAGGTTGTGGCTGGAGATGATGAGCGTTTTCTCCCTGCTCAGAGACTTGATGAGGTCGAGCATGCTGCGGCGGGCTTCGGGGTCAAGGCCGTGGGTCGGTTCGTCCCAAACGAGCAGGTCCGGCTCGTTGATGAGACTGGTGGCGACGGCCAGGCGGGCGGTCATGCCGTTGGAAAAGCCGGCGATATGATCGCCCGAGGCACCGAGCAGATCGACGGCCCGGATGAGCGAGGCGAGCCGGGGTTTGCGGATGCCCGCGGGCAGACCGAAGAGCCGGGCCATGTAGTCAAGATACGTTATCGGCGTCATGCCGCGGGGGAACTGAGGATTGGTCGGGATATAGCCGATGCGGCGGCGCAGGTCGGCGGCGTTGGGTGTCATCCTGCTGCCAAAGACCTTGACCCAGCCGGCGGTCGGTCGGTGTAGTCCGAGGGCGAGGCGCAGGAGCGTGGTCTTGCCCGCTCCGTTGGGACCGAGCAGACCGAGCACGGTGCCCGGCTCGATGCGGAGCGTCACGTCATTGAGGGCAATCTGGCGGTTCTGGTAAATCTTGGTGAGCTTGAATGTTTCAACCACCAGATCACTGGAACTGTCGTTCACGCGGGTTCCCTCCCAGCGGCTTCAGCGCGGCAAGTTAGGCCGACCGACCCACAATCAAGGGCGGATTATAAACATAAGAGCGGCAGGCTCCTAGACCAACATTTCTGACCAGGGATAGCCTACGTAATGAGTGGTCGGGAAGGATTTGCCAAAGTCGAGCAGGGGAGTTAAGCCTTCTCTTGCCGGAGAATGAATCGTCCCATCAGGGGCACAGCAAAGGAGTATTTGCCGTGCCGGTTCTTGTAGATCAATCCTGCCTCACAGAGCGCGGCAAAAACTTGGCTCACATGACTGGGACTGAACGGCTTGCTCAGCATTTCGTGCGATAGCTCAGCCGCTTCTTGAACGGTGAACTCGCGGTCGCTGTTTTTCAGGTGAGCGACGATCGTAAGCAATTCACGCTGGCGATCGGTCACTCGTGCCCATCGGCCCGCAAAGAAATCCGTATCCAGCTTGCGGGTAATGTCAGCCACGGGGACCGGTGCCGTCTTCTGGCCAGCGTCCATATGTTGAAGAAACACATCGTAAACTTCACGGCAGATGAACTGAACAAAATACGGATAACCGCCCGACTCCTTGATAATGAGGCGAACGGCTTGGTCACTTCAGCGCACGGGGCATTCGGCCTCGCGAATCGGTTTTTGAACGGCGTCGCGACTGTCTTTTTCATCCAGGCGATCCAGAACACAACACGGAACATCCGTTCCGCGAAAGTTTCTCGCTTCCACCAGCTTCGGAAATAGGGCTGGCAACCCAACAAGCACCAGCATGAATGGAATCTCCTTCCTCTGGATCGACTGGAACACATCCAGGATAAGCGACGTTGGGAACTCCTTGTCCGCGGCGTGATCCGATAAGTTTTGTGCCTCGTCGTAGGCGAAGATCACTCCACGAACTCCCTGGTTTCCGCATGCACGTCCAGACGAACTCCAGCACGGCCTTGAGCTTGTCGGCCACCAAACCGTGGGTGTGCTCGTACAATTCCTTCATGAGCTCAAAGTCCAGCTTCTGCTGAACTGCCGCGTTGTTATGGGGCGAAATCCCAGACCGGCCACCTGTTGCGTGTCGACGACCACCGCTGATGTAACGACCGCCAGATCGGTAATGAGCCGCAGAACAATCCGTTCCTCACTGATGCTGGTCGCCTCCGTCAGGTCCGTGCCGGCCCAGAGCCAACCCTCCTGGATGGCCAGGGGCTTGAACGTGTCCAGAAGCACGGTCTTGCCCACGCCGCGCAGCCCTGTTAAAACGAGGTTTTCGAGGATCACATCTTGCTTGAGCAAACGCAGAAACTCCTGTTTCTCGTGCTGTCGGCCAGCCAGGTAAGGGGGCATGTGACCAGCGCCGGGCCGGAAAGGATTGCCGAATGTGGTCGCAGGCATCGTTAGACTCCGTTATGGACAAGACTAACGTTAGTCACATAACTAATTTTATGACAACTGCTTATTTTGTCAAGCTCACTGCAATTGACACATCCTGCCCACAGACTAAAATCCATACCTCACCCGTGATGCTGCACCCTCTTGTTTCATCCTTCAACACGAAAGCTGCAAACCGTGTCCGCATCTCAAGATACTTTCGAAGCTAGCCGTGCTGAAAAGCTGCACCGCATTGAAGAACTCGGCCTCGATCCCTGGGGCGGGCGTTTCGACGGTCATCAGCCCATCGGCGAGATTCGCAAGCTGCCGGCCCAGTCGTTTGACACCGAAGAGCTGCCGCACGTGCGCGCTGCCGGGCGGATTGTCCAGCGACGCATCCAGGGCAAGGTTCATTTCCTCGACATCCAGGATTGGACCGGTCGCGTGCAGGTGATGATCGGGCAGAAACAGGTCGGTGACATCGGCTGGAAGCTGGCCCAGGAACTTCGATCTCGGCGATCTGCTCGGCGTGGACGGCTTCTTCGGCAAGACGCGGATGGGTGAGTTGACTATCTTTGCCGACGGCTTGACCTATCCTGGGCAAGTCGCTGTAGCCGCACCCGGACAAGTGGGGCGGCATGCAAGAGATGGAGTTTCGGCTGCGGCATCGCTACCTCGATTTGATCTACACCCCGGACATGCTGGACCGTGCCCGCAAACGCATCGCCATGATCCGCACTATCCGCCGTTACCTGGATGAGCGCGGTTACTGCGAGGTGGAGACGCCGACGCTGCACGCCATTGCCGGCGGCGCCGCGGCCCGGCCGTTTGTCACGCACCACAATGCGCTCGACATCGACCTGTTCCTGCGCATCGCCCTGGAGCTGCACCTGAAACGGCTGCTGGTCGGCGGCATCGAGAAGGTCTACGAGATCGGCCGGGTCTTCCGCAACGAGGGCATCGACGCCCGGCACAATCCGGAATTCACCATGATGGAGCTGTACCAGGCCTACGGCGACTACAACACGATGATGGAACTGACCGAGGGCCTGATCGTCGCCTGTGTCGATGCCCTGGGCGGCGGGCGGCAGTTGCAGTACGGCGAGCAGACCATCGACTTCACGCCGCCCTGGCAGCGGGTCACCTATGCGGAAGTGTTCCAGAAGCACGTCGGCGTGCCGATGGCGGACACGCAGGCCGTTTGTCAGGCCGCCGAGAAGACCGGCTTCCCCACGGCGGGAAAGCATCCCGACGTGGTGGTTCATCATTTGTTCGAGGAGAGGGTCGAAGACAAGCTGACCGGGCCGATCTTCGTTTACGATTACCCGGCGTCGCTCTGTCCACTGACCAAGCGCAAGAAGGGCAACCCGGCGATAGCCGAGCGCTTCGAGCTGTACGTGCAGGGCATGGAGCTGGCCAACGCCTACACCGAGCTGAACGATCCGATCACGCAGGAAGCGACCTTCCGCATGCAGCTTGCCGGCCTGCCCGAGGAAGAGTCGATGGCCAAGATGGATGAGGAGTTTCGTCCGCGCCTTGCGACACGGCATGCCGCCGGCCGGCGGACTGGGCATCGGCATCGATCGTCTGGTGATGCTGCTGACGAACACGCAGACGATCCGGGACGTGATTCTGTTTCCATTGTTGCGCCCCAGAAGAAGTAATTCGTTTAGCGACGCTTCGCAGAAGCGTTCGGCTACGCTTCTGCGAAGCGTCGCTAAACGTAATCCATATAGGTGACTTATGTACAAACTCGCGCTCTGCTGGAAATATCTGCTGACCCGTTACCTGGCCTTGGCGTGCGTGATCAGCGTTATGCTCGGCGTGGCGACGCTCATTGTCGTCAACAGCGTTATGAGCGGGTTCAGCACCAAGCTCAAGGACCGGCTGCACGGGCTTTTCACGGACATGAGCATCGAGTCTTGGGATCCGCTCAGCGGCTTCCCTGATCCCGAGGAACGGATGAAGCTAGTCTGGGCTGACCCGTATCTTCGCGAGCAGATTGAGGCGATGACCCCCACTATCGAGGTAGTGGCCATCATCCGCTTCAAATATGGTGGCCAGCTCATCCCGAGACGGGTGACGCTCATCGGCATCGATGCCAAGGAGCGGAACAAACTTGGCGGTTTCAGTAACTACCTCGTCAATACTGAAAACCGGGTTGCTCCGTCGTTCAAACTGCGGCCGGATGCTCTCCAGCGCTACCAGGCGGCCTATCCGCCTATCGATGATCGGATAAAATTGCCTCCCGCGCCGCCCATGTCACGGCCACCCGAAGTGGATCAGGCAGTACGGATGGCACACGCCGACGAAGAGCAGGAACTACTATCGAAGTCCGGGCTGGCAGTCGAAAAGCCCGATCCCGATCAGCCCCCAAGCACGCCTTTCGAGCCACAGGGCATCATCATGGGTTATGCGATCGCCATTCAGCGATTGGCTGCCGATCATCCCGGCGGCGAACCCACAGAGATGCAAATGCTGAAGCCCGGCGATGTTGTCGAGGTCTTCACGATATCAGGCCAGGACTTTAGCACGGACGACAGCCTCAAGAACGCCGCGGTTTCCGCCCGATTCGTAGTCTGCGACTACTTCAAGTCCGAGATGAGCGAGTACGACGCCAACATAGTGTTCGTGCCGTTCGATTACCTGCAAAAGGTACGAACCATGCAAAATCGGGCGTCGAGCATTCAGATCAAGTTGAAAGATTATCGCAATGCCCCGGAAGTCATGAAGAGGCTGCGGGGCCTCCAGGTCATGGATGAACAAGGGCAGTCTTTCCCAGTCTTTCCCGAATACATGTGCCATGTAATGACCTGGGAAGATAAACAGGGGCCGTTGCTCGGGGCCATCGCCATCGAAAAAGGGCTACTCAACGTTCTGCTCTTTCTCATCATCGCCGTCGCCGGCTTCGGCATCCTGGCGATCTTCTCGATGATCGTGACCGAGAAAACGCGCGACATCGGCATCATCAAGGCACTAGGCGCGTCAAACGGCGGCGTGATGACCATCTTCCTTGGCTACGGTTTGCTGCTGGGCATTGTGGGTGCTGGGCTTGGGACGGGATTGGGACTCACAATTACGATCTATATCAACGAGATTGAGAAGGGGCTTACCTGGCTCACGGGCCAGCAGATATTCGATCGTACGATCTACTACTTCAAAGATATCCCGACGGATATCCAGACCCCGGCTGTGCTTCTCGTCAACCTGGGGTCGATCGCCATCGCCGTACTCTTCAGCGTCCTGCCGGCGCTGCGAGCGGCGCTGCTGCATCCGGTGCGAGCGCTGCGGTATGAGTGACAAGGTGACAGGGTGACAAGGTGAAAGGATGACAAGGTGACAGGGTGACCAGACATGTATCTGTCACCTTGTCACCCAGTCACCTTGTCATCCGCAGTCACCCTGTCACTCCAATACGGAGACAATATCCATGCTGGAAGGTGTTCCTCTGCTGACTGCCGTTGGCCTTCACAAGACCTACCGCAAGAACGCGGTCAAGACGCGCGTGCTGCGCGGGCTGGATCTGGAGGTGCATGACGGCGAGTTTCTTAGCATCGTCGGCGCTTCCGGCAGCGGCAAGAGCACGCTCTTGCACCTGCTCGGCACGCTCGACCAGCCGGATCATGGGAGTATTCGTCTGGACGGCAAGCGCATCGACAATGCGCCTGCGGAGAAGCGCGACGAGCTGCGCAACCGGACCTTCGGCTTCATCTTCCAGTTCTATCATCTGCTGCCGGAACTCACTACGCTGGACAACGTGCTCATGCCGCAGATGATCCGCTATTCGGTTCTTGATTGGTTCTGGCAGCGGCGCACCCTGCGGCGGCAGGCGGCGGCAACTGCTGGAGCGCGTCGGTCTTGGCCATCGGCTGCGGCACCGGCCCAGCGAATTGTCCGGCGGCGAGATGCAACGCGCCGCCATTGCCCGGGCGCTCATCAACAGGCCGCGCATCCTCCTCGCCGACGAGCCGACCGGCAATCTCGACCAGGACACCGGCAAGGAGATCATCGACCTGCTCCGCGACTTGAACCGCGACGACGGGCTTACTATCATCATGGTGACTCACAATTTTGACCTGATCGCCGACACGGACCGGGTTGTGCGGCTGACGGCGGGGAAGGTTGAGGCACCAGAGTCGTTAGTCATTAGTCATTAGTCATTGGCCATTAGGTGCGAAATGGTCATTCCGTCAAGATGTGCATGTTTCTAATGACTAATGACCAATGACTAATGACTGAGAGGCATGCGGATGACACCCAAGATTTACATCAGTGGCAAGTTCTTCGATAAGGCCGACGCTCGGATCAGCGTTTACGATCACGGTTTGCTTTATGGCGACGGCGTCTTCGAGGGCATCCGTATCTACGACGGCAGGGTCTTCCGCCTGAAGGAACACGTCGATCGGCTGTTCGATAGTGCCCGCAGCATTTATCTGGAAATTCCGCTCAGCCGGGAGCAGATGAGCGCGGCGATCACCAGCACCGTGAAGGCTAACGAGAAGCGCAACGGTTACATCCGCGTCGTGGTCACGCGCGGCGCCGGATTGCTCGGCCTCGACATCCGCAAGACGAGCAATCCGCAGGTCATCATCATCGTCGATGACATCAGCCTCTATTCGCCTGAGCTTTACGAGAACGGCCTGGAGCTGGCCACCGCCGCGACGATCCGCAATCATCCCAACGCCCTCAGTCCACGCATCAAATCGCTCAATTACCTGAACAACATCCTGGCAAAGTTGGAAGGTATCCAGGCCGGCTGCGTTGAGGCGCTGATGCTCAACCACAAAGGCGAGGTCGCCGAGTGTACCGGCGACAACATCTTCGTCGTCAAGCGCGGCGTGCTGAAAACGCCGCCGACCGACGCCGGCATCCTGGAAGGCGTGACCCGTGGCGCCGTCATTGAGCTGGCCCGCGCCGCCAACATCCCCGTGCAAGAAACCGCCCTTACCCGGCACGACATTTTCACCGCCGATGAATGTTTCCTGACTGGCACGGCAGCGGAGGTCATCCCCGTGGTCAAGTGCGATGGCCGCATGATCGGAACCGGCAAACCCGGACCGATCACGAAGCAACTACGGGAGCGATTCGTTGAGTTGACGAGGGAATAGCTTCCTCTTGTTCCCAAGCTCTGTCGAGGTTCGCTTTACAAAGGAGGAATCGTATGCGTGATATTCACCGAATTTTGGTAATAGTCATGCGGTTCTTAACATGTTGGAGCGCTGTGGCAATCTTGCTTCTCATTCCCGTGTATTCAATTCTTGGCTTGAGTCATGCAGCAGACACGGCGGCCGGTAAGAGCGGGGAGGCACCAACGAAGTATTCTTTGACGGTCGTTCACGCTTCAAGAGCGAAAGGCGACAAGGCCGTCTATCGAATTCCCGATGTCGTCAATGTACGTTTTCAGACCATCTGTGAGTGTGGACTGCTGACCGAGATCGCCGAAAAGGGTGTCTATGTCAAGATCCAATTCAGCCGAAAGGGGTTGACCGAGAAGACCGATCCGAAGTTGCTGCTGATCGGCACTCATATCGAAACCGTCGAGCCCAAAGAGTTCTCACCGGGAGATACTATCACTATAACGATCCAGAACTATGCCATTGCAAACTGACTGAAGCATGTACAGGAGGTGTCAGATGAAAGGTCGATTCGTCACAGGTCTTCTTGGACTTATTCTCACCGGTATGGTCGCGACGGCTGCGGAACCGAAGCCAGATGCCAAGTGGACAATGGCAAAAGCTGAAGCCGACAAGTGGGTAAAACGGATTCAGACACTTATGGGAGACGGCTGGACCGTTTCGGCGCGAGGCAATGACATTATCGTCAGTCGCGACAAACTTGTAAGGTACGGGAATGTGATGCACGGGAGTCTTTCGCCTAAGGTAGTGGAAGCCCGCATAGCCGCCGGCAAGCCGTGGATGTCGGAATCAGTATTCCGATTCACTCTTCAATTTGCCCCGAAAATGACCATCGATGAGCACGAGCCCCTGGCCGCAATTAATGCCGCGTCTGACAAGCAGAAGAGACAATTGACTGAGGCATTGAAGCTCGAATACGGGAAGGGCGGATACTTCGCAGAAACACCCGAAGAGAAGGAAAGGCTACGCGCCTTCGAGGAAAAGGTAGCCAAGCTTCCCCGACATAAGCTCCCGGACTTGTATACGCAAGAACACAGTATTTATCTTTATAATCGCGTTGAAGACTGGCACTATTTCTATGACAAGGGCGAGCAGGATGAATGCTCGCGCACTCAGGACAAACTGCTAAGGTACTTTGGGATGTATGACCCAAGCGCTGCTGCGCGGGGAATACCTTTTGATCGGACCGCGCCACGCCCTTCGCCGGACCCTACAAGCAATTCACGATGATCGACCTCCACCACATCCTTGTTCCCACCGACTTCAGCAAGCATTCCCAGAATGCTCTTGCCTACGCTATCGCCTTTGCCGAGAAGTTCGGTTCCGAGTTGCGCCTGCTGCACGTCGTTCAGGACCTGGCCCTGTTCATCCCCGACGCGGTTGCCGTGGCCCCATCCATCGTTCCGCCGGTCGAGCAGTTCACCGCGGCGGCGCGAACGGCCCTGGAGCGCGTCGTGAAGGAGAATCAGTTGGAACGATTGAACGTTCATGCCGAAGTGCGCGAGGGAACTGCTTTCTACGAAATCATTCGCTACGCTCAGGAAACGCCGATCAACCTCATCGTCATGGGCACGCATGGACACACCGGTTTGGTTCATATGCTTCTGGGCAGCGTGGCCGAGAAAGTGGTTCGCAAGGCCCCATGCCCCGTACTGACGGTGCGGCATCCGGAGCATGAGTTTGTGCATCCGTGATTTTCAACGACTGTACAAGGAGTGCGACGAATTACCATGACAGGCAACATTCCCAGTTATCACGAATACGTCCGCACCGGCCCGGGCGGCCCCGAAGGCAAGTGCCAGGCGTGCAGCCAAGAAGGACCGATGGACCACGGCATGACAGGGTATGAATGCAGCCGGTGCAAGTCGATGAACTTGCTGCTGAAGCTGAAGAGCGGGAAGGTTTATTATCAGTTGCAGAAGCGAATCGAGGAGCCGGCTGCCGTAGCGACAGAATCAACATCTGGAACTGCTCATTGATTCATTTTTTGACTTGGAACCGCCTCGTCTCAAAATGATAAGCACGATCTAAGTGGCAAAATCAGCATGATAAGCATTGTCCAAATGGCAAAAAATGCCACGTTGATTATGACTGCGGCGTACAACTTCCATCTCACGGCTGGACTGACTTTTCCCTCGGTTGCGGCGAGTTTGACCAGCAGCCAGGTAGAGTAAAACAGAACTGGGGAAATAAAGAAGCTAATGACCGCGGCCTTAAAGGCACGGGCTGCCAGTTCGTCCGGAGTCCAGCGCACCGACCTGGTCTCTTGATCCTCTTCGTCATGCAGTTCTGCTGCGAACGATGCTTCGCTCATGTATCGCTTTTCTGAAAGCGCAGTTCCGCACGACGGACAGGCGGTGACCGATGGGCCAATTGGCCTGCCACACTCGTAACATTTCGGTGGCTGTGTTGTAATGTCTGAAGACGGGAGAACTTCACGCCGGGACCGCTTCTGTTTCACGGGTACCTGCTGACCCGGGGTTGTCGTGATACTTGTCTCGGAAGGACCATCTTGCGGGGCCTCATGATCGAGATCGTCATCGTCATCTCATCCTCAAACCCGTCAAGTATCTCCCTGGCTCGCTCGACATTGGACTCTGCCACGTGCAACTTGATGCCACCGTAGCCATCGACCATGCCCGCGAGTATCCCGCTTGAAAATTCCCCTTCCAGGTACGCAGCTATGCCTTCCGCTTCCAGTTTATTCTTCGCCAGCGCTGCCTCCGTCGGCACACTGAACCTGGCCACGATCACGATTTTCTCGGGCATGGTCTATCTCCCGTCTTCGGTCATTTAGCCTCGTGTGACTATGATTATACTCAATTCAGGACCAGCCGTGGATGATCTCGGATGTATCTTCGGGCTTAAAGTCCTCATTTCAACACCACCATTTGCTTCGTTACGAATGTTTCGACCGTCAGTTCATTCTTCCGGCTCCGCACCGTGATCGCTCCGTGCGGCCATGTCCCCCATGTTCCCAGGTAGCGCTTCTCGTGATCGTGTTCCTTGTAAGGATCGGGCGGCGGTAATAGGTTCCGTGGCGGTCCCTGGCAGGAAATAACGACGCGCGGTTGCGCCCATTCGGCCAGTTCCGGCGTGTTGGCCACCTTGCCGCCGTGGTGCGGGGCCATCAAGATGTCAACATGATGTGGCGACGACTCGCAAACCCTCTTCAAACCCGTACCTTCCAGGTCGCCGGTCAAGAGCAGGGAATGTCCGGCGTGCTGCAGCAGCAGCACCATGCTGCGGACGTTTTCGTTGCCTTCCGGGCCGACTTCCGGCGGGTGCAGGAAGTCCATTTCCACTCCGCCGGCCGACCCGTGGTATCCCGCATGAACAATTCTTACCGGGATGCCGCGCCGCTGGAGCGCAGCCACGGTGTATTGGACCCCTTCGGTCGGCTTGTCGGAAAAGGTCGGCGTGCAGGTCACCTGCTTGATGGTGAAGCGGTCGGCGAGCGCGGTCAGGCCGTTGAAATGATCGAGATCGGCGTGTGACAGGAAGACTTCGTCGATGCGGCGGATACCGCGGCTCCACAGGAAGGGAGCGATTTGCCGCGCGGCCACGTCGGGGCCGGCCATGGAACCGGCATCGTAGAGGATAACGCGGCCGTCGGGTGTTTCCAGGACGGTGCAGCCGCCGTGGCCGACAGCAAGGAAGGTGCAACGGAATTCATCGGTTGCCGGCCGGACCAGCCCGCCGAGCAAGACCAATACAAAGCCACGCCAGCCCGGCCAGCATCACCCAGCGCCAACGGCTTCGCAACCACGCCACGGTCAGCGTGGCCAGCAACCCGGTGTAGAAAACCCATAACCACCATTCGGGAACGTCGCCCACGTACCAATGGCCGCCCGGCAGTCTATCGCCCAGGTCAACCAGGTACTCGCAGCCGATCAGGCACCAGCGCGTCATGAACGCGAACACCGGCGTCAAGGGCAAGCACACTAGCGCGGTCAGCAATAGGAGGAAACCGGTTATCAGCGCGATTGAGGCGAGCAGTACCGCTGGCGGGGCAAGGAGAAGTCCCACGGGCGCAACTGTGTGATAGCGTGCAGCCACCAGAGGGGCAGCCGCCAACCAGATGATCCAGGTCATGACAAAGCCGAGTGCGACCCGCCAGGCAATGCGGAGGAGGAATCGCTCCCAGACAGGCCGGCTCTCTTCGACCAGGCGCTGGAGTGGATCGGCCGGTGGATGAGACCAGTGGCCGATGCCCCAGTACAAGACGGCGACGGCCAGGAAAGAGAGTTGACAGCCGGTGTCGGCCACGTCGCCCGGCTTCAGCAGTGCCACAATCAGCCACGCCAGGGCCAACGAGTTGGCCGGCAGCGTCCGGCGTCCCAGGATCAGGCCGCCGGCGACGGCACAGACAGTGACGGCCGCGCATCGCCGGAGGCCGGCCGCCCGTCATAAGGGCATAGGCCAGGAGAAACAGGGCCACGAACACCGCCGCGTAGCGTCGCCGAATACCGAGCAGCCGCGGGATCCACCAGAGGAAAGCGCCGAGCACGACCAGATGCCAGCCGGAGATCGCCAGCGCATGGATGACTCCGTTGCGTTTGTATTTGTCCCAATCGTTGTGGGTCATCGCCGAGCCTTCGCCCAGCAGCAGGGCGGTGGCGACCGGGCCTTGCTCGCTGGGCAGTTCCCGCAGCAAGACGCGCTGCCCCCAGCCGCGGACCACTCCCAGGATCCCCGTGAACGAGTGCGGCCAGCCCTCCTTCACCAACGTCACGCCATCGGCAGTCTTGCGCCACCACGACCACGGCCCGAATCCTCTGATCGCGCAGGGTAGCGGCGTAATCAGCCTCGCCGGGATTGCACGGGCCTGGCGGCGCTGCGAACCTGCCCACGACCTCCACCTCGTCGCCGGCGTGCCGGTCCTTGCATGGCCCTTCCACGATCAACCGGGCGCGCCCGAGATGGGAATCCACGTGCCATCCTGCTGCCAGTGGCTCACCTCCAGCACCGAAGTGGTCGAGTCCGGAGGAGAAATCTGCCCCCAGTAATCGTCGTTCTCCTCCTTGGCGCGTTCTTCCATGACGGAGGGTACTGGGATCCTGCGTGCTATGGATCGTAGCGGATCGTGGGCCGGACGCCAGACGAAGGTAGGCTCCTCCGCGATAATGCCGCGCAGGTGGACAGGCTGACTAGTGTCAGTGGCGTAGTTGCCGATGTCGTCGTCTGCGAAGCAATCCCGCCGCCATTGATGATACGCGGCCCCGAACGCAAAGCCGGCCAGGGCCAGAAAGATCAACGATAGTCCCATTAGTCGGCCGGCGCGAGCCACGGCCCAGGCGATGAGGAAAGTAATCGCGGCCAGCAAGCTAATGACCAGAGGAATGCTAATGTAACGATAAGCGACAATGCCCGCCGTCACCGCCAGGGCTGCGGGCACGAGCGGGGCTTGCCAGACGCTGGGTGTTCGGACGGCTTTGGCTGCCATGATGAATCTTGCATAAGGTTAGAGAACCACCATCTGCGCTTCTGCGCGGGTGGTTCAGTTGTAGTATAGTGGTTAGAGGACATTAGCCATGAGTACCGCTGCAAGACTACAGTCTGTTCCCATCCTGGAGCCTGGCGACAAGATGACCCAGGCGGAGTTCCATCGTCGTTATGAGGCGTATCCTGAAGACGTGAAATGTGAGCTGATCGGAGGGATTGTTTACATGGCATCACCACTTCGCCGGCCGCATGGGGTTCATCATCCGGAACTCAGCGGGGTTTTTTGGCTCTACAAAGGGGGTACACCTGGCATCGAGGTGCTGGACAACGCGACCACGATTCTGGGTGATGAAAGTGAGCCTCAGCCTGATCTGGCCCTGCGCATTTTCCCGAGTTCGGCGGCAGGTCGAAGCAAACGAGAGAAGACTACATCAAAGGCCCGCCCGAACACATGGGAGAAATCTCTCAAAGCACGCGCGGAATTGATTTGCACTTCAAGAAAGCCGATTATGAACAGGCAGGTGTCGTGGAGTACCTCGTGCTCTGCCTCGAAGAAAGAGAACTGTACTGGTTCCATTTCAAATCGCGGCGGCAGATCAAGCCCGATCGGCAAGGTATCTACCATTCACGAGTCTTCCCCGGCCTGTGGATCGACGGGCCGGCGCTTCTGGCACGGAACACGGCCCACCTCATCGAAGTTGTTCAGCAGGGATTGGCAAGTCCGGAGCATGCCGCGTTCGTCAAGCGATTGCAAGCCACTCACTCCCGCCGTTCACGGAAGTGACAAGACAGGAATACCGCTTCAAATCAGCCCAATCTGCTTCATCGGAGACACAGGATGCATCGTTTCGTGGTCGCTCTCGGTCTTGGCGTTTACTTCATGCTGCTGGCGCTGAGTTGGGGACGGGGACAGGATGTTGAACCCGCGAAACCGCAAGCGGCGGAGCCGCGGGTGTTGCCTGGGGTTCAGTCGAGCGGCCTCATTCAGCTCCCCAATCAATGGTCGCTGCGGCCGGCGGGGAAGCAGGTCAACCTGGGCGACTTCCCGGTCAACATGGTCCTCCATCCCAGCGGAGACTGGCTGGCTGTCCTGCACGCCGGGTATGGAGAACATGAAGTGACCATCGTGGACCTCAAACGGCAGAAGGTGAAAAGCCGTGTCGTCCTCGAACAGACATTTTACGGCCTGTGCTTCTCTGCCAACGGCAACCAGCTCTATGCCAGCGGCGGCGAGCACGAGGTCGTTCACGTCTTTGACTTCGCCGACGGGCTGCTGTCCCGGCAGCGGCAACTCCCCGTCGCCAAACCGAAAGAGAACTTCATCCCGGCGGGGCTTGCAGTCGATGCCGTTGGTAAAACGCTGTTCGTCGCTGGTCCCTGGGGCGATGCCGTCTGCATCATGCCGCTCGGCGATCCCGAGAAGCGCATGCACTTTTCTCTGGGGCTGCACAGCTACCCCTATGCCTGCACGGTCGATGCCGCGCGCAAACGGCTTCTCGTAAGCCTGTGGGGCAAGGCCGCGGTCAGCGTCATCGACCTGGAGACCAGGCGATCCCTCACCACCTGGCCTACGGAACAACACCCGACCGAAATGTTGCTTTCGCCGGACGGCAAGATTCTCTTCGTCGCCTGTGCCAACTCCACAAAAGTCAGTGTACACGACGCCGAGACGGGCAAGGTCGTCGAGACCATCGTATGTGCTCTCTACCCCAACGCCCCGACCGGCAACACGCCGAACAGCCTCAGCCTCACGCCGGACGGCCAGCTCCTTTTCGTCGCCAACGCCGACGCCAACAACATCGCCGTTTTCAACGTCGCCGAGCGCGGTCAGGCCAGGTCGCTCGGATTCATTCCGGTCGGCTGGTATCCAACGTCGGTACGTTTCAACCCGGAAGACAAGCGTCTCTATGTAGCCAACGGCAAAGGCACGACGCCGCTGGCCAATCCGCAAGGCCCCAATCCACTGGCGCCGCGGGGTAATCAGACCGTGCGCCAGTACATCGCCGGCCTGTTCCACGGCACGCTCAGCATCATCGACCAGCCGACGCCGGAAGCGATGGGGGCATTCAGCAAGCAGGCCTATGCTTGCAGTCCGCTGCGGGCCGATCAGGGCGTCATTGCCGAGGCGCCGGAGGGCAGCCCGATCCCGAAGAAGGTCGGCGACCCCAGCCCGATCAAATACTGCATCTACATCATCAAGGAGAATCGCACCTACGATCAGGTCTTCGGCGACATGAAGGAAGGCAACGGCGACCCGAATCTCTGCATCTTCCCGGAGAAGATCACTCCCAACCATCACAAGCTGGCCCGCGAGTTTGTGCTCCTCGACAACTTCTACGTCGATGGCGAGGTTTCCGCCGACGGCCACGAATGGTCGATGGGCGCCTACGCGACCGACTTCGTCGAGAAAGTTTGGCCGCTCCACTACCGGCCCGGCAAGCTGAAGAAGCTGCCATATCCAGGAGAGGGTCATGCGGATGCCGTTGCCCGCCCGGCAGGCGGCTACATCTGGGATCGTTGCGCCGAGGCCGGCGTCAGTTACCGCAGTTACGGCGAATGGATCGAGCCTGGCAAGACTCCCGAGGATCCCGGCAAGGCCCGCGTCAAGGCCCTGGAAGGTCATTTCGATCCCATGTTCCGCGGCTGGGACCTCGACTATCCCGATGCCAAGCGGGCCGACCGTTTCATCGAGGAGCTGGCTCGGCTTCGAGAAGGAAGGCGAGTTCCCCCGCCTGAGCATCGTGCAGACTGCCGAACGATCACACAGCCGGGGCCAAGATCGGCAAGCCGACGCCGACCGCCTACGTCGCCGGCAACGATCTGGCTCTGGGCCGGCTTGTCGAAGCTATCTCCAAGAGCAAGTTCTGGAAGGATACGGCGATCTTCGTGGTGGAAGACGATGCCCAGAACGGTTCCGATCACGTCGATGCGCACCGGACCGTGGCACTGGTCATCAGTCCGCATACGAAGCGCGGCCATGTTGATTCGACGCTCTATTCCACTTCCAGCATGCTGCGAACGATGGAGTTGATCCTCGGTCTGAAGCCGATGAGCCAGTTCGACGCCGCCGCCCGGCCGATGTATCAATCCTTTCAGGGCAAGCCCAACGTGCGGCCGTATGAACACGTCGTGCCTGATACCGATTTGAAAGCTGTGAACGTTGCCGGCGCCTGGGGAGCGCAGGAGTCGGAGAAGTTCGACTTCAGCAAGGAGGATGCGGTCGATGATCTGCTTTTCAACGAGGTAATCTGGCGCTCGGTGCGTGGGCCGAAGTCGGCCATGCCGGCGCCGGTGCGGGCGGCGTTTGTGTGCCCGAGTGTGAAGAAGGATAAGGATGATAATTGAAAGGCATACTTTGGGCGACCCGCAAGTGAAAGTTCACCTTCGCTTGCGAGTCAGGCTTGTATCCCGAAACAAGCCTGACGCGCAAGCGAAGGTGAACTAACTGCCGCCGCTCGCCTTACCCTCTTTTGAACCAGCCGATTTTTGCTGTTGCCATGTTCCGGGGTGCTGGCTATAGTCCCCGCCTTCCAGTGAACGCAGCGGCAGTTGTTAATCTGTTCAAAGGCACATGGCCGCCGTGCGTCCAAACGGTGTGGCTGGGGGAGAGGTGCGCATGCTGGGTAGACCGTTACTCAATCACATTTTGCGCGACGAAGCCCTGACACGCGGCCTGGGAGACCCGGAAGCGCACGTTCTGGTTGAGTGGGTCGTGGATCAGGCCGAGCGCCTGACCGAGACCGCCACCACGGAGAGCGCCGCCTGGGCCGAGGTCAGGAAACTCTGTCACCGTTGCCGGGCCATTGCCCGCTTCGTCCTGCTCTGGTGTTATCTGAACGGCCGTGGCGCCGCCGCGCAACTGGCGGCCACGGAACGCTTCGCCTGGCCGCTGCCGACAACGGCTGTCGATCCGTATGAGCTGATGCGCGGGATATTGAGCTGGGAGGCGAGCTTGCTGGAAAACAAGGTGCATTCCGAATCCGGGGTAATGTCCTAGCCTCTAGTTGCACCGGCCTTCTTCGGCGCAACCCAACCCGCCTATTTTACGAATATTTTCCATTGCTCATCTCTAACTAGGTGATATAATCTAGATGCCGGTTGGGAGAGCTGTCTGTTGACGGTTCGTGTTCAGAGCAATCTGTCCCCAGCTGGCCTTTTTTTGGGACACCCCAGAGGAGGTTAACCCATACTTTCTCCGGGGTGTTCCTTTTTTCATGCTGCCCAGCGCCGTTTCAATCGAAGTTTGGCGTCTCATGGCTACCTACCTCCTCTATGTCGATGAATCTGGCGATCCGGGAATCGGCGGTTCCAGCCACCTCGTCCTTGGGTCCGCTGCCCTGTTCGAAGGCAAATGGCAACCATTTGAGAAAGATCTCCGGCTTCTTATCGAACGCTACTTCCCAGTCCCGCCGAAACCCACCGAAATCCACCTGGCGGATCTCCGGAGTGGAAGAAATGAGTTTCGTTCACTCACTCCAGTGAGAAGAAACGATTTGCTACGCGACTTTTGCGACTTGGCGACGAGTCTACTGCCGACAGAACTGACCATGTTTGCTGTCATCGCAGATAAGGCGCATTGGTTTGCGAACAATGCGGGAAAGACTGGCGACGACCTATACGCTGAAATGTTTGAAGATTTGTCGAGCAGATTTGATCTGTACCTCCGGCACAGGTATGCAGATGGATCGCCGAGCAAAGGCATCATCATCGCTGACCCTCACAAGGCATCACTTTGCGAAGCCCTGAAGACTCAACAGAGGCTGTTCCAGCGGCAAGGCCACCGTTGGGATGTTCTATACAACCTGATTGAGACGGTCTTCTTTCTTGATTCACATGAATCCCCTGGACTCCAACTCGCCGATCTTGCATCCTACGCGGTATGGAGACTTGTCAATTCCAACGATAACAGCATGGCAAGGAGAATCTTCGAATTATTTGATCGGGAGCCGATGACATCACGAATCAATCCGGGCAAATGGCATGGAATAAAGTACATGGGTGTAGATGCGGCTATACGCGCGAGGCTCGATGCCGTCTGGCACTGACGGTTATCACTGAATTTCCAACAGTCATTCAGTTTTGTTTTGCGCACCTCCGTAGCACAATCCTCGTCACCTCCGGCCTACAGTTATAGCGCAGTGGATGCTCTTCTCCCAGTCCCCGGCTGACGTGCAGCACCGTCGGCGGCTCGTCGAATGTTCCGCAATCATAACGGCGGCCATAGCGACTGGGGACGAATACCGAACCAAGCAGCGGCAGCCGAATCTGGCCCCCGTGATTGTGGCCCGACAGCATCAGATCAACACGATTTCGCCTGGCCCAGAGAATGTTGTCGGGCGTGTGACTCAGACACAGGCGGAAGATGCCGTCGGGGCATGTACTCAGGTCCGGTTCGGGGGAAAACCACGGTCCTTCGTGCCCGATCACGATCATCGGCTCGCCGCGGACTTCGATCTCTTCCCAGGTATTGCTCAGCACGCGCATTCCGGCGCGGCGCAAGCGTTTCCGGATCAAGCCAGGGTCGAACCACGAATCGTGGTTGCCCAGGATGGCCAGAGCGGCGCTGCGCCAGCGCAGCCGGCCTAGAATCGGGGCGATCCAGCGGTGATGCCAATGGCTGTCCACAATGTCGCCGGTGAGTGCTACCAGGTCGGGCTGCCATTCGTTGCACAGATCCATCACTTGGTAGAAGAACTTGCGGTCCGGCGTGCCATGCAGGTGCAGGTCGCTCAGATGCAGGATCGTCAAACCGTCCCAAGCCGCCGGCAAACGCGGCAGCGATAGGGCCTTTTCGCTCAGATCGACCTGGAAGACCTCGTTGCCCGGCAACCGGGCCATCAACGAGTCCTTTCCACGGCCGGCCGGCTTGTAACCCAGACGGGCCGCCACGTCGATCATGTGCGTGTCATTGCTAACGAGAGCAGGGACGCGCCGGCACAGTCGCCATAGAGTCACCGCCGGCACAACTCCAAAAGCCGCGATCCAACACGCCAGCAGATAGCCTGCCAACGCTGCTTGCCAAAGGTCAACTCCTTCCGATTCGAGTGGCGGGGTGGAGTCAAACCAAAAAATCAGGGAGAACACCAGCGGTCCGGCCGCGATGACCAGATAGTGAAGCAGGCGAATTACCCGCGCCAGCCGCGCGGAATGAAGGCCCCATACCACCAGTTGTGGCTCCAAACCGCGATGGCCGTGTGACCCACGCAAGCGCCGGCGAAGAGTAACGATGTGGTGAGTGGTGAGTGGTGAATAGTGAGTAGTAAGTTCACAGTGTCCATTGCCAATCCTCGCTCCTTGCTCCCACCCACTCACCACTCACCACTCACCACTCACCAAGACAATTATTGTGATTGGGGAGCGCTGGGGCTTGAGTTTCCAGGGCTTCGATGAGTTGATCGATGCGGAAGGGTTTGAAGAGCGTGAAGGTCATGCCTTCCTGCTTGGCCTTGACGATCGAGTGCGAAGGGTCGTAGCCGTAGGCCGTCATGAGGATGACCTTGGCCTGCGGCTGGGCGTCGCGGAGTTTCTTGAAGATGTCGTAGCCGGACATGTCGGGCAAACGAATGTCGGCGCAGATGGCGTCGTACGTGCTCAGACGTGCCATGGTAAGAGCTTCCTGGGCGTCGCGGGCCGTCTCGACGACACAGCCCCAGCGGCCGAGGATGCCGTGGGCCGAGCGGCGGACGCGCTCGTCGCTGTCGGCCACCAGCACGCGCAACCCCTTGAGCAGTGGGTGGGCTTCCTTGACGGTGGCCGTCGCGGGCGTGGCTGGCGCCAGGTCCTCGCCCACCTTCTGGATGCACTGCTTGATCGAGCGGTGCCGGCGAGGATCTTGCGGAGCTTGTCGGCCATCTCCGGTTCGAGACCGATGTAGCGGTCGAGAATCGTGGTGGTCGCAGCCAAAATTTCGTCCACGGGCAGGGCGACCTCCCGGCTGATAGCCTCGATCGACTGTGAGGCCTGCGCTGCGCTTTTCGGCGGAGAGCAGTTCCAATGTATGCAGAGCGCTGGCAAGCTCCCTGCTGAAGGTTTCGGCAAACTGCAAGTCGTCTTCGCCGAAAGCATTGGGCCGCGGGCTTTCGACGTTGAAGGTGCCGATCACCTGCTCCTGGAAGATGAGCGGGACGGTAAGCGAGCTGCGCGCCCTGCGCCCCTTCGATGTACAGGGGGTCCGTCGCGGTATCGGCACAGACGTAGCTCTTGCCGGTGGCTGCTACGAAGCCGGTCACGCCGTTCCCCTTGGCCTCGGCGCGCAGCACCGCGCTGAGCGGCGTCGGGCGTCATGCCCTCCTCCAGCAGCGGCTCTAGCCGGCCCGTTTGCCGGTCGAGCAGGCGAACCTCAATGACATCGTAGTGCAAGAGGTCATGCGTGAACCGGCGGATGTTCAGCTTGAGCAACTCGACGCGCTCCGCGACGCTCATGTCGGCCAGTTCATCGGTGGACAGTGCCGCCAGTTCGCGGCCGGCCTTGTGCAGGGCGTCGAGCTTTTGCTGCTGCTGTACCTCGGCGGTGACGTTGCGGCCCAGGCTGATCAGTTGATTGACGTTCGTGCCGGGATCATGGACGGGAGTGATGTGCAGTTCGACGTAACGATTATCACGGCAATGAAGACGAGTGGTGACGGGCGTGCCGGCGAGAGCGCTATGGAAAGGACAGTATTCAGGCCCCAGTATCTCCGGCGAGCCAAGCGCCTCGTAGAACCCTTTGCCCTGGGCAGGCCCGCCGCACCAAGTGTCGAACATGGGATTCGACCACAGAATATGCAAGTCGCTGCTCACCACTGCCACGCCGTCGACCAGTGTCTCCAGCACGCGCTTGGCCTCGAAAAGGTTGCCCGTGCCTTCCCAGATGGCCGGGTCGCACGGGTTCATGAGGACGCCGGCAAAACTTTCCGTGCGGAGCAGATCCAGGCCGCGCGTGATGCTATCCACTCGAACGATGTCACAGTCTGCCTGACAACTTTCGAGCAACTTCGCCACCGAGTGCCCGTGGCTCTCCAGGACAAGAATGCGCGGTCGATCCGGCACGCTTCCTCCTCAACCCGAGTAAGGCCAGCCCCATTTCTCAACGAAATTATAGGCATCCTGCACGCGAGCTACAAGACAGCAGTTCAGAAAGGATGAAGGATGAAGCGTTAGAGTCCGAGCCCGCAGCGTAAGCAAGGTTAGTCTCCACCCTTGCTTACGCTGCGGGCTCGGACATCCTTCATCCTTCATCCTTTTGAACCCCCAACAATTCAAGTTGCACAATCGCCTTGAAATGGCTATCACAGGACCCCGGCAACGTTGGAAAGGATGAAGGATGAAGGATGAAGGATGAAGGATGAAGGATGAAGGATGAAGGAAATGAAAAACTGCCGATCTTATTCATCCTTCATCCTTCATCCTTTTGAACTGGCATCCGGCGCATAATAGGCAAGGTTCGGAAAGGATGAAGGATGAAGGATGAAGGATGGAAGATGGAGGATGGAGGATGGAAGATGAAGGATGAAGGAAATGAAAAACTGCCGATCTTATTCATCCTTCATCCTTCATCCTTCATCCTTTTGATAAGTGCGTTCGCCTGCACAGCCTGTGTCGGTTGTGCCACGGCGCTTGCACCAGTGGTTTGGCAGCACGAACGCCAGCCACCGCGCCCCGCGGTCGTGCAGCCCCCGGCGCCGGCTCCCGCTCCTTCGCAATTCAAACCTGGAAACGGTGCGCAACCTGCCGAGTCCCCTTCCGGTCCGCCGATTGCCTCGACACCGTCGCCCCTCCCTGCGTCGCCGCCCGCCGGCTGCGATGCACCTCAGCAAGTGTCTCCGGCTAGCCGTGACTCCGCACCTCTCGTCAACACCGTGGTGCCGGCCATCGTTCCAGAACAACCGGCTAGCCCGGCATTGGGGGAACCTTTCGCGGCCATTCGCCGGCTGCACCGCGAGGCTGTTGCCAGTTACGCCGTCATTGACTCGTACAACGTGCGCCTGCGCCGCCGGGAACAGGTCAACGGCAAGAATAAACCCGAGGAAGTGATTCTCTTCAGCTTTCGCAAGGAACCGTGGAGCGTCCACTTCAAGTGGATCGGTGAAACAGGCAAGGGCCGCGAGGTCGTCTACGTCAAGGGGCAGTACGAAAACAAGATTCATACCCTTCTGGCGGCGGGCGACAACATTCTTCTGAAGGCCGGTACCCGCTTCTCCCTGTCGCCGGATAGTCCACTGATCCGGAACGAAAGCCGGCATTCCATCTCCGATGCCGGCGTCGGCCATCTCATCGACAATTTTGGCACAGTCGTCGAGGCCGCGGAACGCGGCAATCTATCGCTCCATGTGAAATATCTCGGCCTGGCAAGGCGCAGCGAGCTAGGCACGCCGGTCGAGGCCGTCCAGAACGACATTCCCCCCGGCATCGATCCCCAGTTGCCACATGGCGGCCGCTGCTTATGGTATTTCGATCCGGCCAATCATCTGCCGGTTCTGTTCATTACCTACGACGAACGCGGACAGGAGGTCGAGTTCTACTGCTACGATTTCTTCCAGTTCCCGGTGAAACTCGACGACCGGGACTTCAATCCCGATCTGCTCTGGCCGGCGAAGCTCAAGTGAGGTTGCTGGAAGCGAACCCACCACAACCGCTTGCGGTTTCGCGCTGAACATTGCTGTCCCCCGGAATTGCAGGTGCCATAATATCTTCGTTCCTGACTGTATTCTGTGTCGTGTCCAAACTGGAGGAGAATTGCTATTTGGGTCCTACGACACCACCAGAGCCTTGAGTTCTGCGTCCCACGGTTTGCGATACGGGCGGACCAGCATGTTGGCTGCCTCCGGGTCTCCGAGGATCTCCTCTTTGTCAGGGTCCCAGCGGATCTTCCGCCCGGTCTTCAGTTTCGGCTAGCCGGTTTCGGTGGTGGGGGCTAGAATCTGCATCATCAGTCCAGACGATTCTGGAAGTCGATGTCCGGACAACGGGACGCGGCTTCCTTTCCCACCAACGAAGGAGGCATCCATGCTGAACAACCGCATCACCCGACGTGACCTGCTCAAGAGTTCCCTGGCGACGCTGGCAGCAGCCCCATTCCTGGGTTCGGCAGCGCAAAGCCTGGCAGCCGACAAGCCGCCTGCCAAACGCGAGACTTTCAAGCTGTGTATCAACCTCGATGAACGGGGCGAACACAGCCCAACCGAGATTGCTCCAGGCTGGGATACGGTGGAGATACCGCTGAGCCCGATAGTTAAACCCTTCTCCACCGAGGAGGAGTGGAAGGAAACCAAGGCCAGGATCCTTTCCTGGAAACTACCGCCCATAAAGACTTGCGGTTTCTTCAATGAAGGAGTTATTCGCGAGCAGCCCGGCCTCCCGGCTGGTAAAAAATCCCTGATCGGTCCGAACGAGGATTTCGAGCGCGAGAAGGACTGGGCCAAGCGTTCGTTCGCACGGCTGGAGGAGCTGGGCGTCGAAGTCGCCGGGCTTTGGGGCAGCCATTTCAGGGTGCCCGAAGGCTTCGATCGCAACAAGGCCACCGACCAAGCACTGCGCTATGTCGAAATGCTTGGTAAGGCAGCCCGCCCACACAAGATTCGGATCGTCCTGGAGCCGACTGCCGACCCGACCACGGTCTTCCCGAAATATACCGAAGGCGTCGCTTTCGCCAAGCGCATTGGCATGCCGGAAGTCCGTGTCATGGCCGACATCAATTACTTCATCAAAGGTAACTGGGACTACAAAGACATTGCCATCGATCCGGATTACTGCCTGCACTGCCACATCGCCAACAAGAGTGCCCAACCCGGCAAAGTCGAAGGCGAAGACGACCGCACCGAGCTTTTCCTCAAGCTGTTCGCCGTCCTGCGCGACATCGGCTACACGCGCTCCGTGTGCGCCGCCTGCCCCTGGGTCAGCACCACCGGCGGCAAGCTGGACTATCGTGCGGAGACCGCCAAGTGCCTGAAGTATCTCCAGAATTTGCGGACCAAGACTTACGAGGGATGATTTACAGTGGGCAGTAGGCAGTGGGCAGTAGGCAGTAGACCGGCGTACTGCCCACTGCCTACTGTCCACTGCCTACTGTCCACTGCCCACTGCCTACTGTTCCACCCGTGGCAAAGGAGAATTCGACATGCGCTTTTCACTTTCACCTGTTTGCTGCCTGGTGTCCTTCTCGTATTGCACGGTAAGGCAGTCGTTTTGTATAAACTGGGTCGCCTTGTAACCAACGCACATGCCACGGAGGGCAAAGCATGGACAACCTGTCACGGTTTTGTTGCCTGGATCCGGAGTGTCCAGACTATGGCAAACGTGGAGCCGGCAACCTGAGTGTCTGCAATCGCTACGGGGCCAACAAACAACATCGCATGCTTCGCTGTGCTACATGCAAGGCCCGATTTTGCGAGCGGAAAGGCACGCCGCTCTTCCGAGCATGCTTACCCCAAGAGAAGATTCTCTCGATCTTGGCCCATATTGACGAAGGCTGTGGCGTCCGCAAGACCGGTCGGTTGGTCGGAGTGAACAAGGATACCGTTGTCCGTTACAGCAAACTTGCCGGCGAGCACGCCAAAAACCTCCACGACGAACTCGTGGCTTTTTCCCCCTCAGACGCGGGAGGTGCAGTTCGACGAAAAATGGGCGTTCGTCGGCAAGAAAGAGAAGAACTGCGACCCTGCCGATCCCGCTGATGACCGGCAGGGGGATAACTGGGACCATGTGGCTTTCGACCCCGAACACCGCTTGGTCGTGAGTGTTGTGCCAGGAGAACGCATCTCGGAGAATACCCAGGAAGTGGTGCAAGACTTCAAGAAGCGTACCGAAGGCCGGATTCCGAATCTCATCACCACGGACGAATATGCTGCTTACAAGACGGCCATCCTGGAGGCGTATGGGGAAGAGGTCATCCCCGAGCGGACTGGAAAACCGGGACGGCCCAAGGCGCCGTACCAGGTGCCGCTGGCCGACTTGAAGTATGCCACCGTGCATAAGACCCGGAAAAAAGGCCGGGTTGTGAAGATCGACCAGCGAGTGGTGTTCGGGACGTTCGTGGCCGTAATGGCCGCGCTGGCATTGTCGAAGGCAAGCCGAGCGATCAACACAGCGTTCGTGGAACGGCACAACGGGACTGACCGGAACCGCAATGCTCGAAAGGTGCGGAAGACCTACTGCTTCTCCAAGGATTGGGACGTGCATCAGGCGGTGACCTATTTCACGATGTACAGCTACAACTTCTGCTGGCCGGTGCGAACCCTGCGTCAGCGTGACAGCGAAGGAGGATGGCAGGAGCGGACGCCAGCAATGGCCGCGGGTCTGGCCGATCATGTCTGGACCCTCACCGAATGGCTGACATTCCCAGCTTTGCAACGCGAATAGGACACCAGGGTTTGCTGGACCTTGTGCGGATTGCTCCTTGCCGGTGCCACGGCCGTCCGGGCAGAAGATACGTTGACCAAGGGATTGGTCGCCTGGTGGAAACTGGACGAAGCCAGCGGCCGCCAGGCGGCTGACTCCTCCGGCCACGGCTATCATGGGACCCTGGTCGGCGAACCGAAGTGGCAGCCCCAGAGCGGCGTCGTTGGCGGCGCCCTGGAGCTTGCCGGCGATGGCCAGTATGTCGCCATCGCGGAGAAAAAGGCTTTCGACCTCAATGAACGCATGACGGTCGCAGCCTGGATCAAGGTCAACAAGTTTGACAAGAAGTGGCAGACGATTGTAGCCAAGGGGGATACGAGCTGGCGAATCGCCCGCGACCGGGACGGTGAATGCGTCCAGTTCGCCTTCAACGCGATTCCCAAGGAGCAATTGATTAAGGGTAAGATCCCCGTCAATGACGGCAAATGGCACCACGTAGCGGGCGTTTACGACGGACAGAAGATGCATCTCTACGTGGACGGCCGGCTCGACGGTTCCGCTGTCACGACGACGAACATTCCCACCAGCGACGAGCCGGTTTGCATCGGCGAGAATTCCCAGGCGAAAGGCCGATTTTGGAACGGACTTATTGACGATGTGCGGGTGTACGATCGTGCTCTTTCCGTGGATGAGATCGCCGTTCTCGGCAACTTGAAATGATGAAGGATGAAGTGAGTGATGAGTGGTCATTAGGGTTTACACTCACCACATTTTCTTGCCGGTTTTGAGGTCCAGACAGGCAAAGCCGCCGCCGTTGTTTTCGTCTCGGTGACCAGTATCTGCACCTTGTCATGGACAAAGGGGGTGCCCTCCTGGTTTGCTCCGCAGATCTGGTGCGACCCACACGAATCATTGTCTCGTCGATTCTCATGTTGCTGCACTATTCCGGAAAAACGGCAGGAATGCTCTCGCGATTCCACCTTGCAACGCTTTGCACGGATTGCCAACGTTTGTGCCTGGAGAAGCAAGATTGCCTGGTCGATGTTACTTTCAGCCAGTTTCACCACTCAAAAGGGACAATGACATGACAAGTCGCCGCTGCTCCTGCAAGACACGGCACCACCTGACTGCCGCCGCTTTATTGCCTCCTCTGCTTTTTGTGATAGTTTCCCTGACCGCGCCTGGATCGACTATTGCTGCAGAGCCGGCAACGGAAACTCAAAGCCCACCGACCGCACAAGCCTCGACGCTCACCTTGTCAGAGTGCCTCGCTCTGGCCCTCCAGCGGCATCCCAAACTTGCAGCCCAGCGTGCCAGTTTGGCCGCGGCGGCAGATGGAAAGAAAGCCATCGATTCTCTGCGCCTGGCTGCCCTTGTGGACCATGCTGTTTCAATACGCCGCAAGCAAGCAAATCTCGGCGTGACCGCCGCCTGCGCCAGTCTGAACCAAACCGAGTGTGAGGTGGCCTACGCAGTAACCCGAACCTACTTCACGGTTCTGTACGCCCGCGACCAGGAGCGCGTTGTGCAGAGCGTCGTTGACCGGCTCGGTGCCATTCAGAAAGCCGCCAAGCAAGCAGTAGATGCAGGTGCCGCCGATACAACGACCGCCGATGTCGATCGCGCCACGGTCTACCTCTGTCTGGCCGAGACACGGCGTGTCGAGGCGGCGCAAGGAGTAAAACGTGCCATGGCTGCATTGAAGGAAGCCGTCGGCATGGGATCCGACGATCCCTTGAACGTGCCGGCCGGCCATCTGCCAGAGCCGGCCGCTCAGCCGGATCGTGAGCAAATCATTGCCTGGGCATTGTCGCGCCGGGGTGAACTGACCCAGGCCAGCATTCTCGCAGAGGTCATCTGTCTGGAAGTCAAGGCGCAAGGAACCAGCCTGCACAAGCAGGTGCAAACCTTCGCCGCCTCTTCCGACCTCCATGCTTACCAGGTTCCCCAGGAGATTAATAATAACGACTACAGGCCTGGGGCTCTTGCTCCGGAAATGCCGACCGTTCTGGCCGGCTCATGCACGGACCGGCAGGCCAGCGCCGGGATTTTCACGCCAGGGCGGTAGCCGGGATCGAGGATACACGGCACCTGATTGCTCTTGAAGCCGGGGACGCCTTCCTGCGTTGGGAAGAAACCTCGCTCCAGTTCTCCAAAGCGCGGGAGGCCGCCACTGCCGGCGAGGCACTGGCAGATGACTTGACCAAGCAATTCACGGCTCGACTGAAGGTTCGAGTCGAGGATGTCGTCAACGCCAGGATCCTGGCCGCCGAGGCTCGCTCCCAATGCAACCAGACCCTTTATCGAGAGATTCTCGCCCTGGCCGATCTGGAGCGGGTGACCGCAGGCGCCTTTTCTGCCGGGCTTAGTCATTAGCTATACTGCCCGCGGCCAGGGTGGACACAAGCCTGAAGCGCAAGCGAAGGACAGTCCTTCGCTTGCGCTTCAGGCTTGTGTCAGATCTCCCCGCGACGAGTATAATAGTCATTCATCCTTTGTCATTCGTCATTCGCAGCACGTGGCCGGGTTTGCGAAACTCCAGTAGAATAATTGTCCCTCACCCCAGCTCATTTCTTAGCTGCGAGGGAGAGGGGTTTGGGGTGATGGATGACCTCGCGGACTCAGCCCCGGCCACCAATGTCAAATAAGGAGAAGCGGGCGTGTTTTCATTCATGTGCGTGGGGGCAGGTTTCCAAACCTGTCCGATCCTTTCCCAGTGGGCAGGTTGGCACCCTGCCACTGCTCGATTTCACCATACCCATGTGCTGCTTGCCGGCGCGTTGGCAGCTCTGCTGGCCATTTCGGCCTGGGCCAACGGGCAGCAGGCCAACATTGACGTGCTGCGTATCGGCGCCACTGGCACTCTGGCGGTGCCGGGCAGCAACCAGAAAGAGACTACCCAGTCGTTGCAGAGCTTCATCAAAGATGAGACAGGTCTCAACAACGAAATCCTCCAGCAAAAGAACTGGGAAGAACTGGCGGACAAGATGGCGAAAGGGCAATTGCACGTGGGTGTCTTTGAGGGGTACGAGTTCGCGTGGGCTCAGGAGAAGTTCCCTCGGCTGCAACCCCTGGCCCTGGCGATCAATGTCCACACCTATCCGATCGTCTGCGTGGTGACGCGGCATGACAATCCCGCCAAGGACTTCGCCGGTTCTCAGGGGCAGTCTCTGTCGCTGCCGAATACGGGTCAGGACAGCATCCGTATGTTTGTGGAGCGTCAGAGCCAGGCCAACGGCAAGAAACTGGAGCAGTTTTTCTCGAAGATTACCACGCCGGACAACGTGGAAGATGCCCTGGATAATGTCGTGGACGGGGTGGTGCAGGCCGCCGCCGCTGACCGTGCTGCCCTGGATGCCTACAAGCGGCGCAAGCCGGGTCGTTTCAATAAACTCAAGGAGGTCGCCGCCTCGCAGCCGTTGCCCCCGCCGATCATCGCTTATTATGACAAGGCCCTGGACGAGGCAACGCTTGACCGCTTTCGCAAGGGCCTCCTGAACGCTGCCAATACAGATCGAGGGCAAACGATGCTAACGCTCTACCGGCTAACCGGCTTCGTGACGGTTCCCACCGATTTTGGCAAGGTCCTGGCTGAAACGCGGAGAGCCTACCCGCCTTAAGTCAGATTATTGTGAGTGGTGGGTCAGACAGAAGGTGGTGAGGTGGTGAGGTGGTGAGGTGATGAATCGAGGGAGTTCGTCACCACCCCACCAACCCACCACCTCACCCTTTCTCCCTTGCGGTCCGGGAAATCACTACATATATTTAACTCAGCAAGCATAAGCTCCCCAGGTATTCGCCCCAAGAGGAAACTTCATGGGCCACAAGCAAACCGCCACGCATCGCTACGGCAAGGGGTCCTACCATCAGGTCGGCCTCGTTCGAGGTCAGTTCGGCAATGTGCCGATGGACAAATGGGTACAGTTCCTCAAGGACACCGGCTTCGACGGCTGGGAAGAAGCAAGTTGGGAACTCGACCTGAGCAAGTGCGGCACCGACGCCGCTGCGGAGGCCTATGCCAGGGAACGAGTTGAGTTGGCTAAGAAACACGGCCTGGAAATTTTCACCGTGGCGGCCCATCTCCAGGGACAGGCCCTGGGCGATGAACCAAGTGCCAAGACATTGCAATTTGTCGGCGGCGATGCGGTCGCTGCCTACAAGGCCTGGCGCGACAAGGGCAACAAGCCGCCGCGGACCGATCCCTACCACGTGCCCGACGACGTCGGCCGGCTCATTCATGCCAAAGCATCCCAGGACCTTGTCAACGCCGTGCGGTTGGCCCATTATCTCGGCAAGTTGCAGAATCGCAAGGTGGCCGTGCCTAGCTTCGTCGGCTCGCCGGCCCATTGCTGGAGCCATTTCTTCCTGTTCCCGCCGCTGCCCGGCAGCATCGCCGGCCACGCCATCCCCGATGTATACACAGTCAGTCTGGAATTGCTGGTCGAACGCTTCGCTCCGGTCCTCGACGCGTGCAAAAAATACGGCGTGACCTACGACCTGGAATGCCATCCCAGCGAACGGGCGATGGGGGACATTGAGTCGGCGACCGACTACCTAGCCGCCCTTGATAAAGCTGGATACGCCGGTGTCGCCGGCTTCAACCTGGACGGCTCGCACATGGAATGGCAAGGCGTGTCCGTCATCCAGTTCATCCGCGAATTCGGCGACCGCATCCATTGCGCCCATATCAAGGGTGTGCAGGTCATTCGTGAGCATACCCGGGCCGGCCTTTTGGGCGGGCATCGGCCGATGGGACACCGCCTTAACGGCTGGAATTTCGTGACCGCCGGCAGCGCCCGCGACGCCAACAGTGTCGAAGAAATCCTGATCGAGCTGAACCGCGTCGGCTTCGACGGGGCCGATCAACATCGAATGGGAAGACAACGACGCCGAACAGCACGCCGGCGCCAAAGCCGCCCTGGCCAATATCCGCCGTAGCGACCTGCCGCCGAGCGGCATGCGGCATGACGAGATGCTCAAAGCATGAACAGGTGAGTGGTGACCACCAGTAACCAACACACTGGCCCGAAGCGTTAGCGAGGGGCAAAGCCTCCCTCGCTAACGCTTCGGGCCAGTGTACCGGACCCACCACTCACCACTCACCACTCACCACTCACCACTCACCACTCACTCCGTACTGATTCATCCTTCATCCTTCATCCTTTCAAGCTGGCGTCTGCACCGCCTGGAACAACTCGCTGATCTTGACGCCAAGTCCCAGGGAGATGCGATAGAGCGTCTCGATGGAGGCGGAATTCTTGCCCAGCTCGATCTGGGAAAGATACCCAAGAGATACACTGGTGCGCTGCGCCATCTGAGCCAGCGTCAGGCCGAGGGCCTTGCGCCGCTCGCGGATGGTGCTGCCCAGGGATTCACGCAAGGCCGCTTCCGACAGCCGCAACAGCCCCTTGTTTTCCAGACAGCGGCGCACAACATGCTGCAAGTGCGCGATCTGGAAAGGCTTGGTCAAATAGTCGTAGGTCCTGGCCCGCAGGCAACTCAGGGCGCTGTCAATCGACGGATAGGCCGTCACAACGATGATGCTGGCTGCCGGCTGGTGCTGCCGCACCCATTCCAGGACCTGTTCCGACTTCAAACCCGGGATCACGTAGTCGAGAATAATGACGTGATAGGGCTGGCCACACAGTTGCTGCTCCATGAGCGTGGGGTCGGACACGGCCTCCACGGTGAAGTTTTCCTGGGCGAGTGCGGCGCTGATGACTCGGCAGACAGCCTCGTCATCGTCCAGAATCAGGATGCGGACTTCGCCCGAACAGTAGAGATCGCTCTCTTCTTTGCCGGCATATTTCGTCAGGTTACCCTCGTTCCCACGGTTCGCCGTGGGAACGCTTGCCTCGCCGTTCCCACGGTGGACCGTGGGAACGAGGTTTGCGGGTTCGGTGACGGAGACGGGTGCCTGGGTGATGGTACTGGATTGAGCATTTGCTGAATAAGCTACCACAGGTTGACTCCTTGAAGACTGTCTTATCTGAAAGAGGAAACGAGAGCCGGGCCTCTGGAACTGGGCGTACCGACTGCTGCCACGGGCAGGACAACACGGACGACTGTGCCGCCCTCCGGGCCGGGATCGAGCCGCAAGCCACCGCGGTAAGCATGGAGGATGCCGTAGACGATGGCCAGCCCCAGCCCTTGATGTCTGGGCTTGGTGCTGAAAAAAAGCTCGCGGAACAAATACTGCCGGGCCACAGTGCCTAACCCCTTGCCGTTATCGGCAATGGTGATCTCAACGTGCGGTCCTGCTGCCGCGTTGCCGAGCACTTGCCGCGAATCGGACTCGGTCAAGGTCACCAGACGGGCGGTCAAGGTGACGAGAGATTCCGTGCCGGCACACGCCTCGTGGGCGTTTTCCAGCAGCCTGCCGATGACTTGCCGCAAAGGTTCCGCGTCAATGGCGATAGCAGGCAAGTTCGAGGGCAAACTGACGCGCAGCTCACAGCCCGGTACCCAGGTCGGCCGTAGCCGAGCCTCTTCTGCCGCGGCCAACTCCAGCAGAGAAGTCGGCTGGGGTTGCACCGATCTGCGCCGGCTGAACAGGCGCAGGTCGCTGACAAACTGGGCTCCTTGCTGAGCAGCCTGGTGCAACTCTGCGACGTACGGCGCCACCTCCGAATGGGGACCAATCTGCCTCATGGTCAACTCGGCGAAACCGAGAATGCTGGTCAGCACGTTGCCGAAATCATGAGCCAACCGGCCCACGACGACGGCCGCGTCCTCCAAACGTTCCTTCTGCCGGACGAAATCATGCTGTGCCTGATCCCGATTGGGCGCCAACAGAGCCGAATCGGAACTGACATCGTTCATGGGAACGCCTCGAATCGCAAAATCCCGGTCCTGGCTCAATTCACGCCAGACGCGAAAGTCTAGAACAAAATTTGGCAGGTAGTCAAATGAGTGAACAGTGAAATGCGAAAATTCTCGCGCCGGGGTGGTGGGGTAGTGAGGTGGTGAACAGACAAGGTGACAGGCGAGCCGAGCAGCGTAAGCTGCCGGGTGATGGAATCAGCACCGCCCCCGGCAACATACGCTGCTCGGCTCGCCCAACCTTTCAACTCAGCTGAGATGAACCACTACGGCCTCTCCTGTATCTTCCTGATGGCCACGGCGGCGGCCTCGCGCATGGCGGTCTGGCCTTCCTGCGTGACTGCTTTTAATGCCGTTAGAACGGCTTCATTGTCCTTTGAGGCAATATTCCCCAGTGCTTCAACGGCGGCCAGGCGCACATCAGTAACTTCATCCTTGAGAGCGTCCAGCACAGTGGGCGCTGCCTTCTCGGCGTCCTTGCCGAAGCTCCCTAGCGCGTGCAGGGCCTGAGAACGGACGAACTTGTCGGAATCTGTAACAGCCTTCTGCAATGCCGGCAAGACATCCAGAGACGAGGGACCGATCTTCTCCAGCGCCAGCGCTGCCGCCCGCCGGACATCGGCGTTGCTGTCCTGAAGGGCACGGCCAAGATCGGAGACAGCCGGGGCCGATTCCTTGCCAAGGTGTCCCAATGCTTCCGCCGCAGCCTTGCGCAGGGTGTCCTGAGCATCCTTGTCGCCCAGCGTCGCAGCGAGTGTGGGTACCGCAGCGCTGGCCTCAGCCGGATTGATGCGGCTAATGGCCCGCACGGCAAACTCGCGCGTAAGGCGGCCTGAGTTGGGGTCCTTGACCGCGGCGATCAGTTGAGGGAGTGCTTCCTTGGCCTCCGGCCCGAAGCGAACCAGTGCTTCGGCAGCCTCGATGCGCGTGCCTTCGTGTTTGTCTTTGAGAGCTTCCGCCAGCGGCCTCACCGCCGGTCTGGCCAGCAGGGCAGCGGCGCCTGGTGTATTGGCGGCGAGTTGTCCCAGCGCGGTCGCGGCCGACTCGCGCACGAGGTCTGACTTGTCGGTCTGAAGAGCATCAATGAGCGGCTCGCCAAGCTGCGCAGGTCTTTCGCCTTCGGTCCCATCCGTCCCAAAGTGGCCGCTGCTGCCGCCCGGACTCTTTCTTCGGGATCCCCCTTGAGGGCAGCCCGAACGCTCGGTACAACATCCCGCGGGTTGGGGCCAGCCATCTCCAGCGCCGTCAACGAGCCTCGCCGCCGCTCCCATTTATCGTCTTCGCGCAGCATCTTCAACCATTCCGAAAGTTTTTTCGGCCCGATTACCGGATCGTCGTCATCGTCGGCTCCCCTGGCCAACGCCGGGACAAGCGCGAAAATCAAGGCTAACAGTAACGGCAGGACACGGGTCATGGTAATACTCCTCAGAAACATCCAAACATCTGTTGACGTCCTTGCCAGGGATAGTTAATGATAACAAGTTGTTTTCATTGTGAAAGCGACTTCCGTAACGTAAGATTAACAGGTGTACGGCGCGATTCAACACATGTAAGCCCTCTAACACCATAAATTGAAAAGGAGAACAGAGTATTCCCCCAGACCGTCATCCGCAATTCGACCGAACCGGCCAGAGGGTCAACGATCAGATCCGCATCACCCCAGTTCGGCTCATCGGCGTCAACGGCGAGCAGTTGGGTGTAGTGCCGACGTCGCAGGCGCTGGAAATGGCCCGCGAGGCCCAGCTCGATCTCGTCGAGGTGGCCGCCACCGAACGGCCGCCTGTCTGCAAGATCATGGACTACGGCAAGTTCCGCTACATACAGAAGGTCAAAGTCACCAAGAACAAGCCGCACCAACAGAAACTCAAGGAAATTCGTGTTCGACCCAAGACCGGAGAGCACGATGTCGATGTGAAGGTCAACCAGGCACGTAAATTCCTGGAGCACAAAGACAAGGTGCTGGTAAATGTCCTGTTCCGAGGCCGGGAGCTGCAGCACATCGAGGAAGGGCAGCGCATCATCAAGGCGATCCTCGAAAAGCTGGCCGACATTTCCAAGATCGAGAAGTCGCCGTCCATGGAAGGCAAACGCATGACGGCGATGCTGGCACCGAAGACATGAATCATCGTCTGCATCAAGGAATTCGAGCCTGAAAAGCCCAATCCCTAGCATTAGCGCAGGTTTTGTCCTATACGGGCGGGCCGTTTTTTGTACAATACTCCACTCGCAGGACACTAGGAATAGATGGTCCTTGCCTATAAGGTTTCCTAAGCGGTTTCGTTTGGACGGGTTGAAACATGCCAAAGATGAAGACCCACAAGGGTTCCAAGAAGCGTTTTCGCGTCACGGCTAACGGCAAGCTAAAACGCCGTCAGGCCGGCAAGAAGCACTTGCTCAGCCACAAGACTGGCAAGCGCAAGCGCCATCTGCGCGGCACTGTCATCGAAACCGACCGGATGGCCAAGAAGTACATCCGCATCATGGGCGGCAAGAATTGACATTCGTTTAGCCGCGACCCGCAGGGGAGCGCGTGGGAAGCGCTACCCTACAGGTCGCGGCTAAACGTTGAGGAGGTTTTTCCAATGAGAGTTCGTGGCGGCAAAACTACTTCCCGCGGTCGCAAGCGCCTGCGCAAGCTCACCAAGGGCTTTTGCATGAGCCGGCACAATCTGGTCCGGCAGTCGCTGGTCACGCTGATTCGCGGCCGTGTCTATGCCTTCCGCGATCGGCGGGTGAAGAAACGCATGTTTCGGCGGCTGTGGATCATCCGCATCAATGCTGCCTGTCGGGTGCGCGGACTTCGCTACGGTCAAGTGATGAACGCCTTGCAGCAGGCACAAGTGGAATTGGATCGCAAAACCCTGGCGGATATAGCTGTGCGCGATCCGGACACGTTCACCAAGGTGGTGGACCTGGCACGCTCTCACCTTTAGGATTTTCGATTTTCGATTGCTGATCGGGCATCAGACCGACCTCTTGAGGGAAAATCGAAAATCGAAAATCGAAAATCGAAAATGTCAGAACTTGCTTCCCTCGAACAACGTGCTCTGGCCGAGTTGCAAGCCTGCGGCGATGAATCGGCCGTCCGTGCCTGGAATACCCGGTACTTCGGCAAGCAAGGCGAAATGCTGCTGGCCCTCAAGAAGGTCGGCACGGTGCCAGCTGCCGACCGCCGTGCCTACGGCCAGCAAGCAAACCAGGTCAAGGAAACGCTCACCCAGGCCTACGAAGCAGCTCTTGCCAGAGAGAAGGAAAACGCCCTGGCACGAAGCCTGGCGGCGGACGCTCTCGACGTGACATTGCCGGGCCGTACACTCCAGCGCGGCCGCTTGCACATCGCCACGAAGGTCCTGCGAGAGATTTATTCCATCTTTGCCGACCTCGGCTTCCAGGTCTATCGCAGCCGGGAGGTTGAAGACGACCTCACCAACTTTGAGCTGCTCAACATGCCGCCGCACCATCCCGCCCGCGACCTGTGGGATACCTTCCACACGACAACGCCGGGGGTTCTGCTCCGCACGCACACGTCGCCGGGACAAATCCACGTCATGCGCGAGCTGTGCCCCAGTCCGATTCGCGTCATATTACCGGGTATGTGCTATCGCTACGAAGCCATCACAACCCGCAGCGAGATCATGTTCCAGCAAGTGGAAGGCCTGGCGGTCGGCAAACACGTCGCCATGTCCGACCTCAAGGGGACCATCATCGCCTTCGCCCGGCGGATGTTTGGAGAACAGCGGCAGGTGCGCATCCGGTCGAGCTATTTCCCGTTCACCGAGCCGAGCATCGAAGTGGACATGGATTGCATCGTCTGCGGCGGCAAGGGCTGCGGCCTGTGCAAACGAACCGGCTGGATTGAAATCATGGGCGCCGGCATGGTACACCCGGTTGTTCTGCGCAACGGCGGCTACGATCCCGGCCAATTCACCGGCTTCGCCTTCGGCATGGGACCACAGCGGATCACCATGCTCAAGTACGCGATTGACGACATACGGCTGTTTTGGGGCAACGATCTGCGGTTCCTGGGCCAGTTCTGAGGTACTGAGAGGCAGTAAGTTTCAATGAAAGTTCCGCTGAGTTGGCTTCGTGATTACGTGGATGTGACCCTGCCGGTGGGCCAGTTGGTCGAGCGCTTGACGCTCGCCGGCCTGGAAGTGGCCGGTGTGCGCCTTCTTGGCCTGGAAGCCCCCGAAGGACTGCACGTCAAGGCCGAGGATGCCGGACCGGTCTGGCATCGCGACAAGATCGTCATAGGGCAAGTTCTTGCCGTGGATCGCCATCCGAACGCCGACCGCCTCACCCTGGCCACGGTTGACTACGGAGCGGGGCAGCCCAAAACCGTGGTCACCGGCGCTCCGAACATCAAGGTGGGCGACCGCGGACAGAAGGTGATCGTGGCGCTTTCCGGCTCCGTGCTCTACGATGGCCATGCCGGCGAAAAGGTGCTGAAGGAACTCAAACCCAGCAAGATTCGCGGCGTTCCCAGCGATGCGATGGTCTGTTCGGCCTATGAGCTGGGCATCTCGGATGAACACGAAGGCATCATCTTGCTCGAAGACGATGCTCCCATCGGCACGCCTTTGGCCGACTACATGGGCGATATCGTTCTGGAAATCGACGTCTTGCCGAACATGGCCCGTTGCCTGTCGATGATCGGCGTGGCCCGCGAAGTTGCTGCTCTGACGGGGCAAACGATTCGCTTGCCATCGCATGTGGCGCAGGCTGGCGGCGAGCCGATCGCTGGAAAAGTAAACGTGGTCATCGAGGATTCGAACCTGTCAGCCCGCTATGCCGCCATGTTGATTCGCGGTGTTCAAATCGGCCCGTCACCCGGTTGGATGCAGCGGCGCTTGACCTATGCCGGAATGCGTTCCATCAGCAATATCGTGGACATCACCAATTACGTGATGCTCGAATGGGGCCAACCGTTGCACGCCTTTGATTACGACAAACTCGTACAACGTGCCGGCGACAAGGCCCCCTCACCCCTACCCCTCTCCCCCGCAGCGGGGGAGAGGGGTAGGGGTGAGGGGGCCCCGGTTATCACGGTGCGCTCCGCCCGGCCCGGCGAGTTCATGACCACACTCGACGGTGTTCGCCGGGAATTGACCTCCGATAACCTGCTCATCACCGACAGTGCCGGCCCCATCGCCATTGCCGGTGTGATGGGAGGAACCGACACGGAAGTGTCCACCACGACGACCAATATCCTGCTCGAATCGGCCAACTTCGATTTCCGCAGCATTCGCCGAACCATGAAAGCGCTCAATCTGCCCAGCGAGTCGAGCATCCGCTTCAGCAAAGGCATTCACCCCGAAACGGTCTGGCCAGCAGCCGAGCGCGCAGCCGATCTAACGAGGCAACATGCGGCGGGCACGATTTGCAAAGGCATTGTCGACAGTTACCCGGCCCCCATCACACCCCAGGTCATCACCCTCGAAATGACCGAGGTGCGCCGGCAACTAGGCACCGACTTCCCCATTACAGAAGCTGTCCGCATTCTCCGCGCACTCGAGTTCCACGTCGAAGAGGCGAGCCGAGAGGCGTCAGCCTCCAGGTCAGAAACACTCCGCGTGACCCCACCCCCCCACCGCCTGGACATCCAGGCCGGCAGCGCCGACCTGATCGAGGAGCTTGCTCGCATCTACGGCTATGACCGCCTGCCGGCAACGCTCCTGGCGGATCAGTTGCCGGAACAAAGACTCAATCAATCGTTGGTACACGAAGAGCGTGTCCGCGACATTCTGGTTGGTGCGGGGTTGCAGGAGGCTATCACATACTCGTTGACAGCCGAGGAGCGAGAAAAACCTTTGGGCTTGCCACCGGATGACTATGTCCGGCTCCTCAACCCGATCAGCAGCGAGCGGGTCGTCATGCGCCGACAGTGTCCTGGCCGGAGTTCTCGAAGTCACGGCAGCAAACTTGCGGCACACCGAGGACGTAAGGTTCTTTGAAATCGGGCCTATCTTTCTGCCACGATCTGGCGAGAAGCTGCCTGACGAACCACGGCGGCTGGTCATCGTGTTGACCGGGCGGCGTTGGGCAGAGTTCTGGACCGATTCGACGGCTGCTCCTCTACCATCGTTGGAATTTTTCGATCTGAAGGGCGTGGTCGAGGTATTGACGACAGATCTGCATCTGCCAGAAGTCGCCTACCGGCCGTCGCAGGCAACCTATTTGCACCCTGGAAAGGCCGCTGAGTTACTGATCCAAGGCAAGGCAGTCGGCAACTTCGGCCAATTGCATCCGCACACCTGTGAGGCCTACGGTCTAGGCAACCGAACCGTTCTGGCAGGGGAACTGGACCTGGAGGCCCTGCTGGCTGCTGTTCCCGGACGCTATTCCTACTCCCCGGTACCTCGTTTCCCGGCAGCACTGCGAGACATTGCCGTGATCGTGGACGAGAACATCACCGCGGAGCAGATCGTTACGGAAATCCGCGCGGCGGGCGGTGATTTGCTGCGCGGCCTACGGCTATTCGACCTCTACCGCGGCGAGAGCATTTCCGCAGGGAAAAAGAGCCTGGCGTACGCGCTCACTTACCTCGCAGATGACCGCACGCTGACCGACCAGGAAGTTGATAAGGCCCACAAGAAGATCGAAGATCGGCTCAAACACCTGCTCAAGGCGCAGATTCGCGGGAAGGAGTGAGTGGTGAGTGGTGAGTGGTGAGTGGTCGTCACTCACCACTCACCACTCACCATTGAATGGGTGATGTACCATGCTTCAAGTCGTAATAGTCGGGGGCGGCATCTCCGGGCTGGCAATCGCATACCGGATCAGCCAGATGGCCCCTGCCGCCGAGGTGACTCTCCTGGAACGCGGCAATCGCCTCGGCGGTACGATCTGGACCGAACGCCGTGACGGCTTCCAGGTTGAAATCGGGCCTAACGGCTTTCTCGACACCAATCCTTCCACCATCAACATTTGTCAGGAATTGGGCCTGGGTACACAACTCATTTCGGCCTCGGATGCCGCAGCGCGTAACCGCTTCCTCTTTCTCGGTGGCAAGCTCCAGCCGCTTCCCGGCGGCCTGGGAGCCTTTCTGCGTAGCGATCTTCTCAGCTGGCGCGGCAAACTCCGCCTCCTGACAGAGCCGTTCCGGCCTCGGCGGCGCAACACCTCCGACGAATCCATTGATGCTTTCGCGCGCCGTCGTGCCGGCCATGAGGCTGCCGACACATTCGCCGATGCACTCGTGACGGGCATTCACGCGGGCGATCCGGCATTGCTCGCGCCAAGGCCGCGTTCCCCCGACTCGTCGGTTTTGAGGAAGAGAGTGGTAGTGTCGTCAGGGGGCTTGTGCGCTACGCCCGCCAGCGCCGGACGGAAGCCAAAGCAAGCGGACAGCCCTATCAGCGGTCAGGCCGTATGTGGTCATGCCGCGCTGGATTGAGGATTCTGGTTGAAACACTGGAGGACCGATTGACACACCGCCGACCGCCGACTGCCGACTGCCGACTGCCGACTGCCGACTGCTCACTGCCGACTGCGCAAGTGGCCCCCTCGTTCCCAGGCTCCAGCCTGGGAACGAGAGCTGTCCTCCGCGGCGTCAATGTCCAGCGAATCGAGAAAGCGACTTCACGGGAAGATGGCCGGACAGCATGGACAATCCGCGGTGCGGGACAGGAACACTGGGCTGCGGGCGCCGTCGTCCTGGCATGCCCGGCGCATCAGCAAGCAGCGATTCTCGCAGACCTGGATCGAGAGCTGGCTGAAAAAATCGGCGGCATCGCCTACAATCGCATAGCCGTTGTTGCCCTGGCATTTCGTCAGGCCGACGTACACATGTCGCTGGAAGGTTTCGGCTACATTGCCCCTCAAAGGACGCGTCGCGACGTACTGGGCGTCCAGTGGTGTTCGTCGATCTTTCCAGACCGGGCGCCGTCTGGAGCGGTGTTGCTGACCGCCATGTGCGGCGGCTGGCATCGAGCTGAAATGGTTGGCTGGGACGATGATCGGCTCCTCCAGGCCGTGCTTGCCGAGCTGCGCCTGGCGATGGGTATCAGCGCGGCACCGATCTTCCACCACATAGTTCGCTGGGACCCAGCCATTCCTCAGTACCTGCTGGGACATCTCGACCGGGTAGCCTGGATCGAGCAGCGTTTGGCTTGCCATCCTGGACTTTTCCTGGCCGGCAACGCCTATCATGGCGGGGCTCTCAACGACTGCGTCGAACGAGCTGCCGTCCTTGCCCAACAAGTTGCCACTTTTCTTTCCTGATTTTTCTTTCACTCCCCACTCGGACACGGTAACATAGTTGCAGCCGTAAAAAAAGGATGAAGGATGAAGGATGAAGGATGAGTAACAAAAACACGCTACTCACCTTTTCATCCTTCATCCTTCATCCTTCATCCTTTCTTGATGGAGACCTTTCATGAAGGACGTTGTCAGCCTGATCCTCGGCGGCGGGCACGGCAGCCGGCTCTATCCACTCACGAAACTGCGGAGCAAGCCTGCCGTTCCCCTGGCCGGCAAGTATCGTCTTATCGACGTTCCGATCAGCAATTGTCTCAACAGCGGGTTCAATCGGGTTTATGTGCTAACGCAGTTCCTGAGCGTCAGCTTGCACCGGCATATCTCCCACACCTACAAGTTCGATCAGTTCGGCCGCGGCTTCGTCGAGATCCTCGCCGCCACGCAAACAAACGAAAGCGAAGACTGGTATCAGGGCACCGCCGACGCCGTCCGCCAGCAGATTCGGTACGTTCAGGAAGACGGCGCCAGCGACGTGCTGATTCTGTCTGGCGATCAACTCTATCGCATGGACTTCCGGCAGCTGCTGCGGACGCACACGGAAAATCAGGCCGATGTGACCATAGCCGTGCTGCCCGTTTCGCGCGGCTTGGCTTCCGAGTTCGGGATCATGCGCATTGACGACCGCGGCCGTATCATCGACTTCAAGGAGAAGCCGCATACGGACGCTTTGTTGAACACCGTGGCAACACCCGTTGACTGGCTGGAAAAACGAGGTGTCAAGTGTCAGGCCTCCCCTGGTTCCCAAACTTCCTCTGGTTCCCAAACTGGAGTTTGGGAACCAGGGGAGGGCCGACAGTTCCTGGCTAGCATGGGCATCTACCTGTTCAAACGCGAAGTGCTCTTCGACCTGCTCGAACACGCCGCCCCTGGCCAAGGATTTCGGCAAGGAAGTGTTTCCACGCAGTATTCACACGCACAAGGTCCAGGCGCATCTCTTCGACGGCTACTGGGAGGACCTGGGCACCATCAAGTCTTATCACGAAGCCAATCTGGCCCTGGCGAGCGACAACCCGCCATTCGACTTTTACACCACGGAGGGAGTCATCTATACCCGCATGCGTTATCTGCCCGCTTCGCGTGTTACCGGCGCCCGGCTGGAGCAGTGCCTGATCAGTGACGGCTGCGTCATCCAGGCCGGGACACGGATCGAACGCTCTGTCATCGGCGTGCGCAGCCGGATTGGCCGTAATGCGACCATCCGCGACACGGTTATCATCGGTGCGGACAATTTCGAGACTGATGCGGACCGTGCCGCCAACCGTGACCTGGGCATACCGGACTTCACCGTGGGCGACGGCTCGGTAATTCAACGGGCCATTTTGGACAAGGACAGCCGGATCGGCCGGAATGTGCAAATCGTCAACCGCCGTGATGTGACTGAGGACGAGGGCGAAAACTACGTCATTCGTGGTGGGGTAGTTGTTCTCCCCAGGGGAGCGATTGTACCCGATGGGACGGTCATCTAAATCGAGTCCCTCGCTAAACGCTTGGCATAGCGTCGAATAGGATCGGGAATAAGTCATGAGCTTGGCGAGCGGGGCCGTTTAGCCAGAATTTCAAAAAAGTGCTTGACAAAACTCTCCATTGCCTTCAAGCTAGAGCAAATATGGTACCTGGCAGGCTGGTCGGAACCGTAGCGTTTGCGGTGCTGAACTTGCCAGCCTCACATCTGGTTACGCACAACAATACCAACGGTTGGAGAAAAACATGGCTGAATTTGCACCCTGTCCCACTTGTTCGTCAAAGGAGGCCAAGCAAGTCGGTTTTACGTGGTGGGGAGGAATTTTGGGGCCACGAATCCTGTCCCATGTGAAGTGTCAAGAGTGTGGCACAAAATACAACGGCAAGACGGGCAAGTCGAACACAACTGGCATCATCGTGTATTCCGCAGTTTGCTTCGGGATCGCTATTGCCGTGTTGATCGTGGCGTTCCTGTTGGGGCATTGACATCGGTCCGACCGAAAATCCGTGGTGAACCCCAGGTCGGTCAACGGAACTTTCTCAGCTTCATGAGACCCGTGTGGACAATTGCCTGCCCTGGGTGACCGAGGCTGAGTCCGCGAATTTCTGTGGAACAGCATTCACCGGGGATTCGTGGACTCAGCGACGAACACCCGACTGTTCAGCTTACGAATGCATCCTGCCTCTCCTTCAAGAGAGTCCCAGATATGTCGTCGCCGGCCATGTCTCAATTTGCTGTTCATTCCTTGACTTGTCACTTCCAGACCGCTACTCTGGTCAATGTCCATCGTTTGCTGGCAACAATACATTCGACTTGTGAACCCATGCAGCGCGAATGCCGCTGAAAACTTGCTTCCGCTGCTGGTTCCTAAATTCGGAGACAATCTCATGAATCACAACTTCGACCGTAGACAGTTCCTCAAGGGCGCCGCCGCCGTCGTGGGCGCATCGACTCTCGGCCTCTACTGGCCAGGGCGGCTGTCCGCCAAGGAGGCCCCTACTTCGCCGGTCAGTATCGGTCTCTGCAAGACGTATGAGAAGGATGCCATCCTCAAGCAGCTCGATACCATGATGGACCAGCTCGGCGGCTTGAAAAAGCTCGTCGCCGGCAAGACGGTGGCCGTCAAGGTGAACATGACCGGCAACCCGAAGGATAAGGTGCTGGACGTGGAAGCCGGCCGGACCTTCCAGATTCATCCGACCATGGCCCTGGCGGTGGCTGTGTTGCTCGACAAGGCCGGCGCCAAGCGCGTCCGCTTCCTCGAAAGCACCGGCCAGACCGATCCATTTGAGAAGTACCTCGAAGGCGCCGGCTGGGACCTGAAGGCGATGTCGGCCCTCAAGACCAAGATCGAGTTTGAGGACACGCGCAACCTCGGCAACGGCAAGAAGTACGTCGAGGTGAAGGTGCCCTGGGGCGGCAACCTGTTCCCCGCTTATCACCTCAATCATTCCTATGTGGATTGCGATTTCTATATCTCGCTGGCCAAGCTCAAGAACCACTTCGAGGCGGGCGTGACCCTGTCCATCAAGAACAGTTTCGGCATCTCGCCCCCTGCCATATACGGGCAGCACGAGCATGACGAACAAAGCAAGAAGAATCGCGTCGAGATCCTTCACCTCGGTAACGTAGGGCCGGCGGATGGTGTACCGCAAGAACTCGATCCGAAGACGCCACGGCGGCGAAGCTACCGCGTACCACGTTATACGATTGATACCCTGGGCATCCGGCCGATTGACCTGGCGATCATTGACGGCATCGAATCGATGTCCGCCGGCGAGGGGCCGTGGAACAAGGATCTCAAGCTCCAGAAACCGGGCGTGCTCCTGGCGGGCTGCAACGCCGTATGCACCGACGCCATTTCCACGTCTCTCATGGGCTACGATCCAATGGCCAAGCCGGCGACCGGCCCCTTCCCCGGCGACAATCATATCGCGATGGGCGCCGAGTTGGGCCTGGGAACCAACGATCCCAAGAAGATCGAAATCGTGGGCGTGCCGTTGAAGGACGCGATGTATCCCTTCAAGTGGGAACCGGCGGACAGGAATACTTGAGCGTCTTTTTGGAGAGTTCTTGCAAATTCAGCAGTTCCAAAACCGCTGATTCTCTCGCCCGCCTTACTCCGAAGGAGTTGAATAACCCAGCCCAGGGTTGCCGTCCGCGGCGCACCTGGGAAAACGAGGTCGCCTTATCATGTCCACCCTGAAATGGTGGGATAACCTTGATACTGGTCGATTCTCCCACTCTTTCAGGATGGCTGAGTGTGGGGCCGCTGCGTGGAGCGAAACGCCCTGCTTCCCGGCCTGCCGGAGCGTATGGAAGATTGCTCGTGGCCGAGTGTCTGGCTGCGCTGCCACGTTTGCTAGTCACCCCGTCTGAATATCGTCGCTCAACCCCAATTCTCGCAGTGCCATCTTGGTCTCCTCAATCTTCTGAGCAGGAATGCCGCTTTCCGCTGAGTATTCGACATGAATCGTCAGTTTCAGGCCCTTTCCGGCTGCAAACTTCGACAACACCTTGGTGTAGAAGTTCATCCATTTCTGTGACGGTATCTCACCCTGCCAGCTGAGCTGGGTGACTTCCTTCGGCTTCGGCGGTGGTTTGATCGGAGGTTTGCTACCTGGCTTGCTGATCGTCGCGCTGGAGGTGCCACTGATATTGCCGGCCGTGGCGGTCACGATGAAATTGCCTTCGTCCTGGCCGGCGGAGAAAACGCCGTCTCGGTCGATGGTGCCGCCGGTCGCCGTCCACGTGACCTTGCCAGTGTCGATGTCCCGCCCGTGCTGGTCGAAGCCCTTGGCCAGGAAGGTCTGCTTCTTGCCGGGTTCGATGGCGGCCTGGCCGGGCGTTACCACGATGCTGGTTAGCCGCGGCGGCTCGATGTTCTTCTTGGCGTCCTCGGCAGTGATGAGGAACATCTCATCGGAGACTTCGACTTCGCCAGCATTCAGGCTGCTGCCGAAGTGAAACGGTTCGTAGCGACCGCCTTTGCCTTTACCCACGTAAGCGAACGTACTGGCCTCGACGCCTCGGGCAATCGTGTCCTTCAAACTGTCCGGCTTGAGAAGACGGGGGAATTGCGGCGAGGCGAAGAAGGCGTCGCGCACGGCCTTCGTGCTCCATTCCTTGAAAGCCGGCGGCCAGTGGCGAGCCAGGAATGTCGGACTCACACCTTCTTCGATGTCGCCGTCTTGGCGGAGCCGGTTGAGGATGAAGCCGGTCAGATCGTTGGCAGCGCTCGAATGCACCAACCCAAGGTCTTTGTGCTGGACGGCGTTGTCCTTCCCCAGCAGCAGGATATGCTTGTAGGTCCGCCAGACGCACTCCTTCAGATCACGCTGGGCCTTCTTCAGGTTCTCGGCGAGCTGGCGTTTCTGGCTATCGTCGAGCCGGTCGCTGTCCTGATCTTCAATGTCTTCCCACGCCAACAGCTTGCGAGCTTCGTCGTGTAGTGCGCTGGCGTTGTCCGGCACACACCAGACAAGGGCACTTTTGAACGTCCGGCCCGACGTGCCGCACTCCCTGGTCACGGTCTCGACCATCTGCCGGGTCTTGCGCTCGTCTTCCATCGACTGATTCGGCGGCAGGACCACGAAGGTCAGCACGGGCCGGTCGGGAACCTGGTTGCTCTTCTCTGGAAAGTAGATGCGTTCGACGCCGGAGCCGGCCGAGAAGACCTTTTGAACTTCCGCCTTCACCCGCTCGTCGATCTTGGACTGCTGGATGCTGGCCCGCCGGTCTGCGAGCAGCTTGTTGAGGTTGGGGGACAGGCTGAAGCGATAGCGGTTCTTCTCGGTTGTCAGGTAGTAACAGGAACTGGACAGCGTCTCCAGGGTCGTCTCGACGTGCCCAATGTCCAGCTCCGGCTCGGCAACGGCCAGGCGAATTTCGGGCGGCGTGGCCTCGGTGCGGGCCTGGCCGCCGTTCGACTCGAAGAAGATCACCGTGGCTGCCTTGCGGTGCAGCCTGGCCTTCTTGATGTCCTCCTCGGCTTCCTTGTCCAGCCGGATCGCGTGCGATTCCTTCTTGCCGCAGATGTCGGTCGTGACAGCACCCTCCAGCCGCGGCTCGCCGAGCTGCTCAAAGACGGCCGTGCGGAAGAGCGAATCATCAAGCGGAGCGGTGCCCAGATCAATGACCGGATCGCGATGGGCGCCTTTGAAACCTTCTTGATACGCCCTGGACACCCACAAAGCCAGCAGCCGCAAGATGCCGCGCGTCTGCTGGAAGCGTGGCAATTCCTGCCACTTGCGCTCGAATACCGAAAGCGTCGTCGGGTGGAAAGGGTAGGCTGCCTCGAAGGCTTCGCGGGCATGGTCGATGGGAAACCAGCTCGGCACCTGTTGCCGATGCTCCACGATCCACTCCGCGTACTTGGCGGCGGTCTTCCTGGCTTCGTCCGGCAGCCCTTGCCACTCGAAGAGCCGGCGGCGGATGATCTCGGACGTTTCGGCCTCCGCCGACATGATGACTGGCTTGCCCAGCCGATCGAGCAGTCTTCTTGAAGCGGGAATAGTCTGATTGGTCATCGGCTGTCATTTCCAGCTCGGATGCGGGAATCGACACGGCCAGGACGACGTTCTTCTGCCCGCGGGCTTCTTCAGATAGATTGTGCAGGAAGCTGTAAAGCTGTGAGGCCATGCCGCTCTTGCGATTGCGACTGACGTAGTTCATCAACTCGTCGATAAGGATAAGGCACGGCTTGTCAACGGGAAGGAATTGACGGATCACGTCACCGGCTGGGGCCGTCATCTGCTTCTCGTGCTCGGCAACCGCAGCAAGTGCTTTTTCCTTGCCGAGCTGGTAGGCGATCTCGCCCCACGGGGTCTTGCGGAGTGGTGTGCCATCGTTGCCGCCGCGCCCCGTAATGGAGTCAAACTCGGTGCCGACGAACACGGCTATGGCGGCGCGGGGCACTACACGAACTTCCGCCTTGTCCAGGATGCGCTGCACGCCTGCCCAGCGCTCGGCGCCTGAGCCCTTCTGACCAAGGTGGTAGAGCGCCGTCAGGAAGTGCGTCTTGCCACCGCCGAACGCTGTGCTCATGTTGAACACGGCTGACGTTTCCGTCTGAATGCCCGACAGCCGGCGAACCACTTCGGCCGACAGGTCGAGCAGGTTCTTTGTCAGGTAGGTGCGCTCGAAGAAGCGTTCAGGCTTCTGATAGTCGGTAGGAGCACGGCCGTCGCGAACCTGGTCGAGGTGGACGGCGAACTCGGAGGCATCGAGCGGCTTGCCCTCACGCAAGTCTTCGCGGGGAATCACGACCTTGTACCACGGTTTCAAACCAGCCATGCTACCTCCTTCCTCGTTCTCACGCGGAGCGTGGGAACAAGGGTCGCGAGTGTCAGAACCCTAGTCCCTTCTTCCGTGCCAACACCCCGTCCACCCATCGCTTCTCATCGGTTCCTGAAGGATATAGGGCCGATAGCGCCTGCGCCAATCGCCAGAAACGCGTGTCCTGACCCACGCCCTCCTCAACAAGGAACCGCTTGAGCGCCTCACTCCGGCCGGCGGCGAACAGGATCATGCTCTGGTGAATGCGGTCCAGAGTCGTGTTGCCCTGCTCGGGGACGTTCATTTCACCCCAGCCGCCTTCCTCACCGTCGCCGATGTTCAGCTCATTGAAGAGGTTGCCTTGCTTCGCCTTCTTGTTCTTCCTGGCCGGGGCCTTTCCTTCGTCCTTGCCGAACAGGTGCCGGGCACGCTCAGAAACCGGGAGTAGCCGGGCCTTGTTGCCCTTGACCTCGACGATGCTGGTGAGTTGTTCCAGGTGAGCGCCGAGGCCCTGGGCGATCTTGCGGGCGGCGTCGTATTCCAGGATGAAGCCGCCGGACTTGATTGGCTTGCTGGATGACTCTTCGTCACTTTCACTCTCTTCTTCCGATTCCGTTTCATCACCATCGTTGCCGTTCACGCCTGCGGAGAGTGTCCAGAGCCACATGGCGGTCAGGCGGGCGTCAGGCTCAAAGCCCGTGGCGTCGGCACCGGCGAAGATCATGCCGAGGGCTTCCTTAGAGATGGCGGCCCAGACATGTTCGAGATAATCCTTCAGGGGGATCGGTGTGCCATCGGCCTTCTCGACACGAGAATAGCGAGAGAAAATTTCCAGGGCCGGGCCGAGGCAGGCGAAGATAGCGTCGGCACCGACGACGCCTTCAGAAGCGAGGCGGGGCATCCAGTCGTGAATACGCTTGGGTAACTCGGCGAGCACGTCACGCCAGTCGCCAACTGTGTCGACTAGCCGGCCATCTTCTCGTTTGCGCGAGCGGCAGATCAGATGGACCGACGAAGCCAACCGTGCTTGTCCTTGGGCAGCGATTCGGTTCTCCATTTCCGTATCAATGGGCCAAGAACCAGTGATAGTCCAATCTGCCTTTACAACTGCTTGGAGAATCGCCTCCCAACTGGCTGTGGTCTTGCTGGCGAACACAATGACACCAATGCCATCGGGTCGCAATACCCGACGCCCTTCGGAAAACGCATTGGTCAACTCCCGCTCGTAAAAACCTATGTTTTTCTGGTTCACGTTCGATTCATGTGGCATATCCACGATAATCTCGTTGCGCTTCGACGTGAGGATTTCTTGAAACAGACCACCATGTATAGTTGACAACGTTCTCCGTAACCAAACATAGAAGTAGTCCGACAAAGCCGCATAAGCAATGGCGTCATAGTATGGTGGATCAGTTACGACGGCCTGCACGGTGTCATCAGGAAGTGGGTGATCGGTGGCTGAGGAGACGACAGCGGTACCTTGACTCCAGTCTGCTCCGATTTCATGAAGAACATGGACAAATCGCTCGATCATGATTCCAAAGGATCCGCTAGAGTCTCTTACCGGCACACCTTCCGCAAAGTCCCACACTATGGGAATCGCCTGCCTTGCGAATAACTGCCTCGGGCACTGTGCAATAGGCTCCCACCGGCAGCACGAATTTGCCAGATCCGAAACCTTATCGAGACAAAGCGCCAAACAAGTCTGTACAGCCTCCGGAAGACCATCCTTGTGGGAAGCGGTCAGTTTTCTCCCTGCTTCATTCACCAGCCTGACCAGCGTTACCAAAGCCAGAGATTGACGTGGACTAAATAGATCTCCCCAGGTTTGACACCCGTAGATGATCATCTTGATGATGCGGAAGGTTCCCTCCAACGAGATGGGTTCATCCGGCACAAGCGAAAACTGGGATTTATACAGGATCTTGCAACGACTCAAGTCTTTGGATGCCTTATCTAAAGCTTCCATGTCAGATTGTGTCGGTATGCGGTAGAACCGCCCCAATTGCCCCGGCCGGGTTGTAACCACGCAGAACAGCCGTGCATCCGCCGCCCCACCACGCCGTTCTTTCAATTGCCGTCGCACCGATGCCACCGGCGTCGTGAAGCTGCAAATGGGGCAAGTCGCGGAACCGCGCCGCACGGTGCCTTCCGCAACGTCCTTGGTTTTAGCTTTCTCGATGATCTCGAAATCTACGCGTTTCAATTTGGGCCGTGGCATGAGCCGGAGCGCCACCGACCGACCTCCCTTCTTCGCCAACCACAGCGAGCGTATCAATGGCACCTCCGCTCCGCAGCTCGGCCCCTCGCATTTGATCGTCCTCGCCCACAGATAAGCAATCGGCGTCGCCCCATCCGGATCCTTCGGGTAGAACTCTGCCAACTCCTTCTCCGCCTGCTCCTTGATCCACAGGCCCCACTTGCGGACTTCGTCGGCCAACTTCTGCCCGTACTTGGGGATGTATTCCAGAACGACCTTGTTGAGCAGCACGGCCACCGGGTTCAGGTCGCTGGCAAAAGCATCGGCCCCGACGCGCAGCGCCTCCAGCGGAATGGAGCCGCCGCCGGCAAATGGATCGACCACCAGTGGCCGCGTGCCTGGCTCGCCGCCAAGCGCCTCGTGCGCGGCCTGCGTCAGTGCCCGAGCCGTCTCCAGGTACTCCGGCACCGTTGAGTTGTCCCAGTTCGCAAAGTCAGCAATGAAGTCGAGCAAGGCAAAGCGGAGGATGTTCAGGTGAGTGTCGTCTTGTGTGTCGAGGACCTTTGCTTGCTTGGCAAGCGTTTCCCAGCGGCTGAAGCTGTCTTTCGAGCAAGTATCCATGAGCCGCCCGGTCGTGGCGGCTTTCCGAGCGAAGTCGGTGATGATCTTGGCCGCCGCGTCGCGAAAAGCCTGCGGACAAAGCGGGTCCGCCGGATCGGGCCACAGTGCCGCGCAGATGACCGCCCGGCACGCCGCCAATGGCCGCCTGGCCCACCAGATGTGCAGCGTCGAGATGTGTCCATGCCGGATCGACTTCTCACGCCGAGCATGCGCGGAGATGCGTTTGATAGGCAGATCGACTTCAATAAGGCGTTTGGGGTACCGGACGTTGATGGGCATCATCGTCTCCGCTGGGCAGGGAACCAATTCAGGAGCGTTGTCTTCAGTTTCAAAAAGGCAGGGTCTTGGCAGCGTTCCAAACCAACTTTCTGGGCCAGCTGCTTGAATAGAGCGGATGAGCGAGGCTTTTGCACCTCACGCAGCGCCGCCAGGAATGCCTTTTTCGGATCCCCTGGCTTGGCCCCCCTCGTCGTTGCAAATCCCTGAGCCAGTAGCCAGTTTCTCAGGTCGAGATCATGTCCAGTCCAGCCCAGCACTTCATCAACCTTCGGGGAATCGCTCCAGACCCAGATTTCCAACTGGGATCCAGAACGATTGCCGCAGTCCGGCTTCCCCAACCAGACTTTGACAAGGTGTTTTCCGTTTCCTGCTCCAGCTCAATGCGTGTCGATTTCTCCCGGCCACAACCCTCCCGGTCAAAAACAACAAGCGCGAAACTGTACCGATTGACGAATGGCCGGAGAAAATCGCGACACTGACGCAAACACCCAGGGTCTCTATAAGGATGACGGAAAACATCGAGCGTCAAAGCGCGGACCTGAAGCGCGTGGTGCCGAAAGAGCAACCCCAGAAAGGGTTCCTCCATGTCCTTGTCCGCCACGAGAACCACCAGGTCCTTCCGCGTCTGCTCCTTGGTCACCCCAGGACCCCTCCCGCGAAAAGGACTCCCAGATTAGTTTCACCGCGCCATTCGGCCAGAGCCGGGTGTTCGTTTCCCACTACAATATCTGTTGCTCCCTCCACCGTTTTCGCGAAACATAGGACCTGTTTCGGTTCGGCAACGCTGAGGATGACAGGCGAGTGGGTCGCCGTGAGAATCTGAGCGTTGTAGACGGAAGATAGCGACTGGAACATAGTTTCCACGGCCTTGGGATGAATACCGTTCTCAGGCTCTTCGATCAGGTAGATCCCCTGGAACTCCGGCAAGTAAGCCGGGAGAGTCAGAGCAAGTAGCCGCAGGGTACCATCGGACGCCATCCAGGACGGCACTTGCAAGCCGCCCCGGTATTGAATGGTAAGGTAGCGGTGCTTATCATCCTCCCGTTCCACCGTCTTGATGTCCTCAATATCGGGAAGGGCGGTTTGCAGATGTTGCACCCACTCGTGGAAGCGGTTCTCGTCCTTCTCTTTGAGACCTTGAATCACCCACGGCAAGTTGGAGCCGTCCGGCTTGAATCCGCGAACTTGCCCGGGCGGGCTCGCCTTGCGAATCAGCAGACTGTTCAGGATGAATTGCTGGACCCCATTCAGCAGCAATCCCTTGAGCCAGGTGGAAACGGGAAACTTGGACTCGTCGTCGGGCAGGTTGCCCGGGCCTGTAATAAATCTTGTGTCAGGAACGCGGTTTGGGTATATCCCTTAACCTTCCTTCCTTACGGAGATTTACGCATGGATGCAACCCTCAAGCTCAAGGCCGAGCATCTCGCTCGCGAGATCGCTACCGAGGCCAAGACACTCGATGATGTCAATGGTCTGTTCCGAACCCTGATGAAGTCCACCCTCGAACGCATGCTCGACACCGAGATGGATTTCCACCTCGGTCGCAAACAAATCGCCGCTTTCCCGGCCAACGAGGTCCCAGTCGGCAGCTCGGCCGCTTCCGGCAACCGACGCAACGGTCATTCCCAGAAGACTGTCAGCGGCGAGATGGGTGAAATCACCCTCGACACTCCGCGCGACCGCAAGGGCACCTTCGAGCCGCAGTTGATCCCCAAGTACCAGCGACGGCTGGCAGGCTTCGACGAGAAGATCCTGGCTCTGTACGCCAAGGGCATGACCACACGCGACATCCAGGAGGTGGTCAAGGATCTTTACGGAGTTGAGGTGTTGCCGACGCTGGTATCCGAGATTACCACCGACCTCGATGCCGAGGTGACGGCCTGGCGTCAGCGACGGCTGGAGGCGGTCTGGCCCATTGTCTACCTCGATGGCATTGTCGTGCATGTGCGCGGCGAAAACAGCCGGGTGTCGCAGCACACGATGTACGTGGCGATTGGCGTGAATCTGCTGGGAAAAAAGGAGCTGCTGGGACTGTGGCTCAGTGAGACGGAAGGCGCGAAGTTCTGGCTCAGTTGCCTGACGGACCTGAAGAATCGAGGACTGAACGACATTTTCGTTGTCTGTGTTGATGGCCTGACTGGCTTTGCCGACGCTATTCGCGCAGCGTATCCACAAACGATGGTGCAGTTGTGCATCGTGCATCTGGTGCGTGCGGCACTCAAGTACGTGACGGCCGAAGACAGCCGGGCAGTGGCGGCAGACCTGAAAGAGATCTATCAGTCGGCGACGGTGGCGGAAGCCGAAGAGGCGTTGGAAAAGTTTGCTCAAGTGTGGAGCGAGAAGTATCCGACGATTGTGAAGCAGTGGCGGCTGAAGTGGAACGACATCATCACGCTGTTCGAATTTCCGCCGGCGATCCGCAAGGCGATCTACACGACCAACGCGATCGAGTCGGTGAACAGCGTGATCCGGAAGTTCACCCGCAACCGCAAACAATACCCCAACGCCGAGTCGGCGTTGAAACTGGTGTACCTGGCGATTCACGAAGCGTCCAAACGGTGGACGATGCCAATTCGGGGCTGGAAGGCGGCCCTGAATCACTTCGCGATCATGTTCGAAGATCGCCTGCCGGGACGAGGCAAAAAAGAAGTGGCATAACCTGTCCCAGGCTGCGTGACACAAAAACGTTTACAAGCCCGGTTGCCCAGAGCGGACTTTCTTGGGCCAAGCTTGAAAGCGTGGTCCCATCCCTTTCCTGTCTCGTCGTAGAAGTTGTCGTTCCCTCCCGCGACTTTGTTGACGACCGTTTTGGCCCCTTTGACGCCTTTTGCCGGAACGAGCAGGGTGTCTGGGGATTCATGGAGGACAGGGAACAACGCTCGTTGAATCGGTGCATGCGGTGGCGGCGCGGTCTTGAGTAGGACCCTCTCCGATATGATCGACATTTCCCCCGACTTCATTTCAATCCCCAGGGCGACCTCATAGCGAACGATGTCGAGCTTCTTGTTAGCAAGTTTCTCTCGACGTTCCTGGGGGATGATCGCTTCGACGGCCAACTCAAAGCTCTTGCCGGTTCGCAGCCAAACCAGGTCTTGAAAGTTCTTCGTGCGCTCGCCAACCGCCTCGTCTAGTCCATCGGAAACCAACCGCCCCAGGAACGAAACGACATCCAAAAACGTAGTTTTGCCGCTGGCATTCGGGCCAACCAGAACGTGAAAGGGCCCTACCGGTTGCCGAACGTAGCGCAGACAACGGTAATCGAGCGCCTCGATCAAGCAAATCATTCAATCTTCCTTCAACAGGAGTCAGTAAGCATCTTGATAATGCATCAGGCGATGCGTTCATTATATGTGGGGTTGGCATTTCCCGGCCAATTGTCAGCAGCACATTGCTTCCAGGATCGTCTTCGCTCCAATGTGGTAATGTTCGACCGTGACAATCGGCTCCCACCCCAGTCGCGCCGGATCCTGCACCGCATGCACTTCCGGCTTCGACCCGCAGTTGAATACCACATACAGCCAGTATTCCTTCTTGAGCCGTTCCGCCGTCTTATACTCATTGGTCGTCAGGGCAACCGCGCCCACGCCAGCCCGACCCTTGACCTCGACGAATCGGACTTCAATGGCCGTTTCCGGATCCTCCGGGTGTGGCTTGCGCACTCGCAGGTCGTAGCCCCGGTTTTCCTTCTCGACGCTGTCAACCTTCCAGCCTTCGGCCGTAAGCTGAGCCGTGACGAAATCGACGGCGATTCGTTCAATCTCTTCATCCCGCACCATCGTGACGATGCCCGGCTTATCGCGGTCCGGATGCGGCAGCACCCAGGCCCGGCCGACATGCTGAATGTTGCCGATAGCACATTGGCATTCCTGCTGCAGCTCAACGCGCCGCCGTTCGAGCCGAGCGTTCAACTCGTCCAACCGATCCTCGGCTGTCTTCTTGTTGGCAGCCAGCAGCGGCGAGTTATCGCCCTTCTCCTCCTGCTCGACCAATTCTGCCAGTTTCAGGTTTTGCCGGTGAATCATCTCGTTCAGGCTAATCTCGATATGGCGAGAAATGGTCTCCGTCTCGCGGCTTCGCTCGGCGGCGATCTCAGCAAGGAAAGGATTCAGGGCCTTTTCGATCAAACCTTGCTCAATGCTGGTGCGTTCGGGCAAACCATCGTCCGCTGGAGGCATGGTCCCTTTCGGCGCCAGGGCGAGATCGAGGAACACGGTAGGCTGTTTGATGGTGAAGGTGAATTCGCCCTCACCCCCCGGCCCCCTCTCCCCAGGGGAGAGGGGGAGAAGATGCTGGCTCCCCTCTCCCCCAGGGAGAGGGGTTGGGGGTGAGGGCAATTCCGACTGAACCACGAACAGTTTGCGGTGGAGGTGGTTGCCCCGGCCGTCTTTGATCGACGCGCTGAACACGTCGAGCAGGAACGGCGTTTTACAGTTCAGGTCAAAAAACACGCTGCCGCGTTGCAGATCTTCGCTGGCGCAATCCGCTACATCCTCACGCACAACCTCAAAGAGCGGGTGGCCCGGCGTGACCCATTCCGCAGTCGGTTCCTTCGATAGCAGAGCCTTGTCAAAGACGAGTTGCTTGTATTCCTTGCCAAGCTTGCCGAAGCGAGGCTCCAGGCGTTCGGCAATGGGATAGAGCGTGCGTGGAACCTTGCCGAGGCGGAAAACGTGCGAGTTGGCTCGCGTCTCCTTGGGATGAACACCAGCGAGTGGCCCAGCCTGGACGAAGAAATCTTCGACGACTTCAGGCACAAGCCGGCGTTCGCGGGCTTCGGCCGACTTGCCGATCAGGGCACCCAGATTCAACTCGCGCTTGGCCAGACCTTCCAGCGTTGAATTCGTGATCTTCCTGAACCGCTCGCGGTCCACCTGCTCAATGATGCGATCCTTGATAACCTGCTCGGTCAGGTTGCGGGCGTACATCTCCCGCAACCAGCGTTCGATCTGGTTGGCCGGCAGTACGTCGCTGCCCAGGACGTTGAAGACCTTGCCCGTGCGTTGCGGGTCGAGGTCTTCTTCGATCTTCTTGATCCGCTCGAACAACTTCTGGAACACCCGGCCTTCCCGCGTCGCCGGGGAGAAGAAGTTGAAGATAAGGCAGTCTTTGACCTGACCATAGCGATGGATACGGCCCATGCGCTGCTCTAGCCGCATAGGATTCCAGGGGATGTCGTAGTTAATCATCAGCCAGCAGAACTGGAGGTTGATGCCTTCACCAGCGGCCTCGGTGGCGACCAGTACCTGACATTCCTCCTTGAATTCGCGCTCGGCATAGATGCGCGTGCCCGGTATGTCCCGGTCGCCGATCTTCATGCCGCCGTGAATCTGCGTGACCCGAAGCCCCCATTCCCGCAGCTTGCCCAGCGGCCGGCCTTCCTTGCCGTCGCCAGCTAGGTAGTCGAGCGTGTCCTTGTGCTCGGTGAAGATGAGCAGCTTCATGTTCACGTCCTTGAACACGCCGAGCTGCGTCAGCACTTCCTTGAGCTTCAGCAGCTTCGGTTCGACTTCTTGCTTTTCGAGCTGCCGAGCCTGGTCGATGAGCCGAGTGAGTTGCATGATTTCTGTCCGCAGGGCGGCAGGATCGACCGAGGCGACCACTTCTTCCAGGTTGTCGAGGATTTCCTGCCGCTCGTCCTCTGGCAGCTCGTCGAAATCCTCCGGGACGCGGCGGAGCATCTGTTCGCGGCGGTAGCCCTCGGGATCATCGAGAATCTTCTGCCGCTTGTCACGCATGCGTTCCAGGCTGCGGCGCAGGGCATAGACGCTGGAAGCAAACCGCCGTTGCAGCATGGCCATCGTGAAGCCGAGCGCCCGGCCCTGTGCCGAATCATCGAGAGCGGCCTTGATCGACTGTTCCTCCACGTAGCGCGTCAGCGCATCGTAGAAGTTCCAGTTCGATCGTCGGTCATCTCGAACTCGGTCGTGCGGACGATGCGCTTGGTAAACAGCGCTTTCACCTGGCCCGTGTCTGGATCGGGGAAGGTGACCAGGGCTTCCTTGACCCGGCGCAGGTAAAACGGTGCCTCTTGCCGCCGCATGGCTTCTTCGAGGCTTTTCACGTCGCCGTAAACGTCCCGGTCAAGCAGTTCCAGGAAGAGGCAGAAATTGTCAGGATCGCCCTTGTGCGGCGTGGCCGTCATCAGCAGGTAATGGTCAGTCATTTGCGAGAGCGATTCGCCAAGCTGGTAGGCCAGCGTCTTCTTGTCGCTGCTGTAAGCGCTCATCTTGTGGGCCTCGTCCACGATGATGAGGTCCCAATGACTCCGCAGCAGGCTGTCTCGGGCATCGTCGATGCGGGACACCCAGGAGATAGAGGTGATGACCTGGTTCTTCTCTTGCCAGGGATTCGACCCGTAACCGGCGCGCAGCGTTTCCCCCCGAATCACGTCGAATTGCTCGCGGAACTTGTCCTTTAACTCGCGTTGCCACTGGAACGACAAGTTGGCCGGCGTGACGATCAGCGTCCGTTTGACCAGCCCACGGATCTTCAGCTCCTTGAGAAGCAGCCCGGCCATAATGGTCTTGCCGGCACCGGGGTCGTCGGCGAGCAGGAAGCGAATGCAGGCCAGTTTGAGGAAGTAGTCGTAGACGGCTTCCAACTGATGCGGCAGTGGATCAACGCGAGCAATGGACAGCGAAAAGTAGGGATCGTATTCATAGGCAAGTGCCAACCGGAGTGCCTCAATCCCCAGGCGAAACTTGTGTGGGTCGCCGTCGAAAGGTTCCTTTTCCGGTGATGCCTGCAGCTTGGCGAGCTGGTCGGCGTTGAGGATTGGCTCGTGGACCTGGCCCGTTTTCAGGCCCTTGGCATACAACTTTACCGCCTGCCCCATCGGCACGGCCATGATGACCTGCACCGGCTCCGGGAAAAGCGGCCCCCGGATGATGGTGTTCGGTTTTAGTTGCTCCTGGCGCATGTCGGCACTTTGAGGAAGTCGGCCCGCCCGCGCCGGTCGCCAGCAAAGTGCCACAGGCTACCGGGCGGACGCTTGACCGGTAGCTACCCGGCCTTCCCGATGGGTGGATTCTACGGATTACCGCGCACAATTCCAGCAGTTCAAGCAAATACCCCGCTTCCTCCCTCCAAATCAACCAAAACCGTTCCCAATCCCCTCAAAAAGAGGCGAAAAAGCCACCAAACCGGCAACGAACCGGCAACGGTTGCAACTCCGCATGATGCTGGCGAGTGCGCAGCACTCACCGCTTGCCCGGCCAGTCTCTTTTCATCAACGGCTCAAACTGTCCTGGTGTCCTATTCGCGTTGCAAAGCTGGGAATGTCAGCCATTCGGTGAGGGTCCAGACATGATCGGCCAGACCCGCGGCCATTGCTGGCGTCCGCTCCTGCCATCCTCCTTCGCTGTCACGCTTGACGCAGGGTTCGCACCGGCCAGCAGAAGTTGTAGCTGTACATCGTGAAATAGGTCACCGCCTGATGCACGTCCCAATCCTTGGAGAAGCAGTAGGTCTTCCGCACCTTTCGAGCATTGCGGTTCCGGTCAGTCCCGTTGTGCCGTTCCACGAACGCTGTGTTGATCGCTCGGCTTGCCTTCGACAATGCCAGCGCGGCCATTACGGCCACGAACGTCCCGAACACCACTCGATGGTCGATCTTCACAACCCGGCCTTTTTTCCGGGTCTTATGCACGGTGGCATACTTCAAGTCGGCCAGCGGCACCTGGTACGGCGCCTTGGGCCGTCCCGGTTTTCCAGTCCGCTCGGGGATGACCTCTTCCCCATACGCCTCCAGGATGGCCGTCTTGTAAGCAGCATATTCGTCCGTGGTGATGAGATTCGGAATCCGGCCTTCGGTACGCTTCTTGAAGTCTTGCACCACTTCCTGGGTATTCTCCGAGATGCGTTCTCCTGGCACAACACTCACGACCAAGCGGTGTTCGGGGTCGAAAGCCACATGGTCCCAGTTATCCCCCTGCCGGTCATCAGCGGGATCGGCAGGGTCGCAGTTCTTCTCTTTCTTGCCGACGAACGCCCATTTTTCGTCGAACTGCACCTCCCGCGTCTGAGGGGGAAAAAGCCACGAGTTCGTCGTGGAGGTTTTTGGCGTGCTCGCCGGCAAGTTTGCTGTAACGGACAACGGTATCCTTGTTCACTCCGACCAACCGACCGGTCTTGCGGACGCCACAGCCTTCGTCAATATGGGCCAAGATCGAGAGAATCTTCTCTTGGGGTAAGCATGCTCGGAAGAGCGGCGTGCCTTTCCGCTCGCAAAATCGGGCCTTGCATGTGGCACAGCGAAGCATGCGATGTTGTTTGTTGGCCCCGTAGCGATTGCAGACACTCAGGTTGCCGGCTCCACGTTTGCCATAGTCTGGACACTCCGGATCCAGGCAACAAAACCGTGACAGGTCGTCCATGCTTTGCCCTCCGTGGCATGTGCGTTGGTTACAAGGCGACCCAGTTTATACAAAACGACTGCCTTACCGTGCAATACGAGAAGGACACCAGGCAAACTGTGCGGCGGCCGGCTTTCTTTTCGTGAGACGGCATTGGCCCACCCTCTGGTTCCAAAACCGTAACGATCGTGGCCGACAGGACTTCGGCGTCGATCTCGAACGCCGCATTTCTTTTCAGCGTCACTGAATACTTTCCAAGGGGGTGTGTCAGAAAGTGAAAACAATGAAAGAAGTGAACTCACCATCACGGCCACGGCCCGCGCGTATGCCTGATACATCTTCACGCTCGCCCTGGCCCCATCAGCCTACCCGGCGGATGTCCCAGCGCCACCAGGCACATCTTCCCGCGTTGAGCCACATTCACCACCTGTTTCTGTGATGCGCGTCCCAGTATAGGGAGTGGAGGCAGGAACTTTTTTGCGATATGTCATATCTCACAAATGTTCCTTCTATGAGTGAGCCGCTGTCAAGTCCAAGCTAAAAAATACCCTGTTCAACTCCCTCTCTACGCACCCCGAACGCCAACCGCCAAACAGAAACTCTTTTGCCACCTGTCCGCGCCACTTTTGGTCGCCAGAGTTCATGCCTCCTAAACGCACTCTACTCCTTCGGAGGATCTTACCTGCCTCGCTGCAAAACGTCTGGCGACTCTTTCAAGCTCTGCTCTGTGTCCTGTTTTCCCGGTGAAACAACCAACGGTCGCGCCCCCAGACTGGCGGCTTCGATCAGGTCCAGACCCTCGGTAGCGACGACTCAAGGCTCGCCGGCGATGGCCTGTGACAACCTTCTATACGTGTCGGCTCACGTCTCTCCCCTTGCGGCGGAGCAGGCCGAAACACCACAATCTGTATTCGCCCACTGGCGATCCGCCGAAGCCTGGTACCGGGACGACCCTTCTGACCCGCGGCGGCCTTGCAGCCAACCCGGAACTTTATCGGTCGCCCGGACCAGTCCTCGACGCGACGTTGTCGTCGTCTCACCTCTGTTTCGTGTGACTGTCCTCCATTACCATCTGTGCTACACTTGCTTGCCTGGGGAAGCGGAGTCGGCTCTGCAGGCGTGCAACCGATGAGGAATACCCAGACCAACGGCGCACCAAAGGTGCCAGGCGCGCCGGAGGCACAAACCTCCGGCGCCGCTTTTGCCAAGTCAACATCAAACCGCCGGCGCTGCCCCTGGCAGCTTCTGCCTGAGTTTCAACCGCCAATCCACGATCTTGGCTCCTGCCGGTATCTCGCCTTGCTCCAGATATCTCCACAAGGCAATGAGCAGCTTGCGGGCCACGGCCACGATGCCGATCTTGCGCCGGCCCTTTGCCCGTCGCGAAGCGCCGCGCGTACCATCGGCTCAACGCACTCTCCGGCTGCAAGCGTACCCAGCACCAAGCCAACTCCACCAGTAGCCTGCGCATGCGCCGATTGCCCGCCTTGCTGATACCTTGCTCGCACACGCTGTCGCCGCTCTGGTACGCTGTTCCCGTCAAGCCCACGATCGCTCCCACCTGCTTGCGATTCTGGAAAGAACGCCAGGCGAAGAACTCGTACACCAGCAGCCAGGATCCGCTCAGTCCAATCCCCGCCAGGTTCAGCAAGCGACGCACCATGTCTACGCCGGGGGTCTCGTCGTGGCGAATGCGCCGCCGGCGTTCCTTCAACAAATCAAGCACTTGCCGATGCACGAATTGCCAGCGTTCGTGTTCACGCAACAACCGACAGTGCATCTCCGTGCCCAGTGATGTGCCGTCCCACAACTGTGCCTCTTGCAACCACTCGGGCAGTGTTGCAGCCACCGCGTCCGGGGCCAGCCCTTGACTGGCCAGCAGTCCCTTAATCCGGTTGACGTGCCTTGTCTGCTCGTCCAGGAGTTCTTGCAAATCGCGATGCAATTGCCGGTTATCCTCGTCGGCAATGCCCGGCACCCGCACGACACTCCAGACCTTGCGCTCGCCGGCTCGGTAGCGCAACAGCATGTTCACCAGCTTGTTGGCGTCGAGCTTATCGCTCTTGGCACGCCGCTTGCGCCGATTGACCTCGATGCTCGCCGAATCGACGATCACGTTCACAACGCCGTGCGTCGTCAAGTAGCGGTGTAGCCAGAAGCCGTCACGCCCTGCTTCGTAGCAACTGAACACTGGGGTGTCAGGGTCGAGCTTGAAACGCTTCTTGGCCTTGGCGATCTCCTGTTCGAGCGCCGCCAGGTCACGGGCCCGGATGGTGCGCTGCCGCGGCTGCTGCCCGTGGCCGGTCGTGAAAGCCAGCTTCCATTCGCGTTGCACAGCCGGGAACGTCACGATTCGGTGAGTGTCCAGACATGATCGGCCAGACCCGCGGCCATTGCTGGCGTCCGCTCCTGCCATCCTCCTTCGCTGTCACGCTGACGCAGAGTTCGCACCGGCCAGCAGAAGTTGTAGCTGTACATCGTGAAATAGGTCACCGCCTGATGCACGTCCCAATCCTTGGAGAAGCAGTAGGTCTTCCGCACCTTTCGAGCATTGCGGTTCCGGTCAGTCCCGTTGTGCCGTTCCACGAACGCTGTGTTGATCGCTCGGCTTGCCTTCGACAATGCCAGCGCGGCCATTACGGCCACGAACGTCCCGAACACCACTCGATGGTCGATCTTCACAACCCGGCCTTTTTTCCGGGTCTTATGCACGGTGGCATACTTCAAGTCGGCCAGCGGCACCCGGTACGGTGCTTTGGGCCGTCCCGGTTTTCCAGTCCGCTCGGGGATGACCTCTTCCCCATACGCCTCCAGGATGGCCGTCTTGTAAGCAGCATATTCGTCCGTGGTGATGAGATTCGGAATCCGGCTTTCGGTACGCTTCTTGAAGTCTTGCACCACTTCCTGGGTATTCTCCGTGATGCGTTCTCCTGGCACAACACTCACGACCAAGCGGTGTTCGGGTCGAAAGCCACATGGTCCCAGTTATCCCCCTGCCGGTCATCAGCGGGGTCGGCAGGGTCGCATTTCTTCTCTTTCTTGCCGACGAACGCCCATTTTTCGTCGAACTGCACCTCCCGCGTCTGAGGGGGAAAAAGCCACGAGCTCGTCGTGGAGGTTTTTGGCGTGCTCGCCGGCAAGTTTGCTGTAACGGACAACGGTATCCTTGTTCACTCCGACTAGCCGACCGGTCTTGCGGACGCCACAGCCTTCGTCAATATGGGCCAAGATCGAGAGAATCTTCTCTTGGGGTAAGCATGCTCGGAAGAGCGGCGTGCCTTTCCGCTCGCAAAATCGGGCCTTGCATGTGGCACAGCGAAGCATGCGATACTGTTTGTTGGCCCCGTAGCGATTGCAGACACTCAGGTTGCCGGCTCCACGTTTGCCATAGTCTGGACACTCCGGATCCAGGCAACAAAACCGCGACAGGTTGTCCATGCTTTGCCCTCCGTGGCATGTGTGTTGGTTACAAGGCGACCCAATTTATACAAAATCATGCCTTACGTGCAATAAGAATTCCAGCTCAGCTCAAAAGCCATGTGCAAGGCGCCGGACTGTGTGGTACCATTACTCGTGTAGGCCGCTGTCATAGTAAAGCTCCTTAAGTAAGAGAAAATGTAACCTAACCCTCTTAAGAGCTTAGCTTGCAGCGGCCTGCGTTATTATCCGCCTTTCTTCATAGTTTCTGACCCTGTTGTCTCAATCTATCTTGTTCTATTCAGTTTGCCTTCGGACGGACTGCATGCACTTCGCCATCGTGGCCGTCGGCGCAAGCCTGCGGCAGCCGCAACACGCGCCATTGCGGCAAGTAGTGCTGGAACGCCATGTTTGCGGATCGGGAACACGCTTGCGCACCCGGTGGGCTGCCTTCGGCAGAAGGCAACCGGCAATGCGTTGCCTGCAACCGACTCCTCTCGGACTAAACGTCCGGCTCAATCGTGCCCTGACACCGGTTGCATATCAAGAGCCAGGGTTCCCTCTCGGAGGAATGCAAGCCGTCCTCTGTGATCGGGTTGACTGCGGCTCCGCAGTGCGGGCAATTCATCTCGTTCAGGGCGGCTTCCCGAATGTCTTTCCGTTCGGGATGCCGCTCGCGAATCCGGTCTTCCCTTTCCCGGAGCGCTGCGGTCGCCTCCGGGTCGCCGATAATCCACAGTATCGCGAACACCAGCAATGGGTTGCATAATAGCGCCAACAAGAACCAAATGGCCGGCGGCGGGTCGCCGATAAAGCACAACAGTATCGCGAGCACCAGCAAAGGGTTGCACAGTAGCGCCAACAAGAACCAAGTAACCGGCGATCGATGCAGCGATGACGCGGTTCTCCCAACGAAGAAGCTAAAGAGAAACCAAAAGGCGACCGCGAGTATCAGGTACGAATTTGGCATGGCCACCGAACCGGTTAGTAACGCGTCCAATGGTGAGCAAGCTGTATCCTTGTGCTCTGAACCCCGCTGCTGTTTTCGGCGCGAAAACCGAATTGACACCAATGCGCTTGAGGTGATGATTATATCACAGAATGAGGTATAATCATCTTCTGGACAGTGGTCGCGTCAGCTAATTGTTTTGCGATGGCCGCTCACAAAAGGAGCGAGGATCATGGCAGGCGAATGGACTACCGAAAGATTTCCTCGGTTCGAGCCGGCGATCCGCCGCCTCACCGAACAGCACCGGGAACTGGAAGACGAACCGCTCCATCTGGCCATTGCCTACCAACCCGGCCCGTCGCGCGATCAGCAGGACATTTACTTGTTCGAGGTCGTTGGCGGATGGGGCGATAGCAACCCGGACAAGGAGTTGTTCGAAACGACGTTTGAGCCAAATGGCCGGTTTGAGACTGGCTTTAGCCAGCGTCTGCACATGATCCTCACGACCCCGGCCGAGTTCAAGACCGCGATGGAAGAGAACTGGAAGACCGCAGAGGAAATCGTCAACGCGGTGCGGTGCGACGACTATAAAGTGTTGCACTCCGACGCAGTCGGTCAGGAAATCCTCGACCTGATAACAAAAGCAGGACAAAGCCGCGAGGTAGCGAGACATGGATGAATCCGCGGCATGGATTCGCAGGCCGCCGCCGATCATGAAGCTGCGGAGAGGGAGCGAGAGTTCGCCGGCGGATTAGAAGCACCGATATGGTGCCATGCGGTCGCGGAAGTGAACGAATTTCATGCTCTGACGCGCCGCATCGCGTACATCACGCAGAACGTCATTCGCGCACTCCGTCGCGGGCCGACCTAGTTGAACCGGATCAGGGGACATGCTTGATATGCGAAGGATAACAAGCAAGCCCCATATCCCTGCGTTTTTATCCGCCTTTCTTCATAGATTATGCCACCCGCTGGCCGCTGCCGGTTGACTGGAGGTCGGGGGCGGCGCGAATGAAACTCTTTGGGTCCTTGCCTGGAGATATTGCGATGAATAGAGCAGTAGCGACGGTCCTGGCCCTGATCCAGTTCGCCGGCCTGGCGGCATGGGCCGCGGCTGCGGAGCCGCCAGCGAAGGAACAGCCCGCTTCCAAAACCGGGCCGAAGGGAAACTCGCCGGGCCTGGGCTTCAACGTTCACATCATGGGATCGGACCAGGATTGGGACGCGATCAAGGCCGCAGGCGTCAACCTCATCCGCAAGGACTTCGTTTGGACGGAGATCGAGCGAAGCAAGGGGGAGTACAACTTCAGCGCGTACGACCGCATGTTGGACAATCTGGACAAACGGGGGATGCTAACGCTGTTTATCCTGGATTATCGCAATCCCCTCTACGGGGACCCGGAAACCACGGATGAAGGCCGCGAGGCGTATGCCCAATGGGCGGCGGCGGCGGCCAAGCACTGCAAAGGCCGCAACGTCACATGGGAGATCTGGAACGAGCCTAACGTGGGTTTTTGGAAGGGGAAGGGGGCCATGAATTCCGTCGAGTTCGCCGGCCAGTACGTGGCGCTGGTGAAGAAAACGGTGCCGGCCATGCGCGGTGCCGACCCCGATTGTTACATCATGGGCGGGTCGGTGTCCTGCCTGTGGCGCGACTCCTTCCGGTGGATTGACGAGGCCTTCAAGCAGGGCTTGCTCCAGACGGGCATCAACGCCCTGTCGGTTCATCCGTACGGCTTCGCGCGACCCGAGTTGTGCATTGACACGACGCCAGCCGGCGCGGTCGAGAATGAGGGCTATGGAATTCTGCGCGAGAAGATGAAGAAAGCCGGCGCTGCCAAGGACTTCCCGGTCATGAATTCGGAAGTGGGCTTCCCCGTGGGGAAGAAGGTGACGCTCGACCAGCAGGCCATGCTCTTCGTGCGCCAGTACCTGGTGGACCAGATGTGCGACATACACATGACGATCTGGTACAACTGGGACGAGAACGATGCCGCCGATCACAGAGTTCGCAGCAAAGGCGCGGAGCCGCTGCCGGTTTACAATGCCTGCAAGAACATGAACGCCGAGTTGGCCGGTTATCGTTTTGTGGAGCGGCTCAAGGTGGGCGCCAACCTGGACTACGTGCTTGCTTTCGAGAATGCAGCGAAAGGCCGGAAGATCGTCGCCTGGACAGTGCCGCAGGCGCGGGACGACCCGCAAGACAGGGCCAAGGCCCATGATCTCAGCATTCCAACAACGGGGTGTACCAGCGTCGCGGTGCGCGACCTTTACGGGAAAGTGGTCCAGGCCAACGTCACGGACGGTACGGTCGCTCTGAACCTGACCGCCAGCCCCCAGTACATTGACCTGAGCCGCAAGGCGGCCGCCAAGCCGTAACGATCACCTTGTCACCTTGTCACCTTGTCTGCTTACACGTAGCCGTGAATGTGTTCTTTCAGCAAAACGTTCTGTATGCGGCCGTCGTCGATAACCACGAGGCAGCCGAGCTTATGCTCGCTCATCAGCACTATTAAATAATTTTATGTAATAACATCTTGCTATTAGTAAATCGTCTGCTGTATGATATGTCGATGCAATTTGAATCGCTGAAGGTGTTTTGCGACGTGGTCCAGCACCAGAGCTTCTCGCAGGCAGCGCAGGCCAACAAGGTCTCGCAGTCGGCGGCTAGCCAGATTGTGCTGCAACTGGAAAAACGGCTTGGTGTGCAGTTGATCGACCGGTCCGTCCGTCCGCTGCAAGCCACTCCGGCGGGGAAGAGCTACTACGACGGCTGCAAGGGGCTGGTCGAGCAATACTTCGAGCTGGAATCGTCGATTCGCAATGCCCAGTCGGAAGTCGCGGCGATGATTCGGGTGGCAGCCATCTACTCGGTCGGGCTGGGCGATATGGATCAGTTCGTGGAACGCTTCATGGCTGAGCATGCGGGCACGAAAGTCCACGTCGAGTATCTGCACCCCAATCGGGTTTACGAGAAGGTACACGACGGGACCGTGGATTTCGGCCTGGTGTCGTTCCCGCGCCGGTCCAGGGAATTGACGGCACTGCCGTGGCGTGAGGAAGAAATGGTCCTGGCATGCGGTTCGGACCATTCGCTGGCACGCCAGAAGGCTGTGAAACTGGAGCAGTTGGCCGCAGAGAAATATATCGGTTTTGACCGGAGCTTGGCGATCCGCCGCAAAGTGGACCGTTTCTTACGTGAGCAGGGGGTCGCGGTGGACGTGGTGCTCGAGTTCGACAGTATCGAAAACATCAAACAGGCCATCGTGGTATCCGGCGGCGTGGCCTTGCTGCCGAAACCAACGCTGCTTCGAGAAATCGAGGCAGGAACCTTAGTCGCGCTACCGCTGGAAGGCTGCCGATTTGTTCGTCCGGTCGGCATCATTCACCGCCGAGGCAACAAGCTGAGTCTGACGGCCCAGCGTTTCCTGGACCTTCTGAGGAACGGCGACGCAGAGGACAGTTTGACATGAGCCAAAACATGATTCCCGTAAAGCAGGGCCTGTACGATCCGCAGTACGAACACGACTCGTGCGGCGTGGGCTTCGTCGTTGACCTGAAAGGGCGGAAGTCCCATGACCTGGTGCAGAAGGGAATGCAGATCCTGCTGAACCTGGCACACCGCGGGGCGTGCGGCTGCGAGAAGAACACCGGCGACGGCGCCGGCATGCTCTTGCAGATGCCGCACCGCTTCTTGCAGCAGGAATCCGCCAAGTTAAACATCAAGCTGCCTGATTACGGCAAGTACGGCGTGGGCATGGTATTCTTGCCGACCGATCCCGCCGACCGGGCGCAGTGCGAGCAACTTCTCGAGCAGGTGGTCCGGGAAGAAGGCCAGCAGGTGCTGGGCTGGCGAACAATCCCCACCGATGATTCCTCCGTGGGGCCAACGGCTCGCCGAGTCGAGCCGTTCATGAGGCAACTCTTCATCGGCCGGGCAGAAAATATCGAGGACGAACTATCCTTCGAACGCAAGCTGTACGTCATCCGCAAGCGCATTGAGAGAGCGGTCAAGACATCGGCGATCGCTCAGCGGGGCACGTTCTACATGCCGAGCCTGTCCTACAAGACCATTCTTTACAAGGGCATGCTCAACGCGAACCAACTCTCGACCTTCTATCCCGACTTGCTCGATCCTGCCGTCGAGACGGGGCTGGCGATGGTCCATTCCCGCTTCAGCACGAACACCTTCCCGAACTGGGCACGGGCGCATCCCTACCGCTACTTGTGTCACAACGGCGAGATCAACACGCTGCGCGGCAATATCAACTGGATGCACGCCCGGGAGAACATGTTTCCCTCCAAATTGTTTGGGCCGGACATCCAGAAGCTGCTGCCGATCATCGATCAGGACGGCAGCGACTCGGCGATGTTCGATAATGCCCTGGAAATGCTCGTGCTGACCGGCCGGTCGCTGCCGCACGCCGTGATGATGATGATTCCGGAGCCGTGGAGCAACCACGAGTCGATGAGCGCGGAGAAAAAGGCGTTCTACGAGTATCACGCTTGCCTGATGGAACCGTGGGACGGCCCCGCCTCCATCGCGTTCACCGACGGGCTGCGCATCGGCGCCGTGCTGGACCGCAACGGGCTGCGGCCGTCGCGCTACTACGTCACCAAGGACGATCTGGTCATCATGGCTTCGGAGGTGGGCGTGCTCGACGTTCCGCCGGAGCGCGTCTTGCTCAAGGGCCGTCTACAGCCCGGGCGCATGTTTCTGGTAGATATCGAGAAGGGCCGGATCGTCGCCGACGAGGAATTGAAGTACGAGATCGCTACGCAGAAGCCTTATGCGCACTGGCTGCGGGCCAATTTGACGCCGCTGGAGGAACTGCCGGCTGCTCCGTTGACTCACGAGCCGGACCACAAGACGGTGATGCAGAGGCAACAAGCCTTTGGCTACACGACGGAAGACCTCAAGCTGCTCATGGCCCCGATGGCGTTGGAGGGAGTCGAAGCGGTAGGCTCGATGGGGAACGACGCGCCGTTGGCCGTTCTCTCGGACAAACCGCAGTTGCTCTACGACTACTTCAAGCAACTCTTCGCCCAGGTCACCAATCCGCCGGTCGATTCCATCCGTGAAGAGATCATCATGTCGGTGGATACGACGATCGGCTCCGAACAAAATCTGCTGGAACCGACGCCGTTGTCGGCCCGGCAGATCAAGCTCAAGTCGCCGATCCTGCGCAACGAAGAGCTGGAGAAGCTGCGGCATCTCGACGGCACCGGTCCCGGCGGGTTCAAGTCGATCACGCTGCCGATGCTGTTCAAGATCGCCGAGGGCGCGGCGGGGCTGGATCGTGCCTTGCAAGAACTTTGCCGCCGAGCGAGCGAGGCCATCGCCGCGGGCAACGACGTCATCATCCTATCGGACCGCGGCATTGACCACGACACAGCCGCCATCCCGGCACTCCTGGCGGTGGCAGGCGTCCACCATCACCTGATTCGTGAAGGGACGCGCACCAAGGCCGGCCTGGTGCTGGAAAGCGGCGAACCGCGCGAGGTGCATCAATTCGCACTGTTGATCGGCTACGGCGCCGGGGCCATCAATCCCTACCTGGCTTTCGAGACGCTCGACGACATGGTCCGCCAGGGCCTGCTCAGCGGGATCGATCACGAGAAGGCGATCAAGAACTACATCAAGGCGGCCAGCAAGGGCGTGCTCAAGGTGATGTCCAAGATGGGCATCTCCACGGTGCAAAGCTATCGCGGCGCCCAGATCTTCGAGGCCATTGGCCTGAACCAGGAATGTCGTGGACAAGTATTTCACCTGGACCGCGTCGCGCATCGGCGGCGTCGGCCTCGATGTCATTGCCAGGGAAGTCGAGCGCGGCACCGGCAGCGCCTTCCCCGACCGGCCGGTGAATGGTCGCACGCTGGATGCAGGCGGCCAGTACCAGTGGCGCCGCGACGGCGAGTACCACGTGTTCAATCCCGAGACCGTTCACAAGCTTGCAGCATCGCCTGCCGAACAGGCAATTATCGAACTCTTCAAGCAATACAGCGAACTGGTGGACAACCAGACCAAACAACTCTGCACGCTGCGCGGCCTGTTCGAGTTGAAATTTGCCGAGAAGCCCATTCCGATCGAAGAGGTCGAGCCGGTCGAATCGATCATGAAGCGCTTCAAGACGGGCGCCATGTCCTACGGCTCGATCAGCCAGGAGGCGCATGAAACACTGGCCATCGCCATGAACCGCATCGGCGGCAAGAGCAATACCGGCGAGGGGGGCGAAGATCCGGCCCGCTACGCAGTCGACGCCAACGGCGATTCGCGCAACAGTGCCATCAAGCAAGTCGCTTCCGGGCGTTTCGGCGTGACCAGCGAGTACCTGGTCAATGGCGCAGAGAGTTGCAGATCAAGATGGCCCAGGGTGCCAAGCCCGGCGAAGGCGGTCAGCTCCCCGGCCAAAAGGTCTATCCGTGGATCGCCCGGGTCCGCTACTCGACGCCGGGCGTCGGTTTGATTTCGCCGCCGCCGCACCATGACATCTACTCCATCGAGGACCTGGCGGAGCTGATTCACGACTTGAAGAACGCCAACCACCATGCCCGCATCAGCGTCAAGCTGGTGGCCGAGGTTGGCGTCGGCACCATCGCCGCGGGCGTCTCCAAGGCCCATGCGGACGTGGTGCTCATCAGCGGCTACGACGGCGGCACAGGAGCATCGCCGCTCACGAGCATCAAGCACGCCGGCGCTCCGTGGGAACTGGGCCTGGCCGAAACGCATCAGACGCTGGTGCTCAACGACTTGCGCAGCCGCATCGTCGTCGAGGTCGATGGCCAGCTCAAGACGGGCCGCGACGTGGTCGTCGGCGCGCTGCTCGGCGCGTGAGGAATTCGGCTTCGCCACCGTGCCGCTGGTGACGTATGGGCTGCGTGATGATGCGTGTCTGCCATTTGAACACCTGCCCGGTCGGCGTGGCCACGCAGAATCCCGAGCTGCGCAGGAAGTTCACCGGCGATCCGTCTCACGTCGTCAACTTCATGCGCTTCATTGCTCAGGAGGTGCGTGAGTTGATGGCGAAACTGGGCTTCCGCAGCTTCAACGAGATGATCGGCCACACGGAGAAGCTGGAGATGCGCAAGGCGGTCGATCATTACAAGGCCAGGGGACTCGATTTCTCGGCGATCTTCTATCAGCCGGACGTCCCGCCTGAGATTGGCCGCTATTGCCAGATAGCGCAGGATCACGGCCTGGAAAAGGCGCTTGACAACACCACGCTCATGCAACTGTGCAAGCCGGCCCTCGACAATGGCACGCCTGTCTCGGCGACCCTGCCGATTCGCAATGTCCATCGGGTGGTCGGCACCATTGTCGGCAGCGAGCTGACGCGGCGTTTTGGCCGCAACGGCTTGCCGGACGATACGATCAAGCTCCACTTCAAGGGTTCCGCCGGTCAGAGCTTCGGGGCGTTCGTGCCGCGCGGCATGACACTGATCCTGGAAGGCGACTCGAACGACTACATCGGGAAGGGGCTGTCGGGCGGCAAGATCATCGTCTATCCGCCGGCTGGTTCGACCTTCGTGCCGGAAGAGAACGTCATCATCGGCAACGTGGCCTTCTACGGGGCGACCGGCGGCGAAGCCTACATCCGCGGCGTGGCCGGCGAGCGTTTCTGCGTGCGCAACAGCGGCGTGAATGCGGTGGTCGAGTCGGTCGGCGATCACGGCTGCGAGTACATGACCGGCGGCAGGGTGGTGGTGATCGGGCCTACCGGCCGGAACTTCGCCGCCGGCATGTCGGGCGGCGTCGCCTATGTCCTCGACGAGGCCGGCGACTTCCCGCGCCGCTGCAACATGGAGATGGTCAAGCTTTTCAAGCTCGAAGATTGCCAGGAGATTGAACTGGTGCGGAGCATGATCCGCAAACATGCCGGCTATACCAAGAGCGACCGGGCCTGGAAGGTGCTGGCTCAGTGGGAAGAGATGGTGCCGAAGTTCGTCAAGATATATCCGAACGATTACCGGCGTGTCATCGAGACACAGCAGCGTTTGAAGGCCAGCGGCATGTCCGATGATGAAGTGGAGATGGCGGCGTTTGAGGAGAATGCGAAGGATTTGTCGCGGGTGGGAGGGAAGTAACATGGGCAAGCCAACAGGTTTCATGGAATATCCGCGCGAGCTGCCGTTAGCCCGGCAGCCGGCGGAGCGGGTTCACGACTGGCACGAGTTCCACGAGCATGCCGACACGGTGATGCTACAGAAACAGGGCGCCCGTTGCATGGACTGCGGCGTGCCCTTCTGCCACACCGGCAGCTTGCTGGAAGGCATGGCATCCGGCTGCCCGATCAACAACCTCATCCCGGAGTGGAACGACCTGGTCTATCGCGGCCTGTGGAAAGAGGCTCTCGAACGGTTGCACAAGACCAACAACTTCCCGGAGTTCACCGGCCGCGTCTGTCCGGCCCCCTGTGAAGGTTCATGCGTCCTCGGCATCAACGAGCCGCCGGTCACGATCAAGAGCATCGAGTGCGCCATCGTGGATCGGGGCTTCGAGGAAGGTTGGATCGTTGCCGAGCCGCCGGCCAAACGCACGGAAAAGAAGGTTGCGGTCGTGGGTTCCGGTCCGGCGGGCCTGGCCTGTGCTGCTCAACTCAACAAGGCCGGTCACTGGGTCACGGTCTTCGAGCGTGCCGATCGCATCGGCGGCCTGCTGATGTACGGCATCCCCAACATGAAGCTCGAAAAGGACATCGTGCAGCGCCGGGTCGATCTGATGGCTGCGGCAGGGGTGCAGTTCGTCACGAATTGCGAAGTGGGCAAGGATTATCCGGCCGACAAGCTCCGCACGGACTTCGACGCGGTTGTCCTGTGCGGCGGGGCGACGAAACCGAACGACTTCTTCGCCAAGACCGAGGGCCGCAACCTCAAGGGCATTCATTTCGCCATGGAGTTCCTGCACGCCAACACCAAGAGCCTGCTCGACAGCCAGCACGCCGACGGCAAGTACATTTCCGCCAAGGACAAGGACGTGATCGTGATCGGCGGCGGCGACACGGGTACCGACTGCGTCGCCACCGCGCTGCGGCACGGCTGCAAAAGCCTCTTGCAACTGGAAATCGTACCCCGGCCGCCGCTGGAGCGTGCTCCGGACAACCCCTGGCCGCAATGGCCGAAGGTTTACAGCCTCGACTACGGCCAGGAAGAGAGCAAGGCACTCTGGGGCGACGACCCGCGACGGTACACCGTGCAGACCACGAAGTTCGCCGGAGACGACAACGGCCACGTCAAGGCGATTCACACCGTCGCGGTCGAATGGGTCAAGGACAACGGCCGAGCCAGTCCACGGCCGATTTCTGGGACGGAGAAGATCTTACCCGCTCAGCTCGTGCTGCTGGCACTGGGTTTCTCGGGGCCGGAAAGTTTGGTGATCGACCAGCTTGGCATCGAGAAGGATCAGCGGTCCAATGCCAAGGCGGAGCATGGCAACTTTGCAACGAGTGTTCCGGGTGTCTTCGCCGCGGGTGATATGCGGCGGGGCCAGAGCCTGATCGTCTGGGCCATCAACGAAGGGCGCGGGGCGGCACGGGAGTGTGATCGGTACTTGATGGGCGAGACGCAATTGCCGTAGGATCGAATTGTTTAGCCGCGACCCGAAGGGGAGCGTTGAGGCCCCGCGCTCCCCTCCGGGTCGCGGCTAAACGCCTTCGCGAAATCCGCGTTCCCCTTCGGGTCGCGGCTAAACGCATTCACAAACTCAATTCCCCTGTACTTTGAGCCGCACCGTCACCGGGAAATGATCGCTGTAGCCGCGTTCGGCCTTGTCGCCGGGGTTGCCGAAGCGCCAGGGAGCGTGGTGCGGATCATAGGGATCGGTCAGCGTGTTGACCGTGCGTACTGAATCAGGATCGCAGCTCCAGCCTTGATTGTCCAGCAGGCCGGGCGACACGACGATGTGGTCGAAGATGAACCACGATTTATGGTAATGATGTGTGCCGAAATGGTTGGGGTCCTTGTTTGCCATCAAGTCCAGCAGCAACGGCTCCGCTCCTGATTGGCGAACCGCCTCTCTGTCACCGGTGGCGTGCAAATGCCTTGTCACACTGTCGTCCTGGGGCGTGTCGTTGAAGTCGCCGCACACGAGGAGATCGACATGTGGATTCCTCGTGTACATGCTCCTGTAGCGCCCGTAAATCTTTTCACCGTACTCCGCGCGATGTTTGTGGCCTATCTCCTCGCTGAGCCGTGATGTCCAGTGCGAGGCCAGCACCACCAAATCGTGACCGTTCACCTTGATGTGCCCTTCCAGGATACGCATGTGCTTGTCGAGCAGGTCCGGCCTGCTGGCTGGCAACCGAGTCAGAATGGCTGTGGCGATGTGGCGGCCCACCGATACTTCCTCCATGAGCACATATTGGTAGTGCAAGGACGGATCACTGAGCTTTTCGTTGAGAGCCTCTTGCAGCAATTCCGCCGCTCTCCTGCTCTCGACTTCCGCGACGGCCAGGATATCAGGCCCTCTGCCGCCGTTCATGGCGATCAATGCCTGGCTGAGATTGCCCAGCTTATGCTTCAGAATGGCGGGGTTGTGAGCAAACCACTCGTCGTAGACCTTGTCGGCCTTGTTACCATGGCCGTCGTACTTGTCGTCGAAGAAGTTCTCCAGGTTCCAGAAACAGAACAGGTAGCCGTCCGGCGTGACCGTTCCCTTCGGAAGACCGATAGGCTTCAGACAGCCGGCCAGCGCCAGGGCCATGCCGAGAACGGTTGCGACAAACATGGCGGCCAGCAAACGGTGCGAACGAAGCATGAGAAACCTCCTTGTCAGCGGGTCGTGAGAAAGTACGTGGGATAGGTAAGGCCCGTTTTGTTCCTCAAGTAGGCCGGACAATCCTGTCCGGCCTGCCGAAGATACCAATTTGGCCCCTATTGAGGCGAGAGCAGTAATTGTTGTTGATGGACGTAGAGAGATTGCTATAAGGCTAATCGGTGGGGCAAGTTTCAAACTTGCCGCCACCTTATGATGCAAACAGGAGAAAATTATGAAGGATTCAGGCCGATTGCTGTCGTTCGCGTTGGGGCTGATCGTGGGTGCCGTGGCTGCTTGCCTGTGTTCTGGGCAGATCCGGACCGCTCAGGCTGCGACGGATCGTTTCGAGGATTACATCATGTGTACGGGAGCCGTCGCTATTTATCCGCGGGCACAGACCGACGGTGTTCTGGCTGCTCGACTACCGCAACGGCAAGCTGCTCGGCACGGTCATCGACCGCGACCGGGGCAAGATCACCGGCTGGGCGGAAGTCGATTTGATCAACGAGTTCGGCATTCAACCGCGGCAGAACGTTCACTTCATCATGACGACCGGCCAGATCACGCAAGGTCAAGCGGCGCTGTATGTGGCGGAGACGACTTCGGGCAAGTTCGGCATCTACACGATGGGCATCCGCACCGACGGCCAGGCCGGCGTCATGATTCGACGGCATGACCTGACCACGTTTCGGCAAGCGCCGCCACAAGCCGGTGACAAGGTGACAGGGTGACCAGGCTTAAAATCTGTCACACTATTTTGCCGTTACCTTGCCACCCTGTCACCCTGTCACCCTGTCACCTTGTCAATCCAGCCGTGCCGCGCTGCTGATACGAACGCAGATCACGCACCGGGCGGCGCTGCCCACGGCGTTTGGCCGTATTGCCGCCAACGTCACTCATCACGCGCATGGCCTTGTCCGTGTTCGACACCTTGAACACGCCCATCACCCGGCCGTTGCGGCCGCCTGAACTGCAATAGACATAATCGATGTTGATGTGCTCTCCACCCATCAGCTCACAAACGTGGGCCAGCGCTCCCGGCTGATTGCGCAGCTCGACGAGCAGGACCTCGGTTTCCGCATGGGGAATGCCATGCCCCTTGAGAACGCCCACGGTTTTCAACGCATCGTCCGTGACGAAGCGGAGCACGCTGTGCTCGTGGCTGTCCATGACCGACATGGCCGTGATGTTGACCTTCTCCTGGGCCAGCGCGGAGAGCACGTTGGCCAGGCGACCGGGTTTGTTTTCCAGAAAGACCGAAATCTGCTTGACAGTTTCCATGATTGTGACCTCCAACAGGTGATGTCCGGCGTTTGGGTGCATACTGGCCCGAAGCGTTAGCGAGGGACAAGCCTCCCTTGCTAACGCTTCGGGCCAGTGTTGTTGTACGGTCCACTGTGATTTTCTCAATAGCCCCGTTGACTCTTGCTCCATTCCGTGCAAAAAAGGATGAAAAAGAAGAAGCGAAGTGACCGGCGCGTGGTACGAGTTGATTCGTTTTCATCCTTCATCCTTCATCCTTCATCCTTCATCCTTGAGAGGGGCTGCGATGAGCCTTACCATTGTGAAGAACGCCACATGTGCCTTCTGCGGCTGCGTTTGCGACGATATCGAATTGCGCGCCGAGGGTGAGCGCATCGTCAAGACCAAGAATGCGTGCAGTCTCGGCGAGGCCTGGTTCCGCAACCACACGGCGGAACGCCTCTACCCCGATGCACTGATTGATGGAAAGCCAGCTTCACTCGATGCCGCCATCGAAGCAGCGGCCGACTACCTGCACAAGGCCGACATGCCCCTGGTCTACGGACTCAGTAACATCACCTGCGAGGCGCAACGGGAGGCGGTGTTCCTGGCCGAGTTGATCGGCGGGGTGATCGACAGTCATACCTCGCTCTGCCACGGTCCCACCGAGATCGCTGCCCAGTTGGGCGGCAAGGTTACCTGCACGTTGGGCGAGGTCAAGAACCGGGCCGACTTCATCATTTACTGGGGCGCCAACCCGGCAAAGTGCCATCCGCGGCACTTCACCAAGTACACGCTGACCCAGAAGGGCAAATTTGTGCCCAACGGCCGCAAGGGCCGAACGATGGTGCTGGTGGACATTCGGGAAACCCCGAGCGCCAAGGCTGCCGACATTTTCTTGCAGATAAGGCCCGGCAAGGACTTCGAGATCCTCACCACGCTTCGCGCTCTCGTCAAGAACCAACGCATAAGAAAAGAGAGCGTGGCGGATACTGGGTTGACAGTCGAGCAACTGCAAGACCTGGCCGACCGGATGAAGCGTACACGGTTCGGCGTCATCTTCTTCGGCATGGGTCTGTCGATGACCCGCGGCAAGCACATGAACTCGGCGGCGGTTCTGACGTTGGCTGCCGAGCTGAACGCCTTCACCAAGTTCGTGGCCATGCCGATGCGCGGTCACGGCAACGTGACAGGCTCGGACATGGTCATGCGCTGGACGACAGGATATTCCTTCGGCGTCAACCTGTGCCGCGGCTACCCCCGCTACAACCCCGGAGAGTTCTCGACCGTTGATCTGCTGGTCCGTGGCGATGTCGATGCCGCGCTCATACTGGGCGCCGATCCGGGCGCGACGATGCCGCAACCGGGCATCGACCATCTGGCGCGGATTCCGACGATTGTGCTCGATCCCAAGGTCACCTGTACGAGCCGGCTGGCCCGTGTCCACATCACCACGGCGGCGACGGGGATCAGCGCGCCGGGTACCGTGTATCGCATGGACGAGGTGCCACTGCCATTGCGGCCGGCATTGAAGTCGCCGTATCCGACGGATGAGGCGGTCCTGTGGCGGATTCGGGAAGCTGTTGCGAAGAGGCCGGCATGGGTGCCGGCTTCTCGTGTTGTACAGCCGGGAATGAACGGATAACATAGATCAATGGAGTGCGGCATCATTCCTTTTCACTCGCCCAAAAGCAAAGGTTGACAAACATGGCGAATGTTCGCGAGCTGGATCGATCTCAATCGCGGGAACGCGAGTTGGGAAAGGAGGTCGAGCGACTGGCAACTCTCGTAAGCGAGTTGCAGGAAGAAGATGTGAAGCTGCGCCAGGCGTTGGCCAAAGCGGAGGCACAGCGGCAACTTTTATATGAAAGTGGTGGATGCCCATGCCCGCGGGACGCCTGAATTCGAACATGTTGATATCGGCTGTGTGGAAGCACTTTCCGCCGGACCAGTTGAAATGATTGAATAACGGGAGGACTGGCCCATGCCTGCCCTGATGATGTCGTGGACGCCCTTGGCGAAGCTTCAGTTCGACGTATTGCGCCAGCGAGCAAACGACACAGGAAAACTTGACGAGTTCATCAACGTTCACAACGAGATCGTCACAATCTTGCGTGATCTCAATCAGGCGTTGAAAAAGGTGAACCGTTGTATCACACTCGAAAACCGGGAGGAGAAGTCCGCAAGTGGGTTCACCAGTTTATTTCGGTTTGCTTTGTCGTGTTCCGCAATGAGCGAGTTGGCCTGATCTTGAAGTACCAACCTGTGCCGTCGTCGTGGCCAGAGTAGGCGGCCGTTGTTAGTGAATCTGGAAAGAGCTTTGATGACATGCAAGTTGCCAAGAACCGATTCCATCCGCGCGTTAGCGAAGTTCTGGGATTCTCATGACTTGACGGATTTTGAGGAAGAGTTGGAAGAGGTCACCGAGCAGGTCTTTGCGCATGGCGCACCAATTCATGTTCATCTGCAATCCAACGAAGCCGAAGCAGTCCAGCAGATTGCTCGAGCCAAGGGTATTTCTCAGGAAGAACTTATCCATAAATGGGTGGTGCAGAAGCTCGCACGGCGCAAGGGACGTGGCTGACATGGAGTGAAGGTCAATGCTTCGCATAGTCGGCGGCAAAGTATACGATCCCGCCAACAATATCCACGGTGAAGTCAAGGACATCTGCATCGCCGACGGCCGCATCGTCTCCCACGATCGAAGGCGGTCGCACCATCGACGCGACCGGCATGATTGTCTTCCCCGGCGGGGTTGATATTCACACCCACGTTGCCGGCGCCGCGCTCAACTTTGCCCGAGCGATGACTCCGGAGAATCAACGGCAGGCGACTCCCTTCCTGCACACGCCCGAGCGGCGCATGGGCATCGGCGGTCCGACGCCCACCACCTTCGCAACTGGGTATTTGTACGCCGGCATGGGCTACACAACGGTCAACGAGGCGGCCGTGCCAGTCCTTTTTGCCAAGCACACTCACGAAGAACTGCGCGACACTCCCATCGTCGATAAGACTTGCTGCGTCCTCATGGCCAACAATGAGATTGTCATGGACCTGCTGGAGGCTGGCGAATTTGAACGCGCAAAGCAGGTCGTCGCCTGGCTGATCTGGGCGGCCAAGGGCTACGGCGTGAAGGCGGTCAACCCGGGCGGCGTCGCGGCCTGGAAGTGGGGCAAGAACGCCAAGACGCTTTCCGAGCCGGTCACGGGATACAGCAAGGTGACGCCGGCGAAGATCATTGCCAGCCTGGCCCAGATCATCGATGAACTCGGCTTGCCGCATCCGCTGCACATCCACTGCAATAACCTGGGCACCCCGGGAAACGTCGCCACGACTCTGGAAACCATGAAGGTCCTGGAGGGCAACCGGGCACACATGGCCCATTTGCAATTCCATGCCTACGGCGGCGACGACTGGCACACCATGCGTTCCGAGGCGGCCACGCTCGCCGACTATTTCAACGCCCATCCTAATCTCACCGCCAACGCCGGGGCAATTCTTTTCGGCAACACCATGACGATCTCCGCCGACGGGCCCTGGCAGCACCTTCTCAATCAGCTCACCGGACGCAAGTGGGGTAACATCGACGTTGAAAATGAAACCGGCTGCGGGATCGTGCCCTACACATACAAGGAGAGCAATCTGGTCAACGCGGTGCAGTGGGCCGTGGGCTTGGAATTGCTGCTGCTCATTAACGACCCGTGGCGCATCTTTCTGACCACCGACCATCCGAATGGAGCCTGCTTCTGGCGGTATCCAGAGATCGTCCATCTGCTCATGAATGCCGACTACCGCCGGGAACGTGTGAAAGAATTGCCGGCCAAGGCGTTGAAGCGCATCGTCCTTGCCGACCTGAATCGGCAATATACGTTGTCGGAGATCGCCATCATCACGTCGGCGGGTCCGGCGCGAGCGCTGGGATTGTCGCAGAAGGGGCATCTGGGCATAGGCGCTGACGCGGATGTGACCATTTACAACGAGAACCCGGACGGCGAACTTATGTTCCGCTATCCGCGTTACGTCATCAAGGCGGGGCAGGTCGTGGTCGAGGAAGGCGACATCCGCAATGTGGACATTGGCCGGGAGTTTGTCGTGCGACCTTCTTACGATGAAGAGATCGAGGAGTATCTGCGTCCGCTGTTTCAGCAGTATTACACCGTGTCGTTCGAGAATTACCCGGTGGAGCTGGAACGCCTCGAACGGGCGGAGATACGTGCCGTTTAGACCATGTTTAGCGACGCTTCGGAGAAGCGTCTGCCCCCGCACGCTTCTCCGAAGCGTCGCTAAACATGGTCGCGGCTAAACGCTGTTGATGGGATGAGAATGATCACACTGACCCTCAAAGAGCAGCCCGCCGTGCCGTTGGAGGCTGAAGTCCTTTCGCCCGACGTGCTGGCGGGATTGACGCATGACGCGGTTCGTGCCCTGCCGGTGTTCCTGGGCAAGCGCCAGTACCGGGTTGATGAATTCTTTGAGGTCGAGGGAACAGCCAGCGACGAGCTGGAGATTCGCGGCGAGGCAGGAAAGGCGAAATGGATTGGCCGCGGCATGACTCGCGGCCGTATTTCCATCGTCGGCAACGCTGGCATGCATCTGGGTGCTTACATGAAAGGGGGCATCATCGAGGTGTCCGGCAACGCCTCGGACTGGATTGGGGCGGAGATGACCGGGGGGCTGATCCGCATCCGCGGCAACGCCGGCGGGCAGATCGGAGCGGCCTACCGGGGAAGCTCGTCGGGAATGAGAGATGGGACCATTCTCATCGAAGGCTCGGCCGGCAACGAGGTCGGGATGCGGATGCAACGCGGGATCATTGCAGTCAAAGGGCCAGTGGGCGACTTCGCCGGCTTGCAGATGAAGGGCGGTACTATCTTCCTGCTCGGCGGTGCCGAAATTCGGACAGGGGCATGGATGATGCGAGGCACCATTGTCTCCTTGACGGCACTCCGGCTTTTGCCGACCTTCTCCTTTGCCTGTGCCTACAATCCGGTGTTCTTGCGTGTGTATGCCAGGCATTTGCAGGGGTTGGGGGTCAACATTCCGTATGAGGCGCAGGACGGGCCGTATCAGCTTTACAGCGGGGATAGTTCTGTTCCGGGGAATGGGGAGATTCTGGTGTGGGCGCCTCTCACCCAATAATCTCAGTAGTTCCAAAATCCCCTGGTGTCCTTCTCGTATTGCACGGTAAGGCAGTCGTTTTGTATAAACTGGGTCGCCTTGTAACCAACGCACATGCCACGGAGGGCAAAGCATGGACGACCTGTCACGGTTTTGTTGCCTGGATCCGGAGTGTCCAGACTATGGCAAACGTGGAGCCGGCAACCTGAGTGTCTGCAATCGCTACGGGGCCAACAAACAACATCGCATGCTTCGCTGTGCTACATGCAAGGCCCGATTTTGCGAGCGGAAAGGCACGCCGCTCTTCCGAGCATGCTTACCCCAAGAGAAGATTCTCTCGATCTTGGCCCATATTGACGAAGGCTGTGGCGTCCGCAAGACCGGTCGGTTGGTCGGAGTGAACAAGGATACCGTTGTCCGTTACAGCAAACTTGCCGGCGAGCACGCCAAAAACCTCCACGACGAACTCGTGGCTTTTTCCCCCTCAGACGCGGGAGGTGCAGTTCGACGAAAAATGGGCGTTCGTCGGCAAGAAAGAGAAGAACTGCGACCCTGCCGATCCCGCTGATGACCGGCAGGGGGATAACTGGGACCATGTGGCTTTCGACCCGAACACCGCTTGGTCGTGAGTGTTGTGCCAGGAGAACGCATCTCGGAGAATACCCAGGAAGTGGTGCAAGACTTCAAGAAGCGTACCGAAGGCCGGATTCCGAATCTCATCACCACGGACGAATATGCTGCTTACAAGACGGCCATCCTGGAGGCGTATGGGGAAGAGGTCATCCCCGAGCGGACTGGAAAACCGGGACGGCCCAAGGCGCCGTACCAGGTGCCGCTGGCCGACTTGAAGTATGCCACCGTGCATAAGACCCGGAAAAAAGGCCGGGTTGTGAAGATCGACCATCGAGTGGTGTTCGGGACGTTCGTGGCCGTAATGGCCGCGCTGGCATTGTCGAAGGCAAGCCGAGCGATCAACACAGCGTTCGTGGAACGGCACAACGGGACTGACCGGAACCGCAATGCTCGAAAGGTGCGGAAGACCTACTGCTTCTCCAAGGATTGGGACGTGCATCAGGCGGTGACCTATTTCACGATGTACAGCTACAACTTCTGCTGGCCGGTGCGAACCCTGCGTCAGCGTGACAGCGAAGGAGGATGGCAGGAGCGGACGCCAGCAATGGCCGCGGGTCTGGCCGATCATGTCTGGACCCTCACCGAATGGCTGACATTCCCAGCTTTGCAACGCGAATAGGACACCAGGCAAAATCCAGCCACGGATGAAACACGGACGAAACACGGATAAGAAAAAGGGGTGGTTTCCTTTGGATTCTTCTGGCCTTTCTTCATCTTATCCGTGTTTCATCCGTGTTTCATCCGTGGCTAATGAGTTTTTGGAAGTACTGAATCTCCTCTATTAGTGGCGGCCGCATCAGGCCGTTTCCCTACGTGCCGGTCCGGCAGGGTTCCGCTGGGGCCGCCTGCGCCAGGAGCGCTTGCAGGACTTCCAGTTCCACCGGCTTGACCAGGTGGGCGTTGAACCCTGCTTCGAGTGACCGGCGTTTGTCTTCTTCCTGCCCGTAGCCCGTCATGGCTGCCAGCAGTACGTCCTTCAGCCCGAGATCCTCGCGGATACGGCGGGCGACTTCCAGTCCGGTCATGCGCGGCAAGCCGATGTCGAGCAACACGACTTCGGGCCGCCAGGTTCGTGCTGTCTCCAGGGCCGCCGGCCCGTCATATGCCGTATGCACCTCATGCCCCAGGCGCGCAGCAACATCGCCAGGATGTCAGCGTTGTCCACGTTATCATCGACTACCAGGATACGCCGGCCCCCCTCACCCCTGCCCCTCTCCCCCGCAACGGGGGATGGAGGATGGAGGATGGAGGATGGAGGATGGAGGATGGAAGATCGTGGTTCTCTATCTGGTTCACTTCCATCCTCGATCCTCGATCCTCGATCCTCGATCCCCGCTTCTGCCAGGGCCGGCAGGTAGACGACGAATTCGCTACCCCGGCCGGGGCCGTCGCTGTAGGCCTCGACCCTGCCGCCGTGCATCTCCAGGAGTTGGCGCACCAGCGTCAGCCCGATGCCCAACCCGCCTTGGCGCGGTCCGTGCTGGGATTCACCTGGGTGAACAGGTCAAATACTTTTGGCAACATCTCAGGCGGGATGCCGATGCCCGTGTCGCGCACGCGGATCACGGCCTGAAGGGGAGGGAGACAGGGAGACAAGGAGACAGGGAGACAAGGAGACAAGGAGACGGATTCACCGCCGCCAATCTTCTGCTTGTCTCCCTGTCTCCCTGTCTCCCTGTCTCCCTGTCTCCTTGTCTCCTTGTCTCCTTGTCTCACCTGCCCCTTGCTGACTTCGACGGACAGCCAGATGCGGCCGCCCTCGTTGGTGTACTTGGCGGCGTTGTTGAGCAGGTTGGCCACGATCTGCACCAGCCGGGCCGGGTCGGCTGCCACCCGCACCGGCCGGCTGGGCAGCGCCACGTCCAGGGTGTGCTTGCGCGACGTGATGAGAGACCGGCAGCTCTCGACCGCCTGGTCCACCGCCGCGGCCAGGTCGATCTCCTCGCACTTGAGGGTGATCTTGCCGCGGCTGATGCGCGAACACGTCGAGCAGGTCATCGACCAGCCGGGTCATGTGCCGCACCTGGCGGTCGATCACATCGATGAGGTGCCGTGCTTTCGCGGGGCTGTAGACTTCCGAAGTCTCCAAAGAAGTCAGAGGTCGGAGATCAGAGGTCAGCAAAGCGCGGTCTTCACCGGCTTCTGACCACTGACCTCTGACCTCTGACCTCTGACCTTGCATCTTCAGGACCTGGACCGCATTCTGGATGGGGGCCAGCGGATTGCGCAGCTCGTGTGCCAGCATCGCCAGGAACTCGTCCTTCCGGTGATCGGCCTCCTGCAGCGCCAGCTCCAGCCGTTTTCGTTCCAGAGCGTGATGGATGGCCCGCACCAGCATGCGCGGCCTGGTCTGGCCCTTTACCAGGTAGTCCTGGGCGCCCTTGCGGACGGCCTCGATCCCGACGGCCTCGTCCTCCAGGCCCGTGAGAACAATGATGGGCAGGTGCGGAGCGGCGTCAATGGCCCGTTCCAACGTGGCCAGACCCGCGCTATCCGGCAGCGCCAGGTCGAGCAGGACGGCATCGACTGGCCCACCGCTTTTCAGGTGCTGCGCAGCCTGCTCCCAGCGCTCGACGTGTGTGATCTCCAGGTGCTCGTCAAGCTCCGACAACCCTTCTTGCAGCAGATCGGCATCAGCAGGATTGTCTTCGACCAGCAGGATGTGCAGATTTATTTCGTCCATGACTGATGCGACCCATTCTTCGGCAGCTTCACGACGGTCAGCCAGAACTCCTCGATGGCTTTGACCACGGTCAGAAACTGCTTGAAATTTACAGGCTTGCTGATGTAGCAGTTGGCGTGCAACTGGTAAGCGCGAAGGATGTCCTCGTCGGCCTGGGAAGTGGTCAGGACCACCACGGGAATGTCCGTAAGCTCGGGATCAGCCTTGATCTCTTTGAGCACCTCCCGGCCGTCCTTCTTCGGCAAGTTCAGGTCCAGAAGGATCAAGTCGGGACGGGGCACGCCGGCGAACTTGCCCCTCTTGTACAGAAAGTCAAGAGCCTCCTCGCCGTCCTCCGCGACGTGCAGGCAGTTGCGCACCTTGGCATCCTCCAGGGCTTCCCTGGTGAGATCGACGTCTCCCGGATTGTCTTCAACAAGAAGGATCTCGATCGACTGCCAACCGTTGGCCCCGCTACTCATGAGTTACCCCTTATGTTGGGATGGACATTCCTGTCCGTCACGTCGGACAAGAACGGCCAACTTACTCTACATTGGAATAGTGAAATAGAAAATGGATCCCTTGTCCGGCTCGCCGGCAGCCCAAATCCTGCCTCCGTGCCGCTCGACGATGCGCTTGCAGATCGCCAGGCCGATCCCCGTCCCCGGATATTTCCCCCGGCTGTGAAGCCGCTGGAAAATGAGGAACAGCTTCTCCTTGTATTCTTCCTTGAAACCGATGCCGTTGTCCTGCACGGCGAAAAGCCGTTGCCCGTGGTCCTGACCGGCCGAAATGTGAATCCGAGGAGGCCGGTCGGGGCAGCGGAACTTGATGGCGTTGCCGACGAGGTTCTGGAACACCTGGGCCAGTTGCGTCCTGTCGGCGCGGACCACCGGCAGCGGATCGTGGGTGATGGTCGCTTTGCTGTCTTCGACGGCCGAGCGCAGGTTCCGGAGCGCGAAGTCCAGTGCTTCCTGAGCGTTCACCGGCTGCAATTGTTCGCCGCGCGTATTCACCCGCGAATAGGCCAGCAGGTCGCGGATCAAAACCGACATGCGCTCCGCTCCGTCCACGGCGTAGCCGATGTACTTATCGGCCTTGTCGTCGAGACGGCCTTGGTAGCGATCCCTGAGCAGCTCCAGGTAGCCGGCGACCATCCGTAACGGCTCTTGCAGGTCGTGCGAGGCCACGTAAGCAAACTGTTCCAGGTCCTTGTTCGAGCGGGCCAGCTCGTCGGTCCGTTGGGCCACCAACTCCTCCAGATGCTCGCGATACTGATTGAGTTCCTGTTCGGCTCGCCTCCGCTCGGTGATGTCGCGGGCAATGATGGAGGCGCCCACGATTTGGCCGGAAGCATCCTTGATCGGGGACAAGGTCATGGAAACCGTGACAGGCCGTCCGTCTTTGCGGATACGGATGGTCTCGTAATGTTCCAGGCGCTCTCCGCGGCGGATGCGGTCCAGAAGCTGAGGCACTTCGTTGGAACAATCAGGGGGCACGAGGATGGAAATCGGTTGGCCGACGACTTCGCCTGCGGTGTAACCATACATTCTTTCGGCCCCGTGATTCCAGCTGGTGATCGTGCCGTCGAGGGTATCGCCGATAATGGCATCGTCCGAGGACTCCACGATCGCCGCCAGGCGCTGGAGGGATTCGCTGGTGGCCCGCCGCTGTTCGGTCACGTCCACGCCGTAGATGCGGACTCGCCCAATCGCCTCGACATAATTCATGCTCTGCTGGTAGCAGCTACGCGCCGACGATGGCGTCGCGGACAATACTTCCCTCGTCGTTCTCCCGGAGCCGCTGTGTCACTGTCTCCCAATCTGCCAGCCACGGATGTACACGTCCACGCTGCCGGAGATCCGGGAACAACCGTTCGGCAGCCGGGTTGAGGAAATGGACGCGTCCTTCCAGATCGACTTCGCTGATCGGACATGGATTGAGCTTGGGGAACGAAGCCAGGTTCGCCATCGCCCGCTCGGCCTGCTTGCGTGCGGTGATGTCCTGAAGGGTCACCAATACACGAGGTTGTCCCCGAACCTTGACCCTCGTGGTGCTGAGCAGAAACATGAGGTCCTGGGCTTTGCCTTCGACGGCGAAGGGCAGGCTGACTTCCACCTGGTTGTGGCTGCGGCCGGTTTCTAATGTGTCCAGGACGGAACGGCGCACCATGCAGTGCTGACAGTGCGGCCCGAAGCCGCAGCCTTGTGGATCATCCAGCGCGTGCAGGCAGTGCAAGGCTTCGCCACCGCGCAAGCCGAGTATGCTAGCGGCTGGGGTGCCGGCGAACTGCTCCGCAAACTTGTTCACCTTGCGGACACGGCGCTCCTCATCCACCAGCATGATGATGAGCGGCGCGGCGTCGTAAATCGCCGCTAGCTCGTCCTCATGCTCCCTGATCGCCTGTTCCGCCCGGCTCGGTTCTGTCGCCCCCTGGCAATCATCTTGTTCATCGCTAGCTTGTCCCATTTAGATGAGTTTACGATATTGCCAGTACCGTGCATAGTTGCCTCTGTCCAGTTCCAGGATGTCGGGAATATTTAGCTGTTGCCAAAACCCCAGGAGCAAGGGTATATCATCAACACGCTCATGCTTGTCGGAGTTAGTTTCGGATTTTGCGAGGCTGCCTATGCCGATCCCCATGACTCAGGAAGTGACTGACCTGCTGGCCCTGCACCTGGTGCCCGGCCTGGGTCCGCGCCTGACCGCCGCGCTCTTGAACCGCTTCGGCTCGGCCGCCGCGGTGTTGCGGGCCGGCTCTGCCGAGCTGCGCGAGGTGCCGCACATCGGCGCCAAGCTGGCGGCCGGACTTTCCAGAGCGTTCCAATCCGCGGACGTGGCCGCCGAGATCGAGCGCATAGCCCGTACCAACGTCCGCCTGCTGGTGCTGGGCAGTGCCGACTATCCCGCCCGTCTGGCAACCATCGCCGACCCGCCGCATCTCCTTTATGTGCGCGGCGCCCTGGAGGAGCGCAACGCCAACGCCGTGGCCGTGGTCGGATCGCGCCACTGCACCACCTACGGCCGGCGCGCCGCCGAAAAACTGGCAGCAGGCTTGGCCCGCGCCGGCTACACGGTCATCAGCGGCCTGGCCCGAGGCATCGACGGTGCCGCTCACCGAGGCGCTTTGCAAGCCGGCGGCCGCACCCTGGCCGTCCTGGCCGGCGGCCTCTCCAGAATTTATCCGCCGGAGCACACCGAGTTGGCAGTGGACGTGCAAAACGCCGGCGCCTTGCTCAGCGAAGCCGCGATGGAAATGGAGCCGATGGCCGGCATGTTCCCCGCCCGCAACCGTCTTATCAGCGGCCTGTCGCGGGCCGTCGTCATCGTGGAAGCAGCAGAACGCAGCGGCGCCCTCATCACAGCCCATCATGCCGCCGAGCAGGGCCGCACCGTCTTCGCCGTCCCCGGACCGATCGACACTCCCGCCAGCGCCGGTACCAACCATCTCATACGCCAGGGGGCTATTCTCATCCGCGGCGTGGAGGACATCATCGAAGAGCTGGAAGGCATCCGGGATACAGCAACCCCCACTCGCCCGGCGACCCCGCCGCCGGATCTGGACGCCGCCCAGCAGCGCATCTGGGAATTTCTGGCGGACCAACCCAGGCACGTGGATGAAATAGCTCAGACTCTGCAACTGGCCGTCCCGCAAATCAGCGGCGCCTTGCTGACGATGGAAATGAAAAAGATCGTGAGACGCCTGCCGGGGAACCGGTACGAACGGCAATAGTGTTCCACTCATCGCCGGGAACAGTCGCCCCAACGCCCGCTGCTGGCATATTGAAACCATTCTGTCTTCCCGACTGCCCCGCGGCAAGTACTTCCGCCGCTGCATTCACTGCCGGGAAGCCGTGTTTGATCCATGTTTCATCCGTGGCTAATGCGTTTTTGGAAATCCCGCGCGATCACCGCCGCCGGTTCCAGTACAAAACATCGTCATCGTTTAGCGCATCGTTTAGCCGCGTCCCGCAGGGGTGTCCCTCCCGAAAATTCATCCGGTGATCGGATGACCACGAATGGGACGCATGGTTAGCCTGACGGAGGTGCGGCGATGGCGAGTTGTAAGAGGTACGATGGAGTAGATTGGTCAGGAAACCGGCCGTTTTTTGCTCGTTGCGCGGCATCGCCGAACCGAAAAGGCAGGTCGGTTGAAGTCGCGTCGATCGGCGATCAAGCCACCCGGGCATAGCGGTGGTGTAAACCAACTGCGTGCGGGATGGCGATGACTTTGCCGTTCTGGGGCGGCTCGACCTCGCGCGGCACAGGTGCGTTGTGGTCAAGGGCCATATGGCACCGGGCCTGGTGATAATAGGCAAAGTAGCCAGTCAGGATGTACTTGAGATGCGCCTCGTTCAAGACAATTACGTGATCCAGGCACTCGCGCCGTATGCTGCCGATCAGCCGCTCGACGAAAGGATTTTGCCAAGGCGAGCGTGGCGCCGTGGTGACTTCTTTAATCCCCAGGTTCTCCATGCAACGATGAAAAGCTTCTCCGTAAGCGCCGTCGCGGTCATGAATCAGATAACGTGGAGCTGTGTCGAAGGGGAAGGCTTGAGTAATTTGGCGTGCAACCCAAGCGGCATAGCCAGAATACTGTTCCTAACATTCCTTGCAGAGAACCGACAGATTTCCCTATAATCTGTGCGCCAGCATTGTTGATGCTGGTGGAATGGCTGCGGCAACGCCGCGATCTTACGCAAGGAAGCGAAACATGCCAATCTGCGACATTTGGACAGTTCCCCCCCGCACTGGAAGTCGCCGGTGCCTTCTCCAGTAGTGAAGTCTCTCTGGCAGGCTCTGCCGGAGGACCAGCGCCGCCAGGTGCTGCAAACACTCAGCCGTGTGGTCCTGCACAACCTTCCTGCACCGCCAACCAGCGGGGAGGTGACGCATGAGTACCCCTGACATGCGTGCTTGCCCTGCCGCGGTTGCTGACCTTGGTGGGGAACTAAAGCATTGCCCGACCGCTGCTATCAAGATCCATGCGTCGCACCACGATCGTGTGGCCATTGTTTATGTGCGTCAATCCACACCGCAGCAGGTTGCCGAACACCGCGAATCTCTGGCACGTCAGTACGCGTTGACCGAGACCGCAGCTGGGCTGGGCTGGGCCGCCGATCAGATCACGGTGATCGATGATGATCTCGGCCTGAGCGGTCGCAGCGCGGACAAGCGTCACGGTTTTCAACGTCTGCTGACCGAAGTGGCTCTCGATAAAGTCGGCATTGTGTTGGGGCTGGAGATGAGCCGTCTGGCGCGTTCGTGCAAGGACTGGCATCACTTGCTGGAGCTATGCGCTGTCTTTGGGACGCTGCTTGCCGACCAGGACGGAGTCTACGATCCCGGTGACCCGAACGACCGTCTCCTCTTGGGACTGCGGGGAACCATCAGCGAGGTCGAATTGCACACGATGCGTAATCGTCTGGAACGTGGCCGGCTGCACAAGGCGGGGCGAGGAGAGCTGTTTTCCCACCTGCCCGTCGGTTACGTCAGAAGGTCGGCGGTCGGGATCGAACTCGATGCCGACGAACAAGTGCGTAGCGTGGTCCGGCTGATCTTTGACAAGTTTGACGAGTTGGGTAGTGCTCATGCGGTCTTTCGCTATCTGCTGCGTCACGGCATTCGCATCGGGATTCGTCCGCACGATGGCCCGAAACGGGGCCAGTTGGAATGGCGTCGCCCGAAAATTGGTATGGTCGTGCGCATTCTCAAGCATCCCATGTATGCGGGTGCCTACGCCTATGGGCGTTGTCCAGTCGATCCCAAGCGCTGGCCGAGCCGCCGTTGGCTTGCTCTGGACCAATGGAAAGTGTTGCGGCGGGATTGTCTACCGGCCTACATCACCTGGGAGCGCGACCTCCGCAATTGCGAAAGGTTGCGGCAGAATCGGAGTCGGCGGGAGTCCAAGGGGTGTCCGCGTCGAGGCGTGGCTCTGCTGGCGGGGCTGGTTGTATGCGGCCGGTGTGGGCTGCGACTTCATGTAGGGAGTGGTCATCCAGGGCAGACCCGTTACGATTGCGTTCGGAACGTGCGAGAGGGCGTGGCGAAAACATGTGCCGGCCTGAGCGCGTCGCGGCTAGATGCCCTCGTGGCCCGAGAGATTCTCCATGCCCTGGAACCCGCCGGCCTGGAACTCTGCTTACAAGCGGCTCAGGATGTCCAGCGGGAACGCGAGCGCCTGATGCAGCATTGGCAACAGCAGCAGGAGCGTGCCCACTACGAGGCACAACAGGCCGAACGCTGTTATCGCGCGGTAGATCCCGAGAACCGTTTGGTTGCGCGGACGCTGGAGCAGCAGTGGGAGGAGACGCTGCGTTGGGAACGTCAAGTCGAGGAAGGATGGGAAAGTTTCCGGCGGGAGAAGCCAGCGTGCTTGACCGCTGCCGAACAGGCGAGTATCCATTCCTTGGCCGCAGATATCCCGGCATTGTGGCATGCACCTGCAACAACTGCGGCTGATCGGAAGGAGATCGTTCGCACATTGATCGAGCGTGTCATGGTCGAGATTGACAATGCCACGGACCACGTCGAGGTAGCCTTACATTGGAAAGGTGGCTGGCTAACGCACCACACGCTGCGGCGTACCGTAGGCCGTTACGATCAACTCCAGGATTATGATCGCCTGATTGAGCGCATTGCCCAAGGGAAGCAAGCCGGCTTGACTGCCGCCGCGATTGCCGACAAGCTTAACGAAGAAGGCTTTCAACTTCCTTCAGGGAAGACCAGCCGGTTCAACCGCAACGTCGTAGTCCAGTTGTACGCGCGGATCGGCTTGAGTCAGGCGCGGCGTCATCGAGAGGAACTCGGAGCCAATGAATGGTGGTTCCGTGAGTTAGCGGAAGAGTTAGGAGTGCATCGAGGCCGTTTACGTCATTGGCTGACCAACGGCTACGTTCACTCGCGTAAAGCTGCAGGTGGCCATCACGTTGTTCTCTGGGCGGACGAGGAGGAGTTAGCCCGTCTGAGGAAGCTGCGTGACTACCTGGCGACGGAACGGCGCAGTTCTTTCCCAAAAGAACTGACCGAACCCAAACTTCGAGAACCGTGAGCGTGGAGCCGGGCGGCCAGCGCCGGACTGGTAACAGTCACGAATGGCACTGTTGACAGGCTGCGTTTGTTTCTAACACCAAAGCCTATCTCTATTTAAGCTAGAACCTGGCCGTCGGGCCTGTGCCGGTCCTGGCCGCGCACCGTCCGTGTGCTCACTCGAAGGTGATCTTTGGCATCTTCCCACCGCACAGCTGATTTTTTGCCAAAAATCAGCTGCTGGATACCTGGCCGGAGAACCTTCCCTGCCTAAGTTATCCCCAGTGGAGACCTTCCTGGGTTGCACTCTCCTTTGTCAGCAAAGGAAGGCCTCCATGTCCTTTTCTACGACCTTCAACCATACTTCGCAATTCGACAATGTCCTCGCCCCTTTTTGCCACGCTGACGGCCTGCCCTTCGCCGACGTGTTGACTGCCGACACGATCGCTCAGGCGCTCGCCGACGAACAGGTCTCGTTTGGCCAAAGGGCGCATAGCTTCTGGACGCCTGCTCTGACGCTGTGGACCTTCTTGTCCCAGGTGTTGGATGACGGCAGCAAATCGTGCCGGGCGGCCGTGGCCCGCGCCGTGGTGGCCATGGCTTTGACGCTGCCGCGGCCAGAATATGATACCGGCAACTACTGCCGTGCCCGCGCCAAACTGCCGACGAACGTGCTCTGCCGCCTGACCTTGCAAGTGGCGGTGGCCTTGGAGAAGCAAGCACCGGCCGCGTGGCTGTGGCATGGGCGGCATGTCTCTCTCGTGGACGGCTTCACGGCCAGCATGCCAGACACCGAGGAGAACCAAAAGGCCTATCCGCAGCCGCAGACACAAAAACCGGGGCTGGGTTTTCCGCTTATCCGTTTAGTGGTGTTGTTGTCTCTGGCCACGGCCGCGTGTCACGGGCTGGATTGGGGACCGTACCAGGGCAAGGAAACGGGAGAACCGGCGTTGTTCCGCAGGTTGCTGGACCACTTGGAGCCCGGCGCGATCGTGCTAGGAGACCGCTTTTACTGCTCGTACTTTCTGCTGGCATTGCTGCAGGCACAGGGCGTGGACGTGGTGACGCGGCTACATCAAGCCCGGATCAACACGTTCCGCCGTAGCCGGAATGTGGACCAGGACGACCGGTTGGTGATCTGGTCGAAGCCGGAGCAACCGGACTGGATGGACGACGCGACGTATGCGGCCATGCCCGAGACAATCCAGGTACGCTACCTCTACCAGCGGATTAGCATCCCGGGCTTTCGCGTCAAGCACCTGCACGTGGTCACCACTCTGCTGGATACGGAGGCGTATGCTCATGAGGATGTCGTCGATCTTTATCATCAGAGATGGCACGTGGAGCTGGACATTCGGGCCATCAAGTCGACCCTGAAGATGGACGTGCTACGTTGCTTGACCCCGTTCATGATCGAGAAGGAAATCTGGGCCCATTTCTTGGGCTACAATCTTATTCGCAAGGTGGCGGCCCAGGCAGCGCTGCTCCAGGGAGTATGTCCGCGGGCGATTAGTTTTGCAGCCAGTCAGCAGACGGTGCTGGGCGCCTGGAGCAAGTTGACCGAGGCGACAGTCGCGGAGCGGATCCAGATGGCCCAAGTGTTGTTGGTGGCGCTGGGCAAGGAGAAGGTGGGCCATCGGTCGAACCGTTGTGAACCGCGGGCCATCAAACGACGGCCCAAGAAGCAAAAGCTGATGATGAAACCACGTAAGCAGTTGCAGGCGGAATTATTGGCCGGGTATGGCGTGGACGGCAAGGAATGACGGCAAGAGCGTCCACAAGAAGGGGGGTGATGGCACGGAGCTGGTTGGCAAGAACAAACCGAAACACATCCGGGGAGACAGTGCGCGCCCGCGTGGCCAGCCAAGGCCGTGTACCTCTCGATCTGTGCTTACGTTAGTAAAGATACTCAGGGCATCCTTATAGTAGATATAGCCTCGACGCAACCTGCTGCTGGAACGAGGGATCTGCCAACAGTGCCATTCGTAACAGTCACCAGCTTGGCTGGGTTACATGCAGAATTCATGAACGTTTTGTGAACCTGGGTAACGTAACGGGAGGCATTGTGTTTATGACATCCATTCCGCAGTTGGATGCTGCGTCACATTGAAGTGGACAACCCGTCGGCGGTCGTGGCAAAGTACGACAAAGCAGTAGAGCAACTTGAAAGTCACGGTCGGCACGACGAAGAAGTCAACGGACGCCAGACAGTGGACGTGGTTCTTGAGGAACGACCGCCACGTCTGCGATGGCGGTTTGCGGGGCCGCCTCATGTACTTGGCGACAGTGGACTCGGCGACGTCGTGCCCGAGGAGGTGCAGCTCGTCCTGAATGCGAGGCGCACCCCACAGTGGATTCTCGCGGCTCATGCGGCGAATGAACCGGCGAACCTCGGCATCAACCGCTGGCCGGCCGGGCTTGCCGCGCAACTTCCAGCGCCAGTAATACCGGAATCCCTGGCGATGCCAACGGATCACGGTCTCCGGCGAGACAATGATGAGGACCGAGCGCCATTTGCTCCACAGCATGGACAGCCAAACCCAAAAGCACCGATCCCGATCACGGAGCTTGGGCCATGGAACGGATCGATGGAGGATAGCAAGCTGCTGACGCAATGCCAGGTTCTCCGCTGCCAAAGCCAGTTGCTTGACAAGAAGCCCGCGAATGAATAGACAAACGCTCGTAATCCAGTTCATGCCCACTATTGTCGTTGTGCTCGCCGCATCTGGCCAGTCGTGGAGGGCCTATAACACCGCCATCTTGGCGGTCGTGGCTCTTTGACAACTCGATAAGCAATCAAGTTGCCTGGTTACGATGGGTTGCTGTCATCAGCGCGAACGGGGATGGACCCATCCCCGTTCGCTTTCCTTTCCCGGCTGGAACCGGGGTGCGGAACCTTTGGCGCGAACGCGCTAAGTCTCCTACCAGCGCAAACTGCATTGTCAAGGTCAGTAGAATCAGAGATAAAAGCACTCGTGTCAGGGTTTGATGCTCCCGGCCAGGGTCTGATTTGCATAACTAGTTGCTGAGATACGATTTACGGAAAATGGGAGTGCTGCAAAATGGCCGTTTTGCTGGCCAAATGTGGCCGCGCAAAACGGCCATTTTCGCCACGACCCCACCACCACCCTCGCCGCCGATCTTGTCGCTATCGAGAGCATCAGGCACCGGCTTCGCCACCACCAACGTTTCCCCGGGGCAGCCCGGTTTCGACGGCGGCTTCGTCACCTATGACGCACGCCCGGGCAACGGCCACGGTATCCGTCTCCTCAACGGCAATGAATACGTCCAACCGATTGACGGCGTGCCATTCACCACCGCGCAATTCAATAACCAAAACGTCTTCCTGCACGGCGGCGCCTACACCATCAGCAACAACGCGACCGAGACCTAGAATTCGGTCCTTATGCCGGCCAACGGCGGCTTCTTCAAAAACGCCGCCAATCCCGGCACCTTGACCGTGACCAGCGGCGCGATCTCCATCGGCGACAACAACTACACGCTCTACACCCGTGATGCCCTGGACCACGTCTTGAGCACCGCCACGTACAACCCCGGCAACACACTGATCACCAGCAGCAGCAACACCTGCGACCTGGCCGGCATGTTGACCGAGACCATCGACGGCGACGACAACTATACGCTCTACACCCGTGATGCCCTGGATCACGTCTTGAGCACCGCTACGTACAACCCCACCGGCACGCTGATCACCAGCAGCAGCAACACTTACGACTTGGCCGGCATGCTGACGGAAACCGTCGACGGCGACGACAACTACACGCTTTACACCCGCGATGCCCTCGACCACGTCTTGAGCGCCGCCACGTACAACCCCGGCCATACCCTCATTACCAGCAGCAGCAATAGCTACGATTTCGCCGGCATGCTGACCGAGACGGTAGACAGTGTCGGCAACAAGACCGACCTGACCTACGACGCCTCGTATCAACCAACATCGGTAACCGTCGGCTACGGCACCTCTGCGGAGGCAACCACCGTCACCACCTATGACCTGGCCGGCTTCGTCAGTTCCGTCACGGACCCGGACGGCAACACCACCACCTACACGCGCAATGCCTTGGGTGAGATCCTGACCACGACGGACCCGTTGGGTAACGTCAGCACGAATGTCTACGACCTGGCCGGCAACCTCATCAGCGCCACCAACCGCAACCGGCTGAAACGCACCATGACTTACGACGCCGACGGCCACGAACTGACGGAGAACTGGTACGCCGCCGACGAAGGCGCCCCCGTCAACCAGCTCAGTTGGACGTATGACCTGGCCGGCAACATGCTGACGGCCTCGAACTATGCCGGCACCTACACGATGACCTACGATGGCGGCCGCCTGGCCACGCAGACCGATCCCAACGGCCTGACACTGACTTTTGGTTACGATCAGAACAACAACGTCACGAGCGTCGTGCAGTCGCGGGGCACAACCATCCTGGGCACGATCACGTCGCTCTACAGCGGCGACAACCTACTGGCGAGCCGATCATTTACGGACCAGAGCGGCCAGGAGCTGAGCGCCGCTTTGACTTACGATGGCAACGAAAATCTCTTCACCGTCACACGCTATGATGGCGCCGGAACGCTGGTCGGCTCCAGTCAATACACCTACGACAACAACATGGTGACGCACATCCACCACCAGGATAGCTCCAGCACTCAACTGGCCGACTACATATACGTTTACGACGCCAGCGAACGGCTTAGCTCCGAGACGGACAACGGCACCACGATCACGTACAGCTATGATTCGACCAACCAGTTGGTGAGCGCCGGCACGAGCAGCTACTCGTATGACGCCAACGGCAACCGCATAATGAACGGGTACCAAACCGGTGCCGGCAATCAGATTCTGTCAGACGGCACGTATACGTACAGCTATGACAAGGAAGGCAACGTCATCAAGAAGTCGGAGGGCAGCTATGCAACGACCTGGAAGTACCAGTACGACAATCTCAACCGCATGGTGGATGCGCAGGAGTGGAGCGGCGACCCCGACGTGTACGGCACGCCGAGCCTGGAGGGCGAATGGCAGTACACCTATGACGTGTTCGGCAACGTGATTGCCATCGCGACAACGCAAGGCGGCAGCACGACCACGACGAAGTATGCCTACGACCAGAACAACATGGCATGGGCCGACCTGAGCAGCGACGGCACGTTGCAAATGCGCTATATCCGCGGCGACCAGCCGGACCAGTTGTTGGCGCGCGTGGACGACAGCGACAACGTTGGTTGGTACTTGCAAGACCATCTGAACTCGGTGCGTGGGATCACCAATGCGGCAGGCACCGTGGTACAGTCCATCGACTATGATGCCTTCGGCAACACCACGGCTACGGGTTTTGGCCGCTACGGCTATGCCGGCATGCAATACGAGGCGGGTCCGGGCATGTACTGGACAGTGAATCGCGTTTACGACCCCAGCACAGGCCGGTGGCTGAGCCAGGATCCGCTGGGACTGACGCCGGATGTGAATACGTACCGGTACGTGGGCAACAATCCAATCAACCATGTTGATCCCAGTGGCCGAGAACCGCCAGTAGGCGGTGATATGCTGCCAGATTTTTCTCGTACCTTTCCGGTCACCACCAGCGCACCGGTACGTGATTTGCCGATTAATTATGGCCGTCGCGGCCTTTGTGAGCCGCCTGCGACGACCTCCGCAGTACCCACCGTAGTCCCCACCGTGACTGTGGGGAAAAGGCCCGTGAATGTGACGGATCCGAGTGAGTTGCACGAAATCGGTGAGAAGTTGATTATGCCCCCCAGACTCCAGGTATACTTCGTGCCCAGCACGAGGCCTGACCAGATAGCACAAATGAGTGCCAAAGAAGCGCTGATCGCGCTTCAGCGCGACGCTTTGAGAGTACAAGTTGCAACTGCACAGGCTAGATTCCGACAGTACGAGGCTTTCAGGAAATCTAACGCAAGGATCTTGCCCCCCCTTGAAGAGTTCGATGATATTCTCAGACTGCGAATGGCCAACAAGAATGCTTGGCCCTACTACGAATGGCTGAACGGTCCTCCCAGTGCCGAAGCGAACATCAGAACAGTGAAGGCACTGAATGCATTGCAGGGAGAGCTCGCAAAAGAGCCTGGCTGGGATCTATTCGTGAAACTCGCCGAGAGACTCGCGGAACAGGAACGCGGAGTGGAACAGCAGCGCCAAGCCGAAGCGGAACGAGCCCGCCCTCTACCTTCCCCGCCCCTCGCAACCATCGGACCCTGGACCCCTCCGTCCGAAGGGCAGTTGGGATACGAAGCCTGGCAGGCACGGCAGCAGCTATGGAAGGCCACGGATGATCGGCAACGCGATAGTGCCCAGGCTTGGTTGTATCGCGAAGAGAGCATTTTGAGCCTTGAGCGTAGAGGACGGAGCCGGCTCGGGGCCGCCATGCAGGTCACCTTTGATCCTTTCCAGCCGTTCAATTTCTGGGATTTTTTCAATGGCGTCGCCGGTCCGATGGTTGCCGCGCAACAGACTTCGGCGGCTCGTTCCGGTCAACTCGAAATGTTTGTTACAAGTGTTCCAGGAAACCCGAATGCGTTCGGGGCGGATTGTTTTGGTTAATCCAACCACAGGGGGGAGGACCGATCCACACATTGGTGCTAGAATTGATCCAGGTCAGCTTCTGGGCGATGTAGCAATCACGGGCAATGCTCCAATTAAAGGACCCGCGTTTGCTAGCGAAGTCCAAGTTGGCCGGTATTTGGCGGGCTCCGCGCCCAAGCAGGTGCAACCGGGAGTTCGTGTTTTGACCGGACAATACATCGAATCTAGTGGTATTGCTCCGAGAGTCCAACCTTGGGTAACGCATTATGACGAATTTGGCAGGATCATTGCTAGAACGGACTTTAACGCCGCGAATCCGGCAGCTGGCATTCCCAACGTTCATCATCATCTGTTCGAATACAACGCGCAGTTTCCATTAGGCCGGGAATTGCCGGCCCATGTTCCAGGGGAGTTCGTACCACAATGACAGATCTCGATTCCAAACTGGCTGGGTTTTATGCACTTGAGCCAGCGCGATACGGCGTTGTCAAGTCAATTACGATGGCCCAGTCCGTCGATTCCGCATCGGGAGAAATGCAGCAACAGGTATTGATTGTGCTGGCAAAGAATGAGCAGTTTCAAGCCCCGTTACTTTATTTGGAGTTAATCGGAGTGCGCAACTTGCGATTGATGCAACCAGAATGGAGCTTGGTAGTCCTGCCGAACCTTGAAATCACTCAAGCACTTTTGCCGAATGCTCATGGCGGACGGTTCATGGTTTGTGATGCTGAGCAGGGAAACGTTATTTCATGCGTGTGTAATGATTTCATTGCCGACATCGCTTAGCTGCGCAAAGAACAGGGGGGGTGCCTTGTGCCTACCGAAAAGGTCGGCCGCTGCCACAATGGGAGGCCAGAAAGGCGCCGAGAGACCGGCGCTGACCGGTTGAGGTTAGAAGCGAATGGTAATGTTGACCGATCCCCGTCCCTCTAACACCCTTACGTTTCTGTATTTTGGCTATAGAACTCATGGGAGCCTGGATCATCAGCGGGTACGTTGATAGACTCGATTACAACCGGTGTGGAGATCGCTTGCCTGCCCGAGCCGAATCCTACGACCTGGAGGAATGGTAATGACAACGATTCAAAAAGGGATTGCCTGCATCACAGTGCTGGTCGTGTTTGCTGGCGCGAGTGTCCTCAAAGCTGACGATGCCGAAGAGAAGGCAGTGGTGGTTATTGAGAAACTGGGAGGTAGGGTTGAACGCGACAACAACCTGGACGGGAGACCAGTCATTGGCGTTGAGTTTGATGCCTTACGGAATCCGTCACTCCGTAACTTGCCTGCGGATGCAGGATTGAAGGAAGTGGCCACATTGAAGCATCTACGGACCCTGAATCTCACTGTCCCCTGGGTGACGAATACGGGGCTGAAGGATCTGGCCTCTCTCGAGCGACTACGAAACCTGAATCTCTCCGGAACAAAGGTCACAGATGCGGGGATGAAGCATGTGGCTGCGCTCAAACATCTCCAAAGCTTGATTCTCGTTTACTCTCCGGTGACGGACGCTGGTCTAAAAGAGTTGGCCGGACTCAAGGAACTTCAAGTGCTTGATGTAAGCGGCACCAAGGTCACGGATGCGGGCCTCAAGGACCTGGCTCCATTAACGGAACTCCGCAAACTGGTGCTTGATAGCACCAAGCTGACGGATGCGGGATTGAAAGAATTGGCCGTCCTCAACCAACTCCAGACCCTTCTTATTGGCTTCACGAAGGTGACGGACGCGGGCCTGGAGGAACTAGGCGCGCTCAAGCAACTCCAGAGTCTGGGCCTTGAAGGCACGGAGGTAACCGATGAAGGCTTGAAGGTGTTAATTGCACTGAAGAAGCTCAGGAGCTTGTTTCTTGCAAGAACTCGTGTGACGGGCATGGGTCTGAAGGAATTGGTGGCACTCCAGGATCTTGAGTGGCTCGATCTCTCCGATAGTAGTGTGACTGACGCTGGTCTGAAAGATGTGTGTGCGTTGCGCAACTCAAAGAACTGAACCTTGACAGTACCCAAGTGACTGATCTGGGCTTGAAGGAGCTAGGGCGGGTGAAACAAGTCCGCAAGCTTAGCATCAGGCGCACCAAAGTGACCGATGCGGGACTGAAAGAGCTAGCGGTACTTCAGCAGCTGGAAGAGTTGAACCTTTTTAGCACCCGTGCTACAGATGCGGGCCTCAAACAGCTCGCTCCACTGACACAACTTCGCGAACTGGTACTGGCCAGTACCCAGGTAACAGATTTGGGACTCAAGGATCTGACCGCGTTCAAGCAGTTGCGTAAGCTGGATCTCTCCCTAACAATGGTGACAGATGCGGGACTGAAGGAGCTGGCTCAACTTACGCAGCTACAGCACCTATCGGTTCTATTCACTGAGGTGACGGAAACCGGTGCCGCCGATCTGAAGAAGAAGCTGCCAAATCTAACGATCAGACTGAAGATGTGAAGCTTGAAACCATGTGGTTGTTTCACATCTATCAGTTAAGCGCCGACCAACAGCAACTACAGGCTGCGCAGCCTCCGGACCTCAGATGCCATGCTCTCGAAGACAGGCTCCCAGTCTCCCAACTGACGTTGCCGGAATAGCCTCATCGTCGGATACCACGGGCTGTCGTCGCGGTGCAGCAGCCAGCGCCAGTCCGCCATCGTCGCCAGGGCAACCCAGACCGGAACGCCGAGCGCTCCGGCAAGATGGGCCGTGGCAGTGTCCGCGGTGATGACCAGGTCGAGCCTGGTCATGAGCGCCGCCATGTCGGGGAACGATCCGGGAGCGCCGGCCGTATCTTCCAGCAGCGCAGTCACGGGAAAGTGATGCGAGCGCTTGCGCAGTTGTTCGGTGCCCGGTCCTTTTTGCAAGCTGAAGAACTGCACGCCCGGCAACTCGGCCAGCGGGGCAAACCGTTTCAGGGGGAAAGAGCGGAACCGGTCCCACTTGTGATGAGGGTTGCCCTGCCAGGCGATGCCGATCTTGAACTCGCGAACAGTTGGTGAGTGGTGAGTGGTGAGTGACAAGAGGGCTGCTTGGCACCCAGCACTTCTTTCCCCCACCGCTTCACCCGTTCCGGATCAGGATGCAGGTAAGGTACTTTGGCCGGGATCGTGGCCAGCGTCGTTTTCAAGATGGCCGGCAGGCTCATCAGCGGAGCGTGGCAGTCGAACGGCGGCAGGTCGGTGCCTTCGGCCAGCCACTGATCGGCCCCGCCGGCCGTGGCCAACAGTGGCAGCAGCAGGCTGGGACATTCCACCACAACCCAGCCGCCGCGCTCCTTGACGAGCGGGTGATCGCCTCGGCGAAGCGTCCCTGGTCCGCGTAGGCCAGTCCCAGGTTGTTGCGGGCGTCGAGATGGTCCGGTTTCAGCCGAACCGCTTGCTGCAATAAAATGGCAGCCTTGCCGGGACGCTTGAGTTGCGTGAGAGTCAGTCCCAAATTGCTGAGCGCGTCCACATGGTCGGGCTTGTTCTGGAGTGCGTCCTTGTAGCTCGCCGCCGCTTCTTCGTGCTTGCCCATGTCTCCAAGAGTGTTGCCCAGGTTGAAATGCGCCTCGACATAATCCGGTTTGAGCTGCACGGCTTGCTTCAGGCTGGCAAGGGCCTCTTCCAGCTTGCCTTGCTCGGCGAGGGCGACGCCCAGGTTGTGATGCGCCCTGGCGAAGTCCGGCCGCGCGGCGACAGCCCGCTGCAAGGCCTGGACCGCCTCCGCCGGTTTCTTCTGCCTGGCCAGGTTCACGCCCAGATTGGTTAGAGCTTCGACAAAATCCGGCTTGAGCAGCACGGCTTGCTGGAAGCTGGCCAGGGCCTGCTCGGTTTTTCCCTGCGCGGCGAGTGCATTGCCCAGATGATAATGCGCCTCGGCGTTGTTGGGCTGCAGCCGCAGGACCTGCTGAAAACAGGCGGCGGCCTCGGCGTGCTTGCCTGCATCGGCGAGCGCGACGCCTTGCTTCGTGTAATCAATGTTCGGGTGAGTCGCCATGAAACTCCCTTTCGTTCAGCCGCATGACGAGAGAACCGAGCCGCAGCTTGTGACATTCTAGGAGCCGGGGGAGCCGGGGTCAGCTGGGAGCCGGGGTTAGAAACTATGAAGAAAGGCGGAAAATAACGCAGGCCGCTGCAAGCTAAGCTCCAACAGGTTCGTTTTTTCACGCTTTCACAAGGAGCTTTACCATGACAGCGGCCTACACGAGTATCGGTGCGCAGGGCGTCGTTGAGCAAGACTTCCGAAGTCTCCAGGACTTCGGAAGTCTTGCTGCTGCATACCACGAACAACCAACCAATCATATGCCTGGGTGATGCATCTGCCAATCATCAACTATTTCTTCGGACTGAACAGGAGGGACGGGCTGGCGCTGGGGGCCGGAACGCCGTCAGGACCTAGCGCAGAGCCAAGGGCCATCTGCTTGTCCATCGCCAGCGTGAACTCGTAATTGATGCTCAGCGCCTTCTCGCCGCTCGTGGCAGGCTCGACCTTCACGTCCCAGCGCAGCAGGTTTTTCGGGCGAGACTCGCGCACGTACAGCGCATCGGTGCCGATGTCCGGCGCCGCCTTGACCAGGTTCACGCCCACGGCCTCGGTCTCGGCGTGCGGCAGCCGATCCCAAACTTGCAGCTTCACCGCCTCGGCCTTGTAGCTGCTCACCAGGATGCGGTACTCGTAGTTCAGGATCTGGTTGCCGCCCTGCATCTTGTGTTCCTTGTTGGTCATCTGCCGCTGCACCTGCAACTGCGGATCGACGCCGAAGCCGGCCGTGAACTGCTCGCCGATGGCGACAAGCGGCAGGTCCATGCGGCCGACGAAGTCGGCGCCCTGGTACATCGTCGCTTCGCCCGGCAGCAGGACGTGCTTGCTCTTGTTGGTGAGGTTCGCCAACCGATAGATGTGCGTCGTCAGGACAGGCACGGCCTTGTAAAAGTAATCAGGCTCCATTTCGATCCTGGCCACTTCGAGGACCTGCTCGTCGTTGCGCGATGGAACCGTGAGCTTCGTGTTGAGATGATAACTGACGCTCTGGCCCTCGCGGATCGTGGGACGGCCGACACGTTGCTTGCCGAAATCACCCTTGCCGCTCAACATCTCGCCGGACTGTTCGACGCAGCCGCCTGATTGATGAGGTTCTGGCCGCTGTCGGACTTTCTGTCGTTGTAGTCGCGCTGAGCCTGCAGGCGCAGCTCGCCCGAGTTCCTGCCCTGGTTTCCAGCCTGGGCGGCGGGGACAGGCGCACCGCGCGGGATCACCGCCACTTCGAGCATTTCCAGCTCCGGCGGTGCGGCATTGAGCATGGGTTGAGCAGTGGACAGGGTCACCTCGACGTTGTTCCATTCTTCGCCCGTCTGCTGCATGACGGCGGCCAGGTACTCGACCTGCACCGGGTCTTTCTCCGCCTTGCCGGCCCGGAGCTTGTACTGCGGCCGCCACGAGGCCGCATCAACGAGATAATTCAAACGCACCTTGCCGGCGGCGGCATTGTTCTTCTCGACGACAATAACCGCGTCGCGCTCGGTCCTGCTATGTCCGGCGGCCAGCTCTTGCAGTTGCCGCTGGATGAACGCGACCTGCTCCGCGTTGTTCTGCAACTGCTGCTGGAGAGCGACAAGCTCCTTCGCCTTCTCGCTGCGTGTGTCCATGACGTATTTCGACAGCATGATGATCGTTTCGCCGTTGAGTACAGCTTTTTCGGTCGTCTGGATGGTGGTCACGCCGGTGAAACCTTCCAGCTTGCCGAGCATCTGCATATTCGCTTCGACGGCCTTGATGTCGGCTTGCAGCTTCTGGGCGGCTTCCTGGAGCTTCTTCACTTCTCCGTCCAGCTTGCGGACCTCCTCGCGCGTGTCTTCCTTGACCGGCCTGGTGCGGAAGCGCGTGGTGAGCACGCGGATGCCGTCGGTCCCTTCCGAGTAGAGCGAACTGTTGACGGTCTGGGGCGGCAGTGGCGTTACGACCAATTCCAGAGAGCCTTTGCCTTCGGGCACCTCCACTTCGCGGGTTACGAGGGCGTTGTTCTGATAGACGGTGACGTGGACGATCCGGCTGGCGGCCGTCTTGGGCTGCTGCGGCCGCTGGTTCTTCCTTCGGCTCCTCGGCTCGCAAGAAGTAGACCATGCTCGCGATGAACAGCGACAGTGTAGCGCTTGCTACGAGTAACAATTTACGCATCGGTAGTTCCTTTCAGTTGCACAGGTAAAGTTAATGCTGGAAACAATTTCTCCACCGTCATCTAATGCGGATGACAAGGTGACTCAGGGCCAGGGTGTCAGCCGAGAAAAATCCCAATGAAATTAAAGCACGGTTCCCAGGGTACTGCAATCGAAAGGGGGCTGCATGTTACAAATATGTTACTTTCGTGGTGGTATGGTCTCCTGACCATTGGATGTCCTGGAGGCATATACCCCCCCAACAGCTCCGTCCCGTCGCCGAGATCGCCATTCCTCAATTCAGCCCCAGTGAGTAAGTAAATGTGTAGATACCAATGGTGCAGGTTTGTGGCTTCTTTGGGGGGCGGTGTTATCTATTCGAGGGTATTTTGCCAGGTTCTTTCCCTTGTAACCAGTTCACCAGCGGGCCCACGTCAGGTTGATAGGACACTACTTGCCTGTCCTGTGCGAGCAGCAGCAATTCCTTGCGAGTATCATCATCGACCCGTGGCAATGCGGCAGCCGGCCTTCCCACTACAAAAAGAAGGCTCAAGAACGTCAACACGTGTCCCACTTCCGTCGGTGCCAAGTTGGCATTTTTCGTATCGCGCAAGTTTGATCATGGCCAGAACCAGCGCAGCGTTGGCCTCTGGATCCCGTCCCTTTCGTTCGTCAATATACTTGAATATTTCCCTTCGAGTCCGTGGCGGGATAGCCCCATTTGCCAGGTATTCCGCGGTTGCAAGAGAAAAAAGCCGTTCCTCAATAATCCGATGATCGTAGCGATCGATCAAATCAAAAAAGACGGGGCTTAAATGCTGCTGGTCTTCCTTGAGAGATTTGGCCAAAACCTGCCCCCTATTTTCCTTCGGGGAGTTGATGCCATTGTAAAAGGTTGTGAAGTCATGCCAACTCTCTTTTGAGCCAACAGGCCTCATCTCCCTGGCATTCACAGGAAGCTTCTTACCGTCAAAGGCAGCAACGAATTGCTCGCCAGGCTTAAGAGGAAACCAATCCTCGGTAAAGCCGTAAGGAATTTTAGCTGCACCGAAAGGATTCTTAAACTTCTCCAGGTCGAGATGCGTAACTACGCATACCACCTTTGTTCCTGCCTCTGGAGTCTTGTCAGGTGGCAACGAAGATTTCACCTCAACCGTTACCCGGTATTCAAAAGCAGGAAGGTTTCCAGCACCTGTCGCAGGTATGGTAGGAACTACCGCAGGTTTGGCAGGGCCCGCATTCACGACCTCCAGCAACGCCACACCCTCTCGATCAAAAAACTTCCCCTGCTTCACGGCAGGTTCATCCGTGCGGCTGGTGTCATTCTCGGCTTCCTTTGGCTTGGCGGCCTGCTTCTCCTTCGCCTCAGGCTTCTCCACGCCGTCCACCTGAAGAGTAACCTCGTTGCTCCAAAACGTCTGCTTGCTGCCAATGGGCGTGAAGCCCATCTTGAAAGACACCTTCTCCTGCGGCTTCCCGGCGAGAAGCAGCATCGACAGCGTTTTCTCGTAGGCTTCACCTGGTGCCAACTTTACCTCTATCGGCACGTTTGCGGCGCAATCCCATCTTTCCCAAGAAATCCGCTCATTGCTGGATTTCCAGTGTTCGTCCCAACTGCAACTCATGACCCGAAACGATTGGGGCGATTTGGACGAGTTCACGACACGCAAATCAACCTTGAAGGGCTCGTTGACTCGAATTCGGTTCTTCTGCGGCTTGATCGTAACGGTGAGCGTTTGCTCCTTGTCACCCTCGGCGTCTTGCGGCTTGGTTGCCGGCCTTCGCCGCAGGCTTCTCTCCCGTTGTTGCCCTTGTCTCCCCCGTTTGACCCCACACCAGCACCGTGACACTCGTGAACGTCACCATACTCAGCATCAGCAGCAACGCCGTCACCGTCTTGAGTTTCATCAGCAACATGGATTTCACCACTCCTTCTGTAAGAGCAGCTACGTTGGCCGAGATCAGGCCGGTAGCCGCCACATCCCCCGCCGCAACCAGCGTTGCGGCCTTGATCGTGGAAGACAACACCGAGGCCGGCACGGACGCCAATGCGGCCTTTTGGGACAGCACCGCCGCCACGGACCCGCCCGCCACCGCCAGACCATGCCGGGCAAGCCGCTTCGCCAACATCGTCCTTGCCGTCGTCAGGCGGCTGGAGAGGGTTCCTTCGGGTATATTGAGTTGGCGGGCCGCTTTCTTGCGGCTCCTGCCCTCCAGATCGCACAGAACGATGGCGAGCCGGTACTTGTCGGGAAGACGGCTCAACTCCTGGTCGAGCAGGCCTTGCAGGTCACGCCAGAGGTCTGGTTCGGTCCCGGCTTCCGGTTCGGGCATCTCATTCACCTGCTTCTCCCGCGCTTGCCGCTTCCCCATCGTCGCCCTCGCTTTGCGTGCGGTCTGGTGGGCTACGCCGTAGAGCCAGTTGGCGACCATTTCCCTCGGCGTGATGGATGCCGCCTTGCGGACGAGGACGAGGAACGTGGCCTGAAAGGCATCTTCGGCGTCATGGTGGCTGCGCAGGACTCTGCGGCACACGCCCCAGACCATCGGGCCGTGCCGCCGCACCAGGGCGGAAAAAGCCGCCTCGTCACGGTGGCTGACGAAGCACTCCAGCAGTTGCCCATCGGACAGATCGGTCTCACCGCCAGCAAGCACGGCCCTGCGTAGATAGTCAATCACTTTGCTCATCTGGCTGTTCGCCATTGCTGTCGCCCTCTGGTTGGCATCGTTGGGCCTCTATCTACTATTACCCGATCGAGGTAGTTTCATCGACTTTTTTTGCATCTCGGCGGGCCACATTGTGTCCACCAAGTATCGTCGTCGATAGCAGCTCCCCGCGCGTTTCTTGAATCGACACCCGGCTAGTGATCGATACTGCACCCCGGCAGCGCCTTTCGCAGCTCCTTCACCCCCGCGTCCGTTACCTGGGCAGACCCTGAAGGCCCAACTCTTGCAAGTTCTTCAGCCCAGCCAGCTCCTTCAGCCCCGCGTCCGTCACGCGGGTGTTGGTAAGGTCCAGCGTTTGCAAGCTTTTCAGCCTGGCCAACTCCTTCAGCCCCGTGTCCGTCACCTGGGTGCTGGAAAGGTTCAGCGTTTGCAGGCTCTTCAGCCCGGCCAACTCCTTCAGCCCCGCGTCCGATACGTGGGTGTGGTACAGGTTCAGCGATTGCAAGCTCTTCAGCCCGGCCAGATCCTTCAGCCCCGCGTCCGATACGTTGGTGTTGTAGCGAAGGTCCAGCGATTGCAAGCTCTTCAGCCCGGCTAACTCCTTCAGCCCCGCGTCCGTCACCGGGGTACCCTTAAGGTCCAGCGTTTGCAAGCTCTTCAGCCCGGCCAGCTCTCTCAGCCCCGCGTCCGATACGCGGGTGTTGTTGCGAAGGTACAGCGTTTGTAAGCTCTTCAACCCGGCCAGCTCTCTCAGCCCCGCGTCCGATACGCGGGTGTTGTTGCGAAGGTACAGCGTTTGTAAGCTCTTCAACCCGGCCAGCTCTGTCAGCCCGGCGTCCGACACCAACCAGGTGTTGTCAAGGGACAGCTCTTTCAAGCCCTTCAGTCCGGCCAGTTCCTTCAGCCCCGCGTCCGTCACCCGGGTGTCGGTAAGGTCCAGCGTTTGCAAGCTTTTCAGCCCGGCCAACTCCTTCAGCCCCGCGTCCGTCACCTGGGTGTGGTGAAGGTTCAGCGATTGCAAGCTCTTCAGTCCGGCCAGTTCCTTCAGCCCCGCGTCCGATACGTGGGTCCAGCCAAGGTTCAGCGATTGCATGTCCTTCATTCCGGCCAACTCCTTCAGGCCCGCGTCCGTCACCTGGGTGCTGCCAAGGTCTAGCGATTGCAAGTTCTTCAGGCCGGCCAGTTCCTTCAGCTCCGCGGCCGTTACACTCATGCCGAAAAGGCCCAGCGATTGCAAGTTCTTCAGGCTGGCCAGCTCCTTCAGCCCCGCCTCCGGCACCATGGTTAGGCCAAGGTTCAGCGCTTGCAGACTTTTCAGCCCGGCCAGCTCCTTCAGCCCCGCCTCCGTCACCTTGGTGCCGTGAAGGTTCAGCGTTTGCAAGCTCTTCAGCCCGGCCAACTCCTTCAGCCCCGCGTCCGTCACCTGGGTGTGGTCAAGGTTCAGCGTTTGCAAGCTCTTCAGCCCGGCCAACTCCTTCAGCCCTGCGTCCGACATCTGGGTGTTGCCAAGGTCCAGTCCGAACGCCGGCGCCGGGGCGGGCAGCTTCGCCAGCCGACGCTCAGGCAGCTGCGTCGGGCTGTCGGGATTTGGCATGAAGTATAGTGGTTTACGTCCTGATCCTGTCAAGCCGCTCTGTAACGCCAGGTAGTTTTGATACGTCTGCTGGTCGTAGAGATCACCCATTTTCACCCGACCAAAGCGAAACGCCGGCAGGTCGCCGAGCTTGCCTTCTTTCTCCTGAACAAACGAATGGAAGCCAGAGGGCATTGGCCGCAGCCAGCCGACCTGGGCCCCGGCCTCTTTCCAGGCTGTGACGATGTTCTCCGGCAGGGGTTTGGGCGCGGCGGTTTTGGCCGGCGGCGATTCGGCGGCGGCTTGGGGGGCAGCTCCACCATCCTTCTTGTCCTCGTCCTTGCCATCCGCCTTTGCTGGGGGCTGCTGTTTCTGGGCCACAACGGGTGTTTCCTTGCCCGTTTGCCCGGTCCCCGCTGTCTGGCAGTAAACCAGACCCACGCCGGCACCGATAAGATTTAGCGCCAGCACCACCGTAATTGTGACTTTGATCTTGGTCATCAACATTGCTTTCAGCACTCCTTCCATCAACGCGACGACCTTGGCCGAGATGGCACCGGTCGCCAGCGCCTTGCCTGCCGCCATCAACGTGGCGGCTTGAACTGTGGAAACCACCAACGGTCCCGGCACACAAGCCGAGGCTGCGTTCTGGCAGAGAGCGGTTGCCAGTACGGCGCCCGATACGGCCAGGCCGTGGCGAGTCAGCCGCTTGGCTAGCATGGCCCGGCCTCTGGACAGGCGCCCCGAAAGCGTTCCCTCCGGCCATCCCAGCAGCCGGGCAGCTTCCTTGCGCGTCTTGCTTTCCAGATCGCAAAGAACAATAGGCGTGCGGTACTTCTCCGGCAGGCGCTGCAACTCCTGGTCGAGGAGGGGTTGCAACTCGCGCCACACCTCGTCGGGCTGGTCCTGGGGAATGGTCTTCACCTGTTTTTCCTTTCGCGCCGTGTGCAGGCCGCCCTTCTGGCATTTGAAGCCGTGCGCGAGGCTACCTCGTGCAGCCAGTTACCTACGGTTTTCCGGCCCAGGAGCGAACGGGCTTTGCGAACGAGGACAAGAAAGGTGGCCTGGAAAGCATCTTCGGCATCGTGGGCGTTGTGCAGAATCCGTTGGCAAACTCCCAGCACCATAGTGCCATGCCGCAGCAGCAAAGCCTCAAAGGCGGCTTGGTCACTTTGATTGCAGAAGCGTTCCAGCAGTTGACCGTCCGACACATTGTCCGCCTGGCGCAGGCCGATCTTGCGCAGATGCTGGATAATCATCCCGATTGAACTGATCGGCATGTTGGCCCCGTTTGCTGGCAATAGTCGTCTCCTCTCTTATATGGCACGGAGAGGAGAAATTCATACAAGTATTTTGCTTTTTTTCTTCAAAAAGCGTGGCTGGGAGGCTGTCCGGAAAGCCTTGTCCCCAGGTTCGCGGACTCGCCCGTGGCTAAATTCCATCGCCACCTTCGGGGGCTTTCCGGCCAACCTTTAGGCGAAGGGCAAGTGAAAGTTTACCCTCGCTTGCGCAGTCGGGCTAACGTTCTGCTGTTAGCCCGACGCGCAAGCGAGGGTAAATTTACTGCTGCCGCTTGGCTTTAGCCTTTTAGGCGAGCGGAGGATAATAATTTACCATCCCTCGCTAACGCTTCGGGCCAGTGTGACATTGGCCCGAAGCGTCAGCGAGGGATGGCATCACTTACTTCTCGCCTTATGTGACCCGATAAAAGGCCAAGTCGGCCGCCAGAGCAAGAATTGAAAATTATAAATTGCAAATTGCAAATTGATCGGAATGGATGAAGCAGCAATCTCCATGTCCGGCAATTTGCAATTTTCAATTTGCAATTCTGATCACTCGATATCATCCTCCACCAAACACAGGGCATCGGCGGGGCATATCACTACACACAGCGCGCAGCTCACGCAAGCGGCGGGTCGAAGCAGCCAGGGCAACGGGCCAGCCATAGCCAGGCAGTCGGCTGGACATACCGCCGCGCAGTCGCCGCAGCCCGTGCAGCGCGTTTCATCGAGCAAGGGAAGCTCAGACATGTTGGTACTTCAAAAGACCGGGCGGCTGACGCCGCTCTTCTCGCCTCTGTACGTCCATCCAGCCAAATCTTCGCGTGGCGCAAGATTTCAGAACCTCTAAGGAAGGCAGGAACCAAGGGCCAGCGCGAGCCAGCGTTTGACGAATCTTGTTGAAACCCTTTCCTTTTGTGTCCTTTTCTTTTCCTGTCTTCCTGCCTTCCTTAGAGTCTTGGTTGCAGCTCGGCCGCGCTGTGCATCAACCCGGCGACCACGTCCTTGAGGTGTTCTTCCAACTGTGCCGGCGTCAGGACGCAACTCGCTCCGAGGTCCCAGGCCAGACCTGCCAGCATGTAGTTGTCAGCGTCGCAGACCACGACCGTGGCGGTATCGGGGTACCTCCAGGCAACATGCTCAACAAGCGTCATCTCTCGTTCCACGTCGCGACCAGCCCGGACGACCAGCACAGCCGGTCCGCCACGCCGCAGGAGTGATTGTCCGGTCCCCGGTTTGCGCAGCACGTGAAGCGCCCAACCCTCCGTTGCGGCCAATTCGCGCAGCAAGGCAGCAACCCGGCCGCTTTTTTCAAGCACTAGCAGTTGTGGACAACGCATCTGGCTCACCTCACTCATCCAGCTCCACGCCTTCGGACTCGCTTCCTTCCGTGCTGCTGATGCCCAGCGTCTCCATCCGGCGCAGCAGGCGCTGACGCCAGATGGACAGCAGCTCGGCCGCCCGGCTCTTGTTGCCCCTGGCTCTGCGCAGTGCCAGCGCAATCAAGCGCCGCTCGACCTTTTCCAGCAAGTCATCCAACGCCAGAGGCTTATCCGATTGACCGTCCGCTGCCAGCGCCAGCCGGAGATGCACCGGCAAGTCGCCGGCATGGAGAAGCCCGCCGGATGAACGCGCCACAGCGCCGGCCAACACCGTGGCCAGCTCGCGGAGATTGCCAGGCCAGGCATAGGCATGCACGAGCGCCCGAGCTTCCGGAGTCAGGCCGGTGACAGGATGCTCGGCGCCGGCGCTGGCTCGTTCCAGAAACCTCTCCACGAACCAGGGCAACTCCGCAGGCCGGTCGCGCAGAGGAGCCAGTTCGAACACGAGCGGGGCAAGTACACAATACAGCTCTTCCAGGAGCAGGCCGGCCTTGACGTCCTGCGCGGGCATCGTGCTGGAGCCGGCCAGCAGGCGCGGCCGGCCGTTGTCTTGCTCGGCCAGCCACTCCACCAATCGGGCCTGCAAGTCGCGCGGCAGGCGGGCCGGCTCGCGCAGGTAGAGAGTACCGATCGTGACCCAGTGCCTTGGGCCGCTTTCGGCAAACAGATATTCGGCCAATACCTTCGCTGGCAGAGCGGCACAATCGATTGCCATGAAATCCCGCTCGCGGCCGAGGCCCTGGTAGTGGATGGCGCGGGCCAGCCACTGTTTGCCCGTTCCGCGCTCGCCCACGATCAGCACCGGCGCGCGCGTCTGACTGGCCAGGCGAATTTGCTCGGCCAACCGGCGCAGGGGAGGCACCTCGGCGGGAAGCTGGAGATTGTGCCACTGGACGAGTCGTTCGCGCAGAGAGAGCAGCTTCGCGGGCAACGGCGCGCCGGCAACGGTCTCATCGAGGATCACCGGCGTGATCTTGCCCAGAACACACAGCAACCGATTCTCCCCGTGCAGCGAAAAGAATTCCAGGTCCCAGCGGCGGCGCGCGGCATCACCACCGGGCACCGGCCGGCACACTCGGCCCGGCCTGCCCGCCAGCACTTCCGGCGGCGGATTGCACAACGAACGCACGACAAGGTCCCAGGGATCTCCGGAAACCATCGCCCGGCGAATGCATAGCAGCCCATGCACGGCGGCGGCACCAAGGCCGGTCAGCTCCTCCCAGGCTCGATTGACAAACAGGAACCGGCGTTGATGATTAAGCAGGAACATCGGCTCACTGGACCGCTGGAAAAACGTTTGCCAACGGGACTCGAAACTGCTCCCGGAAGTAGTGATGAGTAATGAATTTCCAGGAGTGCTGAGTGCTGAGTGCTGAGTGCTGAGTGAAGAAGATGAGGCGGCGGTTGATGAAAGGGGTGCAGTCTGTGCCTGCTGGGACGGTGGGTCTCCAGAACTGCGTTCTCCGTCGTTCATGACTCAGCACTCAGCACTCAGCACTTCTGAAAGCACTCATCTCTCATTAGGCGAGCGGCAGAAGATAATTTACCATCCCTCGCTCACGCTTCGGGCTAGTGTCACACTGGCCCGAAGCGTGAGCGAGGGATGGTATCACTTGCCGCTCGCCTTAACTCATTTCTCGGCATTACCAAGGTGAAAACGACGATGGCCACCACTTCCACACGATGACCAGGACGACGCCGATAGCCACGAGGAACGCCAGCAGTTTGAGTCCCCACCAGACGGCTTCTATGAGAATCCGGCCCCAATCATCGTAGCGCATGGCGCTGTAGACCAGGCTGACCACGACCAGCAGGATGGGCAGGTGCTTGTAATAGAGAGCGGCGCCAGCCGTGAAGGCGAACAGCGGCAGCAAACCGTGTTCAGCGGCCGGCAGCAGGAGTGGTGTCAGCATTTTTTGCACTCGTTTCTTGTTTCTTTTCCGTACCGGCGCTCAGAATCGCAGGCCCGGCCAGAGCGTCGTAAATGACCATGATGTTCAACACGCCGGCGATGACCGTGTAAACCCAGCCCAGGCTGGTCTCCTTGTCGCCTTCTTGCTCTTCCTTGTTGATGACTTTTTCACCGGGATCGCGCTCGAAGTCGCCAAAGAGGCGGTCGCTCTCTTCCGGGTGGCGCGGGTCGTATCTCAGGTATTGCCAGATGGCCGGCCAGGAAGCGATGCCGGTCCAGAACTGCCCAAGGAAGTGCGGACGATTATAGAGATTGCCGAGCGGCGGCCCCAACTTCCAGGAATTGTCTGCATTATTTGTAATGTACACGTTGCTGACGATGCGGTGGTCTTTCTCCACGGGCAGGTTGCCCAGGTACATGCCGTAAAAAAACAGACCGTAGATCGACAGCAAGAAGAACACCCCCTTGCTGATGCGTCCCTGGTAAATCTGCCCCAGGCCGGGCACCAGGTAGCTCAAGAAGGCCGCCGCAGGTGAGAACGGCCGTGCTCCCGGTGTTGGAGCCGTGGAGGATTGCGTGGGGTTCGGCATAGGGATCGATCTCCAGGTTGACAGACTCTATCTCAACCCGCAGTGCCAGGAGGGGTAATCCCTACTGGCACCATGAGCTGGGGGCGTGATTCGACTTTTGTATTCTATATCACCGCGCGTAATTCGGCAGCACTCTGGCCCGAAGCGATGTCACCAGGTCCAACCAATCCGGTCCAGGATAGCCAGAGCCAGCGCTGCCACTAGCAGGAGCAGGCCGGTCCAGCCGAGCAGGGTGCGGCCGCGCGGCCGCCTTAGCCAACGGCCCGGCGCGCCAACCAGGCGGCGCAGCCGTCGAAAAGGCGGTTGGACCAGATGAGCGGATGAAGCCACAAGGGTAGTGGGGTGGTGAGGTGGTGAGGTGGTGAAGTGGCGACCTTGTGCTTCCGCGACCCCACCACCTCGCCTACGCGCCGCTCTACAGCGGAAAAGGGGTCGGGAACCTTTTCTGCGGCAGAAAAGGTTCCTGACCCCTTTTCTGACCCCTTTTCCGCTTTCACTTTCACCGCGGCTTTCTCGGTCCTTACTCGTTGACGGTTCCAAGGCGGTCGCGGTTCCGGCGCAAAGACCTTCTCCGTCTCTGTCTGAACCATTGTCGTTTGTGGCGCCGGCTCGGCTGATTGGAGCCGCTGCTCGGCGACAACGGACCGGGGCGGCGGCGCCGGCGGCTCGCCTGGTGTGGCACGCTCTGGGTCCGCGAAGGGCGTGACCAATGGGCTGTCCAGATTTCCCACGCCCTTCGCGGAGTCAGGGCGTGCCACACGGCTGTTGGCCGAAGGAGGAGCTGCACTTCCACAGGCAAATCGGACTCGTCGTCCAGGCGATTGACCGGCAGGGTCAGCATGCGTTCCAGAAGCGCATCGAGTTCGTCGAGCTGCTGGCGCGTGGGCTGGAGCAATGTCGATGACCGCGGCGACCCAGGACTGGACATGACGCATACCTCCTTCCAGGAGTCAATTTCAGTAGTTCCAAAATTCCCGAATCCGAATACCGGAAACCAAAACTCTAAGGAAAGCAGGAAACCAGGAAGAAACAAAAACAGGAATAATGCTTGACAGAAATTTGACCGATTCGTGCCACAGTTTCATGTTCCTGCCTTCCTGGTTTCCTTTGAGTTTGGAATTTGGAAGTACTGAATTTGGTTTGAAGAACCCCGGTTACTCAGAGAAACCGGGGTTCTGACCACTGCCTTCTGCCTCCCGCTTTTCTTGCGGGTCGGCTATTGTAGCAAGGATGGCCGAACGATTTTACATCAACTGTCCGTTGGTGCCCGGTCCGGTTGTGCTGGCAGGCCCGGAGGCGCACCATCTTGCCAGGGTGTGCCGGCTTCGCCCCGGCGACCAGGCTTGTCTGTTCAACGGAGACGGCCGGCAATACCCGGCCGAGATCGTCACCCTCGGCAAGCGCAGTGTCACGCTTCAAGTTCATTGTGTTGAATCCCCCCAGCGAGAACTGGGATTTCGCGTGGCGATTGCTGCCCCTGTGCCGAAAGGAGACCGAGCGCAGTTTCTGGTGGAAAAGCTTACCGAGCTGGGCGTTGCCGTTTTTGTACCGCTGCGGACCACACGAAGCGTCGTTCACCCGCATACGCCAAACTGAATAAGCTGGAGAGGCATGTTATTGAAGCGAGCAAGCAATGCGGGCGGAACGTTCTCATGCACATCGAGCCGCTGGCAGATTGGCAAAGTTACTGTCTCCGCGCCGAGCTGCCCAGCCTGAAGATTCTGGCCCATCCAGGCGGGAAAGCAGGGGCCTGGCCGGCAGGACATGACCTGGTAGCTGCCGTGGGGCCGGAGGGAGGCTTCACGGAGGAGGAGGTCGATCTGGCACGGTCAACGGGGTGGCAGGTGATCGACCTGGGGCCGCGCATCCTCGCGTTGAAACCGCGGCGTTGACGATGGCGGCATGGGCGAGCAGATCGGCCGCGACTGACAGTTGCCAGGCCGGATTATCTGTATAAGCTGTGTTGTATAGCCAGCAGCCCCTTTCAGGAGTTTCCCTCATGATTTCTACACACTCGGCGGCAGCACCTGTCGTACACAACTTCATCGGCGGACAACGGTCTGCTCCACCTTCCCATGCGGAAGCCACCCCGGTCCATAACCCCTCCACCGGTGAGGTCATTGCCCTCACTCCGCGGTCGGGCGGGCGGGAAGTGGACGCCGCGGTCGAGGCCGCTCAGCAAGCCTTCACGTCGTGGTCAACCACGCCGGTGTTGCAGCGGGCCAAGATCCTGTTCCGGTGCCGGCAGGTCCTGAGCGAACATTTCGAGGAGTTGAGCCGGCTCATTTGCCTGGAGAACGGCAAGACCCTGGAAGAGGCCCGCGGCGACGTGACCCGCGGCATCGAAGTGCTGGAGTTTGCCTGTAGCATCCCGCACCTGCTCAAGGGGGAAAGCCTGCCTCAGCTTGCCGAGCACATAGACGGGCTGACGACGCGCGAGCCGCTGGGTGTGTGCGCAGGCATCACGCCGTTCAACTTCCCTGTCATGGCGCCGATGTGGATGTTCCCGCTGGCTATCGCTTGCGGCAACACCTTCATCCTCAAGCCGAGCGAGAAGGTGCCATTGTCGGCGAACCGGCTGGCGGAGCTGCTTCACGAGGGAGGCCTGCCGGACGGGGTTCTGAATGTCGTCCACGGCGGCAAGGAGGTAGTCGATGCCCTGTGCAACCACCCCGGCATTGGGGCCGTCAGTTTTGTCGGGTCCACCCCGGTAGCGCGCAACGTTTACGAGACGGCGACGCGACAGGGCAAGCGCGTCCAGGCGGCGGGCGGCGCCAAGAACGTCTTGCTGGTGATGCCGGACGCCGACCTGAATTCGACCCTGGCAGCGGTGATGGGTTCGGCCTTCGGCTGCGCCGGCCAGCGCTGCATGGCGGGTTCGCTCCTTATGGGTATCGGCGCGGCGGCGGCACCGGTGCGCGACGGCCTCCTCGACGCCATGAATCGGCTGCAAGTGGCGGATACGAGCGCCGATCCAGCGGCGGGCATGGGACCGGTGATCGACGGCGGCGCACGCGACCGGCTGTTCCAGGTCATCGCTCAGGAAGGTGGCACTACGGCGGGGGTCAACCCCGCCGCTCGCTCCAACCCCGCCGCTCGCTCCAACCCCGCCGCTCGCTCGAACACAGCCGCTCGCTCGAACACAGCCGCTCGCTCTAACCCCGCCGCTCGCTCGGTCCTCTTGCGTGACGGGCGCCAGGGCATTCCCGCCCGAGGCTTCTTTGTCGGGCCGACTCTGTTCGACGAGGTGACGCCGGAGCACCGGCTCTTTCAGGAGGAGCTGTTTGGTCCAATCCTGTCGATGCTTCACCCAGCCTCCCTGGACGAAGCCATCGGCTGGCTGAACAGCCTGCCTTACGGAAACGGTGCGACCATCTTCACCAGCAGCGGCGCCGCAGCCCGCGAGTTCGCCCGCCGGATCAACTGCGGCATGGTGGGCATCAACATCGGTGTGCCGGCGCCGATGACTGTGTTCCCATTTAGCGGCTGGGGGCGATCCTTTTTCGGCGACCTGCACGTCCAGGGCATGGAAGGCGTCTACTTTTACACACGGCAGAAGGTTGTACTGTCGCGCTGGGACCGGGGGTACCTGCGGAAGCAAGGGTGGTGAGCAGGAGAAAGTGTGACGCACTTCCCCCGCCGACGGACAGCGGCACGGCGTGGGAGGCTGTGCCGGTTGTTCAGCCGTTGGCGGAAGGCAAGCCCGAGGCATGGCCGCTGTTCCGCGTGGTGCCGTCCATGTCAGCATGGTTGGACCTCCATTGTGTCTTCGCTTACGCTTCAGGCTCGGAGTTCCGCGCGGTGCCGTCCATGCCAGCGTGGTTGGACGGTGATGACCAGGCTGACTTCTTGCGTCCGGACGGTGACAGCGGCTTCATGGACGGCATCGGCCGCGCCGCCCTGGATTTGCCTGGCGTGGTGGACGCGCAGCGCAAGCAGATGGAGAACGCTCTGGCCGTCATGGCGCTGCCTCGCTGGCGCTCGGTCCTGAGTCCGACGACCGTCGCGTTGGCTGGCCGGATTGCTGGATGCTGTCGCCGTGAATCTGCTCGCCGAGCCGTAGGTTTACGGTCAACTCCTTCCCTTGACGCACGAGCGTCAGGTTCACATTTTCTCCAGCCTTGCGGTCCCACAAAGCCCGTTCCAGATCGAAGCGGTTGCCGATACCACGTCCGGCTACCTGAAGGATGGCATCCCCGTGGCGCAGACCGGCGCTCTGGGCGGGGGATTGCTCCGCGACGGTTTCCACCACGACGTGCTGCCTTGGGCCGTTTTCGCCTTCGACGGCTTCGTGACAGCTCAGGCCGTGATTGACGCCGGCAACTTTGCCCGCGCTTAGGTGCCGGCTCAGAACCTGCTGCACCGCGTTGGCGTTGAGAGCGAAGGCGATGCCCTGGGCGCCGTCACGGATGGCGGCGTTGATGCCGATCAGCTCGCCGTTGATATTCAGCAACGGGCCGCCTGAATTTCCAGGGTTGATGCTGGCAGTCGTTTGGATCAGTTGTTTCAGGACAACGCCGCCGGGCATGGTCACCTCGCGGCCGACGGCGCTGACGATCCCCGTCGAGACGGTGTTGGTGTAGCCGAACGGATGACCCACGGCGATGACGGTTTCACCAACCATCAGGTCGCTGCTCGGCCCCAGGGGCAGCGCGGTCAGCTTTTTGTCCGCACGAATATGAAGGACCGCGAGGTCGTGCTTGGTATCCTCAATCGTGGCTTCAGCCGACAATCTGCTGCCATCGGCTAGTTCGACCGTGATGCGCTCGGCGCCGGCGACGACGTGATCGCTCGTGACCACGTAGCCGCGTTCATCGACGATGACGCCCGTGCCGACTGTCTCGCGCGAGCCGCCGGAGGCGGATTTCTTCTCGGCCTTGACGGCCACAATGCTCGGCCTGGTCTTGCGCACAGCTTCAACGACGGGGGTATTGCGGGAGTATTGAGCCTGGGCCTCAAAACTGTTCCATTGCATGAAGGCGGCGACAACAAACGCAATTGCAGCCAGATGCAGAGTTCGTACTGACATGATGACCACCCTTTCGGCAGCCTGGCAACCTCAAGAAAGGATGAAGGATGAAGGATGAAGGATGAAAAAAAGAGCTTAAAAAGTCTTCTCATTCATCCCTCATACTGCATGCTTCAGACCTCCGAGAGAGGCCCAAGGCTTTCCGTCCCCGCCTCGCGACGGGTTTGGCGTTTCGATTGGTTTTGTCCCTTGCAGAATAGAGCAAGGACTGTTCAAGGAAACCCTAGCATATAAATGCGGATTGCAAGGAAAATGATGGATTTGAGGATTGCACCGGTCGTTAGTCTTCGTTAACAGATAAGTGTCAACCGCGTAGCCGATGGACAACACGGAGTAGGCGAACTTCCTGTCCTTGTGTGAAGAATTGGTTGGCAACGATGTCAATCCCTACGTTCTGCCGGACTGCAACGCATCCCGGCATTTCATTTGCTATGATTGAGTAATCCGTTACCAAGCGCCCTCACACTACCATCTCCCCCGCGGCGGGTAAGAGGGCAGGGTGAGGGGGAACGAAGTCCCCTCTTCGTTCCAGCGGAAGCAAATTCCCATCTCCCCATTTTCTCCCCATTGGATCTCCCCTCAGTTAGGGACGTTGCCGGCACGCGACCCGTGGGCACAGACTGCTCCGGGTTTAGCGACGCTTCTGCGAAGCGTTCGTCGTACACGCTTCTGCGAAGCGTTCGTCGTACACGCTTCTGCGAAGCGTTCGTCGTACACGTTTCTGCGAAGCGTCGCTAAGCCAGCCTTACGGGTCGCGCTAATGACGGCTGTGTAACCCACCAGCACGGAGTGCGCGCTGAAATTCGTTTGTGTCACTTCCTATCGCTCCTGGAGACCTGTTGATGCTTCCTCATGATCCTAAAAGTTCCGAGTTGCCTTCGCGACAAGTGTCGTCCACGGCAAACGGCGATTCTAGCGAAAATGGGGACACTTTGCTTCCCTTGAATGCACAGAGTCCCATGCCAGCAAGCAAAGTGTCTCCATTTTCGCCGCAACCCCAGCAATCGCCGGTCTCCGATCTTACGGGGACAGCGCTGCTTCAGGGATTGCGGCGGCGCTGGCCTGTGGCGCTCGGCCTGGGTCTGGGCGCGGCTTGCTGGTGACGCTGTTGACGTGGTGGTTATTGCCCTCGAACTACACGGTGCAGGCGCTGCTCCGGACTCGTCCGTCCAGGGGTGTGTTCACGACGCCGAGTTACGAAGGGGCGGAAGATCTGGCGGCCTACCAGCGAACGCAGGCTGCCTGGCTCAAGAGCCGCCAGGTGCTTAAATCGGCACTCGAACAGCCGCGCGTGGCAACTCTGAGTTTCGTCCGGGAACAGAGCGACCCCATCGCCTGGTTGGAAAAAAGCCTGGTCGTCGATTCCACACCAGGGCCTGAGATTCTGCGCGTCTGTCTGCTGGGCGACCGGCCCGAAGAGCTGGCAATCCTGATCAACGCCGTCGTCGAAGTTTACCGGGAGCAAAATCTGCAAGAGACCAAGCGGCTCAAGCAGGAGAAGGTGGATCAGTTGCAGGCCACGCACGAGGAATACAAGAAAACGCTGGAGCGCAAGCGGCACGATTTGGGACTGGAGGACTCGCAATCCCTGGCAGCCAGGCAGCATTCCGCGCTCCAGCAGCTCAATACGGCGGAGACGGAACGGCTCAAGAAAAGGCTGGAGATGAAGAACGCCCAGATGGAATTGGATTCTCCCATACCCGACTACGTCATCAACGAGCTTCTCAAGCAAGATCCGCTGTTCCAAAACCAGATGGCCGGCATCGCCAAGATTGACGACGACATTGCGAAAATCAGGTTGCACGCCGCCGATGAAGTCAAGGATGAACTGCTCAAGGGACCGCTGGAGCAGCGTGCCGAGGCCATGAAATCGGTCCGTCCCCAGGCCGAGGCCCAGTTACGCGCCAAGGCCAGAGAGATCATCAGCCGGTTCAGGAGCGAGGAAAAGGTCTTCGACGCTGAAGTCGCGCGTCTGCGGGTGACCATTGCCGAGCTGGAAGCTGCCCGCGTTGCGGTCGTGCAAGACGAGACCAACCTCACGAAAATTGCCGACCAACTTCATGCCACGAGAATGGAGCCGGTCTTCCCGCGCGTCAGCGTTTTGCAGGAGGCGGAAGCGCCACAGAGCAAGAACCAGGCCCGCCAACGCGTGTTGACGCTCCTGGCTGGATTGGGGACGTTCGCCTTGATGGTACTCGCCGTCACCTGGACTGAAGTCCGAACACGCCGCATCCACGCCGCAGCCGAGGTTCATGGTCTGGGATTGAACTTGCTGGGTACGATCCCTGCGCTGCCCGGTCTTCAGGCTGGAAGCCTAAGCTACAGCTCCACAGCGGAAGGCAAGACTTACGCTTCCTACTGGCAGGGCATCCTGGGGGAGTCCGTGGACGGCATCCGAACCGTGCTCCTGCACTCGGCCCAGAACGAGTCTTTGCGGACCGTCATGGTCACCAGTGCCGTGCGGGGAGAAGGCAAGACTTCGCTGGCCAGCCACCTGGCGGTCAGCCTGGCTCGCAGCCTGCGCAAGACATTACTGATCGATTGCGATCTTCGCAACCCGCGCGTAACGGGCAGTTCAACTTGCCTCTCTGTCCCGGTTTCAGCGAGCTTCTTTGCGGGGAGGCCACGATCACCGGAGTGATCCGCTCGACCTCCGTACACGGGCTGTCCTTCATACCTGGCGGCCAGTGGGACAGTCGCGCCAGTCAGGCGCTCGCTCAAGAGAAGGTTCGCAGCGTCCTGGAACAGCTCCGGAAACAGTACGACTTCATCATCCTCGATTCGTCGCCGGTCCTGCCGGTGACCGATGCGCTCATGCTCGGGCAGCACGTTGACGGTGTGATGCTCTCCGTTTTGCGTGATGTGAGCCGCGCACCCCAGATTCAGGCTGCGTATCAGCGGCTGGCCAGGCTCGGCATCCGCACACTTGGCGCCGTCGTGCTGGGCGTGCCTGCCGACAAAACCAGCGTCGGTCAGCCGTATCCGGGGAGATTTTGGCAAGGCGGTGGGACGGACTCCGCTGTGGGACAAGATTCCAATCTTGTCGCCACAGGCATGGCAGAGAGTTTGTCCGGGCTGCAGCGTTCGTTGTGGAGTTTCCGCAAGCAAGCTGCCGGGTTGATTCCGGTCTTGCGATCGATGGTGGGTAGGTGAGTGGTGAGTGGTGAGTGGTGTTACTTCATTCAACAGGGTGCTATCGATGCTTTTGCATAACGAGATCCGGGCCAAGAGTCGATCGGGGACCAGGAACCGGATAATACAGAAGCCGATTGAAGCGCTTGTGCTGCCGGAGGCTCCGCGCTATGCTGCCTTCAAGAGAATCATGGACGTTGTCGTGGCCGGCGTGATCCTGGTAATGGCGGTGCCCTTGATCGTGGTGACGGCCGTGTTGGTCAAGTTGACTTCACGAGGACCGATCCTCTATTCGCAAGCGCGCTGGGGAAGAACGGCTGGCCTTACACAATTTACAAGATTCGCACCATGGTTCACGAGTGCGAAAGCTTGACCGGACCGTGCTGGGCCACGCCGCGTGATCCGCGCATCACGCCGATCGGCCGATTTCTGCGCCTTGCACATCGACGAGTTGCCGCAACTCTGGAACGTCCTGCGCGGCGACATGAGCCTGGTCGGACCCAGACCGGAACGTCCCGAGTTCATTCCGCAACTGGAGAGCGCCATTGCCGGCTATCGGGATCGTCTGCTGGTTCGGCCGGGGCTGACCGGTCTCGCCCAGGTGCAGTTGCCGCCGGACACCGATCTGGCCAGTGTCCGCCGCAAGCTGGCCTGCGATCTTTATTACGTTCACCGGTTCGGCTTCTGGCTCGACGTCAAGATTCTTGTGGCCACGGTCTTCCACGTTCTGCACGTTCCTTTTGCCGTTGCGGGCTGTTTCCTGGGAGTACCCAGCGGCGAGCCGGTTGAACGCGCCTACCAGGACATACTGGCAACAGCGGAGAACGCTCAGCAACGGCCAGCCATAACCACCAAGTTGTCGTGCGGCTGAGCGTGTGGTGGTGGGTTAGTGACAAGGTGACAAGATGACAAGACCTGAAACTCCAACCCTGTCACCCTGTCACCCCACTGCTCAGCACTCAGCACTCAGCACTCAGCAGCCCGCCGTGCAGCGTGCGGACAGCACAGATTCATCGTCGGACGGCAGGTGGGGGTTCCTGCTGTTCCTTGTGGTCAATGCCGCCTTGTTCGTGCGTCCGGCGGAAATAGTTCCGGACCTGCTGGGCTGGCAGATATACCTGGCGTTGATTGTCGTCTGTCTGGTTGTTGCCTTCCCCAGTGTGCTCAGGCAATTGACTCCCGACATGCTCCTGAATCGGCCGATCACGGTCTGTGTTCTGGGCATGCTGGCCGCCATCGTATTGTCATTACTGTCTCGGGGATTCATCGCGGAAGCTGTGCAGAGCGGCTTTGAGTTCGTCAAGGTTGTTGCCTATTATTTGCTGCTGGCCGGACTGATCAATCAGCCAACCCGGTTGCGACGCTTCTTGTTTTGTCTGGCAATCTTCTGCGTCGTGCTTACCGTGCTGGCGCTCCTTGAGTATCACGGAGCAATCGACCTCCCCATGCGTTCGACTATTCAGGATCGCGCGACCGATGCCGCTACCGGCGAAGCAGTATTCATTGGCAGGCTACGCGGGACGGGCATCTTCGGCGACCCCAATGATTTATGCTTGTTGCTGGTCGTGGCAATCCTAATTGGATTGTATTGGTTAACCGAACCGGGTTCGGGTTTGTGGCGACTGTTCTGGGCGAGTACACTGGCAGTTCTCGGCTATGCCTTTTCACTGACGTTCTGCGCGGTGGGTTTATCGCCTTGCTCGTGGGGCTGTTGGTGCTTTTCCGCGCACGCTTTGGCTGGAAGAAGACGATTGTTTTCGGCGCTGTCGTCCTGCCGGCATTGTTTGCATTGTTCGCCGGCCGGCAGACGGAATTGTCGGCAAACACAACAACCGGGCAGGCGCGAATCGGACTCTGGAGCGATGCACTGGTGTGCTTCCGCGGCGCACCACTCTTAGGAATCGGCCAGGACAGGTTCGCCGGCCAAGTGGCTCACAACTCGTTTTTGCACTGTTTCGCCGAACTGGGCTTCGCCGGCGGCACGTTGTTTCTCGGGGCATTCTGGATTGCTGCCTGGACGTTGTATCGGTTGGGCAGCCCACGAAAATGGGGACACTTTGCTTCCCCCCAGGGACAAAGTCCGACGGCAGGAAGCAAAGTGTCCCCATTTTCGCCATCGCCGATCCCCAACTGCGGCGCATGCAGCCTTACATGCTGGCTGTCGTCGCCGCTTACATAGCTGGAATGATGACTCTGTCGCAGGTTTACCTCGTGCCTACTTACATGATTCTCGGTTTGGCGACGGTGTTCATCGGATTGGTGAGTGGTGGAGTGGTGAGTGGTGAGTGGTGCAACGGCTCACCACTCACCACGCACCACTCACTAGCCAGGTTCAATGTTCGGCTGTGCGTCCAGATGGCCGGCGTCAGTGTGTTATTTCTTGTCGTCATGCATGTCTATGTTCGCACATTCATTCGTGTAAGCTGGTGAGTGGTGGAGTGGTGAGTGGTAGGTTAGGCTTTCAGCCTGACGGTCAGGCTGAAAGCCTAACCTACACTCACCACTCACCGGTATTCTCGAGGTTCCAAGGCATATGACCCTCTTAGTCCAAGTTAAGAAGGATGAAGGAAGAAGGATGAAGGATGAACCCCAGCCTGTCGTAAATGCCGGGGGCCCTCCTTCCCACGACCTGGGGAAGGTGAGTCGTTTCAGGTTATTCATCCTTCATCCTTCATCCTTCATCCTTTCCTGTGCGGTGCCGCAGACGGTGATCAAGCCGGCACGGGGCTGGCAACTCATCAATGTGCGGGAACTCTGGCACTTTCGCGAGCTGATCTACTTCCTCATCTGGCGCGATGTGAAGATCCGCTACAAGCAAACCGTGCTCGGGGCGGCCTGGGCCATCTTGCAGCCGGCGATGATGATGGTGGTCATGACCATCTTCTTCGCCCACACGGCCCAGGTGTCCGCCGAGTGACCGCTTCCGTATGAGGTCTTCGTTTATGCCGGACTCTTGCCGTGGACTTTTTTCGCCACGGCCATCGCCAGTTCGGCCAACAGCATCGTCGGCGCGGAGCGTCTCATCACCAAGATCTACTTTCCGCGGCTGGCCATTCCCTTCGCGTCGGTAGGGGCGGCCGTTGTCGATTTTGTCATCGCCTTCGGGTTGCTGGTGCTGATTGATGATCTGGTATGGCATCGCACCCGGGTCCGGCGTGCTGCTGATGCCGCTGATCTTCGGCATCATCCTGCTGGCGGCCGTCGGCGTGGGCACGCTGCTGGCTGCCCTGAACGTGTCGTACCGCGACTTCCGCTACGTGGTTCCCTTCATGATCCAGTTGTGGATGTTCGCGACGCCGACCATTTACCTCCAGCGGGCAGAAGGGGGCGGTCCTCCGGGGGCCGCTGCGGCTGGCTCTTGCTGAACTGCAATCCGATGGCCGGGCTGATCGCCGCCTTCCGGGCCGCGTGCCTGGGGGGGAGATTCCCTGGGGCCAACTTGCCGCGTCGTCGGCCGTGGTCGTCCTTGTTTTTCTGGCCGGCTGCTTCTACTTCCGCAAGGCTGAGGACAGTTTCGCGGACATTATTTGAAAATGAAGGATGAAGGATGAACCAGTACGGAGTGAGTGGTGAGTGGTGAGTGGTAAAGACAGTCTGGTCACCACTCACCACTCACCACCTTCATCCTTCATCCTTCATCCTTCCTCCTTCCTCCTTTTCGAGGGGCGTCATGAAAAACGCGATCTGCGTCGAAGGATTGAGCAAGCTTTACCGCGTCAACCGTGCGGGTCAGGCGGCACCCTACGGCAGCTTGCGCGAGAGCCTGATGAAACTCATGACGGCCCCGTTTCGCCGCCGGGGCCGCGCAGCCAGTACGACGATTTCTGGGCCCTCAGCGATGTCAAATTCGAGGTCCGTCCCGGCGAGGTCGTCGGCATCATCGGCCGCAATGGAGCCGGCAAGAGCACTCTGCTGAAGATCCTGTCGCGGATCACCAAGCCGACCAAGGGCCAAGTGCGTCTCAACGGTCGGGTCGGCAGCTTGCTCGAGGTCGGCACCGGCTTTCATCCTGAGTTGACCGGTCGCGAGAACATCTACCTCAATGGGGCCATTCTCGGCATGACGCGCCAGGAGATTGGCAAGAAGTTCGACGACATCGTCAACTTTGCCGAGCTGGAGCAATTCCTCGACACGCCGATCAAGCGCTATTCGAGCGGCATGTACGTGCGACTGGCCTTCAGCGTGGCGGCGCACATCAATCCCGAAATCCTGCTGGTGGACGAAGTGCTGGCCGTGGGGGACGCGGCCTTCCAGAAGAAGTGCCTGGGGCAGATGGGCGCCGTGGCCCGCGGCGGCCGCACCATTTTGTTCGTCAGCCACCAGCTCGAGGCGCTGCTCAAACTCTGTCCCACGTCGCTGCTGCTGGAGCGGGGCCGGCTGGTCCGCCAGGGGGAAACCCGGGCGGTCATCGACGAGTACCTGGCCCGCCAGCGCACCCTCATGAATACACCGCTGGGCCAGCGCAGCGATCGCCATGGCAAGAACCGCTTCCGGTTCACCGACTGCTGGTTCGAAGACATGGATGGGCAACGGCTCGCCTCTGTCATGGCGGGCCAGGCGGTCAAACTGGTGATGACTTACGAAACGGCGCCCGGAGCCATCATCCGCCGCCCGCTCGTCTCCCTCGACCTGTTTACGGCCCAGGGCGCCCCGGTCACGCGGTTTTTCAATTACGTCAGCGGCGACATGTTCGGCGACATCCCCCCACGGGGGAGGTTCGAGTGCTCGATCGACCGGCTGCCCCTCAACGTGGGCAGCTATGATTACAACGTCTTATGCGAGGTCGGCACGGATTACGAGATCGAGGACCGGGTCAACGGCGCAGGCACGCTGGTGGTGGAGCAGGGTGATTTCTACGGGTCAGGGAAGTTAATCCACCGGGCCTTTCCATTTCTGGTCGAGCACTGCTGGCAGGTGCGCGGCGATTGACTGGTCACAAAGCAGAGCCCGGAGGAGTAAAGAATGTTGAACCCAACCGAAATCCCTTTGGTGTCCATTATCATCCCCTGCTATCGGCAGGCCCAGTACCTGAAGGAGGCCATCGATAGTGCCCTCGCCCAGACCTGTGCGGCCATCGAGATCATCGTGGTGAATGACGGATCGGATGATGACACGGAAGGGGTGGCGAAGCGTTACGGCACGCGGATTCAATATATCTATCGTGCCAACGGCGGGCTGCCAGCGGCGCGGAACACCGGCATTGCTCGTGCTCGGGGAACCTATCTTAAGTTTCTTGATGCCGACGATTCCTTGCACCCGGAACAAATCGCCTGGCAGGTCGCCGCCCTGGCCGGCCGGACCGATTGCGTTTCCATGACCACGGTCCGGCTTTACCGCGATGGCTGGCCGGACCAATTCGAGGACCACATGCCCAGCGCCGCGCCATGATCCCGGACTTGTTCAAGGACATTGATTGGGGAGGCATTCACGGGTTCCTCTTTCCGACGGCGCTGGTCCGGGCCGTGGGGGGCTTCAACGAATCTCTCCGGTTCTTTGAGGATTGGGACCTCCTCAGCCGCCTCGGGCTTCGGGATCCGAAGTTGCTTACCGACAGTCGGGTCGGAGCTTACTACCGCCTGCGCGCCGGATCCATGAGTACCAACCGCGCCAGCATGACCGCCACCCGGGCCCGGCTTCTGATCGGTCTGCACGACCATATGCGGAATCAGACACGACCAAACTGGTTCGGCCTGGACCTGCTAAAGGCGGAACAGGGAACTTATCAGAACCTGGTCACGCTTGAGGTTGGCGAACCTGAACTTTTCAACGAGTTGTTTGTCCGCATCAAGGAGCTGCAGCGGCGAGAAGGTTTTGGGCTGTTCGGTTGGCGCTTCCGGCTCCTGACCCGGTTAGTCGGCTATGCCTGGGCGGAGCGTATCCGCACGCGCATTGTGAAACTCCTGAATATTCGCCCCCCGAGTCCCTGGACACGGCCTCATGGAGAGAAGAACAAAGCGAGCAGAGGAAGCAACTTGCCTGAGAGGCACGAAATTGTTCTAGACTTGAGCGCACTCTGGCCCCCGTGGAGAGACGACAATGAGCGACCCCCTGATCTCGGCCGTGATCCCAACGTACAACTACGGCCACTTCGTCACCGCCGCGGTCCGCAACGTCTTGGCCCAGACGTACCGCAACCTCGAAGTTATCGTCGTGGACGACGGCAGCAAGGACAACACCCGCGAGAGGCTGGCCCCTTACCTGGACCGCATCCGCTATGTCTACCAAGAGAACCAGGGTCCGTCGGCCGCCCGCAACACCGGCATCCGCAGCGCCACCGGCGAGTGGGTCGCCCTCCTGGACTCCGACGACCTGTGGCACCCCCGCAAGCTGGAACTGCAAGTCAAATACCTGCAAGCCCACCCGGAGGTTGGCCTGCTTGGCAGCGACCGGGTGTATGACCTGCACGGCGACTGGCCGCGGGTACACGACGAACCGGAGGATGCGCCCGGGCCGTCACGCTCGACGACCTGGTAATGTCGGTGCGGTTCGCGCCCAGCAGCGTGCTGATCCGCAAGGCCCTGTTTCAGCGGGTCGGCCTGTTCGATACGGATTTTCGTTTCGCGGAAGACCGCGACATGTGGATCCGGCTGGCCTGCGTGGCACCGGTGGCGAAGTTGTGCCTGCCGCTGTGCTGCTACCGCCTGCATGGGGCGAGCGCGTCCGCAGCGGCGGCCCGTATGGAGGAGGGCGAGCAGAAGGTGCTGCGCAAGGCCTTCGCCAACGTCGCCGCCCTGCATGGCCGGTTCTTCTTCCGGCGGAAGACGTTCGGCCACGCGGCTTACCAGGCGGCCTACATGTACGGGGCTTCGCGGAACTGGCTGCCGGCGCTAGGCCGGGTGCTGCGCTCGTTTCTGCTCTGGCCGCTGCCGTTCCGCCGCGCCGAGGTCGATCGCTTCCTGGCCCGGCCGAAGATGTTGGCCGTCATCCTATTGCGCATGCTCCACATGGCCCGGTCCGAACTGCATCATGAGTCATTAGTTATTAGTCATCAGTCATTAGTAAAGGCCGACGGGCCAGTGACTAACGACTAATGACTAATGACTCATGACTCCATTTGAAAGGAGATCGTTTCTTGAGTATCGCGATTAAGATCCGGCGGGGACAGGGCCCTTTCTGGAGCATTCTCAAGCGGTTGGCCCGGACGGTTCTCGCCTTCCACCTCCCGGTCGTGCCAGGGGTGACCCAGCCATTATTCGGCCTGTTGTACCATTTGCACGTCCTGGTGCGGGAAGGCGTCCTCTGGGCTCTGCGTTTCTTCTGGTTCGAGCCGCTGTTCCGGTCGCAGTGTTCCTCGGTGGGCGAGGGCTTCCAGCTGGAGCACCTGCCCTACGTCACAGGCTCGGGGCGGATCCTCGTGGGTGATCGCGTTTTCCTCGCGGGGAAATCGTCCTTCACTTTCGGCAACCGCGCTCACAACGCCCCGGAGCTGCGCGTCGGCGACGACACGTTCATCGGCCACAACTGCTCGATCAGCGTGGCCGAGTCGGTGCGGATCGGCAAGCATTGTCTGCTGGCCGCCGAGGTGCGCATCACGGACTTCGACGGCCACCCGGTGGACGCCGAGCGGCGCCGGGACAAGGAGCCAACGCCGCCGGAAGGGATCCGCCCCGTCGTGATCGGCGATGACGTGTGGATCGGGCAGGGGAGCATCATCCTCAAGGGCGTGACGATTGGCGACCGCTCCGTCATCGGGGCCGGGGCGGTGGTCAGCCGGGACGTGCCGCCGGACGTGGTCGCCGCCGGCAACCCGGCGGCGTGGTCAAATATCTTGAAAAGTGAGTGGTAAGTGGTGAGTAGTGTAGAAGAGTGAGTGGTGAGTAGGTGAGTGGTGAGTGGTACCCATTTGGACCACTCACCACTGCACCACTCACCACTCACCAGGCACTGCGAACATGAAAGAAGCCATCCTCAAATTCCTTCTGACAACATCAGGCGTGACTGCTTTGCACCGCGCTGGTTGCCGCCGGGGCTTTACTGTTTCAACTATCACCGCATCGGCGATCCTCTGGCGTGCGGCTATGATCGCGAGGTGTTCTCTTGCACGGCAAGGCACTTTGAAGAACACATGGCCTGGATCCAGTCACGATTCGAGGTCGTCACCATCGACAAACTCCTGTTCCTGGCAGGCAGCGGACGGGAATGTGACAGGCCCCTCGCCTTGATTACTTTCGACGACGGCTATATCGACTCGTATACTGTAGCGTTTCCGATACTGCAAAGGCTGGGAGCGACCGCGGTCTTCTTCCTGCCCACCTTGTTCATTGGAACGAATCGGGTGCCCTGGTGGGACGAGATGGCCTGGATTCTCCGGCATGCCCGCCACAAAGAGATACGTCCTTTCGGGACGGGCAAGCCCTTCTTGCTGGAAGACGAACACATCGACCGCAGCATCCGTGATCTCCTGCGGCTGGCCAAGACGCGCCGGGTACCCTGGCGGGAGCAGATCGACGACCTAGCAGCATATGTCAGGTTTCCCTCTCGTCCCCACGGTCCTCCGTGGGAACGCCGGGCCACGTTCCCTCGGAGGACCGTGGGAACGAGGAACAGGACGTGCCACTCTTTCTCGACTGGAACCAGGCCAGGGAAATGCGCTCGGCCGGCATGGACATCGGCTCGCACACGCACTCGCATCCACTGCTGGCACATTTGACTCCTCTAGCTCAGGAGCAAGAGCTGGCCGAGTCCAAGGCGATCCTAGAATCCGAGCTGCGCAGCACGATCCCATCCGTGGCCTATCCGGACGGCGGCAGAACGTCTTACAACGGCGACACAACTTCCATTGCCCGGCGGCTCGGTTATCGACTCGGGTTCAGCTTTATCCGGCACATCAATCGCTTACCACTTGCCGATCCCCTGCAAATCGGCAGGTTGGCTGTTTCCGAGGACATCAACACAGGCAGCCTACGGTCGATGGCTTACTTCCCGGGGCTGTTCGCATGAAGAATTAGTGTCCTATACTTCACTCAGGCAGAAACGATTCGGTCCGAAAATGGGGACACTTTGCAGGGCGAGTCCGAGCCCGCAGCGTAAGCAAGGTTAGTCACAACCCTTGCTTACGCTGCGGGCTCGGACAGTTGCCCCGTGCCAGGAAGCAAAGTGTCCCCATTTTCGCCCGTGCCAGGAAGCAAAGTGTCCCCATTTTCCCGTGAGAAAGCACGTCATGAAAAACAGCAAGCCTGTGCAGAAGCCGACCATCGGCATCCTTTATCCCGGTGACATGGGATCGAGTTTCGGCAAGCTCCTGGCCGATGACGGCTTCCGCGTCGTCACGACGGTGGCGGGCCGGAGCCAGCGGACACGTCAGCTCGCTCAGGAGGCGGGCCTGACCATTCTGGATTCGCTCCCTGTTGTTGTGTGCGAGTCGGATGTCGTGTTCTCCTTCGTTCCTCCGTCCGCCGCAATAGAAGTAGCCGAGCAGTATCGCGTTCTGGCCCGCCGCTCCCCGCGAAGGGCCATCTATGTGGATGCCAATTCCGTCGCGCCGGCCACGGTCGCACAGCTCGCGGAGTTGTTCAGCGACACGTGGTTCGTGGACGGGGCCATTCATGGCCTGGCAGCGCAGCTCCGCAGTATGGGCACGCTCTACCTGAGCGGCCAGCGCGCCAGTGAGATTGCGGCCCTGATGAAGAACTCCCTGCGGACCCGATATCTCGGCGATGCGCCCGGTACCGCTTCGACCATGAAAATGCTCCTGGGAGGCATGTCGAAGGGCATGGTCGCTCTTTATGTCGAAATGTGCCTGCTCGCCTCCGCTGCCGGTTTGGCTGATGAGCTCCGGGAATGCTACCGGCACTTCTATCCCGGCGTCATGACGGCTGTCGAGCGGATGCTGCCAACCTATCCGCGACACGCTCTCCGCCGCGGCGACGAGATGGGCGAACTGGAAGCAACCATGCGATCGTTCGGCCTCGATCCCTGCATGATAAGGGCCGTTCATCAGCTTATTCAGGGGATTGCCCATGTCGGCCTGGACCCCCACCCCCACCATCCCCCAGCGGCAGGGGAGGGCCAGGAGGGGGGCTGGCAGGTGGATGATGTTATCAGGGAGTTGTACGAGGGGGAGCTACTCCGCAGGGTATCGAGCGATGCAGACCTTGCAGTGGAGGATCCGCTGGCCGGTGCGATGCCGGTTATCGCTCATTCGTGAACCAACAGGGCAGAAACCCGGTTTCTTCGAGAAACCGGCTTTCTACTACATCACCTAACTTAGAAGGGACATGAAATGGCCAACAAACCACGCTCGGCAGAAATGCACCCAGGACCCGGCTTTCGCGTGAAAGCTGATTTCCCACGACTCGGTTGGGAAATCATGCGGGAATTCACCGAGTTCGCTACACCAGACATCTCGGACCTGCTGAACCGGCTCTACGCAGTCAATCCAGCCGTTGTCTGTCTAACCGGCAGTCATCACCGGCTATGCGGTCCGGCCTCCACCGTGAAAGTTTTCCCAGGGGATAACCTCATGGTTCACAAGGCGCTGGACACTGCCAGGCCCGGCGACGTGGTGGTCGTCGATGCCGGCGGCTCCGACCGGAACGCCGTGCTGGGCGACCTTGTTTCCACCAAGGCCCGGCACCGCAAGATTCAAGGCTTTGTCGTGGACGGGCTTGTCCGCGACCTCCCCGGCATACTGCCTCTCGATTTCCCGGTCTTCGCTCGCGGCACCACGTCCATAGGACCGCTGCATCGCGGTCCCGGCGAGATCAATTTCCCCATCTGTTGCGGCGGCGTGGTCGTCCATCCCGGCGACTTGATAGTGGCCGATGATGCCGGGATTGTAGTGGTACCGCAGGAAATCGCCCTTGAGCTGCTGCAGCGCCTGAAGAAACATCATGCAACCAACGCAGCCTATCTGGAGGCGGTCAGGCGCGGCGACTTCTCCAACCAATGGGTTGATAACCTGCTCAACGAGAATGGCTGCCCGATCATCCACTCGCCGGAGCTCGCCGAAGCAAGCATCAGCCACGGGCCAGCTCCCAACGGCAATGGCGACAGCAAGGTAATCCCACCGTCCGTAGTGCAAGCGTCTCGCTTGCACTGTGCAAGCGAGACGCTCGCACTATCAACCGTGGGAACGAGAGGCAATTGATACCCGTGCTCGATCCTGTTCTATATCCCTGGCTGTTCCGTTCTCTGCATTATTTCGACCGGCTCAGGTCATTCCTGCGCCGCGGGAACCCTCAGAAGCAAACCGCCGACAGTAACCTGGCTGCTTTCTATGAGAAGATCTGGCGCGATGCAGCAGCTCAGGTGGGTGCGGAGATTCAATCCCTGGGCCACGGCGTGCTGGAAATCCACCTTCATGATCGGCTAACCCGAGTCATGCAGAACACAACAGCCCTGGACGACCTGGCCACGCATTGCCTGGTGCGCACCAAGCCGGTGGTCCATGATCTGCTGGCTGACCAGGGGTTGCCGATACCCAGGCATGTTGTTTTCACGCTCGATTCTCTGCCAAGAGCGACATCGTTCTTGCAAGAAGCAGCATCACCATGCGTTCTCAAGCCGGCGACCGGCACTGGCGGGGGGTTGGGCGTGACGACGGGGATCCGAACCTGTTGGCAACTCACCCGCGCTGCGTGGGCGACGGCACCACACTCACGCGACCTTCTACTTGAGGTCACCGTCGCCGGCGACAATTACCGATTGCTCTACCTTGACGGCCAACTGCTGGACGTGGTCCGCCGCGAGCCGCCCACGGTCACGGCCGACGGAGCCTCCACTGTCTTCGAGCTTGTTCAGGCTGTCAATAAAGTCCGACTCGAACGCGGTGCCGAGCATGCCCACGTACCACTTTCCTTGAATTGGGACATGCGGCAAACGCTGGCTGATCAGGATCTGTCGTTTTCCTTTGTGCCGGCGAAGGGTATGGTGGTAAGGTTGAAAACCGCCATCAACGAGAATGGCGCGGCGGACAACGTTTCGGCCAACAACGTCCTGTGTGATTCGATCATTGCCGATTGCGCCACGGCCGCCCGAGTTACCGGCGTGCGCCTGGCCGGTGTCGATGTGATAACGCCTGATCCGACAGCCCCGCTGCGCGAAGCCGGCGGCGTCATTCTGGAAGTGAACTCCCCGCCCGGTTACTACTGGCATTATTGCAAACAAGGCGGATCGTTTCCTGTCGCGGTCCACGTCCTCGAAAGCCTCCTTTACCAAGAAGTGAGGTAAGGACTTCCATGATCTTCTTGACACCGGTCATCCTGCTCGGCGGCGGCGCCAACGCTTTGTCCGTGGCTAGAAGCCTGGGCGCGAAGGCATCAAGGTCCACGCGCTCAACCACGCCAGCGAACACGTCCGTTATTCGCGCTACTGCGAATGGATCTCTTTGCCGGAGACACTAACTTCCGAAGGCTGCGGAGACTTCGGAAGTTTGACCACCAACGTCGAAGACGCCTGGGCCAGCTTTCTCCTGAGCAACGCTTCCGACTCGCTACGGGGCGGGGTGCTGCTCGCCTGCTGTGATGCGGGCATTCAGGTCATCGCCAGGCACCGGCAGAAGCTGGCCGAGAAGTTCCTGCTCGACCTTTCCAACAAGCAAGCCCAGCTCGCCATGCTCAACAAGCTGGCCACCTACCGTATCGCCCAGGCCGCCGACGTGCCAACGCCACGGTTCTGGACCGCGACAGGCCGCGCGGAGATCGAGGCGCTCCGCCGCGAGCTGGTCTATCCGCTCATCGTCAAGCCGCTATTTTCCCATGTCTACGAAAGCTACTTCCACAGAAAATTTGTGGTCGTGAACAGCTTCGAGGAATTGCTGTCGGCTCACGCGGTCGCGGATAGGGCCCGCATCGAGGTAATGCTGGTGGAACTGATCCCCGGTCCGGACGACAGGTTGTGCAGCTATTACACCTACCTGGATGAGAACGGCCGGCCGTTGCTCGACCTCACGAAGCGGATCATCCGCCGCTATCCCGTCAACATGGGTGGAGCTTGTTATCACATAACCGACTGGAACCCGGAGGTGAAGGAACAAGCCCTCAAGCTCTTTCAGCAGGCCGGCCTGCGCGGGTTGGCCAACGCCGAATTCAAACGCGACCAGCGCAACGGACAGCTGAAACTCATAGAATGCAACGCCCGTTTCACAGCAGCCAACTGTCTGGTGACCGCCGCCGGTTACGATCTGGCGCTCTTCGTCTACAACCGGCTCACGGGCCGGCCACAACCGCCGCTGGGCAGCTACAAACTGGGTCTGCGACTCTGGGATCCTCTGAGCGATTACCACGCCTATCGCGAGCTGAGTCAGAGGGGAGAACTTACCTTCGGGCGATGGCTGGCCAGCCTCATAAGCGTAAATGGGGACACTTTGCTTGGTGAGTCCGAGCCCGCAGCGATACCAGCCCGCAGCGCCAGCAAGGGGTACGGCAGGCCCTTGCTGGCGCTGCGGGCTTGTATCGCTGCGGGCTCGGAAGCGATACCAGTCCGCAGCGCCAGCAAGGGGTACGGCAGGCCCTTGCTGGCGCTGCGGGCTTGTATCGCTGCGGGCTCGGACAGTTGCAAAGTGTCCCCATTTACGCCACCCGTTATGACCTACTTCCATTGGTCCGACCCCTGGCCCACTCTGGTTGTCGAGAGCAAGCGCATACGTGATTTCATCGGCCGGCGATTGCGGCGGCTGGCACAACACGGCAAGGACCTCGCCCGCCTGGTAGTGAAGCATCTCTAGAGGAGTGAGTGGTAGAGTGGTGAGCGGTCCACAGACACCACTCACCACTCACCACTCACCACTCTACCATTCACCACTGGTTATCGATGAGTTATTTCAGAAACCACACCACCGAGGGGGATCACCATGAAAAAGCTGGTCGGCGTCATTGGCAGTGGGGGGATCGGCCGGTCTCCCTTCGATCCGAAAAGCTGGTCGGGGAGCAGTTGCTTTTTTTTCACGCAGTTGCAGAGCCAGGGGCTGCTGCACCGGGCCTTCGGGGTCGAGGTCTCGACACTGCGGCGCTGACCTGTACATGGCGCGTAACCTCCGCTTGAACCGGAGGATCTGGCGCGAGCAGTTCTACATGGACCCGGGCTACCGGAATGCCCTGACCGAAAAAATAAGGATCTGTCTGCGGCCGGACGATTTTGCGCATGACTTCTTGCAGATCGGCGCCCTCTACGACGTGCCGCACGTGCTGGACGGGCGGACCCGGTGCTTCTCCTACCACGACGGCAACCTGGCCGAGGCGATACGCAGCCCCGACATGCCTAAGGGACTGAGCACGCGGGTCGTCGATCGCGCGTTGGCCTACGAGAAGCAGGTGTACCACGGGGTGGAGACGATCTTTGCGATGAGCGAGTACCTGCGCCAGTCCTTCATCCGCGACTTCGACGTGCCTGCCGAGCGCGTAGTAACCATCGGCTGCGGGATCAACCTGGAGGTCATCCCCGCCTACTTGGCGGATAAAAGGTACGATAGCCGCGAGTTGCTGTTCGTCGGCGTCGATTTTCCCCGCAAGGGTGGTCCGCAGCTCCTCGAAGCGTTCCGGGGGGTCCGCGGTCGCTGGCCGGATGCCAGGTTGCACCTGGTCGGCCCCCGGGAGCTGGTGGTCCCACCGCGCTTGCGGGAGGGCGTAGTCTTCCACGGCTTCTTGAGCAAGAAGGATCCCGCGCACCGGGCCGAACTGGACCGGCTCTTCCGGCAGTGTTGCCTGTTCGCCATGCCGTCACTGTACGAGCCTTTCGGCATCGCGCCGCTGGAGGCAATGGCCCATCAGATCCCTTGCGTTGTGACCAACGGCTGGGCCTTGAAAGAGATGGTCGTACCGGGGGAGACCGGCGACCTCGTCCGTTGCGGCAGCGTGGAAGACCTTGAGGCGAAGCTTTCCGCCCTCCTGGCCGACGCCCAGACCCTCCGGAGGATGGGCGAGACCGCCCGGCAGCGAGTGCTGGAGTATTACACCTGGGACAAGGTGGTCCACCGTCTGACCGTGGCCCTGTCCGGGCCTGGGGAGGCCGGAAACCGCTGCCTGACTTCGCCGTCCGCCATGCAACCCGTCGCCCACTGACCGGTACCCGCGCCGGGTCGCCCTAACTGGAGCTGCTCACCGATGCCACCGAACGGAACCGGCCGCAGACCGATCCGGGTTGTCCATGTCACGCAGGGGCTCGACATGGGAGGCCTGGAGAAGCTGCTCGTCGAATTCGCCCGGCATGCCGACCGCGGACGCTTTGACTTGCACTTTGTCTCGCTTACCACGCGCGGCTGCATCGCTGACGAGATAACTGCACATGGTTGGCCCATCACCGCCCTGGAAGAACCCGAAGGCTTGCGGCCCGGTATGGTGTTGCGTCTGGCGAAATGGTTCCGCCGCTGGGGCATCGACATTGTCCATACTCACGACAACAAGCCGCTCATCTATGGGGCCTTGGCCGCGCGGCTGGCAAGAGTGTCGCGCGTCATTCACAGTCAGCACGGGCGCAGCTTCGGCATGAAGTCCAGGCAGTCGTTCCTCGTCAATCGGGCGGCCGATCTGACAAACCACTTTGTGTGTGTGTCCCAGGACAGTGCGTGCTCTCCATCCAACAAGGGGTCGCGGCCATAAAAGTACAGACAATTTGCAATGGCATTGACACGGCACTTTTCGATTATGTTGGACCGAGGCCGGGTGGTCCCATCGTCACGGTCACGCGACTCAGCCCGGAGAAGGACGTGGCGACGTTGATCCGTGCCACACAATTGGCTGTCCGGGAGCAGCCCGGCATGCAGGTCGAGATCGCGGGGGACGGAACTTGCATGCTGTCTTTGAAGCAGTTGACGCAGGAACTCGGCCTGGATGACAACGTGTACTTCCTGGGGCAGGTCAGCGATGTGCCCCGCCTACTCGAACGGGCCAGCTTGTTCGTGCTTTCCTCCATTTCGGAAGGTATTTCGCTGACGTTGCTCGAGGCGATGGCTCGCGGTCTGCCCGTCGTGGCGACGCGCGTGGGCGGTACACCTGAGGTTGTCGTCGACGGCGTGACTGGAATACTCGTGCCGCCGCGCGATCCCCAGGCGCTGGCCAACGCCATGCTGCGGCTCAGCCGGGATGCCGACACAGCCCGGCGAATGGGCCTTACAGGCCGCCAACGCGTGGAAAGGCACTTCGACGTACGCCGCGCGGTTGCAGCTTACGAGGCGCTCTATGAACGTAGCTATCGTTAGTGAAACGTTGGTGCTTTTTCACATTCGCGAAGCAAATTGCCCCAGCCAGAAGGGGACCTATACTTCACAGCACACATAATAGCAGGAGACTCATCGATGATCTCAAAAACCCAATCTGCTTTAGATCGGAAACGGTTAGCTACGCTCCTGATTCTCTTTGGCGTCTATATATGCTTCCACATGTTGTTCCGGTGGTTGCGTTATCCTCTGTTCCACGAGGACGGAACCTACGCAGTTTTCGGCAAACGACCCCCTCTCTCCGAGATTTGCTACCAGGTTTACATGTCCTGCCTGCCGGTAGCCTTTTGGGGGGTGTTCGCCTATTTCCTGGCTTCCTGGTTAGCGATTTTCCGCAATCCCAAGGTCATCACCCTGTGTATGTTCATCACCTTGCTGATCGTGGACCTGGACATGCGCTGGCAAAACATGTCTCAGGCCCATGCCACTCTGTCCGACGTGCAGATCTTCCTTACGGAAGATTGGCGCAATCATTTTGGCATTAGGTCCGCCGATGTTCTTCGGTTCGGTGGTATGGCGGCCATGCACGCTGGCGTTTGTGTGTTCGTGTTGCTGTTGTCCTGGCCACTCTCCAGGACGAGAGAGTTCTCCTGGATTTGCCGGATTGGGTTCAAGCGCTTCGCCGCCGCGGTTGTCCTGCTGGTCCTGATCGACGGTGGCATCGTAGTCCATTACGCCGAAAAGGATATGGAAAATAACAGGCCTTCCCAGTGGGATCGGGTGGCCCAGAGCAATCCCTTGCGGATCAACCTGATCGATCAGCTATGGAAGGCCTTCACGGACAAGGAAGCCGATCTGAAGGCGGCCAACCGAATGCTCTCTGCCCTTGAACCAGAAGCCGAAAATGGGGACACTTTGCTTACCTCGAACGGACCAGACGCCTCGGCGCAAAGCAAAGTGTCCCCATTTTCGGCGGAAGCGCCGGCCCACCTAAGCGCGCCCAAACCGAAAAAGCCCTATCATGTGGTCATTGTCGCAGTAGAAAGCCTCAACTTCGATCAGGTACGGTCTACCACTCTGCCTGCCTGGGAGGAAATGGCCCGGCGCTCCCTCGTATTCAACAATCACTATTCGACGGGGAATGCGACCCACTTTGCCTTGCTGGGACTCATGTACGGCTCGCCGGTTACGTTCTTCAAGGGGGATCTGACGGAAGGGATCGCGCCATCCCCCCATATCGACCTGTTCACCCGTCATGGCTATCGGAGCAAGCGAATTACCTCGGAACTGACGGCCTGGCGGCACCTGGGCGCGTATCTGACCAACTTTACCCAACCCTGCTTCGAAAGCCCAGATGACTGGGCGTTGATCCCCGAGCTGCGGCGTGAATTGGCTGCGCCGGGACAGAAATTCGTTTTCCTTTTCTATTACAGCACCCATTGGCCTTACCGGCACTCGGCTAAATACAGCCGTTTCGTCCCCGAGGTTCCGGAGGACTTCGACTATAGTTCCTGGGACCTGCGCAATCACCGCGAAGACATTATCAACCGCTACAAGAATTGCCTGGTGGAATTCGACGCCTGGCTGCAGGCGGTGGTTCGTGAATTGGACCTGGAAAATACCATCCTCGTGATCACCGGTGATCATGGAGAGGAATTTTTTGAACAGGGCCGGCTAGGTCATGCCAGCAGCCTGAGCGAACCGCAAATCCGGACTCCCTGCCTGATGTACGTTCCTGGTCTCGCGAGCCAAGAGTGCGATTTTCTCACTTCTCATGCCGACATCATACCTTCGGTTGAGGACGCGCTGGGCTGGAGAAAGGGCGAAATCGAACCCAACGGTCAGAAACCCGGTTTCTCAGAGAAACCGGGTTTCTTTACGGCTGGAGGGTGTTCAGTTTTCCAACCTGCCAGGGTGCGGCTGGCAGTAGCCGCCATGCACAATGGAGCTCACCCGGCCCATACCTGGGCGGTCATTACCGAGGATTACAAAACTGTGGTCACGGGGCAAGCGGGGGAGACGCTGCGGATTACCGGCCTCCTGGATCGGGCGGACCAGCGAGTGGACTTTCGGTCCGACCCGGAACGCTGGCGAATCAATTTCGAGGCGGTGAAGCGATTGCAGGCCGCTTTCCCTTCGCCCTGAATCTTCAGAGGTCAGAAGTCAGAAGTCAGAAGTCAGAAGTCAGAAGTCAGTCGAGGCTGGGAATGCGACACAAGTGATCTCTGACCCCTGACCTCTGACCTCTGACTTCTGACCCCTGACCTCTGACCTCTGACTTGGGAGCTATCATGAAGGTGTCCGTCGTTATCCCGCTCTACAACAAGGAACGTTACGTCCAGCGCGCGCTCAATTCTGTGCTCGCTCAGACGCACACCGATCTCGAAGTGATCGTTGTCAACGACGGCTCGACGGACTGCGGCGAGGCTGTGGTGACGGCCTGTGCCGACGAGCGCAGTGCGCTTGATTACACAGAAGAATGCCGGGCCGGGCGCAGTGCGCAATCGCGGCCTTGGAGATGCGGCTGGTGAGTTGGTGGCGTTCCTCGACGCCAACGATGCCTGGCGTCCGGCATTTCTGGAACGAAGCCTTGAGCTGCTTAATGACCACGGGCCGGAAATCGCCAGCGTCACTTCGGCATACGTCCATTTTCCTTCCGGGCAATCAACCGAGTCGATGTGGCGGCGGCGCGGCCTGGACGACGGCATTTACCGCGTGAATTCGGAGATGTCACCTCGGCTTCTGGTGTATCTCCTCGCCTTCATGTCGCCGTGGAGCACCGTGGCTCGAACCGGCAGGCTCCGGCAACTGGGTGGATTCTATGCCAGGAACCGATGTGTCTACGGCGAGGATTCATACCTATGGCTCAAGCTCTTGTTGAACGACGCCGTGGCCGTCAACCTCGAACCGTTGGTTTGTTTCCACACCGAAGCGTCCGCCCTGAGCAACAACCGCAAGAAGCCTCGCCCCATCGAGCCGATCTTGTCAGATCCTGACGATCTCTATGCGGTCTGCCCGCAGTCCCTTCGACCGTTGCTCGACAATGTGCTCGCGATCCGGGCGATGAAAACTGCTTGCATGCTGGGCTTCTGGGGCCGCTGGCGGGAAGCGCGCGGTCTGTTGCATCAGTTCTGCCCCTGGTCTGCATGGCATTTGCCTCGCTTCGGCACATCCCAACTGTGCGCCACGCCCCTGGGAGCAGCAGCGGGCAGTGTTTTGCGGACCATCTTGTGGGGGCAGACAAGGTGACAAGGTGACAGGGTGACAAGGTGACAGATTCGTTTCCTGTCACCTTGTCACCCTGTCACCCTGTCACCCTGTCACCTTGTCACCCTGTCACCTTGTCTCTCAGAGGGGTGTCCTCATGAACATTGCTCATCTGACATCATCTCCGTTCTTTGGCGGTCCCGAGCGGCAGATGCTTGGGCTTGCACGCGCTCTACCCGATGCCTACCGTTCCGTATTCCTGGCCTTCGCCGAGGGGGAAAAGCACCGCGCTTTGCTGGGACAGGTCGGGCAGCATGGTTTTGAAGGAGTGGTCCTGCGGCACAACTATCCGCGGGTTGGGGCGGTCGTCAATGAAATAGCAAACACCCTCCAGCGGCTTGGGACGGACATTCTATGCTGTCACGGTTACAAGGCCGACCTGCTGGGCTGGTGGGCCGCACGACGTGCCGGCGTACATGTCATTTCCGTTTCCCACGGCTGGACCGGCGCGACGATCAAGGTGCGCGTCTACGAGGCACTCGACCGCATAGTTCTGCGCTGGATGGATTGCGTTGTGGCCGTGTCGGAGGCCCAGGCTGTCAAAGTTCGCCGGTGGGGAGTGCCTGCCGAGCGCGTTGTTGTCGTTCACAATGCCATCCGGCCGGAAATCAGCGAGGAACCCACCACCCGCCACCGGGGACTGCTCAAGGGCCTGTTTGCCGAACCGTTCAGCCGGATTGTGGGCGCCATCGGCAGATTGAGTCCTGAAAAGGGCTTCGAGCATCTCGTGAAGGCAGCTCTAATCGTCACGCGCAGAGACCCGTCGGTGGGGTTCGTGCTGTTTGGCGACGGGCCGTTGCGCGAGACGTTGACTCGGCAGATTGTCGCCAGCGGCTTGCAAGGCAAGTTCGTCCTGGCCGGCTTTCGCAACGATGTCGAACGCTTCTTGCCGCTGATGGACGTGTTGGCACTCCCCTCCTACACGGAGGGCTTGCCGGTGGTTGTTCTGGAGGCTTTCGCGGCTGGTGTGCCCGTGGTGGCCACCCGGGTCGGCGGGACTCCGGAAGTGGTGGAAGACGGCGTGAACGGGTACCTCGTCGAGCCGGAAGATGCCTCGGCACTGGCCCGCCGCATCCGCGAAGTGCTGCGCTCGGAGCCGGACCGTCTGGCGATGGGCCAGCGCGGCCGGCAGCACGTTCTGGAAAACTTCACCTTCGAGGCCCAGAGCGTCAAATACCAGGAAATCTTCGCTCGAATAGTGAGTGGTAGAGTGGTGAGTGGTGAGTGGTCCACAGACATCACTCACCACTCACCCCCCTCACCCCAACCCCTCTCCCCCGCAGCGGGGGAGAGGGGCAGGGGTGAGGGGGCACTCACCACTCACCACTCATCACTCACCACTCACCAGACGGGATCCACAACATGATCATACTCGAAATAGGTTTCTGGCTTGCCGTTGCATGCGTCGTCTACACTTACGCACTCTACCCGCTGCTGATAGTGATCGCTGCAAAACTGCGGGGCCGCGTGCATGAGGGCCGGCCGGGATATATTCGTTCTGTCAGCATTGTGGTGGCCGCGCACAATGAGGCGAGTTCTGTTCGGTGCCGGCTTGACGAGTTTATCGACCAGATCGCCAGCGCCGGAGTTGCTGGCGAGGTGATTCTGGTCTCTGACGGCTCGACAGACGGCACGGCTGAACAGGCAGTGGATTTTCGATTTTCGATTGATGATTTTCGATTGACCGAAATGACCAAAGCAATCGAAAATCACAAATCGGCAATCGAAAATGTCCACCACCCCACCCCCTCACCCCCTCACCCCCTCAGCACGCCTGTGCATGTCATCGAACTGCCTTGCAACATGGGTAAGGCCCACGCTTTGACAGTGGGTTGTAAAGTGGCCGTGCATGACATCATCGTCTTCGCCGATATGCGGCAAACCTGGGCTTCCGATGCACTGAAGCTGCTGCTGGAGAACTTCGCCGATCCGGCCATCGGGGCCGTGAGTGGCGACCTCGTTGTCGAAAGCGCTCCGGGCGTCATGGCGGGCGTCGGATTGTACTGGCGCTTCGAGAAATGGCTGCGGCGGCAAGAGAGCAGGTTGAATTCCACCGTGGGGGTCACAGGAGCCGTCTGTGCCGTTCGCCGTGAACTGTTTCGGCCCATACCCCAGGGTACCATTCTGGATGATGTGTACTGGCCGTTGCAGGTAATTATGCAGGGATTCCGCGTTGTCCAGGACGGCCGCGCCCGTGCCTTTGATCGTCTGCCAGACAATGTGCGCGACGAATTTCGCAGAAAGGTTCGCACTCTCAGCGGCAACCTCCAACTCCTCACCAGGCTCCCTGGCGTTCTGCTGCCCTGGCGGAATCCCATCTGGCTGCAATACGTTTCTCACAAGCTGTTCCGACTGCTTGCTCCCTGGGCACTGTTAGCGAACTTGTTTTTGAGTGCTTTACTGTCGGGGACCGTTTACCAGGTGGCGTTCTGGATCCAGCTAGCCTTTTATCTCATGGCTGCCCTGGGAACGTGGCAGCCGGCCGGCTCGCGCTTCCGGATGGCTGGGGCTGCTGCCTCGTTCCTTGTACTGAACACGGCAGCCTGGTTGGCTTTCTGGGTGTGGATTACCGGCAGGTCAGGCCAATCGTGGAGCAAGGTTACATATGATGTATCACCGCCCCCTCACCCTGCCCTCTCCTCCACGGGGGTCAGAAGTCAGAGGTCAGAGGTCAGAAGTCAGAGATCAGAAGTCAGCCGCGAAACCAAACGCTTGCTGACCTCTGACCTCTGACCTCTGACCGCAGGGGTGAGGGGGGCTGCAGATGCACCTAATGATTACCGCGATCGTCATCATCCTGATTCTGTCCAGCGCCGGCCTTGGCCTGGTTGTCTGGGATCTTCGCAGACGCTCCCTGGACCGCTGGCTGGTCCCGTATATCCTTGGAGCGGCGAAGCGGCGTGTACCGAGGTCAAGAGAAGAAGTTCACCTTCTGCTCTGCATTGCCGATCACTACGAACCAAAGAACGGTAATGTTGCGCGCGTGCAGGCAGAGGCACGGGTGGCCCGCTGGGTTCGTGATTACCCCCGGCAATTTGCTCAATTCCGTGACAGCGACGGAAGGCCGCCGCGCTATTCATTCTTTTACCCGATCGAGGAATACGAACCCGAATACCTTGACGCCCTGGAGGAGTTATGTCATGCGGGTTACGGCGAGGTGGAAGTCCACCTGCACCACGATCATGACACTGCCGAAGGACTTCGCACCAAATTGCTGGCGTTCAAACGACTGCTTGCCGAGCGGCACGGGTTGCTGTCACGTCATCGCGACACAGGTGAGCTGGCCTATGGGTTCATTCACGGCAATTGGGCGCTGGACAACTCACGGCCCGACGGCCGATGGTGTGGCGTCAACAACGAACTGGATGTGCTGCGTGAAACGGGCTGCTATGCGGATTTCACTCTGCCCTCCGCGCCCAGCCCGACGCAAACCTGGAAGATCAACAGCATCTATTATGCGCGCGACGATCCCGGCCGGCCCAAATCTCACAACACCGGCACCGATGTCGGGGCCGGCCCTCGTCCCGAGCGCTCGCTTCTGCTGATCCAGGGGCCGCTTCTCTTTGACTGGAAACGTCGCAAATGGGGAGTGTTGCCACGGCTGGAAAACGGCTGCGTGCAGAAAACCCAGCCGCCCGACATCAATCGTCTCGATCTATGGCTCAAGGCACGCGTTCAGGTGCTGACTCGCCCTGACTGGTTCTTCGTCAAGCTCCACGCGCATGGGGCCATGGAGCAGAATCACGAAACACTGCTGGGCGAGCCGATGGTACAGTTCCATCGTTCTCTCGCCATGCTGGCCGGGAACAACCCCAAATTCCACTTCCATTATGTCACCGCGCGTGAGATGTATAATCTGGTAAAGGCTGCGGAAGCAGGTTGGAAGGGGAGTGTTTCCGACGCTCTTGATTACGAGTTGGTTGCCAATACCTCACCCCTCACCCCAACCCCTCTCCCCCGCGTTGGGGGAGAGGGGCAGGGGTGAGGGGGCACTCATCACTCATTCCTCACCCGGCGGCTAACGCCGCTCGGCTCGCCAGCGACCGCTGCGCTTCTAGTGTTCGCCGCAGTCCTTCCACGAGTGATACCGCCGGTTGATAACCAAGGTCACGTTGCGCTCGGGATATGTCCGCCTGCGAATAACGCGGGTCGCCGGCACGTGGTGGAGCAAAGATCGGTTCGATGTGGCTGCCCAGGACATGATTGAGGTGCTTTACCAGGTCGAGAACGGTGGCACTGACGCCGTTACCCACGTTGTAGACGTTGCCGACGGCGGCCGGGGCCGTCGCCGCTGCAATCACGGCCTGCACGGCGTTCTCGACGTAGGTGAAATCGCGTGATTGCAGCCCGTCGCCGTAGACCGTCGGCGACCGTCCTTCCAGCATGGCCGCGATGAAGAGTGCGATGACGCCGGAGTACGGGCTTTTGGCATCCTGCCGTGGTCCGAAGATGTTGAAGAAACGCAACCGGACCGTTTCTAGACCGTAGGTCGACGTGAAGCAACGGCAGTAGTGCTCGCCCGCCAATTTGGCAGCGGCGTAGGGCGACATGGGAGATAGCAAGTCGTCTTCCTTGCGCACCGTACCTGGAGCATCACCGTAAGCGCTGCTGCTGGCAGCATAGACGACGCGCCGGACCTTTGCTAGCCTGGCGGCGTTAAGGACGGCCAGTGTGCCCGTCGCGCAAATTTCATGCGAGGCCATGGGGGCCTCCACGCTCCGCTGCACCGAGGGGAGCGCGGCCAGGTGAAAGATCCAATCACACCCTCTGACCGTGGTCTGGAGAATGGTTGCGTCGGCGATGCTCCCCCGAACGATTTCGATCCGATCAGCAACCTGTCTCAGGTTCTCGGACTTGCCGGTGCTGAAGTCATCGAGGACACGAACGCTGTGCCCGCGTGCCAGCAGCCCTTCCACCAGATGCGATCCGATGAACCCCGCACCACCCGTCACGAGACATTGCGACATGAGTCTTGATCCTTCCATTCGTTGATTGGCGCAGTAAACCCGATGAGGTTACATAGCCCCCAAATGAGCAGGCTGTCAAGCCGACGCGAGCGTGGGACGGTTTGGCAAACCGTCCTACCGTATCCGCGGAATTATGGCGACAGCATAATGTGAGCGGAGCCGGTGTCGTTAGCAACGCTTTACATGTAAATTTACACATGCTCACAAAAGGATGAAGGATGAAGGATGAAGGATGAATCAGACAAGACTATCCATTGGTCTTTTTCATCCTTCATCCTTCATCCTTCATCCTTGACGGCACGGCACGTACTTTGCACTCTGTTTTGTCCATAAAGGTAACTAGCATCACCATTCATGCGTTGCCTGAATTGTACGACCAACTCAGAGAAAGTTACAGCCATGAAGATTATTAGACACCGGCTCCTGTCCTCCCTGTTCTCGGTCATGGTTCTGAGCGGCCTTGCCGTGGCAGGCTTGTTAGGGTCTGCCGGCCCCGCCCGCGCCTGGGGCTTTGGCGCGGCCTTGTTTGGCCCTGGTTACAGCGGCGCTCCCTGGGGGCGGCCCGGCTTCATGGGGCCTGCCGGCCAGATGGGACCTGGCATGCCCGCCTGGCTGCCGCCGGCGCCGATCCTGGAAGGCGTGACTGAAGCATTGCCGCCGCGTCCACTGATGCCGCCGCAACTGCGTTGGGGTTACACTCGTCCGGGTTCGCCCAGTGATCGCGTCGAAGACGGCAAGGTCGTCTTCATGGCCCTGGATGAACAGGGCAAGAAAGGCGTGGGCGCCACGGTCTACTTTGCCGTTCTGGAGTTGATCCATCCGGATGACGGCGATGCCTGGGGCAGCGGCTACAAGGACTTCAACAGTTCGTTCGTCGCTGGCGTCGATGTCAACGGCGCTGCCTCGCCGGCGCTGGATACCAAGTCTCGTTTCCTCTACCTTTACCAGGTCGTCAACGACCGTGGCACCGAATGCGCCATCCGTAATAGCTCCGTCAAGCTGATTTGCGCTCCCTGCGCCATCACGTCCTGGGGCCACTTCGCGGGCGTCGGCTTTGCCACGGAAGCCGGGGGCGACAAAGGCGCCGCCGTCATCCGTCCCGTCTCCAGCAGCCTGCCCGCCGTTCTGGACGCACCGCCGGACAAGGCGTACCGCAACCCGGCCCCGCCGATTCCGACGAAAATGCCTCTGCGGGCCATCGGGACGGACAAGGCCGCAGACGGCGCCGTCGCGAAACCGGCCGCAGGCGCCGCCGAAAAGATGCTCGATGCAGCCAAGAACCCGGACTCCGTGATGCTCCTGGGCGTTCCCGAATTCAACTACCCCGCCTCGCTGCGCGTGAGCTGGGCTGACGACAACGTGGTCAAGAAAGGTGAACGAGGGGCCTTATTCGGCTTCACATCCGACATGCCGCCGACACTTGAAGGAGTTCGTGTTGTCGGCAAGCAAGTGGCAGCCGGCGGAATCGTTCCCGCAGGGGCCGAGGTGGGTGCCGCACCCATCCTACTGGCCGAGGGGCTGGTGCCGACCCCCATCGTCGAACGCTGCCTGAATCCACAGGTCGCCGATCTCTCACTGATAGGTGGACTGCCTCCCGTCGGAGGCGGAGCAAGGGGCGGCATCGCCGGTGCAGGATTCTTGTTGGCCAGGCCGCCTTTTGTGACCGCAGAAGGAGGCGGTGGTGGCGGCGGCAGGGGCGGCGCGAATGTGAGCCTGAGCCAATCACAATCTCAGTCTCAGTCTCAACAACAGTGCCAGAATCAGACCCAGAAAACTACCCCCAACCCGGTTCCCGAGCCGGCCACACTTGTCCTGGCAGGGCTTGGCCTTCCCGCCTTGCTCTGGCTCGGGCGCAGGAGGTTTCTGCCGATCAAGGCTAGTGCTTGATTTTCTTTGACCTTGTAGCACAATCTGTCAGCTTGTGTTACGCCAGGTGGTGAGGTGGTGAGGTAGTTGGGGCGGTCGTCCCGACCACCTAGTCACCTCACCACTTTTTTTCTTGCACGACAAAAAAAGCTATGCTTTGACTGGACAAGTTCCCTCGAACAACACGCACCCTGTTGCCATGCACCGAAGGCTTAACACACGATACCTGGTGGGTTTGCTGGCTGTCATCAGCGTGGCAGGCATCGGCGTCCACTTCCTGCACGCTTTCCAGGTCAAATGTCATGCAAGCTCCTTGCTCAACCAGGCTGTGAAGGCCGCCGACCAGCGGCAACTCGACCAGTCGGCTCGTTATCTAGCTCGCTATCTCGTCTGCAATCCAAACGACAACGAAGCACGGATCAAGTACGGGCTGCTGCTCGAGTCGTTAGCTGCTTCGCAGGCGACACGCCGGGAGGCGTTGGCTGTGCTCGAAGAGGCGCTCGTTCGCGATCCCGGCGTGGGACGGATTGGCAATCCGTTCTACCGAGGGGAAGTGCATCTTCGGATCGCACGCCTGGAGATGGAGTTGAGTCAATTCCAGGAAGCGAAGAAACATCTCGAAGCGCTCCTGGCAGCTTCTCCCAACGATGCGGAACTGCATGATCTGCTGGGTCAATGTCACCATGCCAACAAAGAATGCACGAAAGCCGCAGATTCGTTCGCTCGGGCCATTGCTCTTGCCCCGAGCAAGATCGACACCCATGTCCGGCTGGCCGGCTTGCTGCGGCATCAGCTCGACCAGCCGCGCCAGGCCAACCAAGTCATGGAAAACATGGTGGTGGCCAACAAACAGTCCTACGAAGCTTACCTGGCTCGGGCTCGCTATCGGCGGGAGAGCGGTTTGTTTTCCGAAGCGTTGCAGGATGCCAGGCTTGCTCTCCAGATGGGCCCCGATAACCTCGATGCGATTTTGCTCGCGGCCGATCTGGCAGACCTGACAGGAAATTTTGAAGAAGCGAGCAGGTTGTTCCGAAGTGTGGTCAGGCGCTATCCAGGAGATGCCCGCGCCTATCTTTCCCTTGCGGAACTGGAAATAGTCTCGGGACGATTGCCGGAAGCCGTTTCCTGCCTGCGTCTTGGCTTGAAGGTCCTGCCGGAGCGGATCGACTTGCTTCAGGTTCTTGCCTTCGTGCTGATCCAGCAGAACGAGATCGACGATGCCCAAGAAATCATCAACCATTTAGGGAAAAGTCAGGCTGGAAGCCCGACCTACGCCAAATTTCGCCGTGGGGACACACCAGCGTTGGCCACGGATTATTTACATGCCCGTCTTCTTTTCCAGAAACAGCAGTGGACGGAGGCGACCAGGTTACTGGAAGATATCCGCCCTGCTGTGACAAGCGCGGAATGGGCCAACGATGTTGATCTCCTGCTGGCGCTAGGTTACGAGCGTCTGGGCGACAGCGACCGCCAACTGGCGGCCTACCGTCGCGTCGTGGATAGAGAACCACTGTCATCGCGAGGCCGGTTCGGTCTCGGATCAACGCTCTTCACCCTCGGCAGGTTCGACGAGGCACTTCGTGAATATCAGCGCATGGATGATTTGCAACCAGGGATCGCGATCCGGCTGGCTCGGCAACTCTGTGAGCGCAAACGTTATGCCGAAGCAGCGCAGGTAGCTCGACAAGCGGTCGGTGTTTCGTCAAAAGATTACCGCGATCATGTCTGGCTCGGGCAGACGTTTGAGGCTGCGGGATTGCAGGCCGAAGCTGAGGCAAGTTTGCGTCGCGCTGTTCAGTTGGCAAGCGGCGTTGCCGACCCGTGGATAGCGCTCTTGCAACACCTTGTCAAAACAAAGCAAACGGCAAAATTGGAGACGGTCATCGAAGAAGTGCGTGGGTCCGTAAGCCCGGAGCAGACTTCACTGGCTTTGGCCCGATGTTATGAGACCATCGGTCGAACGAAACAGGCCGATGTGTACTACCGCTTAGCGGTGACTGAACGGCCACGCAATCCTACCGTTCTCCGCCAGGCAGCGAGATTCTTCCTCGATACCCATAACATGAGTCAGGCCGAGCCTTATCTCCGCAGGCTGATCGAACCAGATACCGATGCACCCGCAGAGTATCGCGACTGGGCACGCCGTCAACTTGCGGTTAGCGACGCTTCGCAGAAGCGTTGAACGCTCCTGCGAAGCGCCGCTAACCATAGGCAGCTAACGTATCCATTCGTTAACAGTTTGCTTAGCGCGCGCTTAGATTCGGGAACAAGACATTATTTGTCATCAAAATAAAACGGATTTCCCCCCCCATTGTCACATCTTCCTATGTCCTTGATTTGCAAGATGTTGCAGAGCTGATAGCCATGACACGTTGAAGTGAGGCTATTCCTTTGGTTCATAAATTGCAAGAGAGTCAAGAGGCTCTTTTAAGAACCAGGTCCCAGGGCGGCCTCCGAACAACCCTGGCAGCTCTCTTCGGTGCGAGCTGTGAACAGTTAGACGCTCTCCTGGCCCTTGTTGTCCAGGAGGGCGTTTGTTGTTTTAATGGCACCACGAAACCGCAAGCAATCAGTCGGTTAACGACGCTTCGCAGAAGCGTTGAACGCTTCTGCGAAGCGTCGCTAACCTCAGACTGACGACAGTATGTGCATGATATCCCCATCATGCACGGTGTATGTCTTGCCTTCCAGTCGGTATACCCCGTGCGACTTCGCTTCTTTCATTGACCCGACACGCTTGAAATCCTCGTAACTGACTACTTCCGCGCGCACGAATCCCTTGGCCAGATCCGTGTGAATTTGAGCTGCTCCCGTCACGGCGTCCCCGCCACGAGCAACAACCCAGGCTCGACACTCATCTTCGCCGACCGTGAAAAAGACTATTTGCCCCATCGAGTAATAAATGGTCCGCAGTTCTTCGCCGCGCGACGAGCCGGTCAGCCCCAGATCCTGCATGAAGACTTGCCGGTCCTCCTCTGCCAGGTCATCCAACTCCAGTTCCAGCTTGGCGGGCGATTGAATGGCGTTTGGTGCCAGATGCAGCAACTCTTCGGGCAGCGGTTTGCCGATCCGGTCATCGCCGATGTTCACGTACACCAGCTCCGGCTTGAGAGTCAGCAGTTGGAAGCTGCGGATGAGCTTCTCCTCGTCCTCCGACAGTCCCAGCGCCGTCGCGCCCTGCCCCTGCTCGAAAACGACGACGATGCGCCGCAGCAAGGCCAATTCGTGCAGATCGCTGTCCTTCTCTTTCTGAGGCCGGGGCTTCTTGAGCTGGCTCTCCAGCTTGCTGATACGATTGGTCACAATCTCCAGATCGGCAAACAACAATTCCTCGCGGAAACGCCGCAACTCATCAGCCAGGTCGCCCCCGGCGAAGCCGCTCAGAACGACCAGCAGGCCGTTCGCGTCGCGGAGAATCGCCAGCCGGCGCGGATTGTCCCGGCGTTCCGTGGCCAGCAAGCCAGGTGTATCAAGCAATTCGAGCTTGGCGTGCGTCGTCTTCTTGGGCTCGAAATGGTGCGACAGCCAATCGAGCCGCTCGTCCGGAATATCGGCGATGCCAAGCTGGCCCCGCTGACTGGCCGCGGGATCAGAGTGAATCCCCGTCAGCCATTGGAAAACGGTGCTCTTGCCCGAACCGGAGAAACCTGCGATTCCAACTTTCATAACCTTTAGTGTATGAATCGGTTAGCCGCGCGGCGATTTAGCGACTCTCCGGAGAAGCGTGGGTCACGCACGCTTCTCCGAAGCGTCGCTAAACATGCTCGCGGCTAAACTTCGCGCTTTGACCAGTGCAACCGCAAATTCACCGTGCCCCACACCGCCAGCCGCCAAATTCTGCGCCAATCCTGCCGAGGGACTGAAGTCCGGATTGGGGTTCACCTCCAGGACATACGGCTTGCCCGTCGGCCCAACCCGGAAATCGACACGAGCATAATCCCGGCATCCCAACAAGTGGAAAGCCTTGCAGGCGAGATCCTCAACCTGTTGGGTAAGCCGCGGCGAGATTTCCGCCGGACAGCGCGGCTGTGTCGCCAGGTCTTCCCGCGATCCCACCTTCCACTTGGCATCGTAAGTCACGATAGGCCAGAAATCCGGCCCCTGCTCCGCGAACACGATCTCCGAAATGGGCAAGACGCGCAGTTGGGGAACCGTAACAATGGCGACATTGAACTCCCGCCCACGGATGAATTCTTCGACCAGCACTGGCGGACCGTAGCGCTCCAGCAAGAGCGCGACACGAACACTCAGCTCTCGTTGACTGGTGACGACACTGCCTTGATCGAGCCCGACACTGGCATCCTGCTCTGCCGGCTTCACAATAACCGGCCACTTCAGCCGGCAGTCGGGAATAGGCAAGGAGTCAACGACGACAAACGGCGCGGTCGGCAGTCCGGCTCCCTGAAACAAGGCTTTCGTCAAGTGCTTGCGTCTGGCCAGGTAGATCGCCTGACTCGGCGACCCCGTGAACGGCACGCGCAGCCATTCGAGCAGGCCGGCGACGTAGGCCTCGGTGTCCCCTCGGTCAGCGGTGCCTTCGAAGAGATTGAACACCACGTCGGGCCGGTGTTCGCGCAGACCAGCCAGCAAGACGCCAGGATCGTGACTGACACCCAGGCGCGTCACTTGCAGTCCGGCCTCGATCAAGTACCGGCCGACGTGCTCGACGGTATCGAGGATTTCATGTTCCGATTCGTAGTCAGAATGCCCAACGGGCAGAACAGGTTGGTTGTAGAGAACGAGGACCTTGGTCACCTGGCAATCCCTACGGCGAGACCATGACGTTCAAACGCCGCCTCCACAATACTATGGATTAGACGCTCGTAGCTCCAGCCGACCAGATTGGCCATGATGACGAGGTCGCTCGATTCCGGATTCAGGCCGGGTAACGGATTGACTTCGAGGAAGTAGGGCCTGCCGCCGCGGAGGCGGAAGTCAACCCGTGCCACGTCGCGGCAGCCGAGTACCTGGTAGGTTGCCAGCGCCGCCCGGCGAACGGCTTCGGTGTCTTCCGCGGACAACTGGGCCGGGCACTCGTAGCGAACCTGCCTCAGATAGTCACGCTTGACCTCCAGGCTGTAGACGAACCTCTCGGTCGGCTGCTGTGGTAAAACACGCATGATTCCCAGGATTTGCGGCTGGTCGTTGCCCAGCACACCCACGGTCAGTTCGTCACCGTCGATGAATTCTTCAACCAACAAAGGCTGCCGATAGTCTTGCCGCATCTCTTCGACGACGGCACGTAGCTTGTGCATCTTATCCACCAGACAGCGATTGCGAATACCCTTGCTTGACCCTTCCCAGGCAGGCTTTACGATAACAGGAAAGAGAGAAGGATAAATCGACCCGGCTTCCAGCAGAGCCTCATCCGGGTTGAGAAGAGTCGCTTCTGGCACGGAGATACCGTGGGAAGCGACCAGCCGCTTGGCACAATCCTTGTCCAGCGTGGCCGCCAAGGTCAGGGGATCAGAACCTGTGTAGGGAATGCCAAGCATCTCCAGCACGGCCGGAACCCGGGCCTCCCGCGACCGGCCGACGCCCTGTCCTTCCGCGAAGTTAAACACAAAGTCCGGCGGATCGTCCAGCAGTCGCTGGAGCAACTTCCGGCCATCACCAAGCTTCACGACATCGTGCCCCATCCCACGCAGCACCACCGCAATCGCCTCAATGGTGGCAGGGCTGTCGAATTCTTCTTGATGATCGTCGGGCAAACCGGCCAGGTGGGAGCCGCTTTCCTTCAGGTCGTAAGTGATGCCGATTCTCATGGTGGGTATTCTGCACCCTCTAACCCGCGTTTAGCGACGCTTCGGAGAAGCGTGGGGCCCGCACGCTTCTCCGAAGCGTCGCTAAACGCTGGTTAGGGTAGCGGGTTTCTGTCGTCAAGCGAGCGGCGGGCTTCCTGCCCGCCGTCCGCACCGCCAGCCAAAGACCGGCGGGTTTCCAGCCGAAAATGGGGACACTTTGCTTCCTGACCTGCCACCTTGTCCTTTCGAGGCAAGCAAAGTGTCCCCATTTTCGTTCAGAGAGGCACCTCCTCCATCGCGAGTTGATCGGCGAAGAACTCTTCGCCATGGCCGTTGCCATTGCCGCCGCCGCAACCGTTGCCATTGCCGTTGCCGTTGCCGTTGGACGGATTGGCATTCCGTCTTACACGATGGCCGTTCCGTTCCTGCTCATCTTCGCCATGGTGATTGGTGAGCACATGGAGCCGGCGCCGGGCCATGCGTTCGCTCTGCTGGGGCATGATGACGCTCTTGCTCCCTTGCAGCAATGAACTCACCCCTTGCGTTCGCGTCGGCTGCACGGTATTGGGTTTGTCTTCCGCCTGATAGCGAACGAGCATTCCCTCGAAGTTCCGCAGCACGACCGCGTCGTCGGAAGCGGACACCAGATAATTCGGCATGAGCGGTATCTTGCCGCCGCCGTGTGGGCTATCCACGACATAGTTTGGAATGCCCAACCCGGACATGTGCCCGCGCAAGCCCTCCATGATCTCCAATCCCTTCCAGACCGAGGTGCGGAAATGTCCCGCCCCGATCACCGGATCGCAATGGAAGAGATAGTACGGTCTGACCTTGATGCGCAGCAGTCCACGCATGAGCTGCCGCATCGTTTCCAGGGAATCATTGACCCCCTTGAGCAGGACCGTTTGGTTGTTGACCGGCATCCCCGCTCTGAGCAACGTCCGGCAGACGCGAGCGGCTTCGGGAGTGATTTCCCGCGGATGATTGAAGTGTGTTTGTATCCACACCTTTTCCGCCGAGGCGAGCAGCCCCACCAGTTTCTTGTCGTAAAGCTTTTGCGGCATGGTCACCGGCACGCGCGTACCGATGCGGATGACATCGACGTGCTGGATCGCCGCCAAATTGTCCAGGAAAAACCGCAGCTTGTTGTACGGCAAGGTCGAGCGGATCGCCGCCGGATACGATAACGTCACGGATTTCCGGGTGGTCCCGGACATAATCGATCATGCGCTCGTCATTCCGGCTGATCGCATCCCAGCCGCCCCGCACCATCGTGGCCCGCTTGCGCGTGCAGAACCGGCAATACATGGTGCAAACATGCGTGGTTACGAGCAACGCCCGGTCAGGATAGCGGTGGGTAAGCCCCGGCACTGGCGAGTCCTGATCCTCTTCGAGCGGGTCTTCCAGCTCGTAGCCCGATTCGTTGCGCATTTCCAGCGGCGACGGCACGGATTGCAGCCGAATGGGGTCGTCAGGATCGTCGGGGTTGATGAGGGAGAAATAATAAGGCGGGATCGCCAGCTTGTAATGGCCCTCGATGGTGCCAATCGCTTCGAGCTCCTGGGGTGTGAAGAGGAGGAGGTCGCGAAGCTGCCGCACGGAGCGGATGGCATTTTGGGACTGCCACCGCCAGTCGTTCCACTGGTGGCCGGGAACGCTGCGCCAGAGCGGGTGGCGCCGGGGCTTACCGGGAGGTTCTTCTTCTTCGATCCCGTTGACGGTCTGATGGTGTACAGACCGGGATTGAAGCCCGGTGCGCTCGTTGGATTCGTCCATCGCTCAGAATGCCTCCAAAAAGACTTAGATATCAGGCACCTTGGACAGCTCTGGTCCGTGGGGCACGTTTTCAACGTGCCAGGCCAAACGGCAACAGCTGTTGGCAGGTGCGCTGCTACAATTCCGCATGCTAGCGAGAGCTATACAAAATGCAAGAGCTACCGAGACGGATTTAATCGTTTTTGACAAATTTTTCTTCCGGGCTAGCACTTGCGGGGTCAGAAGACACGCCACAACGTTGGATCTCAAACCGACACATCGCCGAATTTTTTAGGCAGACCGCTCGCCGCAGCACGTTGACCAGGTTCTCAAGAAACGTCATCCAGCCAGGGCAGTTTTTCTGCCGATTCATCGTCGCCTAAAACGGCGATCGTGGGGAGGACCAACTCACTTTGTCCCGATCATTTGCGGAAGGCAAAAAAAGGTGGGACAGCCATGCTGTCCCACCCTTGAATGCCGCTTCCTACTTCGCCGATGCCAGCCGGGCGTAGACCGCGACCGGCGTGCCGTAGCTGGGACCGCGGAGGCTTTCGGGCGTGCGATGGCGGATCAGGGGTAATTGCCCCAGTTTGCTCGTGAAGCTGCCGTCTGTTTCCTGATGGGCGGCGTGCGTCACGTGGTTGATGCTCGCGTCCGGATTCAAAGTCGCATAGAGCACCACCTTTTCCTGGCTCGCACAAACTGTCAGGTCCATGTCGGGCAGACGGCTGTAGCCCAGCTGGCCATAAAGCTTGTCCATCGGCTCCAGTGGGTTGTCGGTGCCGCCGGTTTCGGGGTTGACCCAGTGATCGTGGATGCCCATCGAGTGCGCGATACAGTTGTACTCCCTGGTGCCGGGGGCCAGGACCTCGACATCCGGGTCAAGCAAGCGCGGAAAACACTGGCGAATTTCGGCACTGCCCAGCAGATCGGTCTTCAGAGCCGCGTTGTGCTGGGAAGAGCTGCTCAGCTCGAGCGTCGGCGCCGCGCTGAGGGGACTTGCCAGCAGTGTGCAGGCGGTCAGGACCAGCCCCACAACCACCCGGCGAAATAGCGTCGAAGCAAATAAACGTTTCATGATTAACTCCTTGTTCGTCCGAGGGCCAGCGGGGTGCCGGCGTCAGTCGCCGGCGTTAATTACCCTGTCAAGCTCCTCACCAACTGCATCGCAGCCGGTGGATCGAACGGACAAAATCGGAGGAGTTTTTTGAAGAATCGGGGAGAGTTTGCAATGCTCAACACAAAGACACGAAGAACACGGCGCGGCCTGAGGCCGCAACCAAAAGTCTCTAAGAGCGTGTCTAAAAAGCCAGTCTGTACGCAGATGCCAGGGAAAAATAGGTTGTCTGCATGAGCAAGACACCTTATCCCAGCGACCTCACCGACCTCCAGTATGACAACATTGAGCACATGCTCCCACAGCCCAAAACGGGAGGCCGACCTCGTAAATACGATAACCGGGCACTCCTCAACGCCATACTATATGTGTTATGGTCCGGTTGCCAGTGGCGTATGCTGCCCCACGACTTCCCACCTTGGAAATCCGTCTATGGCTATTACAGCCGCTGGCAGAAAGCTGGGGTCTGGAGCGGCATACATGACAGCCTTCGGCAGACTGTCCGTGAACTCGAAGGGCACGACGCCCAACCCAGTGCCGCCATCCTGGACAGCCAAACGGTCAAGACCACCGAGCAAGGAGGGCCACATGGCTATGATGCCGGAAAAAAAGCCAACGGCCGCAAGCGGCATGTGCTGGTGGATACGCTGGGGCTGCTGCTGGCGGTCGTCGTGTTGCCCGCCAACATTCAGGATCGCGACGGAGCCAAGGTGCTGCTGGCCAAGGTCCGTAACTGGTTTCCACGCTTGCGACTGATCTGGGCAGACGGCGCCTATGCCGGGGAGTTGGTGAGCTGGGTCATGCAAAAATGCGGGTGGATTTTGCAGACCGTGCTGCGTCCCGTGGGGATCAAAGGATTCGTGCTCCTGCCGCGCCGCTGGGTGGTGGAGCGAACGTTCGGCTGGTTGAACCGGTGCCGCCGCTTGAGCAAAGATTATGAACGCCATCCACACACTACTGAGACTTGGATCCATATTGCAATGATCCGTCTTATGTCTAGGAGATTGTTACCAAAACCGGCTTTTTAGACACGCTCTAAGGAAGGCAGGAAGACAGGAAAAGAAAAGAACACAAAAGGTGCGGGTTTCAACGAGATTCGTCAACCGCTGGCTCGCGCTGGCTCTTATTTCCTGTCTTCATGCCTTCCTTAGAGGTCTTGAAATCTTGGCGGCACGCGAAGATTTTGCTCGATAGTAACGAACCACGCTCACGCCGCGACACCACGGGAAGGAACGGGGAAACGCCGTGGGGGTGGTCCCAATGGAGGTGGCGCTCCCGCGTGCGGGATTGAGTTCGCGCTAAGCGCGATTGCCCTGACGCCCCGAGGCGATGACCTCGATCTCGGTTTTTGGGCTCGGGGATCCTACCCCCCAACGGCAACCGCAGTTTACCATAATCTTGGTCGCGGGTCGAGGTGGCCGACTGTTCAATGGTGCTTCGTGCCCGTTTAGTAGCTTGGTCCCGGGGGTTTGCGACGACCTCGTTGGCGGCGCCCTCCTCCCGTGCGCGGGAAGGAGACCCAGGTGTCCCCGTTTGAGAGATTGCTCTTAGTCACGCGCCCCCGCGCTCGCGGCTTTTTCCTCCCAGCGCTTCATCATGAGAAAGGAAATTGCCATGACGCCACAGAAGGGTAAGAAGTTTCGCACGTCCGAAACGGCGGAACGAATCCAGCGGTTGGAAGTGACGCACCCGCACGCGGCCGGCATTGACGTGCATGCGGCGGTACACTTCGTTGCGGTCAATCCGGCGGACGTGCCCGAAGGGTTCGTGCCGGACGATCCGCAACTGCCCAAAGGAGTGCGCAAATTCGGCGCATGCACCTGTGATCTGGAGGCGCTCGCGGCGTGGCTGAAGGCTTGCCACGTCAAGACGATCGCGATGGAATCGACGGGGGTGTACTGGATTGCCTTGTACGAATTGTTGGAGCGGCAGGGGTTCACGGTCATCCTGGTCGATCCGCGGCAAACCAAGCATGCTCCGGGCAGACCGAAGTCGGACGTGCTGGATTGCCAATGGATTCAACGGTTGCACAGCTACGGATTGCTCACGGCGTCGTTTCGGCCCAGCGATGAAGTCGTGGTGTGGCGCGGCTATCAGCGTCAACGCGAGATGCTGATTCGTTACGCAGCCCAGCACGTCCAGCACATGCAGAAAGCGCTGGAGGAGATGAATGTCAAGCTGACCGAAGTGGTGAGCAACATCGTCGGCCTGACGGGCATGAAGATCATCAAGGACATTGTGCGTGGGGTGCTTGATCCGGTGAAGCTGGCGAAGCATCGCCACGAGCGCTGCCACGCGAGCGAAGTCGAGATCGCGCAGTCGCTGTGTGGCAACTGGCGCGCAGAGCATTTGTTCGCGTTAAAACAAGCGGTGCAGATGTATGAGTTTTACCATCGGCAATTGCGGGACTGCGACGCGAAGATCGAAGCGTGCCTGCGTGCGTTCGCGGACAAGAGTGGCGGCGAGGTGTTGACGCCGAAGCCGCGTCAACGCCAAAGGGCCAACGCGGTGGCCTTCGACGCGCGGGCGCTGTTGTTCCGTATGGCTGGAGTCGATCTGACGGTGATTGAAGGGATCTCGGAGTTGACAGCTCTGACGATCCTGAGCGAGATCGGCACGGACCTGAGCCGCTTCCCGAGCGAGAAAAACTTCGTGAGTTGGCTGGGGCTGTGTCCGAATCATCGTGGCAGCGCGGGCAAGATTTTCAACCGGCGCGTGCGCAAAGGGGCGAACCGGGCCGCGCGGGCGCTGCGGTTGGCCGGGCAAGCCTGTCATCGTGCGAAGAATGCGTTGGGTGCTTTCTATCGGCGCATTCAAGCGCGGTGCGGTAGTCCGAAAGCCGTGGTGGCGACGGCCCGCAAGATCGCCGAGCGGGTGTATCGCTTACTGAAGTATGGCGAAGTGTATGTGCGTCAGGGTGAGAAAGCGTACGAGGAAGCCTATCGCGTGCGCACCCTGAAAGGCATGGCACGGAAGGCGAAAAGTTTGGGCTACAAGCTGGTGCCGGTGACGACGGAATAAGGCGATGCAGTGCGAGCGAGCAGCCATCGCTATGCACCCGTACCGTATCAATATCGATCAAGGAAACCCCAGCGCGAGATGGGGAGAGGGGGTAGTGTTGCCTGCAAAGGACGAAGAGGCCATGTGTACTGTGCCAACTTCCCCTCGCCCGAAGGATCTGTTCCTTGAGAGTACAAAGAAGAAGGCCAAGAGAGATGGAGGATAGAAGATAAAGGATGGAAATCGGCGGCCCGGCTCTTCGGTGTTCACCATCTATGGATGAACTCTAATCGGGCCCGGTGCGCGAAAAAAAAACACCGGGAACGGTTGGACCGTCCCCGGTGCAGCAGCCATCAGCGGGCATAGACAGCGTAGGGGATTCCGTAGGTGGGACCACGGAGTTGGCCGAGGTCCTTGAATTTAATCGTGGCCATCTTGCCGACCTTCATGGTCCAGGCGCCGTCCGCTTCCTGGCGGGCCGCCGAGGCCATGTCGCCCGCTTCGCCGTCGGCCTTTATGGTGACGTAGAGGACGATCTTCTTCACACCCGGCTTGACGGAGATATCGAAGTCCGGCAGGCGGTGATAGCCACGGCTGCCGAAGAGCCGATCCATGCCGGCCAGCGGATTGTCGGGGGTGCCGGCCTCGGGGTTGACCCAGCTCTCTTCGCCGATGGCGTGTGCAAAGGCGTTCTTCCTGTCGGTCGGGGCCTCGATCACGTCGAAGTCGGTACCGATATGCGTGAACCCTTTCTGGATGTCGGGGCTGCTGAGTAAAGTTTGCTTCGCCTGGGCCATCAGATCCAGGGCTTTCAACATGTGTTTTCCGCCTCTTCCAGCAGGCGGGCTGTTGAGCGATGTTTATGTTTCTTGTCATAGACCGGCTTCTTCGCTGGCGGCTTCTTCGGGCCGCGTTTGCTTTTCGTCAGGGCCTTCATGTTGACGTGGCGAGCGATGGCCAGCAGCAACCGGCGCAGGTCCTTGGCTTTCAAGCTCCGCCAGCCCAGCCATTGCTCTGGGGGCAGGTATTTCAGCAGTGTGCGGTAGTCATGGGCCATTTCGTCGGCCAGGTAGTAGCCCGACAGATTGGCTTCTGCTTCTTGGCCGTGAACCGCGCGAATCGTTCCACGTACCACAGCCAACGCATTGCTGGCCACCAACGCCATGGCGAACATGAACAACGCCGCCCGCGGCTTGCCCAACCCCTTGACCTCGCAATGCAACGACTCGGTCAGAAAATGGAATTGCTTCTCGATGGTCCAACGCCCGTGATAGACTTCGGTAATCTGTGCGGCCGGGACCTTGTTGGGCAGGTTGGTCAGCACCACGATGGTACGCTCGCCGTCGCGGGTCTTCTGGAACAACCGCAGTTCGATGCGACGCAGGTGCATTACGGCCCCCGTGTCCGGATTGGTGACGGCGATCAGCTGTTCGTACACCGTTCCTGTTTTGGTCTGGCCGCTTTTTTGCAGTTTACCGAGCGCTCGCCAGGGCAGGTTTGTGCTGTGTTGACGCACGATAAAGAAGGCGCGCCTGGCCGCCACGCCCCAGACGAAGCGCGTCGTGCAAAAGTTGCGGTCGGCCACCACCAAGTCGTTGGCCTGGAGGCGGGGCAAGACCTGCGTCACCAAGGCTCGTTCCTGAGTATAGGCGTCTTCGCACAGCACCAAGTCGGTAACCAGTCCTTGAGCCGGTTCGTACACGACCAGCGATTTGCCCGGCAAGCAGGCATTCAGCCACTCCCGCAACGGCTTGAGACGGTGATCGGTGCCGGCCAGGACATTGCCGTCGAGGACACGCAACCGATAGCCCGGAATGGCTGGATACGTGGCAGGTGGCACGTCTTCCAGCAGTCCACCCAGGCGTTCGGCACTGCAGCGCACCAGGGCCTCGGTGGCCGCGAGATTGATGCGCCCGAGCTTGGTATAAACCGCCTGGTAACTGGTTGTGATCGTAGGCGCGTCGGCGGACTGATCGGCCTTGTAGGCCGCAAACACCGAACGCCGCAGTCCGGCAGACACTTGAATAAGCAGGCCGACCAGGGCGGTGATGGTCAGTTCGCGGGTGTATTGCTCAGGCGCATGTTCTGCGAAAAGCTGCTGCAACGTGGGTTCGTCGAGCAACCATTCGAGTGTACCTCGGATCAGAACCCCCAAGGGCACGGCCTGACAGTGTTGCACAATGGAAACGGGCAGGGTGTCGAAAGCGGGTTGGGCCAACAACCGTTCCAGAGGATCGGGCTTTTTGGGAGTGGGAGGGAGACGCATCCTTGCCTCGCAGCAAAAAGGAAATTGGGATGTAATCCATTACCGACTCATAGGATATGAAAAGATACTCCATGTTGAAAGTCCTGGCCATCAGATCGCCGCCGAAAGGCTGGGGCTGGCTGATCGCCGGACGAGGCAGGTAGGGGTTGGGTTGCTGGGCAAGCGCCGTCTGGCTGCCCACGATCGTCACCAAACCGGCCACCAAAGTCCACACCAAACGAGTCTTGCTACTGAAAGTATTCATCGTATGCTCCTTGTTCAAGTGCCCGGGTGGCAGCTCACCAGGCCAACGCGGCCCGGTCGCATTTGCTGTCTCCCTTGGCTGCTCACAAGAAGCATCGCAAACGAAAGGCGGAGCGGACATGATTAATAGTCGCTACCTCAGCATACCCCCGGGATTCGGCCTCCAGACCCTCGCCTACGCTGGGGATGATCTCGCCGAAGATCTTAGGCGAGACATGCTCGGATGCCTTTTCGAACAGGGAGGCGAAGTCCTGGCGTCCGGTCGCCAGCAGCCCGGTCTCGCGAAACATTTCGCGGTAGTGGTTCCCGGAACGGCTCTCCGCCTGGTAGGCGAGCCAGTTCCGCAAGTACTCCTGTCCCTCCGGTTGGAAGATCTTCGTACACGCCGTCGCGGTCGCCAGGAAGCCCGGCCTCTTCCCCCAGAAAAGGGGTCGGGAACCTTTTCTGCCGCAGAAAAGGTTCCCGACCCCTTTTCCTCCCCACAACGTTCACCAGCGCCGGAGTTTTCACCTGTTGGCAGGCAGCAGGGCCGCTTCCCGGACGGGAGGCGATCCCGTTGCTGAGTGTGTTACAGCAACCGCGGAGAAGCCATCTCTGTTTCTGAACCATGAAGGCACAAACCGGGAAACAAGCCACTTGAGATGCAGCGTGAGATCCTCGCGCAGGACACGGAAGGGACGGGCGTGAAAGCCGCCTTGAAGCCGGAAGACAGAAGCCAGTTTCGGTACACGGTCAGGCGTCCGATAGCAGACCCGGAGCAGGCCCGGCTCTTGAAAGATCCGCAAGGTCATGACGAGCCAGGTCCAGATCGCCAACACGGGAGACAGAACGGCCATGATCCGGCTCTTGAGAGAAAGCGGCCCGATCTCGTTCTTGATCCTTCGACAAACCTGCCTCGCCTTGGTCCGTGTCGCGGCCGTAGGCCCCATGAGGACTGCGGGCATCAGAGCCGGATAGGTCGCCACAATCTCCCCCCGAAGCCGCTCGGCCCGTGCCCGAAGCCTGGGAAGCGGGGAGTTCCGAAGGTTCTTGTACCCGTCCAGCCAAGCCTGCACGACCCGTACGAGAGACGGGCCCAGGAGTTCAAAATCTGCCCGGAAGAGGTCTTTCTGCAGCGCCTCCAATTCCGCGGGCAAGAAATGCGGATGACGGAAGTGCATGGAAAAGCCGTCCCAGTGTCTCAGGTCGGGGTTGCGCGCGTATTCCGGAAGGTAGCGGCCTTCCTTCACGACCTGCGCATGAAAGGGAGTCCCGGGAAAGGCGAAATAAATCAAGACTTGAGTCATCGACGGCTCCAGGGCCATCAAACTGCCGAACTCCTTCTTGACCTGCGCCTGGTCCTGATAAGGGAAGCCGATAATCATGGATGACAACAGGGATATCCCCCGCGACTTGAGTGACGCGTACAGTTCTTCGAGCGGTTTCCCCCGGAGCTTGCCGTAACCCGACTCGGTCCCCTCAAAAGCCGTCCAGATGGCGTCGAAGCCCATCTCGGCGATCTCGTCGGCGGTAAATTTGGAGAGGCCGCGCACGCTACCGAATCCCATCAGCGCGGGCGTCGCGACCTTGGAAGCACGAACGCATTCGAGATACTCGCGTGCCCTTCTCTCGTGCAGGAAGAAATCCTCATCGATCATGATAAACCCACTCAATTTCTCCCCGCGGTCGCGCGCCTGCCGTTCCACCGCGTGCAGGGCCTCGAAAAGCTCCCGGCCGGTCTTGAGATAAGAGACATATTTCCTTTTGAAGAAATGGGAAGTACAGCAGAAATCGCAGCCGTTGGGGCAGCCGAGTCCTGCCGTCAGGTGGCCGACCAGTTGCGGTCGCTGGAAGGAATAGGCGCGAACGGTGGGGATGGGGGCATAGGGGTGCTCGATGGGCTGGTCCACGGGTTCGCCCAGGAGCCGGCGCATGAAGGTGATGCCCTCTTCCCTGCACACGTGGTCCGCGAAGGGCGCCAGGAGTTCCTGGGGAAGAACAGTCCCATAGCCGCCGAGAACGACCTTCGCACCGGGAGCATGCCTGCGAATCAACTGGACCATCCGGCGAACCTTATGAAAGGTGGCGACGACGAAGCTGATCCCCACGTAATCATAAGCACCGGAAGTGAGTTCGCGCACGAACTCTTTTTCGGAGGGATAATGAAGCACGACACAAGGCGCCTTCAGATTGTGGGCGATGTAATCGATGCTCCAGCAACGAATAACCTGGCGAAAGCTGAAGATTCCCTGCGCACGCGTGACCTGTGCATGGAACAGTTCGGCACCGACCGACGCCCCTTCCCCAGGGCCACTAAAGGGACGCAAGACGCTCGTCAACAATATCTTCGCCACGGCTAAATCTCCCCCAGTCAGAAGTCAGAGATCAGAAGTCAGAGAAGAGACCGTTACTGTTCTGACCTCTGACCTCTGACCTCTGACCTCTGAAGTGATGGGTTGTCGCTTCCCCGGAACAAGGCAGGATGGATTTGAAATCCGTCCTACGTGCTGTTCATTGCCACTGAAAACAAAAAAAACCGACGTGGTCGAACAGCGTGATGTATTCGACCACGTCGGCTTACTCGTCAACCGGCCCCCCGTCACAAGCGGGTTGCCCTTCGTCTAGTCATCCGACAACTTCTATCAATGTTTCTTCGGAGCCGAGATAAAGTTCAACTGGACTCCCTTATGCTCTCATTTTACTGCACAAAGCAGCGAAAGCAAGTGGAAATTGGTCTGCACCTCTGCTTGACGGTGAACCATTACAGAAATGCCATTCACATCTGACTCATTTTTTCTGCATCTGCTCCTCCAGGTCCTTCACCTGCTTCGGCACGTCGCCGAACCGTGGCGGCCATTGTCGGGCCTTTAGCTTGGTGATTGCGGCGGCGGCCTCATCCCAGCGGTGCTCGCGGATCAGGGCCGTGGCCAGTTGCACCAGGCCGGTTGGCTCCAGCGAACGAATCCGGGCCACTTGTTCCCACTGGACGATGGCCTCATCCCAGCGGTTCTGCCGCTGGCGGATTTCCGCCAGAAGCGTGTGGCTCTCCGACTCCGTGGGCAGGACTTCAACGATGGACGTGTACGCCCGCTCGACCTCCTTCGGCTGGCCGAGTTGTTGCAGGCGTTTGCCCAGATCCTCGTAGAGCCTGATGTCGCGCCGGGCGAGTTCACGCCAGCGGAGCAGTTGCTCGACCGCCGCTTGCTGGTCCTCCTGCTTGTCGAAGCAAGTCAAAAGGGCCTGGTGCGTTTCGGCATCGTTCGGCTGAAGATCGCTGGCCAGGCGCAACTGCGTGACCGCGCGGGAGAACTCTTGCTTCTCCAGGAAAACCTGGCCGAGCGCCTTACGGACGATCGGCTTATCCTGGCCGGTCTTGGCGGTCTCACGGTCGAGATGCACCACATAGGCATTCAGGTCCTGGGCCTGTTGCAGCACATCCTTGAGCGACTGAATTGCGTTCGCCCGATTGCGGTGGGTCGGCCCCCAACTGACGATGGCGCCGCAGGCCGCATCCACCGCCTCTGCCGTCTTGCCTAGCCCCGCATAGGCCCGCGCCTGCGAAGCATAGTAGCTCGACAGTACGCCGTTGCCGATGCCGCGGCCAGGCTGCGTCCGCTGATGGAGCGAGATCGCCTCGTTGAAGTAATCGACCGACTGTTGATAGAGCTCGTTTTCCAGGCAACTTCGGCCCAGCGCGGCCATGACGTGTTCCTGCCAGCGGTTCTCCTGATGGAAGTAGGTATCGGTCTTCTTCAGGAGGGCGAGAAGTTTCTCCTGCTGCTTCGTCTTGAAGTAGGCCCGCATCAGCAAGATGCGGTAATTGAGATTCTCCGGCCGGCGTTCGACGAGCGGTTCGAGGATCGGAATGGACTCGGCATAGCGGTTCTGTCTTTGGAGGAAATCGACCAGCGTCGCCTGTCCGCCTTCATCGAGCACCTTGCGGTCGTGGGCGTCCAGCAGGATCGCGATCGCCCGGTCGTAGTGGTTCAGGCAGTGGTACAGATATTGAGCGATGTAGACAGCGGCTGCGCCGGACTGCTTGTTCGCTGCGGCCACCTCATCGGCTACGCGGGCAAAGTCGTTTTCCTTCTCCTTCCAGTAACCGTTGTGGACCTCATAGATCACCCGATAGCGCGACTGCCGCGATTGCAGGTCCCGACGCAGTTCCTTGAGCACAATGCGCAACAGGCGGCCATCCAGCTCGCCCAGTTCCTTTGCCTCGGCTCGCCATTGGCCAAGCTGGTAGGCATGCCGGTTCCAGCCATCCTGATTGTTGTAACGGAACCAGGAAGGCTCGGTCTCGATCCGCTCGATAAGAAACTCCAGGCCGTCGCGCGCTCCGGCGATGTCGTGCAGTGTACTGGCGGTCTGAGAGACCATCCCCTCGTAACCGTTGGTTTGCCGCTTGAGCACCTCGGGCAACTGCTTGAAGGCGAACTTGCGGAGGTCGTCGGCCACGTTCGGCAACTTCTTGTTATGGGCCGTGCCGTAGATTCCGCACAACTGGCTAAGCAGGGCCTGCCGATGGTTCTGATCGTGGACGCCCAGCAGGTCGGCGATAAGCTCCTGCTCCACGGCCCGGTATAACTCCGCCCCCCTCCCGAGCGATACTTCACCATCGTTGACCAGCGCGCATGATAGAGGCTGTAGAGTTGTTGCGTTAGCCAGTAGGTTTGCCCCTGATTGGCCGGATGCTTGAGTTGTTCGAACAGCAGCTTCTCGCCGCGGGCAAAATGCCGGCTGGCTTGCAGGAAGGAGACCAGCGTCGACAAGCGGATCGTTGGCCGTCACGGGGAGTACACCGCCGGAGGCGTCCTGGAACTCGTCCAGCGCAGCGGTCAACAGGTCGATAGCCGCATTGTTCCGGGAATAGCCCCAGTGAGTGCTTGCCAGCCTGTGGGCGATGTGCAGGCGGTCTATCGATCCCTTGGCCGCGTCGCGGTGCAAGCTTTCCAGTTCGCGCACCTGTTCCTGGGCGAGTTTCGGCTGAGAGATCGCCCCCAGCGAGGCCAGCAGATCGGCCACCAGCCGAGGCTCGCCGGGCGACCACTCGCGTTTCCAGGCCCGCTGCATGGCCGTCAGCGTCCGGTCAACGTGCGGCCCGGGTTGGTTCTGAAGCTCGGCCGCACGACGTTCGACCAGCAATTCCAGCAGATCGAGCGCCCGCTGATCCACCGGGGTCTTGGCCCGGTGGCGGACCTTGGCAAGCTGCTCGATGATCGAGTCGGCCGTGGCCTCGTCGCGCACCTCGGAGAGAACGCCGTTCATGCCTTGCAGGAAAGGATAGACCTTGCCCGCCGTCTGCCCGACAACCGCATCGGCCAGCCCGGCCAGCAGGCGGAAGTCGCGCGTGGCACCGTAGAATTGCTGCACAAGATAAAGGCTGTTTTGCGGTTGGCTCGATTTCTCATACAGGGCCGTCAGGGCCAGGAACACCTCGTTGTCAAGTTCGCGGGGCGGCGGCTGATCGGTCCGCTGCCAGGGAGCGAGCTTGAATGCAAGCCACTGGCGCAGCTCGATTTTCGTCGGCCGTCTTGTAGACCTCGACCAGCGCCCGGTCGTGCAGGTCGCGCTTGTCGGCCACCATGTACCAGTCGGCCAGCGTGCGGTTCTCGGCGGGCAGGAGTTCGTCGGCTGACCGGACCGCCTCGAAGAGCTTGATCGCTTCGTCGATCTTCCCCTGTTCGGCCAGCAGGTAACCCAGCGAGACGCGCCAATAGTTATCCGCTTTGGCGGCGGTAATCCATGACCGCAGTTTCTCTTCCAGGTCCTTGGGCTTATCGAGGGCGACGAGCAACTGGTACTCCAGCAGTTTCCAGAGCGGCTCCTCGGGCGCGGCCGCTGCTGAGCGATCGAGGTACGCCAGCACGCGCTCGGCCAGGCCCTTCTTCGCCTCTCCTTGCGAGCGGCCAGGTTCGTGAGAGTGGTACCGCGAACCGATGGCGCAGGGTCTCGTTTAGCATATGGACCAGCGGGGGATAATCCGCCAGCGTTTTCGGCGGTTGTTGCTCGAGGTGATACAGACATTCCTCGGCCGCCTTGTCGAGATCCCGACCTACGAGCACATCCAGGTACAGCCGCTCGACGTGGTACCAAGGGGTCAGGACGCTTTTACTCTTGCCCATTACCTCGCGCAGGCGATCGGCATAGCCTTGCCGGGCCGCCTTCAGGTTCTCCTCCTGCTTGGCGCGAAGCTCCGTGCGGGTCAGCTTCTCTTGATGTTCGACGGACTGCATGCGAGCGTTGTAACGGGCCTGGACCATGCGGTCGGTCATTTGGTAAAGCGCTCGCACCCACGCGGCCTCACGCTCGGTGTTGTCTTCGGCTGTCGAGAGTCGCTGCACCAGGGTGAACGCCTCGTTCTCGTAGTCGGCCGACCACGGTTGGTTGAGCAATGTCTGGAACAATTGCTGAGCGTACTGTGCTCGGTATTGCTCCGGTCCCTTGGCAAGCTGCGTGCGGAGGAAATCAAGCGTTTCGGTTGTGCCGAGATGATTCAGCACGGGCACCAGTGCCTGGCCCAGTTCGTTCTTCACATCGGGCTTGGAGGCATCGTCCCAGCGGCGCCGCAGTCCGCCGGCTATCTGTTTCCACGTCTCATGCTCCACGGCCGGATCGTTGGACGAGATCCAGCTTACGTACCGGACAATCTCGGCGGGGCTGAGCTCGGTCGATCTCCTTCTGCAGGATTCCCGCCGCCGCCTTGCGGACCCGGCGGCATTCGTCGGACTGCTGGAAATACGATTGGCCCATGATCTGGCTGGCGAGGTGGTTCTGTGACGGGTGCCGGGCGAAGAACAAGGCCGCCTCGCCCAGGGCGCGAACCAGCGCTCGTCGATCCGGTTGGTATAGACGGTATGGCCCTGGCCCAGTGCCAGCTCCACGGCGGCATGCAGCCGGCCGGCGATCATCCGGAGGCAATTCACCCGAACGCCGGCCGTCCTTCAGCCAATCCGCAACCAGCCGATCAGCCTCATCGGCCTTGTCGGACCGGACCAGAGCGCCGAGATATTGTTGATAAGGCCATGCACTTGGCGGATTGCGCTTGACCCACTCGGCCAGGTACTTGACCAGGTCGTCATAGCGGCCCTGGGTGCGCAACATCTCGGCATACTGACTTCGCAGCCCGTCTTTTTCGTGCGGCAACAAGCCGGGCCACACACGTCCATCGACATCGGCTGAATCGGCTGATAGTACGCGCTCGAGCCAGGCGTAGCCTGCTTCGTATTCGCCCATGCGGACGAGAGCCTGGACGTATTGATACTGCGAGTTGTAGTCGCGGGGGTAGTCCTGAGCCAGTTGCTTGCGCAGGGCGAGCGCCTCCTGCCGTTGGCCGGTCTGCTCCAGGTAATTGGCCCGTTGCTCCTTATATCCTTTCACGGCGTGAAGATGGGCCGGCTGATTCTCGTAGACGGGCCGCAGCACGTCGAGGAACGACATCATTTCGTTGGCTTCGAAGATGCCGCTTGACTGACCGACGAGATGGCTGGTCAAGAAGATGGTGTCGTTGGTGGCGGGTACGCTCTTGGCAAGCTTGGCCGCTTCTTCGAGGTAACGTGTCTTGACCTCATCGCGGCGGCGGGCCTGGTTGAGGATGGAGCTGCGGAACCAGCGCAGCCCCGGCTTGCCGGCAGCCAGCTTCTCGGCCTTGTCCAGATGCTCGAACACGCGGTCCCATTGCTGGCTCATCCAGAAGTGGACCATGAGAACCATGTGATCTTCAAACTTCGTCTTGCCTTCGGCCAGGGCACGTTTGGCCTGGTCGAGACTCGGCAGCGGCATGCTGAGAAGCTGGACCTGGTCGCGGCCGGCCATTTCCTGCTTCCACAGCCGGTCGAAGCCGCCCGCTTCCAGCGCGGTGAACTTCCGCGTCGTGAGGCCCATTCGCTTCTTGTCGGCATTGATACTTTCAACGCGGCCGGCCCACCACACTCCCGCCACCTGGACAAAATCGCTGGCGGTCGTGGTCGATGTGATCTTGCCGTTCTGGAAATGCTCCGCTCGCAGGACAACATTCCTGGCCGTGTCGATCAGAATGCGGCCCTCATCCTGCGGATTGGCCGGATTGGTCCACACCAGGAGAGTTTGGTCGTTGCCCTGGGGCTTGAGCTGGACCGAATAGCCAGCATAGGTATGGTCGAGCGGGTAGATAGTGCCGAGGCTCACGTCGAGCGGCGGACTGGCGCAGGTCGGCGGGGTCCGACTTGCGCACGCGGCCTAGCTGGAACGCCTTCGAAAGAACGCCGCGCTCCTGATCATCGCACCACATGACTAATGTCTGTGACTGGTCCGACCACGACCGCATCAACCAGGCCTTGGGCGAAACCAGGGCCAGGTCGCGATTCCGGCTGACCAACTCGCCACGGTGTTCCTCGAAATTCTGCGACTCTTCTTGAATCTGCAGTCCTTCCTTGACGCCGATCAGTTGTTCGTTCCGCAACAGGCTCTTGGCCAGCGCGCGGGCTTCGGCCGGCCACGACGTCTTCGGCTCCTTCGGCGTGACCGGCGGGGCGGGGATCGCGGGAAAGAACGTACTCCAGCCACGTCTCGGGCGAAGGTGGGTCCGTAGGGGGGGCTGCTACAGGGTGGCAGAGGGGCTTTGCGTACTGTCCCCAATAGTCTCTACCCCTCAATTCACCCCTTGGGGACGGCGTGCTACTTCTCGCCGCCGACCTATCGCCAGCCCCGAGCGAACCATTATACGACCCCCACATTTCCGAAGCGTCCCAAAGTCGCACTTTCTGCTTGTCAGATTCTTGCAACCTATCCAAACGGTCAGCGACGCCATCGTCGAAGAAGTCTTCGCCGCCCGCAAGGGAATCCTTGTCACGCATAGCCTCCCCGGAAACGGGCAGTGGCGGAGACTCCTTGGCTGTCATGCTGAGAGGCTCATTGCGGGCGAAACGTCCATCTACTAACTTCAGCTTCAGACCGAAGTCACTACCGTCACATGGCAAAGTCGTGATCCCAAGCAAATCTTCCATCAATATCGCCGCGCCTATAGTACCATTCCGCGTGGCCTGGCCGCCCCGAGTCACGCATGCCCCCTTCCATATAGGTTGGCGCTTGCAAGAACCGCGCATCGCGGCCCAGGGTACTCAGTTGCCGCAGCACGTCACGGCGCAGGCCGATCCGCCACGTCCCGGCTCGTTTCATCTGCTGCTGCACCAGTTCCCAGTTGGCGTTGTTCCGGCCCTCGGCAAAGAACTTCTCGCCGTCGCGCATCTGGAAGCGGCGTTTCACCGCAAAGCGCTCGCGGTCGGCATCGCTCTCCAGCACCAGGAGTGAGGTGTAGGGCGTCATGATGTGGTACTCTTCCGACAGGGCGATGATCTCGTCTTTTATGGCCGGCGAGTTGCCTTGCTGCAACAACATGTCGAGATGCATCCGCGCCCAGAGGCGGGGGATGAATGAATTGCCCTCTTCGGCATCACCTTGTGGCGGCACGTTTCCAACGTGCCCGTCGTCACCGGCACGTTGGAAACGTGCCGCCACGTTCAGCGACACCTTGGCGGCATACTTCACCGGCTTGCCCGCCTGGGTGCCGGTGACGATGATCTCGCCCGTCTGATCGCGTCCCTGGGGCAGGTAGCGGCCCATGATGATCTGCTGCGTGCCGGCGGCCAGGTTTGGCAGCTCCTCGGGATAGACACGAGCCGTCTTGAGGCCGCGGAACTCGACCTTCAGATCGCGCACCGGCGACTGCATCATTTCGTCCAGCAGCTCCAGGGCCACCGCCTGGGGACCGTGCGAACCGGTGATCTGGCGGAACGACCCGCCGCCAACCGACGCGATGGTCTTCATCACCACCGGCTCGAAGCTGGTGCCGGGCGCCACGGCATGGAAGGAGAATTGCTTGCCATCAGCCAGGCGCCGCAACCGCTTGGTAAAGGCCACCGGGTCGCCGTCGCCGGTAGTGATGACGCCGTCGCCCACGTAGACCACACAGGTCTTAGGCCCGCAGCGCTGGAGTACCGACGCCATTGCCCTGTCCAGATCGGTCCAGCCCAACGATTTGCGGCCGGCCAGGAACTGCCGCGCCTCGGCCACGTTTTTCTCTTCGGCCGGGCGGGATTGGTCGAAGGCCCAATCGCAATCGACGTCGCAAACGGCCAGGTTCAGCCTGTCTTTGGGTGTGAGGGCGCCAGGAGTGCGGCCACGAAATCGGCCTGAGCGGCCCGGGCGCCGGCATCCATCGAAGCCGAGGTGTCGGCCAGGACGAGCAGCTCCAGAGGCTCGCCGTCGGCCAACAGGTCGCGTTGAAACTGACTGGCAGGCGCCGGCGGCGTGACCTGGAGCATGAAGTAGCCATCTTCGCCGCGGCGATGCGGAATCATCACCACGTCGGCCTGCCGGCCATCCACCTCGACCACGACCTCGAAATCTTGTGCCGGCGTGTATTCCTGGGCGCTGAATTCGACGTGGGCCGAATGCTCAGTCAGGGCATTGCGGGTCATGTGCGTGGCCGACGTGACATTCCGCAGCGGCATGGCCGAACTCACCTTGACGTCAATCTCCAGTTGCCTCAGCGGATGCTGTTTCAGAAGCTCGCTTTGCAGGGCGTATTGATAGCGGTACGTGCTGCCCTTGAGCGGCAGCACCTGGGTGTAGGTGATCGTGATGCGCTTTTCCGAATGGGGGAAGATGGGAAACACGCGCGCCTTGAAGATGTTGCCCCCGGTCCACTCGAGCAAGCCGGGATCACGCTTCTCGCGGAGGATGGTTTCGTAAATCTCGCGGGCACGCTCCTTCTCGACCACGTCGGCTTCGACCAACTGGTCGCCAATCCACATCCCGAACCCGGCAATCGAAGCATCCTGCGGCAGCGGGAAATGGAAGACGCCCTCCAGCCGGCTGTTGGTGTGGTTGACGAACGATTCCTCGATCGTGGTCCGGGCGATCTGGTCGCGGATATCGACCGTGACCTTGTGATAGCCGACCGTCAGGGGCATGTCGCGGCCATCGACCTTGGCCACCAGCGAGCCGATCGACTCGTTGTTGGTCTTGCCCTCGTAGCCGCGCAGCCAGAGCGGGTCCTTGTCCACGCGGACCAGCTTCCCCTCCTGTACGCGGTAAATCTGCCGGTCATCGACCGTAATCTTTTGTCCGTCGGGTCCGGAGACCTCCACCGGGGCCTTCTTGCTGGCGACGATCTTCAGTTCGCCGTCACCGATGCGGATGTGGTCGGCCTTGACCAATTCGACGAGCGTGCCGGGTCCCAGCACCACCTCCGCCTGCTTGACCAGGCGGAGCGAGACGGCATTGGCCCCGCGCAGATCGGTCCGCAGCCAGTCGCCCAGGCGCACGAGCATCCGCTCGGCCAGCGGGCTCCAGCGCTGGGCCGTGGCCGGCCGGAGTGCGACGATGCCCTGGACGTCGGTCACTTTGCCGATGCGGCCGTCCTGGGTGAGCGAGTCGCCTACGACGAACAATTCCTCGGCTACCGGTTTGTTGCACGCCACCACCGTCAATTTCCCCAGCGGTTCGAGCCGGCCCTTTACCTCACGGACGGCCTCCAACGATTGCAGCAAGCGCGAGTCAACATCCACCTCTGCCTCGACGCGCAGTTTGCCTTTCTCCTCTGGCATTTCCCAGCGATAGATGTCGCATTTGTGGCCGTTGCGTTCGGCCCGCTCGGCCGGTTTGGCTGCCAGGAGTTCCTTCTGCGGCGCCACGCTCAAGAGAGCCAGCAGTTCCTGCCCCGGCTGCTCGCCGAAGTAGGTCGAAGGCTGCGCTGCGGCACGATTGGCTTTCTCGTCGATCAACCACAGTTTGCCTTCGCGAGCAATCTGATAGGTTCCATCGGGCAGGTTCCAGCGCAGTTCCTTGCCGCCGCGGAGCCAGGCCGTGCTAGGCTTGCCGTCGCGGGTGACTTGCAGCTCCAGAGTATCGGCTGCGGCAGTTTTTTTCAGGACCTCGGCAAAGGCCGCGGATGAATCGCCCGGTTGGCCGGACATCACCCACCAGGTAACTAACAGTGCCGCCGCCGCGGCAGCTCCCGCCAAACCACGCGTTGCCAGGTAAAACATGGACCGTCTCCTTGGGGGGGAAGTGTGTCTTCGCTACTTCGGTGGACTCGATGGGCTGCGCGGGCGTGGCCGATGATGGAGTAAGCCGGCGCAGGATGCGCTCTTCCAATCCGGCCGAGACGGCCTTCAGCCGCATCGCCCGCATCTTGGCTTCGAGATCTTCCCAGGGTTCATTCATGGCTGTAACCTCTCCAGCATGGTCTTCCCAGTGATGATGCTATAGGCTCGGTTTCTCCGACATTTCAGCGTGAAGCGAGTGCATGGCTGCTCCGTACATGGCGTGTGCCGTGCTGAGGGGTATCGACAGGACCTTGCCAATCTGGTCGAAGGTCATGCCGCTCCACACCCGCAACACCACCACTTCACGCTGATTTCCGGGTAGTTTCGACAGAGCCTCCTGAATGCTCTGTTCCATTTCAGACTGTTCAAGCAACGCATCCGCCGGACAGCCGGCTTTTCGCTGAGCGGGTCTCCAGACACGCCCCAGCGCTTGTTCGTGCCGCTGCCTTCGCTCTTGCGCTCTGGTCCAGTCAATGGCGACATTGCGGACGCAGCGGTACAGATAGAGCAATGGTTCGCGCGCACCGTCCCTGCTCTGCCAGAATCGGACGAAAGCCTCCTGGAAGATGTCTTCGGCGTCGGCTTGACAACCCGCCCATTGGTTGGCAAACGCGAGCAGCTTGGGGCCATGCTCGCGGAGCCAGCAAAGAGGATCGGCATCTGCGCTCATCATGACTCCTACCTATACGACGAATATCGAGGCGATTTTTCCAGGCTGGCAATCAGAAGTGCAGCCCGTAGATGTGGCGCAGGCTGAAGTAGAACCCCAGGAGCAGAAACACCACTCCCGTTAGCCGCCGTGCCCAGCAGCTCCACCTGGATCAAACGATCGAACGCCCTGGCGACCAAGCGCGTGCCGGAGGCGAGCAACACCGCCAGGACCAGCACGGGGAGACCGGTGCCCAGGCCATACAACGACGGCAATAACAGGGCGGAGTCGAACGATAGGGCCAGCGGGATCAGGCTGAGGAAAAACAACGCCGCCGTCACCGGGCAGAACATCAAGGCGAAGATGATGCCAAGCAGCCCTGCACCCCAGACGCCCCAGCCGGTGATACGCTCTCCAAGGTTCTCGGTGACCCTCGTGCCGAAGGCGCCGAATGTCAACAACTTGAGCAGAAGCATGCCCGTCAGGATCATGAGCGGACCGGCCAACCTGGGCATGGTTTTCTGCAATGCCGCGGACACTCCGGGAGCGGACAGCAGACCACCTACCAGCAGCGTGGCCAAAGCGACGTAAGCGGCCGAGCGACCCAGGGTGTACAGCAACCCGGACGCCAACATCGCCCGCGGAGCGCCGACACGCCGGCCGATGAACGAGATGGCGGCAATGTTCATCGCCAACGGACACGGACTGACGGCGGTCAGCACGCCGAGCCAGAAGGCCAACACAATGGCCAGCACTTCGTTCGCGAAAAAGGGGTCGGCCGCCGGCGGGCGATGCCTCCGGGTTTAACCCGGAGGCTCGGCCCGCCGGTACCCGACCCCTTTTTCGCCTCGTCTTTCAGGAAGGCGTTCACCTCAGTGTGGATGTAATCCATGAAAGCCGTTTGATCGTTCTTGTGATCCCACACGCCGACTAAACTCTTCGGAGGGGTCGGGTGCGAAGTGCGGGGGTCAGCCAGAACCACCATGGACGTGACCAAGCCGAAGTCCTTGATGAAATGCTCGTTGCCGGGGGCATCGTAAGGGACCGCTCTCCAGACGATCTCGCCGCGCTCCAGTTCGCCGGCAAAGTGTGTCTTTAGCGTCTGCCGCGTGTAGTCCTTGAAATGCCGGCAGGTTTCGCAGCCTTCGGTGGTGTGAAAGCAGTAGACGATCAGCTTCGCATTGGCCGCTTGCTCGTCAGGCTCGGGTCGATCTGTCGAACCGGTTCTCCGCGTCAGGTCAATGCCGAAGATAACCAGACCCACTACCACGAAGGCGAGCAAGGCGGCAATCACAACTCGTTTGAACATCAGGGCGTCTCCTTTGACGGACGGGGCCATGAAGTCGATGAAGGATGAATAACGAAAAACCTGGTTAGCGTGATAGGCTCCGCTTGGACATCCTGCATCCTTCATCCTTCATCCTCATCACTCGGATCAGCAGTTCCTTGATCGCCGCCACGGAGAGGACCTCTCCAGATGATCGAATCCGTCCATTGATGACCAGGGCCGGCAAACCGAGAGGGCCGATGTCGATAATGCGGAAGATGTCACGAACGCGCTCGACCTCGCACGGGATGCCGGCTTCCTCAGCGGCCTGCCGCGCATGGGCATACAATTTGTCGCAGTTGACACAACGAATCCCCAGCACCTGGACCTTGACCTTGGAATTGGAAGCATCTTCAGCCATTTTCAGCAGTTCCAAATCCGAAACGCGAAATCCGAAACAAATCTGAATCACCGAACCAGAAAACGCAAAAAATGAGGCTTGAACCGTTGCCGTTTTTGCCGGTAAAAATGGGGCCGGCAACACCGGCATTTTGACGTATGTTCAGGTCGTCACACATCTTACAACGTTTTGCCTGGTGCCGGTTTACAAAAGTACCGGCAAAGGATGGGTAATGTCCTAATTGGGCATGGTTCATGCCAAAATAACCCCTCCGGAGAGCATTGGGATTTCGGATTTCTTCCCAATTTAGCCACGGATGAAACACGGATGAAACACGGATGAAATGAGGACCACAAATCCAAGAAACCACTTCTTATTTGTTTCGTCGTATATCTGCAATTACTACTCTTTCAACATCCACGTTTCAACCCGCACCCGGCGCACAGACGCAGGGTGAATCAATCAAGGGCAAAGCGATTCCGCGGGGAGAGTCGCGGAAGGCTAGCGCGGCGGTCGGACAGGCGGCGACGCATTCGGCGGCGACTTTGGTCAAGGCCTCTTCCAGCGTGCGGTTGAACGGCACGCCGATGCGGACGTCAAAGCCACGGCCGACGAAAGTCAAGCCCAGTGGTTCGCGGGCGCGCTCGGCAATTTGGATACACAGGCCGCAGTCGATGCACTTGCCCGGCTCGTAAAGAATGCGCGAATTCAGGGCGGGCTTCAAGCTGTCAGCTTGAGTTACAGCATTGATGGTGAACGGCCGGCGCTCGCTCTTGAAGCGGACAGGGTCGGCGTCGTACAACGCGGCGTAGCGACGAAGCTTGCACCCCGCCAAGGCCCGGCAATCGCAGTGCAGACAGCGGCCGGCTTGTTCGATTGCCTCGTCGGGAGAGAACGGCGGGGGTGAACCCCGCCGCTCGCTGGCCGCCCCACCTTGTGGTGGACCCCGGCGGGCGGCTGATCCAGCCAGGGCCATGAACTGCGCCACCTCGCCGTCCTCGACCTGCTTGATTCGGCTGGAGAACGGCTTCTGCACTCCAGTCAACTGTTGGCCGTTCAGGTATTGATGGATCGAGCGCGCCACTTCGCGGCCGTCGCCGACGCTCCGGACCACCATGCCCCGGCCACGGATGGCATTGCCGGCGGCGAATACTCCGGCCCCCTCACCCAACCCTCTCCCCCAGCGGCTGGGGGAGAGGGTTGGGTGAGGGGGGCGGTGCGGAAGGTATCCTTGTCCACGTCGATCCCCTGCCGCCCGGCCTTCAGGCCGAGTTCCCCAACCGCAGCCTTGTCGACGGCGCCGCAGGCAATCAGCACGGCGTCAAATTCGCGCTGGAGATCGGCGAGCGCAGGAGAACGGCCGACGCGCGTAGACGGCCGGTAGTCAACGCCCACGCGCAGAACCAGTTCGGTCTCGGCCAGGAGTATGTCGCGGGGTAATTCCTCGGCGGTCGTCTCGCGCCACAGCCGGCCGCCCGGCTGGGGTTGGTCGTCGAAGAGTGTTACGGCATGTCCCAGGCGAACCAGGTAATAGGCGGCACTAAGTCCTGTGGGTCCGGCGCCGACGACGGCGACGCGCTTGCCGGTCGCGGCAGAGCGCTCGGGCACGTACGGAGCGCCGCTGGCCAGATCGGCGTCGGCCACGAAGCGTTTCAGGTGGCACACGGCCACGGCGCCGTCGGCCGACTCGCGGCGGCAGATTTTCTCGCACGGCTTGGGACAGATACGCCCGAGGATGGCCGGCAACGGGATGGAATCCTTCACGGTGACAATGGCCTCGCGCAGGTCCTCGGAGGCTATTTGGCGAAGCATCAGGGGGATGTCCATGTGGGCGGGACACGCGAAGTGGCATGGTGCCAGGCAGTCACCCACGTGATCGCTGAGCAACAGCTCCAGGGCCAGCCGGCGCACGGCGTGGACCTCCTCGGTCTCGCTCTCCACCACCATGCCATCGACCGCACGCACGCCGCAGGACGGAACCAGCCGGTCCGGATTGCGAACCTTGACCAGGCACACCAGGCAAGAGGTCGCCGGCTTCAACCCTTCCAGGAAACACAGCGTCGGGATCTCCAGACCCAGCGCGCGCGCAGCGTCCAGTACCGTGGCACCGGCCGGAACGTTAACTTCGCGGTTGTCGATGGTCAATTTAGTCATTAGTCATTAGTCATTGGTCATTAGTCATTAGATCATATCGGTCGCTAGCCTTGCCACGTCTCCTAATGACGAGTGACTAATGACTAATGACTAATGACTAATGAACTTCCACTGCTGCCTCCGGGCAGACCTGGCGGCAGGTGTCGCAGCGGGTACACTTGGCCAGGTCGATGCTGTGGCGGCGGTACGGCGTAAGCGGGATGGCGGCGACCGGGCAATGCTGGGCGCAGAGCGTACAGCCAATGCAGTGCTCGTTGATGGTATAGGCGATCAGTTCTTTGCACTTGCCGGCCGGGCAGCGGCCCTGGAGATGGGCTTCGTACTCGGAGCGGAAGTAGCGGAGCGTGGACAGGACCGGATTGGGCGCTGTCTTCCCCAGGCCGCAGATGCTCCCGGCGCAAACCATCCGGCCGAGCGTTTCCAGTTCTTCCAGGTCGCCCTTTTTCCCCTTGCCGGTGGCGATGCCATCGAGGATGTCGAGCATGCGCCGCGTGCCGATGCGGCAGTAGGTACACTTGCCGCACGATTGATCCTGCGTGAAGCGGATGAAATAGCGGGCGATGTCCACCATGCAGTCGCTGTCATCGAGGACGACCAGGCCGCCGGAACCCATGATGGCGCCGGCCTGGGTCAGGGCATCGTAATCGACCGGGGTATCGGCCAGCTCCGCCGGGATGCAGCCGCCCGACGGCCCGCCCACCTGAACCGCCTTGAACTGCCTGCCTTCGGCGCAGCCGCCGCCGATATCCTCGACGATCTGGCGGATGGTCACGCCCATCGGCACCTCGATGAGGCCGCCGCGCCGAATCTTGCCGGCCAGGGCGAATACCTTGGTGCCCTTGCTCTTCTCGGTGCCCAGGGCGGCGAAGGCGGCAGCGCCGTGGCGGATGATCCAGGAGAGCAGGGCCAGGGTTTCGACGTTATTGACGAGGGTGGGCTGCTCCCACAGGCCGCTCTCGGCCGGATAGGGCGGTCTTAGCCGGGGGATGCCGCGCCTGCCCTCCAGGGAAGCAATGAGGGCCGTTTCCTCGCCGCAGATGAAGGCGCCGGCGCCTTCCTTGACGTCCAGGGTGAGGCGGAAGTCGGTACCCATCACGGAATCGCCCAGGAAGCCGCGCTCGCGGCATTGTTTCAGGGCAGCGCGGATGCGTTCCACGGCGAGGGGGTATTCGGCGCGGATGTAGAAGATGCCTTCGTGAGCGCCGACGGCACGGGCGGCAATGGCCATGCCCTCGATGACCCGGTAGGGGAACGATTCGAGGATCATGCGGTCCATGAAGGCGCCGGGGTCGCCCTCATCGCCGTTGCAGATGACGTAGTGGTGCTGGCCGGGAGCCGCCCGGACCTTGGCCCACTTGATGCCGGTCGGGAAGCCGGCGCCGCCGCGGCCGCGCAGGCCGCTGGCCTGGACCTCGGCAATGATTTGTTCAGGCGTCAGCGATTCGAGGCAATGGCGCAAGGCCTGGAAGCCGTCGTGCCGTATGTACTCGTCGAGGTCGAGCGGAGCGATCTGGCCGCCGTACTCGGTGGCGAGGTGCTTCTGCGGCCCGAGGAAGGCGCAGACCGGGCCATCGCGGACGTTAAGCGCATGCCGGGTGATCTGCTCCTCTTCGTGTTCGTCGGTGAATAGCTGGTCGAGCAGATTCGTAACGGTGCGGCCGATCCGCCGCATGATCCCGCGCGGTTTGAAGTGCCGCATCACGATGGCGGGAACATCCTCGGGGGCAACCTTCGCATAGAGTTGCGTTGGCCCGTTAGGAAGAGAGATCTCCACCAAGGGGGTTTGGTGACACATGCCGACACAGCCGACGCCCTTGACCGTGGCCGGCGCGCCCGTCTCGCCGAGGATCCTGGCGATGGCTCCATGGACCTTGGCGCTGCCCTGGGCCTGGCAGCAGGAGCCTAGGCCGACACGGATCTCGCCGAGCGCTCCGCAGGGCGGCACGGGGGGCCGCCAAGGGCTGGCCTGACCGTTGCGCTGGTGGTGAAGGTAGTCGCGCAGCACCTTGGGCACCAGCTGCGGCGTCAAGCGGCCATAAACCGCCTGCTCGATCTTGATTACCGGGGCCAGCGTGCAGCAGCCCAGGCAGGCTACCTTGTCCACGGTGAACAACCCCTTGGCGTCGGTGTCCTGACCGTCTTTCAGCCCCAGGTGGCGTTCCAATTCATCTTGCACCAGGCCGGCGTTCTTGACGTGGCAGGCGGTCCCGTGGCAGACGCTGATCATGTGCCTGCCAACCGGCCGATGGCGGAACTGGCCGTAGAAAGTCGCCACGCCGTGGATGGACGCCGGGGTGATCTCAGTCTGGCGCAGACGCGCTGGAGCGCATCCTGGGGGAGGTAGCGGTAGTGATCCTGGATGGCCTGGAGAATGGCAATCACCGCCTCGGGACGGCGGCCCAGCCGGGCCACGGTTTCATCAACGAATCGAAGATCCGGTTCGCTCATCGGCTTCCTCATGCGGGAGATCATTTCTTCCCGATGCAAAACAACTCTTTCTGGCCGCGCACATAGATGCGGCCATCCTGGAAAGCAGGGCAAGCGCTGATTTTTTCGCCCATGCTGGTCGTGAAGGCAATGGCCGGGGGTATGGCATCAATCTCGGCCACCGGAGCGGCGGTAACTAGTTGAATAGCCGGCCCTAGCGGCACGCCCCCAGGTCCAAGGGTCTGGGCCGCAATGGTTTGTATCGTGAGCTGCGTTCGCCCTAATATTATTTTAGCCTCGGGCGGCGCCGGTTCCAAGACAAACGCCTTTCCCTCCTCGTCTGCGCCGAACAGGTAAATGAACTTGCCGGCCATGCTTGGCGATGCGCGGAACTGCGATTCGATCTCCGCTACCCATTTCTTGTCGCCGCTGGCAATAGCGCAGCAATTCAGCCTGGCGCCAAAGCTGGTGAGGAAATAGAAATTTGACCCGGCGACCAGTGGACTGCACATGTCGGGCACATCGGGATCTTTCAGCGACCAGATGATGTGAGTTGCCGTAACATCCCCCTTGCCGTTGGCTCGGACGGCCGAGGCGGCCTCGTACTCGACAGCCGGGTAGACGATCCCGCCGGCGAAGACGGGGGAAGGGCCGACCTCCCCTCTCAAGCATTTGGCCCGCCACAATTCCTGACCGTCCGTGGGGTTGTAGGCGATCACCCAGGGATCGCCGCAAGTGATGATCTGCTCCTGGGGCCCCTCACCCCTGCCCCTCTCCCCCGCGCCGGGGGAGAGGGGTTGGGGTGAGGGGGCCTGGCCGTTGACTTCGATGACGATCGGGGTGGACCACGACACGGGTATGTTGGGCCGTTTCGCTTCCCAGACGGTCTTTCCCGTAAGCGTATCCAGGGCCAGCAGGCGCAACAGCTCTTCCTTGTCGGTTCCCTGGTCGAATTGCACGATTAGTTTGTCCTGCCACACTCTCAAGGAGGAGGCGTGGCCATAATGGTTCTTGGGAATACCCAGGCTCCGCTTCCAAATGAGGTTGCCTGCCATGTTGAAAGCGGCGAGGTCGCCGGTGGCGAAGCTGACGTAAACATGGCGGCCGTCGGTGGCGGGGGTAGGTGAGGCGAAGCCAGTCAGCTCGTTGAGCTTGAGGTCGCCTGCTGGCGTGCCGGGCACGTCCTGCTGCCACAGAAGCTTGCCCGTCGCCGTGTCATAACAATAGACCTGGCGCTTATCCCGAGTGGCGCCGGTCAGGAACAGGCGGTCGTTCCAGATCACCGGCGAACTGTTCCCTTCCAGCGGCACGGGGCTTTTCCACACGATGCCTTCGCCGGTCTTCACGTCCCAGCGGGTCGGCACGTTATCGTAAGGAGAAATGCCCGATCCCAGGAATCCCCGGAACGCCGGCCAGTTCTTCAGGCACTCCTCACGCGAGGGCGGCGGCACCGGCGCGGTGGTGGTCCAGACGGGGTGATCGCCACTTCGTTGTCAGGAACAGGAGTCCATTCTGCGGGCAATTCGGGCCGTACGCCGAATTCAAGGCCAGCATGGCCGCCACGACCAAAAGCCCAAGGCCGGCGACCGACCAGCGGCCGACACGGCTACGCAGCGCTTCCGGGTCGCCGGCGAGGCCTGGCGCTTCGGGCGTTGGCAGTTTGCGCCGCAGAGTAGCGGCGCTCTTGGCCGCCACGAGCAAGACCGCCATCCCGCCGAGCAGCAGCCAGGCACCCCGAGCCGCAAAACGACGTTCCCAGAAGTATTCCTGCCGCAAGCGGAAATCCTCGGCGCGGATGTCGGCGATGGTCTTGTCGATCTCCTCCTGGACCGGCTGCTTTTTCAGCTCGGCCAGGCGAACCTTCAAGTCCTGGAAGTGACCGGAGTCGAGCGGGTCCTTGACCAGCCGGCGGACATAGACCAGAACCAGGATTGCCAGGACGACGGCCACAAACACCCCGGCAACAGCGGCGGTCCACATGGCCACCGAAGCCCAATTCTTGGCCTGCTGCGGCGCTCGATCAGAGAAGTTTGTCGTGGACATAGTCATGGGGAAAGCCATTCACACTTTCGGAATCAAGGGCAAGGATACAATAAGCCCTTGCCGCACCTGTTCAGGCGGGCAGTACCAGAAGCAGCGGCCGCAGGAGAGACAACTGGCCTTGTCGGGCTGGTAATCGGTGCGGCGACGGCGCAGGGAGAGGGTGACAAGCTTGACCCCAACCACCAGCCCAACCCAGGCCCCCAGGCCGCCACCCAGCCAACCGAACCGTTGGCGCAGGCGTCGCGCCTTTTTGTCCAGTTCCGTAACGGACTGGCCGGTTTTGCGAAATGCCTCCACCGCGTCAGCCCGCGGCTTAAGGAACTCTGTAGGGTTCTCCACGGCCTCGGGTGAAAGCTGCTCCACTCGGTGTATGTATTTGGCGTATTCGGCCAGGCGGACGTCTGGATGAAGGCGAGCCAGGGGGAAGGCCAGCCCCAGGCCCAGGGCAAAGCCGGCACCGACCAGGATCGGCAGCAGAACCAGCATGGCGGCTAGCCGGCGGCGTCCGCGGACTCTATCCTCGGGCGCCATTTCGACGGTCGGCTCACGGATGGCCCCGTAGGGACAGGATTCGACGCACAGCTTGCACTGGATGCACTCCTCGGGAGGGATGCGCACGTGCCGGCTCGATAGTCGCGAACAGAGTCCGAGGATCGCACCATAAGGACACACGTAACGGCAATACGGCCGGCCCACGAACAGGCCGACAACCAGGAAAGCCCCGCCGAGGATGAACATGGACTCCGGGGCCTCGCGGCGGAAGAACCCCACGAACGGGTCATAGCTGCAAATGAGGAAGGTCGTGCCGGTGGCGGCAAACAGCACCGCTCCGCCAAGATAAATGAACGGGAGCAGTCCCAGGGCCTGATCGATCCAGTTTGGCACCTGGATCGGCTTGAGGGCTACCAACTCTTGAACGGCGCCGAGGGGGCAAACCGACGCGCAGAACGTCCGGCCGAAGAAGATGGTGACGAGGATCGGCAGCGTGAAAAAAACAACCGCCGTGAACGGGATCGAGTAGGACGGATCGAAGGCGGCCAAGGTGATGTTCTGGATCGCCCCGATGGAGCAGATGCACCCCTTCCGCCAAAAGCCGAACCAAATGAGTGCGCCGATGGTGAGCAGGATAAGTCCCAGGCGTGATCGCCGTACCACGGCCAGATAGGTGGACAGGGCCAATGCGGCGGCCAAAACCGCAACATCGAGATACTCCCAAAACGGATGAGCGTGCGCGGGCGTCGCCGGCTGCGGCAACTCGTGCCTGGTTTCGGTGAATTCAGGCGGCGGAAAACGCTGCTCCACCGCCGAGACGGCGAGGGCAATCACCAGCACCAAGCCCAGAGCAATTAGAGCGGTTGGCAGATGCGTGTAGCGAGCCGCCGGCTTGATGCCGGCGGTCTGGACGGCGGGCGTAAAGCCCGCCGCTCGCCATCCATGTGCAAACCGCTCCAGGAACCTGTAGCACAAGCTGACAGCTTGTGCTACTACGGAAGACCGGTCGCGATGCCTCATCCCTGCGCCCTCCTGTCCTTGAGGAGGAGGTACGGAGAGTGGGCTGGCAGGCACACAAAGGCCTGGGAAGGACAAGCCAGAGCAATCGAGCACTGGTTGCAGTTCACACAGCGGTCGTGGCGGACTTGCAGCACAAACGACCCGTTGCCGTATTTCGCGCAGCCCTTGACACACTTGCCGCAACCGATGCACAAGCTCTCTTCAATGGTGTATTCGTAGTAGGGATCCTCGATGAACTTGCGAATGACGGCGCCAGTCGGGCAGAGTTGGTACTCGGCTCCGGTGTTCAGCGGTTGGGGAGCGCCGGCCTCATAATACCCTGTACAGAGATCGCAATAACCACATATCTCGAAGTCATTGACGCACTTGACCGCCGACTCGTCCAGCACGCAGTAAGTGGCGCAGTTGCCGCACGCGATGCAGCGGGTTGTGTCGATCTGCCAGACCATTACCCCGGCCTGGCTGCGGCGGCCTGCAAGGAAGCCGGTCAGGCCCACCAGGCTCAAGGCCCCGGCTGCGCGGAAGCCGTCAACAAGGAAGCCGCGACGATCTGTGCCGCGATTATCGGGAGACACGATTAGGACCTCCTGCTCTCGGACTGAGGCGTAGGACTGCTCTGAGAGCCGTCCCACGGCAGGACCGTTTGCAAACGGCATTCGGTTAACAAGGCACAGTTGGTGCAGAGGGTATCGGCCCCGCACGGCGCGGTGCGGCGGGCGAGCAACGTCACGGACACCGCTACGGTACCGGCGGCGGCCATTCCCCGGGCAATCGCGGCAAGAAACTTTCGCCGGTCCACCACGAGGTCCGATCCTGCAGCGTAAGCAAGGGAAGGATCCACCCTTGCTGACGCTGCAGGCTTGGACAATACATAGGTCTCACAGCGCTGACTCATGTCATTTACTCCTGCTTCGACTCGAAAATGCGCACTTTGCCGGCGCCCGGGTCGAGCACCAGCACCCGGCCCTGGCTGTCGGCCGCCAGGTCGAGCACGGGAAGGCGGTACTGCTCGCGTGTCTCCACCGTGCTGCCGGCGTTGGGGGCCAGAACCTCCCAGCCGGCGACCACGCCGAGGAACTTGCCTTCGGGCGAATAAACCTTCACGCGGGGAATGCCTTTCTCGGCGGTGACGAAGCGCCGATCGGGGAGGATGGCGAGGGCGACCGGGTTGCAACAGCCGCAAAAGCCTTCCACGGACTCTCCCATCTGGCCCCAGGCATCCGCGAAGTGCCCATCGAGAGTATAGCGCTCGATGCGGCGCTTCCCCGGATTGACGACGCAAACCATTCCGTCCGAGGAGACGGCCACGTCGAAATGGGGACTAGGCAAGACAAACCCGAGCTGATCCCCCACTGCGGGGTCATGCCCGTCAATGTGCCCCAGCAGCTTGCCCGCCGGATCGTAGCGATGGATGGTTCGTTGACCCGCATCCGCTACCAAGACATCATGATCCGCGACGGCAATGGAAGTGAGCTGGGCGCCGGCTCCCAGGTCAGCCCACGGAGTCAACTTATTGTCTTTGGCGTCGTAGACGGCAACGTGACTTTTGAAGGCCACGTAGATCCGGCCGGGGAAGTCGTGGTTCACCAGGCCAATGGCGACAGCCTGGGGTGCATCTGCCAGCGGTATCTCCTTTTCCTCGGCGCCGCCGGAATTGAAAATCAGCAGGGCCTGGTCGCCAGCCACGACGATACGATCCTCCGGCCCTACGGCGACCGCCCGTGCTTCCTTGAAGTGTGACTGCAACGGGATCGCACCGGTCTCATGGTAGAGAATCAAGGCTGGTTCCGTCTTCGGGATAGCCGGATCATACTGATATCTCTGCGGCAGACGATTACCCTTGCTGCCGGAGAAGTCGTGCCGCCAGACGGCATAAGCACCAACGCCGACCGCGAACAGGATCACTGCGGCAATCAGAAGCCCAGGTTTGGTAACCGCGTTAGTCATTAGTCGTTAGTCGTTAGTCGTTAGCGACGCTTCGGAGAAGCGTGGGGTCCGCACGCTTCTCCGAAGCGTCGCTAATGACTAATGCTCCTTAGGGCTGCTTCACGTCAAGGCAGACCATCAGGCCCGTGTCGCGCACCAATAGCCGGCCGGCCGCCAGAGCCATCGGCGCCCAGGCGTCTTTGCCTTTCAGCACTTTGGCGCGACTCAATTCCTTGTAACCGTCGGGGCTGGCCTCGGCAATCACCAACTCACCCTCTTCATCCAGGACGAAGAGGCGGCCGTCGGCGAGAAGGTAAGGCCCTCGGCCGCCACCGAAGCGGTGCTGGGATCCGCTGTGCCAGACCACCTTCCCATCCAGGTCGAGGCAGACCAGTTCCTGATCATCCTCGCGCACGCCGTAAAGGTGGTCATGGTACAGGATCGGCGTGTGCTGGGTCGAGCTAAATTGCTTCGGCTTGAGACGAAAGAGTGATGAAACCGTCCAGCCCCCTTCATCATCATTTACTTGCAGCATCATGGCTCCGGCACCGTAGCCGCCGCAGAGGAAGACCCGGCCGTCTGCCAGGCAAACCGGCGCCGGCACTGTGGCCATGCTGATTTTCCAGTCGGCCGTCTCCCAAAGCTGTTTTCCGGTCTGGGCATCCACGCCGACGACACCGCCGCTGGCACAGTAGACATAGGTCATCCGGTCCTTGACCTTCATCGGCATCACCGAGGAATGCGTCATCTGCCAACCATGCGGGTTGGGGGTCTTCCACGCCGGTTTCCCGGTCTTCAGGTCCACCGCCATGAGCAGGGCGTCCTTGCCGCCAGGGGCGAGTATGACCTTGTCGCCGTCGATGAGCGGGCACTGGCCGGCGTACCATTGCGGCACGATGGTTCCATGTTCGCGCACGAGGTCAATCGTCCAGTAGCGATCTCCCTTGACCGCGTCCACGCAGGTGACGTGGCACTTAGGCCCCAGAGCAACCACCCGGCCCTCGGCAACGGCCGGCACGGTCCGCGACATGCCGTGGTCCCGCTTGACGACGACGGGGTAAGTGTAGCGCCAGATTTCCTGGCCGTCGGCCAGAGATAGGCAACGGAGGGCATCGGCCGAGGCCTCGTGCTCGTAGTCGAGGATGTAGACCCGGCCATCGTGAATCACCGGACCGGCGTAACCCTCGCCCAATGCAACCGACCAGAGCGCTTTTGGACCTCCCGGCGGGAATCGCTGCATCAGCGGAACCTGGTCTGAGGCCACATTGTCGTGACCGGCGCCGCGAAAGCACGGCCAGGAGCCGGGCAGATCTGCCGGCTTACCCGTGCCAGTGATTAGTTTGGGCGAGCCGCCAATCGGTCCTAAATCCGAGCCCGCAACGTTAGCAAGGTTTTTTCCATCCAGGCCAGGCACGCGCTTTTCCAAGGCAATGTTCGTGGGGGGGTGCGACCAAAGGAACAGAGAGGCACCTCCAGCGAGGGCCATGATGCCCGGAACCAAGTAGCCAAGAAATACCTTCATTGTGGTTTCCGTTTGCTTTGCCAAGCAAGTGGTGGGACATCAGCATGACACACGGCGGGAGTCATGTCCAGGGCAGGATAGATGTAGTGTAACAAAAGCTGGCAGCTTGTGCAACATGCTCCGTGGGCAAGTGTCACACCAAAGTAGAAATGTCCTCCTTTTGCCCCAGATAGAAATGTCCGGTGTCGCTACCAGTCATTTCTTCGGCAGACCTTGACGCCAGGGATGGTCAGGGCCAGGGCGATACGAGCCCGAGGGGCCAGGGAGCGGTGCGGCGGCCGGAGCGCAGGGCGAGCGCAGCGAGCCCGGAGCGGAGGCCGCCGCACCGCTCCCTGGCCGAGGCTCGTCTCGCGGTTCTGCATTCGCCACGATCTCGTGGTAAGCTAGGTAACGTTCCCCAAAGCGAATCGCCATCGTCCTGTCACGACGCTCCTCAATAATCACCCGGCCACCCCGCAAGCCCGGCACGCCGGCTTGTGCAGTTGATACCAGCGGTTGTGCAAACGAATCGTGTAGTCGTTGGTCACCACGCGTTTCGTCTGCACGCTCAGAATGGCCGGCAAGAAATACTGCCGTCCCAAGGCGCGGTGGGCATCCAAGCCATCAGCCGCTGGTACTGCAAAACGCCGGTTGTATTCCGGAACCAGCGTGTGGCGAACGAACTCGTTCGCTGCTGCTCGGGTCGTCACCTTGGCCAAACGCATCTCCTTCACCCAGCGATCCTGGGCTACTTCAAAAAAGCGCTCGATCCGTCCCTTGGCCTGCGGGCTGTGGGCCAGGATCAATTCGATGTCCAGCTCCGCCATGGCCCGGCCAAACTGCGTCAGTCCTGCGGCGGCTTGTCCCTTACTTTGCCACTGAAAAACGCTGTCTCTGTCCGTGTAAAACGCCCACGGCCGGCCTTGGCGCCGCAGCCAGCGTTCCGTCATGTCCATGTACGCTTCGACCGTTTCACCTTCGTAATACCCTGCGTCGATCCGACTCGTGGCATCGTCGATCAGCGCCACCAAAACCATCTCTTCACCACGCCCTTCCAGCCAGTCGTGCAGCGAGGTGTCCATCTGAATCAACTCGCCAAAACAACGCCGGCGCGGCCGCCGACTCCGATGCACGTCACGCCGCCGCTTGCGCTCTCCATAGCCCCTCCGCCAGCAGCCATTGCCGTAAGGTCTCGACCGACACCTGCAGCCCCTGCGCCGCCAACTTTTCGCTCGCCAGCGTTGGCCCGAAGTCCGCGTAACACTTTTGATAGGTCTTCAGCACCTTGCCGCGAAGCTCCTCGTCCAGTCGCCGGTTGGACAGTCGGCCGCGCAGCCCATGCACCAAGGCCTGGTCGCCTTCCTCCTCCAAGCGTAGTGCCAAGCGGCGCACATGCCGCGCTGTCAGATCCAACAGCCGCGCCGCCTCGGCTTGGCTGCGCTTGCCATCCACGACTGTTTGCAAAACTTTCAAAACATCGCGCTCACGCTGACTCATAGTAATCCGGTCTTCGAACCCTTTCATGAGAACTGCCCTCCTTGACACGATTTGCCAAAGAGGACATTTCTACCTTGTTAAGACCGGACATTTCTATTTTGGTTTGACACATGCTCCGTGGGCAAGCATTTCGGAACTACGACAGGCCATCAAGCTAATGTCTCGGCGAGCAGGCCGGCAAGCCCTTCGGCAGAGAGGGTGTGAAGCTTGCTTCCCACCCGTACCTCAAAGGTGCCATCGAGGACCTGATGGCTGACGATGGTAACTGTCGCGCCCGGCAACAGGCCGAGGTCCGACCAGCGGCGCAGACGCTCAGGGTGGTCGTCCTGCACTTCACGAATCACGACACGTTGACCCGCTGCAAAAGAATGGAGAGGCCGAAGATCGCGGTGTGCAAGCTTACCCTCACGAGTTGGGATGAGATGACCGTGTGGGTCTTCAATGGGTTCTCCCAGGTAGTCGGCGATGGCCTGCTCCAGGCGCGGGGAGACGGCATGTTCGAGGGTCTCGGCCTCGGCATCCACCTCGCTCCAGTCCAGGCCCAATACACGAGTGAGGAACAACTCCATAAGACGGTGGCGGCGGATGACCCGGCGAGCTTCAGTGGTCCCTCGTGTTGTCAACCGCGCACCCTCGCCAGGCTCGTAGACGATCCAGCCGGCTTCCGCCAACCGCTTGAGCATGCCAGTGACCGAGGCACCGCGGACTTCGAGCCGAGCGGCAAGTTCCATGGGCGATACCATTTTCTCAGCACCCCCAAGGCTATGGATCGCCTTGAGATAGTCCTGCACGGCTCGAGTTGGCTGATCCATCATGGTGTGTCCCGTGGGCAATAACTCCGGTGCTGAACAGGCGGTGTATTTTACCATAAGATGCCATAGGTGTCTCAGACGGTTCTGGCAAGACAGGCAAATCGCGGATGGTGAGTGGTGAGTGGTGAGTGGTGAGTGGTGAGTGGTGAGTGGTGAGTGGTGAGTGGTCACCGGCCGGTCTTTAGGCGTGCGGCAAGTGATACCCTCCCTCGCTCACGCTTCGGGCCAGTGTTGCAGCTTTGCGGGCAACGCGCGGCTACTGATTAGTCGAAATCTCTGGAAATCTCTGGACTTCGGGCTTTTTTGAGGGCGGAGCGTTGCCGCTTGGCCTGTAGCCGGGCCTTGCGCGAGCCTCGTGTTGGCCGGGTTGCCTTGCGGGGCCGAGGCGGCCTGGCGGCTCGGAGGATGAGCGCTCGCAACTTCTCCAAACAATCCTGCCGATTGCGCTCCTGCTCGCGGAAGCGCTGCGAAGTGAAGAGCAAATCCCCTTCAGCCGTAAGGCGCGTTTTTTCCACAGCGACAAGCCGAGCCTTGACGTGGACAGGCAGGCTCGTGTTTCCTGCCGCATTCCAGCGCAGCACGGCCTTGGAAGCAACCTTGTTGACGTTCTGGCCGCCGGGACCGCCGGAGCGGACGAAGGTCCAGTGCAGTTCGTCGTCGGGAATGTGCAGATTGGCATTGATTTCGAGCATAGTTTCTTGGCTCCGATGCTTTGAGTATTGCATTCTTTGCATACCTCTGGCAAGGCGTTTCAGAGGGGTCGCGGCTAAACGATAGGGTCGTATTCAGCATAGAAAAACAGACAGGGGACCACCCCGGCTTGTCAAAAAGCCGAGGCAGTTCCCCAAGACAATACGCGACGTGTATCAGCAACTGGGGACGTGAGGGGCGATTTCCAAGCCCTTGCAGCCGGGCTGTTGTTCCAGATATGAGCAAGTTCGTTGTGTGGGCGTTTCTATTATGACCCACCGCTGCGGAGATGCTGCCTTTCTGAAGCCGAAAACGGCATTTTCATGCACCTGCCTCATAAATGCAGCCGATAATACTTGCAAGGCACGGTATTCCATCGTGCCGCAATTTGCTGGTTCCAATCGCGACCCGATCCATGCGGCCTGTACCGAAGATTCCTGGCTACGAATTGTTGCAGTTTCTGGGCGGCGGTCCGCTTACCTCCGTGTTCGCCGGCCAGGAACGTGCCACGGGCGCGGCCTGCGCCGTCAAGATAGTCCGGGAAGACTGGGCCGATCCAATCACCGCGGTCAAACTCCTCCAGCGCGAGGCCAGGGCTGGTCTGAGCGTGCGGCATCCCTATCTGGTCAAGATTCTCGACGCGCATGTTACCCGGCCGCCCTATTTTCTGGTCATGGAAATGCTGCCTGGAGAATCTCTGCGAAGCCGGCTGCGGCGTGATTATCGCCTCGATACGGCCACGGCTCTGTGGATCACCCGGCAATCCGCGGAGGCACTGGCGGCCCTGCATCGGGTTGGTTTCATCCACGGCGACGTCAAGCCGGAGAACATCCGCCTGGTCGATGACGGTACGGCAGTGTTGATCGATCTCGGGTTCGCCCATCGACCGGGTGAGAACGCCGCTCTTCTCCAGGACGGCTACGTTCTCGGCACGGCCAATTACCTGGCTCCGGAACTCTGTGCTTTCAAGCCGGAAAAGGACCAGAGCAGTGACATGTTCAGCCTAGGAATCACGCTCTTTGAAATGTTGACGGGCCGGCTGCCGTATCCGTCAGGATCGCTCAATGAAACAATGCAGCGACATCTGAACGATTCGCCGGCGGACATCAGAAGTTACGGCTTCGCCATCCCAGAATCGCTGGCCAGTCTGGTGGATCGGCTGCTCGCCAGACAACCCACCGCCCGCCCGCGTGCTGCGGCCGTCGTGCAGCAGTTCATATCACTGGAAATCATCACAATCAGCAAACGCCGGTCGGCGTAGGGGGTGGTGAGGTGGTGGGGTGGTGAGGTGGTGAACAGACAAGGTGACAGGGTGACAGGGTGACAGGGTGACAAGGTGACAAGGTGACAGGGTGACAAAAACTCGCAACGGGTGCAGGACACGGTTTGCAACGGCGCGTGAAATACCCTGGAGGCTCTGTAGCCGAATTCGCCAGAATTCGGGGCCTGGGGAGAGAGCGCAGCCCCCGAATTCTGGCGAATTCGGCTACGACGTGCGCAAACCACGTCCTGCACCCGACTCGCAACAAGGGTTTACCTTGTCACCCTGTCACCTTGTCACCTTGTCACCTTGTCACCTTGTCACCCCATCCCCACCTCACCACCTCACCACCGCTTCGAGATTTGTAATTGAGGCAAGCTACCGTCACATTTCCTGCTGGGCACTTTTGGCAATTCTGATAATAGAGTCCGAAATGGTGGGAAACACGGCGTTTCTGGTTTTCTGGGAAAGCTGCTCAAGTCGGGATGACCTGGGTGCCGACATAAGAAAGCAGGACCCAGCGAACCTGGGCCAGGCTGTCTCGGGTGAATCCAGGGCAGCTGGTCACGGACAGAGAAGAGGTAAAACATACCCAAGGGAAGGCACAGGCTGTAAGGTTATCGGTGGCACAAGTTGTGAGTTTGTGCCACATGGCCGCGGTCTGGGCCATTATTGTTAGTCCTTACGGAGGAAACTTCATGAATGCTGCTTTTTTGCTGGTAACGACGGCTTGGCTGGCGGGCGCTGATCCGGCTCCCGCTGTAGCTCCGGCCGCACCGGCTGCTCCGACGGCACCGGCCGCATCGGCGGCACCGGCCGCTCCGGCGGCACCAGCTGTTACCGCGCCGAGCGCTTGCTGTGGTGGCGGTTGTACAATTTCATCTTGTGATTGTGGCTGTGAAGAAGGCATCTTGGCACGGCTGCGCGCCAGGCTGCGTGCTGGCTTTGGCTGTGGCTGCGGTTGCGAGCAAGCTTGCGCGGCTCCGAAGCCAGTTACCTGCTCTTCTTGCAGCTGCGAGAAGAGGCTGCACATCTTGCATAGCTGTGATATCTGCGCCCCCAAGTGCAAGGCTCCGGCCAAGCCCGTCTGCTGTGTGCCCAAGCCGGTCTGCGAGCCCAAGCCCGTTTGCTGTGTGCCCAAGCCGGTCTGCGAGCCCAAGCCCGTTTGCACGACTTGTTCCACCTGCGGCGGCGAGCATAGACTGCTCGAAAGGCTGCGTCAGCTATTCCATCGTGACTGCGATACCTGCACCACGTGCGGCACGACCGGATGCGCCAAGGCTGAACCGATTCCCGCCCCGAAGGACGGTGATCGCAAACAGATGCCCACCGGCCAGAAGGACGTTCAGATCGTTCCGCCCGGTCTTGAGCTAAGCCCGGCCGGCGGCGCTTTCTAATGCAGTAATCTGAAGAGGCCTTCGAACCAGCCGATTGCCTGATGAACGCCTTCCGGCCCCGTGGTACTGCCCAGTACCACGGGGCTGGTTTTGTTTTGGTGAGTGGTGAGTGGTGAGTGGTGAGTGGTGAGTGGTGAGTGGTGGGGTGGTGAGTGGTGGGGTGATGGGGTTGAGGGCAGCGGTCGTTAGCGTTTGCGGGTCCAGGAATTCTGGGTGTATCTGGTTGTGACGAGCATGTCCATTCGCTGACGCTCTGTCGCAGTCCAATCGGCGGCAATCACTCGACATCCTGTCTGCCGGGAGAACTCTCTGGTCAGCGCGGGGCTGATTTCATTAGCGGTCAACAATAGACCCGTCAATTCGTGGATGCCTGCCAGGTGGGGCGTGTGGGGACTGGCAGCCAGCAGAACGGCGCCGTGCTGCAACAGCGCGCTGCGCTGGCGGCGTTGCGCGCTGCCGGCAATCTTGAATCCGGTGCCTGAAAACCGGTCACGAGGTCATCCGGCGAAATGCACTCAAAACACAGGAACCGACCGGCCCCCTCACCCCTGCCTCTCCCCGCAACGGGGGAGAGGGGTTGGGGTACGGTTGCTTGAGCCGGCCGCCGAGTTCCACTACGGCCCCTCTCCCCCGCTGCGGGGGAGAGGGGTTGGAGTGAGGGAACAGGCCGGTTGCTCTGAGGCGGAGGGAAACAAGCGGCGACACCCAGGGTGTCCAGGGCCGCTGCAAGGATTGTGTGCATGCGGCGGATCCATTTGACCCCGCGAGTCTCTCCTGTCTGCCAAGGCGATCCCGCCGGCAGGGCCAGCGCATAGGTCAATTCGTGATGGTGAACGAGAGCTTTGCCGCCGGAGGGACGACGAACGAAAGGGAGTTGGGCCAGGATCGAATCTTGCCGGCGAGCCTGGTCCGGCTGAAAGTAACCAAGGCTCAATGCCGGCTCAGACCACCCATAGAAACGCAATGATGCGGTGCCTTTGACCGCGGACTCCAGTAAAGTTTCGTCCGCGGCCATGTTCCGGGGACCATCGGCAATCATGTGCGGTAGCAAGCGGCAGATGAGGGTCATGACTGATTCAGTAGTTACAAAAATCCGAAATCCGAATCTCGAAATCCGGTAGTGTCCTAACATTGCGTTGCTGAACGTCCGAGTGCGATCTAGTCCTTAAGCAAGCGAAGTATCCGACCTTTCACGGAATCTTTTCGTGAAAAACTCGGAATCCCCCGTCGTTTCCAGCGTCTAATAAGGTATCTGCTTTATCCAACACCAGAAGCACGGAGGGATTTCGAGTGAAGAAGATCATACGACAGAAACTCGCCAACAGCAAGTGCCGCATCGGGCACCGCTTGGACAAGACGAACCTCGACGGTTGTTCCAAACCCATCATGACTGCCAGCAACATCCACTATGAAATTGCCGACCGCTGCCGGGGCATCGGCGTCGGTGGCATCGGAGCTATCCACACCCTTGCCCGCCGCCTTGGTTTGATCGATGCCATCGAGCAACGTCTGCATTTGTTGCAGATACACCTGCCTTATCATGAGTCGGACCACGTGCTCGCCTTGGCCTTCTTGCCTTTGTGTGGCGGCACGTGCATCCAAGACCTGGAACTACTCCGCAACAACGAGGTCTTTCTCGATGCTCTGGGTGCCCGCCGTATCCCCGATCCCACCACGGCGGGGGACTTCTGCCGGCGCTTTTCCAGGGACAACATTTACACTCTGCTCGACATCATCGACGACACGCGCCGCCAAGCATGGGTCGGTCAACCCACGGCCTTCTTCGGGCAAGCCGAGATCGACATGGACGGTTTTCTGGTCGAGACCACCGGCCAGTGCAAGGAAGGGATGGACATCGCCTACGATGGCACCTGGGGCTATCACCCGCTGGTACTGACCCTGGCCAACACCGGCAAGGTCCTGAGCGTGGTCAATCGGTCGGGCAACCGGCCATCGCAGGAGGGTGCAGCTGCGGAAGTCGACCGGGCCATGCAGACGTGCTTCCGCGGCGGTTTTCAGAGTGTCTTGCTGCGCGGCGACAGCAAGTTCGCGCAGACGGAACATCTGGATCGCTGGGACAACGATCCGCGCCGTCTGCTTTATCTTCGGCTATGAGGCCATGCCAAATCTGAAAGCCCTCGCTGAGGACTTGCCGGCCAGTGCCTGGAAGACGTTGCAGCGTCCGGCTCGCTACACCGTGAAGACCGAGCCACGTGTCCGGTCGAACAACGTCAAAGAGGCCGTGGTGGTGGCGCAGGAGTTTGAGAACAGACGCCTGCGGTCGGAACAGGTGGCCGAATTCAGCTACCGGCCCACCGCCTGCAAGAAGACGTATCGCATGGTGGTCCTCAGAAAGAATATCTCGGTGGAAAAAGGCGAGAAGCTCTTGTTCGATGACATCGTGTACTTCTTCTACATCACCAAGGATTTGGACAAGACGGCTGCCGAGATCGTCTTCTCGGCCAATGATCGCTGTCATCAAGAGAATCTGTTGGCCCAACTCGGTGGCGGGGTACGGGCCTTGCGAGCGCCGGTGGACAATCTGGAAAGCAACTGGGCGTACATGGTGATGACGGCGTTGGCCTGGAACTTGAAGGCTTGGTGGGCCTTGACCCTACCGGAGGAGCCAAGTCGCTGGCAGGACAGACACCGGTTGGAGAAACAGTGGGTTCTGGGTCTGGAGTTCAAGACGTTTGTGAATGCGTTTGTGCGCTTGCCGTGCCAAATCGTGCGGACGGGCCGCAAGTTGATCTATCGACTGTTAGCGTGGAACCCCTACCAGCCGATCTTCTTCCGTTTGGTAGATGCCTTGCGGTGTTGCCGGGAAGACCAACGAAGTCGGAGTCCGGATGCTCCGATCCACCACGGCACCAAGAGCGACCCAGCAGAAAGTAGAGAACGGCATGACAGGAGCAACACTTGAGGCAGCTAACCTGCTCTGTGATGAGCGGGACAGAGATAGTCCGTAATTGCTGGCGACGCCCGCGAAGGCTGTTGGACGCCGGAATCTTCGCTTGTTTAAGGGCTAGTAGCGTCTTCGACACCAACCCGAAGCGTAAGCGAGGGATTCTGTCATCCCTCGCTTACGCTTCGGGTTGGTGTTGCGTCGAATCCGGCTCTGCAACGCAATGTTAGGACACTACCCGAAATCCGAAACAAACTCAGAAAATGCGAAATCCAAAATGCTCAGGTCCGACCAGAAGTCGTATTTTGGATTTTCTGGATTGGTGCTTTGCATTTGTTTCGGGTTTCGGATTTCGGATTTCGGATTTGGAACTACTCAATTGGCAGTTCCGGCTCTCCAGCGCACCTGTAGGCTCCTTGGCCGCTTTCACCTCATCGGGCCGGCTGATCTCCAGCGCGTGCGGCGCATCGTGCAGAAACTCGGCGTCTTCTCCGGCGATTCGCAGCAGGACGGCGGCAAAGGCATCGAGCGTTTCCTTGCTTTCCGTCTCGGTCGGCTCGATCATGATCGCTTCGGGAACGACCAGAGGGAAGTAAATTGTGGGCGCATGGAAACCGAAGTCAAGGAGGCGCTTGGCGATGTCCATCGCACTGATTTTCTTTTGCGCCGCAAACTGCGGGCACTGGCGACGAATTCGTGCATGCAGCGGTTGCCGTGAGGAACGTCGTAGACATCCTTGATAAGGGCCAGCAGGTAGTTGGCGTTGAGGACGGCGTTTTCGCTGACCTGGCGGAGGCCGTCTGGCCCCAGCGTCCGCAGATAGCAGTAACCGCGTAAAAGGATGCCGACGTTGCCGAAGAAGCTGCGCACCCGGCCAATCGACCGAGGCCGTTCGTAATCAAGCCGGTAGCGGTCGCTGGTCCTGGTGAGGACCGGCACCGGCAGATAGGGAGCGAGATGGGCGCGCACGGCAATCGGCCCGGCGCCGGGTCCACCCGCGCCGTGCGGCCCTGTGAACGTCTTGTGAACGTTGTAGTGCATCATGTCCACGCCGAAGTCGCCCGGCCGCGTGATGCCCAGAATGGCGTTCATGTTGGCGCCGTCGAGGTAGACGAGCGCCCCATGCTGGTGCAACAACTCGGTCAGAGACGCGATCTGGTCGTCAAAGAGGCCGAGGGTATTCGGGTTGGTAATCATGAACACCGCTGCACGCTCGTCGAGTTTGCCGCGCAGGTCGTCCATGTCGACCAGACCCCGGTCGTTGCTCTTGACGGTGATTGCCTCGAAGCCGGCCAGGGCGGCGCTGGCGGGGTTGGTGCCGTGAGCGTTGTCCGGGATGAGGATGCGCATGCGCGACTCTTCGCCGCGATCGCGGAAGTAAGCGTGGGCGACGAGCAAAGCCGTCAATTCACCCTGAGCGCCCGCGGCCGGCTGCAGCGACACGGCGTCGAGACCGGCAATCTCCGCGAGCATCGTTTGCAGCTCCCACAGCAATTGGAGCATGCCCTGGCACGATTCGTCGTCCTGAAGCGGATGAAGATCGGCAAATCCAGGCAAGGCAGCGAGGCGCTCGTGCCGCTTGGGATTGTATTTCATCGTGCAGGAGCCGAGCGGATAGAAATGGGTGTCGATGGACATGTTCCGTGTCGACAGATTGACGAAATGCCGGACCAGATCGACTTCGCCGACCTCGGGCAACGGCGGCGGCTCAGCGGCCAGGCAATCGGCGGGAAGAAACGCATCCACATCCGAGCCGGCCGGCACATCACACTCCGGCAGCCGATGTACACGGCGGCCGGGACGGCTTAGCTCCAAGAGCAATTCGGTTGACTGGGTGTTATGCATATCATCTGGTTCTTCAAATGCAACTGTTACCAAATAGGACCAACAGGACCCATCGGGACGTATCGAGCAACAAACTAGCCAATCATAAGGCGTGCCAACTGTGGGGCGGAAGACCTGTTATTCCGCCGCAAACGCGGCTACCAAACCGTCGATCTCCTCACGTGTGCGTTTCTCCGTTACCGCGATGCTGATGCAGTCTCCAACTCCGGATACCACCGGCCCAGGTGCAGGCCGCCGTGATAACCGGCATCCAGCAAGCGTGCGAGCAAGGCCGGGACAGCAATCCTGCACCTGGATCGTGAATTCCTTGAACCAGGGTCGCTGGAAGCGCAAGCGGACACCGTCAATGTCACAGAGCCGGCGCGCCGCGTAATGGGCCTTGTGCAGGCACAGTTCGGCTGTCTCTTTCAGAGCCCTGCGGTCCCAGGGCGGCCAGGTAGATGGTCGCCTTGAGGGCCATCAAGTCCCTGATTCGTGCAGATGTTGCTGGTGGCTTTTTCGCGGCGGATGTGCTGTTCGCGGGTTTGCAACGTCAGCACCCAGCAGCGTCTGCCCGTGGCGATCGACCGTTTGGCCGACGAGCCGGCCCGGCATCTTGCGGATGAACTGTTCCCGGCAGGCAAGGAGACCAAGATAGGGACCGCCGTAGGCCATCGGATTGCCCAGGCATTGGCCCTTCAGCGACGGCGATGTCCGCACCATATTCCCCCGGACGTTTCAGCAAGCCGAGACTGATGGGATCGAAGCTGACGACGAAGAAGGCGCCGCGCGCGTGGGCCAACTCGGCGACGGTTTCGACCTCTTCCAGGCAACCAAAGAAGTTGGGATGCTGCACGACAACGCAGGCTGTTTGGTCGTCGAGCAGCGCGCTTGAGGTCGTCGGGATCGAGATACCCGTCCGGCGTGGGCAGAGTCACCAGGCGAGTCTGAAGGTTGGCCATGTAGGTGGCCAGCGCTGACGGTACTCCGGATGGACGCTGCCGGCAACGAGAACCTGCCCGTGGCGACCGGTTGCGGCCTGGGCCATGAGAACGGCCTCGGCCACGGCGCTGCCGCCCTCGTACAGGCTGGCATTGGCGACATCGAGGCCCGTCAACTGGCAGATGAGTGTCTGGAACTCGAAGAAACCTGCAAGCTGCCCTGGCTGGCCTCGGCCTGATAGGGGGTGTAAGCCGTGTAGTATTCGCTCCGGCTGGCGACGGCATCGACGACCGCGGGAATGAAATGATCGTAGCTGCCGCCGCCAAGGAAACAGACGGCCTTGTCCGCGGCCTGATTGCGTCCGGCTAGTTGCTGCAGGTGCTGGGTCAACTCCATCTCGCTGAGGGCCGGCGGTACGTTCAAGGGTCGCGTCAGACGCAGAGACGGCGGGATGGACTGAAATAGATCAGCAACCGACCAGGTGCCAATCCGTTCGAGCATGGCACGTTGGTCGGCAGGGGTATTCAAGACGTATGACAAGATCAATCTCCTACGATGAGCCACGCTTCTGCGAAGCGTCGCTAAACGTCGAGCGATTATCGTTACCGCTTGCAGCGGCGTGCCACGCTTCTGCGAAGCGTCGCTAAACGTCGAGCGATTATCGTTACCGCTTGCAGCGGCGTGCCACGCTTCTGCGAAGCGTCGCTAAACGTCGAGCTAAACGTCGAGCGATTATCGTTCACTCTTGCGGGGCTTCTCCTTCCAATCGGCCGTGATTTGTTTGCGCACCCATTGCAGAAACGCACGGACTATTTCATTATCATCCTTGTGCTCGCTTTGATGTAGGAAGTAGGTTATCTTTGCCAGGGGCAGAAATGGAAAGGTAGGACTCCGCCTGCACGGCTTGTAGACTCTATCCAGTGCCAGTTGATACACATGCAGGGTCTCGCCGTCAAAGCGCCAGACCTCCGGCACGCCCAGGGCGGCGTAGATCGCCATGCGGTCCAGAGAACTGCGGAAGATGTCCACCTCAATGGCCAGATCGGACGGCGGGTCACGAGACAGGTCAATTTTCTTCTTGCCTTTGAGCGATGCAGCGTTGTGGATGTAGAAGCAAGCATCGGGTTCCAGTCCGCGTTCCAGGTCCTGACGCCGGAATGTAGTCATGCCACACGCTTTGAGTGGCATACGGAGTTCGAAAGTCAGAATTTCGATCAGACGCCCCAGGAGAGCGGTATAGTTTCCATGCCAGTACGATGGTGACATAATCTCCAGGCTCCCGCGGTCGTAAGTGAGAAAGATGGGGCGGTCCCCGACAGCATCCAGAATTTTCTCATAGGCCTTCCAATCGACGCCGTGCAGCAGGATGCGCTGCTCGCCATTGGCGGGTTTGGTTACAGATCGTTGGATTCGGACCCGTTCGGCCACTGTCATGTTCAATGCTCCTCCGACGCGATCTGTTCTTGGTATTGCTCCGGGGTCAACAAATGATCGAGCGTGGTGTCGGGTTCGACCTTGACCTTGACCAGCCAACCCTTGTCGTAGGGATCCTGCGTGACAATCGCAGGGTCGTTGAGTGCTTTCTCGTTGATGGTGGCGACTTCACCGTTCACGGGTGAGTACAGGTCACTGACGGCCTTGACCGATTCGACCTCGCCGAAGCCATCGCCGGTGAAAACATGGTCGCCAGGCTCGGGCAGGTCGATGTAGACCATGTCGGTCAGCTGCTCCGTGGCAAAGCGAGTGATGCCTATGGTGCAGATGTCGCCTTCAAGGAAGGCCCATTCATGCGTCGGGGCGTAGCGTAGCTGTTTCGGGTCCATTGACTCCTCCAACAGGTGTTTTCGGTATTCGATAAAAGGGCAGCGCCACAATCCTGGCTTTCACGCTGTTGCCGCGAACGTCCACGGCACAGTGGGTCCCTGTCTCTGTGTATATGGAATCGACATATGCCATGGCGACGGACTTGTCGAGGGTGGGCGCGAATGTACCACTCGAGACCTGGCCAATCTCGCGGCCGTCGTGCAGCACGGCAGCATCCTGGCGGGCAATCCGTTTGCCTTCCAGCTCCAGGCCAACCCGCCGGCGCAGAGACGAGTCGTGGCTGCGCCGGCAGAGGGCAGCGCGGCCGATGAAGTCGCCCTTGTCCATTTTCACTGCCCAGCCGAGGCCGGCCTGGATCGGATCGATCTCTTCGGTCAATTCATGCCCATACAAGGGCATGCCGGCCTCCAGGCGCAGCGTATCACGGGCGCCCAGCCCACACGGTCTGGCGCCCCGGCCAATCAGTTCCCGCCAAAGTTCGACGGCCGGGGCGGCACCGATCATGATTTCGATGCCGTCTTCTCCGGTGTAGCCGGTCCGGCTGACAACGCAGGGTTGGCCGTGATAGCGAGTCGGCGCGGCGAAGTAATAACCCAGTTGGCTGGGATCGGTCTCGGTCAAGTCCCGGCAGATACTCAACGCTTGCGGCCCTTGCACCCCCACCATGCACGTAGCCAGAGTTTGGTCATTGATTACCACGAACCGCTCCGCCACTTTGCTGGACAGATTGGCAATCCGTCCTACCTGCCGGGTTAGCCAGTCCACGATTTTGGCACGGTTGGAGGCGTTGACGGCCATTGCGTAACCGTAGGGCCAGCGATAGACGAGCACGTCATCCAATACTCCGCCTTGCTCGTTGCAAATCAGGCCATAGCGAACCTGACCGTCTTTCATCGTGGCGGCATTGTTTGTGTAGACATACTGAATCAGATCGAGCGATCCAGGGCCAGCAAACGAGAGGCGGGCCATGTGGCTGATGTCGAACAGACCGACGCTGCTACGAACTGCCCGATGTTCCTCTACAATGCTCGTATACTGAACGGGCATATCCCAGCCGCCGAACTCGACCATGCGGGCACCGTGGGCCACGTGCCAATCGTACAGCGGCGTGCGCATCGCCATGAGGCGTTCTCCTCCGTGCTACCAAGAGTGGGCAAGTGCTGGGCGATGGCGTAATCCGAGCAGATAGGGCGAGTGGCGAAGGTTGTCCCCGCGGGTGCCATGCCCACATCCGCGTGGGCATGTAGTACAAGCAGTGGCTGCCGACATGCCCACGCGGACGTGGGCATGGCACCCGGCAGGCCCGCTGGGATGAACCCGGCGGCTCGCTGCTCTCATGTGCTGCTCCGTTGCTTATCGTATGAGTCAGGTCCGTGCTGTCCAAGCGGGTTTGCCGCGCGAATGGGAATTGGTTAAGATCACGTCATGATTTTGCTTGCCTGAACTCATTCTAGCGAACGAGAGGCCTGTTGAATGACTGGAATTCTTGCCCTCATGCTGGCTCTGGGGCTTGCCGACAGGGCCGCTGCCCTGGATGCGGCCGAGACTGAGTTGTCCGTGGACATCGGCGTCCATGAGTTGAAGGCCCACGTGTTCCGGCTGACTTCGCCGGAGTTTCTCGGCCGCAGCGGACCAGGGGCAGCGCGGACGGCACGCCATCTTGCGACTGCCTTCGAGCGGTTGGGGCTGGAGCCGGCGTTTGCCGGCTCCTATTTTCAGGAGATTCCCTGGCATCTGGCCGATGACAAGGACGGAGTGAAGACATTTGCCGGACGTAACGTCGCCGCCGTGCTGCCGGGCAGCGATCGGCAACTCAAGGACGAATGGATCATCCTCAGCGCTCATTACGATCATCTGGGCGTGCAGGGCGGGAAGCTCTTTCCCGGCGCCGACGACAATGCTAGCAGCGTGGCCATGCTCCTTGAAGTCGCGGAACGATTGGTTTTGCAGGAAAAGAAGCCGCGCCGGACCATCCTGTTCGCCGCCTTCGATCTGGAAGAGGCCGGGCTGCAAGGATCGACGCACTTCGCAACTCATCCGCCGCGGGACATTCACAAGCTGAAAGCGTTTCTCACCGCCGACATGCTCGGCCGGTCAATGGCCAACGTGATGGACGAGTATGTCTTTGCCATGGGGAGCGAGACATCGTCCCATCTGCGCAAGGTGCTGGAGGAAGTGCAGCCGGCAGACGGGCTGAAAGTGGGCCGGTTCGGCGCCGACATCGTCGGGACACGCAGCGACTATGGGCCGTTCCGTGACCGGCGCGTGCCGTTTCTCTTTTTCAGCACCGGGCCGCATCCCGACTACCACAAGCCGACCGATCTGCCCGAGCGGATTGACTATGTCAAGCTGCGGCGGATATCCCTGTGGATCAGCGACCTGACCTGGCGCCTGGCCAATGACGCCGACGCTCCTGTGTGGAACGATCAGCGGCAGGCGGGCGATCTCGAAGAGGTGCGCACGCTCCTGACGCTTTTGCAGCGCGTTCTGAGCAAGGGAGATGTTTATCCTCTCGCCGACGATCAGCGCGAGCAGGTGAGCGGAGTGGAAAAACGACTTGCCGGGATCGCGGTGCGCGGCTGCATCACCAGTGAGGAGCGAAGCTGGCTGGTGTGGACGGCCAGGCTGTTGCTGGTGACGGTGTTTCAACCTTCTTTGCCGCTCAACCAGTACAGGATTGCGCCACTAAACGGCGCGCCTCTTCCGTGATGCGCTTGAACACTTCATCCCAATCTCCCTCGGTCTTCTGCCGGAATAGACGCATCGTCGGATACCAGGGGCTTTTCTCGCCTTCCAGGAGCCAGCGCCAGTCGGGGACCGTGGGGAGGAACACCCAGACCGGGATGGCGAGCGCTCCGGCACAGTGAGCTACGGAGGAATCGACGGTGATGATCAAATCGAGATTCTTGAGCGCGGCGGCGGTGTCCATGAACGTTGTGAAGCGGCTGCCGAGGTCGATGATGGGGAACTGTTCCGCGAACGGCGCGAGCTGCTCGAAGCCAGGGCCTTTTTGCAGGCTGAACAGGCGAACTCCCTCGGTTTTGGCCAATTCAGTGAAGCGCGTCAATTTTACAGAGCGATGGCGGTCGGTTTTATGATCCGGGTTGCCTTGCCAGGCTATGCCGATCTTGAGCAGTGGTGAGTGGTGAGTGGTGAGTGGTGAGTGGTGTCTTTCACTCAGCACTTTCAACTCGGCACTCAGCACTTCTTTCCCCCACCACCTAACCAGTTCCGGGTCGGGGTGCAGGTAAGGCACGTCGGCCGGCATGGTTTCGAGGGTGGTGCGCAGGATGGCCGGCAGACTGAGAAGGGGAGCGTGCATGTCGTAGGAAACCGAGGCCGAACCTGCCAAAATCAAATGATCGATCCCGGCGCAGGTGGCCAGGAGCTTGATGACCGGCTCCCGGCATTCAACAAGCACCTGACAGCCCAGCCGCTTGACGAGCGGGGCGTAACGGATGAATTGAATCGTGTCGCCCAGCCCTTGCTCGGCATGCACAAAGAGGGTCCGCCCGGCCAGGGGTGAGCCGTCCCACATCGGCCCATAGAAGGCGCGCTTGGCGAATTTCTTGCACTTCCAGCGCCACTCGTATTCGGTCCAGCCGCGCTCGAAATCGCCGCGCAACAGGTAGATCATGGAGCCGATGAAGTGCGGCTCGGGGTAGTCCGGCTTGAGCTGCAACGCCTTTTGCAAATAGGACAGTGACTCGTCGAAGCGGCCCTGCTCGGCGAGGATCATGCCCAGGTTGTTGTAGACCTCTGCCGACTGGGGCGAAAGCCGTATCGCTTCCTGGAGGGCGGCCTGTGCTTCGTCAACCAGGTCCAGATCTCCGAGCGCCAGGCCCAGGTTGTTGTGAACTTCGACGGACTTAGGGTTAAGACGCTGGGCTTCGCGCAGGGTCGCCACTGCTTCTTGGGAACGGGTCTGCTTCATGAGGGTCAGGCCGAGATTGTTGAGCGCTTCGGCACAGTCGGGCTTGATGCGCACGGCCTTGAGCAAACTGGCCTCGGCCTCGTTCAAGCGATTCAGGTCGGTGAGGACCAGGCCCAGACCGCTCAGCGCTTCGACATGATCCTGCTTGATCCACAGGGCCTGCTGGTAGCTCAAGGCCGCATCATCCAGCCGGCCCAGTTGCCTAAGGGCAAACCCCATGTTGCTGTGGGCTTCCGCGCTGGGTGGACCGAGGCGGAAGCTCTGCTGGTAATAAGCGACGGACTCTTCCCAGCGTCCCTGCTTGGCATAGGTCAACCCCAGATTGCTATAGGCATCCGTGTAATCCGGCTTGAGCTGGACGGCCCGGCGCAAGCTGGCCTCGGCCTCTTGCCACCTGTTCAGATTCATGTAGGCCAGACCGAGATTATTGTGGGCGCCGACGTAATCCGGCTTGAGCTGAATGGCGCGCTCATAACAGGTCGCGGCTTCCGCGAAGCGGCCCTGCTGGCCGAGCACGACTCCAAGGTTGTTGTAAGCATCGGCGTGGTTCGGCTGGCAATGCAAGGCACGTTGAAAATTGTCCACGGCCTCGTCGAGCCGGCCGAGATTGGCGTAGGCAACTCCCAGGTCGCTGAGGACGGCAGGATTGTTCGGCCGCAGCCGCAGCGCTTGCTGATAATTGGCTATCGCCTCGTCATACCGCTTCATGGCCAGGCAGGCGACGCCCAGAAAGCACCAGGCGTCGGGATGGTTGGGATCGGCCTGGATGATCTGCCGGTACATCTGCTCGGCGCGCTGCACGTCACCGGATTGGTGAATCTGCACGGCCTGCACGAGGGTTTCAGTCAGGGTTGGCATATTATGACCCCCGTTAAGCCGCGACCCTGTTTAGCGACGCTTCGGAGAAGCGTGCGGACCTGGACGCTTCTCCGAAGCGTCGCTAAACAAGGTCGCGGCTAAACGATTCGGTTTATTGATCTCAGCGCCTTTCGTCACGCGTTCAATCACTTCGTCCCAGTCGCCCCAGCGTTTCTGCCGGAACAGGCGCATGCTCGGATACCACGGCGAATCCTCGCGGTTGAGCAGCCAGCGCCAGTCGGGAGAGAACGGCAGCATGACCCAGACCGGCACCCCAAGTGCTCCAGCGCAGTGAGCGACGGCTGTGTCTATTGTAACGAGGAGGTCCAGGTTTTTTAGCAATGCGGCTGTATCCGCAAAGGTCTCCAGCCGGCTGCCGAGGTCGGTCACCGGGAACCCCTCACCCCAACCCCTCTCCCCCGCGGCGGGGGAGAGGGGTGAGGGGGCAAGCTGCTCGCTGCCGGCGCCCTTTTGCAAACTGAACAGCCTGATTCCTTCCAGGCGCGCCAGGGACGCGAAAGCGGCAAGCGGGATGGAGCGATGGCGATCCTGGCCGTGCGTCGGTCTGCCTTGCCAGACGATGCCGACCTTGAACTCTCGTTCTAAGACAGGGAGACAGGGAGACAAGGAGACAGGGAGACAAGAACCTGCAGAGGTGACATGATGATCGGCGATTCCTTCTCCTTGTCTCCTTGTCTCCTTGTCTCCTTGTCTCCTTGTCTCCTTGTCTAGCGTGGCGGCCCACCACCTCACCAGTTCCGGCTCCGCCGACAGATAGGGCACGTTGGCAGGGACGGTGGCCAGCGTTGTCTTGAAGATGGCCGGCAGACTGAGGAGCGGAGCATGAACATCGAACGAAGGCAGGGCAGCCATCTGGGATACCACTGTATCGATGCCAGGACAACTCTTCAGGAGCCGGGCCAGCACTGGATCGCATTCCAGGATCACCTCACCGCCGCACTGTTTGACCAAAGGCGCGTATCGTATGAATTGTAGCGTATCGCCATGCCCCTGTTCAGCATGCAACAGGATCGTTTTGCCCGCCAGCGAGGAACCGTTCCAGAGCGGTTGCCGGAAAGGGCGTTTGAGACGCACTGGCCCCTGCATACGCCATTCATACTCGGGCCAGCCTCGTTCGTAATCACCGAGTAGAAGCCAAGCCAGCGCGCGGTTCCAATGGGCCATCGGATCGTTGGGACTGAGGCGGAGGACGTCGTCGTGGCACATCAAGGACTCGTCGTGCCGGCCCAACTTCAACAGGGCATTGCCGAGGTTGGTTCGTGCTTCAGTGTAATCCGGCCTCAGGCGCAGTGCCTGCTGGCAACTGTCCACGGCCTCATCGAACTTGCCCATCTCCATCAAGGCGGATGCCATGTTATGATAGGCCTCCACGTAAGCGGGCCGGAGCCGAAGCACTCCCGGAAATGCACCACCGCCTCGTCCAGACTTCTCTGGCTATGAAGGACATTCCCCAGGTTGTTGTGAGCGTCGGGATAATCCGGTTTGAGACGGAGCGATTGCTCGAAGCACGCGCGTGCTTCGGCGGGATTGTGCCGCTGATCGAGCACCAGGCCCAGGTTGTTGTAGGCTTCGGCAAAGTCCGGTTTGATAGCCAGAGCTTGCCGCAAGGACGCTTCCGCATCGACGAGATTGCCCATGTCCTTGTAGGTGATGCCAAGATTATTAAGAGCCAGAACACATTCGGGATCGGCGCAGAGCTTGCTGATAGGTGGCGACGGCTTCTTGCCGACGACCTTGCCCTGCCAGAGCAACTGCCTGATCGTTGAAAGCCTCGGCCAGTCGGCGGGGGTTAACCCCGCCGCTCGCTGGCGTAGAGGAATCTGGCGGCCGGTCCTGTTTCGCTTGCTGGGTGCTGGCGAGGTTCTGCCGTGCCCTGGCGTAACCCGGTTGCAAGCGCAGCGCTTGCTCATAACTGGCGATGGCCTCGTCGTACTTGCCTTGATTGGCCAGGGCGTCGGCAAGCTCGCAGTGCGTCTGGGCCATGTAAGGCATGAGCCGGACGGCCACTCTCCATGTTTCCAGCGACGCTTCTTGCAGATTCTGGAAGGCCTCGGCGTAGTCGGGTTTGCGGGCCAGGGCCTGGCGGAAGCTCTCAATGGCCTCGTTGGTTCTACCCTGTTTCAGGAAGGCGAGGCCGAGGAGGTTGTAAGCCTCGGCACTGGCCGGATCGAACTGGGGGGCGCCGCTGGAGAACCGCCAACGCCTCGTCGAGGCGGCCGGCATCCAGGTAGTGCTTCAGGGTTTCCAGAATACCAGGCATGTTGTAAAACCTTGGTCCAGATGCGCCGTCTAGGCGCGACCCGCAGGGGAGGACAGGGCACCCGCGCTCCCCTGCGGGTCGCGGCTAAACGATTTGATCGCTGCCGTGATTCGGGCAAAGACTTCGTCCCAATCGCCCCAACGGTTTTGCCGGAACAGGCGCATGCTCGGATACCACGGCGAGTCCTCGCGGTCGAAGACCCAGCGCCAGTCCGGGGCAAAGGGCAACGCCACCCACACCGGCACGCCCAGACCGCCGGCACAATGGGCGATGGCTGTGTCCACGGTAATCAGGAGGTCAAGATTCTTGAGGATCGCCGCGGAATCAGCGAAGGACTCCACGCGGCAGCCGAGATCGGTCACCGGAAAGTCGGCGTGTTCCAGTTCCTCAATGCCTAGGCCCTTTTGCAGGCTGAAGAGGCGAACGCCATCCAGTCTGGCCAAGGGCGCGAAGGTGCCAAGCGAGGCGGAGCGATGGCGATCCTGAGTGTGTGTGGCACCGCCGCGCCAGTTGATGCCGACCCTTAGAGTCCTTGAAGTAAGCGAGCCGCCAGGTTTATCCTGGCGGGCCACACGGCGGGGGTAAACCCCGCCGCTCGCAGTTGTTTCGGGGGAGCTTAACTCGTCTATGGAATCCAGCTCTCTCTTCCACTTTTCGACAAGTTCCGGATCGGGGAATAGATACGGAATATCCAGGGGGATGTTGTCGAGTGTCGTACCGAAGAGGCCAGGCAAGCTCAGGAGCGGCGCATGTACGTCATAATCCGGCAAGAAGCAGCCCTGCGGCACGAGCCGATCAATGCCTGGCGAGCGCGCCAGCAGCTTGCACAATGCCCGCGGGCACTCGAATACTACAATACCGCCGCGTTCTTTTACCAGCGGTGCGTAGCGAATGAAATGAATGATGTCGCCCAGACCTTGCTCCATGTCAAGCAAAATTCTGCGACCGTTCAGGGGTGATCCATCCCACTGCGGCTGCCGCTGCTGACGCGGATGAAACTCCTGGCAGCGCCAGCGCCATTCATATTCCTTCCAGCCTTGCTCGTACTTGCCCTGAAGAATCCAGGTCATGGCCCGGGCCTTGTGCGCCTCGCCGTCGTGCGGACGAAGCCCGATTGCCCTGGTGTAATGCTCCGCGGCTTCGTCGAGTCTTCCTTGTACCTTCACCACATTGGCCAGGTTACTGATGGCCTCGACGAAGTTCGGCCTGAGCTGGAGGACCTGCCGATAGATCTTCTCGGCTTCCTCGGGCTTACCCTGGTCGCTGAGTGCGGCGGCAAGGTTGTTCAATGTTTCCACGGAACCAGGCTTGAGTTCCAGAGCGCGACGATAGCTCGCCACCGACTCATCGAGCCGGCCTTGTCCTTTAAGCACGTTGCCCAACTCGTTGAGCGTCTCGGAATCGTTGGGCTGGCGCTCGGCGGCCCGCTGCCACCATTGCACCAAACCCTTGCCGTGATCCTTTACCATGTATGGATCCTGCGGCTTGAGGCGGGTCGCCTGTTGCAAGTGCGGCAGGGCCTCGTCAAGCTTGCCAAGATCGAGAAGCGCATTGCCGAGCTGGTGATGTGCTTCAGGAGCATTCGGCGTGAGCTGGACCGTTTGCCGCAGGTGCCCAGCGGCTTCCTCGTTGCGGCCCAGTTTGACCAGCGCCGCACCGAGACCGTACTGAGCCTGCGCATAATTCGGGTTGAGCCGAACCGCCTCGCGGTAATACGGCAGCGATTCCTCCCACTTATTCTGATGCGTCAACATGTGACCCAGATTGTAATAGGCATCGACGTAATCCGGCTTCAGGCGAATGGCTTCACGCAGACAGGCGATAGCATCATCGAGCTTGCCAAGGTCCTTGAGCACCAGACTGATATTGTTGTAGGCCCCGATGTAATCCGGCTTGAGTTCCAGGCAGCGGCGATAGCACTTCTCCGATTCCTCGAACTGTCCTTGCTGGCCGAGGACGACGGCGAGATTGTTGAGCGTCTCGGCGGCATCGGGACTGAGCCGGAGTGCTTCGCGCAAGCTGGCGACAGCTTCATCGCGCCTGTTGAGCTGCGACAGTGCGATGCCCAGATCACTGTGAGCGGCCGCATGGTCCGGCCGAATCCGAATGGCCCGCTGGTAGTGAGCAACCGCTTCTTCCATGCGGCCGGCGCCAAGGCAGGCGACGCCGAGGTAACACCAGGTCTCGGCATGGTTGGGATCGGCCTGAACGATTTGCCGATAAATCTGCTCGGCGCGCTGCACGTCGCCAGCCTGATGATACTCGACGGCTTGAGCCAGGGCTTCTGCAATCGTTGCCATAATGCGTGTTGTCCGTGTTCGCAGAACAGGAGTGGTTAGGGCAAATCCATTGCCGCCTTGAGACAATCTTCTATCTTCTGCATTGATCGCTGTAAAGAATATTGGCAATGACCACATCGCCACGCTTCATGAGGACTTTCCAGGGATAAGAGCCAGATAGTCATCCATGGCTGGGTCGTCCCAGCCGGCCCGCTTCCAGACGCCTTGAATAATTGCACGCCGTTCGTCCTCCGTCAAGCGGTCGGTTTCAAGGATTTCTCGTGCGGTTTCGTAGATATCCTCACGCACCAGGACAAAACGCTCATTTGTCCGCGGATTAAAGATGCGCGGAGGCGTCTCGGCTTGCACAGTCAGTGCCTGCTGTTGTTGGTCGGTCAGTTCGATCATGCCCTGATTATCCTTCACCCTCTCCGTCACTTCAATAGCGAAATGTCTCTCCCTTCTCTCTGGTTACTACAGGCTCGGTCATTGTACAATCAAGAAGAATCGCCCTGAGTTTCCGGAGAAGACATGCCCCCTATCAACCTGAGCGAATCTCGCAGCCCCAAAGTGATGGACTGGCCGGCGCTGCTTGACGTGCGCGCCCGGCTGCGGCGGGAAGGCAAGACCGTCGTCTGGACCAACGGCTGTTTCGACATCGTCCACGTCGGTCACGTCCAGAGTCTGCGCGATGCCCGCGCTCAAGGCAATGTTCTCGTCGTCGGCGTCAACAGCGATGAAGCGGTGCGACAACTCAAGGGACCGAACCGCCCCGTGGCGCCGGCCTGGGCACGAGCCGAATTGCTGGCGGCGTTCGAGTGTGTGAACTACGTCGTCATCTTCGACGAGCTGACGCCGGAGGCCGCTCTGGCACGCTTGCAGCCGGACGTTCACTGCAAGGGCGCCGATTATGCTCCGGGACAGAACAAACCGGTGCCGGAAGCGCATTTAGTGGAGAGCTACGGCGGGCGGGTGGTGTTTCTGCCGCTGGTCCCGTCTTTTTCGACATCCGATCTCATTCGACGCATTCGCGGCGGAGAGGAACATGGCCAGGGCTGAGCAACGAGCTATATTCCTTGACCGCGACGGCACGATCATCCATGATGTGGGCTATCCGCGCGATCCGCAGCAGGTGCAGCTCCTGCCCGGCGTCGCCGAGGTGCTCGCTCGGTTACAACAAGAAGGCTGGTTGCTGGTTTTGGTCAGCAATCAGTCCGGCATCGGACGGGGCATGGTGACCGCGGAGGAAGCCGAGCGAGTACACAAACAGGTGGTAGCCAGTCTGGCGGCCCACGGCGTCGAGCTTGCGGCGGCTCATTACTGTCCTCATGCTCCAGAGGAGATGTGCACTTGCCGCAAACCGTCGCCGGAGATGCTCATGCGGGCCGCTCGCGATCTAGGCATCGACCTGGTGCAGTCATACATGATTGGCGATAAGATCAGTGATGTAGAAGCAGGTAGGAGGGCTGGGTGTCGCACGATTCTGTTATGCGGACGTTAGAGGTCAGAGGTCGGAGGTCGGAGGTCAGAGGTCAGAGGTCAGAGGTCAGAGGTCGGAGGTCGGAGGTCGGAGGTCGGAGGTCAGAAGTCAGAAGTCAGAGGTCAGAGGTCAGAAGTCGGAAATCAGTGCGCGGGGGGAGATGCGCCGGCGCCGGATTATGTAGCTGGCGACTGGTCAGAGATTTTACAATGCGTCCTGGTTCCTCTGCCTTCCGACCTCTGACCTCTGACCTCTGACTTCTGGTTGGAGGAGTACATGCAGGATAAAGTTCTACGAGACCTGGCGGCCCGTTTCGCCGGCAAGCGCATCCTCATCGTCGGCGATGTCATGCTCGACGAGTACATTCGGGGCGGCGTGCGGCGGATTTCGCCGGAGGCGCCGGTGCCGGTGGTCGAGTTTTATCAGCAAACGCACGTGCCGGGCGGGGCGGGGAACACCGCAGCCAACGTCCGCAGCCTCGGAGGCGAGTCGCTCCTAGGCGGCGTGGTCGGCCGTGATCTGCAAGGCGAAACCCTGCGCGAAACCCTGCGTCGCGGCGGCGTGACGGTCGATGGACTGATCGTGGATGCCGACCGGCTGACGACGACCAAGACGCGCATCGTGGCCCACAATCAACAGTTGGTCCGCATCGACCGAGAGCGGCGTGAACCGCTGAGTACCGCACGGGAGGACGATCTGCTCCGCTGGATGGAAAAAGAGATTGCCAGAGCCGATGCCTGCATCCTCTCGGACTATGCCAAGGGAGTTGTGTCAGCGCGGGTAGGAGAGCTGATTATCCGCCTGGCCCGGCTATCCGGCAAACCGGTGATCGTCGATCCGAAGGGGACGAACTACGCCAAGTACCGCGGCGCTACCGTGGTCAAGCCCAACTTGCACGAGGCCGAGCGTTTCTTGAACCGAGAAATCGGCGACGATGCCAGCCTGCACGAGGTCGGCCGGCATCTGACGGAGATTCTGGACGGCAGCGCGGTCCTGATCACTGCGCGGGCCACAGGGCATGTCGCTCTTTCGGACCGGCATGGCACCGGTCCACTTCCCGTCGGTGGCCCAGGCCATCTTCGACGTCACCGGCGCCGGCGACACCGTCATCAGCACGCTGGCCCTGGCGCTGGCGGCCGGCGCCACCCTGGAACAGGCGGCGCATCTGGCCAACTGGGCGGCCGGCATCGTCGTCGGCAAGGTCGGCACGACGGCCGTGACGCTGGAGGAACTGCTCGCCACAACCGGTTGACCCCACCCCACCTCGCTCGCTCTTCCGACTTGTGACGTATGGTTCAAGATGCTAGTGTTATAGAAGTCACTTCGCCCCCGTGGGGCAGGCAATGACGAAATGTCTGCCTCTGGACAGTCAGGCAGGTTGGCAACCTGCCCCACAAATCCACGAATCCAATGAGGGGTCTCGACAATGGCGGACACCAAGACAATTCTTATCGTAGACGACGATTATGAACTGAGCGACGGCCTGCGGACCGTCCTGGAACATCAGGGCTTCCGCGTGGTCCAGGCTCGCGACGGCCAGCACGGCAAGCAGATGGTCTATCAGCATCATCCCGACCTCGTCATCCTCGACATGATGATGCCACGCATGGGCGGCTATCCAGTGCTGGAACATTTCCGCGGCAAATCGGATGCGCCGCCGATCATCATGATCACGGCCAACGAAGGCAGCCGGCACAAGGCTTACGCGGAGCACCTCGGCGTCAAAGACTACATCCGCAAGCCGTTCGCCATGGAAAAGCTGCTGGAGAGCGTCAACAAGGCTTTGAGCGAGAAGCCTGCGCCCTGAAGAACCGCCGGCCCAGTCCCAAGGATGAAGGATGAAGGATGAATCGGAACGGAGTGAGTGGTTAGTGGTGAGTGGTGAGTGGTTAAGACCGGCTGGTCACCACTCACCACTCACCACTCACCACTCACCACTCACCACTCACCACTCACCTTGTTCATCCTTCATCCTTATCTTCGGCGCCAGTACACGCGCGGCGGCATTCTCAGCTTTGTGCGCGGGGCTGCGACCTTGCTGTGTGGACCTGTTCGCCGACACCGACCTGCAAGCCCGCTGTGTTGTCACACGCATCCCTGCCAGTGATTATCCCCGTGGTCTCCTTCAAACTGCTCGCCGGCAAGCACCTGGTCCCTGGATATACACCGGTGCTTTGGAGAATCACCCGGCGCTGGTGGATGACATCGCCAGTGAACGGCCGTTGTGGGGTAACGCAGGGACAGTGCTGAAGAAGGTCCGTTCGCCGGTTGTCCTGGAAGGGGCGCTCCGAGCGGCCGATGTGCCGTGTCCTGCCGTTCGCTTGCCGGGTCAACATGTGCCGGGTGACCGCCGCTGGCTCATCAAACCGCGGGCAGGTGCGGGAGGCACGGGCATTGGCTTCTGGAAAGGCACAGCAACCTTCACTGATTCACGCGGGCGAACATATTTGCAAGAACACATCGACGGCGAGAGCTGTGCCGCGATCTATATCGGCGACGGTCAACGTTCTCTGCTTCTCGGTCTCACACGCCAGCTTATAAGTGAAAGCCAGCTGCACGCCGCGCCGTTTCACTACTGCGGCAGCATCGGTCCGTTACCGATCGAGTTGCCTTTGCGCCAGGCCCTGGCAAAACTCGGCGATGTGCTGGTGGACAGCTTCGGTTTGCGCGGTATCTTCGGCGTCGATTGCAGCGTGCGCGATGACGTTCCCTGGCCGGTAGAAGTTAATCCACGTTACACGGCTTCTGTCGAAGTGCTGGAGTATGCAGGAAACATCTCGACTCTGGCCATACACCGGCACGTGTTCGACTGCGTGGCCGTGGCTGGTTTAGCGACGCTTCGCAGAAGCGTGTACGACGAACGCTTCTGCGAAGCGTCGCTAAACCCGGGGCTTCACGACAGACCACCCCCCAGCTCCGGCCACCCGCCGCCATTCGTCGGCAAAGCCATCCTCTTCGCTCGTGCTTCGTTTCTGTTCCCGCAAGATGGCCCGTGGCAGGTCGTGCTGCGCAGGCACGTTGCGGTGGACGAGATGCCGGCGTTTGCCGATATTCCGCACACTGGAGAACGCATCGAAGCGGGCCGTCCAATCCTCACCCTCTTTGCCCGAGCAGACTCCGAGACGGCTTGCCGCGATCAGCTCCAGCAAATCGCGGCGGACCTCGACCGCTGGCTGTTGGGCACATAGAAGCCTTCGCCAACATATACAATGCCGTCTACGACGACTCCACGTCCGGAACCAACACAAACGTAAACAACTTCTCCGCCAACACCAGCCGAATCAACTCCTTGACCAAATTGATAAAGTCACGCTCGTGCGGTTTCATGTCCGACGTGGTTTCGCGGTCATGCGGTTGGCACAACGCACACACATGTAAACCACGGCAGCGTGCGCAATGCGGAAGTCTTCCGCAGGACACCAACCCACCATCACGGAATGGCGGAAATTCCGCTGTTCTACGCACGCTCGCAAGTCTGGCAAACACTTGCAAATAGAGAGTGGTTAGCGTAGAATAGCGGAAATTACGCGGGTTTTGAGCTATTCAGCCGAGGCAAAACCCACTTCTCCGGAGCCGAAGGTTACAGGTTCGACTTCTGGCGGATAATTGGTTTTCGGGCAACCCTTTACGGCTGAACGTTCGGAGGAGCGTCATGAAGCTTCGTGTGTTGTTATTCCTGGCGGTCGGCTTGCTGGTGGCGGCGGATGACAAGAAAGACGATCCCGCCATCAAGGCGGAGAAGGAAAAACTGAAAGGCACCTGGATGGCCCAGTCGGACGAGTGCAACGGCGACAAGGCCCCTGAAGAAATGCTCAAGAAAACCAAGCTGACGATCACCGACGACAAGGCCATCCTCAACGAAGATGTCAGGGATAGGGTCGCCACCTACACCATCGATCCGAGCAAGAAGCCCGCCGTCCTCGACCTGACGCCGACAGAGGGTCGGGAAAAAGGGAAAGTTATCAAGGCGATCTATACGCTGGACGGTGATACGCTGAAAATCGCGGTCGCCGTCGGTGGACCAGACCGGCCCACGGAATTCGAGGCCAAGAGAGGATTACCGGTCAGACTCTGGGTCTTCAAGCGAGGGAAGCCGTAAGGCGAATGGCAGACACAAGTTTAACCTCGCTTGCGCGTTGGGCTAACGTCCTCCTGTTAGCCCGACGCGCAAGCGAGGGTCTAATCACAACTGACAATCATACCCGTGCCCGACACGGAGGAAGGAAGCCGTAAACATCATGCCACAGACCTGTCTCATCACCGGCGCCACCGGTTTCGTCGGCAGCCATCTCGCCGAAGCCTGCCAAGCTCGCGGCATAGCCGTTCGCGCGCTGGCTCGCTCCGGCAGCGCCACTGGCCCGCTGGAAAAGCTTGGCGCCACCATCATCCCCGGCGACCTGACCGATGCCGACGCCGTTCGCAAGGCCGCCGACGGCGTTGATCTGGTCATGCACTGTGCCGCCAAGGTGGGCGATTGGGGACCGGTCGAAGATTACCGGGCCGTCAACGTCGATGCTCTCCGCAGTCTGCTCGATGCCTGCAAGGGTAAACCGCTCCAGCGTTTCATTCACATGAGCAGCCTCGGCGTCTACGCCGCCCGCCATCATCACGGCACCGACGAGACCGAACCGCTGCCCGCCCTGCACATGGACGGCTACACGCAAACAAAGGTCGAGTCGGAACGACTCGCGCTGAACTACAAGCGCATCCACAAGGTCCCCGTCGTCGTGCTTCGGCCCGGTTTCATCTACGGCCCACGCGACCGCACCGTGATGCCCCGGCTATTCGAGGCACTGCGCACCGGCCAGATGCGTTATCTCGGCAGCGGCGACCGAGCCATGAACTGCATCTACGTCGGCAACCTCGTAGACGCCGCCTTTCTGGCCGTCGAGAACCCCAAAGCCGTAGGTCAGGTTTTCAACCTGACAGACGGCGAGTTCGTATCGAAACGCCGCTTCATCGAGTCCATCGCCGACGGCGCCGGCTTGCCCAGACCGACCAAGAAGGTCCCCCTTATGGCTGGCTCGCTTCTCGCCTGGATGATGGAACGCCGCGCCCGCCGCCGTGGCGACAAGCAGGCGCCGCGACTCACGCAGGCCCGCGTCAAATTCCTCGGCTTGAACCTCGATTTCAGCATTGAGAAGGCGAAACGGGAGTTGGGGTATCAGCCGCGCTTGAGTTTCGATCAGGCGATGAAGGAGACGATGGCGTGGTATCGGGAGAATACGTAGAATCGTATTGCCGAGCCGCGACCTGAGGGAGCGGTGATGAGACGTGACGGGGGCGGCCAATGCAGGCGGATAACTTCGACCACACCTTGAGTGCGTTCAAGAAGCGGAACCCGTTCCGGCCGTTTACGGTAGTAATGGCACACGGAGATCGCTTCGAAGTGGACTACCCGGACGCCCTGGTAGTGAGGGACGGCGTGGCGGTCTATATCAGAGCGGGTGGTGCCCCGGTTATCTTCGATCACGAGGGGTCAGCCAATTCATTGGCGATCTCACGGAGGAGCCGAAGGCATGAGCAGGTCCAAGCGGGAGGCATTCATGCTCGGTCGAAACAAACGCTTTCGGCAACTGATCGACGAGGCATACCGCAAGACTAAGGAAACGTGAGGCACGCCGTTTTCTAAGATACTGGCTGAGATTGAAGAGCAGCCAGCAGGCCGAAAAAAGAGGCCAGCTCGCACTAACCACCGGGAAGAGTAAGGTCGTCGAGAAACGATGGCTTGGTATCGGGAGAATAACAAGATCAATAGTTAGACGTAGCGTTCTGTGCATGTAGTTGAGGACTTTAACATGTCAACAGCGAGTTCCCAACCCGGAGTTGATCCGGCGATAGTGATCGTAGCAACCTCCACAACCCGGTTACCTGACGTAAAGAAGATTCTTGCCGCTTGCGGCATCACCGCAGACGGAGGAAGGCCCGCGGCGTCGGACGAGCGCAATTGGGAAGACAACAATCTAGTCTTCCAGTGTGAGGACGCTCAACTAGCCGTATCTCTTATGCCAACAGCTTATCCCTGGTCGGAGCTTGAGGGGCCCTGCGCCGACTTCTTGGGGGTGGCCCGAAGCAACCAGGCAGATGAAAGGCGCAACTAGTATCACTTTGTTGTTGCGTTGATAGGTGGCTATATTGAGCCAGTGGAACGCCGCGTGATCCTTACGCGAGTGGTCAGTGCCGTTGTTCGCAGCGCAGATGCGGTGGGTGTTTACTGGGGCGACGGGAACTATCGTGCATGAACCACGCGAGTTCGTGAAGCAGGCAAAGTCGGTTGACGCTGACAACATCCCCGGACCGTTGTGGATCGATGTGCGCGTGGAGGATAATGGGGATGGCTCTCTCCGTTGTTTCACAACTGGTATGGCACCGCTGGGCTTTCCGGAGATGGAGGTCGAGAAATCAGACGTTCCGGGGGAAGATCTGATGAGCTTTATCGGTGACACGGCGGTATACATCGTCAACAACCGCCTGGACATAAAGGACGGCGAGACTATGGGCCCATCGACGACGGAACAATACAGGGTACGGCACGGGCCTTCCATGTTTGATCGCCCGCCGGTGATGCGTTTGGTGATGTCAAAGAAAAGCAAGAGATGACACGATAATTAAGTTCTTCTCACGGAGGCATTCATGGAACTTCAAGGCAAACGCGCCGCCATCCTGGTCGAACAACTCTACCAGGAACTGGAAGTCTGGTATCCCTACTACCGCCTCAAGGAAGCCGGCTGCAAGGTGACGCTGGTCGGTCCCGAAGCCGGCCAGACCTATCCCAGCAAGCTCGGCTACCCCGCCAAAAGCGACCGGGCGGCCCGCGACGTGACGGCTAATGACTTCGACATTCTCGTCATCCCCGGCGGCTATGCTCCCGACCACATGCGCCGCTGCGAGCCGATGATCCGCCTGACCAGCACGATGGCCGAGCAGGGCAAGATCGTGGCGGCTATTTGCCACGGGCCGTGGATGCTCTGCTCGACGCAGGCTCTCAAGGGCCGCAAGGCGACCTGCTTCGTGGCCGTCAAGGACGATGTGATCAACGCCGGCGCCAAGTACGTGGACGCCGAGGTGATCCGCGACGGCAACATCATCACCAGCCGCAAGCCCGACGATTTGCCGGCGTTCATGCAGGCGATCATCCAGGCGGCGAAGGAAGCAAAATCAGGCCAGCCGCCGCGGTTTCGCATCTGCTGGGGTAGGACGATAAAGGCCATACAGTTTCATGGGACAACTACGCGGTATAAGACCGAGACAGCTATCAAGGTCTTTGAACGTGCCGGGGGTATCCGGCGCAAGAGGGGCGTGGTTCACATGTGAACGTCAAGATGCCCAACGGACAGATTGTCACCATTCCCAGCGCGGTACACTCAAGATAGGCTTGCTGAAGGCAGCTATTGATAAAGCTGGCCTGACGGAAGAACAGTTTCAAGAACTGCTGTAGGAGATGCGATGCAATTCACTATTGTTGTTCATGAAGCCGAAGAGGGCGGCTACTGGGTTGAAGTTCCCTCGTTGCCTGGTTGTTTTGCGCAGGGCGAAACAGTGGACGAGGCATTGAAGGATGCGCAAAGCCATCCGTAGCCACGTTGATGCCTTGATAGAGGATGGACGCCCCCTGCCAGCGGAAAGTGGATTCTTGCTAACGCGGGTGACGGTTCCAATTCCTCAAGAAGTGGTCTTCCCGTGACAAGACGGTTGTTGTGAAAACCAATGGAACCTCCAGTACGCATCAAACTCTACGGCCTGATCTCGATAACCAAACGCGGCTACGTGATCCAGTTGATTCTGGGCGGACTAATGCTGCTGGTCCTGCTCATTATGTCTTCATTTGCGCCACAAACTCTCCCTCCGGGCGCTCAGCAATCTTCGTGGTGGGTGCGCCTGTTGCTGTGGCTGTTGATTAACCTGCCCTGGATCATTCTCGCTCTGGTAGCGCTCTATGCCATTGAAGCTGTCATCGTCTTCTACCGCTTTGCCCGCGCGGAAGCCGAGCAGCGAAAAGGAAAATCGAAAAAGTAGACCTGGTGAGGGACGAGTGGTTAGAGTTACCACTCACCACTCACCACTCACCAACAGGAAAGACTTACCCATGCGAACCCACTTCTACGCTCCCACGAAACAGGACAAGTTTGCCTTCGGCCTCTGGTGCCTCCAGAACCGTGGCCGCGATCCGTTCGGCGACCAAACCCGGCCGGAGCTGCCGGCCCTGGAGTGCATCCGCGGCCTGGCCCAGCGCAACTGCTACGGCTTCGAGTTCCACGACAACGACATCATCCCCTTCGGCGCCTCGGCCAGCCAACGCGACCAGATTCTCCGCGACGTCAAGAAGGCGCTCGCCGACTGGGACATCAAGGCGACGATGGCCACGACGAACCTCTTCTACCATCCCGTCTTCAAGGACGGCGCCTTCACCAGCACCGACCCGGCCATCCGCGCCTTCTCCACGCAGAAAGTCCTCAATGCCCTGGACATCGCCGCCGAACTGTGTACACAGGTGTTCGTGTTTTGGGGCGGCCGCGAGGGTGTCGAGGTCGATGCCAGCAAGGATCCCGTCGATGCGACCAAGTGGTTCCGCGAGGCGATGAACTTCATCTGCGAATACGTGCTCAGCAACAACTACGACATCAAACTCAGCATCGAACCGAAGCCCAACGAGCCGCGCGGCGACCTCTACCTGCCCACCGTCGGCAGCGTGCTTGCCTTCATCGCCACGCTCGATCATCCCGACATGGTCGGCATCAACCCCGAGACCGCCCACATCAAGATGGCCGGCCTCAATCCCTATCACGAATTCGCCCAGGCACTGGAAGCCGGCAAACTTCTCGACGTTCATCTCAACGGCCAGAAACCGTTGCGGTTCGATCAGGACCTCAGCTTCGGCAGCGACGACCTCAAGGATGCCTTCTATACCGCGAAACTGCTGACCGATCACAAATATGACGGCACCATCAGCTTCGACGCCCATCCTTATCGCAGCGAGGCCGACCCGTGGGACTTCGTCGATCGGAACATGCGCACCTACAAGATCATGCAGGAGAAGGTCCGGCAGTTCAGCGAGAACAAGGAGATTCAAGACCTGCTCAAGGAGATTCACGGCGCCAGCAAGAACCTGGCTGGTCTAATGAGCAAGTACAGCAAGGCGCAGGCGCAGAAAGCTCAAGGAGATGACCTTCGACGTGACTGCAATGACCAATCGCAAACTGCCCTACGAACGGCTCGATCAACTGGTAACCGAACTACTGCTCGGCGTCCTCTAACCATCTGCTCGCGGTGTTGCGCTGCGAGAGAAAGGCTATCCCTTGACATCGGGCTGAAAATGAAGCCCGCAGCACAAACAAGGGTTGCCAAGAAAATATTTTTGTGGCACTCCTTGCCTCAATGTGATATTCTAAAATTACAGTCCTGCCCTCTTGCTTGCCAACCTTGACCTCAAGAACCCACCGAGGCAACGAACAATGATCGACACGAAAATCCTGGCCTTGACCATTGGCAGCCTGATCTGCCTCGGCATGGCACATGCCCGTGCCGCCGACACTCCTGAAACGGGCTTCCTCGACCGTGTCTACAAGGATGCGGACGGCAACGAAGCCAAGTACGTCCTCTTCGTGCCGCAGGGCTACAAAGGCGACAAGCTTTATCCGACCATCCTTTTCCTGCACGGTTCCGGCGAAACCAAGGGCGGGGCCAAGATGCCGGTCGAGGTCGGCATTGGGCCGGCAATCAAGACGCAAGAAAAGACATTCCCGTTCATAGTCGTCATCCCACAGTCGCAGAATCGCACCTGGGGAGCGGATTCCGCCGATGGCAAGCGTGCGCTGGCTATCCTTGCCGAGGTCGAGAAAGCTTACAAGGTTGATCCCAAGCGCACCTATCTCACGGGTCTGTCGATGGGCGGTTACGGCACCTGGAGTTTCGCGGTGAAGTATCCCGACAAGTGGGCTGCCATTGTCCCCATCTGCGGCGGCGGCAATCCGAAGCAGGCCGACAAGATCAAAGACATCCCCTGCTGGTGTTTCCACGGCGATGCCGACAAAGCGGTGAACGTCAAGGGTTCCCGTGATATGATTGAAGCCATCAAGGCCGCGGGTGGCAAACCCAAATATACCGAGTATCCCGGCGTCGGCCACAATAGCTGGGACAAAGCCTACGCCACCAAGGAGCTTTACGACTGGCTGCTGGAGCAGCATTTGAAGTAACAGTGCCTGACATTCGTCGTTCCCAAACAGGAGTTTGGGAACGAGATTAGGTTAAACCTTTTACTTGCGGAGGAACTTTTCTCATGCCACGATCCAATTTCAATCGCCGCGATTTTCTCAAGACCTCGGCCGCCGGGGCCGCTGCCCTGACGCTGACCGCTGCCAGCGCCAAACGCGTTTTCGGCGCCAATGAACGCATCGGCGTCGCCTTCCTGGGCACGGGCGGCCGCTGCCAGGCGCAGATCGATCACGTCCTCGCACTCAAAAAAGACGGACATGCGGTCGAACCCGTGGCCGTCTGCGACGTGTGGGACGGCAACGAAGAAGTGAAACGCGGCCTTTATTACTCGGCCGCGAAGTGCGGACTCAAGGCCGATGACAAGGTACACGTCACCAAGGACTACCGCAAGCTGCTTGATCTGCAGGAGGTCGATGTCGTTTGCATCGCCGCTCCAGATCACTGGCACGCCAGGATGTCCATCGACGCGGCCGAGCACAAGAAGGACATCTACTGTGAAAAGCCGATGACCAAGACCATCGCCGAAGCCCAGGCCGTCGTCGACGCCATGAAGAAGCACGAGCGCGTGATGACGGTCGGCGTCCAGTCGATGGCCAATCCCACCTGGATGACGGCCAACGAGATGATCCGCAAGGGCGAGATCGGACACGTCGCCCAGGGCCAGACCAGCTATTACCGCAATTCCGACATGGGGCAATGGCGGTACTACAAGCTCAGCAAGGACATGACGCCAAAGACCATTGATTGGGACATGTTCCTGGGACATGCCTCCAGCGTATTCCCCAACCAACCGCTCGGGCCGAAGATTCCGTTCGACCGGGCCGTCTACGGTCAATGGCGTTGCTACTGGCCCTTCGGCGGCGGCATGTTCACCGACCTCTTTGTCCATCAGACCACGCACATGATCGCCGCCATGGGCGTGCGCTACCCGGCGCGCGTGGTCGGCGGCGGCGGCCTTTATCTGGAATATGACGAGCGCGACGTGCCCGACGTGGCCACCATCGTCGCCGACTACGACGAGGGTTGCCAATTTACCATCACCGCCACGATGGTCGCCAGCTATCCCGTTGAGGAAGTCATCCGCGGCCACCTGGCCGCGATCAAGTTCGTCAAGGAAGGCTTCCAGGTCATCAAGGACCCGCCCAAGGGCGGTCCGGGCATCGCGGCCCGGTTGGAAGAATCCGTTAAGGGCGAGTTGGTCAAGTGCGAAATGCCGCCGGGCAGGGACATGGACACCAGAATGTTGTGGATCAACTTCCTCAAATGTGTTCGGGACAGGAACCGCGAGACGTTCAGCACGCCGGAACTGGGCGCCGCCGCCTTCACGACGGTGGCTCTCGGCATGCAGAGCTATCGGCAAGGCAAAGTTCTTTTCTGGGACAAGGAAAAACGCCAACCTGTTGTGGCCGACGATAGCTGGGCCAAGCGCTGGGAAGAGCGCAGCAAGAAGCACGGCAAGCCCAACCAGATCATCGGCTGGACCGGCGGCGACAGCGGCAGCCTGCTCACTCCGCCGCCCCATCAGAAACTGGCCGGCCCGTGGGTCGACGGCAAAGACCCGGCGGAAGGCGCGTAATGTTCTTCCGCAATACCACGTCGTTTAACTGCGACCCGAGCCTGTTTAGCGACGCTTCGGAGAAGCGTGCGGACCTGGACGCTTCTCCGAAGCGTCGCTAAACAAGGTCGCGGCTAAACTTTGAGACGTCCATGCGCGACTGGATCATTGCCGACATGAAGGAACCCCCTGACAAACTTCGCAGCCGTGTCCGCGCTATCCTCCGCGTTCTGGCCCGGCTTTATCCGGACGCTCATTGCGCCCTTCACTACGAAAATCCGCTGCAACTCCTGATCGCCACCATCCTGTCCGCCCAATGCACCGACGTGCGTGTCAACATGGTCACGCCGGCCCTGTTTGCTCGCTATCTCGATGCCAATGCTTTCGCCGAAGCCGGCCAGAGCGAGCTGGAGACGGCAATTCAATCCACCGGATTCTTCCGCAACAAGGCGCGCAGCATTATTGCCTGCTGCAAGAAGATCGTCGAACTGCACGGCGGGCAGGTGCCTGGCACGATGGATGATCTTGTGACGTTGCCCGGCATCGGCCGCAAGACCGCCAACGTCATCCTCGGCAACGCTTTTGACGTTCCAGGCATCACGGTCGATACCCATGTGATTCGCCTCAGCGGCCGCCTGGGCCTGACGAAGCAAACCGACCCGGAAAAGATCGAGCGCAACCTGATGGCTCTCATCCCGAAGAAAGTTTGGACGATGTTCAGCCACCGCATGATCTTCCACGGCCGGCAGGTCTGCTTCGCGGCAAGCCGAATTGCATCGGCTGCGCTCTCAACAAAATCTGCCCAAAAATCGGCGTACCCTGACACAAGCCCGAAGCGCAAGCGAGGGAGTCTATTGCAGCACTCCCTCGCTCACGCTTCGGGTTAGTGTTGCCAGCGTGCAGATGCGTTCGAGAGCCAACCGCGCGGCGGCGTCAGGGTCATCGACGTAGGGATACAACTCGATGGTGATCCAGCCGTCGTAACCGATGGCACGAATCGCTTCCAAGGTGGCCTTGAAGTCAATCGCTCCTTCGCCGGGAATCAGGTGATGATGCACCCGGCTGGCGGCGATGTCTTCCAGATGGAAGTGGCGGATGTACTGGGCAAGACGCTTGATTGTCGGCGCCGGCTCGTCACCGACGCAATAGGAATGGCCGATATCGAAGTTCAAACCCACCGCCGGTGAATCAATGTGCTGCATCAGTTCGAGGAACTGATCGGCCGTCTCGACGAGCAATCCCGGCTCCGGCTCGATGAGCAGCAGCACCCCTTCCTTTTCCGCATGTTCCGCGACCGGTTTCAGTCCCTCGACAAACAATCGCAGCGCCGCCGCCCATGATCCGCCCGGCTCGACGGGTCCGCCCGGCTCCGTCGTGATGCAGGGAGCGCCTAGCTCGCGGGCCAGCGTCAAGGCGCGAACGGTGTGGTCGATCCGTATTTGGCGATAATGCCGGTCCGGCTCGATCCACGACGGATGCCAGTAGCGCTGCCGGGGATCGCTGATGGCGTTCATCATGAAAGCATTGATGTTCGAGATGGCCAAATTGTGCCGGGCCAGGGCGTCGCGGATTCCTTGCTTCTGTTCTTCGAGCAGACAGGCCGGCCAGGCGTGTGGCACATCTGCCATGATCTCGACACCGGTGTAGCCGATGGCCGCCAGCCGGCGGACGGCTTCGGCGAAAGAGAATTTCAAGTAGGCGTTGGTGCTGAACGCGAGTTTCATTAGTCATTAGTCATTGGTCATTAGTCATTAGCCATCGGGCGGCCTCCGCCCCTAATGACCAATGACTAATGACTAATGACTCTTTGTACGTAATCTTCGAGCATTGAGCACTGTTCGAAGAAATCGTGCTCCTCGACGCCCATCGGGCTTTTGAAGAAACAGGCCAGGTGACGCAGTACGCCAACCTCGCCGCGGCGCTGGGCCAGCAAAGCCAGCCGGGCCAGGTCGAGGACCAGCGGGGCGGCCAGGATCGAATCGCAGCCTTGCCAGGTGAACTGCATGCTCATCTTCACGCCCAGGAAGCCGCGGAAGTGGATGTGGTCCCATGCGGTCTTCCAGTCGTCGAGCGATTCGATGTACTCGATCGACACGTGCGTCTGTGGCTTGTAACCGACGATCTGCGGAATCACTTTATCCTTGGTGCCGATCTTCGATGCCTTGTTTGCTGGATCGTCGAGGACCAGACCGTCGCGGTTGCCGAAGATGTTGTGGCCTACCCAGCTCAGGATTTGCCAGTTGCGGTAGGCGAACATCGGCGCCAGGACCGTCTTGAGCAGCGTCTCGCCGGTCTTGCCGTCCTTGCCGCCGAAGACGGCCTTGCGACGCTGGGCCAGTTCTTCCAGGGCAGGCACGGATGCTCCCAGCGACGGTGTGAAGTTGATGTAAGGCAGGCCGAGATCGAGAGCGGCCCAGGCATAGAGCGCCGAGGCCGGCAGCACTGCTTGACGACGTTTCTCGATGGCCGCGCTCAACTTCTCCAGCGAGGCATGCTCATCACTCAACTCGAAAGGCGGCTCGGTCGATGCGACGTTGACGACCACCAACTGATCGAGCCGCTGCTTGTCCCGGAAGGCTTGCAGGTCGGCTCGGACGCGGTCGATGACGGCACGTGTACTATCGGCACGCTTGGCTTCCGGCAACTCCGCGAGCCGGGTAATCGTAGCGCCGGTGTTCAGGACCGTGCCGGGCCGGACATTCTCGCTCCAGAGATTGAGATCGGGCTGGCACGCTTCGATCAGGCTCGTGCCGAAGATGTTGGAGCGATGGTGCAGCTCGCTCACCGCCTGGCTGTAGTTGGTCCGGCGGATTTCGTGTCCGCCGACGACGAAGTCTGCCGGTTCATCCAGATCCAGACCGTCGAAAAGAGGCAGGACTGTCACCAGGGAAGTGGTGTCGATCAGGCCACGGCGCAGCGCAGCCAGTCCGAGGGCCGCCGTGCTGCCCACACCGCCAAAGGCACCGATCAACCACAAGCCGACTCGACGTTCATTCATTAGTTCATGCCCTTTGCGAAGGCGAAGGGAGGTAGTTTGCCATCGCAGGAGCAAACGGAGTGCCGGACCGGTGAGTAACAGAGCGTAGACCGTGGAATGCTAATTCGGGCCGTTGGTTCCGGGAAAGGGTGAGGGATGAATCGGAGCGGTTATCCACGGATGCTTGCCACCTGGGTTACTTTGTTGCCAGCGATGGTTATCGGGTGAGCGGGCGGGACACATGAACCGATTTTCGCACGTCTGACAATGAGAATCAAGGCGTTGCGAGGGATGCGTTGTATTTCAGTGCTGTTTGACGACTTCGGCTTCCTCGTCGGCTTCCTCACAAACATCTGTGACCATCCCCGCGGGAATCAAGGAACGGAGGAACATGACGATCTGTGCACGCATTGCTTCGGAAATGGGGGCGTCGCTACGGAAGTCTGTCTGGTAACGCTTGACGACTCCCTCGACACGCGGCTCTGCTCCAGCATTTTCATATCCCTGTACGCGCGAACAATCCTATGCCAGATGTCGTTTACTGCGCCGAAACAATCTCTCCTGAACGTCCATGAGGACATGTACTTAGCTTGGATGTCGAAGCGATTTTACCTTTTTTGACTTATCGGTTTTCCTTCTTTTTCTGCGTTTGACTTTTACTGTCATGGGAAAGGCTGGTGGGGACGAGAAGACTTGAACCTCAACCTTGGTGTGGCTGGTAAATGGCCCGAACCTATGCCCGTCTGGGTCTATAGGATGCAGTCCGGAAGGATTCTCGCCGTCTGCGTAGATAGTGAGGTATTTAAGCCGCAGATGACCAGAAATCATCTTCGTCGGCAGCGCTAAAGACCCTCATCAAAGTCCACCTGCACATAGACCTCTGAGTCGAGTTCCGTGCTGCCTTCACGCACGTAGCCTTTGAGCAGTTTGAGCATTTCGCGCACGGTCATGGTGATATCCTCCAACAAGATTCAGCAAGAAATATACAGACGGATGAATCCTCTGTTACAGGTTATCGCCCAATCGCATAATACCTAACCCCCAACCCTGCCAGCATCTTCATCTCATACAAATTCCGCCCATCAAAAATGGTCTTCTCGCGCATCAATCGGCGCATCACTTCGAAGTCCGGATTGCGAAACTCCTGCCACTCCGTCACGATTGCCAGGCCATCGGCACCCTCAATCGCACCATAAGGCCGGTCACAGTAGATCAACTTGTCGCCGTAGATCGCTCGCACATTCGGCATGGCCTCCGGGTCGTGAACGCGGACTTTGACGCCCTCGGCCAGCAGTGCGTCAATCAGCGTCAATGCGGGGGCCTCGCGAATGTCGTCGGTGCTCGGTTTGAAGGCCAGGCCCCAGATGGCCAGCGTTTTCTCCTTCAAGGCGCTGCCGTAGTGCTTGCGAATTTTGCGCATCAGGACGTGTTTCTGGGCCTCGTTGACCCGGTCCACTGCTTCCATGAGGTGGGCCGGGGCGTCTAGCTCGTTGGCCATCGAGATCAGGGCACGCACGTCCTTGGGGAAGCAACTGCCGCCGAAGCCGGCGCCGGGGAAGAGGAACTGGAAGCCGATGCGGGCGTCATGGCCGATGCCGCGGCGAACATCGTTGATGTCGGCGCCAAGCCGTTCGCACAGGTTGGCTATTTCGTTGATGAAGCTGATCTTGGCGGCGAGCATGGCGTTGGCGGCGTACTTGGTCATCTCGGCACTCTCTGGCGACATGACCAGGAAAGGACGTTCGGTGCGCAGGAAAGGAGCGTACAACTCGTGCAGCACCTCGGCCACCTCGGGCCGGCGGACGCCGACGACGACACGGTCGGGCCGCATGAAGTCGTCCACGGCGGCGCCTTCCTTGAGAAACTCCGGATTGCTGGCGACGTCGATTGGCTGACTCGTGCGTGCCGCGATCCGCTCGGCCAGAGCGCTATTCGTGCCCACCGGGACCGTGCTCTTGACGATGACGATCTTGGGACCTTTCACACAGGCGGCGAGAGCATCGCCCACGGCCCAGATACTCGAAAGATCGGCAGCGCCATCCGGGGCCGGCGGCGTGCCGACGGCGATGAAAATGATCTGGGCCGGCGCAATGCTCTGCTCCAGATCGGTGGAGAAACGCAGCCGTCTTTCGCGGCGGTTGCGCTGGACCAGTTCGAGCAATCCCGGCTCGTAAATCGGCAGCCCGCCGCTGTCGAGCATCTCGATCTTGCGAGCATCCTTATCGATGCCGACGACATTATTGCCGCTTTCAGCAAGGCACGTGGCCGTGACCAGGCCAACGTAGCCGGTGCCGATGACTGCGACTTTCATGATTCACCTCTCCAGTAGTCAAGCGTATCCGCCAGGGTTTGTTCCAGGGAATCGGCGGCGTCCAGCCCGTTTCGCGTTTCAGTTTGGAAGCGTCGGCGCAGCACGGCGACAGTGTCCGCTGCCCGAACCAGTTCGGTTTGCTGCTGGACCGGCACGCTGCAGGCCGGCCAGAGCCAGCAGGCGATCCAGCACTTCTTGCATGGAAAACGTTTGGCCGATGCCGATATTGTACGCCTCGCCGTTGCGGCCCTTTTCCATGAGGAACATGTAAGCCCGGACCGTGTCGCGGACATCGGTCAGGTCGCGGCGCGAGCCGAGGTTGCCGGCTTCCAGAAGCGGTTGCTGTTTACCCTTCAGGATGGCTGCTACCTGGGCGGCGAAGTGGGCCACGGCATACTCGGATGACTGCCGCGGCCCAATGTGATTGAACGGCCTGGCCCGCACTATCTCCAGTCCAGGCGCACGCGTGTACTGATAACTCGCCAGGTCGGCTGCCGCCTTGCTGGCGGCGTAGGGGCTCGTCGGACGCAACAGGGCTGTTCTCATCGTAAGCCTGGTCCGGCTGTCTCAGGATCGCCGTAGATCAGGCCGCTACCGACGTAGAGGATGCGCGGCCAAACGCCCGCACGGCCGATCGCCTCATAAAGACAGCAGGTCGCCGTCAGGTTGCCCGCCCAGGCAGCAGCTGGTTCATGGAAGGATTGGCCGACGTGAGCATAGCCGGCCAGATGATAAATCTGCTCGGGGCGGACTTCGGCCAGCACGCTTTCGACGGCGAAGCCGTCGCACAAATCGCATGAGTACAACCGCACCTGACTGGCGAGATGTTGCCAGGTAGAGGGGCACTGCGGCACTTCGGTCGATGCCAAAGAGTTCGACGTTCCCCTTGGCAAGGATCGCCTCGGCCAGATGACCGCCGGCGAAACCAGTGATGCCGGTTATGAGACATGCGCATGCAGAGTCAAGTGTTTAGCCGCGACCCGCAGGGGAGCGCGGAGCCAGTGCTCCCCTTCGGGTCACGGCTAAACGAGTTCCTTTCCAGATCGGCCTTCACCATGAGCTGGATCAGTTGTGTAAATGTCACTTCCGGTTTCCAGCCGAGTTGCCGGCGAGCCTTGCTGGCGTCGCCGACCAACAGATCGACCTCCGCCGGCCGTCGCAGCGCCGGATCCTCCACGACGTATTTCTTCCAATCGAGATTGACAGCGCCAAACGCCACCTCGACCAACTCGCGCACCGAATGCGTCTCCCCGGTGGCGATGACGTAATCGTCGGCTTTCTCCTGTTGCAGCATCAGCCACATGGCCTTGACGTAATCGGCCGCATAGCCCCAGTCGCGCTTGGCGTTGAGGTTGCCGAGGCGGAGTTCCTTTTGCAGGCCGAGCTTGATTCGGGCGGCGGCATCGGTCACCTTCCGAGTCACGAATTCCCGGCCACGCCGGGGCGATTCGTGATTGAAGAGAATGCCGCTGCAAGCGAAGATGTCGTAGCTCTCGCGATAATTCACTGTGATCCAGTGGCCGTAGACCTTGGCGACACCGTAGGGGCTGCGCGGATAAAACGGCGTCGTCTCGCACTGCGGCGTTTGCTGGACCTTGCCGAACATCTCGCTGCTGCTGGCCTGATAAAAGCGGATGCCGCGCGGGTTCAGGAGCCGGATGGCTTCCAGCACGCGCGTTACGCCGATGGCGGTGAACTCACTGGTGAGCACCGGTTGCTTCCAGCTCGTCGGCACGAAGCTCATGGCCGCCAGGTTGTAAACCTCGTCTGGGTTGACGTTTTTGAACGCCTCGATGAGCGACAGCTGATCGAGCAGGTCGGCCTGGTGCAGGTGAATTCGGTCGGTCAGGTGGGCGATGCGTTCGAAGTTCTCGGTGCTGGAACGGCGAACGATGCCGTGAACCTCATAGCCCTTGTCCAGGAGCCACTCGGCCAGGTAGCTGCCGTCTTGACCAGTGATGCCGGTGATGATGGCTTTATTCATGTTATTCGTGCGTTTAGCGACGCTTCGCAGAAGCGTTCCGGGCGACGCTTCGCAGAAGCGTTCCGGGCGACGCTTCGCAGAAGCGTTCCGGTAGTCCAGGCAACAACGCTTCTGCGAAGCGTCGCTAAACTATGCTCCGTACTGCTTCTGATAATACTTCAAATACTCCCCACTCCGAACATTCGCAACCCAGTCGCTATTCTTTTTGTACCAGATGATGGTGTCGCGCAGCCCTTGTTCGAAGGCGATGCTCGGTTTCCAGCCGAGTTCGCGTTCGCATTTGCTGCAATCAATGGCGTAGCGCCGGTCGTGACCGGGCCGGTCCTTGACGTAGCGGATAAGGGTACGTGGCTTGCCCATAACGTCAAGCAATGAATGCGTCAACTCAAGATTAGTGCGTTCGCAGTGGCCGCCGATGTTGTAGACTTCGCCGGCCCGGCCCGCTTGCCAGACCCGTTCGATGGCGGCGCAGTGGTCCCGGACGTGGATCCAGTCACGAACGTTGAGGCCGTCGCCGTAAACCGGGATCGGCTCATCGCGCAATAGGTTGCTGATGAAGAGCGGGATCAGTTTTTCCGGGAACTGGTAGGGGCCGTAATTGTTCGAGCAGCGGGTGATAAGGGCCGGGAGATGGAAAGTGTGGACGTAACTTCGCACGAGCATATCGGCAGATGCCTTGCTCGCCGCGTAGGGGCTGTTCGGAGCCAGGGGGGTTTCCTCGGTGAAGTAGCCAGTCGGTCCCAGGCTGCCGTAAACCTCGTCGGTGGAAATTTGAATGTAGCGCTTGACGCCGTGCTCGCGGGCCGCGTCAAGCAGCGTCTGCGTGCCGAGAACGTTGGTCCGGACAAACGGCCCGGAGTCGTGAATGCTGCGATCTACGTGGCTCTCGGCGGCGAAGTTGAATAGAGCGTCGATACCTTGACTTAGGACGCCGTGGACTGCTTCCCGGTCGGTGATGTCACCTCGGACGAAACGGTAGCGAGAATTACCGGCGAGACCGGCCAAATTGGCGAGGTTACCGGCATAGGTCAGGCTGTCGAAATTGATGATGTATACTTCGGGATGCGTTTCGAGCAGGTACTGAACGAAGTTACTGCCGATGAACCCACAGCCGCCGGTTATCATGACGGAAGGCATAGCTGGCCTTTCCAGTTATGGGTGAGTGGTGAGGACCAGAGAAAGTGAGAAAGGGTGACGGGGTGACAAGGTGACAAGATGACCGGATGACGCCCATCTCATCTTGTCATCCGGTCATCTTGTCATCCTGTCACCACCTCACCACCCCACCCCCTTCTGTCTGGCCCACCACTCACTTTAATCTGAACAATATCCCTTGGAGGCGTCGGAAGTCAAGCAAGTTGCCCGCAAACTTTGCCCTGCCTCTTTCTTTTGCCTTGACATTAGTCTATATCACTTTTACACTTGAAGCACATTGCCACTGTGTCGCCTTCGGCTAGCGCGCTCTGCGGGGAGACTGGAACCGTGACCAAAAAAGAGATTGTCAAGCAGATTTCCGAACGTATCGGGTTGACTCAGTTGAAGACCAAGGAAATTGTGCAGCTCACCTTCGATGCCATCGTGGATACGCTACTCAACACCAAGGAGCATCGCATCGAACTGCGCAACTTCGGCGTGTTTGAAGTAAAGCGGCGCAAGGCGCGCAAGGCTCGTAATCCGCGTACCGGAGAGCGGGTGGACGTTCCGCCCAAGAACGTCGTAACATTCAAACCAGGCAAAGAAATGGAAGAGCGGGTCTTGCAATTGACCGATGTCTCGGAAATGACAGACGAGGGCGAGGATGAGGAAGAAGACCACGAACCCGAGACGGATCATGAAGATGCCCAGGCTGAGCCGGTGGGGGCAGGTCAAAGACTCCGTGTACAAAAGACTCCCTGACAGAAAATCCGGCAAGATTTCTCTAAAGTTCTCACGTCCTACGACCGATACTATCCTCACGGCCCGCCTCGGGGGCGTGTACTGATCTCACATACGGCTAGAAAGTTCCCCTGGCGAGCCGCCGGGGCGAGCCGCCGGGGCGATCCCGGCGGTATGATCTCCAAACTTACCTGCGGGCAGGGAGGCCTGGCATGCAGCGACTGCTTCTCGTCGGCTGTTCTCGCGTTGGCCCTTGGCAACACCGGTTGCCTGCTCAATCCTTATTCCTCCGACCCCAACCAGCGTATGCAGGAGTTGCTCATCGACTCGGAAAACATGCGCCTGATGCAGTCCGACTGGCAGCGCATTATTGGCCACGATTGTCCGTCGCACCTGGAGCCGGACACTCTGGATGGGACCATCGTGCCGTAGCGCTGTGCGGATGGGGTTTTGGGAGCTATTACATGAAGCCGGCAGTCCTTCTAACCATCATTGGGTTGGCTTTGGCCAACAGCGGCTGCTTGTTCAATCCTTATTCCTCCGATCCCAACCAGCGCATGCAGGAGTTGCTGATCGACTCGAAAGACATGCAGTTGATGCAGTCCGACTGGCAGCGTATGATTGGCCACGATTGTCCGTCGCACCTGGAGCCAGACACTTCGGATGGGACCATCGTGCCGTAGTGTCCCCGAAAGGATGAAGGATGAAGGATGAAGAAATTGTTTTCTCATCCTTCATCCTTCATCCTTCATCCTTCATCCTTCATCCTTCATCCTTCATCCTTTTTCCCGAACTGGCTCAGGTCCACCTGGCCGCGTACCTCGCTCTCCAGCAGCCTCAGACGCATCTCCAACTCGCGGAATCGGGCTTGCAGCGCTTCCAGCTTGGCTGCCGGATCGTTGCGCGGCCTGGGTCGCGGCACTTCGGGATAGCCGAGCTGCCTTTGCAAGGCTGCGAAGAGGTACAGCGGATCACGGCCACGGTTGGCGCGGGCGATCTTCCCTTCCTTCTCGCCAAAGAGCGGCGGGACCGGCGGTTGGTAGTCCGGAGCCTGGCGCTTCTGCTCCTGAACATAGAACTCCGAACGCAGGTAGATCAGGTCCGCGAAGTCCACCAGCCCCACCTGGTGCCGGACGACTTGCAGATACGCTCGCCAGTCGTCGCTGTAGAGCGAATCGGCGGCCATGCAGTCTAGCCCCTCATCATAACCCAGCCGGTTGCGGCACATGACCTCGAATTGATAGACGAAAAGGGCTGCCTGAAAGGATGAAGGATGAAGGATGAAGGATGAAGAAACTGTTCTCTTATTCATCCTTCTTCCTTCATCCTTCATCCTTCCTCCGGCCCGGTACTCGGCTTCCCTTTGCAGTGCCAGGAGGGCCGTGTCCACGTTGAACTTCGCCCCCTCGTCCTCGGTCCGGCGAATGACGAACGTTTGGAACGGCGTAAAGTAATGGGACAGGCGTGCGAAGCCCGATGAAAGGAGCCCGGAATGCTTCAGCTCCGTGGCCAGGAACTGAATAGCCAGCGGCAGCCGAGTCGTGGACAGGATCTCTTCGGAGATAAGCTCCAGGATCTCCTGGGTTGGCATGTTGGCGGCCAGACGCTCACGCAGCACACGGAAGAAGTAAGCCTGCTCAATGTACTCTTCACGGTCAAGAATCGGCGCGGTGACCATGTGGTGATCTTAGCAGAAAGGATGAAGGATGAAGGATGAAGGATGAAGAAACTGTTCTCCTATTCATCCTTCATCCTTCATCCTTCATCCTTTTTACACTCATGATGCCTTTCGCCTTATCTGGTCTCGTGCGGGCGGGAAGCAAGGCAGTACGTCGAGGATATCTTCCTGGATATTGGAGGCGGAAAGTATTTCAGCGATCGGCAACTGGACCGTTTCCGTGCCGGCAAGAAGGTCAACCTCGAAGGCATAGCCGCCGATCTGGAGCATGTCGCGGTGTCTCAGGACGGCCTGCCGGACCCGTTCGCCGTTGACGAAGACGCCGTTGAGACTGTCGAGGTCGAAGACATGCCAGCGCCCTTCACACAGCACCAGCCGGCAGTGTCGCCGGCTCACGTTGGGCAGCGACAGACGAATATCGGCCTGGCTGTGCCGGCCAAGCATAATGTCCGTGGAGGTCACCTCAAGGATTCGGCCGGACAACGGCAACGCCAGCCGCAGGGGCACAAGGTCATCGGCGCGATGAGTCCAAGCTGCTCGTGGCCAATGTTCGTCCATGAATCTTCCCGTTCCGGTAAGGTGGGAGCGAATGAACAAGCGGTCCCTGTCCAGTGGTGCGGCTTATACCAGATGCACCACCGGCTGACAACCAGAATAATCCGCACCGTCAGCAAACTCAGGCACCACCGGCAATCTCAACCAGAATTCCGTCACTTTTGTCTCATGTTTACTTTGCCAAATTGTTCCCATCGGGCACATTTTCACTGTTCGAGCCCAAGGCGTGAGAATGTGAAAAGGATGAAGAATGAAACCTGTCCGAGCCCGCAGCGTAAGCAAGGGTGGTGACTAACCTTGCTTACGCTGCGGGCTCGGACACTCCTTCATCCTTCATCCTTCATCCTTTCTGTTTTGTGGGGAGTTCTGTCATGAGGCTGAGATGTGCATGGTTGCTGACCGCCGTTCTCGTTGGCGTCGCTGTCCAGGCCGATACGTCCAGGGGCGCCTATTGCGGCGCATCGGCGTATCCTGCCGCGTGTCCGTGCCCGGAGCAATACAAGCTGCCTGCCATCCGCTACCGGGTGTGCTACCAGACCGTGGTTGAGGAGCAATCGCGCGTGTGTTTCCGGCCCGTTTATCACACGGTCATGCGCGAATGTTGCTACAGTACCTGCCGGCCCGTTTACGAACAACACTTCCGGGAATGCCACTACACTTGCACCAAGCCGGTGTGGGAAGTCCAGGAAGTGGTTCGCAAGTACACGGTCTGCAAACCTGTTTACGAGCATCGCTTGCAGGAATGCCGGTACATCACTTACAAGCCGGTGTTGGAGGAGACCCGCTTTCCGGTCCGTACCGTCACGTACAAGCAGGTCCAGGAACGGGAGATGCGGGAATGCCGTTACACCGTCTGCCGGCCCGTGATGCGGGATGTCCAGGTGCCGATGCGTTTCGTCACGGAGCGCATTGTTTGCGAACAGCAAATGCGTGAACGCCGTTGCATTGAAATGAAGCGTGTATGGGAGGAATACCAGGTCCCGGTTGTCACCTATCGGCGCGTCACCGAACAACGCATCTGCGAGGTGCCTACCACCAGCTATCGAACAGTCAAGGAACCGCGCCAGATGATCCTCCGCTCGTGTGCCTACGAACCGGTCTTGACCGAGAAGTGCGTCAAGGTCAGCGCGGGATACTGGCGGAACGAGCCGCAGTTTGTTCCTGGCACCATGGTGCCCAGAACGTTCCAGCTGCCGGGCACCACCTCGATAGACCCTGTCACGGGCGCCGCCAAATGCTGCCCCGGACAGACCATCACGTATTGTGTCCAATGTCCGGCCCAGTGGGTGTGCAAGCGAACGTGGGTGCCGTGCGAGGAATATCGCACCGTGCGAACCTGCGAACAGGTGCTCAAGGAGAAATGTCAGGTGGTGAACTACTGTGCCACGCGGGTTGTCCCTTGCACGACCATACAGCGCATCCCGGTAACGGTGTGCAAGACGATTCCAGATGACCCCTGCAAGATGGTGACGTGTCGCAAGTGCAAAATCGTGCCGGTGGAGCACGTCGAGTGCGTTCCGGTCACGGTTCGCAAGAAGGTCACCGAGGAACGCTGCAAACTGGTCACGCAACGGCAGTGCCAGATGGTGACAGAGGAAAAGGTCCGTCTCGTCCCCATCGTTACTTGCAAGATGGTGCCGCAGGAGTGTATCAAGATGGTGACTTCACGGAGCTGGAAGATGGTGCCCGAGGAGCACGTCCGTTGCGTCCCCTGCACGACATGCCACCTGATGCCGGAAGAACGCTGTCAAGTCTCCCGGTGCCGGACCTGCCGCATGGTGACCGAGGAACGGGTTCGCCAGGTGCCCTATATGACCTGCCGCATGGTCAGGGAAGAGTGCGTGCATCAAGTGCCTTGCACGGTCTGCACCCTGGAGCCGTACTGTGTCACCTGCAAGGTGTGCCGGTGCGTGCCGGTGTGTGTCCCGGTGTGCGAACCGGAATCTTTGCCGCCGATGCCGCGGACGACAAGTAGCTGCACGCCGATGACGCCGGACCGGATGGCGCGCATCATTCAGTAGGTGTCGTGGCGAGCCGGCCAAAACTGACCAGCGTCACATCGTCGTACCGAGTGAAGCCGGCGACGTGCTGCCGGACGGCTTTCACGACACGTTCACCGAGCGACCGCGGCGAGTGGGGACCGCCTCCTTGCAACGCCGCGTGCGCTCCCTGGCTGCCGAAGGGCACGCTACGAGCGTTCACGGCGTCGGGTACGCCGTCCGTGTAGAACAAAAGACTGTCGCCCGGCTGCAAGGTCACCAGAGTGGAACCGTAGGACTGCCCATTCATGATGCCCAGCGGCAGACCGGCCGTATCACTGGAGCCGGCTTCCTCGATGCCGCCAGTGGCATGGCGGTAGAGCAGCGGAACCGGGTGGCCGGCATTGACCATAGCGAGCGTATGATTGCTCGGATCAAGGATCGCGGCTGCCAGCGTGATGAAGCGATCCATCTCTTCCAGATGCTTGGTCAACACTGCATTGAGCTTCGTGACTGCCGCGGCCAGATCGTTCTCGGTCAGCAGGCAATAGCGTGCATCGCCGGATAGCTTGGCCATCAGTAGCGCCGCCGGCACCCCCTTGCCCGCCACATCTCCCACCATGATCGCCAACCGTTGCCCGGCCAGCGGGATAAAGTCGTAGTAGTCGCCGCCGACGGCCAGCGCCGGCTCGTAGTGGGCGAAGAATTCGTAGCCGGGCAGCACGGGCAAATATTTGGGCAAGAAGCTGAACTGTACCTGGTGAGCCAGTTCCAGGTCGCGTTTGGCGCGCTCCTGGTCCACCAGGTCCTGGTGCAGCTTGGCATTTTCCATGGCGATGGACGCCTGGCTGGTCACCCCCACCAGGAGCTTCAAATCGTCCTCGGTGAACTTGGCATTCCTGTCCTGCGTGTCCAGCTGAATGACGCCGAAACCCTGCCCGTCCGCGCTCAGCAGCGGAGCGCACATCACCGAGTGAATGCGGAAATCCACCACGCTCTGCGATAGCGGGATGTTCCTGTCGTTGGCGGCGTCCTGGCTCAGGACTGCCTGCCCCGTCTGCAAGCGGCGCTTGACGATGCTCTTGCTGAAACGGTCCTTGGTCTCGTCCGCGGGGCGGCGCGTCTTGATGACCTTGGGCAGAAGTCTCCCCGTCCCCTCCTCTTCGAGAATGATGAAGCAGCGGTCGGCCTGCCGGAACACTTGAAACAGGCTGTCCACTATCTTGGGCAACAGTGAATCGAGTTGGAGCGTTTTGCTCAGGTTCGCGCTGATTTCCAGCAGCGCCTTGAGCTTCTCCGCGGGCTGGCTGTCCAGGAGAGACCGGCTGCTCTGGCCGGCAAGCGTCGCCTCGACGGTGCCTGTGCTCTCCAATTGATCGTCGTCCGCGTCCTGGTCGCCCTTCTTGAGTTCCGGAGGCAGCGGTTGCAGCGGTTGCAGCTGGGACTTGTCCTGAAAGGTGGCCAGAAAGTCGCAGATGCGGATGCGGTCGTTGTGATTGAGCGGCGTAGGCCCTGTAATTTGCTGGTTGTTCACGAATGTGCCGTTGCGGCTTTGCAGGTCCTCGATGTAGAACCGCCCTCGGTCGCGCATGATCCGCGCATGTTCGCGGCTGACCGAAGTCACGGGAATGACCACGCCACAGTTCGGGTTGCGACCGAGGATGGTCTTGTCTGACTCCAGCAGGAATTCCTGCCATTCATTGGTGCCTTTGAGGATTTGCAGCGAGGCCATTGGGTCACCGGTGCTGAGGAATTCGGACTAACCCTCACCATTTTAGCGATTGGCGCGTGCTGTTTCAACAAGTTTGCCGTTGACCAGGGCCGGTGCGGGCACTTATAGTCGTAGGAAGCTGCTGTTGCTCATCTTCGAAGGGAGTTGGCTGGTGTCCATCAATGACAAAGGCAACGAACGTGAAGTGATTGGTCTCCTGGGCGTCGGCCTGGACAACAAGGATGGACATGTCCGGGTGACTCGGAGTCGCGAGTTCCTTCTGCTTGGCGGATCGGCCGAGACTCATGAACGCATGCAAGGCACCGTCGTCAAGTTGACGGAAGCTCTTCGGCAGGAAGGCAAACCTCTGAGCGAGACATCGCTGGAAGAAGCTATCGACATGTTGAGGGACGTTCTGGAAGACCAGGACTCGCAATTGTGAAACTCTTTCCTCGTTCGTCTGGTATATCCTCTCGAACTACTGACATTGGAAGTGGATGTGTCAGTTGAAGAAGCCGCGCTGGTAAGACGCTGTCTGCGGGGCGAAGCGCAAGCGATTCACACTCTGATCCAACGGTTCCAGGCCGAGGTCTACGGCCTGTGCGTGCGGCTTTTGAATCACAGGCATGATGCTGAAGACGTGACTCAGGAAGTATTCCTGCGCGTGTTTCGCAGCCTGCGGCGTTGGGACCCGTCGCGTCCCCTCAAGCCGTGGATCATGGGCATCACCGTCAACCGCTGCCGCACCTGGATCGTGCAGCGGACGCGCCGGCCGGAGACGGTTGGTTATCTCCAGGACATCGCCCCCGGCCGGACCAACGACGATGCGGCGGAGTTGGTGAGCGAAATCCACGCGGCCCTGAACGAATTACGGCCCGAGTATCGCAGCGTATTCGTGCTCTTCCACGAGCAGGGTCAGCCCTACGACGACATCGCCGAGGCCATGCAACGGCCCGTCGGCACGATCAAAACATGGCTGCATCGTGCTCGTCTGGAGGTGCTGGAGCGTTTGCAACGCCGGGGTATGGTGCCGGAAACGGATCTACAAGAACAATTGGACTCTTCCGCCGGTGCTGGCGAACGCCGGTCCACGACATGAACTGCCTGGAATCTCAAGAACTGTTGCAGCGACGCCTGGACGGGAGATCCGTTTTTGACCAGGTCGCGCTTGAGCAACATCTGACAGGATGCACTGAATGTCGTGCTTTTCACGGTGCCGCACAGAGTCTGAAAGACGGTCTTCGCTTGATGCCGCCTGTTTCTCCACCCAACCGCTTGACCGACCGTATTGTCATTAAAGTGCTCGCGCAACACGATGCCCTCAGACGATTCCGCTGGCGTCTGCTGGCTTTTTCAGCGTTGGCAGCCAGCCTGTTCGTGGCATTCATCGCAGGTTCGGTGTGGAATTCCATCCGCGATTCCAATACGTCTGCAAAATTAAGCATGAATCAGGTGTTCTCCGCGGAAGATGCCGCCACCCCCTCACCCCTACCCCTCTCCCCCGCAGCGGGAGAGAGGGGCAGGGGTGAGGGGACGCTCGGCGCTAGTGTCGCCGAAGCCGGCGAAGCCGTGGTATCGCTGACACAGGGAGTATCCACGGGCCTGGAGCCGGTCACCGACTCGGCGCACCGGGCATTGGACATGTTCCTGCGTGAGATTCCACCCCTGGAAGCCCAGGAGCAACCAGGGCTGCAACCATGATGATCCTCAATCACAACAAATCTCGAGGTGGAGCGCTGCTGTGTTGTGTCGCGCTAGTCGCTCTGCTCACTCTGACAACATCTGCCTCCGCCGCGCCGCGTGACGAGCTGCTGCGTCTGGTCCCCGATGACGCCGGCTTCTGTCTGGTCGTGCAGAACCTCCGCGAGCACAATGCCGCCTTGCTGTCCTCTCCCTTCGTCAAGCAGTTTCAGGATTCACCGCTCGGCAAGGCACTGGCCAACGCTCCGGAAATGCAGAAACTGCAATCGGCGGAGAAGCTGCTGCACAAGGGACTGGGAATCGAAGCGACGCAGCTTCGCGACGACATCCTGGGCGATGCCCTGGTCCTGGCTTATCGTCCCGGTCCGCCGGGCAAGCCCGAGCAGGAGCATGGGCTTATCCTCGTGCATGCTCGCGATGCCAAACTGCTGGCACAGGTGGTTGAACGCTTGAACCAGTTTCAGAAGGAGTCGGGCGAGCTGAAGGAAGTGCAAGTCCGGGAGCATGCCGGCCAGAAATACTACCAGCGCGTCGAGCGCAACAAGTCGAGCTTCTATTACCTGCGCGATTCGATGCTGGCATTCACCGGCCAGGAAGACATGCTGCGCAAGGTGATTGAACGGACCAAGAAGGGCAACTCGGAGGAATCGTTCGTTGCCGGGCAGATGCGCTCCTGGGCGCGGACAAACAACTGGCGGCTTTGTGGATCAATCCGCGGGTCTTTCAGGCCGAGATGGAGGATAAGGCCAGCACGGCCAGGGGGCAGGACGCCGTCACGCAAAAAGCCTTTCTCTCTTACTGGAAGGCACTGGACGGTATCGCCTTGACCGTGGCGCTCGACAGGGACCTCGAATGTGCCGCGACGATTCGGGCGAAGATGGACCAGCTCCCTGCTCCGGCACGCCGTCTCTTCGCCGAGGCCGCCCAGCCGAGCGACCTGTGGAACCGATTCCCAGACAACGCCCTGCTGGCGGCGGCCGGTCGTCTGGACCTCGCGGCTTTCCTCGATCTGCTTGGTGAATTCCAAACGAAGGAAGATAACCAGGCGCTGCACGACAGCCTGCGCAATCTGAGTGCCGCTCTCGGCAAAGACGTGGTCAAGGAAGTCTTGCCTCACCTTGGACCGGATTGCGGTGTTTGTATCACAGCACCCGCTGCCGGCCAGGAAGCGTGGTTCCCGCAAACCATCGCACTCTTGCGCCTGTCTCCAGGAGAAAAGGACGAGCGTCTAGGTCCGGCCCTGGTCTCGGCCATTCAGTCTTATGCACTGCTCGCAGTGCTCGGCTACAACCGGCAGAACCCCGACAAATTGACACTCAAGATCGTCGCCCACGACAAGACCGAGATCAAGTACCTCGCCAACAGCAAACTGTTCCCGCCCGGTTTGGAGCCGGCTTTTGCCTTGCATGACGGCTATTTGGCTTTTGCCAGCTCTCCCGAGGCCATCCGCCAATTCGGGCTAGCCGTACCCAGGAAAGGGAACCTCAAGGCTGGCGAGGTGCCAATTCTGCGAATCTCAACCAGGGACCTGCGCAAGTTCATCAATGACTACCGTGAACCACTGACGGCAACCATTGCCGAGAAGAACCAAATATCGAAAGAGCAAGCCAGCCAGCAGCTAGAGAAGTTCCTGTTCGCTCTTGAGCCTGTGGATCGGTTGGAGCTGTCACAACGCTCGCTGGCAGGGCAGTTGACCCTTTCTCTGCGGGTGCGTCCTGCTCAACCTCTCAAGTGACCAGAATTGCAACCCTTTGGCGGAATGCTCGTCTATCTTCTGCCAATACCCCCGTACAACCCGCCTGATCCCTACAACCGGCCATCTCATCGCTGTTTTGCCATCTTCTCCGGTTCATCCATCTATTAGCCTCCGACTCGTTTAGCTAAACTCGCACAAAGGAAGCAATAAGTCATTAGTCGTTGGTCATTAGTGCATGATGATCGGTAACGGCTTGTGCCAAGGAGACTAATGACTGGTGACCAATGACTAGTGACTATTTTGCAACAAGGGTCAACTCCATGACGACTGACACACACATCTCGAACTACGTTATTACCGACCGACGAGGCGGCGACCGGCGCGCCAAGATCGACCGGCGCAAGAAAGACGTTCCAGTTGCCCTGGACCGCCGTGGCGGCAAGGATCGCCGGCACGAAGGGGAACGCCGCCGTCAGGTCGATCCTACGACCTGCGAGCGTGATTACGACGACGAGGAAATCATCTTCATGAAAGCGATGGATCAGTACAAACGCGCCAATCGCCGGCCGTTCCCAACCTGGAGCGAAGTCCTGGAAGTGCTGCACGCCCTGGGCTATCGCAGGATCGCTGAGCCGACCATCCTCCCCGGCCACCCCGTCCTGCCCGAGAAGAACTGCCCTGGCTGAGCCTGGTTTCGTCAAACGGCCCTTGGCCGGAACCGCGGGAAAAGGTAAAAGAGCTTGGTGACAAGGTGACGGCGGATGACAGGGTGACAGGGTGACAGGGTGACAGGGTGACAAGATGACAGGATGCCGCGAAGTTCATCTTGTCATCCTGTCATCTTGTCACCTTGTCATCCATATGGGGCATGGATGCCTATGCGAATCTTCATCAGTGCCGGCGAACCCAGCGGCGATCTCCACGGCGCCAACTTGATTCGGGCCTTCCAGCAGCTCGACCCCGCCGTCGAGTGCGTCGGCTTCGGCGGCGAGCAGATGGAAGCCGCCGGCTGCCGGCTGGTGTATCCGCTCTGTCGTCTGGCAGTGATGTGGTTCCTGCGCGTGCTTGTCAACTTTCACGTCTTCTTTCGCGTGCTGGCGCTGGCGGACCGGTTTTTTCGCCGTGAGCGTCCCAACGCCGTTGTTCTGATCGACTATCCCGGCTTCCACTGGTGGCTGGCCCGCCGGGCGCATAGCCACGGCATTCCCGTTTTCTATTTTGTGCCGCCGCAACTCTGGGCCTGGGCCGGCTGGCGCATCCGCAAGATGCGCCGGTTTGTCGATCATGTTCTCTGCAACCTGCCGTTTGAAGAAGCATGGTACCACTCGCGCGGCGTGGATGCCGAGTTCATCGGCCATCCCTACTTCGACGAACTCTCACAGCAACGCCTCGACGCGGCTTTCGTGGCCGAGCAGAAAGCCAAACCAGGTATCATCATCGGCTTGCTCCCCGGCTCCCGCGATCAGGAGATCGACCGCAACCTCGACACGATCATCCGGGCTGCGGAACGGATACATGCTGCCCGCCCTGATACACGTTTTCTGGTGGCTTGCTTGCGGTCAGACCAACGCGAGCGCATCGGAGCTTATCTGCGCGGCAGTGGGCTGCCGGCTGAAGCCTTCACCGGCCGCATGCCGGAGATTCTCCACCTGGCCCATTCCTGCATTTCGGTCAGTGGATCGGTGGGGTTGGAAATACTCCATCACGGCAAGCCGGCCGTCGTCGTCTATCGCGTTGGCCGGCTTTTTCTGAGATTAGGCCGTTGTTTCGTGACATGCCCGTACATCAGCCTGGTCAATCTGCTAGCCGGCAAGGAACTGTTCCCCGAATTCCCGACCGACCGCTGCGAAGCAGAGGCCGTCAGCGCTCATGTCCTTCGCTGGCTTAACGACCCCGCAGCCTATCAAGAATTGTGCGGCGAACTGGCATCATTACGGCAGCGCGTCGCGCAACCCGGCGCCTGCAACCGTGCAGCTCGGTTCGTGTTGGATGTGCTTGGAAGAGAACGTGACCGCAAGCTCCGGCGAGTGGCATAGCGGGGAGGTGACCACCAGCAACCAAAACACTGGCCCGAAGCGTTAGCGAGGTACGAAGCCTCCCTCGCTAACGCTTCGGGCCAGTGTCCCTGCCCCACCACTCACCACTCACCACTCACCACTTTTCAGAATCGCACCCCGAAAGTCAGCAGTAAATTGACATCCATCACGTCCGAATTGTTTTGCCTTTGCAGCGCGTCCGACCAGATGTAGTCCCACTCGGCACGCAGACCGAACTGGTAGATGCACGATCCGCACGGAATCTCATAGTCGGTACGGAAAGCCACGTAGGGGCCGCCGATGACGTCGGTGAGGTGCCGGATCTGGGTCAGACTTACCTTTTCGGTGCCGTAACGCCCGCCCGCCTCGAACCCAATGCGCAGGAAGGACCGCCACAGCCCGCCGTTCCGCGGAGATAACATTCCCGTCCCAGGCCGATGTTGGCATAAGTCCGGTTCAACCCACTGATCGTATCGGTTGCTGCGCCGACATTGTGGAGTGTGAAGCTCACGTTATTCTTGCCCATGGTTATAGACATTGCTGAGGCCGAGGTTTACCAACCAGGCAGCGTCCTGATCGACGTTGAAAAACAAGGCGCAGGCGCCTCCCTGAATGTCCCATCCCGGCTCCAGGGTGCGAGCCATGATGTTGCCGGCAACGGGCAACGCCAAGCCGCTTTCGATGTAGATTTCGGACTTGATCGGACCATTGCCTCCCATCGGTCCACAGCAATCCGGCCTGGTTCCGAGTATGTAACTCGACAGCGCTGCCGGAGCCGGCTGAGGAGCGGCGGCAATCGGCGCCTCGGCCGGCATCGCCGTTGGCGTCATTCCTTCGCTAGGCAGCGGTGCCGGCGGCACGCCGTTGTTGGGCAGCGGCGCCGGCGGCACGCCGTCGTTTGGCAGCGGCGCCGGCGGCACGCCGTCGTTGGGCAGCGGTGCCGGGGGCGCATCGTTCGGCAAGGGCGCCGGCGCGGAACCGTCCAGCGTGCCGACCGGCATCAATGGTTCATCCCCTCCCCGTGCCACGCCGAGGCCAAGTAGCACCAGGACCACAACACACGGGCTGACGCTCTTCAAACTCATGCCGCCCTCACCTGTTGGGGACCTTATCCTCGTTCCCACGGTCCACCGTGGGAACGGCAAGAACGCAGACACATTGGTTCCCACAGCGAACCGTGGGAACGATGGGCCAATCTATTCTTCGGACAGAAAGTGTGCCGGAGTTAACTGGAATGTGGGTTGAAACGGTTATAGCGGATAAAACGGCGGCAATCCGTTGTGAAAAGCCGTCTTCCTGTCTTCCGCCAGCTTCGTAGAGGTCGTGACTTACCACTCACCACTCACCACTCACCACTCACCACTCACCACTCACCACTCACCAACATCATTGCATTTCTCTCCCCCCTCCCGCATAATGATTCTTTCAAGGAGTCACCATGAATCCCGACTGGCGCTCGCGCTATGAACTCGCCGTGGCAACAACCCGAAAAGCCGGCCAACTGGCGCTGCGCTATTTCGACAGGCCATTGACTGTGGAATGGAAGCAGGATCGCTCTCCGGTCACGGTTGCCGACCGGGAGACTGAGACTTACCTGCGAACCACGCTGTCTCAAGCGTTTCCCAACGACGGCTTCTTCGGCGAAGAACAGGGCGACATGCCGGGCACGTCCGGCTACCGCTGGATCATTGATCCGATCGACGGCACACGCAACTTCGTCCGCGGCATCCCACTCTGGGCAACGCTCCTTGGGCTGGAGTACCAGGGCGAACAGATCGCCGGTGTCGCCGAGGTGCCGGTGCTGGGCCAGACTTATCGAGCGCTTCGCGGCGACGGGGCCTACCGTGGCGAGCGCCGCATTCACGTTTCCGATATTGGACAGCTCAACGAAGCACACGTGTTCTATTCGAGCATTTCCTGGTTTGTGAAAGCCGGCTGTCAGAATACTTTCCTCGAGCTGGCGGCACGCACCCAGCGGCAGCGCGGCTTCGGCGACTTCTACGGTTTTGTCCTCGTGGCTCAGGGAGCCGGTGAGTTGATGATCGAACACGGCGTCCACGCCTGGGACATTGCCGCGCTCAAGCCCATCCTGGAAGAAGCCGGCGGCCGACTGACCGACTGGGATGGCAAGGGCGATATCAACAGACCCGACGTGATCGCAAGCAACGGGCGGTTGCACGATCTGGCCTTGCGCATGTTGAACGCCATCACCTAATGACTAATGACCAATGACCAATGACTCATTGAAGACCATCACCTGGATCGGCGACACCAACGGCTTCGTTCGCCTGATCGACCAGACCCTGCTCCCCGTGCGCCTGGAATACCGTGACTGCCGTACTGTCGAAGAGATGTGGGAAGCCATCCGCGCTCTGCGGGTGCGCGGCGCTCCTGCCATAGGCGTAGCGGCAGCAATGGGCGTGGTGCTCGGCATGCAATCGTACCGGGACCCCTCACCCCTTCCCCTCTCCCCCGAGAGGAGAGGGGAATCGTTTGCTCCCCTCTCCCCCGAGGGGAGAGGGGTAGGGGTGAGGGGCCGGGGAGCTTATGGGCATCGTCTCCGCCAGGTGACCGCCTACCTGCGCACCAGCCGGCCCACTGCGGTCAACCTCTTTTGGGCCTTGGATCGGATGGAACGCCGTGTCCAGGGACGCACCGAGGATTTATCCCCCGAACAGCTCACCCAACTGCTGCTGGAAGAAGCTCTTGCCATCGAGGAAGAGGATCGACGCATGTGCCGGGCCATCGGCGCGGCAGGTGCAACGTTGATCCGCGACGGTCAGGGCGTCTTGACTCACTGCAACGCCGGCGGGCTGGCGACGGCGGATTACGGCACCGCTCTCGCAGTCATGTTCACAGCCGCCGAGCAGGGCCGGCGTTTTCATGTCTTCGCCGGCGAGACACGCCCGCTCTTGCAAGGCGCCCGGCTGACGGCCTGGGAGCTACAGCAGCGCGGCATCGACGTTACGCTCATTTGCGACAGCATGGCCGCCCAGGTGATGAAGGAGGGCCGCATTCAGATTGTCGTCGTTGGCGCCGACCGCATCGCGGCCAACGGCGACACAGCCAACAAGATCGGCACCTATGGCGTGGCCTTGCTGGCCCAGGCACACAGCATCCCGTTCTACGTGGCCGCCCCGTCCAGCACCTTCGACCTGAGCTTGCCGGCAGGCGACGCCATCCCCATCGAACAGCGCGATCCGCGCGAGATCACCCACGGTTTCGGCACGCAGACGGCTCCGGATGGCGTGAAAGTCTACAACCCGGCATTTGACGTGACACCGGCCCGGTTGATCGCGGGCATTATCACGGAGAAGGGAATGATTCAGCCGGTTTCGAGGGAGATGATCGAGGCCAAAATAAGGATGAAGGATGAAGGATGAATCAATACGGAGTGAGTGGTGAGTGGTGAGTGGTGAGTGGTGAGTGGTGAGTGGTAAAGACCGGCCGGTCACCACTCACCACTCACCACTTTCATCCTTCATCCTTCATCCTTCATCCTTCATCCTTCATCCTTCATCCTTCATCCTTCATCCTTCATCCTTCATCCTTCATCCTTCATCCTTCATCCTTCATCCTTCATCCTTTTTTTCCTTCCCGCCGCGCCAGCCCCGCCTGAACAAACGCCCGGAACAGCGGGTGCGGCTTTGTCGGCTTCGACTTGAACTCCGGATGGCACTGCACCGCCACGAACCACGGGTGTTTCGGCAGCTCGATCACCTCGACGAGTTTGCCGTCCGGACTCGTGCCGGAAAAGAGCATGCCGTGTGCCTCGAATTGTTGGCGGTACTGATTGTTGAACTCGTACCGATGCCGGTGGCGCTCGTGAACGAGCAGGTCGCCGTAAGCCGCATGCGCTCGGCTGCCTTCCATCAGTACACACGGACACGAGCCTAGCCGCATGGTGCCCCCCTTCTCGGTGATGTCGTACTGTTCGTCCAGCAGACAAACGACCGGGTGCCGGCACTCGCCGTCAATTTCGGTCGTGTTGGCGTCTTCCAGCCCGACGACGTTGCGTGCAAACTCGATGACGGCACATTGCAGGCCGAGACAGATACCGAAGAAAGGCACGCCGCGCTCGCGGGCATAGCGGATCGCCTCCAGCTTGCCGGGGATGCCGCGGTAGCCGAACCCGCCCGGCACCAGGATGCCGTCCACGCCGCTCAGCACCTTCTCGGCCCCCTCGCGTTCGAGTTCTTCCGCTTCGACCTTGCGCACCAGCACCCGGCTCGACAGGGCAATGCCGGCATGGGCCAGCGATTCGTAGATCGACTTGTAAGCGTCGTTGTGCTTGATGTACTTGCCGACGACGGCGATGCTGACCTCGTGGGCCGGGTGCATGATGCGCTGGAGCATCTGCCGCCAGTCGCCGATCTCCAGCGGCTTCGCCCGCAGGTTGAGTTTCTCCACAATCAACTCGTCGAGCCGGTTCTCCACCAAACTGACCGGCACTTCATAAATGCTGAACTCCTTGTCGCGCTCCTCGATAACGGCCCGCGGCTCGACGTTGCAGAACAGGGCGATTTTCTCCGCCTCGTCCTTGGCCAGCTCGCGCTCGGTCCGGCAAATGAGGATGTCGGGCTGGATACCGATCTGCCGCAGCTGGCTGACGCTGTGCTGCGTCGGCTTCGTCTTGGCCTCCCCGGCCGTCTTGAGATACGGCACCAACGTCAGGTGAATGTACAGGCAATTCTGCTTGCCGATATCGAGGGCAAACTGGCGGATGGCTTCCAGGAAAGGCAAGCCCTCGATGTCGCCGGCCGTACCGCCGATCTCGGTGATGACAACGTCCACGTCGTCGCCCGCCAGCTGGCGGACCGCCGCCTTGATCTCGTCGGTGACGTGCGGGATGACCTGAACCGTGCGGCCGAGGTAATCGCCGTGCCGCTCCTTCTGAATCACCGACAGATAGATCTTGCCCGTGGTGTAATTGCAATCCCGGCTGAGCGGGGCGTTGGTGAACCGCTCGTAATGGCCCAGATCGAGGTCGGTCTCGGAGCCGTCGTCGAGCACGTAGACCTCGCCGTGCTGATAAGGACTCATCGTGCCCGGATCGACGTTGATGTACGGATCAAACTTCTGCAAGCGCACCCGCAAGCCCCGCCGCTCCAGCAGCATGCCGATCGAAGCGCACGTCAATCCCTTGCCCAGCGAACTAACGACGCCGCCGGTGACGAAAATATGTTTGGCCATGGTGTTTCCAGTTCTTATCCGTTCAACTAATTTCATCCGTAGCTAATGAGTTTTGGGAAGCAGTGGGATTCTATCGCTTCTACTTTGGTTCTTCAATGAATCGTTCATGAGCAATCGCGAAGAGAAGCAGCTCATGGAGATGTTCCTGTGTCTTTTACCCTGATTCCGCTTCTGTTGAACCATTGCCGTTTTTGCCGGTAAATAAGTGGTCGGCGACACCGGCATTTTGACGCATGTTCCAATCATCACACATCTTAGAACGCGGCAACGGGTGCCGGTTTGCAAAAGTGCCGGCAAAGGATGGGTAATGTCTTAATTTGGGAAAGGGGGCATGCTAGACACATCTGCTTATTTATCAATGACTTGTAGATTGGCGGCTGGCGGCTAGCGCGGGCAATGCGGCAACGATGATATTACTGGAGATGAGCAGGGGCAGTGCGGCTTGTCCTATGTGGTGTTCCCGCTTGGCTTTGCACGCCGGCCAGCAATGAGAAAGAGAATCACGAAAACTCGAAACAATGAAAATACGAAAAAGAACATCAAAGCAGATAAATAGCAACAAAGGTTTGCCTTTCGTGTTTTCGCTGTTTCGTCCTTTCGTGATTGGCCTTGGAATTCTTGGAGTTTGATCCGTGTTCCATCCGTGGCGAAAAATTCGGCATGGTTCAAAACCGGGTAACAACTGTGGCGGCAAGTTTCCTAACTTGCCGGCTGTGGACCCGGCAAGTTGAAAACTTGCCGCCACAATCGTGCTACCCCGAAAACAGTAGGATTGAACCATGCCAAAAATTAGGCAAGAAAACCGCCGAACGCCGGAACACTTGCCGATTCGCCCGTATAAGTAGGTGGGCGGAGGCCGGTTCACCCTGTCCAACTGCCCTTCGCCTGCCATAATGACTGAATATCCCGTGACCTATTCATTCTCGCCGCCGGGAGTACAACCATGATTGCCTTATCCTGTTCGAGTTGTGGTCAGCGGTTATCCATCAAGGAGGAAATGGCAGGCCGGAAGGGCAAGTGTCCCAAGTGCGGCAAGCCGGTCCAGGTTCCCTCTTTGGATCGGTCCGAAGGCGCAGACTGGCCGCCGTCGCCGGGCGCTCTGGCAGTCCCGCCGCCGCCGGCGATTCTCGTTACCGGAGCGCCTCAAGGGGACACACGCGGACCGCAACCCGCCGGGGACGTTTCTCCCGAAGATTACTCTTTCCTGGCGCCCGCCAGAGGACCGGGCGAACTCGGCTGGCTGGGATCGTATCGCGTTCTGAAAGTGCTCGGCGCCGGCGGCATGGGCATCGTCTTTCTGGCCGAGGATCCGCAGCTACAACGACGGGTGGCCCTCAAGGTTATGCGGCCCGCTTTGGCCGGCAACAGTGCCGCCCGCCAGCGCTACCTGCGCGAGGCCCGCGCGGCGGCAGCCATCGAGCACGATCACATCATCACGATTCATCAAGTGGGGGAAGATCGCGGCGTGCTGTTTCTGGCGATGCCGTTCCTCAAGGGCGAATCGTTGGATGCCCGGCTGAACCGTGACAGCTCGTTGCCGGTGCCGGAGGTGCTGCGCATCGGCCGGGAGATTGCCGAGGGACTGGACGCCGCCCACCAGCACGGTCTCATTCACCGCGACATCAAGCCAGCCAACATCTGGCTGGAATCCAGAGGGCGAGCCGAGCGGCGTCAGCCGCCGGGTGAGTCAGAACCCGGCGGCCGCGTAAAGATCCTCGATTTCGGCATGGTCAGGACGGCCGACAGCAAGACCCACCTCACCCAAACAGGCGCCATTCTCGGCACACCGGCGTACATGGCCCCCGAACAAGCACGCGGCCTGCCGGTTGATGCTCGCTGCGACCTGTTCAGTCTCGGCGGCATGCTGTACCGCATGTCGACGGGCACGCTGCCGTTCAAGGGCAACGATCCGATGTCGATACTCCTGGCTGTGACCAGCGATGAGCCCGAACCGCCACGCAAACTGAATCCGGCGATGCCGGCGATGCTTTCCAATCTAATCATACGGCTGTTGGCCAAAGACCCGAAGGATCGGCCGGCCTCCGCGCAGGCGGTAGTAGAGGCGATTGAGGCCATCGAGCGCAGACTGGCCACTGCGGCCGTCCCGGTGGCCAAGGCAATGGAGCCATCCAAAAACCCGGTTTCTCGGAGAAAGCGGGTTCCTATACTGGTCGCCATCGGTGCGGGCGTGCTGTTCCTGGCGCTGGCCGTAGCCGCCATCATGATGTTCCGCAGCACCGCCGAAAAGGTGGCGCTGAAGCGCGGCGACAAGAAGGTCGTGGAGGTCCGGCGGGAGCCGGCGGTGGTGACCAAGCCGCCGCAACCGGTCCTTGACGTGACAACCAAGCCCCTACCTGCGGACAAGAGGCCTGTCGTGAGTGAGAAGAAACCCGAGGAAGACCAGTCGGGCCGTGTCAATAAACCGGAATCCCCTGACGCGGACGCTAAACCACCCGACAATGCGTTGCCGGCGGCGAGCACTAAACCGGCCGAAGGCGCGTAACAAACCGGAACCGTCGATTCCAGCAGCCCAGCCGCCTGACAAGACAGAACCGCCTACGAGCACCAAACCGGCCGAAGACAAAAAGACAATAATCAACTCCATCGGCCTGAAGCTCGTCCTCATCCCGGCCGGCAAGTTTATGATGGGAACGTCAGCAGGGGGTAGGGGTGAGTCAAGACGAAGTCCCACAGCACGAAGTGGAGATCACGCAGCCGTTCTATATGGGTATGTTTGACGTGACTCAGGCCGAGTACGAGCGGGTCATGGGCAACAACCCCAGTTACTTCTCCGACAAGGGTGGTGGCAAAGTCAAGGTAGGCGCGGCGGACACCAGCCGTTTCCCTGTGGAAACTGTCTCTTGGGACGACGCCGTGCAATTCTGCCGCAAGCTTACCGAACTACCGGAGGAGAAGCAAGCGGGGCGAGTTTATCGCTTGCCCACGGAGGCCGAGTGGGAGTACGCGTGCCGCGCTGGAACGACGACGAAGTTTCACCTGGCAGACTCCCTATCCGACAAGCAAGCGAATTTTAGCTATCCAACACCCTACGGTAATGATGGGGGCAATCATCAGGACCACTACCGTGGGTTCCTACCAGCCCAATGCGTTTAGGCTGTACGACATGCACGGCAATGTACGTCAGTGGTGCCAGGACTGGTATGATCAAAACTACTACAAGAACAGTCCGAAACAAGATCCTCAAGGGCCGGAAGAACTCGCGCGCCGGGTCGTTCGCGGGGGAGACTGGAGTCACCACGCAAATGCCGGCCGATCCGCGTCACGTGGTAGCTTGGAGCCGGAGAAGCGGGACAACTTCACCGGCTTCCGCGTAGTCGCAGTCCAGTCGGGCCGTGTCAACAAACCCGAATCCCCTGGCGCGGACGCTAAACCACAAGACAATGCGTTGCCGGCGCCGAGCACCAAACCGGCCGAAGACGTGAAGCAAATCACCAAAACCGAGGAAAAGCCCAAAGGAACAGAGGACATCAAAGCACTCGTTGCCACGATGGAGAAGGATGAAAACTCGGTGGCGCGGATGAAGGCGGCGCAGAAACTCGGCGAACTGAAAGCCGATGGCGCTGTCTCTGCCTAATGGCCGCCGCCAAGAACGACGCCAGTTCTCACGTCCGAGCGGCTGCCATTACCTCACTTGGGCAGATCGTCGCTCAGAAGGAGAACGCCGGACTCGTGCCCACGGTCCTCCAAGGTTTTGCCGAAACGTATCGTGAAATGAACAAAAAACGAGACGACGAAATAAACAAGGCACGGCGGGATATGCAGAAGCCGCGTGACAAATCAAAACCAGCCGAGCCGCCTGATAAGCCAATACCAGCCGAACCGTTTGTATACGATCAGATATACGCCGCGATGCTGGAGGCTCTTGAGCGTATTGACTACCCCGGTGCCAAGCCTGCTCTTGATTGGCTACCTAATGTGGCGGATCGTGGTAGTTCCATGTCCGGAAATTGGCAACATCCAGCCGATCTGCGCATTCGTGCCATAAAGTTTATGGGCAAACTGGCAAAGGATAACGATCCGCACAGAGAGAAGGTTATTAGATGCCTCAGTTCGGTCTCAGTCAGAGTCAACGGTTACGAGCAGAATGGCCTCCCCGAGAAAGGCCTAATCCGTGATGCGGCTGATACGGTTTTGGCGGAATTAGGGTGGGACGCAGGGCCTACGCATTAAAGGTTGCCAGGTCGAGAGAGAAAATAACCATGACGGTCACGGCGTACACTTGTCTGCGTGCCAGGCGAGGCCAAAAATGGCTGATCGTGAAAACCTACTTCCCATGCTGGAAGATGGGCAATATGTTGGGGTCACGGCCCGTCGTGACTCCTGGACCAAGATGCAACTTCATCCTGCCCACTCCTCTCAGGCTCACGGACCTGGCAGACATTTGACGAGGCCGCATTCTATGCCTGCAAAGTGCCAAGAGACAACTGAACATTTTCTACAACCGGAAGAACATACGCTAAGGAGGGTAATCCTTAATGCGTAGGCCTGGGGTGGGACGGAAAGTACATTGTTGCCGGTAGAGGAGGCACTAAGTACAGTGGTACGATTCAATCTGTTAATAAAGACGATTCCAGCTTTTCGATCAATCTGGAGAACGGCCAGACCATCACAGTGTACTGGAATAACTCAACCAAGCTGTATCAGGGTAAAGCCTCAGACTTAAACAAGGGGAGTGAGATACGTCTGCTGTATGAAGAGGCGTATCAAGGTGTCAGCGAGCGGGGGCTCGCAACCACAATACACTTGATAAAGAAGTCGGCATCGCCTTGATGCCGGCCACCGATGCCAAGACCCTCGACGACGCCGGCCGGGAACCGAGCTGCCAGGACCGCCTCGCTCTCACGCCAGGCCGGCCGCGCAGTACAATGCGAGCGACGGCTGTTTCCCGTTCGCGACGGGTTCAGCCGGCAGAACTTGCGGCGGCGAGTTGGAGCATATGATGAGTGATTTTGAGCCTTTTGTCCGACACATGCTCGTGTGTGAAGATGTGCGCGGTGATCCAAACAACGCGCACGTAGTGAATGTGTTCGGGCTGGTGAGTACGATCGTATCCGCGGAGGATCCCCCTTTTCCATTGCAGCATGCCGAGTTGTGTGTCTATTTGCAAGTTACCGAAGGCAGGGGAACGGGCGAGGGGAGAATTGTGGCTGTCCATGCGGATTCGGATCAGATTGCATTTGCCAGCTCCGCTCATGCCATTTCATTTGGGACGGATCCGCTTGCCGTGCTCGGTATCGTCTTTCGAATTCGGGATTGCGTGTTTCCGCAAGCGGGCTTGTACTGGATTCAATTCTGGTACAATGGAAAAGCAGTTGCCAGTCAACCGTTGCTCTTGAGGTGAGCGATCATGGGAAATCAACCGGTCAAGGAAAACAGCGGCGCGGTCCTCAGCGATGTCGTTGACCGCGTGTTCGAGTTCACAGATAAAGCCGTGGACGATCCCGCCGAGTTGAAATCTTTGGGAAACATCCGTTCGTCCAGGCGGGTTCTCGTCGATACCGTTGACCAACTCGTGCAGTTTACCGATAGGCCGGGGTTGATGCCGCAGAAGTGAATGGGCCAGAGAAGACGAAGATTAGTCTACTCCTCCAACACGCTTCGGAGCCTTGGGTAAATTCCCACCAGGGTTTATTGCCGTAAATCACTGTTTGCGCCCGCAAAGCCACACATGTCACCTTTGCAGGCCCGCCGCCCCTCACGCCAGGCCGGCCGCGCAGTACAATGCGAGCGACGGCTGTACCCTGTGGCCACAAGGACAGCCGGCAGAACATGCGGCGGCCGCGGTTTCCGCTAACCTTCCACGGTTGCCGCCCTCTTCCGCAATAGGCTAGAGTGTGAGAGTCAACTCAAGGACATATGGATGAATCATGAAATTCACTACCCTCATCCCGTTGCGCTTCAACGACGGCCGAGAGGTTCCGCAAGTGCAAATAAGCCGCATCATCGATGAACTGGTCCTGCTGTTCAGCGGCTGTTCGGATGAAGGCGTTACCAAGGGGCAATGGCTTGACCCAAAAGACGCGCAACTGTATCGTGACGAGAGCCGTCGTATCACAGTCGTTTGCGAGAATCGTCTGCTTTGGGAAGCGCAGCAGGCGGTCATCAAGATCGGCAGAGAATTGGGACAGCGTGTCATGTACTTTGAAGTTCGCGACTACGATGGTGTTCAACTTCTCGAGGTCCCGCCTAGATGAGCCAAAAGGTCCGCCCGCGAAAGTGAGGTCCACCCTATGGATCATGCGAAGGTTCAAGAAGCCCTGCGGATCGCCGAGGAACTAGCCAAGCAAGCCAAGACCGCTGCCGACCTGCACAACGCCTTCTTCGGCGTCAGCGGCCGGTTTGCCGAGCTATTTCCCACGCGCGCCGAACGGGAAGCGTTCGCCAAGACACCGGAGTATCGAGAGATTCTCCGCTTGCGAACGGCCTTGCCCCAAGCGAACAAAGCGGCGTCATGACAGCGGGCAGCGGGAGTCAGCAATCTTAACGGACATTCTTACTCGTAATATGCGCTTGACCCTGGCTCCACAATAAAAGTCCAGGAATGTGCCGTGCTGGCAGTAAGGTATTTCGGGGGACGCCGGTTTGCAGGACCACGGCAGGGCGCCGGCCGGGAACCGAGCTGCCAGGCCCGCCGCGCCCTCACGCCAGGCCGGCCGCGCAGTACAATGCAGGTGACGGCTGTACCCCGTGGCCACGAGGACAGCCGGCAGAACATGCGGCGGCCGAAGGTCTGCTTCCCTTACCCTTCGGCTGCCGCCTTTCCGATCAAAGGGAAGCGGAGAAAGGGGAAGCGCTCATGTCTCACGAAGACGTACTCGACATCACCCGCCGGCGCCCGTTCAAACCGTTCCGGCTGTTCATCACCGACGGTTCCGTCTACGAAGTGCGGCACCCGGAACTGTTCATGCTCGGCTTGCGTTCCGCCGTGGTCGGCTTGCCACGGGATCCGGAACAGACAGTGTACGAGCGGGCGGTAACGGTGGATCTTGTACACATCACCCAACTGGAACCGCTGGAGAAGGCAACATCTGTGAGCGGCAACGGTCAATAGGATGGCAAGCATCGGGACGGCCGGAGTAATTAACCGGCCCGGCCTGTCCAGCACTGGCGGCGTGTACTCCCCGCCGGCGCTGGGCAGGCGAACCCCGTGCAGGAGTACAACTGATGGCGAACGATAAGCTGGCCAAGCTAGAGAACGATATGTGGTGGATCAAGTGGATAGGCGGCGGAATTCTCGGGACCTGCACCATCGCGGTTGTCTCCGCCATAGGAATCGGCATTCATCGCTTTGGCGCCATGAGCGAACGGGCCGATGCACACCATGCCGAAATCGCGGAACTGAGAAAGTCTGTCGATCAGCAAAGCAAGGATATTGCAGCCATTGGCGGCCGCTTCGGTACGCTTGAAGGCATCGTCCTGAAGCAAACCCGCATTGTCGGCGATGCGTTCCAAGGAGGCACGTTCAAGGCGGTCGAGAAAGACACGCTCACCATTCAACTTCCCGAACGGCAAGGAAGTTTCCTACAGGCTCGCTCCGGACGCCCTGGTCATCATCCAGGGCAAGCCTGCCAAGATCAATGATTTCCAATCCGGCCAGGCCGTCGAAGTGATGACCGAACGACAAAGGCCAGGTCACGTTCATCAGGTCGAAGCAGTAAAGCCTATCCTACGGCGTACCCCAGATGAGACAAAACGACAGTCGGTAGGATGCAAGAGCGCGAAAAAAGACCGGGACCGTCAACCACGGTCCCGGCCCAAGCCTAGCCCTCTCTACCCAAGCAATTCTAAGCCTGTCCCCCTCCCCGGTCGAGGGGGAAATGCCGGAAGAGTGTGACCTTCCTGAGTGGCGATTCCTAGCCGATCCCCCGCCAGAGAGGGGCAATCGCGGCGGCAGACCGAGGGAGGGATACCACCGCCGCGGCGACGGCATCATGATTCAGCGGCAGTATCGCAAGTGGGCAGCTTATTGGTGGGACAGGCTTAAGCGGAGGTGGGTGTATGTCGGTCTATTCGCAAGCGAATGGCAGGCTCGCCGGAAAGCCATAGAAGCAAAGCGGAAGGGGGTTCCTTCGGCGAAACGCAAAGACCCCCATTGCAGATAGTGCCGATCTTTGAGTGTGAACCCGGCCGGGATGAAGCGGTAGGGAAGATCGATCGGCGCTGAAGTGGCCAACGAGAGCAACCGGAATAGAATGCAGGCATGGCGGGGGATAGGACCGATCATCCGAACCCCCAGAAACCTAATGGGTTCCCCCTGCCTCTTTTTCCCATGAGGTTGCCGACAAGAGGTATCGGTCATGCCTGAAGATTTGCCCCCTTTTGCGATGGGCGAGGTTTTGTCAGACACCGGAATCGCGGACATCATTGACCTAGCGCACTCCATTGTTCTGCAAGCTCGTGTTGTGTGGCCAAAGATGGAACGCCTCATTCCTTGGAACTGGCAGCCATACGACACCGAGCCAAGTGATGAGGTCCGGATTCGTCTTCTCGGCATAGGGGATTCGCTACGGCGTTTGTCCGAGGACATCCGCCACCTGTTTGGGCTGTTGACCGATGATGTCCTGCGCGAGCGTAGCAGCGATAATCTGCGGCTTCATTTGGATCTGTTATCGCGTTCCCTTAGGCGCATCACCAGAAATTTTTTGCCGACAGCAGACAGCGGGTTGGAGCGATTCGGGTTGGGGCTATTCTTTCCAAGCAAAGCCACCTGTGAAATTTCGCAAGACCCCACAGCCTCCAAACTGTCAGAGGGAATGATGAAGCTTCTGCGGTCGTGGCTTGACACGGCTGAAAAGCGGTCGATTCTCGACACGGCTCCTGAAAACAGGGTCAGGCTTGAAATAGTGGGGGGTTCCATAGTGATTTCTCGTAAGGAGGAGTGGACGGACCTGGAGAGAGCCGCCGACAACCTGCGCGAAGCGGTCATGGAAGAAGGCATGGAACCGCCCGACACTTCAAACACGCACAGCGAGCGTCCCGCCACAAAGGACCGAGAGCGATCCTTCGACCGCCAGAGGGATTTCGAGGTGTTTGTCGAGTCGGGCGCGGCGAGACGAGTACTCCGAGCTTTACGGAGTGGGCGGGAGACGAGCGCGTCACGCTTGCCATCGTCTTTACCGATGTCGTCGGCTCGACCGCACTGGGAGAAGAACTGAAGGACGAGCGCATGAACGAAGTGCGGCGGGCGCACTTCGCGCAGAGCAGAAAGCTGATCGACCAATACAAAGGGCGTGAAATCAAGACCATGGGGGATGGCTTCATGGCAGCATTCCGCTCCGTGGAGAAGGCACTGGACTACGCCAGGGATTTGCAAGCCAATCCCGGCCACAAGCAGGTGCAAATCCTGCGCCGGGATTCACATCGGGCCGATACATGTGGAGGAAGACGATGTCTTCGGCGGTGCGGTGAACTTTGCCGCCCGTGTGGTGGACGCGATCAAGGGGGCCGAGATTTGGTTGAGCGACCGGGCCAAGGAAGACCTGGACCGGGCGGTCTCAAGCAACACGCCCAACTGAAGTGGGAACGGCATGACGGCGTTCAGATGAATGGCTTCACCGATACCTTTACCCTCTGGTCATTGAGCAAGTGACATGCCCTGGCCGAGGCATTTCGCCGGGTGCCATGCCCACGTCTTCGTGGGCATGCTTTCCAACCATGCCCATGCGGACATGGGCATGGCACCCAACTTCATAATGCTATAGAAGGCAGCGAGGGTCGGAGCTTTAACGGACGTCCTCACTCTTAATATGTTCCTTGCCCTGCCTCCGGTGTGAAAGTCCGGGTATGCACCGTGCCGGCAGCAAGCTATTCCGGGGACCGCGGGTTTGCAGGATAACGGCAGAGCGCCGTCTGGGCAACCTCGTGGCACCACCTTTGGTAATTGCCCACCAGTGTTTATTGCCGCAAATCACTGCTTGCATCTGCACAGCCACACTTGTCACCCTTGCTGGATGATGATTCGTGTGGCGAGCGGAGGCGGCAAGTGTATAATGAGAACCGCGGCCGACGAGAGTGTGGGCATGAGTTCATCAAGCCGGCTCATCATGGGAGCAAACGTCCAAACAAGGTGTGGGGATAACAGTGATCCCGGATTTCAACGAACACGGCTACTTGCCGCCTGGTATACATAGCGCTACCCTTGAGGAGATTGAGGCGCGTTTCGGAAGAGAATCTGAGCTGCGGCAGGTGCAAATGGAATCTTTGCGATGGCTCGTCGATCTGGCACGACGCGCTGGCGTGCGACGCATCGTATTGAACGGCAGCTTTGTCACTGCGACATTGGAGCCGAATGACGTGGATTGTGTCCTGCTGATTGGACCGGATTTCCCGCGCAACGCCGCGGCCGAAACAGAACTGCTCGCGGGACTGCCGTTTATCAACCTGGAGTTGGTAGATCAGGAAGCCTTTCAACACTTTACGGAGAGGACTTTTGCCACCGATCGCAATCTGGTCGTCAAAGGGATGCTGGAGGTGAACCCATGAGCATCGACAACAATCGCCAACTGGAAAACACACGGACGAAGCTGCAAGAACTGGAGCAACTCTACGCAAAAATCCGACAAAGATCGGCCAGCAACGAACATGTTCAAGAGCTGACCTTGCGCTCGCTCAAGAAGCGGATCAATCAATTCAAGGAAGAGATCGCCCGTTTTAAGGCGCGGGCAGCCGTCCGATAAGCAGCGGGAGTCAGAAGCAGCGGGCAGCGGGCAGCGGGAGTCAGGAACCTTAGAGGATATCCTTACTCTTAATATGTTCCTCCCCTTGCCTCCGGTATGAAAGCCCAGGAATGTACCGTGCCGGCAGCAAGCTATTCCGGGGAACGCGGGTTTGCAGGACAATGGCAGGGCGCCGTCTGGTCAACCTCGTCAGCGCCACCTTTGGTAATTGCCCACCAGGGTTCATTGCCGTAAATCACTGTTTGCGCCTGCACAGCCACACTTGTCAGGCTTGCTGACGGATGAGAACGTGCTACTTCACTGTCAAACCAAAATAGAAATGTCCGGTCTTAACAAGGTAGAAATGTCCTCTTTGGCAAATCGTGTCAAGGAGGGCAGTTCTCATGAAAGGGTTCGAAGACCGGATTACTATGAGTCAGCGTGAGCGCGATGTTTTGAAAGTTTTGCAAACAGTCGTGGATGGCAAGCGCAGCCAAGCCGAGGCGGCGCGGCTGTTGGATCTGACAGCGCGGCATGTGCGACGCTTGGCGCTACGCTTGGAGGAGGAAGGCGACCAGGCCTTGGTGCATGGGCTGCGCGGCCGACCGTCCAACCGGCGTCTGGACGAGGAGCTTCGCGGCAAGGTGCTGAAGATCTATCGAAAGTGTTACGCGGACTTCGGGCCGACGCTGGCGAGCGAGAAGTTGGCGGCGCAGGGGCTGCAGGTGTCGGTCGAGACCTTACGGCAATGGCTGCTGGTGGAAGGGCTATGGGAGCGCAAGCGGCGGCGTGACGTGCATCGGAGTCGGCGGCCGCGCCGGCGTTGTTTTGGCGAGTTGATTCAGATGGACACCTCGCTGCACGACTGGCTGGAAGGGCGTGGTGAAGAGATGGTCTTGGTGGCGCTGATCGACGATGCCACGAGTCGGATCGACGCAGGGTATTACGAAGGTGAAACGGTCGAAGCGTACATGGACATGACGGAACGCTGGCTGCGACGCCACGGCCGGCCGCGGGCGTTTTACACGGACAGAGACAGCGTTTTTCAGTGGCAAAGTAAGGGACAAGCCGCCGCAGGACTGACGCAGTTTGGCCGGGCCATGGCGGAGCTGGACATCGAATTGATCCTGGCCCACAGCCCGCAGGCCAAGGGACGGATCGAGCGTTTTTTTGAAGTAGCCCAAGATCGCTGGGTGAAGGAGATGCGTTTGGCCAAGGTGACGACCCGAGCAGCAGCGAACGAGTTCGTTCGCCACACGTTGGTTCCGGAATACAACCGGCGTTTTGCGGTACCGGCGGCTGATGGCTCGGATGCCCACCGCGCCTTGGGACGGCAGTATTTCTTGCCGGCCATTCTGAGCGTGCAGACGAAACGCGTGGTGACCAACGACTACACGATTCGTTTGCACAACCGCTGGTATCAACTGCACAAGCCGGCGATGCCGGGCTTGCGGGGTGGCCGGGTGATTATTGAGGAGCGTCGTGACAGGACGATGGCGATTCGCTTTGGGGAACGTTACCTAGCTTACCACGAGATCGTGGCGAATGCAGAACCGCGAGACGAGCCTCGGCCAGGGAGCGGTGCGGCGGCCTCCGCTCCGGGCTCGCTGCGCTCGCCCTGCGCTCCGGCCGCCGCACCGCTCCCTGGCCCCTCGGGCTCGTATCGCCCTGGCCCTGACCATCCCTGGCGTCAAGGTCTGCCGAAGAAATGACTGGTAGCGACACCGGACATTTCTATCTGGGGCAAAAGGAGGACATTTCTACTTTGGTGTGACAAGAACGTGCTACTTCACTTGCTCTCGTCCACAACATTCATTATTCTGAGGCATGGTTCAGCCTTCGCTTCTACGTGTATCGGGACGGCTATCGCAGAATTCCTGGATGTCGATCCACGCACCTTGCATCTTCCGTCGGGTCGATCTTACGGGGCCGACCCGATCAAGCTCGCGCAACAGATCACTCAGTACGGCAAATCGGTTCAGGGAATGCCGATAACGTTCCCCACAGTGGGAGATAAACTGCCATGACACTAACACGACTTGAAATCTTCAAGGTTTTGCAAACGTTAAGCGAGAGATATCCAGATATGCGTTTCGGCCAACTCGTGGTCAACATTTCGAACTGGGCCAGCCAGGTTCCCGACGGCATCTGGGATTTGGAGGACGACGCATTTCTTGATGCAGCCACGAAGCATCTCGAGAAGCGAGTGCAGCAAGTCGAGACACCTGTAGCGAGTGCGAGTGGTGCGAGTGTCAGGAATCTTAACGGACATCTTTGCTCTTAATATGTCTCACCCTGGCTCCGGCATGAAAGTCCAGGAATGCACCGTGCCGGCAGCAAGCTATTCCGGGGGACGCAGGTTTGCAGGATAACGGCAGGGCACCGTCCGGGCAACCTCGTGGCGCCACCTTTGGTAATTTCCCACCGGTGCTTATTGCCGTAAATCACTGTTTGCGCCTGCACAGCCACACTTGTCATGCTTGCAGGCCTGCCGCGCCCTCACGCCAGGCCGGCCGCGCAGTACAATGCGAGCGACGGCTGTACCCCGTGGTCCCGCTGCAGGCACAAGCCGCAATCCCATTCGATAACCCTGGTCATGGCAGCCGTGTCCTTGACATCTCCGCATTGACAACAGGGTCAGGAACGTTTGTGAGATACGACGTATCGCAAGAAAGTTTCTGACCCCGCCCCCAAAAAACTTCCTGACCTCGCTCCCTGCCTCCGCTCCTCTGAGGGTCGATGTGTGCAGTCAGTCCCACCAGTTCATTTTCTGGGCAGGTCCCAAAATTTCACGGTGCCATCCCAGCCGCCGGTGGCGAGCGTTTCGCCATCCGGAGAAAAAGCCACCGCCAGCACGCCATGTTCATGTGCCTGAAGCGTACATCTCGGCCGTCCAGAGAAAATGAACCACAGGATGCCGCCGAGAGCGACGAGCAAGCAAAGAACCGGCACACCAATGATTACCATTCGCCGGCGGCGTTTCCGGATTGGCAGAACGACGGATGGAGCTGGCCGGCAAGGGAGCAAGTCAACGGGAGCCAGGTTTTCTGGTGTATCGCAGTAACCGGCCGGCGACTCATGTCGCTGATGACTGAGAATATCGTCGTGCATCTGTTGGACTCCTTTCACTTGATTGGGCAAATTCAAGGATTCTGCCCGAAACTCTGTTTGGCCCTGTTGTCGGGGACCGAGGATTCACTTTAGTCCCAACAGCGGGGGTGCAAGGTAGCATGGTAGCTCAAGCAGCAGGCGGGGCTGGCAGGTCCGGTATCGTTGCGATAGACCCGCAGCAGGCGTTCCGCACCGTGCCGAACCGCCGAAACACCGTTGGCATTACCAAGGAGATAGACAGGTCATGATCGTGGCCACGTAACCGGCCACCCGACAATTTGACAAAGCGCAAGCTTCAAGAACTGCTTCGCAAGAAACCACCGACCTGGGCCGCAAGATCCTTGAACGAACCGTGGCCATTCTACCTTTTTCTCCCCCCAATCCACCCCAAACCCTGCCAAAACCGCCTCAAAAACCGGAAAAACCACCGTCGAATCGGCAACAACCGGCAACGCTGCGGCAACGAAAACACATCCATCCCCGACCCCGCGGATGTTTCTTTTCACAATTGCGAAAACTTTTCACCGGCCGGGGTCGTTCAATATTGCGTTCAACAACCACAACCGCCAAATCCGACCCGACTTCCGGCTAGCGCGTGCATGAATCGCCTTACTTGCTTTTCACTCAATGCTTTTCATGGCCCCCCCCTCAGCGGTGAAAAGAGACAGCGGTAAATTGCACGCCGCGCTTGCTGTGGTCACGGCAACGGCAAGCAGGTTGCCCATCGCGTCGATGCGGGATAGAATCCCACCAGTTGCCGTTCGATCAATCGGGAGGGATCTATGTCCATTGTCTTTGCATGCCCATCCTGCCGTGCTGAGTTGACGATTAGCGATGCCGCCGCTGGCAAAACCGGGAAGTGTCCGCATTGCAAGGGACCAATCACTGTTCCTGCGCTGAAGCCGCCAATGAGTCAGGCGGTCAAACCGGAACCGGCCGCACTAGATGTCCTGCCGACTGATCCCGCTCCGAGTCATCCACGTGACCGAAGGCCACGCACCGAATACGATCAGCAGCCTTCTCGTAAGTCAAAGAAGGGAATCCTGCTTTTGGTGATCGGCATCTCTGCGGGTTTGATCCTTGTCTGTTGCGGAGGGTTTGTTGGTATTGGCACGGTGGCCTACATGCGCACCCTTGAACAGGAGAAAAAAAGCGTGGCCAAGATAACGATCCAGCATATCGCTGATGCCGTTGAAATCTATAAGAGCGAAATGGGCGAGTATCCGCCAGATTTGGAGACTCTTACTCAACCGATGGGGAGCGAGCCTGCTACACTGGAGGAAAAGGACCTGACCGACCCGTGGAATCGGCCTTACGTCTACGAACCGCAAACACGACATCCAATAACGGGAAAACCTTTGATCTTCTCAGGAGGCGCCAATGGAACGGAACGCCTCAGCAACAGGTAAAACTTCCCGGCGCGGCATGGCCAGAGAGGACCGGCATGACCACTTTCCCGTTTCGCCACCCCATCGTTCTGGTCCACGGCTTGCCTCGGGTTCCGCCGGCTGAACCTGCTCGGCTGGAGCATCGCCAACTATTTTCCGGGCATTCCCGAGGCACTCGAAGCCGCCGGCTACGAGGTCCTGCTACCCAACCTAAGTCCGACCAACTCGGTCGCTCACAGGGCCGGTGAGTTGAAGAAGTTTCTCGACGAGCATGCTCCGCTCAAGCGCCTTCATTTGATCGGTCACAGCATGGGCGGGTTGGATTGCCGCTACCTCATCTCCCGCCTGGACATGGCCGAGCGGGTCGCCTCGCTGACAACCGTGGGGACGCCTCATCGCGGCACGGCATTCGCCGACTGGGGCATCAAACATCTCGGACCGATCGTTCGTCCCATTCTGGAGCTGTTCGGCATCCCAACGCAAGCCTTCTATGATCTGACACGAGAGAAGTGTAGCCGCTTCAACGAAGAGACGCCTGACGTGGAACAAGTCCGCTATTACTCCGTAGCGGGCCGGCTCGATCCGAACACAGTGGCGACGGAATGGTTGTTTTCGCACGGCATCATCCACGAGGTCGAGGGACCCAACGACGGCCTGGTGTCGGTGCAGTCGGCGCAATGGGGGTCGGAGCCGTCAGCGGTCTGGGACGCGGATCATTCGGAACTCGTCAACTGGCAGAATCCGGCGGCGCAGCTTCGCGGCGCTGGCGCGATCGGGTGCCGGATTATTTGGCACTGGCCAGCAGGCTGGAAGAGAGTGATGAGTGGTGAGTGGTGAGTGGTGAGTGGTGAGTGGTGAGTGATGTCTTTTACTCACCACTCACCACTCACTACAGGAGGTGCCTTCGTTTGCGCAAGGTCCAGTACATAGTCAGTAGACCGAGGGCTACGAGGAAGGTCAGCCAGTTTCGCCAGACGTACCAAACGTCTCCCTGGGGGCAAGTTTGCAAACTTGCCGCCACGGCGTCTGTGGTTACGTGGGCGCCGGTGGGCAGGTCGGCCAGTAACTGATCGGCGCTGGCGATGGTGTGGAAGCTGCCGCCGGTTTCCTGGGCGACGCGCTCCATGTCCGACTTGTTCATCTGGAGTTGTTCCATCTCGCCCGGCGGCGCCAGAATCCGGCACTGGGCCTGGGGTTTCTGTCCCGGAACGGCAGGAGTGCTTAGCCAGAAGCGATATTCTCCCTCCGGGGTGCGGGTGAGCAGGGTTTCGTAAGTGGCCCGGCTGCCTTCGAGGCGAGTGAGGGACAGCGTTTGAACTTCGGTGGCCTGAGCATCGGGCTGAGGGTGAGCCTCCGGCCCGCCCACCTTGTCGTAGACCCCGGAGGCTCGGGGAGGTTTGCGCTCCACGACGATCTTCACGTCGGTCTCGAGCGCAGGCGGCGGGGAATCGTCCGAGAAGCGGACGGTGATGCGCACCGGCTCGCCGCGGCGGTAGTTGGTTTGGCGGTCGAGCCGCAGTTCCACTCGCCCCGCCCGGCTGCGCGCCAGATGGCGGACCGTCTGAATCCAGAACTGGTTGAAGCGATGCTCGTCTTCCCGGAAGCGCCAACGCCAGGTTTCGTTGAAGCCCAGGAACATGCACCGGCCGGCGCCGACGAAATGCTGCAAGACCAGAGGATGCTGCTCGCCTCGGCCCCTTGCTTGCGCGTCGGGCTCGCGGACGGTGGGATGAACGGCCAGAATCTCGGCCGCCGGTTTGGGGCGGTAACCTTCGGACCACCAGTACATTTCCTTGAGCTTGCCCCAGATCTCTTCATTCGTCTTTTCATCGGGGTCGAACCGGAACATCGGGTGCAGCCGGCCCACGGGCGTCAGCTCCGGACGATAGCCGACGGACCGGGGTCTCACCAATTCGGGAGAGGGGCGGTCGTCCGTCACGTCGATGGGCAAGATGTCCGCCAGCGGCGACTGCTTGTAACTGTAAGGCGCGTACTGATCACCGGCGATCATGAGAAGGCCGCCGCCGCGCTCGCGCACGAAGTCGGCCAGATCGTTCAGGTGCTTCTCCCCGATCCTGGGGTTCCTGGGATTCACGTCGCCGAGAATGACCACGTCGAACTCGTTCAGCTTCGTCTTGTCCGGAAATTCGCTGATCGCACTCTTGTCCGAACTGGGCCAAAGGGCGTCGGCACCGACCAGCAACACCTTCAGGTCGATGGTCTTGTTGCCGCGGTGCAGCGCAGCTTTCGCGTTCCAGCAAGGTCTTGAGGAAGCGATAGTCCCAGGTGGCATAATTCTCGATGTAGAGGACCTTGATGAGCTTGATCTCCTGGACGAAGACCTCCCGCTCCAGGGAGTTGTTATCCGTTCGCGTTTCGTTCGGCTGGCTGGGCACGTCGAGCACGTAGACCTTTTCGCCCGGCTCGGTGGGCTGATAGATGATCCGCACTTTCACGGGCTTGCCGTCGGCGGCGACCTTGACGCGCTGCTCGGCCAGAATCCGGTCCTTGCCCTTTTGCGCAACCGGACCGGTACATTCAGGCCGGCATAACCCGGCCCCGTGAGGCGTGCCTCGAAGACAAGCCGGTCATTGACGTAAACGGTGTCTTCCACCTGGAGATCGTGCAGCACCAGGTCGCGGGCGACATCCGCGTCGCCGATGCCGACGAAGTAGAGAGGCACGCCCCTCTGGCGGGCGTAGCTCGACACCTTGACCAGGTCTTCGCCCTCGGTGGTCACGCCGTCGGTGAACATAATGATGCCCGCCAGCGACGAACCGCGGAAATCGTTGAGCACCTGCCGGACAGCAGTACCGAGCTGGCTGGAGTCGTTCTTGCTGTCCGCCTGCAATTGCTTGACGGCGTTCGCGGCGGAGTCGAGCTGCTCGCGGCTGGTGACATCGCTCAGGCGCGCCGACCGGCTCGAACAATGATAGACGTGAATCTTGAGCTTTTTCTGGGTCCACAAGGTCTCGAGCCAATCGGGGTTGTCGTGCGTCAGGATCGCCTGGGCGAGCTGAAGGCGCTGGGGATTCGACATAGATGTTTGTTTCGCCAACTCGTCGGCCATCGCCTGGACCTTGGCATCCTGGTAGTGGTCTGCGGTGGTCATGCTCGTCGAGTCGTCGAGAATGATGGCGATGTCGGGCCAGCTTTGCCGCTCGAAACGGACCTGTAGCCTCGGCAGCAACACGCTCAGGGCGAAGAGCACGAAGCAGAACAGCAATGTTGACAGAAGCAACTTGTAGACAATCGAGGCAGTGCGGCCTTCCAGTTGATGGATCGTGAAAACCAAAGCGGCGGTTGCGAGGGCAAGTACACCGGCCAGCCAGGGGTCGGCGGCCGCGCTCACGAAGTAGTGAAGGAACTCCAGCCGCCAGACTCGGCTTTCCCCCGACTCCAGTCTCGGCAGGTCGGGAGCCAGCGCGATCCAGTGCCTGAAGCCTTTGGCAAAGATGCCGGGATCGCAAGCGTCGATGATGCGGCAGAGTCGATTCGGAACATACGCACCCGTCTCCATGCTCAGGCGCGCGGAGTCCGGGAGGAAACCCAGGAAGTCACCCGTCCTGCGCACATGAATCAGCACTGCCGTCACTGTTACAATGATGAGTCCGGTACAACACAATGTCAGCAAAGGCGCAAGGACGCCGCGCGCTGGCCGGTCGCTCTGCGTGTCGGCGACCGTCGAGAAATGGCCGAATGACCAGGCGAGGACAACCTCGGCCAGGATCAGCGCAAACATGACCAGCAAGAGCCAACGGGCGATCTCTGGTCCGAGCGGACCCCGGCGTTGGCTTGCGCCCGATCAAGATCTCTTGCTCGTTCACTGCCACAGCGAAATGTTCGGCTTGCCGCGGATCGGTGACGAGCTGGAAGTCCCACTGATAGGCGTCGCGCAACTCGACCTCGTTGGTTCGTGTCAAATCGCTTTCCGTGGCCTGTTGCGTGTCGGTGGCTGTCGGCACGTTGACGGCGAATAGATGTTCCACCGGCTGTTCTCCGATGGTGGCCCGGTAGATGCCGCTGATGCTGGTGTCGGGCCAGCGCAGTACACTTCCGTCACCATGCGCCTGCGTCTGGGTTTTTTCTGGATCTTCTTGCCAGGGTACGTGCATGGTCACTTTGAGGCCGCTGCTGGGGGTTGACAGCATCTCTTCCAGCGGTTCGCCGACGGTAGTTGCCTGTTCGCGGAGTCTGCCGGCGATGGCGTAGTGCAACACCTCTTGCATCAACGCCGCGTAGCTGGGGAGCACCGGCCAGGTGGTCCAGTCCATGTTCAGGGTGCTGGTGAAGAGGATGACACGGCCCCTCAAGCGTCGGAGGTCGGAGGTCGGAGGTCGGAGGTCGGAGGTCGGAGGTCGGAGGTCGGAGGTCGGAGGCTGACTTCTGATCTCTGACCGCTGACCTCTGGCTAGAGGCTGCCATTCAAGAAGAGCGGCATCCGTGGCGGGCAGGTTGGCGGGCAGAGGCTTGCCGGGCGCAGAGGCTTCGGGAAGGAACGTCAGAATTTTGCGCGGCTGGCCGCGCGGATTCAATTCGGTGCGGATGTATTGCTGGAAGCGGGCGCCCAGGAGGCTTGCCTGGTCCTTGGCGTCGCCGAAGGCGTCGAGGGGAGGCAGGAGGTAAGCTTTTTCTTCCGCTTCCTTGAAGTGGTAATAGTAACCCTCGGGGGCTTCGTGCCTGGCGAGCAGCCTGGCTGGCAGGATGCCGTTGCCGCCTTTGTAGAGCCACTCATTGTATGCTCCCAGGTCCACGTTGTCACCCAGGGCGATCACCACGCCGCCGCCGCGGTGCAGGTGCGTCTCCAGCCGGTTGATTTCCGGCTGGCTGAGGCGGGGCACGTCGCACAGAAATACGCAATCGTAAGCTGTCAGGTCGCCCAGGTTGGCGTCGGCGAACTGCGATGCCAGCACCTTTTTCGGCCGGGCCGGCACGTCCCCGGGGACCAGGCCGCTCTGATAGGGGTTGAGAGCGTCGAAGAGGTACTCGGTCGCTTGCTTGTAGAGCTGCTTGTCCGGCTTGCCGTTGACGAGCAGGACCGGCACCTCTTTCCGGACGGAGATCACTGCGGAGCGCACGTCGTCCAGTTCCAGAGCGTCGGGTTCCAGCCGGACCTGGACGATGTAATCACCCGGCGTGCTGAACTTGTGGGCGAAACTGACCTGATTTTGCTCACCGGTCAACTTCACGACCTTCTGCTGGACAACGCGCAGCTCGAAAGGCGGCTCGGCGGCGGCGGCCCGTGCTTTGCCCACCAGCAGCTCGGCGCACACCTGGTCGCGCATCTCCGGTCCGTACTTGTGTATAGTCGCCAGGATGGGCGTTTCACTGGTGGTACTGGCGAGTGGCGTCGCCAGGGTCAGGTTGGTGACGGCCAGATTGCCGACGCCGTCACGCCCCACATCGACGATGATAGTGCGGGCCTGCCGGCGGATGTTCGCAGAGGTCCGACCAATCCGGCCGACTGCGGCGCGATCCAGGTCGATTTCTGCAAGTCGGTGAGGAAATAAACCTCTTTGTGGTCGTACCGGCCCAGCGGTTGCTGGAGCAAGCCCTCGACCGTGCGCAGCGTGCTGGCCAGATCGGCGTTGCCGTGCGGCAGACGGAGCTTGCCGATCTCCGCTTCCACTTTCGCACCGTCGTCGGACGGCCCCGGCACGATGGTCTGCGCCGGCGCGGTCATGAGGACGACGCTGAAACCGCTTTCCGGCGACGTTTGCACGATTTGCTCGGCCAGGCCGATCGCCTTTTCGAAGCACGATTGCTCGCCGGTGCGCGTCGCCATGCTCAGCGAGCCGTCGATCACCAATATCTTGTAGGTGCGCTGGCTGGATGTCGCGGCCCGGGCCACGCTGTCTGGAAAGAATCGCCCCCAAATGTTCTCGGCCCACAAGGCGACACTGGCCATCGCCAACACGAGCAGAAGTACGATGGCCACGCGTACCGCCAGAAGAATGAGCTGTTCCAGGCGCATGCGCCGCGCATTCTTGCGCTGGGCCGACAGCAAGAAGCGCATGGCGCCCCAGTTGACGATGCGAAAACGCCGGCGGTTGAGGAGATGGATAATGACCGGGATGGAAGCGGCAGCGGCCGCCACTCCAATTGTTGTCAGAAGGCCAATGATTGTAGCTGTTGGCACGATCTTTCACCTATTCGTCCCGACCAAATTGTTTTCTGATCCACTCGTAACCTCCCATGGCAAACACAAGCGTACAAAAGGCTAGAATGGGCACCATCAGCAAAACGCCAACAGTGCGGAGACAATTATCCTTCGCGGCACTGAGACCTAAGCCGAGCATTCCCAGAACTATGGATACCATGACGAAGGGATCCAAAGGCAACCTTTCTAAGACGAGCCTAACAAACCACTTCATCATTCGCATGCCGACCTCGCCTTCGTGTTGATTCCGGCAAGCCCTCACACGGACCGCGTCAGGCGATGGGCCAGGTAGCTCGATAATGCTACGCCCAGGTTTGCATCTGTCCTCAAAGGCACAAAATCTATGTTCTGATCGCGACAGCCGTACTGCAATTCTGAAATAAACCCCGAAACCTGATCGAGGTAACCCTGACGTAGCGAACGTGGGTCGGTCAGCAACTCCGGCGACTCTTCCAGACCGCGGAAGAGCGTCGCCTCTTGAAACGGGAATTCCAGCTCCGCCGCGTCCATGACGTGCAGGACGATGACCTCGTGCCGCTTGTACCGAAGGTGCTTGAGTCCGGCCAGGATGTCGGACACGTTGTCGAACAGGTCGCTCAAGATGACTATGATCGACCGCCGATTGATCCGCTCCGCCAGGTCGTGAAAAATGGGCACCAGACCGGTCTTTTCGCGGCCCGCTCCAAGGTTCATGAGGTTGACGATCTGCTTGAAATGCGACGGCTGGCTCGACGGCCGCAGGAACTGGCGTATCTGATTGTCGAACGTCACCAGCCCGGCGCTGTCCTGCTGGTGCAAGGTCAGGTAAGCGAGCGCGGCGGCGGTCATGCAGGCATAGTCGAACTTGGTCACCGGCCCGGAGCCGTACTGCATCGAGCCGCTGATATCGACCATGAGCCAGCAGACGAGATTTGTTTCTTCCTCATACTGCTTGAGGAAGAATCGCCCCGTCCGGCCATACACCTTCCAATCGACATGCCTGATGTCGTCGCCCGGCACATATTCGCGGTGCTGGGCGAACTCGACGGAGAAGCCATGATAGGGGCTTTTGTGCATGCCGGAGAGGTAGCCTTCGACGATAAGGCGAGCCTGTAGTTCCAGGCTGCGAACTTTCGCCAGAGCGACGGGATCCAGGTATCTTTTGGGGTCATCCATTTGTCGTGACAGGATGAAGGATGAAGGATGAAGGATGAAATCTGTCCGAGCCCGTAGCGTAAGCAAGGGTGGTGACTAACCTTGCTTACGCTGCGGGCTCGGACTTCATCCTTCACCTTGTCACCCTGTCACCTTGTCATCCTGTGGGTCTCGCGGTATCAAGTCAATCAAACGTTTGACAATATGGTCCGGTTTGATTCCTTCCGCTTCCGCGTTGAAGTTCAAGATGATGCGATGGCGCAGCACGGGATGCGCAACTGCGCGAACGTCCTCGCATGATACATAATAGCGCCCGTGCAGCACGGCGCGGGCCTTGGCGGCCAGGATCAAAAACTGGGTGCGCGCGGGCCGGCGCCCCAGGTCACGTAATCGCGTGATGAAGTCGGGCACTTCGCCCTTGTCCTTGCGCGTCAGCCGGGTGAACTTCATGGCGTAGCGAATCACATACGGAGCGACCGGCACCTTGCGAACGATGTCCTGCATCTCCAGGATGTCGGTGGCCGACAACACACGGTCCAGTCTTGGCTCGTGAGTCGAGGTCGTCATTTCGACAATGCGGAATTCCTCCTCTTCCTCCGGGTAATCGACCATGATGTTGAACATGAAACGGTCCTGCTGCGCTTCGGGGAGAGGGTAGGTTCCTTCCTGCTCGATGGGGTTCTGCGTGGCCAGGACGAAAAACGGGTCGGGCAGCTTGTGCCGGGCACCGCCGATGGTGACCTGGCGTTCCTGCATCGCTTCGAGCAGGGCGGCCTGCGTCTTGGGCGGCGTGCGGTTGATTTCGTCGGCCAGGATGACGTTGGCGAAGAGCGGCCCGTGCAGAAACTTGAACATCCGCTGCCCGGTCGCCTTGTCCTCTTGCAGCACTTCGGTGCCGGTGATGTCGGAGGGCATCAGGTCGGGGGTGAACTGAACGCGGCTGAAGCTGAGGGTCGAGCGAATCGGCCAGCGAGCGGATCATCAGCGTCTTGGCCAGTCCCGGCACACCGACGAGCAGGCCGTGGCCGCGAGCAAAAATGGCGATGAGCAATTCTTCGAGCACGCGCTCCTGGCCGACGATGCTCTTGGACAGCTCGCCGCGGATGCGCCGGTAGCCGTGGTTGAGCCGTTCGATGGCCGCCAATTCGCCTTCGATGCGCGGCCAGGATGTGTCCTGATCGGCGGACAACGGTTCGAGCACGGCCACATTGTCTTCGGACAGCCACGCTCCGCAGCCGCACAGCCGCCGGCCGCCGGGCGGAACCTGCACGAAGAGGCCGCAGTTGGGGCATTTCACGGTTATGGGTTGTTCGTCGGTTTGCATGGTTTACAGCACTCTTTCTTTGTCACCGTGCCTGAATTCGGCTGCACACTAGCCCGAAGCGTTAGCGAGAGAGGTGGGCTCCCTCGCTAACGCTTCGGGCTAGTGTTGCAGGTTCACGCACGGTCATATTGATTCTACTCAGTGGACGCCTCGATTACTCGCCACATCTCTCGATTGGCAGCTATTACCATTCCTCGTTCCATCATGTGGACTGTCGGTGCCATCCGGGACGGTTGCCAGCGATCGATCCAGAGATAAGGTAGAAGATCAATGGGTGGGTTGGGAGAACACTGCACGGTCATCAGCGGCCGCAGGTTCGAGAAATTCAACCGTTGCGTTAGCTGGCCGGTCTTCGGGTCGCAGACAACTACAGGAAAGCTGGGTTGCCCATGCTCCTGCGGGGGCAATGTGAGATTCAACGACAGATGCTGGTTGAACCAGCCTAGGTTGCACTGAAGCTCGCTCGACTCAACCGGAAACGCAAAGAGGGAACCTCGCTCCAGTAGCGCACGCCATCGGCCTGGTGGTCCGGTGAGCGGCAGTTTCCAAAGGAGCTTGCCGTCCTTGAGAGCGCGAGCTTGAAGAATGTTGCGACTGACGAAATAGACTGCTTCGGCATCGACTGCCATGTCCTCGGCGGCAAGTGAATCCAAACTCACCAGAACCTCATCCGGCCAGAGACTCTTCCCCGTCTGCGGATCGAGGCGCTGGAGCGCATAGCCGTAGTTGCGGGCCGTCACGAGTAGAAACCCGGTTTCTCCGAGAAACCGGGTTTCTGTTGCGCCCAGAAGTTGATGAGGCTCGCCACTCACCGTTGTCGTGCCATCGATCTCATGCGTCCAGACATGCTGACCGGTCTGCGTATCCAGCAAGATCACGCGCTGGTTATCATCGACAATGCAAGCACGGCGGCTATCCAAGGCGAGCGGCGGTTGCGACCAGACTCTGTCCGTTGATGCGCCCTCATGAATGATGTTGCCGGTCTGTCTGTCCAGGATCAAAAGCCGGCCGGTGGAGGTCTGCAAAACGATACTTGTCTCACCGATGTGATACTGTGGCACGAACCTCCCGCCTGGTGAGGGCAAATATAGCTGCGCTGCCGGCGCCCAGTGTGTCCACTGCACCCAGCCTGTCGCGGCATCAAGGGCGAACAGGCGGCGCTCATCCTGTAAGAAGAACAGTTGCTCGCCGGCCAGTTGATAAGTTGAGAGTTGAGAGTTGAGAGTTGAGAGTTGAGAGCTGATTGGAGCAGCATACTCCCACAGCGGCTTGCCATCACTTAGGCGCAGGCAGGCGATTCCGTCTGCTCCGGCCACGAGGGCGGCATCACCGCGCTCGGCGACCCATTCCGGAGAGAAGAACAACGAAGCCGCCCAGGAAGGTTTGCCTGTGTTGGCGTCCCGGCAGGTCAAGCGCTTGCCGTGGGCAAGGAACAACGAGTTGCCGGACGTTTGTTCTCGGCGGGCATGGTCGGCAACAAGTAAATGCTCTCCCGGTTCCAGCGCAACAGACCATTTCCGAAGCAGCGGCCAGGAAAGATCGGGGCGGGGCTGGAGTGAGTTTCGTCCTTGCTCACGCTGCAGGCTCGGATGAACACGAGGGGAGAGTTGAGATGCGGCATAGATTGCGGCGCTTTGTGGGTTGCCACGATCATCGGTGATGTGGCCACGGCGCAGATTTCCATCATCTAGAATGGCTTGCCAGACTGCCGTTGCGCGTGTTGGTTGGCCGCCGACAGTCCAGCAGGCTGCTTCCTGCGCCAGCAATGAGGAACCCGCCAGATGGTACAGCTTCGCGGCTTCCTCCCAGCGTTTCTCCGCCTTGGCTTGGTTGGCTCGATTGGCAATGAGCTGTTGTCTTTCGCCACGGGCCATGTTCTGAAGCCTGCCACCTTGATAGCGCTCCGACGGGCCTGCCAACTGTTCTGCCTGCTCAAAGTCTGCCGATGCTTTCTCGTCCAGCCCGGCATCGGCTTCGGCAAGCGCAAGTTGGAAACGAGCTTTGGCGGATGCTGATTCATCCTTCACCTGCTGGCGGCGCTGTTCCAGCAAGCGTGATTCCGCAACATGAACCCATATTTTGTCGGCATCAGCCACGACGAGATAGCCGTTGCCATAGACCATGTTGCCGGACCGCACGTGCCGGTAGGCAGTTGGATCGATGTCGGCGGGTTGACCATCGGCCTGGTTCAAAATCTTCAGTCCATGCACCGTCGGCCAGAAGACGAAACCACCGGCGAGGAAGCCGCGGCCGTGGGGAGCCAGGCTCGTCCCGTCAGCCGGCTGATGCCAGCCTTTGACATCCTCCCCAGTAGATGTTTGCACGGCACGGATCGCGCGCGTGGTCGTGAAGATTAGCAGACCGTCACCGGCACCGAGGAGATGGACCACCTCGATGCCTCGCTTTTCCCATAGCACCTGCCCGGTGACAGAATTCAGGCAGAACAGTGCATCGCTATCGACCGGTGCGACGAAGAGACGCCCGTCGGCGGAAAGGCACGGGACCGTGTCTCTGTAGGGCAGGCTTTCCAGCCTGCCAGTTTTCGGCAGGCTGGAAAGCCTGCCCTACGTCCTGGCTAGCATACGCACGGCCCAGGCTGTTTGACCCGTCAGCGCATCGACGGCGACGACGGCGCCGGAATGTGAGCAGTAGACGACGTTGGGACCGGCGAGCGTCAACAAGTGATGCCGGTCGCGCTGGTCCTTGCCGCGCACGGCACACACGTCGCGTTTCCACAGTGGGACGGATGGCGAATCCGTCCTACCGGGATTTGACTCGCCTTCGACGGCATAACAATGGATCGCTGTTATGTGATCGGCACCGGTGAAGCGCGTGACGGCAACATAGGCCCGGCCATCGTACACCAGCGGCGCACCCTCGAACCACGTTTTGTCCGGAATGGTCACCACCTTGTCATGCGCCACGGTCAGCGTGTGCGGCGCTTCACGTTTGGGCGCTGGCCTGTCTTCCAGGTCGTCGTCTCTGACACGCGGCTTCGGCTGTTCAGCCGGCTTGTCGATCTTGTCCTCGCGCAGCATGGTGTAGTTGCCGGTGCGCAGATCGAAGGCGCCCAGCGCGTGCGCTTCGGCAACCAGCAGGGAATCGCCCATGATAAGGGGGTGGTACGGTAAGTAAGGATGAAGGATGAAGGATGAAGGATGAATAGTCTGAGGTTTATTTTCATCCTTCATCCTTCTTCCTTCATCCTTTTCTATCGCACTGTGCTTTTGGATATTGAAGCACCATTGCGGCTCGTACCGGCACAGGCGGAGCAGCCGATCGCGCTCCGTGGCGTCCAGGGAGAGAACCAGGTTGCGTGAGGGGGTGCCGGCGAAGGTGGTCCAGGGGGTTGCTTCGCGTGAAAGTGCAAGCGGATCGGACTGTTTGGTGAGAGTCTGGAGTATCTCCGCGTAGTTGCCCTTGCGCCCTGCCAGATTCCCCTCGGCCTTGGCGTGCAGCAGCGTGAAAGCCTGCAATTCCTCTTGCAACCCCTCGTTCTCTCCGCGGAATAACCGAGCCATGATCTGCTTGGCACGGACGCGAGCGATGTCCACTTGCGGATCGGGGAAGACGAGACAAGGAGACAAGGAGACAGGGAGACAAGGAAAAAGAGGCACAGGCCCCGCCTCCTTGTCTCCCTGTCTCCCTGTCTCCTTGTCTCCTTGTCTCCCTGTCTCCTTGTCTCCTTGTCCGTCTATCTGCTTCTTGCGCTGCCTCCACGGTGGCGAGTATGGCGAGCAAGCGATACCAGTGTTCCGCCTCCTCCAGCCAGCCGCGCTCGAACGCCATGTCGCCGAGCAAGTCGAGGGCTTGATCGCCGAAGCGGCTGCAGAACGCCTCGTTCACGACGCGGCGCAACAGGCGCGGGTCACGAGCCGCGGCTCCTTGCTCGAACCACTTCTTCGCCTGGGGATCGACCCGGTCGCGGTAGATACGCAAGCCCTCCGGCGGCAAGGAAGCAATCCGGCGATGGCAAAGCCAACGTGTCTGGACCGCGTGTGTCGGGCTGACCGGGACGAGCTGGTCGCCGGCTTCTTCGAGCAGGCGAATGTAGTCGTTGACCGCCTCGGCCCATTTTTCGCCGGCTGTCTTGCGGTTGGCCTCCTCCAGTTGCCGGACGATCTCCGGTTTTTCTGCTGGGAAAACGACAGCGGGCGGCTCGGCATGAACAAAAGTGCTGAGTGCTGAGTGGAATGTGCTGAGTACAAACAGGATGCCAATCGGCAGCCGGCGAGCCATGCATTCTCTCCGAGGCGGAAGGAGGCGACCAAGAACATTATAAACGGACCTGCGGAACCTGCAAGGAAAGAGTGGTGTCAGGGCAAGGGCAAATCCTTGAATTCAAATGCTATCGGAACATCGATGATCTTCGCCGGACAGCGATAAATCAACTTCACGGTCGCCGGAACGGGCCGTTCGATCTTCTTCTTCGGCTCATCAATGAAGTGGTAGCTGAGGATCACCGGGCTGCTCGCGGCGCTGTCCGATGAATGGCCGCCGTTATTCGTGAAGCGTTTGCCGTCCTTCATGAGAAGATACATATCGTTGTTGACCCACCAGGCTTCAAAGCTATCGAACTGGCGCGTATCCGGGGGCAATTGCACGGCCACCTGCACCGTGTAGCGCGTGGTGTCCATGATTATTTTTCTGATGTCCACGGTAACCTGTTCCTGTGTCAGCCGGCGGGCTGCACCCGCTTGATTGAGCTGGCTCAGCGTGCCGAAATCGAAGGTCAGCATCTTGCTCGGCCCAATGGCCGACAGGCTGCCCTTGAGGAGGCTTATCTTGGCAGTGGGCCGGTCCGGAGCCGGCACGATGATGTCGTCAATGAGCAGGCAGGTCTTGTTGTCCACGGCGGCCTTGACGGTGCCCAGGTCGTTCACTTTCCAGGGTTGGCCCGCGGCGCCGCGCACCTCCAGGTTCTGCGGCCGTGTCTGGAGCCAGAGCGGCTCGAAGCCCGGCTCCCAGGCCACCTCGACAGCGAGCGTGTAGAAGTGTTCGCCTGTTTCCAGGTTGCGAACCGCGGTGATCTTTTTCACTGCCAGCCGGAAGATGCCGTCGTAGCAAACCTTGAGATCCTGGGCGGGCCGATCGACCAGAGCAATACCGCCATAGGGCGAGACAGATGCCTTTGCCTGAACGGCGATGGTGTCAAGAGACTTCCAGAATGTAACGCTTTGCAGGTCGAGATGCAGTTCAGGATCATCCCGAGTACGGCGCTCGATCTTGATGCCCGTCTGCTTGAATATCTCCTGCAAGGCATTGCTCAGACTGATCTTTTCGTTGCGGATGGTGACGGTTTTCGGAGTCAGAGTGTCGGCCGGCTTCTCGGCGCCGCGGTTGAGCCGGTGAGGAATCCGAGCAGCATCAGGGACACCAATGACAACAACGGTGGGACAGATGCTGGGTACGGCGGTATGAGAGCAGCCTTCGGTATGGTCATGATCGGTCTCACAGGAAAATCTTATCGCGGCCCCAGCGACTCCAAACTGATTGCCTTGCCAGCCTTCACCTCTTCGACCAGCCGCAGGATTTCCTTCCCGCCGCCGCCCGGCCAGACCTTCTCGCCAAGGAATTCGAGCCTTTGCAGGTCGATGGGTTGCCGGCCCTCATCCATCGAATGCTTCACCATCCATCCAAAATCCGCAGTGTCCATGGCTTCTCTTCTCGGGGTTTCTGGAAAGGTCAACATCGCTCCATATTTGTTGGCCAGAGCCGCTTCAAGCGAAGGAACACGATACCGCAGCTTTTCCGCCTCATTCTGTACCCAGACGGGATCTTTCAATGTCTCCAGATTGTCAGCTCGATGGGGATAAGTAACATCGATCACCGATTCCTTCTCGCCCGGAATAAAGAAGCCTGTCACTCCGTGGAATTGCCGCGCTTCCAGCTGCGGGTAGAGTGCTTTGATCGCGTTCACCGCTCTCGAGTAGTTGCGACCTCCTTTTGCCAGGATGTCAACGTCCTGTGTTGCCCTCGGCCGCCCGGTCCAGCCGCCGATGCCATGTGCTCCCGTCAGCACAAAGGGTATCTTCTTCTTGATAAGTGTTCGCAATACTTCATTGAGGTCAACGGGAGAGTGTGCCACTTCATTGCTCCATAAGGATCGATATTGCTTCTGGAGGGAAAAGCTTTCCTGGACGGCAGCATCGTGGCTGAGGTTGCGCCGGGCCGCCTTGGCCGCTTCCCAGCGGGGGTCGGTTGGAATAACTGATCGCGCTCGCGTCTTTTGAGGCATTTTTTGGACCAGTGAATCGGTTTCGCGGTCGTTCATCCGGCGACAACGCTATTATACGTCACCCGCAGCCGTAAATGGGGACACTTTGCGCGGCGAGTCCGAGCCCGCAGCGTAAGCAAGGTTAGTCACAACCCTTGCTGACACTGCGGGCTCGGACAGTTGTAACGAAGGAAGCAAAGTGTCCCCATTTACGTTGAAAAATGCTCCCGCAACGCTAGAATTTGATTGGGGATATAGACATGTCGAAACAGGTTGACCCGAGTCCGCTGCAACATCGGCTGGCAGCGCTGCGCCGGCGGTGGCGGTTTATTGTCACAGTGCGCGGACTGAGCTGCGTCGGCGCGGTCCTCCTCACCTTGGCGGTCTTTACCGGGCTGATCGACTGGCTCGTCCATTTGCCTGGACCGGTAAGGGCCATCGCCCTCGTTGGGGGACTCGGTGCTGCGTCATGTATCGGTTATCTGTGCCTGGCTCGGCCTTTGCGGAAGCCTGTCGATAATCTGTCGCTGGCGCTGCGCGTGGAGGAGCACTATCCCGCACTGAACGACGCACTGGCCAGCACGATCGAGTTTATCAAGCAACCGGCCGAAGCGGAACAACTCGGCTCGCCGGTCCTGCGCCGTGAAGCGGTTCAGCGCGCCTTGCGAAAGGTCCAGTCTTATGATTTCAACCGCGTGATCGACTCCCGAGGCACGCTGCCGGCGGGGTTATTCCTGGCAGGCGCCGGTTGCGTGGCCCTGGCCCTCGTGCTGTTGAGTCCCCGGCTGGCTGGCACTGCTCTCGTGCGTCTGGCGGACCCGTTCGGCAGTCACCATTGGCCGAAGCGAACACAGTTGGAAATCGCCGAGTACCGGTCCAGGATCGGCCGCAACGAGCCGTTCGAGGTCAAGGCCACGGTGCGCGGCGTGATCCCCGACGAAGCTGCGGTCACCTTCCAGTTCAAGGGCATGCCGCCGGAGAAGCATACCTGCAAGGTCAAGAAGGGCGATGATCCCGGCGCCGGTATGCTGGCGACGCGCCTTGATCCCAATCGCGTGCAACGGGACTTCACCTTCCAGGTGCAGGCCAATGATGCCAGAACGGACCAGTACCATGTGGAAGTGTTACCGCCGCCGTCCTTGACCTTGCTCGACGGCCGGGATTCACCGCAGGTTCGGATGCAATTCCCCCGTTACACCGAACTGCCCGATCGCGACCTTCCTGCCGGGGTTGGCAACGTCGAAACCGTCGCAGGGACCTTGCTGACTCTGCGCGGGGCGGCGGACACGCCTCTGCGCCGCGCCTGGATTGCATACCAGCCTGATCCCAAATATGCAGAGGTCGTTGCCTTTCTCGGTGTACTGGGCGGACAACATCCGGCCGAGACGCTGACCCTGGCCTGCGGCGGCCATGCTGTTTGGGGGCAAGTCGATGCCGTGCTGGAAGCCGATCCGCGCGTGTTCACGGCCCGGTTCTTGCCGTGGGTCAGCGGCATGTATGTGCTGCACTTCGAGGAGAGCCAGGCCGGATTACGCGGCAGCCGGCAGTTCGAGCTGCGCGTTCTGGCCGACCCGGCGCCCGTGGTTACCCTCGACCGCCCCGCGCCGACACGTGACAGTCTCGACCTGCTACCCGGAGCCGACCTGACCCTGGAGGCGATTGCAGACGACCCATCGCCCGGCAGCAGCGGCCTTCCCGTTCACGCCGTGTACTCGGCGTACCTGGAGTATCGATGCCAGAAGGCTGATGCGCCGCGCCCCTCACCCCTGCCCCTCTCCCCCGCGGCGGGGGAGAGGGATTGGGGTGAGGGGCGGCTGGCGCTGTACGATGCACACAGCGCCGGGACGGCGGTGGCAGTGGCGTCAGCAGTGGCGCTGGGTGCTAGCACCCCGACCCCGCCGCCCGTGGCGACAAGATTGCAATCTTGTTCCACGCTTCTCCAGCCGCCCCGCTTGCGGCTGCAACGAGTAGAGATCGGCCGAAAACTGGCGTTGAGCCAGTTCACGCACCTCCCGCCAGGGCGAGGCGGGTGAGGCGCCGGCGGCCTCAAGGAGGGAGACGTCCTTACCTTGCAGGTCTGCGCCGACGACTTCGACGACGTGACCGTGGACAAGCAACCGGGGCGCAGCCATGAAGTCGAAATCCGGATTGTCAGCCGCGATGCCCTGGATGTGATCCTGAGCCGGGATCAGACCAGGCTGCAACAGGAGTTGGTGCGCCTGCGGGAGCTGGAGCGTGACGCCCTCAAAAAGGTGATGGATGCTCAGAAACGCTGGAACGAGAAAGATGAGCGCTTCGCGCGACGACATCACCCAGTTCGTCGAAGAAGCCGAGCAGTTGCAGAAACAAATCCGCGAGAAGGTGGGCACCAGGAAAGAGGGACTGCGGGCCGAGGTGGAGCGCATCCTGCAAGCGATGCGCGACAATCATCTGCCGCACTCCACGGCCCAGGAGCGGATCGAGGACGTGGCTGCCGAGTTATCACGCTTGGCACGGGAAGAGCTGGAGCAAATAGAACCTCGTTTGACCGATGCCCGCAAACAGGCCGAGGCGTCACCCGAAAAGCGGCCGAACCTTGCCAAGGACCAGGGACCCCTGGGCGAGGCCAAAAAACATCAGGAGCAGGTAGAGAAAGCGCTCGATGAGATGCTAAAACGACTCGAGCCGTGGAGCACGCTGGTCGAGATCAAGGGAGAAGCGAAGGCTACCTTGCAGGAACAGCGACGCATTCACGACGGCACGAAGGATGCACAAACAAAGACGGTGAGCAAGGACCTGACGCAACTGCCACAGGAGCAGCAAATCGAGCTTGACAGGTTGCAGGAAGATCAGAGTAGATTGCGAGAGCGCACGGGCCGGTTGCTCGAAAAGATGGAGCGCATAAGCCAGCAGCGGCAGGAGAAGGAGCCGGACTCGGCCAGGGAACTGAAGGACGCCAGCGACGCCGCGAGGAAAAGTGGCGTTACCAGCAGGATGAAAGAGGCGGCCGGGCTTATTCAAGATAAACAATTCGACAAGGCCAATAAGAGTCAGAAGGAGTCCATTGCCGGGCTGGAAGAGATGGTCAAGAAACTCGAAGCTCAGCCGGAGAAGGAATTGGACCGCCTCATCAAGAAGATGGAAAAGGCCGAGAAAGACCTGGCGAAGCTGGGTGAGGACCTGGACAAACTTCGGAAGAAAATCAAAGAGGCGAACCAGATTCCTGATCCGAAGGAGCGGGAGGCGAGGCTCAAAGAACTATCCCAGGAACAGGCTAAGCTACTCAAGAGACAGCAGCAGGAAGCTCAGGAATTGCTCCAGCAACTTTCTCGGCTGCGCAGCCAACGGGCCAACGAGGCCCTGGAACAGCTCAGCCGGCAGATGGAACAGGCCCTTAAGCAACTGCAACGCGGCGAGAATGCCGAGCGTGAGGAAGACAATGTTCTCGACCGCCTCCAGGAGGCCCGCAAAGAAGTGCAACGGATGCGCAAGGAAGTGGAGGAAGAGCTGGCTCGTGAACAACTGGTGAAGATTGGCGATGAGATCAGACGGCTCAAGGAGCGGCAGGAGATACACAACAAGGATTTTGAACGCATTCAGCGCGAGCTGACGCTGCTGCCGGAGGACGAACGCCGGACGAAGTGGAGCAGCCTCGGCCGTCTTGCGGACAACCAGGCAGACCTTGGTGGTGAGACCATCCGTCTGAGTGACAAGGAGTTGAAGAGCGCTCGTGTGTTTGCCCGCGTGCTGCACAAGGCGGGGGAGTCGATGGAGAATGCCTCTGCCAAGATGCGTGAACACCGCGAAGAGGGAATGGCCGAAGGCAAGGCGGAAACCGATGCGGGCGAGGAAGCCGCCAGACTGCAACAAGAGGCCCTGCGTTCCCTGGAACGGTTGCTGGAAGCGCTCAAGCCGGAAGCCGGTTTGGCCCTGCGGCTGGCCCGGCGGCCGGCCAGGGGGATGACGGAGAAGGTGGTCAGGGCGACGAACCAGCAAGAGGCCGTGGACAAGATCAAGGAAGAGAGGGGGCCAGGCGCAAAGAAGCCAGGGCGACGGTATTCCACCATTGGCGCAGCTCAAGCTCCTGCGCAGCATCCAGGCCGACGTCAATAAACGCACCGATGAATTCGCCAGGCAGCATCCCGATCCGGAAAAACTGACCGAGAAAGAGAAGCTCGAGCTGCAAGCCATCCACGCCGAGCAGCGGGAGGTCGGCGACCTTGTCGATCAGTTGACCACGCCTGCCGAACCGGAAGGAGATAAACCGTGACCCTACAAACTCAGACAGGGAGACAGGGAGACAGGGAGACAGGGAGACAGGGAGACAGGCAATATTGTTCCAAGGTCTGTGGGTTTGCTTGTTTGCTTGTTTGCTTGTCTGCTCGTCCCGTGCTTGTGGGCAATGGCGGAGGACGAGCCGGCGCCCGACCAGCCCGAATCGCCGGCACAGCTCCAGAAGAAGGCAAAACCGGGGGACAAGGACGCTGAGCAACCGCCGGTCCCTGCTGAGAAGAAGGCCGAGCCACCTTCCGCCAAACCGGCAAAGCCCAAGATGGATGAGAAACCGGGCGATGCGTCCGAGCCGGAGATCGATGAACAGGAAACCTTGAACCGCGTATCCAAGAATGTGCGGCTTGCGGAAGAGCGCCTGGGCAAGAAGGAGCTGACCGAGGGCACCCGGCAAGTCCAGCGCGACATCCTCGACGATCTGGATGCCCTGATCAATCTGCAGAAACAGCCGCCGCCGGACGATGGCAGCGACAGCTCCTCGGCGGGTGCGGGCGGCTCCCAGTCAAAGAACAAGCAGGGCCAGCAAGCTTCCCGGCAAGGCCAGGGCGGAACCCGCGGTCAGGCCGGCGGCGCAGCAGGCTCCACAAAGACAGGGAGCCGGGAGGCTGGCGGGAGACGGCGAGCGGAGGCGGAGGCGGCAAGGCCAATCCCCCAGATGACATGAACAAGCTGGCCGACGTTTTCAAGGACATTTGGGGCCAGTATCCGGAGTCGATGCGGCCGCAAATGGATGCTTACTCGCGTGAGGCGTTCATGGCCAAATACAAAGATTTGATCGAACGTTACTATGCGACCATCGCGGAGAAGAGCCGCAAGCAAGGAGATTAGAAGGAAAGGATGAAGGATGAAGGATGAAGGATGAAGGATGAAGGATGAAGGATGAAGGATGAATCAGAATCCACTGTCAAAGGAGATTGATCGATGATGACCCGCCGGCAGTTCATGATGCACGGTGCTCTGGCCGTCCTGGGTGTAGCCGTGGCACCCACGCTGGCCGATGCTCCGCGCGAGCGGGTGCCCGACGGCAGCGCCTCCAAGGGCATGATTACTCCTGCTGCCGAACGAAGCATCGAGCTGGGTCTTGCCTACCTGAGCAGCCAGCAGCAGCGCGACGGCTGCTTCGGGACCAACACCTATCGAGGCAATGTGGCCGTCACCAGCCTGGCCGCGCTGGCGATGATGGCAGGCGGGCACCTGCCGGGACGCGGCCCCTACGGCAAGGTGGTCACCGACGCTCTGAAGTTTGTCCTGAGCAAGGAAAGTAAAAATAGAAACCCCGGCTTTCTGTACTATCCCGACGAGGCGCAGCACGGTCCCATGTATGGTCACGGTTTCGGCACGCTCTTTCTGGCCGAGGTTTGCGGCATGGTTCATGATCCCGACCTGCGCGGCCGGGTCAAGGAGACTCTCGGCAAGGCAGTGAGTCTGATACTGAATAGCCAGAACAGCACCGGCGGCTGGCGCTATCATCCCCAATCCACAGACGCGGACATCTCCGTCACGGTCTGCCAGATCATGGCCCTGCGTTCGGCGCAACGCCGGCTTCAATGTGCCGAAATCGAACGTGGACAGGTGTGTCGAATACATCAAGAAATGCCAGGACCATCCGGGCGGCTGGTTTCGCTACATGGCTCAGGTCGGCGCCGATCCTAAGCAGGCCTTTGCGCGCACCGCTGCCGGCGTGGCCGCTCTTTACAGTGCCGGCATCTATGAAGGCGAGGAGGTCACCAGCGGGCTGCGGTTCCTCATGGAGTACTTGCGAGGCCAGGGCAAGCGCCAGCATGTCGGCCACGACATGCACTACTTCTACGGACATTACTATGCCGCCCAGGCCATGTGGACGGCCGGCGGCAAATACTGGTCGGAATGGTTCCCCGCCATCCGAGACGAACTCGTCGAGCGGCAACGTGTTCAGGACGGTTCCTGGTTCGACGCCATCTGCACCCACTACGGCACCGCGATGGCCTGCATCATCCTTCAGATACCGAACAACTATCTTCCCATCCTGCAGAAATGAAGAATGCACAACCCAAGTATGCAAGCTGACAAGGCGAATGCTGAATTGCAAATTGAAAATTGCAAATTGAAAATTGCAAATTGTCAGACAATCATGGTGCCCTCTTATCCGTTTCCGTCAATTTTCAATTTTCAATTTTCAATTTTCAATTTGCAATTGATCGCTTTTCTTGTCATCCTGTCATCTTGTCATCTTGTCACCCTGTCACCTTGTCTCGCAGGTCAGGCGGCCACCCCAACGTTCGCCATCCACACCGCCAGCGGCCGCGCCGCCACCGGGCCGCTGCAACTGCTTGGCGCCGGCTGGTCGGTGCAAATCGGCGGGACCGAGGCCCTGCAAGTACCCGAGGGCGACCTCGTCTCTCTGCGCTGCGCGGGCCAGACCTTTGCCCGCGTTCCCCTGGAAAGAGCAGATCATTTTCGTCAACGGTGATCGTCTCGCCGGTGAAATCGTCAAGCTGACGGGTCAGAAGATTCAGTTCCGGCCGGGTTTGGCAGGCGGCAAGGACATGGCCGTGCCGCTGTCGGCCATCGCGGTACTCTGGAAAGCTGCTCCTGAGAACGAACTGCATCCCACCCAGAAGAGGCGGCAGCTTGTCGCCGACAAGCGCACACGCGATGTCGTGCGTCTGGGCAATGGCGATGTGCTGGAAGGCATCCTGATTGGCCTGGACGCTGCTGCGTTGCGTCTGGAAGTAGAGGGAAAAACGGTACAGGTGCCAGTCGAGAAACTTGCCAATGTTCGCGCTCAACACCGAGTTGGCCGGCGACGCACGCCCGAAGGCACCGTATGGCCGGCTCGTGCTGACTGACGGCAGCAGGCTGTCGGTAAAGTCGGCCAGTTGCGAGGATGCGAAGACCGTCAAGGTCGTCACCTTGTTCGATGCCTTACTCCAGGTTCCCGTGGAGGAAGTCGTGGCCCTGGACATCCTCCAGGGGCCTGCCGTCTATCTCTCCGATTTGAAACCTCTTCATTACACCCACGTCGATTATTTGGGCGGTCCGCAGCGGCCTTTCGTAAATGATGCCAGCTTCTGTGACCATGACGACTTGCGCCTGGCGGGGAGCTTATACACCAAAGGGCTGGGCATGCATGCCGAAAGCAAGCTCACTTATGAGATGGCAGGCGCCTACCGGCGGTTCGAGGCTCTGGTGGGGATCGACGATTATGCGGGTCCAGGGGGCAGTTGTCGCGTCAAGGTCCTGGTTGACGGTAAGCCTCGCGACCTTGGCAAAGACGGGGAGTTGTCGGCGCACGACGGTCCGCTCTCTGTGCAAGTGGACGTGAAGGGAGCAAAAGAGTTGACCCTGGTTGTCGAATTCGGCCGGCGGGGAGGCATGGCTGCCGACGTGGACTGGGTAGATGCGAGGCTTATCAAATAGTGGTTAGTGGTGAGTGGTGGACCACTCACCACTAACAACTAACGAACAACAACCCGGTAAAAGGCAAAGAAGCTGTCCGGATAGCCACCGAATGTGGCGACGGAATTCAGCCACGGGCGAGTCCGCGATCCCGTGGACAACAGTCGTTAGTGCGCAAGCCTCCGAAGGGGGGGCGACGGAAACAGCATGCACGAGGGGTCCGCCGCCCCCTATGGGTTATCTCACATCAATGTCATTAGCCAGAATCGGCAAGTCCGACAGTTCCATGACGGCGTGCTGAGCGAGTTGCTTGGCGTGGTACGTGTTGGCACGTCCTTGCAGGATCACGCCACCCTGGTGGACGCGGAGCCGCAGATCGCGGATTCTGCCTGCCAGGCGGCGCTGCACGAGAAGCTCAAGGTGCTCTTCGTTGGGAACGGATTCGAGAAGGACAGAAGTGGACATGACAGTCACCGGGTTCCAATGAACAGGCGCAATATATATACCGTCCCGCCGCATTCTGCGGAGGACCCTGTGCGTTTCACGATTGACGCCGGAAGAGCATTGATCAGATAGGCGGGGCCACGCGGGATGAGGTGAAAGGATACCCTCCCCGCGTTAAGTAAAGACTGCCGCGCGCCGTTGCCGGTCGCGGAGTGCTGCCTCGCCATCCGTGGTTTGGGTCCCCGAATGTATGTGTTCGGGGAAATGACTGCATCCAGCGTCACTGTATAAGATAACCTATCCGCCGCGTGCGGTCTTGTCAACTGAGGTTGCCTGCGAGGTGCAATATTGCCTAGACGCTGCTGTCCCTGCGCACGGCAAAATTGGCGCGAACCGCACCACCGTTTACGAAAACCGTGAGGAATTATTGATGCGGACGAATGCCGGCTCAATCCGGCGGCGGCCTGTCGCGCCCCTTGTGGGGCCTCCACGGGGGCTTTGGATGATCGGACGGCTGAAGCTGCCGTTGCAGGGCGTCCGGATGGAGATCGTAGTATTTCTTTGTCAGTTCTTCGCGCTTGGCGGGATCGAGTGGTTTCTGCCGTAGTTCTGAGATGGTCTGGGGGTCAAGCTCCTTCAGGGCAAACTCCTCCAAGGTTCTCCTGGGGAGATCAGGCAGGGCCGTGCGCATCGCGTTCCAGAAGTCGGGCGAGCCGGGCGGGGCCATGCCGGGCAGCGCAGCCCGGTGCTTTTCGGTCAGATCGGCCAGCGTGCGCACGAACAACGGCCAATGTCCCTCGGCATTGTTAAGTTGCTTCTTTTCTCCCTCTTTGAGCAGGGGCTTCAACGTGTCGTTGACAAACGCTTGGATTTCCGGGGGGAGGTCGGCCAGGCGCACCGCGCGCTGCTGTATAACAGGCGTCGGAGCGTCCACCGGTTCGTGGAGTGCGCGTTGCCATTCCATCTGACGGTCATGCTCCTCCTTGCGCAGCTCGGCAATCAGCCGCGGGCGCTGATCGACGGCTGCTTCCTGAATGCGCTTGCGCGTTGCGGCGGGTAGGTGCTCGATCCATTCGCGTTCACGAAGTTCCCGAACGGTGCGCATACGTTGCTGGTTGTCGGCGGCCTTATCGATATGCCGCCGGTCGTTTTCGGGTAGCCGGTCCAGCCACGAAGTGTAGCGGCCCAGGACCTCGCGCAGAGGCTCGTCGGAATCTTCATCGTGAAGCTCCCGGTCAAGCTGGCGAATCTTCTCCTGCCGTTCGGCGCTCAGGGCCGTGAAAGAACGCCAATCGTGCAGCAGACGTTGGTATTGCTCCGGATCGGATCGTATCCTGTCGAACTCGCGCTGATTGTCCCGCAGCCCATCGGCGTGCGGTTCCGAACCGGCCAGGAGCGGGACCGTATCGGGATCGTCGTCGCCAAACAAGTCGGGATGGTTCAGTTCCTTGAGGAAGTCGACACTGTCCACGTGCTCGTACAGATGCCTGTTCTCGATAAGGCGCAGATCGCGCACCAGTTCCTTGTCGATTGCGCTCCCGGTCTGCGGGTTACGGGTGAAAACCATTGACAGGAACGAGGTCCCAGCAAAACCGATGGCGCCGACAAGGATCGCGGCCGCCAGCCAGCCCGCGCCCAGAACCCAGGGACGCAGCCGGCCCCAGCCTGGCGAGCGGATCGGGGCAGTGCGCGGAGGAACAATACGATCGAGAGTACGATGCGTGAAATTGGGTGAAGGCGGCGGCGTTGGCAGGAAATCCAGCAAATCCCAGGTGCGGCGCATCGCCTCGGCTTCCGCGCGGATGTGGGGTCGAGGCTTAGCTTCGTCTCCACCGCGCGAGCCGCGCTCTCATCAAGCTCGCCGTCCAGGTAGGCGACCAGATTCACCTGGTCATCGGGACTCAATCGAGAAGGTTCTGCCATTTGTTTTTTCAACTCGCCTATCCGGTCGAGTTCTCCTTTTCAGGTGCCTGTGGCGACGATTCGCCGTCCGTGGAAATATAGTCCTGAAGGGCGACCCGGAGGTTCGTTCTGGCCCTGCTCAGCAGAGACTTCACCGCCTTGACCGACAGGTTCATGACCTCGGCGATCTCGGCGTAGTTCATGTCCTCGAATTTGTTGAGAACGACAGCCATGCGCTGTCGTTCGTTGAGTTCCGTCAGGGCCTTGCGCACCACTCCCGCCAGCTCCTGCTGCTGCATGCGCTGGCTGGGGTGGCCGGCACGGTCGCGTACTATCTGCTCGGCAGGCCGGGGCCCCAGGGGGCCGGAATCGCGCACGTCCAGCGGCACTGCCGGCCTGCGCTGCCTCGGTGCGCAGGGCATTCAGCGCCAGGTTATTGGCAATAGTGAAAAGCCAGGTCGAAAACTTGGCCTTGGGGGTGTACCTCTTGCGCGCCCGATAAATGCGCAAAAACGCTTCCTGGGCCAGGTCCTCGGCCTCTTCCATGTTGCCGACCAGGTGGTGCATCACCGCGACCAGGCGATGCTGATACAACTCCACCAACTCCTCGAAAGCAGCCGCATCGTCGTCGCGCACCCGCAGCATGAGGCGAATATCCGGATCCCGCAAGGCATATTGTGCGCTCGTCTTACCGATCGCTGCCACGGATGCCTCGTGCGTTGCCGAGGGATTCGGCCTCCCTCGAAGGATTAAACCATCGTCATCAAAAATAGTTTCGGCACAGGATGACAGGATGACAAGATGACATGACACAGACTTCATCCCATCATCTTGTCATCCTGTCATCTTGTCATCCTGCCACCACCTCACCACCCCACCACCTCACCACCCCACCACCTCATCCTACCACAGCGTCCGCCACGGGACGATCACCGAGGGCGGCGCGGCGCAACTGTCCGCAGGCCGCGTCAATTTCCGACCCCTTGCGTTTGCGCACCTTGACGCGGATGCCCTCCTGTTTCAGGCAGGCGACAAACGCGCTCAGGGACTCCAGCGTCGGCCGGCGGTAGGGCAATCCGGCCACGTCGTTAAAAGGAATCAGATTGACAAGGGCACATCGGCCGCGGAGCAAATGAACCAGTTCCCTTGCCTGTTCGACCGAGTCGTTGATCCCTCGCAGCAGCACGTATTCGTAGGTCACCTGCCTGCCGGTTTGCTGGAAGAAATAGTCCGCTGCCTCAATGATCGCCGCAATGCCTGTCTTGTCATTGGTCGGCACGATGCGCGTCCGCAAAGCGTCGTTGGCGGCGTGCAGCGACACGGCCAAATGATACTGCTTGCCCTTGTCCGCGAGAGCGCGCATTTTAGCCGGCAGGCCCACCGTGGAGATGGTGACGTGGCGGGCGCTCATCCCCAGCCCGGCCCCACCAAAGACCGGGAGACAGGCCACTTCCAGCGCCTGGACCAATGCATCGAGGTTCGCCAGCGGCTCGCCCATACCCATAACAACGATGTGCGTCAGGCGCTCGTCGGCGGGCAGCAGATTACGCAGGCGGATCAATTGCTCGAGAATCTCGGCAGCCGTCAAGTTGCGTGCCATGCCCGCCAGGCCGCTGGCACAGAAAACACAGCCCATGCCGCAGCCCACCTGGGTGCTGATACAGGTAGTGCGGCGGTTTTCCTCTTGCAGCAGGACAGATTCGATAAGCTGGCCGTCCTCCAGCTTCAAGAGCAGCTTGTGCGTGCCATCGCTTGCCTGGAGGCGCCGGGCAATGCGCGTACCCAGCGGAACGAACTCGGCAGCAAGCATCCGCCGCAGATCGAGCGGCAGGTTGGTCATCTGGTCAAAGGATTCAGCCCGGCCGGTCAGAATCCAGCGATACACCTGCCGGGCGCGCATCAGCGGCTGGCCGTGTGCCTGAAACCACGACCGCAGTTCGCCATCAGGCAGTTCGAGCAAGGGACGCAGGGTTACCTTCTTTCGCATCGGCTTCAAGGACACGGTTACCATCCTATCATTCTACAACACGCGGAGACGCCTTGTTGTCGCAACTTCGGAAGAAGCCTTGGAATGATCCATTGCCCGTACTAGAATAACGTACCGAAATTGATTGTCGAGGTATCCCATGAGCACTGAACTACAGGTCCTGCGGGAAAAGATCGACGAAGCGCTGAGCCGAATTCAACGGCTTGAAGAACGACTCGACACCAAAGAGCCGGAACCTCCCCGCTGGCAATACCTGATTGCCCGTCCTCATCGTTGGCGCCGTCAACTATCGATCAAGGGCCGCAACATGACGGTTGGCCAACTGGTCAGCACCGTCCGGGCTAACAAGCTAACTCCTGAAGCAGCAAGTAAGGATCTTGAGCTGCCGGTTGAGGCGATCCGTGAAGCGTTGGCCTATTATGAAGAAAATCGAGAGCTGATCCAATCAGAGGCAACTGAAGAACGCAGACGCCTGATCGAACGAGGATATGCCATTGAGCCAAAGAATCTATCTTGATGACTGCGCTTGTGCGACAGAGCTTGTCGTTCGTCTGCGGGCTGCCGGCCATCAGGTAGTGACTCCGGACGAAGCTGGCCTGTCCGGAGCGGATGACGAAAAACATTTTCGATACGCTGCCGATAATGACCTTGTTATTCTTACCCGGGATCCTGACGATGA
>CAWDRY010000023.1:0-76507 GCA_963804745.1 uncultured Gemmataceae bacterium
ACATCTGCTTATTTATCAATGAGTTGTAGATTGGTGGCTGGCGGCAAGCGCGGGCAATGCGGCAACGATGATTTTCCAGGAGATGCGCCGGGGTAGTGCGGGTTGTCCTATGTGGTGTTCCCGCTTGGCGTTGCACGCAGCCAGAAATGAGAATGGTTCGCTGGGGCGCAGCGGCACCTCCCTACACCTACTCCACGGAATTGGTTCCGTACACTCGCTCCCTCGCCGTAAAGGCCACTCCATCCAGAACGTCGTGCTGCTTGGCTTCGACCATTTCTGGCAAAGCCGCAGCATCCATGGTCGGACTCGAGTTAGCCCAACCAGGAGGGACGGCACAGACAAATTTACTGGTGTCCAGTAGAGCCACCTATCCCAAAAAGTGCCTGACAAAGGGGAGGGCCAACCTCCACCTTGCTCGCATAGACAATACAAATCAGCAGCTTACGGCAAATCCATCGGCAATTTCCATTTTCGCTTTTGCTTCGCACTCTCTCATGTAGCCCAGGCTCGCCCGCGCCATTGTCTCCGGGTCGGGCAAAAAATCGAACACCTCCACCGACACCCAGCCGGAGTAGCCTGCCACTTGAAGTGCATGAAAGATCGACACGAAGTCGGTGGAGCCAAAGCCAGGACCGCGGCGGTTTCTATCGTTGGCGTGGAAATAACCCGCCCGGGTAGCGTAACGCCGGATTAACTCGGGAATCGGCGCCTCATCTGCTGCCATGGCTTTGACGTTGAGATGGAGCACAAAGCTCGGATGGCTGACTTGATCCAGCAACTCGACCGCCTGGCGCAGGTGTTGATAAAGTCGGTCTCATCTGGTCCGAGCGGTTCCAGGCAGAGCTTGACGCCGCAGTCAGCGATGCCTGGCAACGCACGGCGAAAGGTGTCGGCAGCATAGTCGAAAGCTTGCGCACGGGTGACACCGGCCGGAACGCGGCGCTGGGCCGGTGAGCCAAAGACCATGACCTCGCCGCCTAGGTCGCGACAGCAACGGGCCAGCTCGACAAGATACCTTGCCGTCCGACGGCGGATAGCTTCATCGGGGGAAGTGACCAGAAAACCTTCCGTCCTGGCCAGCAGCCAGTGCAAGCCGGTGATTCGCAGACCATACTCCCCGGCCTGGTCGCGCGCCAGTTGGCGGCTCTCGGCAGAGAGGTCTGTCACGAGTGGTCCCAACGTGAATGGGGCTATCTCCAGCCCTTCATAGCCGAGATTGGCGACAAACCGGCACGTGCGAGCGTGATCCCAGTCTCCAAAGGTTTCGTTACAGATTGCGTAGTGCATGACAACTTGGCCTCAGTGGTTTTTCAACAAAACACAATGGGCACAAAGAAATAAAGAAGTTTTCAGTAGAGGGTTGACGATTGCCATTAACCTCTGTAGCTATGATAGCAATTCACCACAGCCGGGTTTTGTACTCTCTGCTGGCAATCTTGGCCGAGAGACGTGCTGCGGAATGACGGATGTCGCCAAAATGCTACGCCTTCGCATCAGTACTGCTCTGACGAGTGAGTGGTCCCGCACATGCGTGATCCCGGAAGGCTTACTTATGCGCGCTGGCCCGCACCTGAATCGCACTGTTTCTGCTCCTATCCTATCATTCACCGCTGACACCCCTGGTTGTCTCCTTATCTGTTCGTATCACATCTCCGTGAGCCGGGCATCGGATCCCAACGGTCCAGTCTCCTCCGTCAACGGCACCCTCGCTATCCTCGACGAGAACAGCATAGTCCTGCTGGATCCCTCCGGGGCGAGCAGCCTGACTGCTTCTGGAAATGGGATAGTTACTGTGTTCGGCAGCAGAGTGACTATTGATTTCAGTAGCTACGTCGCCAGCGTCCTCAGCGGCACAAAGAGTATTAGAGCCTCGGAGTATGACATCACCAGCGTGCCCGGCACTCAGATGCCCCGCGGAGGCAGTATCGCAGAGATGGCCCATTATGGGGCAGTGCCCACAGCCGATCCCTTAACCTCGCTCCCGGCACCTTCAGCTCCTTCATCAACGCCCTCTGCCGCCAACTACTCCGGCACAATCTCAATCACGCTTCAACCTGGCACCTGCGTCGTTGGCATCCATCTCTACGACTATGCCTCGGTCACCCTCGACTCTGGCATTTGCTACCTCGATCCGGCTCCAGCCGACAATGCGGAATTCAGCGGTTCGCCGAGCAGTTCGGCCCAAGGCCGGGTGGATCTGTCATCCGTGGTCGAGCACGAGATGGGCCACGAGATGGGATTTGACCACAATTCTGGCAATGTGGGGATCATCGTTGATTCGCAAGCGGGAGAGAGCATTTTGTTGACACGAGAATGTGGCAACTGCGCTGACACTTTCGCTGACATAGACGCCAACGACAATGGGTTTCTCTTTAACGTCTGGCCACCGTTAAGCAATGGTGCAGGCAACGTGGCGGAAGAGCTGGTTACGGTGCTGGGCCGGTTACAATCGGTGGTTGAAGTGAGGGGATACGCGCTGACGCAGGCCTCGCGTGCAAAGCGCAACCCTAAGTTTCCTCTGCGTCTCCCCGAAACAACTGCCCGGACCTTCCACAACTGGGAGCAAAGAATTTCGTCACTGATACGGAGTAGCTGATCAGGGAGTTACTACAGCAACCAAGAGTCACTGCTATGAGATGGGGAATCAACCTCGGAAACAGTTGGCCGGCGAGCACGAGGCACGTGGGGCACGGCATTAGAATGTTGCTGACACAAGTGAGGAACTGTAGGCTTGCTTCCTCACAAGATTGGTTTCAGACGATCCTGATGCTAGTGCGAGTCGGGATCGCAGTGCAGTTTCTGCCATGGCTCCGAGACAAACTGGGGCTAGAATTGATTCTACTACCGGCCCAGAGTCATGGCATAATCGGATGGCTCGCATGTGCTTGTCTAGTGTGCGCCTTGGCGGGTTTGGTAGGCAGCATAAAGTGGAGAGAGAAATGGTGGCGCAGGTCTTGTATTATGCATGCATCTGGACCGATGTGATCCTTGCGGCAGGTGTGGTGGCTGTGAAAGAAGATGCACAGACGAGCGCAGTCGCGCTATTCATGCTTCCGCTCTTAGCTATTTCACATTCCTGCACGGCGCGTCTGTGGGTCGGGCATCTGGTCCTGATCATCGGCATTACAATCGTTGTGATATTCTTGGTACCAATGCGAGGGCCTCGCCCGGTTTGGGAGGTGGCGACAACAAGAGTGGCCGGTCTCTTGGTCGTGACCGTGGCCATGCGCTGGTACCGATATACCGAGGTCAAGGAACGCAGGCATCATGAGGCTGTTCGGGATGGTACTATGTGTGGAGTGACGGTACTCAAATCGGACGGCTCCATACAGGAATGGAATAAAGTGCAAAGGGAGTTGTTCGCACCAAAGGATGCGGAAGAGAAAATGCGAGCCGGATTGCCGTGTTATTATGTGTTTCACAACATGTTAAGACCCTGTGCATGGTGCGCGTTAGAATGGTTGCCTGGGAGGAAGAAACGCGGCAACGCTTTTGTGAGATGGAAAACAGACAAGATTGAAATGCACACAATTGCTCTCCTTGATCTTGCGCGAAGGTGCCAACAGGGGCCGGTCTGGGCGATCAGCAATCAGCTAGAACCTCGGACCAAGGGTGATCATGAGCAGTTCCACCTCTACTTGATCAATTTTGGGTTGTACAAGCAAAAGGGAACGGTATCAGGGGTGGTGGAGTCGGTGACAGAAATCACGGAAGCCGTGCTTGAGATGCCGTTCTTGCAATCGGATCAGCACGACAAGGAGAGGTTGGCCAAGACCGCACCGCCTATCGCAGTCATTCGCGCGACTACAGAAAAGAAAGTAATTGAAATTAATTGGGCAAAGCGAGTAAGAGGTCGTGAGGCTGGTCGAGCAGTTTGGGAAGAGGAGAAGCCCCTAGGCTTATGCTGTACGGAAGCATTTCGGCGACCGCAACATCTGGGGCAGTGTAAGATCTGTCCGGTAGATGTAGCTACGAGAACAAAAGAACAAGCACGAGGCATTACTGATCATCCCGGCAAGGCTCTCGTGACAGCAGTACCGGTGTTTGGTCCGGATGGAGAGGTGCGGGCGGTCTTTGAGTTCGTTGCGCCGATTGATGATCTGGACATGGTCCAGAATGCCAGCCAAGCTTTCGGGGAACTGATTCACGACGAAGAGCACCTCGTGAAGGAAGGGCGCCAACGGTTGTGCCAGATGGCCAAGACTGAGCACTCCGTGATAGTCGAACTTGGAGGATACGCACTATCAGAGAGTCCCAAGCCAAAAGGGGACCAGGATGAGATAAAGGTAGAGATCGAGAAGCTACTCGCCGGTAGTTCTGGTCCGTTCGAGGAATTGATTGCTGCCAGGCAATGGATGTACCTGAGAGACTGTGTTGGAAATGAAGACCTAGGCCAAGCGCAGCAGAATCTTGAGGAACGAGTAGACATAAGGGAGATGGTGCTTCTGCCAATGGCCAATCCAGGAGGAGATGTAAGAGCGTGTCTAAAAAGCCGGTTTTGGTAACAATCTCCTAGACATAAGACGGATCATTGCAATATGGATCCAAGTCTCAGTAGTGTGTGGATGGCGTTCATAATCTTTGCTCAAGCGGCGGCACCGGTTCAACCAGCCGAACGTTCGCTCCACCACCCAGCGGCGCGGCAGGAGCACGAATCCTTTGATCCCCACGGGACGCAGCACGGTCTGCAAAATCCACCCGCATTTTTGCATGACCCAGCTCACCAACTCCCCGGCATAGGCGCCGTCTGCCCAGATCAGTCGCAAGCGTGGAAACCAGTTACGGACCTTGGCCAGCAGCACCTTGGCTCCGTCGCGATCCTGAATGTTGGCGGGCAACACGACGACCGCCAGCAGCAGCCCCAGCGTATCCACCAGCACATGCCGCTTGCGGCCGTTGGCTTTTTTTCCGGCATCATAGCCATGTGGCCCTCCTTGCTCGGTGGTCTTGACCGTTTGGCTGTCCAGGATGGCGGCACTGGGTTGGGCGTCGTGCCCTTCGAGTTCACGGACAGTCTGCCGAAGGCTGTCATGTATGCCGCTCCAGACCCCAGCTTTCTGCCAGCGGCTGTAATAGCCATAGACGGATTTCCAAGGTGGGAAGTCGTGGGGCAGCATACGCCACTGGCAACCGGACCATAACACATATAGTATGGCGTTGAGGAGTGCCCGGTTATCGTATTTACGAGGTCGGCCTCCCGTTTTGGGCTGTGGGAGCATGTGCTCAATGTTGTCATACTGGAGGTCGGTGAGGTCGCTGGGATAAGGTGTCTTGCTCATGCAGACAACCAGCAATTCCCGGTCTCTGATGGTTGCCCCGGCCCAGTTCCTCCATTTTGCAAAGGACACCGGGATTTGTCCCGCCAGGGTAGCATCGGTGGAGAGTGGGTTGAGGCTTTGCAGCAGCGGCGCACGCTGATTGACAGCTGGCCGGGAGGGTGTGTACGCACCGCGAACGTCACGCCGGGCCAGCATTCTGCGGCAGACAGCTTTTCACAGCCGTGCTCGATCACGACGAGTCCTGCAAGACCGGAACCTGACGCACAATGCCACGAATCAGGGTCGTCAACAGTTCCGCCATGGAGGTGAACACGAACGTGTGAAAATGAATACGGATTTGCTCCCAGAGATGACGCTTGCTCCCCATCTTATCCCAGGCGGCCTGGAACAAGGGACAGCATAATTGCTGGGTCTGGTCCACCAGAAAGGCGAGCATCATCAAGAGGACCAGGACCACGGATAGATTCTGATCGCCGTGGCCATAGTTGTGATCCAGGTGATAGCCCTGATTTTTGAGCGTGTTGAAGGTTTCGTTCCCGATCTTCCAACGAGCCCGGCCGCCGCGCATAACGGCATAAACGGTGTCCGGCAGCAGCGGCCAATCGGTGATCCAACTGAAATACTGCATGGTGCCGTCTGCCTTGATCTCCCAGTATTCGAGGACGTTCACCAACTCGTTGGGGTTGGACTCGTTGAGCGGCACCGCGTGGTGCCAGCGAAAGTGGTGCAACACGCCCGTGCCGGGATCGACCTGGGTGAGGTGTTGGGTTTGCCCGGCGGCGTTGGCGTTCCGGAGATGCTGGAACAGAAAGGCATGGTCGCCGGGCTTGACGCCGAGGATGTAGTGTACGTGGGCATCGCGCAGGTTGCGCAGATGCGGAGCATTGGCGCTGAGGCCGTCCTCGACGATGATGACGGGCAGGTGCGGATGCTCCTGGCGAAAATGTTTCAGCCAACGGCGGGTGGCGTTACGCTCGCAGTCGTTCTTGGTGTAGCCGTCTTGGTTGACAATCGGCTCGGTGCCAGCGGGATGACCTCCTTGAGGTCGGGATGGACCAACGTAGCCCCCAGGAGTTGGTGGTAATAAGTGATGCCACCGCCGCGATGGTGCTTTTCCAGGCACGCAGGGCAATGGACCTTGGTTGAGGAGAAGTACGTGGTCCCATCCAGCGATAGCAGGTAATGGCCGTCCAGATAGACAAAACGTTCCAGTGCCTTGCCACGCTGCAGACGGCGGCAAACGTCGCCGAACAGGGGCCGCAACTCGTTGGGTTCAACGGGATCGAGGATGGCCCGCATCTGCGTGTCGCAGGGAACGCGCTCGATGCCATAGATGGAGCGGAAGTTGTCGCTGGGATCGCGGCGGCGTGCGTCGAAAGCCAGCAAGGACGGATCCTTGAGCGAAAACATGGCAAAGCTCGACATTAGAGCATTGCCGAGGGAAATATCTGACGCATCCTCGCGTGGATCGTGGATACGGTCAAAGGCGGATCGGAGCATGTGAAAGAGAGAATCTGCGGAAAGATTCTTGCGTGCCTTCCTGGCAGAAACGACCATGGTCAACAATTCCTTTTGCGTGAATGTAAAAATGGACAAGCTGGGAGAGTATTCTGTAGGTTGGCATTACGAAAGGGAAGGCCAGAATCGGCGATTTTCTTCAAAGGAAAACTCGGTCCGGGAATTGCTGGCAGACAACCTATTTTTCCCTGGCAGCTGCGTACAGCTGGCTTTTTAGACACGCTCTAAGGGACTCGGAAAGAAATAGCTATCCAGATTCTTGTCCATTGTGCCTAGCGAAAACCAAATCCGCTGCCGATTTGGCAGACGAGGGTTACCACTTTGATCCGTTCGGCGCATTCAGCAACACTCGGCAATGGCTCGGTGATTGCTTGCGGAGTCGCAGCGGAGAGGCCAGCTTTGAGTTGGTCGCGAAGGGCGGTGAGCTGGGATAAGTAGGACTCGTAGAGGAACGGCTTTCCCAGACGCGCCTGGTAGTCGCGAAGTTGGGATTCCGCGATGGCCAAGTCTTGCCGAACGCGGTCGCATTCCGAGCCGTAGGCATTCGCCAGGCGTTCCACGGCGTTCAGGATCGCACGCGGCCCCTGGTGCTCGCTCAAGAAGCCGGACTGACGCAGCGCGGCACCTTCCAGGTACACATCCGGTCCGAAGTGCGGATGAAGAACCAGACCAAAACGCAGGCCCCTGAAGATACCGAGCGGTACGCGTTACGGCTAGCGAACATTCTGCGGCAACGAATCGAGTTGGCCAGCCAAGATGCCTGGTGCATCCTCGCGTGAGCACGTGCATTTACCGACTGGTAATGGGGTCGGCAGCGTGAGCAGTGGTTGTGGCCTGATCCGTCGTGAGATTCTTCAAGCGCTCGGAGAGGCTGGCAATGGTCCCCGGCAAATCACGCACACTTCGCTGGGCGATGTACTGTTCATCGAGGTGGTTCTTCTTTCTGGTTGCAGATGGGTGATGAGGCCGATGGGCCGAGTCTCCTGGTGGACTGCCCTTTCTTCCTTGACCTCCGAATGACACAATGCTGAAAGGAGCATCACAACCATTCAGGGGGCAACGCATGATCCGGCACGGGCGCTGGGCAGTCTGTTTTTGGCTTTCACCTTCGTTCTTTCACTGGCTCTCGTTCCCAAACTGAGTTTGGGAACGATACTGGCCGCCGACGAATGGCCCGTGCCGCGCGGGCAGGCGCGGGAGCCGGTTGTTTACCGGTACGATCCGCAGCAATGGAAGAAAGTGCCGGCCGCGTTCCTTGATGACGCTCCCGCGTGCATCCTTCATGCCGGCACCACGCACATCGTCGAGGCCGACGGCACGGTCGAGACGATCAGCCATGAAGTCACCCGTCTCAACGGCCGCAAGGGCATCGAAAAGCTCGGCGAGTACCGCAACATCGCTTACGATCCCAGTTTCCAGAAACTTGTGCTCAACGAGGCCCGCGTCATCAAGGCCGACGGCCGGAACGTCCCCATTGAACCCAAACATTTGCAACTGCGCGACCTGAGCACGGATTACCAGGTCTACGATCACGACAAACAACTCATCGTGTCGTTCCCCAACCTCGAAGTCGGCGACGTGATCGAGATCAAATGGACGGTACGCGGCAAGGACCCCGAGCACCAGGACCACTTCTTCGTGCGTTATAACTTCGGCGACGACACCTATCCCGTGGTACATGACGAGGTGCGCGTGCGGCTGCACAAGGCCCACGCGCTGAAATATGCCACGATGGGCGGCACGCTTGAACCTGCCGTGCAGCAAGAAGGCGACTGGCGCACCTACTATTGGTACGTGACCAACCGGCCGCGGCTGCCGCAGGATGACAGCCTGCCGCCCAAGGAGGAGCTGCGGCTCCAGGTGGCTGTTTCGACCTTCACCTCGTGGGAGGAGATCGCCAAGTGGAAGCAGAAGCTGCGCGCCGATTGTTGGGAGTGTACGCCAGAGGTCAAGAAGCTCGTTCAGGAGATCACCCGCGACCAGAAGACTCCGCTCGACAAGGTCAAAGCGTTGACGTACTGGGTGCGGCGCAACATTCGCTATGTATCGGTGGGCGAGAGACACGCCTACACGCCGCACGCACCTGCCTTCGTTTTGTCAAACCGTTTCGGCGATTGCAAGGACCAGAGCCAGCTTCTCGCGGTCATGTTGCGCGAGGCCGGCGTGCCGGTGGCGCTCGCCACCCTCGGCGTGCTCGACGACGGGCAGGTGCTCGAATCGGTTCCGTCTCCCTGGGGGACGCACGCCATTCTGCTGGTGACGTTGGATGGAAAGGACCACTGGATCGACACGACGGCCAGCCTGGCTCCCTGGGATTTCTTGCCGCGCGACGACCGTGACCGCCTGTGTTACGTGGTTGATGCAGATGTGGCGACCGGTTTGAAACCTGTCCTACGTCTGGTGCGGACGCCAAAGTTTACCCCGGACGACAACCGGATTGAACAGAAAACGCTGGTGTCCATCGGCGCCGACGGCTCATCGCGGTGCCAGCGCAGCGTGGCGTATTACGGCAGTGCCGCTCTGACGCAACGCGACTACTGGATGGAAGTTCCTCCCGGCGAGCGCCGCCGGCTTGTCACCGTGGAGCTTCAGGACGCCAATAGCCGGACGCGCCTGGCCGGTTTGTCGGTGAACGACAAGGAGCTGCGTGCCTTCGACAAGCCCGTGACTGCCGAGATGGTCTTTGAGGTCATGGGCCAGTTCAGCGGCGATGCCGAGCGCGAGGGCAGCTTCACCGACAGCAAGATCTGGTCCAAGCTGCTGGTTTACAATCTGGATTACGACCGCAAGGTGGCGATGGACCTGTGGGCACCCTTCGATTCGCACCACCTTTATTCGGTTCAGGTGCCGCCGGCTTACCGGATTGACACCGTGCCCAAGGAGAAGACCATCAGCTCGAAGTGGGGGACATTCACCCTGACCGTGAAAGCCGACGCGAGCGAACCCCGCAAGGTGGACATTGATTTCCACACGCGGTTGGAGAAGACTGCGCATCGTTCCGGAGGACTTCGACGCCTTTCGCAAGTTCCACGAAGAGGTGACGAAGGCTTATCGTGTCTGGCTGACGCTCAAACCGGCGCAGGATATAGCCGACGTGACTGCCCTGGAGGCGGTGCTGGCCCTGACGCCGGAAGACACGGCTTCCGCCATGATCCTGGCGCTGCTACCAGCAGAACAACAAGGCTGCCGACGCGCGGCGCGTGCTGCAACGTGTCCGTCACTATCGGCCCGACGAGCGGGGTCCGTGGGAACTGGCCGTGAAAGTGGCCGAGAACCCGGAGCAGGAGGAGGCACTCTACCGCGAGATGGTGAAACGCTTTACCGACGAGCCTAAGTACAGCGTCTCCCTCGGCGCTACCCTGGTGAATCGCGGCCAGTATGACCAGGCGCGCGCGGTCCTGGAACCGATTGCGGAAAAAGGGCCGGCGGGGCAGCGCGGCCAGGCTTACTACCAGTTGGCGCGGGGTTGCTTCTGCCAGCACCAGGCGGCCAAGGCTTTGGAGCACCTCGAAGCGGCTGCCAAGGCCGAGCCTGACAGTGTGAACAGCGTCATAACGTTGCAATTCAAGGCGCGGGTCCATGAGAGTCTCGGTCAGACGAAAGAAGCGCTGGAAGCATACCGTCAATCGTTGAAGATCGAGCCGGATTCTCTGGAGTCACTGGCGTCATTGATTCGCCTGGCGCTGGCTTCCAACGAACGTGATACCGCATTGGTCAACCTGCGCCGCTACACCGTCGCGGCCGGGGGCGATGCTGCGGGGCTGGCGACGGCCGCCAATTTCCATTACCTCCTGGGCCGGTTCGACGACGCCAGCGACCTCGCCGGCCGGGCGCTGAATGCCGGACCCAACGAGGGAGCGGAGCGCGTTCTCGGCCTGGTTCATTTCCAGCGCGGCGAGTATGAGAAAGCAGTGGCCCACCTGAACAAGGCCGCCAAGAATGACCAGAGTGTGATCGTGGGATTGATCAGCAGCCATATCGCGCTGGGCAACGTGGGCCAGGCTGTGCAGCAAGTGGAACAGATCAAGGTCAACGACCCAACCGCGAGCCTGGCTCAGGCCTGCGAACTCGTGGTCCAGATTACCCAGCGGCAGGCCCTACTTTTGAAGAACCTGCACCCGCCAAAAGGCAAGGAAGAAGCGTGGAAGCCGGCAATTGGCTGTCTGGCCTGTGCCGAATATGCTCACAAGGTCGGTTTGCCCGCCGACCGCGTGGAAATGCTTCTGGCGGCGTGCTTTGCCGAGAACATCGAGGCCGGTCCCGCCTATGCACTGCGAAGTCAATTGGCACTGGAAAAGGCCCACCTTGGCAGAGCGCTGACCGACGCCGAGCAAGCCCTCAAGCTGGCGCCCGACGATGCCCGCGCCCACTACGTCCGCGGGCGCGTGCGCTTGGAGCGAAACACCGAGGGCGCCTTGGCCGACTTGACCCAGGCCGCCCGGCTCAGCCAGCGGAAGGACGCGCTCATCTTGCACTGGCTGGCGAGCGCTCTCTTTCAAGCGAGCCGATTGGACGAGGCCCTGGCGACGCAGCGCGAAGCTGTGAAGATCAGGCCGAACGACAAGGAACTGGCGGGACAGTTGCAGGAATTCGAGAAGTCGAAGAAGAGCGAGGGAGCGGGGCGGTAAAGTGAGCGGCAAGTGATGCCATACCTCGCTGACGCTTCGGGCCAATGTCACACTAGCCCGAAGCGTCAGCGAGGTATGGTAATTTATTATCCGCCGCTCGCCTAAAGTGTGAGCCGAGGCATCGACCTATGCACTTTTACCGGCCGCCAATACAATGGAAGAGAAATGGCGGTTCCTGGTTCACATCACCCATTCAGGGAGCATCTAACTATGAGGAGAACGTTCGCAAGTCCAACCGGTTCAATGCGCGAATTTGAGCGGAAGGCTCATCGGATCCTGGGCGAATTGCAAAAGACGCTTTTGCCCGAACACGCCTCCGACGTCATCGGCATCAACGTTGACACCGGCGAGTACGTGTTGGCTAGCGACAGAGACGAGGTCTGGGACACATTTCGCAAGCGCTGGCCCGGTACACTGGCCTATGTAATCCGCGTGGACGGTGGCCCCGTAGTGAAGTTCCATGGGATGTAGCTGGCATGACTCCTACCACCCAAATTGAAGTGATCGGCAGCTTCCTATCCGAGCCTGAAGCGTCAGCGAAGAGCCAATGACTCCTACCTCCCGAATTGAAGTGATCGGCAGCCGGCAAACGAAAGTGTTGACGGCAACCGTTGACACTGGGTTCAACGGCGATGTCTGTATCCCCACGCGCCATGCCGTGCAACTGGGGCTGGAGCTGATTGGCGAGGAGTTCGTGGAACTGGCCGACGGAGCTGAGAAACACCAACTGGTTTTCGCCGGTTCCGTCCACTTCTTCAGCGAAACGCGAGAAGTGAAGATCATGCTCACCGATAGCGAAGATGCCCTGATCGGGACTCGTCTACTGAATCTCTTCCCGCTCACGATTGAGTTCCCGGGCGGTCAGGTCAAACTACGTTCTCCTGCCAAAACTCGCGGCAAACGGAGCCGGGGGTCAGACCCGTCCATGTTGCCGGCTCCGTAAGGCGAGCGGCAAGTGATGCCATACCTCGCTTACGCTTCGGGCCAATATCACACTGGCCCGAAGCGTAAGCGAGGGTATGGTAAATTATTATCCGCCGCTCGCCTTACTTCCCGCCTTTCAAACCGGCTCAAACCTTCTGTGTTTTCGACTCGTAAGCCGGAATTCTTATCCGCCCTTGTACCCCGGAGGCGGCGGCGCGAAGTTCGAGTCCGCGGGGAAGGGGACAGGCGGGTAATGCCGCGGCCAGTCCACCGGAACGCCAGCATCACGCAGTGCTTCCCTGGTGTCGTAATACAAGGTCATCGTCCGCCTGTTGCTGCTGCGAACGAACGAGACGTAGCAAATCCGGGAATCAACGTCCCGGCCATATTCCGTGCCGGTGCCCCCGACCTCGCTATGCGCCATTCGCGCAGATGGAGCGGCGGAATCAGCCTTTTCGAGGTACGGTCGTGGCACCCTCACCATTTCCTCGAAGGCCACCAGGCCGATGACGCCGATGTCCTCCGGTTTGCCAACGCGGGCGGCATAACTTCTCTCGCGATCGACAAAACGAAAGGCGGCGGCTGTTTCCATGTTCCGGCGCCAGCCCTTGATCAGGACGGAACTGTACGGGTCCACGACATAGCCTGGACCGGTCTCCGAGGCCCGCTTACCGGTGATGACCGAAAGTCCATCGACCGAGACCACGGCCGCCACCCGGCGCGGGCCATGATTCCAGACGCGGATCTCATACTCCTCTCCACACCTCGGCACCGGCAGATAATCTTTGCCCGCGTGGTGGATGATCCGCAGCGGTCTGCCATCGACCAGGATTTCCAGATCCACGCGCATTTCCACCGGCCAACGCGGCATCACCACGGGACGCTCGATTGGCATGACATCGCGGATCGGCGGCGGTCTCACAGGTAAGGATGGCGTGGTATCCTGTAATTCGGACGCCAGAGCCTCGCCGCCCACCAGCAGCCCGGCGATCAAGAGACCGCCTGAAAGCATTGCCCAACACGACATTTTCATGGTAAGTCCTCCTTTAAGGCGGGCGGCGGATGATAATACCCCCCTCACCCCTGCCCCTCTCCCCCGTAGCGGGGGAGAGGGGTTGGGGTGAGGGGACACCATCAGTTGCCGGTCGCCTAATCGTTAAATATACACACTCGCTGCCCGTAACGGCAACGTCTACTTCTCCGTAACGGTCCAGGTGATGCCGGTTGGAGGCACGCGGCCGCCATGCGTGACGGACCGGTTCGTCCCGTCCAGCGTGACAGCCAGACCGGCGTTGCATTCTTCAAGACGCCCAAAGAAGCACGCCCACGGGTTACACATGGATTACGGCAGTCTTCGCCAAACCTAACCCGGATTTTTCACCATACTACTAACGTTCAGAATCATCGCACGGCGCACAAATTCCAAAAGTTCCAAGACCAATCACGAAAACCCGAAACAATGAAAACACGAAAGGCAAACCATTGTTCCTATTTATCTGCTCTGATTTTCTTTTTCGCATTTCGTTGTTTCGTGTTTTCGTGATTCTCTTTCTGGTTGCGGCTGTGCCGCGCTGGGGATTATCCGTTTTTCCGGAAAGCGTGCGCGGCGGCAATGGCGGTCTTGATGTTGTCCCAGGTATCGACCGGCAGGGTGCAGTCGGTGCCGAGGATCATCCTTTCGGGGGCTGCGCTGAGCACCTGCTCCACGGCCTTCGTGATTTCCTCCGGCTTTCCCGAAACGATGATCCCCTTGCGGTCCATGCCTCCCATGCACGGTCGCTTGAACAGGCGCGCGACCTCCTGCCAGGTCACGCTCCCGGAGACCAGATCGGGATTGCAGTTGACGACGTGGCCAGGGTAATCGAGAAAAGGGGTCCAGTCGGCGTATGGCGCCACGTAATCACACACGTGCAGGATGTTGAAAACGCAGGATTGCCTGGCTTCATTCATCAGAACTAGGTCATGGGGCTTGATGTATTCCTTGAACAGCCGGTGATCCTTGAAGGTGTCCTTCTCGCCGCCCTGTGTGGAGGTGTAAAAACCGTCCAGACCCAGCCGGATGCATTCCTTGACAAACAGCATCAGGCTCTCCGTGACAATTTGGAGGCCTTTCTTGACCTGCTCGGGGTCTTCCTCCAGGTGGCGCACCACGGTCTCCCGGCTGGTGGTATGCCCCAGGCACGTGAAGGGCGAGAAGAGCGTTACCACAACCAGGGCTTCTTTCCTGGCCGCCGCCACCAACCCTTTTACCACTGCCAACTGTGGTTCGTAGAAGTCCAGCTTGCGTAGCGGCATGTTCTTCCAGTCTGCCGGCTTCTTGATCTCCGGCAGCGGCGGAAACCTCCGCTCATACTGGATTTTCACGAAGTCCATGCCGGTATGGCGGAAGAACTCCAGATGCTTGTCCACTGCGGCCTGGCCGAAGTGACAAGCCTTGTCAAAATGAAGAAAAAACGCCGCAGGGAAGTATTCCTGTGGTCCCTTTTTACTGATGACATCCAGTACCGCATCACGCTTGTTCTTTGATACAGACATGGCTTTCCCCCATAGATGGAATGATGGTCATTCCCAAAACGAGCGCCGCCGTCGTTGCCGCCACGGACTTCAAGAGACCGCGGCGCATCATCGAGTTAATCACTGATCGGGTTCCTTAGTTCTACTGTAACCGATTTCGAGAGCCTTCAGCCCCGTTCAACGGGGCTTCCCGCGTTAGCGGTAATAGGCCCGGCATTCATGCCGGGTTGCTGGGGCCGTCAGAATCCTCAGCCCCGTTTCACGGGGCTTCTCGTTGATAGGGCTTCAGCCCCACTGCCAGAATGCAGCGGGGCTCATGCCAGCATCTTGGGAAGCCCCGTGAACGGGGCTGGACGTTTGCCCGCTTCCCATTACCCGCCGTCAACGGCGGGCCTATTACCGCTGTCGCGGAAAGCCCCGTGAACGGGGCTGCTGCAAGTCCAAATCGGTCACAGTAGAACTAGTCCCATTTTCCGCACCCCTGTCGGCAATTCAAGGCCGCTTGCTTGGAAACGTTAGCCGAATGGTGGAGGACGTAGTTTGCGCGTGAGAATTTGGGCCGGCGTCGCGAAGCCCAGCTTTCCAAGGATGTGACGTTGGCGGGATGTCAGACGTGTGGCGTAGACCACGCAACCCACCGGGGAACGACGCACGATCAGTCCGTAAACGCGAAATTGGCGCAGCAGGGACTCGGTCGTCATCCGCTGCTCTGTAACGGGATCGTCCGCGCTGACCTTCTGGCGGTAGAGACGTTCCAATAACTGGTACGCGGTCAAGGCAAGCTGCAGCAGGCAGAGCAATGCTTCCACCCGCTGGGGCGACTTGAGAAAAACTGGACGCACTGCCAGGGGTGTCTTCCATTGATGGTGCAACAGTTCGAGATAATTTTGCTGCTTGAATTGTGTAAACAGGACATCGGCGCTGCGGCTGCATGGGGCCGTTGTGACCAGAGCGGAGTAACCATCGTAAACGGCATCTGCCTCAGCCGTGGCGGCGTCGAAGTGATAGACGAAGCGATGCGTTGGGCGGCGACAGCCACGTCCGGGCGCTGGCAGCGCCGCCTGCTCCGCAGGGGTCAAGGGGATCAACTCCCAGCGAAAGTAGCGGCTGGCAGATTTGGTGCCGAATAGTTTGGCCACGCGGCGTTCAATCTGGGCGAGACCTGAGCGCGAATGACCACGCTGGACGCTGACGGCAATCCGCTCCAAGCCGGCGCGGATCTTGGCGATGGCTTGGTCCCGGGTGCGGCGGCAGACTTTCTGGTCCGCTGTGCTGAAGACGAAGATAACGCGGCAGGGAATGACCTCGGCAGTGTCGGGGTCGATGAGGTCATGACGGAGCACGGCGAGATCATAATGTTCGCGCGGTAGTGATGAACCGGTGTCGCGGCGGCGTTGTTGCTCAATGGACAAATAGCTGGCGCGGCGCCAGTGCAACTCGGAGCGGTGCTCGTCGAAAAGCGTCCGATAGTCTTGCCACGGCACCGAGCACAAGACGTGACCACCCTCGCGGTGCAGGCGTGCCACGTGCGCCGCCGAGAAGGTGCCGCGATCCGAGACCATGAGCAGGTCCGCGACGGGTGGCAAGTAGTGCTGGAGCAGTTCGAATTGCTGCTGCATGGCTGGATGGCCGTTGCGGTTGCCATCGAGAAGGTGACTGAACACCGGCAGGGCACCGTGTTCGTCCACGACAGCCGTCACGCCGGCCTGAACGAGCTTGACATCACTGGCACCGTAGCCATAGGTGATGTGGGCTGGTGGGAAGTCGGCCGATGGCGTCTCTGGGGGCAGCGGCAAGTTGTTGGGACGTGGCTGCGACGAGTCGTAGGCGCCGTAGAAGAGCAGATGGGTGGGATCAAAGTGGAGGCAGTCCCGTGGCACGTCGGCAGTGCGCAGAACCTGCTCGGCGACACAAGCCAGGATGGAGTGACGTTCGGTGAAGAAGGCATCCAGGGCGCGGCCGAGGCGGTCGTCGTTGAGCTTGTCCGCAGGGATGTTCCAGAGGATATCGGCACCGGTTTTCTCGGCCCAGGCCGGGACGTTAACGAGGGCGGTGGGGCTGGAGAGCCGGGCGGCCAGGAGCAGGCTGAGGACCTGGCCGTGGGAAAATTCGAGCTGGGGGTCGGGAGGCAAATGACGATCAATGATGTCTGCGACCTGCATGCGCTCCAGGAGAGGATCGAGGAGGGCCAGCGGACCCAGGTTGACGACTTCTTCGGCGCGCACGGCTCCATGCCAGGTGAAGCACATGACCGCTTCTCCTTGAATACAAGAGGCAGGTAGAGGAACAGGCGTCTCAAGATGTGCGACCGAGGTGCCACTTCCATAATAGGGAGGCGGTCAAGGTCAGGGCGAAAGCGCAGAAACTTGATTGGCGCGGGAGCAGGCGCGTATAATACGCGGACGGCAGGTGAAGCAGCGGCTCGTCGGCCAATGCTTCATCCACCATCAGCAAGGGAGCACTGGAGGCAGGGGTGCGGAAAATGGGACTAGTGTCTCGTCAATCTTCGATTGACGGGCATAACCCTTGCCGTACCCCACCCCGCTTGCCGGGGTGGTGCAGCGGTTCGTAACCAGGACGAAGCGAGCGCATCAGCAACACCCCCACCCCGCTTGTCGGGGTGGAGTGCGGGTTGCGCCCTAACCCTCGCTCCACCCCGGCAAGCGGGGTGGGGGCCAAACCCGCACAATTCTCGTTGCTGGTTACGAACCCCAGCTCCACCCCGGCAAGCGGGGTGGGGGCCACAACTTTACCCGTCAATCGAAGATTGACGAGACACTAGACTGTATCGAAGTTCAAGTGCAAACCGCGACAAGGGATCATTATAGACATTGCTCACTTGACCATCCTCGATTGCGCGTCGGGCTAGTCCCGCAATCCTCCTGCCTCGTGCCCTCGTGCCGGGGTCTGGCCATCAGCGCTTGTCCTACGATAATAAGCAGAACAGGACCGACGCGCACGCCGTGCCGGTCCCAGCACTTAACCCATTCTTCCAGGGAGCGCTCGTATGGACAACTTTTCTCGCTGCCGTTGTGGCCGGGCCGTCGTGCTGACAGCCGCCACTGTTGTAGCCATGGTGTTCGTGCTCGGCTGCTTCTCCAGCCTGGGGAGCCGCCAGGCGGCAATGGCCGCAGAGCAACCGGCTGCCGGCCCAGGATCGAAGGAGATCACCGAACCCGTGCTCTTCCTGGGTGACCCGCGCTTCAAACACGGCGTGGGGGTCGCCAGCGTGGCCTACAGTCCCGATAGCAAGCGCATCGTCAGCGGCGCCGACGATGGGACGCTTACAGTTTGGGACGCCGCCAGCGGCCAGAAAACTTTGTCCCTCAAGGGACACACCAGCCCGGTCGCCAGCGTGGCCTTCAGTCCCGACGGCAAACGCATCGTCAGCGGCGGCGGGGAACACGGCAAATCTGAGCTAAAGGTCTGGGATGCCAGCAGCGGCCAGGAAACCTTGTCCTTCAAGGGGCACACCTACATGGTCTGCAGCGTGGCTTTTAGCCCCGACGGCAAACGAATCATCAGCGGCGGCGGGGAACCCGGCAAACCTGAGCTAAAGGTCTGGGATGCCAGCACCGGCCAGGAAACCTTGTCCTTCAAGGGGCACACCTTCATGGTCCACAGCGTGGCTTTTAGCCCCGACGGCAAACGCATCGTCAGCGGCAGCGATAACGTACGGGTCTGGGATGCCAGCAGCGGCCAGGAAACCTTGTCCCCCAAGCTGCACACCACCAGCGGGCCCAACATTCATTCAGCCATGGTCAACAGCGTGGCCTTTAGCCCCGACGGCAAACGCATCGTCAGCGGCGGCGGCAATACGCTGAAGGTCTGGGATTCCAGCAGCGGCCAAGAAATCATTACGCTCACCGGACACGGAGGAGAGATCCGTAGCGTGGCCTTCAGCCCCGACGGCAAACGCATCGTCAGCTGCAGCGGCAGAGGAGACATGACGATCAAGCTCTGGGATGCCAGCAGCGGCCAGGAAACCTTGTCCATCAAGGGGCACAAATCAGATGTTCGCAGCGTGGCCTTCAGCCCCGACAGCAAACACATCGTCAGCGCCAGCGCGGACAAGACAATCAAGGTCTGGGATGCCAGCAAAGGCGAGGAAACCTTGTCCTTCAAGGGGCACAAATCAGAGGTTCGCAGCGTGGCCTTCAGCCCCGACAGCAAACGCATCGTCAGCAGCAGCCTGGAAGAGACGATCAAGGTCTGGGATGCCGGCAGCGGCCAGGAAATCTTGACCATCAAGGGACACCATGACTTTGTCGAGAGCGTGGCCTTCAGCCCCGACGGCAAACGCATCGTCAGCGGCGGCTATGATGGAACGCTAAAGGTCTGGGATGCCAGCAAAGGCGAGGAAACCTTGTCTCTCAAGGGGCACCCCCACGGGGTCTGGAGCGTGGCCTTCAGCCCCGACGGCAAACGCATCGTCAGTGGCGGCCAACGCGAGGATTTCCAGTCTGAGGTGAAGGTCTGGGATGCCAACAGCGGCCAGGAAACCTTGACCCTCAAGGGACACTCCGACCTTGTCAAGAGCGTGGCCTTCAGCCCCGACGGCAAACGCATCGTCAGCGACAGCGGGCAACACAGCAAACCTGGTGAGGTGAAGGTCTGGGATGCCAGCAGCGGCCAAGAAATCATCACCCTCAAGGGACACGGAACAGAGGTCCACAGCGTGGCCTTCAGCCCCGACGGCAAACGCATCGTCAGCGGCAGCGGGGACATGACCGTAAAGGTCTGGGATGCCAGCAGCGGCCAGGAGACCTTGTCCCTCAAGGGGCACGCCGGCCCGGTCCGTAGCGTGGCCTTCAGCCCCGACGGCAAACGCATCGTCAGCGGCAGCGATGACAAGACGATCAAGGTCTGGGATGCCGGCAGCGGCCAGGAAACCTGGTCTCTCAAGGGGCACACCGGTTGGATCCGCAGTGTGGCCTTCAGCCCCGACGGCAAACGGATCGCCAGCGCCAGCGATGACAAGACGATCAAGGTCTGGGATGCCGGCAGCCCCCAGGAAATCTTGCCCCTCAATGAGCACACCGACATGGTCCGCAACGTGGCCTTCAGTCCCGACGGCAAACGCATCGTCAGCGGTGGCGAGAACATACGGGTCTGGGATGCCAGCAGCGGCAAGGAAACCTTGTCCCTCAAGGGGCACAACGCCGGGATCCTCAGCGTGGCCTTCAGCCCCGACGGCAAACGCATCGTCAGCGCCAGCGAGGACAGGACGATCAAGGTCTGGGATCCCAGCAGCGGCCAGGAAACCTTGTCCCTCAAGGGGCACACCGACCGGGTCAACATCGTGGCCTTCAGCCCCAACGGCAAACATATCGTCAGTGCCAGCAATGACAAGACGCTGAAGGTCTGGGATGCCAGCAGCGGCCAGGATACCTTGACCCTCAAGGGGCACACTGGGTCGGTGCTCGGCGTGGCCTTCAGCCCCGACGGCAAACGCATCGCCAGCGCCAGCTACGACGGGACGATCAAGGTCTGGGATGCCGGCAGCGGCCAGGATACCTTGAGCCTCAAGGGGCACACCGGCGGGATCTTCAGCGTGGCCTTCAGCTTCGACGGCAAAAGCATCGTCAGCGGCAGCAAGGACAAGACGCTGAAGGTCTGGGATGCCAGCAGCGGCCAGGAATCCTTGACCCTCAAGGGGCACACCGGCGGGATCCTCACGCGGTCTTCTGCCCCGACGGCAAACGCATCGTCAGCGGCGGCGAGGACGGTACGCTGAAGGTCTGGGATGCCAGCAGCGGCCAGGAAACCTTGACCCTCAAGGGGTACGCCGGCCCGGTCACCAGCGTGGCCTTCAGTCCCGATGGCAAGCGGATCGTCAGCGGGCATTCGGATACGCTGATCCGCATCTGGGCCATCAGCGGCGACAAATAGCTCCCATTGCCATGCGAGCGCGGCCCGCAATGGGAAGCCTGGCGGCATAGGGACATGTTGCAAAAGTTTAGGGTGTTCTTGGAGGTGCAGGTTGTATCATGGAAGAGATGTTGCAGTCCCTCCAGCAGCCGGGGTAATGGGAGTTGCATTCATGCCGCGCAACGTCCGACCAGCGTTCTCGTAATAGCCATTGTCAACTTCGTGGTTGCCGGGTTCGGACTGATCTACAGTTTGTGCGTTCTGGCATTGCGTACGCTCGAGTTGTATTGGGAGCAAGGCCGAGACGGTGCCGCCCAGGCCGACATGAGAGCGTACCTCGAAATGCGCTTGCCCGGCTACACGGTCATCGAGTTCGGCTATGCCGCGCTGCCGCTCCTGTTCGCTGTCCTAATGGTCGTTGCAGGAATTGGCTTGCTGACCATGCAGCCTTGGGCCCGGCGGCTGAGTGTCGCGTTCGCGTTGGTAATCATCCTGCAACACATTAGTTATGTAATCTTTGAACTGGTTTTTGTGATGCCTATGGAGAAACAATGGTGGGTGAAGACAATGTGTCCCAGCGGAGGACCTCCTTCTTCGCCAGCCGATAACTGGCCCTGGACAACAGGGGCCTTTGTCTTCCTTGTTGGCCCTGCGGTGATTTTCAGTGCCCACGCACTCGCGCTCTTGATCATCATGTTTCGTCCCGCTGTTGCTAATGCTTTCGCTCAACGAAACGGCAATCGACTTGACCAGGGAAACATCGGCTATGACCCGGACGATGATGAGTTTGACCGTAGAGTCCCGCCGAGAGAAGGCCCTGCCACACCACCGGGTTCCTTCCAGGCGGAGCATCCCGACCAGTCCCCGTGAGGATAGGCGGCGGAGGGCGAGGATGCCGCCACGGCGGAGGCGGCGCGGAGAATGATTGAGAGCATCACGCCGCCTGCTCCGATAGTGCCAACGTGTGTGCCAACACGCAGCCGTGTCTCTGATCTCGGCCAGACATCCGGCTGTTTGCGGACCGAAACGGCGACCAGGTTACGGTGAAATGGGATATTCAGTACTTCCAAAATCCCCTGGTGTCCTTCTCGTATTGCACGGTAAGGCAGTCGTTTTGTATAAACTGGGTCGCCTTGTAACCAACGCACATGCCACGGAGGGCAAAGCATGGACGACCTGTCACGGTTTTGTTGCCTGGATCCGGAGTGTCCAGACTATGGCAAACGTGGAGCCGGCAACCTGAGTGTCTGCAATCGCTACGGGGCCAACAAACAACATCGCATGCTTCGCTGTGCTACATGCAAGGCCCGATTTTGCGAGCGGAAAGGCACGCCGCTCTTCCGAGCATGCTTACCCCAAGAGAAGATTCTCTCGATCTTGGCCCATATTGACGAAGGCTGTGGCGTCCGCAAGACCGGTCGGTTGGTCGGAGTGAACAAGGATACCGTTGTCCGTTACAGCAAACTTGCCGGCGAGCACGCCAAAAACCTCCACGACGAACTCGTGGCTTTTTCCCCCTCAGACGCGGGAGGTGCAGTTCGACGAAAAATGGGCGTTCGTCGGCAAGAAAGAGAAGAACTGCGACCCTGCCGATCCCGCTGATGACCGGCAGGGGGATAACTGGGACCATGTGGCTTTCGACCCCGAACACCGCTTGGTCGTGAGTGTTGTGCCAGGAGAACGCATCTCGGAGAATACCCAGGAAGTGGTGCAAGACTTCAAGAAGCGTACCGAAGGCCGGATTCCGAATCTCATCACCACGGACGAATATGCTGCTTACAAGACGGCCATCCTGGAGGCGTATGGGGAAGAGGTCATCCCCGAGCGGACTGGAAAACCGGGACGGCCCAAGGCGCCGTACCAGGTGCCGCTGGCCGACTTGAAGTATGCCACCGTGCATAAGACCCGGAAAAAAGGCCGGGTTGTGAAGATCGACCATCGAGTGGTGTTCGGGACGTTCGTGGCCGTAATGGCCGCGCTGGCATTGTCGAAGGCAAGCCGAGCGATCAACACAGCGTTCGTGGAACGGCACAACGGGACTGACCGGAACCGCAATGCTCGAAAGGTGCGGAAGACCTACTGCTTCTCCAAGGATTGGGACGTGCATCAGGCAGTGACCTATTTCACGATGTACAGCTACAACTTCTGCTGGCCGGTGCGAACCCTGCGTCAGCGTGACAGCGAAGGAGGATGGCAGGAGCGGACGCCAGCAATGGCCGCGGGTCTGGCCGATCATGTCTGGACCCTCACCGAATGGCTGACATTCCCAGCTTTGCAACGCGAATAGGACACCAGGCAAAATCCAGCCACGGATGAAACACGGATTAAACACGGATAAGAAAATGGGGTGGTTTTCCTTGTATTCTTTTGGTCTTTCTTCCTCTTTATCCGTGTTTCATCCGTGTTTCATCCGTGGCTAATGAGTTTTTGGAAGTACTGATATTCGCTCCGCCAACCCGGACCCGGCTTCACTAAAGCTGGAATACCGGACCCCCGATGGAAATTGGACGCCGGTTCCGGTGGTTTGGAACATGAGCGGCCGGACTACCATCCGTCTCAATAGTCCGTCGCCGGTCACAGTCCGCATGGAAGTGAAAGACAGTGCCGGCAATATCGGAAATGATTCGTGTGAAGTGTCGGAATTGAGGTAGTGTACAGCCGCGGCAATACCTCGAATGGCGTATGGATCAGCAGCACGTGTTCGTATCCCGACTCGCCCCAACATTCTCAGTCGGTTGTGAAGTTAGGGTGAAGGCCAACTCAGAAATATCGTCCCAGGAGGAGTCCTTTGCCAGCCGCGCGACGTTGGCCACAATGGTTACCTTGCCGCAAACGGCACACCGGCGTTCATCTGCGGTGATTCGAGTGTCGCCTTTTTTGTCCTGGACTTGCCGGCTCAGTTCCTCAAGATAGGCGACGAGTTTGGCGCACGAGCCGAGGCGAACGAGGGCAGCGATCTGACTGAGGATCTCCTCAGCGCGATTTTCCTCATTGCGAAACGTAAGGACATGCCTCTTTGCCCGGTTCTTGAAACGAGCGCAGCGTGCCGCAGTACGGATACATCGACGACGCGAATAAGAGGGTACCGGCGGCAGCGACAAAAGCGCCTGCAAGGTCGACCAGGAAGGAAACCGTTGTCCCCGTGGCCCCTATTTCGATACTTTTGTCCTCGTGCTTGGGCATTGTCAAGCTTGAGGAACCCAGCCGCCCTTGCATGTACCTGGGGAATGAAATTAACTCGGCAAGACGGTAGTTGCCGTCCGGCACCCCTTCCACTCCCTGCACGGGAATGGAAGTAGCATGATAGATCCCGAAATCGATCGCCAGATAGCTAGTGCTGGCGGCGAGAGCAAGCACGATGATCCGCCAACTGTCCGCACGCTGGTTGAGTAGATAGCAGGCGAAGAACTGGATCCATGCTAAGCCCGCACCCAGCCCCAAGCCACTGACAGGAACGATAATCCAGATGTTCCAGTGCAAGTACTGGTTGATAACGGGAATGGACCCAAGGCCGAACCCGATGAACAGACTCATGACGATAGGAGCTATGAGCTTCATGGTAACCCCCGTATTCTACCCTCTCCGCCTGTCGCTCCGGCTCGGTACGGCGGGGCTACCGCCCTCCGCCGTACCGAGCCTGCGCTCCAGGCTCCGCTCATTCTTGACTTGACCTGGCTCAGCGGCCAGACTGGACTGCGGCCACGCGGAAGCCGAGGTCGTTGAACCGGTAGCCAGGCTCGTCCCTGCCGCGGTCCGCGGACCGGCAGTCCCTGCCGTCGTAGAGCCAGCTCCCGCCGCGAACGACCCGGAGCGAGGCCTGCGCAGGCCCCGGTGGATCTTCCTTGGGACTGTTCTTGTAGTAGTTCTCATCATACCAGTCCTGGCACCACTCCCACACATTTCCATGCATGTCGTCCAGGCCGAAAGCATTGGCAGCATACGTGCCGACCTTCGCCGTTCTCGCAAGATACGGCCCCTTGTCGGCTCCTCCATACGGGAAGCCGCCATTAAAGTTGGCCTGCTTGGACGACAGCGAATCGCCGTAGTGGAAGGCCGTCTTGGTGCCGGCCCGGCAGGCATATTCCCACTCGGCCTCAGTCGGCAGTCGATAAACCCACCCCGCCTTCTTCTCCTCCGGCAACTCCGACAGCTTCTTGCAGAATGCCACGGCATCATCCCAGGAGACGGCTTCCACCGGAAACTGGCCAGTGTCCATGTCCTTGACTCTGTCCTTGCGGTAGCCCTGGGGGGAGAAGTAACTGGGGTTATTCCCCATGACTTTCTCGTACTCGGCCTGGGTCACCACATATACGCCCAGGTAAAACGGCTTGGTGATCGACACTTCGTGCTGCTCTTCGTCCGGCCTGCGTTCCTGCTCGTCCTTCGGCGAGCCCATCAGGAACTTGCCTGCCGGGATCAGCACCAGCTTCATGCCGATGGAGTTGGTGATCTCGCGATCCGGCGCCGGCACGGCCGACAGCCGTGTGAGGCCGAGCAACATGACCAGCACTCCGACGCCAAGAAAGCTACAAAACGACAACGGACTGCGGATGCTGTGTGACATGGCCTGTCCTTCACAAGAGTTTGCTGGACCTCGACGATCCGGTTTGTTCGGCGTGCATTATCTCATGACGGAGAAATGTGTCAATAGACCAGCGAACAAGGTTGCGCTGCATAGGAGATACGGCTGGAGGCAATCTGCTGGTTCGACACCTGTCTCGTTTGGGCTCGATGTCGATCCCGGAGCGGACCGTCTCGGCCTAGGAGTTGCCACGATTACAGGCCTCATCGAAGGTGTTACATTACCTGTGTGCCCTGAAGTGGCAGCAGTTTCTTTACCTCCTCCGTGATGCGCCCGAAGACCTCATCCCAGTCACCCGGCCGCTTCTGCCGGAACAGCCGCATGGTCGGATACCAGGGGCTGTCATCTCGCTGCAACATCCAGGTCTAGTCCTTAAACAAGCGAACTGGTCTTTGTCCCGTAGGGACATCTGATGGTAGCCCAGCGATTTATCGCTGGGATAATGACCGCATCGACATTACGAGTCGCGTAGCGACGACTGAAATAGAGTGACAGGATTTCAATCGTCGCTACGCGACTTGGACCGGGGAAACCAACCTTTTCCCAGCGATAAATCGCTGGGCTACCATCAAATGCCCCTAACGGGGCATCAAACCTCGCTTGTTTAAGGTCCAGTTAGGTGCATAGGGCAGAGCTACCCAAACAGGAACGCCCAAGGCACCTGCACAATGGACGACAGCTGTGTCCACGCTGACAACCAGATCGAGCTGTTACATGACCGCTGCCGTATCCATGCACGGCCCGGACGCTTGATCGAACTCGCTACCCAAGTCTGTCACGGAGAAGGGATCCGTGTCAGCAGCAGGCTCTTCCACCCCAGTTCCCTTTTGCAGGCTGATTAGGTGGACTCCTTCCAGCCGCGCCAGTGGCGCAAAGACAGCACGCCGGCAGGAGCGCTGCTGATCGGCGTTTGACACAAACGAGTGTCATTTCTTGTCCGGCTTGGCGGCCGGTTCGGAGTCCCAGTAGAGGGTAACGATCAGGTTGTCGCCCTTGGCGGGGAAGTACGCAGCCTGTTCGCTGACGTCGTCGTAGCAGAACCCGAAGGCCTTGTGGTCGATGCTGTGTTCGTGGAGGAACTTGGAATACCAATTGCACGGCTCCGCCTGGTAGAACTTGGCGGCGTTGTTCCAGTCGGCGGGATCGGCCGCCACGTGGCGGTTGAAGGCGGCGCAGAACTGCGGCTTGGCGCCGAGTACGCCTTCGCCCAGGAGGATTTCCTGCGTGCTGGGCTTCTTTGCGCAACTAGCAGCCTTGCCGCCCTTGAGCGGAGTGAATGTCAAGGTGCCGTTGACCACCTTGCCGGTATACTCGCCGCTGGGAGTCTTACTTTCCTCAGCGTACATTTCCCACACTTCGTCCACGTACTTGTCGAAGTACTTGCTGTTGGGGCCGTTCTTGTCGAAGCCGGCCTTGCACGGCGAGACGATCCAGAAGTCGCCCTTGACGCAAGCCTGGAATTCCTTGGGGGCTTCCCTGCGAAAGGCCGCGAACAGCTTGCTGCGCAACTCGGAGATGCCCATCTTCTTGTCGCCCAGCTCGATCGTCAGCGGGATGCAGAACGCGTCCACCTGCGTGGTGTTGCCGTACCAGGTGGTGCCGCCAGCGTAACACTCGATGAAATCCCAGTAGGATTCCCAGTCATCGAAGTTTTTCGGCGGCTTGCCGAGGCAGAAGTACAGGCGCCCATGACCGCCGCGAGGCGCAGTGGGCTCCTTGGCGAACGAGTGCCATGTCCCACCGCCGTTGGAGCTCCAGAAGCACTCGTTGTCCTTGAACTTGCCGTTTGTCTTGTTGACGAACGTGTAGATCGGGCCGCCCGCAGGATTCTTCGGTTTTTCGGCCGGGGCATCTTTCTTATCCTGAGCCAGGATCGTCGGCGCCAGCAAGAAGCCGGCCCCCACGGTACCCATGCCCTTGAGGAAAGAACGTCGCGTAATTCGTCTCATCATGTCGAATCTCCTTGGTTGGTAGGTTGATGCAAGCCAAGCGTGCGGGTTGGTAGCAAAGGCCGATCTATTGTGTTCGGCGGCGGCTCACGGCGGGGCTACCGCCCTCCGCCGTACCGAGCCTGCGCTCCAGGCTCCGCTCATTCTTGACTTGACCTCTGGCTCAGCGGCCAGACTGGACTGCGGCCACGCGGAAGCCGAGGTAGTTGAGCCGGTAGCCAGGCTCGATCCTGCAGCGGTACGCGGACCGGCAGAACCTGCCGAAGAAGTACCAGCTCCCGCCGCGAACGACCCGGTCCGAGGTCTGCGCAGACCCCGGTGGATCTTCCTTGGGACTGTTCTTGTAGTAGTTCTCATCATACCAGTCCTGGCACCACTCCCACACATTGCCATGCATGTCGTACAGGCCGAATGCATTGGCAGCATACGTGCCGACCTTCGCCGTTCTCATTAGAAACGGCCCCTTGTCGGCTCCTCCATACGGGAAGCCGCCACTAAAGTTGGCCTGCTTGGACGATAGCGAATCGCCGTAGTGAAAAGGCGTCTTGGTGCCGGCCCGGCAGGCATATTCCCACTCGGCCTCGGTCGGCAGTCGATAAACCCACCCCGCCTTCTTCTCCTCCGGCAACTCCGACAGCTTCTTGCAGAAAGCCACGGCATCATCCCAGGAGACCTGTTCCACCGGAAACTGCCCAGTATCCATGTCCTTGACGCTGGCCTTGCCGCCGCCCTTGGCGGAGAAGTAACTGGGGTTGTTCCCCATGACTTTCTCGTACTCGGCCTGGGTCACCACATATACGCCCAGGTAAAACGGCTTGGTGATCGACACTTCGTGCTGCTCTTCGTCCGGCAAGCGATCTTTTTCGTCCTTCGGCGAGCCCATCAGGAACTTGCCTGCCGTGATCAGCACCAGCTTCATGCCGATGGAGTTGGTGATCTCGCGATCCGGAGCCGGCACGGCCGACAGCCGCGTGAGGCCGAGCAACATGACCAGCACTCCGACGCCAAGAAAGCTACAAAACGACAACGGACTGCGGATGCTGTGTGACATGGCCTGTCCTTCACAAGAGTTTGCTGGACCTCGACGATCCGGTTTGTTCGACGTGCATTATCTCATGACGGAGAAATGTGTCAATAGACCAGCCGAACGGAAACGCACCGACGCTCAAGGTGACGCATTGCCGGAGGAAGCGCTGGCCCGCCTGGGAACGTCGCGCTTTTCGGACCGGGGACTATTGCTATTCGCTCGCCTATGTCGGCTGCGGGACTGCATCACCAGCTACTCACTTGAAACTATCGACATGGCGCTTCAGCTGAAGGCAGGCCAGAGGCAGGGTGGCGGCTGACGGGCCGCACTCGTGAACTCCACGCCCAGCCGGTGCATGCTTCACGTTCTCGGTGTTGAGTATGCACAAACTCACCGAAAAAGCTGGCCACTCCTTCCTGCCGGCGTAAAATCTTCAACGTGTCCTCCTGACAGAACTTCATCCCCACAACCGGAGATAGCAAACATGACACTTCGATTCTCCCTGACCGTCGTCTTGGGCCTGACACTTGCAGCCCCTGCCATCAGCGATCCTCTGCCGCCGAAGGAGCCTTTGCCGACCGGCGCCGTGGTGCGTCTAGGCACCGATCGGTTCCGGAATGACTTGTCTCACCAGCCACTGGCATTTTCGCCGGACGGCAAGTTTCTGGCTTACGGTTTCAATGCCGACGGGAACGTCCGCCTGCTGGACGCCGAGACGGGCGCATTGCTGCGTACCCTCGGTCCGTCGTCGCGGGCGCACATCGTCGCCGGCCAGTTCCTGTCCGATGGTAAACGCCTCTTGGTAGCCACCGGCAACGGGGTCTTCCACATCTGGAAGACGGAGGATGGAACGGAAGAGCGGTTCTTCGGCAATATCGGCACGGCAAGCCGAGGCTTCTTCCTCTCGGACAGCGGGAAGACGATCCTCGCCCTCGGGGCCGGCGGGGAAATTGCCCGCGTCAATCCGGATACCGGCAAGGTCCAGCGCTTCGACGACCTCACCGTTTCCGGGACGAATGTCTCCGTGGTCTTTTCCCCCAATGGCAGGAAATTCGCGATCGCCCAGCCGGGCAAGGGCGTGACCGTCCATGACATGGACAACGGTGCGGTCCTGGTCACGATCCCCTTCTCAGTGCCGAAGGGGCTGCGCATCGCCGGCGCCTTCTCGCCCGACGGCAAGATACTGACGCTGGCCGTTTCAACGCAACAAGTTCGCCGCTGGGACCTCGACGGCCCGCGTGAGATCCCGCGCCTCGAAGCACCACCCAGGAAGGATGCCTTCTGTCACCACTTGCTATGCACGAATGACGGCAAAACAATTGTCGCCGTCAGCCCTGGGGCCGATGCCAACGTAGTGACCTGGGACAACGCCACGGGCAAAGTGACCCGCAGTTTCGCGTTGACCTGTCCGAATGTGTTTGCGGCCGTGCTGGCGCGGGACAGCCACACCCTGGCGCTGGCCATGCCGGGCCTGGTGCGCCTGTTTGATCTGGCTACCGGCAAGGCACTGCTCGAGGATGACGGTCATCTCGCCCACGTTACCGACCTGCGCTTCTCGGTGGACGGCGCGCAGTTGATCAGCGCCTGCGACGAAGGCAGCATTCGCGTCTGGGACACGAAAACCGGCCGCTCCATCGCGGCACGTAACCTGAGCGTTCCCTATCGACCCAATCGCATCGTGCTCCTTCCCGATCTGCGGACCGTCCTGGTGGGTGGTACGGAGGGCCTGCGCGATTTGCCACTCGATCCGGCCCAGCCGTCTTCCAAGCTGCACTTCACCACGGAGGTCGGGTTCACCCGCGTCTACGCGGCGTCAGACGATGGCCGCCTGGTCCTGTGCAGCCGGGCGCCGGGGAAGCTCGAGCTGTTGTGGAACCGAGACAGCAAGAAGGAGCCGGTGCCTCTGTCGAGGGCGCTGCCGAACTTCCAACCACTCGATGCCGTGTTCGCGCCAGATGGACAGACTGTGGCCGTCTCACACTCGAGCCTGGAGTTCTGGGACGTGAGGACCGGTACCCAGGTGGCCAGGCCACGCGTCGGCAACGCCGTCGGCTTCCAGTATCAGTCGCCAACCAATTCACGCCCTGGCGCCCTGGCCTACTCGCCGGATGGCCGCTGCCTGGCGACACTGTTCTTTGAAATTCATTTCTGGGAGACCGAGACCGGCGGCCTCCGCTGGAAACGGCCTCGGGATGCCGAAGCGACACCTTGCAGCGGTGCCTTCTCGCCGGACGGATCGGTCCTGGCCGTGGGCACGCAAGAAGGCGTGATTGTGCTGCTGGCGACGCGTGACGGCCAGGAAGTCGGGCGCTTGCGCGGCGATCGGGCTCCTGTGTACACTCTGGAGTTCAGCCAGGACGGTCAACGCCTTGCCGCCTCCGCCGGCAACACGACGATTCTCGTTTGGGACGTCCACGAAGCCGTAACCAAAGCCCGGCTTAAACCCACCGAATTGAAGCCTGGCGACCTGGACAAGAACTGGAAGGACTTGCGCAGCACGGACGCCGAGGTCGCGCTGCGTGCCCTCACGGCCCTGGCTGCTGATCCCAAGCAATCGGTGCCGTTCCTGCACGCTCGCCTGGACGCCGTCAAGAAGGGCGGCGAAACCATCTCGCCCCTGATCGTCAAACTGGATGACGAGAACATTGACACCCGCGAAGCGGCGACGGCTGAGTTGACCCTGCTGGGCTGGCGGGCGGAGCCGGCCTTGCGCCTGGCACTGGATGACAAATCGCTGGAGGTGCGCCGGCGGGCCGAAACGATCCTCAAGCAACTCCTGACCAAGGAGCGCGTCGACGACCTGGACACGATCCAGCAGATTCGAGCGACTCGAAGTCCTGGGGAGGATCGCAACCCCGAGGCTGCGGCCGTCGTGGCCGACCTCGCGAAGGGACCGCCAGGTCTGCGGATAACGTCAGAAGCGCAGCGGATGAAGGAACGGATGGCACGGAAACCCTGACATTGTGCCGGCGCCGCCAGGTGGGCTGTCTGCTGGGAAGGAACACATCAGCTTCGTGCTGGCTCATAACCTGTCCCGACCGGGCTCGCCGTCGATCCCGGAGCGGACCGCCTCGGCCCTGGAGTTAGCGAGGAGCCGGCATTCATCCCTCAGCTTGCGGTAATTCCCGCCGCGCACCCCCTGGCCGATTTTGGGAACGCCGGCCCTGGCGCGGTAACGGTGAATCGCCTGGTACACCGCTCCCAGACTCTTGCCTTCACGCTCAGCAATCTCCCGTACTGTCAGGCCGTTCTTTTGATCCAGATAGAAACGCTTCCACTCCTCGAAAGACTGCTCCGGCTCGCCGTCATCCCGTTTTCGGCAAGGAACCTTGCCACCGTTTTGGAGCGGGTGTCAGTTGGAGCGGGTATCAGCCACCTTTATGAGAGTTTACACATCCCAGAGGTGACAAAGTTGGCTGACGCTCGCTCCTACTTCTTCCCTTCTCTGGCCACGTCCCAGAGCACGATGGTGGTATCTGCCCCGCCGCAGGCGAGCTGGGAATTGTCCGGAGAAAAGGCCAGCGCGTGGACCAGATAGCCGTTCGCAGGAAACTCGTGAAGCATCTTGCCTGCCTTGGTCTGCCAAATGCGAACGTGGTTATTCTTCGACCCGGCACTGCTTATGGCGAGCAAGCTGCCGTCGGGAGAAAGCGCGAAAGAGCAGTACTGATCAACCGCTTTGAAGGTTGAGGTCTCATTGCCGGTCTTTACATCGTGTACGCGGACGGTGCCGTTGGCCATCAGGCAGATAAGTGAATTCTTGTCCGGGGTGAAAACGAGTCCCCGGAGCGGTTGATCATCGTTGAGCGGTTGCGTACCGTTGATTTGGAATTTGCTCACATCGCAGATGTTGACATCGATGGTATATCTCACTGGTTCTTCTTTTGGTTCTTCAAATCGTCCAGTTTCGGCATTGAAGAGTCTGTGGGGCGGCTGGGGGGTGGGACGACCGTTTGCTTCGCGAAGGCGAGAAGGGCGCCGTCTGCGGAGAGAGCAGACGGGCCAAAATTCGTGTAGGGTTGGGCATACGCTTTGACCCTAAGAGCGTGTCTAAAAAGCCAGCTGTACGCAGCTGCCAAGGAAAAATAGGTTGTCTGCATGAGCAAGACACCTTATCCCAGCGACCTCACCGACCTCCAGTATGACAACATTGAGCACATGCTCCCACAGCCCAAAACGGGAGGCCGACCTCGTAAATACGATAACCGGGCACTCCTCAACGCCATACTATATGTGTTATGGTCCGGTTGCCAGTGGCGTATGCTGCCCCACGACTTCCCACCTTGGAAATCCGTCTATGGCTATTACAGCCGCTGGCAGAAAGCTGGGGTCTGGAGCGGCATACATGACAGCCTTCGGCAGACTGTCCGTGAACTCGAAGGGCACGACGCCCAACCCAGTGCCGCCATCCTGGACAGCCAAACGGTCAAGACCACCGAGCAAGGAGGGCCACATGGCTATGATGCCGGAAAAAAAGCCAACGGCCGCAAGCGGCATGTGCTGGTGGATACGCTGGGGCTGCTGCTGGCGGTCGTCGTGTTGCCCGCCAACATTCAGGATCGCGACGGAGCCAAGGTGCTGCTGGCCAAGGTCCGTAACTGGTTTCCACGCTTGCGACTGATCTGGGCAGACGGCGCCTATGCCGGGGAGTTGGTGAGCTGGGTCATGCAAAAATGCGGGTGGATTTTGCAGACCGTGCTGCGTCCCGTGGGGATCAAAGGATTCGTGCTCCTGCCGCGCCGCTGGGTGGTGGAGCGAACGTTCGGCTGGTTGAACCGGTGCCGCCGCTTGAGCAAAGATTATGAACGCCATCCACACACTACTGAGACTTGGATCCATATTGCAATGATCCGTCTTATGTCTAGGAGATTGTTACCAAAACCGGCTTTTTAGACACGCTCTAAGCCCGCTTCCTCCCTCGTCGGGGCCGATACGGCGGTCCTGTTGGATATAATAATAGGCGACCCCTGGACGAACCTCTTTCCTTTCCTCTAGGTTCCGGATGATAGCCGCTCCGCCATGTTTCACAGAGATCAACGTCTTGCCGTCAGCAGAGAATCGGGCCTCAAAAGAGCATACGGGATCCTCCTTGAACACGTGCAGCTCCTTGCCGGTTTTGGCATCGCGGATGATCATTGTCTTGGCGTCGCCAGCCAGGCAGGCGCATTGCCGGTTATCGGGTGAAAAAGCCAGCGGGAAGTAACCGGCATCCTCGCGGGTCGGCTTGCCGGTCCGCAGATCCCAGCGAATCGTACTGTCACCTTGCGAGAACAACTCTTTGCCGTCGGGAGTGAAGGCCAGGCCCATAACGATGCTGTTATGCCCTGCGCGAGGCTGAAGCTCCTTGCCAGTGGTAGGGTTGAAGAGTCGAATGGTTCCACGGCGGTCGGCGGGCGGGAAGTGGCCCGTGGGAATGGTTCCAGGGCCGTCGGCGAGCAGGATGTCGCCCGCGGGAGTGAAGGTTATGCAAGAACTACTGTCGACTCCCAGGTGGGCCAGTTGCTTGCCGGTGGCGATGTCCCAGACAGCGGAGCCGCAGATCTCGTGGTTGTCTTGCACGGCCGCCCTGCCACTGATCACCAGGGACTTGCCGCCGGGCGCGAACGCTATGGCGCTGATGGACATGAGATCGGGCGAGAGCTTGAAAACTTCCTTGCCGTTGGCGAGATCATAGCCGCGCACCGACCACGCTAAGCTAATACCATCGTCACGCATTTTGTAACATACCGCTGCCAGGGTCTTGCCATCGGTAGCTAGGGTTGAGGAATAGGGAACAAGCTCCTCCACGGCTATCTGGCGGACGAAGGCGCCGCTGGCAACATCCCACAATTTCACGGTGGTGTCGTCCCACCAGCTGGCAACAATCGACTGGCTGTCAGCAGTGAAGGCGAGGTACTTATTCCACATGGATCCGTGCATAATGCTCTGCTCGATCCGTCGCATCAGCTTGCCTTCGGCAGCAAGGTCGAAAAGACAAACGACGATCTTGCGTTCCATCCAGACGCCTTGACCGGCGGGGGGGTCGATGGACCAGGTGGGCGAGGGTCTTGCCGTCCGGCGAGAGGGCAAGTGCTTCGGTGGAATTGGGCGTGTCGAGATGCTGAGTTTCCTTGCCCGTGTCCACATCGACGAGGACCACGCCTGCTCCATAAGTTGCGAGTGCGAGGGTCTTGTTGTCGGATAGGAAGACGGCGGCTCGATACGTCTTGTCGTTAAGCTGGCGGCGTAGCTTGCCATCGGCCATGTTCCAGACCTTGACGCAAACGTTCTTGCTGAACGGTTTGGGAATCACGCTGTAGTTAGTTTCGTCGCAGGCGACAGTGGCCAGCGTCTTGCCGTTGCGCGTGAGAGTCATTGACGTAATTGGACTGCCCTGGCAAAAACGGGAAGTGCCCAGCCGTGCCACGGCACCTTCTGGCAGCGGGTCGCCTTCTGAATCGCGGGGAGGCGGCGGACTTGCTTCAGGATCCTTCGCCTGATCTGGCACGGGGCCGGGTTGGCCAGGCGGCGCTGGATCGCGCTGGGGTTTGGTTTCGGCAGCGGTTGGAGACTTCTGATCCGCTTGCGAACCCGCTTTCTGGCTGACAGCCACGATGGTCCCGGTGCCGACAATGCTGGCGGCCACTACCAGGACGATGGCCAGGGTTTTTAGCTTTGTCAACAACATGGTTTTGAGCACCCCTTTCATCAAGGCAGCGACCTTGGCGCCGATGACACCGCTTGCAGCCTTGCCTGCAGCCAACAATCCCGCAGCTTTGATCGTTGACGTTACCAGTGGCGCCGGCACGGCGGCTGATACTGTGTGCTGGGCTAGCGCAGCCGCGACAACCCCAACCCCCAACGTCACCCCCCGCCGCGCCAGCCGTTTTGCTAGCAGGGCACGTCCTCTGGCAAGCCGGGATTTCACAGTCCCTTGCAGGCAGCCCAACCGGGCCGCAGCCGCCGCCATGGTCAGGCTCTCCAGATCACAGAGAATGACGGCAGCACGGTACTTGTCCGGCAGCGACTCCAGTTCCTCGTCTAACAGCTCTTCCAGGTGATGATTGTGGTCAACGGAAATGCGTGCTTTCTCAACTGCCGCTGCCGTTTCTTTCTTCTGCCGCAGGTTGCTCATGGCTTTCGCTTTCAATGCTGCGTTGCGGGCGACTGTATGGAGCCAGTTGCCCACCTTGCTGCGCGGCCGAATGTAGGCTACCCGGCGCACCAGCACGAGAAAAGTGGCCTGGAAGCAATCTTCTACGTTGGCGTCGTTGTGCAGGATACGCCGGCACACGCCGAGTACCATCGGGCCGTGCTGCTGCAGCAAAGCCTCGAAAGCAGCCTCATCCCGTTGCGTGACAAAACGTCCCAGCAGCTCGGCATCGGTAACTACACCTGCTTGGTTCAGCCTGGACTGCTGTAGAAGGTGGACCAAGGTTGCAAGGGCTTTGGTTTTCATCGTCGTTTCCCGTGAATAGAGGCCTCTATCCATATATATCCGGCTGAGGGGCATTTTGAGCCACGATTTTCCAGCGGGCAGAAGAATTATCCAAGAAATGGCAGATGGCAGCCTTTTAGCCGAACAAGCCGGGGTTGGGATTGTGGACATACCTCGTTCTTTTTGGAGAAAAGGCCGTTCACCAACCCCCGGAGGGGTCCGCGAGGCCCGACGTGGGCGGCCGAGCGGTCTTGACGTGTACTCAAGGCCGAGTTGGCGCTGCCGTCTCCTCTACCCAGCCGTCCGCTCCGAACGGACAGCCGCGGCGAACGCTGCGGCGGATGCGTTCTAACTCCGCCCCGGTCTGTGGCTCGTTCATATACCGCGGCCACTTCTCGGCGCGAACCACCAGGCCGGGAGACCGCGAACCAGCCCGCGAAAAAACCGGCCAACCCATATCCGCTCCCCGCCGGCCGGCCGGGCAATGCGCAACTTCTTTTCAGATCAATAGTTACGGCATCCCCAAATCAAGATATTACCTATCCTTTGCCGGTACTTTTGCAAATCGGCACCCCTTGCCGCGTCATAAGATGTGTGATGCTCGGAACATACGTCAAAATGCCGGTGTCGCCGGTATCGTTTTTTCCGGCAAAAACGGCAACGGTTCAAGAGCAGCCGAATCAAAGCAGAGTCAAAAAAACCTCCCGCCACCCCCAAAAAAACGGCATGGTTCAATCATACTGTTTTCGGGGTAGCACGATTGTGGCGGCAAGTTTTCAACTTGCCGGGTCCACAGCCGGCAAGTTGGGAAACTTGCCGCCACAGTTGTTACCCGGCTTTGAACCATGCAAAAAAACGCTTGCAAATCGCCGCCCACTAGACCGCGGCGCGTCATCGAGTTAGTCATTGATCGGCTTCCTTACCTGTCATTGAGACTACACGGCAAACCGCGACAAGGGATCATTATGGCCCTTGCTCACTTGACCATACATGTTGTTCTGCGACAATAGCCCTGTCTCGGCTTTACAACGGAAAGGCTCCAAGAACATGCGTTCAACCCCGGCCCTCGGGTCGGGTACTTTTGTTTGCAAGCTCAACTATCGCCCTGACAGGAGGATCCAATGCGTTACAACCATTCGAGCGCCGGTGGGATAATGAGAGGCTCTGCCGTTTTCATTATGATGATGCTTGGCTTCTTGTTCCTGATCACGGCCGGTTGTGGGTCCAAGCAGGATCAGGGGCCTGCAAAACTGGAAGAGAACTCTAGCACTGTCAAAGCCGGTGCAGAGGACGAAAAGGGAGATGAAGAATACTGATCGAGAAACACGTGGGAGAATTGAAGCGTGGAGACAAGGACAACACTCCCTCGAAGCCCATGGATGACTCCCGGCCTGCGTCTGACAAGCCTGCGGACAGGATACCTTCTCTCCCGGTACTGCCGGAACCGGCTCCGCTTTACCGCTCGGCTACTCCTGCCAACGGAGGACCCAGCGGCGGCGGAGCGGAAAGCATGCATGATTCAGTGCTGGGTATGCGTATGCTAGGTCGGACGCCTGATGGCAAGAAGCCTGACAAGGCTCCTCAAGTCTGGAAGCGCGACAAGGCCCAGCAGACGGTGGCCCGCGTCTATGTTGGCGACGGCAATTCGCTGGAATTGGTCAGCTTGCAAGTCACCGTCACCATCGAAGGGCCGAGGGCACGGACGCTGGTCGATCACGTGTTCCACAATCCGCACGACCGGCAGCTCGAAGGCACTTTCGAGTATCCGCTGCCGACCGGCGCCAGTCCGAGCTACTTCGCCATGTTCCCCGGCCAGACGCGCGAGGCCGTGCCGCCGCGCTTCGCCCGCCGTGGCGATGCGCCGCCGCTGCCGCAAGAGGCCCTGGCCAAGATGAAACCCGCCGAGGTGACGCAACAGGTGAGCATCACCGACTGGGGCAGTCCGCAAGAAGGCCGCATTGTCTCCAAGGAGAAGGCTTTGGAGACCTATGAGGAAACCGTTCGCGGCCGCATCGACCCGGCATTGCTGGAGTACGCCGGCGGCAATACATTCAGCGGCCGGGTCTTTCCGATCCCGCGCAAGGGCTATAGCCGGGTGCTGATCGCCTATGAGGAGTTGCTGCCATGCGTACAGGGCAAGGCGCTCTATCAGTTCCCGCTGCCGGAGTGCAAGCTGGCCGACATGCAATTCACGCTGCAAGCCAATGCGGCCGAGTGCAAAAAGACGGCCTTCCGTGACGGCAAGAAACCCGAGGCGGAAGACGACGGCCGGGTTAGCTACAGCCGAAGCTGGACCGAGAAGGGACCGGGCGGCCAGGTGTTGTTCACTTTCGCTCCGTCCGATCCGCGCATCCAGGCCATCAGCGGCCGGCAGAATGAGAACGGCCCGGTCTACGTGTATGCCCGCATCCGGCCGGAGCTGAAAATCGAAGCGGAGAAGCCGTTCGCCGAGCATGCGGTGTTCCTGCTCGACACTTCGCTGAGCGAGCATCCCGACGGCTTCGCCATTAACATGAAGCTGCTGCGCAAGATTCTGGAAACCGACGCGAACATCAAGCGGTTCAACATTCTTGCATTCAACATCGGCACCAATTGGGTCAGTCCCGGTGCGTGGGTCGCGAACACGGCAGAGGAGCGCGACAAGCTTTTGAAGAAGCTCGACGGCATCGTTTTGGAAGGCGCCACGGACATGGGCGCTGCGCTGGACCGGCTGGTACAAGCCGCGGATGGTGCTGGCAAGGGCGAGGCCTTCAGCCTCGATACGATGAAGGAGCCGGTTCACTTCTTCCTCCTCTCCAACGGTCAAATCACCTGGGGCGCGCCGGACGCCGGCCCGCTGGTCGCTCGCTTCGAGAGCCAGTGCAAATTCCCGGCGCGTTTCCATTGTTATCGCACCGGCATCGGCGCGGACAACCTGGAGCTGTTCGAGGCCCTGACGCGGCGCGGCGGCGGCATTTTCAACTGCTTCAATGAAACCGATGTGGCAACGGCCGCGGTAGCGCATCAGCATGAGTGCCTGCAAGTCGAGCGCGTGACTTTCGCGGGCGGGCCGGCTGCCAGCGACGTTCTCATCGCCGGCCGCAAGGCGGCAGTGTATCCCAATGGCGAACTGGTCGTGGCAGTGCGCATCAGCGGCCCTGGCCATACTTCGGTCGTGGTGGAAGGCACGTTCCTGGGCGACAAGTTCGTGCAGGAGTATCCGCTCGAAGTCACCACCTCCGGCGAGTTGGCGCCGCGTGGCTGGGGAGAAATGGCGGTGGCCTCGCTCCTGGCGCTCAACGATCCCAAATTCGACAGTCTCGTCACCGCCTACGGCCAACAGTTCGGCATTGCCAGCCGGGTGGCTTCGTTCCTGGTGCTGGAGAACCCGAACGATTACAAACGCCTCGATCTCGAAAAGGAGCGCGGCCAGACCATTACCGGCGACCTGGGCCGTTTCCTGGATGACGTGTGGAAGAGTTTCGCCAAGGTCGTCTCGGCCAGGGAATCCTTTGACCGCTTCCTCGCTCAGGTCGATCCGCGTGTCAAGCTCCTGGACGGCAAGGAAGGCGAACACGTCAAGAAATTGCTGGCACTCTTGAAGGACGACGATTTCGAGCCGCCCCCGACCGGCCATTTGGAAGCGCTGTGCTGGAAACAATGGTGCAGTGCCGACTACTTGAAGGCTCGCGACCAGGATCGGCGTGATGTCCATGCGTACCTCGCGGAGGCGCGCCGGCGGATCGATTTGGGCCGGGTCATTGTCGATCAGCGCCCCACCGCAAGAACTTGGCGCGGTTCGCGTGTTGTCGAGCATTGTCGAAGAGTATCCGGGGCGCGGTGATGCGCTGCGGCTGGTCGGGTACCGACTGCTGGACATGGCCCAGCCTGCCCAGGCGGTGCGTTTGTTCCAGAACGTGCAGCGGAGCCGGCCGTTCGAGCCGCACAGCTACCGCGACCTGGCGCGCAGCCTGGAAGACAGCGGCAAGTACGGTCTGGCGGCCGTGGAGTACGAGATCATCCTGGCCGGCACCTGGCACACCCGCTTCCACGAGTCGCTCAAGGAAGTGGTCCAGGAGGAATACGCCCATATGATGCGTGAGGCCATTGCCCGCAAGGCGGTGAGCAAGGAACTGGCCGATCACTTCGGCGACCGGCTGGAGAAGATGACCGGGAGCCAGATGCAGGATGATCTGCGCGTGACCATGTCCTGGAACACGGACGGGACCGACGTGGACTTGTGGGTGATCGAGCCGGACGGCACCAAGTGCTACTACCAGCACACCAAGACCAAAAACGGCGGCGAGTTGTCGCAAGACGTGACGCAGGGCTACGGCCCAGAGCGCTATCACATGCAGAAGGCCGTGCCGGGGGAATACAGGATCATCGTGAATTACTTCGCGGCGAATCCCAACCTGCTGGCCGGCGAGACGCACGTCAACGTGGTCGTCACCCACCACGCCGGCACGCCGCAAGAAGTCGTGGAGCGGCACACGGTCATACTGAAGAAGGACAAAGAGGAAGTGGAGGTGTGTAGGGTTAAGTTCTGACCCCCGCTGCGGCCCGGCAGATTCTCGCCGATGCCGAGCAGTTGATTGCCGTGCAAGTCACCTGCCGGTTTCCTTGTCCAGTCCTTTCTGCTATCCTGGATTCGTTCCCGTAGCTCCGGGTTGTGAACCAACACCGTTCATGGAGTGCGAAGATGGCTACAACGATTACCGTCAAATTGTCTGATGACGTATTACACCGAGCAGAGCTTATCGCTCGACGGGTAGGCCGTCCGGTTGATGATTTTCTGGCGGAGGCAATTGAATTGTCCATCAGGCCGTTGGGAACATCATGGACAGAAGAGGCCCCCCTCTCCGATTGGCCGGATGAAGAAATCCTGGCTGCTGCTGATTCCGAGATGCCCAGCGCGGAGGACCAGCGCCTGAGCGAGTTACTCGACCGTCAGCAGGCCGGTTCGCTGACCGGCACGGAACACGCGGAGTTGGCTGCGTTGTTGCGAGTGTACCAGGAAGGTCTGCTGCGCAAGGCTCAGGCGCTGCGGGAAGGAGTTCGACGAGGATTGCGAGAGCCATTGCAGCCATGACCGAGAACATATATTTCCCCTGAAGTCCGGGCACGGGTGCGTGCCCAGGCCGGCGATCGTTGTGGCTATTGCCTCAGTTCGCAACGGCTGGTTCTGGGTCCGCTCGAAATCGAACACATCATCCCCAAGGCGAAAGGTGGGCCAGACGACGAAGAGAACCTTTGGCTGGGCTGTCGGCTGTGCAACGGTTTCAAGGGCGTCCAAACCGAGGGCCTTGATCCCCAAACCGGCGAGTCGGTGACACTGTTTGACCCCCGTCATCAGCGCTGGTCGGACCATTTTAGCTGGAGTGACGATGGCACGCGCATTCTCGGACGGACACCCTGCGGCCGTGCCACGGTTATCAGCTTGCAACTCAACAACCTGATCGCTGTACTGGTGCGAAGAGAATGGGTCTCGGCCGGTTGGCATCCTCCGCTGAACCTTCCGTGAAATCCCGTGCTCGGCCTGGAAATAGTGAACAGCCCCGATTGCAGCGTAAGATCAGAGTGGGTGGTGGGGAAGGGGATGGCAAGAAGAATGAAGCATGTCCCCAACGGCCTTGCTACCCCCAAGTGCTCAGCCATAGACCGGTCAGGGGTGACATGCTTTCTTGGTCTGATGAACGACGCAGCTTTCCACAGCCGCGTGCCCAACCTGTCGATCCTTGATCCATTTGCCTTCCTCCAGGAGATTCGCAGGCGACAGGCGGCGAATGAGGCAGAGGAGGAACAAGTGCCAGAGGCGGAGAATAAAGACTGCCTACGGTTTGCAGGCTCCCGCTGGGTGTGGCACGTGATCATCGTGGGTGAGTGGGCGGTGGACGGTAAAAAGTATCAGCTATGTCGGCAATCCTGCCAATCCCGCAGATCTGGAACACGAAGTGAACCACGTATGGCAGTCCCGGTGAGTGCCGCACCCGCCGGGACCCGCTTGCTGCAGATGGCCCCTAAATTGCGTTTATGTTTCGTTTATTGTGCTGTCACACACAATAAACGAAACTGGGCACGTTTTGATAAACGAAATAAACACAATAAACGAAACAAATGAAACGGAGCGGGTGTACGCCACTTTTGCAAGGCGAGGAGAGGTAGACTCGCTCCCACTAAAGGTTCCGTACCCCGGCTCCCCCGGCTCCGTACCCCGGCTCCCCGTACCCCGGCTCCCCGTTAGCCGAGAAGAGTCCCATGATGTGACGGGTCCTGGCCAGTATCATCGCGGCACTTATTTTTCTTGGCATCACGGGAAAATGAAGCGATGAAGGGGTAGCAATGGCGAATACAGGGTTGGGCTTTGAAATCGAGGTTCGCGACTACATTGAAGCATCCCTAAAGGCCGGGGATTGGGGTTTCATTCCCAAAATCGTCAAGGTTCGCCACAAGGCGGAATACTGGTCGGATAAGCGCGAAAGCGCGATCATAACCAACGTGTCGGTGGAGTTCTACAGGCCGAATGAAACCAACTTCTGGCTTCTCTGGGTGATTGAGTGCAAAGACCTCGGCACGCTCGTTCCTATTGATGACGTGGAGGAATTCTCCAAGAAACTGGAGCAGATTAGGGCGCACAAGGGGCTGATGGTCTCGCGCCGCGGCTTTGCTTCGGGCTGCACGACCTTCGCGAAGAACTCAGGGATCGGACTTATCCGGTTGACGCCCGCTGGGCCGCAACTCGTGCTGAACGAAAAATTCAACGATGCTCCGACTGCCCTCGACTTTGTTGAAGGCTTCCCCGAGTCCCGCATGCCCGGACGCTTCGCCGGGTACGCCTCGGACGGAAAGGCCACACTATCTGTTCAGGAGTTTCTCGCGAGTGAGCTATCGAGCATTTGAGCAAGAGACGATTGTTTGGAAAAGGACCTTCGTGAATGCTGGCGGCAGCGCGCATCGGTCACATCGCCCGTGCTGTGTCGGACCGAATCGCGCAAGTTGCTGCTCGGCAGTCAAACCGAGGGCCACGGCTTCCCCAGCCCGCCCATGTGCCGTTCAAGTGCATGGGCCACTGCCGCGAAGACACAGGGCATCTCGACCATCCAACGCCGCGGAGTGCGACCAGGTTGCACGGTCGTACGAACGTACTCATGGGGAGGATCGAGCCACGTCCATTTCCGGCACTCCTCCTGGTCCAACTGCTCCACAGACCATCTCAGAAGATGCTGGTACTCTCCGCGACTTCCGCGGATAGGCCGACCATCCAATATCATCCCGCAATCTCGCAGGTTAAGTAAACGGCAGGCGTCAACGGCAAGGGAGTAGAACGTATTCAGGGCAGCCCCGGGGTACGGGGTGGTAGTTGACTGCCTCAAGAGCCAGCACCGCCAAGAGTCGAGAAAATATTGCAGCGGGCAACCACCCCCGTCGTCTCTTCCGGATGCAGGTATCGTAATCGTTTCGGGTGTATCTCCGCCGTTTGCAAAGGCAAGGCACCTCCAGCCATATTTATGCGGTGGACCGCGCATATCATCGAACCACTTTCTAGCTTGCTCCCACGCCTGCCTCTCATTGTGCGGAATCATGACCAACGCGAACGAGACTTCCCGGGGAAATCGGTCCTGCGCTTCCACGAACCGTTTTTGCAGCTCCCCTAGGCCAACAGCCGGGGCGGCCACGCGTTTGTTGGCCACAAGCAGATCCGGCTTGTCGATGACCACTATTGACACGTTTGGTCGAGAATGGACCGTGCGAGGAAGTGTCGGGCGTTTACTGTCGAGATCCACTTCGAAGACGGCAAAGCGCTGGCCTCTCGGCAGTTCGCAGAGTTTGTGGGGCGGAGAGGCATTGGTGAACCCTGCCTCCATCAGCTTGCCGTGGAATAGCGAATCCATTACGCCGAAGACCGCCGACCGGCCATCCCCCAGTTCCTTGCAGTTCATGTTTGAGTACGCAATATAGAGGCCCCGCGAACTTTCGTCGCAATCGATGCTCATCCTCATGTGGTACCTCTCCGAATCCGGTTGGAACGCCGGAACAAACAGGAAATCGAGGCCCTCCTGTATGACCGTCTGACGCATTTGCGGGTCAAGATAGTCAGAGCAGATCAGAACGGCGAAATTGCCAAGCGGTGTGTTCTTGAATACTGAAAGCTCCTTACCTGCCGACAGCCCCTCATTCGGAACCGGCGAGCGCCTGCAATGGGCGCGGGAATAATTTTGTCAGTGAAAAGCACTTCTCCACCAATGACGACTGGACAACGAGCGACATTTGATTCGTCGACACGATGATAGTGGCTCCCAGCGACCGCCACGGCGGAGGTCTCTTTTGACCAAGTTCTGAAATAGCTCAATACATTCGACGGGAACCGATAGTTCCGGGAGAATGATCGCTCCGACGTTTTTTTGCTTGGCGACAGTCAACAGTTCTTCGATCGTCTTCCGGACTCGCGTCACGTCTCGGAGGTAGAAAAGCCCGTTGCGACACTCCCAATCGGCGCCGCCAGTGTCAAACTGAGCAACCATCAACCGAATGGAATGTGGCCGAGGAAGTGCGAAATCCTTCAAGGTAACGATGTCTCTGCGGATTACCGTTGCATCTGTAGCAGTCATGCGCGTCTGGACGACATCAATTGATTTTGGCACGGCGCTTCGGCCGGCTCGCACACTCTCATCCCGAATGCAGGCAGACAGGGCCATCACGTCGAAGTCAGAAACTTTAGCTATCTTCCGCACCGCCTGTCGAACCGCCTCCCAGTTGCGCGTCAGGCTGTCCGTATCGAATCCGCCGCTACGCGCTTCGTCGAACATCATCGCCTCGACAACATCGGTGTTCCCGCTATTCATTAAGGATTCCGAAGTGATCCCACGCTCCAGAAGCGCGGCACCCTTCGCGGCGTTCGCTCCGGCCACCGCGACCCGCGTCGCAATTCCTAGGCCCAGTTCGTGGTGGCTGGCCGCGCGGAACCCCGCAACAGGCTCGGGGATTGCAGCATATAGCCCGACGAATTTCCCGAGTTTACGGTCTATCTGCCGTGGATCGCCCCATTTCGATGCGTAGCCAAGTTCTTTCCACAACTCAGCCATTGCGCGGACAAACAAAAGTGGTCCTCTGCGGGCGTTTGGTTGCTCGCAAGCACGAAGCACCGCACTGGCATGCTGCAATGCCTCGACGACTATCTCTGTTTCCGTCGCTTCGCACATCCGAAGCTGCCTTTCTTCAGGCCGGCCTCCGGCAACCATGCGGAAATGCAAAAATCACTCGGGCTGCCAGGGGCCGCATCTAAGCCGGAAGCGTAACTGTCGAAATCAAGCGTCCCGAATCGTCGAAAAAAACAACCCTGGCCAGCGGCCAGAGCAACCTGTCATGCGTTCGCCGCTGGCCTGTGTTGGCCTCGGTCGCCTTGGCCGCGCCAATTATCTGACGCGCGAATCTCGACCGATTTTACCATTTGTCATCGCGCTATCAACCCTGAAATTGGTACGGATTGAAACGTCCAGGATTGGGTAGATCGAAACAGGAAACCGGAGTCCAGTTGGCCTTTTTTTGGGGATGGATACGGCGCACAGCTAGGTGGGGTACAGGGCCGGTTGGTGCCGGGCGGTTGCTCGCTTGGGGCCCAACAGATCCGAACGTGCGCCGACTATTCTGACGCCCGTTAGCGCATGTTCGCTGGAGCCGGTGGGAGCCGGTGGAGCCGGTGGAGCCGGTGTCAGTGGAGCCGGTGTCAGCCACCTTTATGAGAGTTTACCCATCCCAGAGGTGAGAAAGATGGCTGACACTTGCTCCAAAAGCAGATTGTTGCTCTCGTTGATAAAATCCTCGCGGCGACGCAGCGGGATGCCGAGGCGGACGTGAGCGCGTTGGAGCGGGAGATAGACGAGTTGGTGTATGCGCTCTACGGCCTGACGCCGGAGGAAATCAAGCTGGTGGAGGGCAGCGTGAAATGAAACTGGGAAGATGCCAAAAACACTGGCGGACGAAGATGGGAACGGGTAAAATAATTAGCTGCCATGCAATTACCGTTGGGTCACCTTGATCCGGCGCTGTCGCACGGCTTTCGGAGACACCGCCATGCCATCCCTGGCCATCCCCAATGAGATGTTCGAGCGGCTCACCAAGCGGGCCACCGCACTCAACGTGACTGTCGAGCAGCTGATCGCCCCCTTGCTGGAACATGCAGTGGAAAGTGGCGGAAATGGGGAGCCCCCACCGTCGCCGACCGCGCCACTCGACGATTGGAAAAAGAAATTCAATGCCTGGATGGCCGACGTGCAAGCACGTGCATGCCGCTATCCGCCAGGATTCGTCATGGATGACAGCCGGGAGAGCATGTATGAAGGATGTCGGCAATGAATATCTTGCTGGATGCCAACATTCTCCTCCGGTTGGCCGACCCCTCAAGCGCAGCGCATGCCGTCGCGGCAACATCGGTTTCGGCTCTGCGCACTCAAGGTGAAGCGCTTCACATCGTCCCCCAATGCATATATGAATTCTGGGCAGTGGCCACGCGTCCGATTGCGAACAATGGACTCGGTTTGTCTGCCGCGGAATGCCTGCAGGAAGTGGCCAATGTCAAAGCGGCGTTTCCACTTCTAAACGATAAGCCGATATTGTTCACCGAATGGGAAGCTATCGTCAGCGTTTTCGCCTGCCAAGGGAAAGCCGCCCATGACGCTCGCTACGTCGCTGCTATGCGAACGCATGGGTTGACCCACTTGCTTACTTTCAACGTAAGCGATTTCACACGCTACTCAGGGATTACGTTGCTCGACCCCAATACCATCGCCTCACCCGGCCTGGCAAGCAATGCCCCTTGACCGGGCACGGATAACGGATAAGGTCTGACCGGCAAACCGAAAGCCGGAGAAGATTTATGGCCGACAAAGTAAAAGTATGGTTCGACGCGGAGGCGGATTTTCTGGAAGTTCGTTTTTCCGACGCGGCCGGTTACGAGAAGGAAACCAAGCACGACGCCGTGATGGAGCGCGTCGACAAGGATGGTCATGTGATCGGCTTCAGCATCCTGGGCGTGAGTCGTTTCAGAAAATCCAAGCCGCTGGTAGCCGAGCTTGCTCTCGGTTGAAATTCCCATTGCCGCCGCCCCCGCCGGGAAAGCCAACGCCGATGGCGTGATTGGTTGACCGCATCCTCGCGGCGACGCAGCGGGACGCCGAGGCGGACGTGAGCGCGTTGGAGCGGGAGATAGACGAGTTGGTGTATGCGCTCTACGGCCTGACGCCGGAGGAAATCAAACTGGTGGAGGGCAGCGTGAAATGAAAGTCGTGCTCGACAGCAGCGTCCTGGTAGCAGCGGCTCGTTCGCGGCGGGGAGCTTCCCATGCGGTGCTTTCGCTGCTGCCGGATGCCCGCTTTCAGCCCACTTTATCCGTTCCGCTTTTCGTGGAATTGATCGAGAAAGAAACATGAGCACTTTGACGATCCAGATGCCTGAAAGCCTCGTCGAAAAACTGCGCAAATGCGCGGCCAAAGAAGGGGTGACCGTGGACCAGTTGCTTTCCTCCGCCGCCGCGGAGAAGTTAAGCGCATTGATTACCGTGGAACACCTGCGCCAGCGTGCCCTGCGCGAAGCGGGCCGACTTCACCGCCTTTCTGGATGGCTCGCCCGATGTTCCACCGTTGCCGGGGGATGAATTGTGATTAAGTGTAACGTCTGCGGCGGCACTGCCGCAAAGAACGAATTTGTGAGCGAAGTGTTTACGATAGATGACCGTCGCGTCCTGGTGGAACACATTGCCGCGCAAGTCTGCGAGCGCTGCGGCGAAGCAACCTTCTCGCGTGAAACCACGGAAAAGATTCGCCGACTCGTCCACGACGCACGCCCTTCCAAGACTGTTTCACTGGACGTCTTTGCATTGGCCTGACGGCATCCTCGCGGCGAAGCAGCGCGCGATGCCCGAGGCGCACGTGAGCGCGTTGGAGCGGGGCTTATTCCAGCGCCTGCAAACACCATTTGAGCAGGCGTTGTTCGCGTTCGTCCTGGGCCGCTTTCAGGGCCAGGGTCACCTGGGGTTTTGCGGCGGCGGCGGCGTGGCCCATGTTGCCCAGCGCCACTGCCGCACGCTCGCGCATGACGCGATCCTTGTCGGCTAGTCCCGGTGTCAAAACGGCCAACGACTCATCGGGAAAGTGCGCCAACAGCTTGTAGCCCCAGGGGGGCACGTTGCCGGCGGTGCCGGCCATGATCTTCTTGACCAGGGCCTGCGCCGCGGGCTTGAGATGATCGCCTAGTTCATGCACATACGCTTCGAGGATGAGCTGCGCGATATCGGCGCCCCCCATCGGGCCGAGCCAGGGCAAATCGGCGCCGGGATCGATGGCCCAGACGGTCGCCTGCCGGAGCACGGGGTGGCGAACGCGCGAATTGCGGACCGCGGGAATGGCATCCTTGGCGACCGGGCCGAGCATCGACAGGTAGATGAGCATATTGTAGCCGTCGATCTCGGCGGCGTTGGGCAGCTCGCGGATCATGAACTTGACGGCGGGAGCGGCGTCGTCGCCGCCGATCTGGGCCATGGCGCGGACGGCGGCCCAGCGTTGGGAGGGCGCTTCGGCGGACAGGAGTTTCGCCAGCGCTTTCAAGGCGGGCCGGGCCGCCGGGCCTATGCGGCCCAGTGCGTCGGCGGCGTCCAGCGCGGCTTCCGGCTGATCCAGCAGGCCCGTCACCACCTCGAGCGCCTCGGCGGCGGCGGGTCCCAATGTGGCGACGGCTTGCAGCGCCGTGCGGCGGACCAGCAGGTCGGGGTCTTTCAACAAGGCAGCCAGCTTGCCGGCGAGCGGCGCGGCCGCTGGACCAGCCAGACCCGTGGCCCGAGCCGCGTGCCGCCTGGTAGCCGCGTCCGCGCTGGCGAGGCCGTTGCCCAGCACGTCCACGGGGCGTTTGTCCGCGGGGTTGACACGAAGCAGGGCCGCCGCCGCAGACAGGCGCACCAGGGGCGCCGCGTCGTCGAGCAGCCTGGCCAGGTCTGGGATCGCGTCGGCGGCGTCCGCACCCAGTGAGCCGAGGTCGACCGCGCTTTCGGCGCGCGTCGTCGGGTCGGTCGCGTGCAGCTTTTCCCGGAGGGCGGGCACATCATCCTGGCAGGCCCTCCCCAGCCCCAGTATATAAGCTCGGTTGGACCCCACGCCGAACGCATCGTTCGGCATCCGCAGACTGGCGCGGATGCGTTGCACCTTCACCAACCCAGGCAGGCTGGCCCGGTTCAGCGCCAGTTCGAAGCTGGCGCCTTCCTGGTCGGCGCCGTGCGGCAGGGTCGTGATGACGGCGGTTTTGCCGGCGACCATCAGGGGGACCGCTTCAGCCAGCCGCGACACCGTACCGTAGTAGGCCAGGGGCAGATCAGGTCGAGGAACACCAAGACGCCACCAACCTTCCCCCGCCGAACTGGTCTGATACCAAACCTCGCCGAGGCAGACCACGGCCGTTTTGCCGTTGGTGAACATCACGCCGCGGCGCCCCGGCTCGGCCCATTCGAGAATCGCCCGGTCCACGCCCGACTCATTGGCCCGGACCAGTTCGTGCTTCATGGGATCGTTGCCGGTTTCCCCTTTGAGATCGTGGACTTTTTTCAGGATGACCACCCCCTTGTCGCGGCTGAAGCGTTCGACCTCGACGACGGTAATCGTCTGGGATTCGCGGACGACTCGCCCGAGCGTCGGCGACAGGTCAACGTAGGCACGCGCCGAAACCACGGGCCAAAGACAAGAGGCCGCGGCGATGAATAGACAACTGTTGAAGCGCAACACGGATATTTCTCCAAGTCTGGTGAGTGGTGAGTGGTGAGTGGTGAGTGGTAACACGTTAGTACAACCGGTTTTCACCGCTCCCCAATGGGGGTCTGATCTCTTATCACTTACCCCCCTCACCCCAACCCCTCTCCCCCGCGGCGGGGGAGAGGGGCAGGGGTGAGGGGGCACTCACCACTCACCACTCACCACTTTCGTTACTCCAGATAGCCGAGGCCGACCAGGACTGCCTCCTGCTCAGCGGTTAACAAGGGGAGCAGGTCCTTCTGGGCGGCGTCGAGGTCGGCGCGTGCCTTCTGGCGAGCCTTGCGGACCGCGGCGATCTTTTCCTGTAACTCGGCCTTCGTGTGTTTCGGATCATCAAGGACGGCTTTGAACTCGGTCTGGGCCTGGCTGATAATGTTGGTTCCGCGTGGGCCGCCGAAGCCCCCGCCGAAGCCAACGTCTGCCGGGCGGCCATCGGACGTGACAACCTGACGTGCGGCAGAGACTTTCTGGAGTTTCGGTCCGATGACTTTCCATTCTTCGTCCGTGGCGCCGATTTGTTTCTTGACGTCATCCAATCGCGGCGTACCGAAGCCGCCGCCGGGCGGGCCAAACCCGCCGCCGGGGGGACCAAAGCCGCCGCCGGGGGGACCGAAGCCGCCGAAACGATCCTTTATCTCCTGGAGCGATTTCTTCTGCTCAGCGGTGAGGATCTTCGCGAGTTGGGCGTCCACTTCTTTCTGAAGTTCTTCGAGCTGCTTTTTCTGCTCGGCGGTCAATTTTAGCTGATCCTGCACGTTGCCAGGCAACACCTGGCCGGGTTTTTGTGGCGTTCCACCAGGGCCACCCGGAAAGCCGAAGCCACCGGGAGGACCGAAGCCGCCGGGACGACCTTTCATCTCCTGGAGCGATTTCTTCTGCTCAGCGGTGAGGATCTTCGCGAGTTGGGCGTCCACCACTTCCTTCTGAAGTTCTTCGAGCTGCTTTTTCTGCTCGGCGGTCAATTTCAACTGATCCTGCACGTTGCCAGGCAGCACTTGGCCGGGCTGAGGAGGCGGTCCACCAGGGCCGACCGGAAAGCCACCCGGAAAGCCGCCGGGAGGTCCCATGCTGCCGCCGGGCGGGCCAAACCCGCCGGGAGGTCCCATGCTGCCGCCGGGCGGGCCAAACCCGCCGGGAGGTCCAAACCCGCCGGGACGATCTTTCATCTCCTGGAGCGATTTCTTCTGCTCAGCAGTGAGGATCTTCCCGAACTGGGCGTCCACTGCCTTCTGAAGTTCTTCAAGCTGCTTTTTCTGCTCGGCGGTCAATTTCAGCTGATCCTGCACGTTGCCAGACAGCACCTGGCCGGGCTGAGGCGGCGGTCCACCAGGGCCGACCGGAAAGCCACCCGGAAAGCCGCCCGGGGGTTGGGCCACGGCCGTGGAACACAGGCATAATAGAACAGCCGCTCCGCTGACAAGACTCCAACGTCGTAACATGGTTATCCCTTTCAAAAAAACTGCCTACATCTCGTTCCCAAACTCAGTTTGGGAACGAGTATGCCTTCACACGATCTTCTTATTTGAGTGTCACGGTTGGGGCCACAATACCGCCGCGCGGAGCGAAATTTTCTGGGGAAGAGCGAGCTGGGTACTCTATTCTTCCGTTCACATGGTGGTGTTCCCGCTTCATAAGCTGGCGGCGAGCAGTCAGACCTGGCGGAAAAGCAGGCACGCAAGCTGAAGAGCAATCATTCTACATAGACCGACTGCTTCGGCCTGCCGGTCATGCGCCTTATCTCTCATTCTGACAATGTGTTGCGCTGTCCGGTTTGCGCTTGTGATTGCCTCCCTTTCTCAGTAGAATTACCCGTGTGATTTCTCATGTTACACGCGGCATGATGAGGTAAAGGCGTGACCACGCATACGTTTGCACGTTGGGTGTCGGCGCCGGAAAACCGCTTGGCGTTGCTGGCTGTGCAGCGCGTGGCTGAGTGTGTCGGCGCGGATCGGCAGCGGCGAACGATCAATCCGCTCTTTCTGCATGGGCCAAGCGGGACGGGAAAGACTCATCTCGTCTCCGCCCTCGGCGCGGAAGTGACCCGGCGCCGGCTGGATGCGGTCGTCAGCGTTATGCCGAGTCGCGAGTTCGAAACAGAGGAGATGCACCACGAGATGCCTGGCGACTTGCTCGTCGTGGAAGACTTGCAACACCTGCGCCTCCACAGTTCGGAAAGATTCGTGCAGATGTTCGACGACCGGCTGGCCAGGCAACAGCAAATGGTCTTCACGGCTAACGTCGGACCTGGACAACTTGGCCATCTTCCCGCCCGGCTGACGAGTCGATTGGCGTGTGGACTGGTTGTCGGGCTGGAGCCGTTTGCTCCGGCCAGCCGGTTGGCGTTTCTTCATGATTGCGCTCAGCGCCGGCAATTGGCGCTCAGCCGTGATGTGCTTGTGTGGCTCGCCGACCACCTGGAGGGCAGCGGCCGGCAGCTAGAAGGGGCCATCGTTCGACTGGAAGCGCCGGTGCGCGTGCAGGATCGGTTGCCGGACCTGGTGACCGTGGCGGAGCACTTTCGTGAGGAAATGGAAGCGAACCGGCCTACCGTGGAACGAATTGCTAATAGGGTGAGCCGGCACTTTCGGGTGGACCTGCGGCAGATGCAGGCACGTGGGCGCAGCCGGAACGCTTTGCTGCCCAGGCAGATCGGTATGTACCTGGCACGGCAGCTGACCCAGTTGTCCCTGGAAGAGATCGGCTCCTATTTTGGCGGACGCGATCACAGTACGGTGTTGCACGCTTGCCGGAAGGTGGAGCGGGCGGTGACTGAAGATGTGGCTCTGTCGGGCACGGTGCGGCAGCTTCACGCGGATTTGGCGTGAGGCTACAAGTTTGGAGGAACCTGAGATGCAGAGAATAAGGAGCCTACCCCGTGCTAAACCAAGCACCCTGGCGCGGAGGCGAAATGTGACCATCATCATCGAAGATAAACCCCCCACATATAACTGGGGATGGTTCTCTAGGGAAGAGCCTCGAATGCACCTCCAAGTTGTGGACAGGAAGCATCTGTACCTCCACTACAAGGTGTGGCTGGAAACAGACGGAAAGAGAACGTTTGAGCCGGAAGCAGAAATTCCGGCCAAAATCCTTAAGACTCTCGAACGCACGGTCAGTGAAAGACGGATAACCGTCGAAGCACACTGGATTTCGTTGATGATCAAGCTCGGCTGGCTCAAGGTTCAATTCAAGGAAGGCATCATTACGCTATATGCATACCCAAACATTCCAAACCATTTTGAGCGGACCATCGAACTGTCGGAATTGATTCCCAACGAAGAAGTGGCCAGAAAGGTGACACCACAAGATCTAGCACTCAACGAGGAATTTGCGATGCTGGAAATTTTCGCAAGGAGAGAGATAGCTGCCAGAATGCACGTGCGGCTGGAAGACATTCTCTGGGGCGTATGATGGTTGGTAGTAATGTTGTGGAAAACGTGTCGATATTTGGTCAAAGATCGGACAGCGCTTGATAATGAGACCGGTACAATACACGATAATCCCGACCGAAGGAATTCAAGCGACGGAAGCTAAGAGGTTAGTAATAATGAGTCAACAAGGTTTCCACATACGATTCATCTATCTAACTTGCGTACCAGTCAGGTGGATCTGGCAAGATTTGAGCAGTTAGTAACAGAATGCCAAGAATGAAACTCTACTACTATTGTTTAGATATGTGAAAAGATGAATCTACTCTAGACAGAAAAGTCCCATACATAAAGCTCAGAGGTGCATCAAGTATGAACCTCTTGTTTGCAGTTTCACCACGAACAACAGATAGGACACCAGCGCATGAAAGCACTTTGTCATCGTGAAGGGTTGTTATCGGCATGTCAGCTTGCCAATGTGGCAGTGCAGACCCGTGAGATCAAGCCGATATTAAAGAATTTCAAGGCTGTTGCCGAGGACGGGCGATGTACTCTCATGGCCACGGACCTGGAACTGGGCATTCGCCTAGAGGTTCGTGGGCTTGAAGTTGTAGAAGCTGGAGAAGCAATCTTGCCGGCAGCTCGGCTGCTCGCGATCCTTCGTGAGTCGCAGGATGAAAAGGTAAGCATTGAGGCAGATAGCAATGCTTGCTTTGTCAGGGGAGAATTCAACGAGTTTGAGATGGCAGGAGAAGATCCGGCAAACTTTCCCGATCTGCCGACGTTCACGGATGACAAATATCATGAGATCGAGGCTGGACAGTTGCGTGAGATGATCAGGCGAACTGTCTTTGCTGCTGCCGCTGAAAGTGCCCGCTATTCAATGACAGGTATATTGTGGGAACTAGATGCCAAGCAGGCCAAGGTAGTGGCAACGGATGGGCGGCGACTTGCCGTTGCTGAAGGACCAGCGGCTCCTCAGGGGGGCCACACGACGCAGGGTCAGACACCGGTGGTGCCGACCAAGGCCATGGGGCTGCTGGAACGAAACCTGCAAGATGATAAGGAGCTAATCCGCGTTTGCCTGCGGCCGAACGAGGTCTTGTTCAAGACTGAACGGGCGGTCATTTACAGCCGGCTTGTGGAAGGGCGGTTCCCGAATTATCGAGAGGTCTTCCCAAAGAAGCAGCATGTCAAGGTTCCGTTGACGGTAGGGCCGTTCCTGAGTGCCGTGCGTCAGGCAGCGATCATGATCGACGAGGAAAGCAAGCGAGTCGAGTTCAAGTTCGCCAAGAAGAAGCTGACTCTCGAGGCCAAGGGGGCCGGCACCGGCCGGTCGAAGGTCGAGCTGGCGATCGACTATGACGGTAAGGGGGTGGATATCAATTTCAACCCTGCCTTCTTGATCGACATGCTGCGCATATTGCCTGCGGATGCTGCACTTTCACTCGAACTGATCGACGGCGGCACGCCGGCCCTGTTCAAGTATGGGAATGATTATTCGTATCTGGTCATGCCGTTGAGCTAGAGAAAGGATGAAGGTGGTGAGTGGTGAGTGGTGAGTGGTGAGTGGTGAGTGGTGAGTGGTGACCAGCCGGTCTTTACCACTCACCACTCACCACTCACTCCGTACTGTTTCATCCTTCATCCTTCTATGGATAAAGGTCCTGAGCTTGTCGGTGAGATTTTGAGCCGGCTGTTCACGGCGCGTGGCTGGGGCCGGAAGCAGGACCGATTGCGCCTGGAGGATGCGTGGGCGAACGCAGTCGGTCCGGACAATCTCAAGCACACACGAGTGAGCGGCCTGCGGCGCGGGGTGTTGGAAGTGATCGTTGGCAATGCAGCTCTCTTGCAGGAACTGGCCCACTATCACAAGCGGCGCTTGCTGGAAGAGTTGCGCAAGAGATTGCCAGGCATAACCATCAACGATTTGCGATTCAAAGCAGGAGTGGTGAAACAAGGATAGTGTCGAGACAAAGGGGAGAAGTCATGAACGACGAAATGATCGTAGTTGTCGAGAACGAAGCAAGCAATCAGGCGCCGCTTACGAATACTGACAATAATGCAGGTGCGTACACTGCCGATAACGTCCAGATGTACCGTGATGCCGCGCACATTCGGCAGCGGCCGGGCATGTACATCGGCGATACCAGCACCGGCGGGCTGCATCAGTTGGCTTACGAGTTGGTCTATAACAGCGTTGATGAGGCGCTTGCGGGGCATTGCCATAACATTCACGTGAAGATCGACGTGGATGGCAGCCTCAGCGTCAGCGACGACGGCCGCGGCATCCCCGTGGATGAGCACCCCGAGGCGAAGATACCAACGCTGCAACTCGTGCTCACCACAGTCGGGACCGGAGCCAAGTTCGACAAGAACACGTACAAGGTCTCAGCGGGGCTGCACGGTATCGGCGCCAAGGCGGTGACCGCGTTGAGCGACTGGGTAGAAGCCCAGGTTCAGCGTGACGGCCGGACCTACATACAGGAATACGAGCGCGGCCAGGCAACGACCGAGGTCAAGGACATCGGCGCGGCCAAGCGCACCGGTACGCGCATCACCTTCCACCCGGATCCCGAAGTTTTCCACGATGTCTCTTTCAACTACGACACGCTTGAAATGCGCCTCCGCGAACTGGCTTTCCTCAACAAGGGCCTGGCCATCAAGCTCACCGATGATCGCAACAACAAGAATAAGGAAGACTCTTTCAAGTATGACGGCGGCATCGCGGAGTTCGTCGAGTACCTGAACCGCTCGGAGGATGTCCTGCACAGGCCGGTCTACATGGAGAAGTCGCTGGAGAATGTCAATGTCGAAGTGGCCTTGCAATACACGAGCAGCGAGGAAGAGCAGCGTGCGCTGCTACGCCAACAACGCTTTCAACCAGATGGGCGGAACACACCTGGTCGGCTTCCGGACGGCGCTGACACGGACGCTGAATGCCTATGGCAGCAAGGAGAACATGTTCAAGAACGATCTACAGCCGATCGGCGAAGACTTCCGCGACGGCCTGACCGCCGTGGTCAGCGTGCAGGTGCCGGAGCCGCAACTCGAAGCCCAGACCAAGGTCCGACTCAACAATCCCGAGGTCGAAGGCATCGTCGCCACAGTCATCAACGAGCTGCTGGCCAAGTATCTGGAAGAGAACCCGAAAGAGGCACAGAAGATCATCAAAAAGGTAGTATTGGCGGCCGAGGCCCGCGAGGCGGCGACCAAGGCCAAGAAGGCGATCCGCGACCGCAAGAGCATTCTCAACTCAGGCGGTCTGCCGGGCAAGCTAATGGATTGCACCACACGGGATCGAGACGAGTCGGAACTGTTCCTGGTGGAGGGTGATTCGGCCGGCGGCTCGGCGGAGAGCGGCCGCGACCGCATGTACCAGGCGATCTTGCCGCTACGGGGCAAGCCGCTCAACGTCGAAAAAGCCGCCGAGCAAAAGCTGCTGGGCAACGCGGAGATTTGCAGTATCATCTCCGCGGTCGGCATGGACATCGGCAACAGCGACGACCTGAGCAATCTGCGTTACGGCAAGATCATCATCCTGACCAACGCCAACGTGGACGGTCAACACATCCGCACGCTGCTCTTGACCTTCTTCTATCGGCAGATGCAGAAGCTGTTCTCCGATCCACAAGCAGGGCATCCGCGGGACACATATTCGTGGCGCGGCCGCCTCTGTTCAAAGTGACGTATCGCAAACAGGTGCGCTTCGTGCAGAAGGTGGAGGAGATGACACGCGAGTTGATGGATCGCGGCCTCGACGGCACCCAAGTGAGGATAGAGAATGGAGGATCGAAGATGGAGGATAAAGGATCGGGCGCAGGATCTCCATCCTCCATCCTCGATCCTCCATCCTCTATTCTCGAGGGAGAGAAACTCACCCGGCTCGTGCAGGTTCTCAGTGAGATGGAAGATCCGTTGGTAATTCTGGAGCGGCGGGGCTTGAACCTGACGACATTCCTGGGCAGGGGCGGTGCCAAGGGCCTGCCGATATATCGTGTGCTGGTCGGCAGCCAGGAGCATTGGTTCGGCAGCGCGGCCGAGGTCGATGCGTTCCGGCTCACCGAACAGGCTCGGCTCGGCCGTGAGTTAGTGGTGGCGGACGAGTCGCCGGGTCACGCCGGCGGCAACGGCAACGGCCAGGGCGAGACGTTTTCCGTGCAGGAGCTTCATGAGGTGCGCGGAGTCAACCGCGGCCTGGAGAAGCTGCGCGAGTTTGGCCTGGGCACGTCGGACCTGGTGCCGCAGCCGCGTATTGCCGGCCGGGAGCCGCCGGTGCGGTTCGTCCTGGAGAACGGCGACCAGCGCCGGGTGCTGCCGCACCTCCGCGACCTGCCCACCGAGATTCGCAAGCTCGGCGAGCGCGGCCTGACGATCACGCGCTTCAAGGGCCTGGGCGAAATGGACCCGGAGGAGCTTTGGGAAACGACGCTCGATCCGAAGAAACGGACACTCTTGCAAGTTCAACTTGACGACGCCTTCAAGGCGGACGAGATGTTTCGCACCCTGATGGGCGAGAAGGTGGAGCCGCGGCGGGAGTTTATCCAGAAGCACGCGCTGGAGGTGAAGGAAATTGATTATCACGGGGCGTGAGGAATACCATTAGGAGAGGATGCATAAGTGTGGGAAGGGACCGCGACAAGAAGGAAGGACCCCGGGGAGGAACGAAGCACCAACCCGGAAAAGGGCACGATACAAAGAGCGGCCCGAGTAGGAAGAAACGATTTGCCAGAAAGGCTGCGAAGAATCGCCGGGAAAAGGAAGAGCAGGCCAAGAAGGCCTGGGACGAGTGGGACAGACTGTCCGATGAAGTGAGGAAGTTGCTCGGCCCTGACGGACAGCCGAAGGTGCGGAGACCCGAATCATGAAAACTACAGCTCCTGTCGCCAGGCAAAGGAAATTCAAGACCGACTGGGATGAAATTGTGTACCTATACCACAAACTGCTCTATTGGCTCTATGACCGGGAAGATACGCGGAAAGCGCTTTCGTTTGGGAACCGGCTGGAGCGATTGGTTGAAAGAGTTGATCCGGGCCACGAAGCCATTCTCGGCCAGGAATGCCGGTCCTTGATTAGTGAGGCCAAGGGAGACCTGCCCAATGCTATCCGGTACCGCGAAAACGAAATCCGCATGATGAAGCGGCTTCAGCAGATTTCCATCGCGTACGACCCTTCCACCAGAGAATACATGCTGCGCCAGCGTGGTTATGACGACTTGAGCGACCGCCTTGACTTGTTGGCTATCCTTTACCATGACAGCGGTGACCTTGATCGAGCTATCCGCACCCTGCGGGACTCAAAAAGGTTCTGCGAGAAACACGAGATTCCTTTCGATGGACAGGACCTCCTTGAGGACTATCTCGGGGAGAAACGGGGCGGTGCCAACGGGGAACCTCTGCCATGAAACCTTCGGAATCGCGCCGGCGCAAGCGGCGAGAGAACATTGTTACGAAGACGGAAACGATGCCCTTCCGAGATCGTAGCGATGCAGGCCAGGCGCTGGCAGGCAAGCTGTCGGAGTATGCCGATCGTTCGGACGTGCTGGTGCTGGGGCTGCCGCGCGGGGGCGTGCCGGTGGCTTGCGAGGTGGCCCAGGCCCTGCATGTTCCTCTGGATGTTTTCGTGGTGCGCAAGCTGGGACTGCCTGGCCAGGAAGAGCTGGCGATGGGGGCCATTGCCAGCGGTGGTATCTGCGTGCTCAACGAGGATGTCGTGCGCATCCTGGGCATTTCGGATGAGGTGATCGAGAGGGCCTCCAGGGAACAGCAGCAGGAACTGGAGAGGCGCGAGCGCATGTACCGCAACCACCGGCCGCTGCTGGAGGTGCGGGGCCGAACGGTCATTCTCGTGGATGACGGCCTGGCAACGGGGTCCACCATGCGTGCCGGCGTCGCCGCCCTGCGCCGATTGCGACCGAAAGCCATCGTCGTCGCGGTTCCGGTGGGAGCCGTGGAATCGTGCGAAGACCTGAGGGCCGAGGCCGATGCGGTTGTGTGCGTGCGAACGCCGGAGCCGTTCCGTGCGGTCGGTCTGTGGTATGAGAATTTCTCGCAGACCACCGATGACGAGGTGCGCAACTTGCTTGATAAGGCTGCTCAAGAGCATGCCCCGGTTTCAAATTGACTCCGCAAAACTGTGGCGGCAAGTTTCCCAACTTGCCGGCTGTGGACCCGGCAAGTTGAAAACTTGCCGCCACAATCGTGCTACCCCGAAAACAATAGGATTGAACCATGCCCAAAGTTGCAGCGTTCACATTCTCATCACGTTGTAGCCGCAATCGACGTACAGCACTTCGCCGGTGATCGCCGAGGCGAGGGGGCTGCACAGGAAGGCGGCGGCAGTGCCGACTTCCTCCGGGGTGATGGCACGGTGGAGCGGCGAACGCGACGCGGCGTAGTCGATCAGCTGGTCGATGTCGCCGATGGCCTGGGCCGCCCGCGAGGCGTAAGGACCGGCCGAGATGAGGTTGACGCGAATCTTCTTCGGTCCAAGATTATTCGCCAGTTGCTTGGCGTCGATCTGCAAGGCGGCCTTGGCGGTGGACATGCCGCCGTCGTAGTGGGGCACGACGCGGTCGCCGTCGAGATAGGTCAACCCCAGGGCCGAGGCGCCGTCCGGCCGATTCTCCATGAACGGCTGTGCCGCCCGCAGCAGGGCCGTCAGCGAGTACGGCGCTGACGCTCAAGGCGGTCAGATACGCCGGCCGGCTGGTGCCGATGGCGGGATTCTTGATCTCCGGGCTGAAGGCGATGCTGTGGATGAGGATGTCCACGGCGCCGAATTGACTACCGACCGCTCCGATCATGCCCTGGATCGAATAGTCTCCGTATTTCTGATAGCGTTCATCGTTGCGGGTCTCTTCAGCCACGTCGGCCATCGTGTCGAAGCTGCACGTCACAGGCCAGCACCTTCTCGACCTTGAGGGTACCGGCACCTGAGGGCAGGATGCGCGTGTCGGCGGCGTCGGGGCTTTCCAGGATGCTCTCGACGATCTCCATGAGCCGGGGATGGCACGCGAACACCAGGCGGGCCCCCGCCGCCTGTAGCGCCTTGGCGATGTGCCAGGCAAAACCCATGTTGTCACCCACGCCGGTGACCAGCGCCAGTTTGCCAGTTAGATCGAGAGGGATCATGCGCAACCTCGGACTGAAGAGATTCCATACAGGGTGGGAACGGACGTCATCCCGGAATCGCGTATTGCTAGCAGATTAAGGGGGAGGGGCAAGGTGTAACTTTCAGGACTTGGGCGAGTCGAGCAGCGTAAGCTGCTGGGTGCAGCCTTGATTCCATCACCCGGCAGCTTACGCTGCTCGGCTCGCCTGTCAGATCAAGTGGGCCGGGTGCGGCCTTGATTCCATCACACGGCAGCTTACGCTGCTCGGCTCGCCTGTCAGATCAAGAGGGTTGAGCTGCTAACGTTGGGCAGGAACAACGGCCTGGGTCTGCTGGACAGGCGCCAGGATGGCCAGAGCTTGTTCGGCCTCGCGCTGGACGCGCATGTCGCCGTCGAGCCGCAGGGCCTGAATGGTGTTGACCACGTCGATGGTGTTGGCTCGCATCGTGGCGAGGCTGCGTACACATGCCTGCCGCACGGGTGCAGCCGGATCGGTGCGGCAAGCAAGCACCAGAGCATCGACGGCCTGTGGGTTGGTCCGCCAGTCGATGTTGGCCAGCATGTCCGCCGCCCATTCCCGGTGCGAGAAGCTCACTGCCTCCCGCAAGGTGATCAGGAGCGGCTGCGTTGATTGACTTGCCGAATACTTTGCCAACTGAGTTGGAACAGGTAAAGGAGCTTGCACATTGGGATAGCGATAGGACTGGCCCATCCCCTGGTAGCCCATCTGTGATGACATCTGTTGTAGCGGCAGGCCGGATGCTCCCGCCGAGGGGCCTGGATACATCGGGTTGGCGGGGGCTTGTGGATTGCGACCGACTACATAAGGAGCCGGCACCGGCATGGTCTGTGGGTACTGCCCCATCGGGGAGGGAACGTTCGGGGTTGCCGGAGGTGTGCCGGCGGATGCCGCGTACGAGGCCGGGTAAGTGGGAGAATTCGGATTGTTCGGTTGCTGCGCGTAAGGAGGCGTGTACGGCAACCCGTAGGGATTGGTGGACGCCGGCGCCGGGTACAGGTTGCCGGGCGAGTAGTACGGATTCCGTGGCGGCATGTTCCGTGGCGGCATGTAGCCGGCTGGCGGGTAGACATAATACGGTACAGCCGGCGACAGGATAACTGTCTGGGCCGGCACATTCAGCGGCCAGGGTTGCAACGGCGTCGAGAAAGCATTCAACGGCTCGGGGTATGGCTGATTCGGCTGCGGCGCCTTGGGCGGTTCCGGCGGCCGGCCATGAGGCACCGGCATGGTCGGCACCACCAGGACGGTCGTGTCACTACCCGACGCGGAAACAGATGCCTGGCCCGCTGGTTCACGCGGTGTGGTAACGGGAGTCGCCGGGGCCGGCTGGATAGGCTGCGAGTCGTTCTTGGTAATGATGAGATTTTTAATGCGGTCGGTCTGCGCCTGGGTTGGCCAAATGGGCGCCGGCGGATAATCCGGGGCAGCCAGCGGGCTGGTCGTGCTGTCCGCCGGCTTCAGGGTAGGTGACGGCGTCGGGGCCGGTTGATACTCGCTCGGACTCGAAAGATTCGGCTGTCGTACATCCGCGTATCGCGGTGACGGCGTCGGGGCCGGCTGATACTCACTCGGACTACGGACCTCACGAGGAATGGCCGGCTGCTCGACAGGCGCCGCGGCGGCGGTCACGGCTGTTGGCGGTTTCGGCTCCACCAGCCGCGGAGCTTCGAGCTGGGAAGCACACTTGCCCCCATTGTCAATCTCGGGCATCTGTTTCTTGACGGTTGCCGGTGGTACGCTCTCGACTGTGAACGACATGCCCTTGGCAATGGCGAGCACAACTTTCGGATCAATCGGCGGTGCGGTATCCACGGGATCAGGGTCTGGTTTCAGAGTTGTGGCAGCGGTTGGCGCGTTCGTGGCCGGACTGGTGGGGATATCCTTGCGCTGATCCAACGGCACGGCGCGTTGCGGAGGAGACAACAACATGCGGTCCAGAGAGTTGCCCAGTGCTCCGGCCAGCGACGAACTTGAATCAGGAGGCGCGGCGGGTGTCTGGGCAGGGGTTGCCATGTGCCATTGCTCGCTCCCCTCTATGACGCTCCGATCCTTCTTTGCTTGCCTGGAACCGGTAACCGGCTCACCGGCCTGGGCCTGTTGCGCGGTCGTGAGGACTTCCTTCGGGCTGGTGCGGCTGCCGTTCGATTTGTCGGCGACAGCGGTCGTGGGAGTTGTCGGCTTCACGGCCTCGGCATCCGGGACCGGCCTGGGCGGCCCGATCAGCTCGGGAGTGGTGTTTTTGGAGCGGAAGGAGAACAAACGCGCTAACAGTCCATGCCGCGCCGGCTTGGCGGTTGCAACGGAAGGAGCCAGTCTGCCAGGAGTCGGGGGCTGGTGTTTTGGTAACGATCGGCACGGGTTGAATTACTTTGCTTCCCGCCGAAGCAGCGGCGGCATTCGGCGCAGACGCCGGCGTCGAAGGAGTCGAGTTTTGTGTCGTCTGGATTTGCAGGACCGTCGGGGGCTTCGTGACGTTCTGGTTCTGTTGAACCTTTACCGGCGGCTGAGCGGGCGCGGGTTTGATGGCGGCGCCTGGCGACACAATGACATTCCGGAACGGCTGAGTTATCACAGGAGGCTGGACGGACGGGAACGGCTGTGCGACTAATGTCTCCGGCGGGACCGGCGCGCCGGGCGGTGATGTGTTGTTTTGGCCCCAGTGGTAGATGCGCGTGGTTACGGCCGTTTCCGAACTCCCCGCAGGAGCACTGTCCGTGGCAACAAGGGTTAGCATCTCCCCACTGTCCAGGGTCTGGACCTGGTAGGCTTGCATCCCGGCCGGCAACTGCCAGGCCTTGACCGGCCGGCACTTGATCTCCTTGCCGTTTTCCGTGATCGTGACGATGCACTCGGCGGCGGCGGGCGACGGCGGGGCGGCCGCAGCCGGAGCGCTGGGCGCGTTCTTCGTCATGATCATGGTCTCGCCGGTGCCGATGATCTGGACTTCTTCCTTCTCCGTGCCGTCGGCGTCGCGCCACGTGCGAATGAGCCGGCACTTCTGCGCCGGCTTTCCTGGCTCCTGAATCGTAATGACAGAGGGCGAACCGGGCGCCAGGTCGCCGGGGGCGCGGACTGTCCCCAGGTCAGGCTCGTCGAGGCCAACGCAATTATCAAGATCCTTGCCCACTTTGACCGGACCATCGAAGTGGTCTCCTAAACAGCGCCAACGGGCACGTCCGTGCTGGCAGAAGCTCGAAAGATGGTCGTCCAGTTCTTTCTTATCGGTTAACGGGAAGCGGTGCTTAAGTCCGAGTTTGCGGAACAGGCGCGATCTTCCCAGGGAAGGGACACCTCCGGCAATGCCGGCAATGCCCTGCCTTGCCTGGCTTACCGCAATGCCACACGCTGCGGCGCACGGCGGATAATAATTTACCATCCCTCGCTGACGCTTCGGGCCAATGTCACACTGGCCCGAAGCGTCAGCGAAGGGATGGCATCACTTGCCGCTCGTCTTAGGCGCGCGGCAAGTGAAAAGCTACCTTCGCTTGCGCGTCAGGCTTGTATCCCACACAAGCCTGACGCGCAAGCGAAGGTATACTAACTGCCGCCGCTCGCGCTGCAGCGCGCGGTCTATCTCTGGTTGTTAGCGAAGCAGGTCTTTACCGACAGGCGCATGATGTGTCAAGGCCGCTCGGCGGGTGCAGGCGTGCCGCGAACCTTGGCCTGGAAATACTTCAGGGTCCGGCGCAAACCGTCTTGCCGGCCAACCGCCGGCTCCCAGCTCAGCAGCCGGCGCGCTCTGTCGATGTCGGGGCGGCGGACCCTGGGATCGTCTTGCGGCAACGGTTTGTAGTCGATCGTGCTCTTGCTGCCGGACAGGGTGAGGATTTCTCGAGCGAAATCGAGGATGGTCACTTCGCCGGGGTTGCCCAGGTTGACCGGTTCGTGGAAATCCTTGAACAGCAGGCGTTCGATCCCTTCCACGAGGTCATCGACGTAACAGAAGCTGCGTGTTTGCGAGCCGTCGCCGTAGACGGTGAGTGGCTCACCGCGCAGCGCCTGTCCCATGAAGTTGGGCAGCACCCGGCCGTCATCGAGGCGCATGCGCGGGCCGTAGGTGTTGAAAATGCGGACGATGTGCGTGTTGACGGCATGATAGCGGTGGTAGGCCATGGTCATGGCCTCGGCGAAGCGCTTGGCCTCGTCGTAGACGCCACGGATGCCAATGGGATTGACGTGACCCCAGTAGTCCTCACGCTGCGGATGCTCCTCGGGGTCGCCGTAGACTTCGCTGGTGCTGGCCAGGAGGTAGCGCGCCTTCTTGAGCTTGGCCAGGCCGAGCGTGTTGTGCGTGCCCAGGGAGCCTACCTTGAGCGTGGGGATGGGGTGGCGCAGATAATCGACCGGACTGGCCGGCGAGGCGAAGTGCAGGATGTTGTCCACGGCGCTGTCGATCTCCAGCGGATGGGAAATATCGTGACGCATGAAGGTGAAGAGGTCATTATGTCGCAACGGCTCGATATTGGCGAGGTTGCCGGTGATCAGGTTATCGACGCAGATGACCTCGTGGCCGCGTTGCAGGAAGCGTTCGCAGAGATGGGAACCAATGAAGCCCGCTCCGCCGGTAATGAGAGTTCGCACAGATGGATTCCTCGGATTCATGAAGGTGGACCGTTAAGGCCACATATTTATATATAGTAGCATGAGTAGTGGTTAAGAATGGCCGTTTTGCGCAGGCCACATTTGGCCAGCAAAACGGCCATTTTGCAGCACCCTCATTTTCCGTAATTCTTATCTCAGCAACCAGTTATGCAAATCAGATCGTGGCCGGGAGCTTCAAACCCTGACACGAGTGCTTTTGTCTCTTATTCTACCGACCTTGACTATACGCTTGTATATGCTACAGTGGCTGGTCAAGGAACAGTTTGTCTACGATCGGCCTGGCGCTCGGGCGTGCGCCAGTACCGCGCTCCTGTCACGCCTTCCAGGTATTTGCCATGGCAATCCCCTCTTCACAGATTTTGAGTCTGATGAAAAACGTGGCCGAGCTGCGCGCCGCGGGTTTACGGATGCTCCGCTCCAAGAATGAAAAGCTACAGCAGGACACCGGCAAGTTTCTCTCACGCCTCCGGGTCGATTCCCTGGCCGCTCATGAGCGCAAGGCCGGCCAGACCGGCGGCGCGGGAGATAGGCAGCCTGTCGTTTGCGCGGGCGTATCGGCTGGTGTGTATTCCGGAGGAGGAGGTGCCGATACGGGGGGAGTGGGTGCGGTTTTGGGTGGAGGGAAATGGGACTGATGGGACTGATTGGACTGAGGAGGGAGATGAGGGTGTGGTGACAAAAAGTGATGAGTGATGAGTAGAAGCGCACGCAAAGACGCAAAGGCGCAAAGGGGGGCGTGGGTGGTGAGGGGTGAGGGGTTCAAGAATTGAAAATTGAGAATTGCGAATTGAAAATTGCAAATTGGCCGGAGACGAGGTGGTAGTGTTGTCGGTTGATGCGCCGGTTGCGACAGCGAGGATGGAGGATCAGGCTGGGTCGCGGCGGGCCGGGCGGCAAGACCCACTTGGTCACTACGCTGCTGTCAACGACCGTGTCGCTCATCGCCTGCGGTCCTCGGCGATGTCGAGGGCACTGTCGGGAAAGTAGCCACGCTCTGCGATGATGCGCTGTCGCCGTTGTTGCACTCTCGCGAGCCAGGCGCGCACATCGGCCGCAGCGACTGGCTCGACGCTGAGTCGAACTCGCTGATTTTCCGGCAGGCCGACCTTTTGCAGCGGCCTGAACACGCCGTTTTGGTAAATGGCTTCAACTTGAGTCATGGTCGAAGTACCTCCGCTACCATTGAAGCGGGCCGCCCACAGCGGGAAAGATGAACTGGTACGTGCCGGTGGAGAATGGGACGTTTCGATTGAAAGGAGATAGTGAGCGCGAAACCGCAAGCGGGCGGGTACACCGGAGTCAGCAGGAGCTGTTCGATGAGATGACGTCGTTTCCGTTTGGGGAGCATGATGATTTGCTGGATGCGGCGGGGAGCGGGGTGGCGGAGATGATGGGGAGGAGGGAGATGCGGGTGTGGTGAGATGTGACATAAAAAGGGAATAGAAGTGCCCCCGTATTCCGTAGCCCGTGTCGGTATCTGTCGCCTTGGCAGGCGGTGTCCCAGAACTTGCTATCCCTCTCCCAACCAACCGTCAATGTCGGCTTCACCGCTTTCGGCGCTCGCCTGCGACTGCCGGAATAGGAATATTATATTCAGGAGGGGCGGCCAAAGCAACCATGTCTTCATCTAGACCTTGGCGAAAGAAATCCAACCGCGCAGACTGCTCCAACTTCCGCAAGGGAAGTGTAGGAAAAGAAAAGGGGAATAGAGTAGGTGATTGGACGAGAGCCTTGAGGGGCATGGCGCCGGCTCCGGTTGCTCTAAGAGTGGCTTCCAAGAGCCATGTCATGAGCTGGTGATCGTCCACTGAAAGAATTGGACTAGCTTCATAAATGCCTTTGCTGCCCTCTTCTTGAATGACTCCCCAGTCAATCAAACAGCGTAATACCCGGCGCGTCGCCCGCATTACCGTCGGCCGCTCGCCCATCTGCTCGGAAATACGCCGTTGGACCTGAGCGGCGGCAACGGTGGCTTGCAAGCTCAAGAGCCGGCCAACCGCCGCGGCAACAGTGCCAAAGAATGGATAGGCCGCCAGGGTCATGCCCCAGTGGACCGGGAGATGCAGGTCGGCAGGCAGCCGTGCAAAGCAAGTCAAAGCATCGTTACGAAGGGGTACCAGGGGGCCAGCCACGTTGACCCAGATTCGCAGCAGGATCGTGATCGCCTTGCCCCGGTTGTTGCCCCGGTTCGCGGCACCTCCCACGGACAGCTTGTCGTGCAGAAGGTCCACGAGAACCTTTTGTATCCGGTCTCGGGTCATTCCCGCAAGCGCAAGGCTCGCGGTCCTCTCCAGCCAATCGAGCTGAATTCGCTGGCTGAAACCGATCTGCGTTCCGTTGGTCATGAGTCTCCTTTCTCGATGCGAATGAGGGGAACGACAACTTCTTCCAGGGATGCCCCTCCGTGGGCAACCGTCCGCCCTCCTTCGCGGATGAAAGCACCTCGACCGGGAGCAAGCAGCGGCAAGAAATTGTCCGGCAGGCCAACCGGGGGCCATTCCAAGGCAGTGGGATAACGCTCTTTCACACGTGCCCGCAAGAGTGGATCGACATAAACACGGACTCGTTCGCCGCGCTGGTCGGCGAGAGCGCCTTCCGAAGGCCGCCCGATTCCCGTGGCTTCGATGTTGCCGTGATCGGAGGTCAGACAGACAGCAAAGCCACTGGCCAGGAGAAGGTCGAGAAGTCGGGCCATGAAACCCTGCTCCGCCCACAGCCTAACCTGTTCGTGCATGCCGGCCGTGCCCAGTTCCATACCGTGCATTATCTTATCGACTTTATCGACGACCAGACCCAAAATCCGAGCAGCCGGGCTTGACGTTAATTCCTCAACGCGGGCAAGGCTCGCCTCATCACCCAGGCTCCTGGCATAACTGACCTGTGCGGGATTCAAGCCGTGATCCGCCCAGAATTGTTCCCAGCCGCGGCCGTCCTTGTCGGTGGCATGAATACTGTTCGGGAAATAGATGGGGAGCTTGCCTGCGAAAATCGCTTGACGGGAGACGCAGGTGATGGTTGGAATCCAGGCAAAAACCGCTTCCTGATGAAATCGCCAGTCGGCGTTTTGTTTGGCCAGGACTTCCCGCAAAATGATCCACTGGTCGAAGGCCAGACCATCTATGACGACTAGGGCGACCTTTTCATAGCCGGGCTGCCCCAGCTGTCGTGCAAGAGCCCTGGGCACATGGTGGACCATGACCGGCGGTAGGGCGGGCTGATTGTGCAAGCCCGGATAGCGTTTTCCCACCCAGGCGCGGAATGCCTCATCCACGCGGTCCCGAAGCGACAGCAGACGCCGTTCGATTGGGGGAAAGTTGGTCAGGTCAGCCTGGAATCGCGACACCGTTAGCTCGGCCCACTGCTGGGCAAACTCCTGCCACGGGGGATGGAAGGCATCCTGCGCCGGAAGTTCTTTCTCGACAACGTCGAGCAAACGTTCCAGGCGGCGCAGACGGTCAGCGATAGGATCACTCTGAACGCCTATCGCCACCCAGTGGCCAATGAGCACTTCGCTATGAGGATGCGTGACGGGGCGAAGGAACCCGCTCAGGAACAAGCTATCGATGTAAATCCGAATATCCTCGTGTTCCCAGGGAAGGTCCACGGGGCCAGGGAATTGCAGAGGTGACGAAGAGGCAGATGTTCGGAAGGCCAAACGATCGAGAAAGAGAGGCCAGCGCTCCTGCAAGAACGCGAAGAATGAATCGCGGTTTGGCAGAATCTGCGCGAGTGGCCAGTCCGCAAAGCGCCCTTCCTGGCGGAAGATTTGGAGGATTCGTTCTTCCAGGAGCGGAGGCACACGCTGGCCACGGTAGTGCCGGCGCAGGAGTAGCCGGAGGAGACCCACGGTCCCTTCGATCTGATCGGGGACGATGTCGTAAACGTGGCGAAGCACGAAATCCTTGGTAGCATTGTCACCGAGAGTGGCGAGTTGATGCCGGACCTGTGCCTTGTAAAGAGGATCCAGGTCGGCGCGGTCTAGGGCCGCGACGACGGGATAGCTGAGGCTCGGGAAAAGATCGGCCAGGTTGAGGGAGACCTTCCGGCCGGACTCGATCAAATCAAAAGGCAAGGAGGTGAAATCGGCCGCCGGAGCCCGGAAGACCACAATCAGTTCGATCTGTTCGCCACGGTCCCAACGCGATCGGTACTTCGATTCGTAGGCATAGCGGCAGGCGATGGGATCTTCGTAGAGGAGCAACTCAAAGCCGCGAGCGCGGAGTTCTTGCAAGATGAACTCGTCGCTGAGAAGGGCATCCGGGTCGGCTACCAGAGTGAGACGGGCGGTATGGGGGATAAACTCTTTCAGGATTTGGTCTTGCCATTGCGCCATGGTAAATACCCACACCCATGCCCGAGTTCTCTACTCCGAAGTTCTTAATGCTGTTGTCGTTCTTGCTGGCAGCGCCGTGTCGGATTCGGAATGGTAAAGTCATTATGGGTAACCACATAAGCAAACTCGACGCTGTTGTCCCCGTATTTCCAGTAATGAAGGTGGTATTCGTAATCAATGTCGCGTCGCCATGCCTTGGCGGCTCCTTCTGCCCGTTGCGGATCGTTGGCCCCTCGGCCGGTTCTTAGCCAGTGGGTATCCTTCAAATTCAGATCGTCGATGGTTTCCACCATGGCTCGAAGCACCTTGTCCGCGCGGCCTGGAACATTCATGGTCCCGGTCTGTTGGGCTGTTTCGAAGAAATGAGCGCCAAGGGAAAAGGCTGCCGTTTCTTCCCATTCTGGATCCCGACTACGTTGGAGCCGGGACTTATACAAAGCGATCCTAACCGCCACGTGTATATCGTTTTGGTTGTGGGCTGCTACCAAGATGGCGATCTCATCGGTAGCCAGGATCAATTCTCGGAAACTTTGGCATACTTGCACCGAGCCGTGAAAATAATTTGGGTCTTCCGGGACATTCGCCAGGTCTGCTCGACTGTGCAGTATCGCACGAATTCGAGCCTGAATCTGAACGAGCCCGGCTTGATCCCAGGGCTTTACCAGTAAGGCGTGATTGATCACGCAATAGGGACAATGACACCGCAGCACGGCGATCAAGACCGCACATCGAGATAGGTTCTCCACAAGGGCGGGAAGAACGTGCATGGCGATAAGATTTGGGTTGGCCACAAGATCGGAGACTTCGACGTCATCCACCTGGAAGTATTCCTCGAACGTGGGGGTAAGCCGAAGCAATGCCTCTGCCACCTGAGCAACGGTGTTGAAATCGTAGTCGATGACCCCAGTTGCCGCGAAAAGCGGTCTGAGATGGTTGCGCAACGGATACAGGCCATCATCGAACAAAATTTCCGAAGTTCGCTCACTGAGATAAATACCGACCCAGCGAGGCTCATCCAGCAACCGCCGCCAATCGAGCAAGCTCTCAACATAACGTAGCACCTGGGCACGGGCAGCACCGGCAGTGGGGGCGGCCAGGACACCAGCATCGATGGTAACGCTAGCCATTCTTGCGGTCTCCTCGTTCGCTTTTTCTCTTGATGGTAGCGGCCCGCAGGATTTTTTCGGCCTCGTCCTGAGACTGGTCGAAAAAGCCTTCCGGCCAATCCGGGATGGCACCATACTGATTGACGACAACCTCACGGAAAGAGGAAGCACCATCCTTCTTCTCGACGAAAAACAATTTGATCTTCGGCGTCAACGAATCGCTTTGCGCGGCGGCCGCCCTGAATCGAAGACGACTAATAAGATACTCGCTGTGGGATTCGATGATGCATTGCTTGCCAAGCAAGGCCATCGACAGGAAGAAATCTGCCAGCCGAGTTTGGACACGCGGGTGCAAGTGTAATTCCGGTTGTTCGAAAATGAGAGTCGTGTCTTTTCCTGCTATCAGGCATAAGACCACGATCGGCAAGACTTGGCTCACGCCGACGCCGACATGGGTTAAGTCATGATGTCTGGTTACACCTTCCGTCGTAACTTGCAGCTTGTGACCCAACTTGCCCAGGTCGTCCGTTCGAAATGTCTTAACGACCCCCAGATAACGCAACCAATCTGCGACAGCCACTTCCAGGTTTCGAATCGTCGGTTCGACCTTTACAGCCGGTGGTTCGAATAACGCCGACGGAAGATAAGAGATCCGTCGGTCCCTGTGAAGATGAAGTACCGCAGCGGTATTTTCGCCTTGTATGCCCACATCGAACGGATCGTGATTGGTCGCCAGGGGATAGAGAGCTTTGGGCTCGTCCCGTAGCGGGCCAAGATATTTGACACAGCGGGAGAAGAACTCATCCAGGTAGGTAATCCCGCGGCGGAGGACGGCCGGAGGATAGTCCAGGGCTATGCCGTTACGGGTTCCCTTTTCCCGCGAGATCACGTCCATGAAATCTTCTTCTTCGACGACCTGGAACTTCAAAGAAAACTCTTGCCTGGAGTTCGTGGACAGTTCGCGGATTCGGCGCCGCAATTCTCGAAGAGTCAGCGGAGCCGAGGCGTCCTCGAAAAGATGGACGGTCTCTTCGCGGGCACTGACGGCTCGCCCAACACTGGATTTCAAGAGATCGACCACGCCAGGCGATATGGGCATATCGCGGATCTGAGTGTAGATCCTCCCGAAGGTTCGCGCTATTACTCCCTGGGTTAAGGCCTGATAGAGTACCCGCGCTTCTTCCTCGTTCTGGTCGTAGCGAATGGCTAACCTATCAGGCAGGAAGTGTCTCCAATTGCAGCCAACCGGCAACGCAGATTCAAAGCCTAATTCGAACTGGAAGTTCTCAACCGAATCGCTGTCCAACTCCACATCATAGCCGAGCATGGCCAAGATGGCTTCGTCCTCGGGCGTGGGGATATTCAAGTCCATGCTCTTTTGTCCCAGGATAGAGGTCTTGTCCCGCTTGACACCCAGTGTCGAGAACCCATCGTTCGTTTCGACAACGATTTGGCAGCCAAAAAGCGACGGATTAAGCTGTGCCTGCTCCCTGTCACGACCTGCCGGGTCGGCCTCAAACGAGATATCGCATGCGATACGGCGCGGCCTTTCGACACCGTACAAGAGGTAAGGTTGAGTGTCATCCGCATCCTCGGTGATCGAGTCCGGTCTCTGGGTAACGGGTCGGCATTCCCAACCAATCGAGATTTGGGGTGCCGGATCATTAAAATGCTGAAGGTCATCGAATTGCCCCAAGCGTGTCAAGGGCCCGTTCAGGACCACCGACCGCGACGATAGCTTACTTGCCAGCGTTTGGCTCACCAGCAAGATCGACTGAATCCATGCGCTCTTGCCGCTGCTGTTGGCCCCGGCGAAGATCGTCAGGGGGCCCATGTCCAGCTCCGTGAGTTTGCGGATCGATTTGAAGTTGAACAGCTTCCACTTGGTAATCACTCATCGCCTCCAGTTCGCGTCAGGGCTTGATCGTACCACATGAGCAGCTTGGCGTCATCCTGGAGGATATTCTCCGGGATTTGCCGGGCCACCGCGATAATGGTGGCGTAATCCCTTTCCTGCCAGGCCTTCTTGAAACCGGCCCGGACGGCCTCCAGGCGAAATACCTTGAGTTTCTTTTGCTTCATGTGGCGGTATACCTCGAACTCTTTCAGGAGTCCTTTTTCCCGCAGTTTTTCCATTTCAGCAGCTTTATTCGGGTCGGCGATATAATAGCGGTCGCGGGCCTTGTGGCGTAGTGCCGGGGCGTCCTTCGGCAAATTGCGCAGCTCCTTGAAGTTGCTGGAAAGATAAGCATGTATCTGACTGGGAACCTCTCCCTGGCCATCGTAGCACAGGAAGTTTTGCTCCAGCAAATCCCGTAGCTCCAGCGCCTTTTCGTGCTTCTGCCAGCCGCCCAACTCGCGCATGAACTGGGGATGAAGCTCCTGAAAAGTCTGGGGCTTGCCCGCGATCTGCTGCCGGAGCCAGCGAATGGCCGAGGACTCGTCCTCGATAACGAATTGGAGTTGCAGGACTTCCTGAACGCCGTGGCGCTTCTTCTCATATTCCGCGATCTGGTCGGGCAGGAAGTACATGCCATCCTGGATGGAGAAGCGCTGCTCTAGCCCGAGATAGAACTCCGCAGCGGACAGGGGAACGGTGACGCCGCGCAGCACGTGGAAGGCCACCATGCGGTCGAACAACATGTAGTTCTGCCGCTCCGCAACCACCTCGGCTTTCCCTTTCTTGGAAACGAACACCGGCAACCGGGCTAGGTGCGTGCGCACGAAATCCCAAACTCCCTCCTCGGTGCCAGCCTCCAGCTTGAAGCGCTCCTCCAGCCCGGAATTCGGCTTGTAGGCGGAGATGATCAAATCTTGTTTTACGGCCCTAGAAGCAAGGACTTGATTAAAAGACCCCTGCCTTTTGTCGAGCGTGCGAACATCGGCGACCACCAAACCAGCTGCCAGCATTCCCTCTTGAATGGCATTCCAGACGCTGTTTCGTGAATTATGAAATACCACTGTTATCCACCGACCCGGCTTCAGAACCCGGCAAAGCTCTTGAAAACAATCCTGCATCAATTGCTGGTATTCTGGCAGGCCTTTCTTTTGAGCTGAGCTTACGATGGCTTCCGATCCAGGATTTGTGAAGACCCGGTGAAAGGCTTCAATAACGAAATTCAGCTCCGCATAGGCAAGATTGTCACCGAAAGGAGGATCAACAAAAACATAGTCTATCGAATTGCTCGGCAAGCCAAGCTTCTGACAACCGCCTGTTGATAGGATGGCACTGTTCCCAGTTGCAAAGGGCTTTCCGAACGCTTTGACCAACCGATCCAACTTGCCAGTCAGAATGTACCAAGGGCTACACTCCGAATGCTGTGAAAGAATACGAATCAAGCCATTCATGTATTGGTTGACCTGAGAGAAGTGAGTAGGAACATATCAATTAAGAAGAGACATTCCCCAAATGGCTTGTTCGGCTAAGAACAAGATCGAATGGGATAGGCGCTTGTCCGGAAAACTAACCACAATCTTCCACAAAAGCGCCAAAGCATGAATTTGGCGAATGGTAAAGAGATGATGCAGATGTGAAATATTCGCAGTGCCAGCTCGCCAGTTATCGCCCCAGCATTCAACGTCGTCGGAAGAATGCATCATTCGGACAAGAGGGAAACTAGCAGGAAATACAAGGTTCCCAATCCGTCTCAACAGGTCAAGATCTTGCTGATCTGGCTTTTTCTCGTGCTTCTTCTTTCCCAAAGTATAGTTAATAATCACAGGTCTGCGCAAGGTGTGCTTCACTTGTTTTCCCAAGCCAGAATCAAGTTTGGTCTCATACAGTCTTGTCAGATTGGTTTTCTTGAGCTGCGCCCCACAATGAGGGCATGGGAATACAGCTTTTACGCCTTTTGTTAGTGGATCCAAAGCTTGCTCAAGAAAGACAACCTCTCCGGAGCAATGGGGGCAGGTAAATACCTCACTCCAGACCGTGTAGTTGATGCACCCTTGGTCTTGCCGTCCGTGTGGAGCGTATCGTACATCCAGCCAAGCTCCTCGTCCAACTCTTTCAAGAATGCGCCTGGCTTCCTGAGCAAACGCGTTGACATCGAAGGGGAGGTTGTAGTTGGCAGCGATGAAGGTAGCGGCGGGAGACAGGTCGTTCAGGATAGAGCGGCGCCTCCCCACACCGGAGCCTTCTCGCCGGCGGCTTGCCACTCGGCTTCCACGGTTTCCTTGAACTCGGGGTCGGGGTGAGCGCACATCTGAGCGGCCACGCCTGTCATGCCGGAGCCGGCAAAGCCATCGAGGACTATATCGCCCGGCTGCGTGTAATGAAGGATAGCGCGCATGATGGCCTTGTGCGGCACCTTCGTATGGTAGGAATGCGCGGTGTAAATCGGGTCGGTCTTGCCCTCGCTCACGTCCACAGCGAGAGGCTCCCGGCTATAAGGAACCGCGGGATCGTAGGGCGTGCCGTAGTGACGGATGAAGTCTTCGAGAAAAGGGTTAGGGCAGGCGGTGTAATAGGGCGGGTCGGAAAGGCGCAGAATGTCCTCGTCCGCGCCGATGGGAAAGCCCTCGATCTTGCGGAAGTCGGGATTCTGAAGTTTTTGCTTGAGCTTGTCCAGGAAATGAGCGCGACGCGACTTCCTCGCTCGGAAAGGTCAGTCCCAGGCACTCCACCGGGCCGTCGGAAGGGGCAGCTTCCTTTTCGGAGAAAAGAACATTGCCTTTTTGATTGGGCATTTCGGGCTCCTATTCGAGAACGACGCGAACCTTGCTCGGATCATTTTCGCCGGCCAGGGCGCCGAGGTAGTCGTCGAAACGTTTCCTGGTCTCCGGCAGAGTAGCAGGCGTGCCGCCGTTGAGCAAGGCGGCCCGAAGTTCGTTGGGTCTGAGAACCACCTTGACCAGACCGGAGAACACCTCGCGCAAGGCCCGGATGAAATCGGAGGTAAGGTCGTCGGGCAGCGTTCCGCTTTTGAGAAACGCGGCCACGGGCTTGCGGTCGCGCGGAGCGAGCAGGTCGAGGTTCGCGCGAACGGCGGAGTCCTGGAGGTTGTCCAGAAGAGTTTTGGTCCAGGCGGACAACAGCCTGTCCAACTCCTCATCGATGCTCGTCGCACATTGGCCAGCGGAGGTCCGGACTTCTCCAGGGCGGGATTGAAACGGCAGTGCGGGCAGAGCGGGCCCGCTTGCAAGTCCTGCTCGGTAAGTTTGGGACAGGCGATCAAGTTTTTCAAGCGATTTTCGAGTTCGGCAAGCTGGCCGCCGGGCACAAGATCGATGGCGGCCAGCTTGCGGAGCCGGTCCAGCCGCTGGTCGCGGAGAAGGCCGGCACGGCGGCGCTGATCGTTCACGCCGAGGCGAGCGGGCGTGCAAGGTGATGTAAGCGGCCAGGTACCCCTTTATCAATTCCTCGAGACGCTGGTTGACCTGCTGAGCGAAGGCAATGGCCCGTCGGCGGTCGAGGCTTTTGATCTGCTCCTGAACGTCTTTGTTTGCTTCACGGACTTGACGAACCCAGGGATGGTCTTCTGGGAGAATCACCTCGGCCTGAGATAGATAGCTGGCTGCGGGACCAAGCCAGGTGACCAATTTCTGAAGGTGCTCGACTTCGCGGAGCGCATCCAGGCCGGCCTTTTGCTCCCGGACGGCGGAAGCATCCCGGTCGAAATTGCGAAGTTGGTTGGGGTTGGTGTAGGCCTGCAAAGACTCCAGGAATGCCTTGGTCGCCTGGAGGCGATTTTGGATCTGCGTCTGCTCCTGCTGGGAAAGGAGAGAACGGCCCCAGAATGGAAAGCCGCCTTGCAAATGACGCTCGGCGAGTACCAGCCGATTCACAAAGTCCTCAACGTCCGTCGCCATCTGCGTGATGGGGACGGATTGTCCCTGGGCGACCATCTGGGCCAAACCGGAAGGCGTCCGGCAATTCGAAAAGGGCGGCGAGGGCGGGCAAATTCCAGCCACGTGGCGGCTCGACATGCTTGAACTGTGCCAGGTCCGTTACGGGAGCGGAGACGAGCAGGTCGAAGTTGGCAGCATCAAGCTTCCGGCCGGGAATGACCAGGACCAGGTGTCCGGTATGAACAAGGCGCCAGGAGCACCACGACCCATTCGGGCTCAAGGCGGAACTGGTCCGGGGAGAAAAACTCGACGCCATGATCGGTCTGGAAGATCTCGGAGCGGTTGAGAACCTGTCCGGGGCCTTTGGCCTTGAGGAGGTCCACGCAGAGCGGTGGCATAGGGTGAATGGCTGGGCTCGAGCCGCTCGCCATCGTGCAGTTGAGGGCGTCCAGCACGGCGACGGCTTGCTGGGTTCTGGTCGCTCCCTTCATCCAGCGCAGGGCATCCTGGGCGGCCTGCCACCGGTTGGCCCGCGTGACGAGAACGCCAAAACGCGGATACTCTGGAGCCTTATTTTCGAAGTGAGGAGCAAGACGGACCGCAGCCACGGCGTTTACCAGGTCACGGACATTGGCCCGACCGAGGCCGCCCACGGCGGTCTGACCCTTGATCCAATCGAGAGGAGCCTTTGTTT
>CAWDRY010000024.1:0-172611 GCA_963804745.1 uncultured Gemmataceae bacterium
GATAGTCTCCCGATTTAGCGTGATCGGTTACATGGGTCATCTGTGAGCCGCCACAGGAGAAAGACTCCACCTGGGAGCGAATGTCAGCCACCTTAATCACCCCTGGGATGGGTAAACTCTCATAAAGGCGGCTCACACCCGCTCCCACCTGCTCCACGGAATTGGTTCCGTAGATCTGCTCCGGCTCCACGGTGATGTTGAGCGATTCAGGCCGGATGAGGTTTATTGGGTTGCGCCTTCCACAAGTTTGATTTCGCCAGCGTCAGGCCGTAGAGCGCATACACCAACTTGTCGATCTCCCGCTCCAACCCGCTCATGTCCGCCTCGGCGTCCCGCTACGTCGCCGCGAGGAGGCCGTCAGGCCAATGCAAAGACGTCCAGTGAAACAGTTTTGGAAGGGCGTGCGTCGTGGACGAGTCGGCGAATCTTTTCCGTGGTTTCCCGCGAGAAGGTCGCTTCGCCACAGCGCTCGCAGACTTGCGCGGCAATGTGCTCCACCAGGACGCGACGGTCATCAATAGTGAACACTTCGCTCACGAACTCGTTTTTCGCGGCAGTGCCGCCGCAGACGTGGCACTTAAACATGGGTCACCTCCGTTTTCCGTGATCAATCCACTCATTGGGATCAGGTTCATAAATCGCGATGATTTTCCCGGTTGCCCCTGCGGTTGCCTCATCACGCCGGAGCGTAGCGCGTCAAGCCCGGCACGCGGTCGAAGTCACCGTCGTGGCTAGCCAAGTGTGTTAGGCCATGGGCTTGCATGACCGCGACGTGCGTTGATAGGTAAGCTTGAAACTCTTGGTTCATGATGCGTGTCAGCAACCGAGCGCAAGCGGGGCCGAGTGCAGGGTCGGACGCAAAGTGGTAAACCAGCGGATTGGCGTCGAGGAATATGCTCGTTCCCGAAGGGAGATCGTCAAATGTCATGGAAGGTCCTCGAACTCAGCGGCTTCCGCCAAAATGTGTTCCAGTTCCTCGTGACTGCCTTTCCAACCGATGAGGCCGTAGGATTGGCGGACTAGATCCGTGCCCTCAGGCGGGCGTTTCTGCCTTGGCAGCACGGTGACCTCGACTTGCTCATGATCCTTGAACGGCAACGGCTCCTTGAGCTTGAGAGTGCCGTTTTCGTAGGTGGCTTCGACAGTAATGGCCATAATTCGTTCTCCTCACGGTTATCGCATCGCTCCCGAGAATTGCAACAGGAATCCAGAGGCCGGAAAATACCCACTTCGGACTCCGGACGCCCGACAGCAGCGCCTGCGCCGGCGACGGGCGCCACCAGGCCCGCCGGACAACGTGGCCGGCCGGAGAACGCGCGGCAGTCAGGTGGCTTCCTCGATCAAGGCGATTTCCTCCGGCGTCAGGCCGTAGAGCGCATACGCCAACTCGTCTATCTTCCGCTCCAACCCGCTCATGTCCGCCTCGGCGTCCCGCTGCTTCGCCGCGAGGATTTTATCAACGAGAGCAACAACCTGCTTTTGGAGCGACTGTCAGCCGCCTTTCTCACCTCTGGGATGGGCAAACTTTCATAAAGGCGGCTGACACCGGCTCCCACCGGCTCCCACCGGCTCCCGGCTCCATGGCAAAACGTTAGGGCTTTGGGAAGTGCCATTCGTGGCTGACTCCGGCTCCCGGCTCCACGGCATCGGCAAGCAGCCTTCCTGTGATCAGAGACCAAATGGCGTGTTTTGCCGGAGTCATCTGACGAAATCCCGAATAGCTTCGCCGGATGGCGTCAATACTTTTCGTGTTCCGCCACATTTCCTACAATCGGTGCTCATTATAGGAAACCCTTCTCCAGGCTCAGGCTGACTCTCTCCAGTACCTTTGCACACGTCGCAATCTACCAAAAGATCGTCAAGTTTGATTGGCATTAGAGGATTCTCCAGTCGATCCTTTCAGGAAGCATGACTCACACTGGCGTTGATGGTAACAACCGTGCCGGTTTTCGGCAACGGCCGGCGCAGGAAAAGAACCGCTCCGGCCAGGCAGCCCCTGCCAGCAACGCGGTTTGCTCGCTCGGTTCGGTCTGCCGGTGCCGGTGCCGGTGCATAAAAAAACTGCGTGTGTGACAGAGGACTACGAGTCCCACACGCGGTTCTCTTGAAAATTGACGGCCCAGCAAGGACGGCCCCGATACCCGACAACCACGGACGCAGTTGCAATCGCAATTGGAGATTGCAGCAATGTCACTATGGAATAACTCTCTCGAATCGTTAACATTCGAGCAGCTTGACGAGTTCTTGCGTGCGAAACTACCGGAAGGCAATCGGCTGGATTATAAACTCGACATGCCCGGCGATCTTGCGAAGATCATCGCCGCGTTTGCCAACACACTCGGCGGCTTAATCGTCTTTGGTGTCGAAGAGGACACGAAGAAGAACGAACCCATCTGTCCGCCCAACCCAGTCACTGGAAAAGGAATGCCAAAAGGGAGAAGGCTGCGTGAGCAGGTCGTGCAAATAGCTCGTGATGCAATCTACCCACCAGTTAGCGTTCGATTCAGTCCCGTGATCGAGAACAAGCACCTTCCCGGCAAGGATTGCGTTTTGCTGGCCATTCGAGTGGACGAGAGCCGCGATGCGCCACACGCAGTCGAGAAGCGGCGAGAAGTCAACGTCTACGAACGAACCGATAACACAACGACACCCTACCGGCTGGCGGAGATCGACCGTATCTCGGAGTTGCTCCGTCGCCGTCAGAAGATTGAGGATGAACGGGAACGGTTGTTGCAATCCGAAATCGACCGGGCGAGAAGCCTGCTAACGAATGACCTTCCACTTCGGTGGGCAGCCGTGATCCCATGTTTTCCCTGGCGGACCTTATGCCTTCCGTCCGTGTGTTATGAGCACCATTCGGGGCTGTTACCAGCAGGGCTTTCAACATGTGTTTTCCGCCTCTTCCAGCAGGCGGGCTGTTGAGCGATGTTTATGTTTCTTGTCATAGACCGGCTTCTTCGCTGGCGGCTTCTTCGGGCCGCGTTTGCTTTTCGTCAGGGCCTTCATGTTGACGTGGCGAGCGATGGCCAGCAGCAACCGGCGCAGGTCCTTGGCTTTCAAGCTCCGCCAGCCCAGCCATTGCTCTGGGGGCAGGTATTTCAGCAGTGTGCGGTAGTCATGGGCCATTTCGTCGGCCAGGTAGTAGCCCGACAGATTGGCTTCTGCTTCTTGGCCGTGAACCGCGCGAATCGTTCCACGTACCACAGCCAACGCATTGCTGGCCACCAACGCCATGGCGAACATGAACAACGCCGCCCGCGGCTTGCCCAACCCCTTGACCTCGCAATGCAACGACTCGGTCAGAAAATGGAATTGCTTCTCGATGGTCCAACGCCCGTGATAGACTTCGGTAATCTGTGCGGCCGGGACCTTGTTGGGCAGGTTGGTCAGCACCACGATGGTACGCTCGCCGTCGCGGGTCTTCTGGAACAACCGCAGTTCGATGCGACGCAGGTGCATTACGGCCCCCGTGTCCGGATTGGTGACGGCGATCAGCTGTTCGTACACCGTTCCTGTTTTGGTCTGGCCGCTTTTTTGCAGTTTACCGAGCGCTCGCCAGGGCAGGTTTGTGCTGTGTTGACGCACGATAAAAAGCGCGCCTGGCCGCCACGCCCCAGACGAAGCGCGTCGTGCAAAAGTTGCGGTCGGCCACCACCAAGTCGTTGGCCTGGAGGCGGGGCAAGACCTGCGTCACCAAGGCTCGTTCCTGAGTATAGGCGTCTTCGCACAGCACCAAGTCGGTAACCAGTCCTTGAGCCGGTTCGTACACGACCAGCGATTTGCCCGGCAAGCAGGCATTCAGCCACTCCCGCAACGGCTTGAGACGGTGATCGGTGCCGGCCAGGACATTGCCGTCGAGGACACGCAACCGATAGCCCGGAATGGCTGGATACGTGGCAGGTGGCACGTCTTCCAGCAGTCCACCCAGGCGTTCGGCACTGCAGCGCACCAGGGCCTCGGTGGCCGCGAGATTGATGCGCCCGAGCTTGGTATAAACCGCCTGGTAACTGGTTGTGATCGTAGGCGCGTCGGCGGACTGATCGGCCTTGTAGGCCGCAAACACCGAACGCCGCAGTCCGGCAGACACTTGAATAAGCAGGCCGACCAGGGCGGTGATGGTCAGTTCGCGGGTGTATTGCTCAGGCGCATGTTCTGCGAAAAGCTGCTGCAACGTGGGTTCGTCGAGCAACCATTCGAGTGTACCTCGGATCAGAACCCCCAAGGGCACGGCCTGACAGTGTTGCACAATAGAAACGGGCAGGGTGTCGAAAGCGGGTTGGGCCAACAACCGTTCCAGAGGATCGGGCTTTTTGGGAGTGGGAGGGAGACGCATCCTTGCCTCGCAGCAAAAAGGAAATTGGGATGTAATCCATTACCGACTCATAGGATATGAAAAGATACTCCATGTTGAAAGTCCTGGCTGTTACCAGCTATCGGGGGGTCAAGCGGAACCACTCAACAAATGCCCAATGGGTCATACCAACAAGCGATACTATACAGGTCAGGCAAGTACAACCGTCCTAACCGTTGCAGCCGACTAACTGGAAATGGCTTGGTCTTTGAAATGCAGCCGGCAGAAGAGTATGAACAGGGACCACAACGATCAGTAGACTTGAGGCAAGGATTCGCTCTGGCAAAACGTGTGATTACTGCGGCGATTAGGCTTTGCGAACTTCCGGATTCGGAAGAACCCGGTTATCTCATGGTGAGCATGGGGTTGCTCAATGTTCGGCACACCAGACTACACTGGTTTGGAGACGCAAGTAGATCGAGAAATGCTTTTCTCGACGACCAATATCGTTCCGATTACTTCACCCAGTATGGTTCCCTTCTGTCGGCACCGCACGTGGCCGTCAGCAGCTTGGTGCAAGATGTGATGTACTCTTTCGACATGCCCTGCGACGATAAACTCGCCGAAAGGATTAAGACGAACTGGGACGGTATTTGAGTGGGTAGGTACGTCATGCTCTATGCTTATATCGACGAGAGTGGTACACAAGCAGGCTCGCAAGCCCTCTGTGTGTCAGGGGTCTTTTATGAGGAACGCTTCAGAAAGCACCTAAAGAATCGCTGGAAAAAAGAACTGGAGCAGTCCGGTATCAGTCACTTCCACACGGTCGACCAAGCTCACCGTAACAAGGAATTCGCCGGCAAGTCTCGCGAAGAAGCGGATCGAATCTACAAGAGCGCTCCTCAAGATTGTCGATACGCACGCGAAGGGTAGCGTGACCGTCTGTAGCATACCCAAGATTTTTCAGCCGGAAAACCTTCCTTTCAGTGACTACACGATTTGCACTTACATCTGCATGTCAATGCTCTTGCTTACCGCGAAGACGTTTGGGCACAACGACGTGAGCTTCTCGATTGAGGCCGGCGCTGCCAAAATGGGAGAACTAAAGGAGTTGATCCGGAAGCGACGTAATGCCGAAAAGCTCTGGTCGATGGTCCACTCTCATCAATTTCAAGGCAAAGATGGCGACCCTGGTATCCAGACGGCCGACATCTTGGCTTACGAAATGGCAAAGAGAGTTTCTGATCTAGCGACCCAGACAGGAAGGTCGATGAGGAAGTCGCTTGAAAGCATCATCGGTGATAATCCTGAGCATAGGGTTGTGGTGCTGAGCAAGCCCCTGCTAAACAAAGCCCTTGGCGTGTTGCGTTGGGACTGAGCACGTCAAGTTGTACTACCACCCGACTTTCTTGATCCTTACCGCCGCAACGCCGATGAACACAAATCGGGGTGGAGCAAGTGTCCGGAACCACAATTCCAACCCCCCCGCCCGGAACCCGGCAACCTCCCCTCGCCGCTTCCCACCAACCGGGAGGGGTCTGCGCTTTCCTTGGTTTTACAGCGTCAAACCGTTGCCATCGCCCCTCGCTTGCGCGTCGGGCTAACGTCCTCACGTTAGCCCGACGCGCAAGCGAGGGTAAACTTGTGTCTGCCATTCGCCTAAAACGGAATTGATTCCGTTCAACATGCTTCGCTTCAATCCGCGCATCAAAACTTGACCCTACACACCTCCACTTCCTCCTTGTCCTTCTTCAGGATGACCGTGTGCCGCTCCACGGCTTCTTGCGGCGTGCCGGCGTGGCGGGTGACGACTACGTTGACGTGCGTCTCGCCGGCCAGCAGGTTGGGATTCGCCGCGAAGTAATTCACGATGATCCTGTATTCCCCCGGCACCGCCTTCTGCATGTGATAGCGCTCCGGGCCGTAGCCCTGCGTCACGTCCTGCGACAACTCGCCGCCGTTCTTGGTCTTGGTGTGCTGGTAGTAGCACTTGGTGCCGTCCGGCTCGATCACCCACAAGTCCACGTCGGTCCCGTCCGTGTTCCAGGACAGGGTCACGCGCAGATCGTCCTGCATCTGGCTCCCGGTCATCTTCTCCAGCCGGTCGCCGAAGTGATCGGCCAGTTCCTTGCTCACTGCCTTGCGGGCAATGGCCTCACGCATCATGTGAGCGTATTCCTCCTGGACCACTTGCTTGAGCGACTCGTGGAAGCGGGTGTGCCAGGTGCCGGCCAGGATGATCTCGTACTCCACGGCCGCCAGACCGTACTTGCCGCTGTCTTCCAGGCTGCGCGCCAGGTCGCGGTAGCTGTGCGGCTCGAACGGCCGACTCCGCTGCACGTTCTGGAACAAACGCACGGCATGAGCAGACTGGGCCATGTCCAGCAGCCGGTACCCGACCAGCCGCAGCGCATCGCCGCGCCCCGGATACTCTTCGACAATGCTCGACAACACGCGAACCGCGCCAAGTTCTTGCGGTGGGGCGCTGTCGACAATGGCACGGCCTAAATCGATCCGCCAGCGTGCCTCCGCGAGGTACGCATGGACATCACGCCGATCCTGGTCGCGAGCCTTCAAGTAGTCGGCACTGCACCATTGTTTCCAGCACAGCGCTTCCAAACGGCCGGTCGGGGGCGGCTCGAAATCGTCGTCCTTCAAGAGCGCCAGCAGTTTCTTGACGTGTTCGCCTTCCTTGCCGTCCATGAGCTTGACACGCGGATCGACCTGAGCTAGGAACCGGTCAAAGGCTTCCCTGGCCGAGATGACCTTGGCGAAACTCTTCCACACGTCATCCAGGAAACGGCCTAGGTCGCCGGTGACGGTCTGGCCGCGCTCCTTTTCGAGGTCGAGGCGCTTGTAATCGTTCGGGTTCTCCAGCACCAGGAACGAAGCCACCCGGCTGGCGATGCCGAACTGCTGGCCGTAGGCGGTGACGAGACTGTCGAACTTGGGATCGTTGAGCGCCAGGAGCGAGGCCACCGCCATTTCTCCCCAGCCACGCGGCGCCAACTCGCCGGAAGTGGCGACTTCGAGCGGATACTCCTGCATGAACTTGTCGCCCAGGAACGTGCCTTCCACCACGACCGAAGTGTGGCCGGGACCACTGATGCGCGCTGCCACGACCAGTTCGCCCTGGGGATACACTGCCGCCTTGCGGCCGGCGATGAGAATGTCGCTGGCAGCCGGCCCGCCCGCGAAAGTCACCCGCTCGACTTGCAGGCACTCATGCTGATGCGCTACCGCGGCCGTTGCCACATCGGTTTCATTGAAGCAGTTGAAGATGCCGCCGCCGCGCCGTGTCAGGGCCTCGAACAGCTCCAGGTTGTCCGCGCCGATGCCGGTGCGATAGCAATGGAAGCGCGCCGGGAATTTGCACTGGCTCTCGAAGCGAGCGACCAGCGGGCCGGCGTCCGGCGTGCCCCAGGTGATTTGACCGTTGGAGAGGAGGAAGAAGTGGACCGGCTCCTTCATCGTAGCGAGGCTGAAGGCCTCGCCCTTGCCAGCACCATCCGCGGCTTGTACCAGCCGGTCGAGCGCAGCGCCCATGTCCGTGGCGCCTTCCAGAACGATGCCGTCGAGCTTCTTCAAGAGCTTGTCGCGCTCCTCTGCCGTGTTCGCGATCCATGCACCGGGACTGACCCAATTGGTGCCGATGTTGAACGCGAGAATGTTGAATCGCTTGATGTTCGCGTCGGTTTCCAGAATCTTGCGCAGCAGCTTCATGTTAATGGCGAAGCCATCGGGATGCTCGCTGAGCGAAGTGTCGAGCAGGAACACCGCATGCTCGGCGAACGGCTTCTCCGCTTCGATTTTCAGCTCCGGCCGGATGCGGGCATACACGTAGACCGGGCCGTTCTCATTCTGCCGGCCGCTGATGGCCTGGATGCGCGGATCAGACGGAGCGAAAGTGAACAACACCTGGCCGCCCGGTCCCTTCTCGGTCCAGCTTCGGCTGTAGCTTACCCGGCCGTCGTCTTCCGCCTCGGGTTTCTTGCCGTCACGGAAGGCGGTGTGTTTGCATTCAGCTTCATTGGCTTGCAGCGTGAATTGCATGTCGGCCAGCTTGCACTCCGGCAGCGGGAACTGATAGACGCGCCTTGCCCTGTACGCATGGCAACAACTCCTCATAGGCGATCAGCACCCGGCTATAGCCCTTGCGCGGGATCGGAAAGACCCGGCCGCTGAATGTGTTGCCGCCGGCGTACTCCAGCAACGCCGGGTCGATGCGGCCGCGAACAGTTTCCTCATAGGTCTCCAGAGCCTTCTCCTTGGAAACAATGCGGCCTTCTTGCGGACTGCCCCAGTCGGTGATGCTCACTTGTTGCGTCACCTCGGCAGGTTTCATCTTGGCCAGGGCCTCTTGCGGCAGCGGCGGCGCATCGCCACGCGCGCGAAGCGCGGCGGCGCCGTCTCGCGCGTCTGGCCGGGGAACATGGCGAAGTAGCTCGGACTGGCGCCGGTCGGCAGCGGATACTCGAAAGTGCCTTCGAGCTGCCGGTCGTGTGGATTATGGAAAACGTGATCGACCAGCGTGCGTGCCCTCGGCCCTTCGATGGTGACGGTCACCTGCAAGCTGACCAGTTCCAGCGAATTGCCGTCGCCGACGTAAACGCGAGCCACCGTCGGCTGGGCCTTGTCACGCTTCCAGACTTGAGGAGCTTTGTCGGGCTTCTTGCCATCAGGCGTTCGGATGTAGCCCATGAAGAGCCTCCCGCAGTTCGCCAAAGCTTTCGGCTCCGCCGCCGCTGGGTCCTCCGTTAGCAGGAGCATCCGCGGGGAAACGCGGAGCAGGTTCCGGCAGTACCGGGAGAGAAGGTATCCTGTCCGCAGGCTTGTCAGACGCAGGCCGGGAGTCATCCATGGGCTTCGAGGGAGTGTTGTCCTTGTCTCCACGCTTCAATTCTCCCACGTGTTTCTCGATCAGTATTCTATCTCCCTTTTCGCCCTCTGCACTGGCATTGACGGCGGCAGGGTTCTCGTCTAGTTTTGCAGGCCCCTGATCCTGCTTGGACCTACAACCGGCCGTGACCAGGAACAAGAAGCCAAGCATCATCATAATGAGAACGGCCAAGCCTCTCATTCTCCCACCGGCGCTCGAATGGTTGTAACGCATAGGATCCTCCTGTCAGGGCGATAGTTGAGCTTGCAAACAAAAGTACCCGACCCGAGGGCCGGGGTTGAACGCATGTTTTTGGAGCCTTTCCGTTGTAAAGCCGAGACAGGGCTATTGTCGCAGAACAACATGTATGGTCAAGTGAGCAAGGGCCATAATGATTCCCTGTCACCGTTTGCCGTGTAGTCTCAATGACAGGTAAGGAAGCCGATCAATGACTAACTCGATGGTGCGCCGCGGTCTAGTGGGCGGCGATTTGCAAGCGTTTTTTTGGGGGTGGCGGGAGGTTTTTTTGACGCTGCTTTGATTTTGCTGCTCTTGAACCGTTGCCGTTTTTGCCGGAAAAAACGATACCGGCGACACCGGCATTTTGACGTATGTTCCAAGCATCACACATCTTATGACGCGGCAAGGGGTGCCGATTTGCAAAAGTACCGGCAAAGGATAGGTAATATCTTAATTTGGGAATGCCGTAACTATTGATCTGAAGAGAAGTTGCGCATTGCCCGGCCGGCCGGCGGGGAGCGGATATGGGTTGGCCGGTTTTTTCGCGGGCTGGTTCGCGGTCTCCCGGCCTGGTGGTTCGCGCCGAGGAGTGGCCGCGGTATATGAAGCACGCCGTGTTCGTACAGCTCAACACGGAGCTTTCGGTTCCCTCGTGCCACGAGCACCGCAATTGGGCTCGCTCCGAACCATAGCGCAGCCAACGCAATCGGCCCGTGAAGCGGAACTGCTCGACGAGCTCACCGAGTTGCTTATCGCCGTATCCGTCCGGAACCGGCAGCACGTCAAGTATCTCGGGAGGGTCGTAGCGTTGGTGCGACGGTTTCCGCTCGAATTGGTCATCTCGTCCGTCGCGACGACGGTCACCGGTGCTCATGAGAGTTTCCCCTCGATGTTCGGCATGTATAGTCTGAATGTCACCGTTTCTTTCCTGAATGTCATCGTTTCTTTTCAGCGCAACGTCTCGACCTCGCCATTCTCCTTTCGGTGATAGAACCCCTCGATTACGCCAGACCAGGGATAATATTCGTCGCCGCCGAGCAGCCAGACCGATTTTTTGGCGAAATGCGCCGGCTTGAGGTCTTCGATGTATTCCGGCTCGTGGGGGACGGCCTTGCGGACGCGGAGGGTATCGAGATTCTGCGCCAGCCAGGCCTTGGCTTCGGCTTCCGTCTTGAGGGCACCCGGATCCAGGCCCAGCATGTGATAAGCGTGCGTGGCTTGAATGCCGCGAAAGTCGTGCGGCGGCACGTTCCAGTCGTCCTTGGCCAGCACTCCCAGGATCAAGTTGCTTTCCTCGGCGTCGATAGGAATCGTGGCGGAGCGGGTACGCGGCCCGTGAGCCCGCCAGGCACCGCTGTATCGATAGATCATTAGCACTGCCGTTGTCATGCGCTCCTTGCCCTCTTTGGACTTCAGGCCGGCGGTGGGATTGTCGAGAAGTTGCACAAGCCGCCGGGTGCGCGCCACCTCGTCGAAACCGAGGGTCAGGGGAGTATCTTTCTCACCGACGTCTTCGATCCGGCCCAGCACGATCAGGTCGGCATTCGCGGCCCTCATATGGAGCGGCGTTGCAGCGGGGGACAGACCAATGCCGGCGGCGACGGGGTTGGCCCCCGCAGTCAACAGCAGGATTGGCAACAAGATGAATAGGATTCGCATAGCCGTTCTCCTGGAAATGACGATAGCCATTCCGAGGGCACTGACAAATGGTAATCGCCACGTGGACACTCCTTTGCGTAACAAGGGAGGGAAGGCAACCAACTCCACATAACTTAGACGAACGTGGAGGAAGAAAAGATTGCGCCGCCGAACGACTGCGTTCACTTGCCGGGCTGGCTGTAGAGATATTAAACCACGGAACGCCGCCAAGTCGGCCCGGTCGGCTGCAACGCTTCGTTAGCGCCGGAACCGCATGTTAAGCGCTCAGACGCTGACAACCTGCTGCACGCCGCCGACTACCGCCCATATTATATGGCTACGGCGTTTGGTTACCCTTGGCCGTCCGCTGGCTCCGCGTACTCGTGATCGATGCCCCGGGCGCCGACCTCAAATACTTCGCCGGTCACACGGTTCCGGTAGTACCACCAGTACCCATCGACGCTGTTCCCGAAAGTTTCGATCCTATGTCCGGTCTGGAAATCGAGGCGCAAATCAGGGAACTGCACGCCAACCGACACGTCAACAAGAGTTGTCCGGTTCAGCGGGTCGAACAGTGAGCACCATTTCTCCCACAACGGCTGGTTGACGTCCCTATCTTTCACCCCGTCCCACACCGGCCAGTCGTCGCTGCCGGTGACGAGTTGATCCGCCAGCGTCAGACGCCACGGCGGGTCGATCCAGATGTAGGCTCGGCCCCTGTCGCTCAGTGCGCAGTCGAACCGGAGCTTGAGCGAGTTGGTTGCCAGCGAACGTTCACAGGTCACCCCAACGAGCGACCGCAGAACGGTGACCAACGCCGCGCGAACATCGCCCATCCGCGACCCTCTTCTTGCCCCCTAACGTCAAGGATTCTATGCGGCGTGCTCCGCATTCAACGACTCGACGTGCAGCCGCTGACCTGAGGGCGGAGCACGCCGCATAGAATCCCGTTGGACTGAACCGCGGGGCCCACAGCCGAGGGGCTATGGAGTTTCCATCGCCGCGGACCGGTCCCGACATGCTCAATCTAATCGAAGCCACGCAGAATGCAAGAGGATTGTCCACGCCGGCCGGGTCGGTGCGCCGGCCGATGTGGGCGCTTTCCCGTCCCGGCGGCACGGCGTTGAGCAGACGCAGTACTTCGTCGGGGCTGAGCACGCTGGGCAGCGTCTTGGGCCGCTTGCCGAACGGAATCAGCGGCAATTGTTCAGGCCGGTGAAGGGGTCTGACCCCCGGCCCATCGAACAAATCGCCACACCCGAAGCCCGCCAACTCCTAGAAACTCTCGCCAAGGGAGCAGAAGGCGCTTGCTTACGGAGGACGCCCGCGCGGCTCGGCAGCGAATGAAGCCGTGACCTGCACGGATCGACCTCTTCGCGATGTCTCGGAACCGGAAACCTTTCAAGCACCATCAGGGTAGATATTACATCGGCAAGAAACTCGGCAACGTAAGACGGCTCTCCAGAGCCGTCCTACGTGAGTCACTGGTGTGCCGGCGTAATCACAGGGAGGAATAACCATGAATTCACAAACCCGTCTGACGCGCCGGCAAATGCTGCATTGCAGCGCTGGCACACTTCTGGCTGCTGGGCTGTGGCCCGGTCAACTGTTCGCGGGCGATGACGCGGCAGCCGATGATTTCCACTTCGTCGCTGTCAACGATTTGCATTATTTTGACCAGCACTGCGGCCCCTGGTTTGAGCGCGTCACCCGGCGAATCAAGGCCCACACCGAGAAGATTGATTTCGTCCTGCTGGTGGGCGACCTGTCCGACCAGGGCAAGCCGGAGCAGTTGTCGGCTATTCGGGACATCTTCAAAAGTCTCGGCCTGCCGTTACACGCCGTCATCGGCAATCACGACCTCAAGCAGGGAAACAGCAAGGCCTACGAGGAGGCCTTCCCGAAGTCGATGAACTATCGCTTCGAGCATCGCGGCTGGCAGTTTCTGGGTTTCGATTCGTGCCACGGCACCGGTGTCTTTGACGTTGCCGTACAGCCGGTCACGCTCTGCTGGCTGGATGATACCCTGCCCAAACTGGACAAGAAAAAGCCGACCGTGCTGTTCACCCACTTCCCGCTCGGTCCCAACGTCCTGCTGCGGCTGACCAATGCGGACGCGGTGCTGGATCGTTTCAAGGAGTACAACCTGCGCCATCTACAACGGCCACTACCACGGCTTCACCGAACGGACATTGGCCGAAGTGATCGTGACCACCAATCGCTGCTGCGCTTTCGTCAAGCCTAACGTCGATGGCAGCAAGGAGAAAGGCTACTTCCTGTGCCATGCCAGGAAGGGCAAGATCGAGCGGACCTTCGTGGAAGTCGACCAGCCCGATCGGCCGTGATGCGTCGGGCTGGTGTTGCCTGACTGCCCACGGTGATCTAACATGAAACTCTTCAGCAAGGAATAGCCAGCCCGGAACATGCCGATTTCGTCGCTCGGCTCAAAGCCTGCAAAGCGCCAGCGGACAAATGAATCGGCTCTGCTGACCTCGGATGCCGTCTCGACAACGACCACCCCATCCGTTACCCTACCAGTGTTCTTTTTTCCCGTTCCAGGCATCAACCAAGGAGGGATTATCCATGCTTCCACGTCACGCATATCAGGTTCTCCTTGCCGTCTCCATCACCCTCTCGCTCGGCACCATCACCCGCTGCGAGCCACCCGCGCCGGACGCAGCGAAACCTGCCCCGGCAGAAAAGCAGGTTCGCACCGACCTCTTCGGCGACCCGCTGCCGCCCGGTGCCATCACCCGCATGGGCACGGTGCGCTTCCGGCATGAAGACACTGTGCATTCCGTAGTCTTTTCACCGGATGGCAAGACGTTGGCCTCGGCCGGTGCGGACCAAACGGTGCGGTTGTGGGAGGCAGCCAGCGGCAAGGAAATCCGCCAATTCCACGGGCACCAACAATGTGTCTGGTCCGTAGTCTTTTCCCCGGATGGCAAGACCTTGGCCTCGGCCAGTGGGGACAAGACGGTGCGACTGTGGGAAGCGGCCACCGGCAAGGAAATCCGTCAATTCCAAGGGCATGGACATCTGGTCATGTCCGTGGTCTTTTCACCGGATGGCAAGACCTTGGCCTCGGCAAGTTGGGACAAGACGGTGCGGTTGTGGGAAGCGGCCACCGGCAAGGAAATTCGCCAATTCCACGGGCACCAAGGTGGGGTTACTTCCGTGGTCTTTTCACCGGATGGCAAGACATTGACCTCGGCCAGTGGGGACAACACGGTGCGGCTATGGGAGGCGGCCAGCGGCAAGGAAATTCGCCAATTCAACGGGCACCAACGTCCGGTCATGTCCGTTGTCTTTTCATCGGATGGCAAGACCCTGGCCTCCGCCAGTGAGGATTATACGGTGCGGCTATGGGAGGTGGCCAGCGGCAAGGAAATCCGCCAATTCCAGGGAATCCAAGGGTTCGTCATGTCCGTGGTCTTTTCTCCGGATGGCAAAATCTTGGCCTCGGCCAGTTCCAACGAGGTCTTTTCCCCCGATGGGGAGATCGGAAAATTGGGCAGTTCCGACAACACCGTGCGCCTGTGGGAAGCAGCCACCGGCAAGGAAATCCGCCAATTTCAGGGGCACCAAAGCGGCGTCAATGCCGTGGTCTTTTCCCCGGATGGCAAAACGTTGGCATCGGCCGGTAGGGACAACACGCTGCGGCTGTGGGATGTGGCCAGCGGCAAGGAAATCCGCCAACTCCAGGGGCACCAAAGTTGGATCAGTTCTGTGGTCTTTCCCCCGGATGGCAAGAGCTTGGCCTCGGCCAGTGGGGACAAGACGGTGCGGCTGTGGGATGCGGCCACCGGCAAGGAAATCCGCCAACTCCAGGGCCTCCAAGGTTGGGTCAGTTCCGTGGTCTTTTCCCCGGATGGCAAGACCTTGGCCTCGGCCAGTCCGGAACACACGGCCTGCCGCCTGTGGGAGGCAGCAACCGGCAAGGAAATCCGCCAACTCCAGGGCCTCCAAAGTGGGGTCGAGTCCGTGGCCTTCTCCCCGGATGGCAAGACCTTGGTGGCCTCGCTCTCGTTTGATGGTACGGTGCGCCTGTGGGAGGCGGCTACCGGCAAGGAAATCCGCCTGCTCCGGCCGCACTCAAATCGGGTTACCACGTGCGTGGTTTTTTCACCGGACAGCAAGACCCTGGCCTCGGTCAGTGCTGACGAAACGGTGCGGCTGTGGGAAGCAGCTACCGGCAAGGAAATCCGCCTACTCCAGGGGCACCAAGGTATGGTCAGGTCCGTGGTCTTTTCCCCGGATGGCAAGAACTTGGTCTCGGCCAGTGATGACCTCACGGTGCGGCTGTGGGAGCCAGCTACCGGCAAGGAAATCCGCCAATTCCACGGAGACTATCGTTGGGTTAGTTCCCTGGTTTTTTCCCCGGATGGCAAGACCTTGGCCTCGGCCAGTGATTACAAAACGGTGTGTCTGTGGGAGACGGCGACGGGCAAGCAAATTAGGAAACTCCAGGCGTACCAGGGAAGGATTGAGTCGGTAGCGTTTTCCCCAGATGGCAAAACGTTAGCTAGCGCAGGCAACAATACAACCATACTTGTCTGGCAGTTGTCGAAAGTATTCTGCGGCGACACCTCGACAACCAAACTCGATCCCAAGCGCCTGGACAGCTTATGGACTGACCTGGCCAACGAAGATGCGGCCAAGGGTTATCAAGCGGTCGGCACTCTGATCTGGCGAGCCGAGTCGCGTGAGCGACCGGATGTCGTGCCTTTCTTGCAGGAGCACTTGCCACCGGCAGATGGGTCCGTGGACACTCAGCGCTTGGCCCGTCTCCTCACCGACCTTGATAATGACCAATTGGCTGTCCGTGAGAAAGCTAGCCATGAACTGGAACAACTCGGCGAGCCGACCCGACCTGCCCTGGAGAAGGCCCTGTCAGGCCAACCGTCAGCCGAGGTGCGGGAGCGTGTCAAAGCTCTTCTAAACAAGCTGTCGGCACCAACCCCCGAACGCTTGCGCCTGCAGCGTGCCGTCATGGTCCTCGAACAAATCGGCACCCCCGAAGCCCGCCAACTCCTGGAAACTCTCGCCAAGGGAGCAGAAGGTGTACTGTTGACGGAAGACGCCCGGAACGCCACCCGGCGACTCAAGAAGTGAGCCGCCTTGCGAGTGGTCATCCAAAAAACCTCTGTAGGAGCACCCCGCTGTCTGGTATGCTCAAGGAGAACAGTTGGGAACGGACGACTTATCTCGGGCGAGATGTAGATGATCCCTGAATTCAATGACGATGGGTATCTGCCAACGGGCATTCACCCTGCCACTCTGGATGAAATTGCAGCACGATTTGGGGAGGAGCCCGAACTGCGGCGTGTACAGATGGAGTCGTTACGTTGGTTGGTCGACTTGGCCAGACGTGTTGGGGTGCAACGTATAATTGTTAACGGCAGTTTCGTCACGGACAAGTGGGAACCGAATGATGTAGATTGCGTTCTGCTGAGGGGAGATGGATTCCCGCTCGATGAGTCCGCCGACGCGGAGTTGTGGGCGGGCTTGCCGTTCATTCAGATGGTTGTGGTGGGAGAGAAAGACTTCCTTCTGTACGTGGAGAAGATTTATGCCACGGATAGTCAGGCCAATCCCAAAGGCATGGTCGAGATAATCCTATGAACATCGAAAGCCGACGCGAACTGGAAGTCACACGAGCCAAATTAAGGTTGCTTGAGGAACGCCTGGCAGCGCTAAGACAAGAACCGGAAGAGAGTCGTCGTGCTCATGAATGGTCGGTTCGTTCCCTCAAGCAGACAATCAATCAAATGAAAGAGGAGATCGCTCGCTTCGAAAGCCGAGCCAAAAGCACCACCTAGCTGCTTTTGTCGTTACCGTTGCGGTGCATGATGGACCCCCCAACAGTTCGCGGACAAACAACTGGAACTCGCGACGGAGTTCGCCCAGTATGTCGCAGACCACCCCGAGGTGGATGATCTTCTGCCCGAGAAATCGCACATCTACTTCCAAATCGAAGGCGAAGCAGAGTTCAATCGCTACAGCCGCGATTTGGCCAATCGCCAAAGGCGGGAAGAGGCAGTGCCCATCGTAATGGTACGGATCAAGGGCCTGGCTCCGCCGCATGGTTCTCGCCTCATCGACCCCGTCATCGAGCCGGCATCGGCAATGGCATGAACTGCCGCCAACATCCCACCCCGTTCCTCCCCGCGCCGCCTCCAAATCAAAACTATAGTTGCAATACGTCCCGTTAGTGGACAGGATGGAGTCGTTCCAAGCAACAGCCGAGAATCCACAACTGCTTTGTTAATATGCAGATGTGTCCAGAATGCCGCCGTCCCAAGCCCCGGTTTTGCGGCCATGAGCGGCAACGAAAATGCAAGAATTCCCAATGTTTTTGCTCTGTTTTGAAGGGGCTTCCCGCGATTTCGGGAGTTTTAAGGACAAAAAGGGGCAGTTTTCCGGGTCGGTTTGCTAACATCCAGGTTTTTACCGTGCCAAACCGTTGCCAACGGCCCGTCTTGAACACTTATTCTGGGGCAAAGTTATGACGAACACACCTCGATTCACACTTGCCAATAATCTGGCGAGAACCGGGGCCTTTGGCTTCCTGACAGTTGCCCTCCTGCTGCTGGCCGGATGCAGTCGAACTGTTGCACCTGTCGAGGAAGTATCGCCGAATTCCTCTCAGCGCAGTGATATTTCCCTCGCCGGCTTGCTCGCGAAGCCGCGCTCCGAACTGGCTCAGTTAACGGAAGAATGGGCGACCAACGTCCGCCTGCAAGAACAGATGCACCGGCAGGGCGACCTGCCCTTCGCGCTCCTGCCGGCGCTGCACCTGCCGCGGGTCATTCCTGTCTGGCGCGAGCGCAATTCAACAGCAAGGTTGGCTTCTCTCTGCCTCTTTACCTTGCCGATGCGAGCAAGGACAACGGGGCCGCCTTGCATCTGGCTCGTTACGGCGACCTGGAAGCCGCTCGCCGGCTCGCTGAGCCAGGGAAGTCGGACATCTTCCGGCAGATCGAAGCCTGCGCCTATGAGCGCAAATACCCCGCGGAATGGACGCGATTGACGGCGTTCATGCTGCAGTCCGCGGAGTTCCGTGTGGCGACCGGCGACAAGGACGGAATCAGGGACCTGCTCAGCCTGCACTGCCAACTGCGTGAGGTCCTCGACGCCAAAGCGGCCCGCGGTCAACTGGGCGCTGCCTTGCTATCGCGTGGCAGGAAGACACTCACCCTGGCCGTGGCCGCACTGGAGAAAGAAAAGAACTCGGAGCTGGCCGAGCAGATCCGGAACCGAGCTGGCTGCCTGGGGAGAAGTGCCGTCTCTCCCCAAACCCGTGACACCCGGCACGGACCGCGCCCGCCTTGTCGCGCTCATGAAAGGCCAGAGTACGGGCCGCGTCGTGCTTGCCGCTGAAACAATCCGCGCTCTCGACCTGCTCGACCTGCCGTTGCCGGATGAAGGGGTCCAGGCCGTTGTCGCCCTGTTTGACGGCGCCGACCGGCTGGATGAGATGCTCATTCTCTATCGTGCCCGCTTCGGAGAGCATTACCCCGAGCCGGGTGATCTGGCCCATCAGTTGGAGGAACATTCGCCGCGCTGCCTCGCCAGGCTGGCCGATCGCACCGGCGGAGCGGAGGAGCAGTCACGCTTGCCCGATCCGGTTCTTCCTCGGCTGTCCCAGCGCCTTGCCAGCCAGACCTATGAGCTGGGCGGCGTGGGCTGCGAGGTCACGATTATCCCTCAGAATAGCGCCGTCGGGGCCTTGGTGCGTCTTGCTGATCCGAAGCGGGCTGTGAAACCGCAAGCGCTCTCTCGCGATTTCGGGGCCGTGCATCTGGACCGTTCGTTTGAACAGAATCGGTTGCGTTTCATCCCGGACAAGCGCAGCGACACGATCAGCACGGACAAGCCCACGGCCCTGGCGAGGATCACCAACCCGCTCGGCAACCTGCATCCGCTGGCCGCAACCTTGAAGTGCGAGGCCGGTCACAATCTGGTAGCCGGTCTGACTCTGAGTTATGGCGTCGATGATGCCGCCCTGCCTCTGCACCAGGTCGCCTTGCCCCTGTGGGCGGCCTGGGGAGCGGGTTCTTTCCAGGACGCGGAGGACCAGAACGGCGGTCATGTCGCCCTCGTCTGGGAAGATGCGCAAACGCGCTACGAGCTGCGTTCGCCGTATGTCAGCGGCCATCCCGTGGAGCTTGAAGTGCAGGACGCGCGTGGCGTTCAGGATCTTCAGCAGCGGGCGGCTCAGGCCGCGACCTTCGATTTCACCGAACGCCAGTCCCGATTCACGTCCGGCAAGTTGCTAACGCGCCTGACGCGCTTTCTGGAACTGGATCAGGTGCGTTTGGGCATGCCTCGCGATCAGGTGCTGGCGGCGCTGCCGGTGGGGCAATCGGTGGTCAAGCGTGACTTTCCCGGCGGCCTGAGCGTAACCTTTGCCGGTGACCCGGCGCACAACCTTGCCTACGTGGCCAGGCAAATGCTCATTCGTTTCGACTCGACCAATCGCCTGGTCGAGCTGCGCCTGAGATATTCCCCCGGTTCGACCAACGGCGGCGTGAGTTGGCACAAGGAATTGCTCGACAGTCTCAAGAAGCAGGGCGGCCTTCCTTGGACTCTGCCGGCGACCTGGGCGCTGCTGTGGAACGATCTGCCAGAACACAAGCCCGCGTCCACCCTGTACAGTTGGGTGGATGATGTGACTCTGTTGACTTGCCAGCTTGATGCCGATGGAGCCGAAGTGTCGCTCCGCGACTGTCCCGTCGATCATCCCACCGGCCTGCCGTTGCCACGTCTGGAACTTCTGCCGCGCGGACCGGAAGGGTGCATTCTGGGACAAAGCCGCTCCGATCTGCTGACCGCCTGGAAGGTTACCCAGCCCACCACGACAGCCGATGGTGCCTTGGTCCTTTCGTCGGCAGGTCCCGGTCCTTACGACGTTCTGCTTGTCTGGTTCGAAAAGGATCGCGCAACACGCATTGTTGCCAGGCACAGCCAGACAGGAGTGACCGCGACGCAAATCGGCCAGATGGTTCAGGTGCTACTGGATGCCACCAGCCGGCAGATTCGCACCCTGGGCTGGCCCCGCCGTCAGGACTTCTTGCAAGACACGCTCCAAAGCATGTCCTGGCACGACGACGTGCTTCGCATCCGCATCTTCTGGCAAGAATCCGACAACGGCCCCCCACGCATGTTCACTGAATGGAAGCTCTGGGACAACTAAACTCTTTTGGCGAGCCGAGGGGCGTAAGCCCCCGGGTGATGGGAGCACCTCACCGGGGGACTCACGTCCCTCCGCTCGCCAACAGCATTGTGAACCCCCGCCTTTCCTGCTATCCTGACTTCCTGCCATGTTCGCCGGGTAACGCTCGTTCATCGAATCATTGCCATGCAAGACGCGTCTCTTTCTTTTCTCAAGCAACTCGTTGAAACTCCCAGCCCATCCGGTTTTGAGCGCCCGATCCAGGACGTGGTCCGCGCCTGGGCCGAATCCTACGGCGACGAGGTCCGTACCGATCGGCACGGCAACGTCGTCGCCGTGCGCAATCCCGAAGGCCAGCCGCGCATCATGCTCGCCGGCCATTGCGACCAGATCGGGCTGATGGTCCAGTACATCGACGACAACGGTTTCCTTTACGTTCAGCCGATCGGCGGCTGGGATGTCCACATCCTGCTGGGCCAGCACCTGACGGTCTGGACCCAGCAAGGCCCGGTCGTCGGCGTCCTGTCTCGCAAGGCGACGCACCTGTTGACCAACGAGGAACGCAGCAAGATACCACAGTTCACCGACCTGTGGGTGGACATCGGCGTCAAGGATCGCGCGGAGGCCGAGAAGCTGGTCACTCCCGGCGACCCGGTGACGCTGGCCCTGGGCTATCGGGAAATGCGCAACAACTGTGCCACGTCGCCCGGCATGGATGACAAGGTCGGTGTCTGGACGGTGATGGAAGCGCTCCGACTCCTGCACGGCCGGCCGATTCAGGCCGCGGTCTTCTGCGTCTCGACCGTCCAGGAAGAGATCGGCCTGCGCGGCGCTACCACCAGCGCCTACGGCATTCATCCGACGGTCGGCATCGCCGTGGATGTTACGCACGCCGCCGATACCCCCGGCAACGACAAGAAGCAGCTCGGCGACACCCGTCTCGGCGCCGGGCCGGCGGTCTTTCGGGGACCGAACATCAACCCGCGCGTCTTTGAACGTTTGCACCAGACTGCTCAGACGCATGAGATTGCCGTCCAGGTGCGCGGCGCCCCGCGGCCACCGGCACCGACGCCAACGTCATGCAACTGAGCCGGGAAGGCGTCGCCACCGGTCTGATCGGCATCCCCAACCGTTACATGCACAGCCCCGTGGAGGTCGTCTGCCTCGACGACATGGACCGGGCCGCCCGCCTCCTGGCGGAATTCTGCGCCGCCGCCACGCCCCAGACCGACTGGACGCCGTGATAATATGTTCGTTTAGCCGCGACCCGGAGGGAGGCGCGCAAGACGCAACGCTCCCCTCCGGGTCGCGGCTAAACGCTTGGATCGTGCCATGCTCGAAGACCTCTCCCGCGAAGACATCACCCAGAGCCTCGATCGCGCCGTGCAAGAACTGCTCGACGCCGCCGGCATCACCGCGCCCCCGGTCGATGCCATCGCTCTGGCCCGGAACCATCTCGGCATGACCGTCGCTCTCGACCACGGCCAGCAGCAGCGCGGCCGGGCACAACGTGCCGCCGGCCGCAAGCAGATCTATCTCCGTCCCGAACCGACCGAGGAGCGCCACCAATGGACCGTCGCCCACGAGATTGGCGAGCACTTGAAGGCGTCCTTTCTGGAACGGCTCGGCGTCACCCCCCAGGAGACGCGCCCCATGGCCGGCGAATCGCTGGCCAATCTCCTGGCCTATCATCTGCTCGTTCCTGCCTGCTGGTTCACCACCGATGCTCCTGCCGCCGGCTACGACCTCCTGGAATTGAAAAAGCGCTACCGCACCGCCAGTCACGAGGTCATCGCCTGGCGCTTTCTCGATCTGCCCGATCCGTGCATCATCACCATTGTGGACAACGATCACATCTCCCGCCGCCGCAGCAACGCCTGGCCAACCCGCCGCCAACTCGAACCCGCCGAGCAGAAATGTCAACAATACGTCCACGAATACAGCCGCCCCCGTCTCATTCAAGAATCCGGCTGGACCGTCCAGGGCTGGCCCGTCCATCAAAGCGACTGGAAGCGCGAGATTCTCCGAAGCGTGGTTGAAATGGATGCGTAAGGTGGTGACAAGGTGACAAGGTGACAGGGTGACAGGGTGACAAGGTGACAAAAGCAGAACTTCCCTCGCCTAGCTCGCCAGTATGGAAATTTTTCAATTGATAATTTTCAATCCACTCATTCATTCCTCCCCACGCCCTCGCTTTGTCACCCTGTCACCCTGTCACCCTGGCCGCCGCAGTCCGCACAGTCTTTACGACGGCCGCCTCGCCAGCCAGACGAACCTGGAGTGGTTCGACAGCCCGTGGGGTGAGTGGGCTAATGGATTCACCTCGCTGTGGACCCTCCCTTCCAAGCTGGCCGCCGACCGCCAGCCCAAAGTCTAAGAGCGTGTCTAAAAAGCCAGCTGTACGCGGACTGCCAGGGAAAAATAGGTTGTCTGCATGAGCAAGACACCTTATCCCAGCGACCTCACCGACCTCCAGTATGACAACATTGAGCACATGCTCCCACAGCCCAAAACGGGAGGCCGACCTCGTAAATACGATAACCGGGCACTCCTCAACGCCATACTATATGTGTTATGGTCCGGTTGCCAGTGGCGTATGCTGCCCCACGACTTCCCACCTTGGAAATCCGTCTATGGCTATTACAGCCGCTGGCAGAAAGCTGGGGTCTGGAGCGGCATACATGACAGCCTTCGGCAGACTGTCCGTGAACTCGAAGGGCACGACGCCCAACCCAGTGCCGCCATCCTGGACAGCCAAACGGTCAAGACCACCGAGCAAGGAGGGCCACATGGCTATGATGCCGGAAAAAAAGCCAACGGCCGCAAGCGGCATGTGCTGGTGGATACGCTGGGGCTGCTGCTGGCGGTCGTCGTGTTGCCCGCCAACATTCAGGATCGCGACGGAGCCAAGGTGCTGCTGGCCAAGGTCCGTAACTGGTTTCCACGCTTGCGACTGATCTGGGCAGACGGCGCCTATGCCGGGGAGTTGGTGAGCTGGGTCATGCAAAAATGCGGGTGGATTTTGCAGACCGTGCTGCGTCCCGTGGGGATCAAAGGATTCGTGCTCCTGCCGCGCCGCTGGGTGGTGGAGCGAACGTTCGGCTGGTTGAACCGGTGCCGCCGCTTGAGCAAAGATTATGAACGCCATCCACACACTACTGAGACTTGGATCCATATTGCAATGATCCGTCTTATGTCTAGGAGATTGTTACCAAAACCGGCTTTTTAGACACGCTCTAACACCGGCGAGCGGAGGGGCGTAAGCTCCCCGGTGTCTCCCAAGGTATGAGACTGGCGAGCGGAGGGGCGTCAGCCCCCCGGTGTCTTCCAAAGTCCCTCCGGTGTCACTTTGGCCAATTGAGGACCCCCCATGAGCAAATCCTCCTGTGGAAAAAGCTGGCCAGGCAACTTCCCGTCGGCATACAATCTTCCAAGTGGGATGAGCTGTTGACCGTCCATAGTGGCACGGTCCGGTCTTGTTCAATGGCCCGCTATCCCGCTGCTCCATTCGTGAATGGAAGCCGGTAGTTGACTGCATCCGTGGGGGATAAAGGGCTAGTGTTTGGCAGCCGAGGGCGAGTCGATGGCGTTCAGCCTCCCGGAGCTTCTGGAGTTGCTTGCCAAGCGACCGCAGATGTATGTCCACCCGGTGTCTTTCGCGACGATCCAGAGTTACTTGCGTGGGCTCTCAGCCGGGTGTAAGCTTGCGGGGATCGAGTACTCGTGGGAGGAGTACCACGCCGCTGCGGAGGCGCGGGGGTGGGATCCGCAGGGCAGCATCGGCATCGTGCGGGATTTCACCCGCAAGGCGCTGTCCGACGAAGACATGGTCCGGGAGTTGATCGCGGTTGAGGCGGACGCCTATTCGCGGGCGCTCGCACGGGCCAGGAAGAACGGCTAAGGCGAAGGGCAAGTGAAAGTTTACCCTCGCTTGCGCGTCGGGCTAACGTTCTGCTGTTAGCCCGACGCGCAAGCGAGGGTAAAATTACTGCTGCCGCTCGCCTAACTGTCCGCCGGTCAGCGCAAGAGTATAATGTTGAGTATGACCGTCCAGACTTTCCGAGAACTTCTGACGCAGCGGCCCTTCCGTCCCTTTCGGCTTGTCATGTCGAGCGGGTTGACCTATGAGGTTCGCCATCCGGAAATGGCCTTGCTGACACGAATTGCCGGAAATGTTCCTGGTCTCTCTTACGCGGAACCGGCCGAGAGCCCGTCAAACCGTGGAATCCGACAACTCGTCAAGTCACCAGGTTTGATCCGTGGCTAATGGGTTTTTTGGAAATACAGAATTTCTTCACTTCTGCTTGATGTCGTAGCACAGAATCTGATCCCGGCCCCGAATGTAGAGCCGGCCGTGCAGAATGACGGGATGCGGGAAGCCGCTGTCGATATCTTTGGGCAGATGGAATTTGCTCTTGAGCTTGTAGCCCTTCGGATTCGCTTCGACCAAAGCCATCACGTTGTTCGCATAACGAAAATACAGATTGCCGTCGGCATAGATCACCCCGGCGGAGCCGCTGCCGGCGCCGCCGACCTTCCAGTCGAGCTTGCCGGACATCAGGTCGAGACAGTAGGGCATGCCGTTGTTATAGCCATGGCCGCCGTAAATCTTGTCGCCGACCAGGACCATGCCGCCGTGCATGGTTTCCAAGGTGTTGCCGTCCAGATAGTAGACCACCTTGGCCTCGATGCCGTCGTCCTTGGGCACGAGCTTCACGAGGGCGGAGCCGCCGTTGTAGCAATTGGACGCGAAAACGAGATCGCCCTTGACGACGGGGGTGGCGATATTGGACTCCCCCTTGCCGACGTTCGCGTATTTCCACAGCAATTTGCCGGTCGAGGCGTCCACGCCGGCCAGCCCCGTCTTGATCCCCAGAAGGGTGACGTACTGGCGAATGCCGCCGACCTCGGCGATGACGATGGACCCGAAGCCCGACCCGCGAACTTCGGTGATCGCCGTCTTCCAGATAACCTCGCCGGTCTTCTTGTTGAAGGCGACCAGCGCCGCATCGTCGCTGCCGGGAGTGCAGACGACCTTGTCGCCGTCGACGAGGACCGACTCGGCGTGACCATAGCTCGGGTTCATCGTGATGGCCTTGAATTCCTTGCGGAGATCTTTCTGCCAGACGATGTCCCCCTTGGCCGTGTCGAGGCAGGCGAGTTTGGCTTCGTAGCTGAGGACGTAAACCTTGTCGCCGTCGACGGTGGGGGTGCTTTGCGGATTGTGATGCTCGGAACAGAATTTGCTCGCCCAGAGTTGCTTGCCGGTCTGCTCATCGAGGCAGTAGACAAAGCAGCCCCCGTCCGGACCGCTCTGAGAGCCCGTGGTGTAAATCTTGCCTTCAGCGATGGCAACGGTTGACCAGCCGCTGCCGACGCTCTTGCCGCCGTTGACCGTTCTGGAATTCCACAGCAGCGGCGGACCGTTCTCCGGCCATTCCTTGAGCAGGTTCTTTTCGGTCGAGACGGCGTCGCGGTGCGGGCCACGCCATTGCGGCCAATCCTTGGAATCCTCAACCGTATCCGAACCTGAAGCATTAGCGAAGAAACCGCCCAGAGCAGCGGCGGACAGGAGCAGCCCCAAGGCTACGGTCAAAGACAGCAGTTTGTACATGAAAATTCTCCAAGTCGGGGCGGAGCACCCAGCTACCGGAGATCAGTATATCACAGCACTGAACCACCGTGTCAATCGTTCCGAGTTTGTTCTCACTCTCACCATATACCCCCTGATTGGTTATCATCCACAATGAGAAGAAATGGGCCAACGGTGGAGCAACGATAACCCCTGATGTTCGTTCCACTTACGGTTGTGAAGTCCGCGAGGCGGTGGATGGCACAGGCTGAGAGGAAACCCGTTGGGCCTCTATTCCCGGCGGGAGGTGAGGACAAAGACGAGGGGAGGCGCCGAAGGAGTGGAAAGGAATTGCGCCGGGGAGCCGGTGGTGATTGCTGTCGTTGCCAGATCGTTGCCGGTTCGATGCTTTTTTACCCCCTTTTCAGGGCGTTCTGACCGGTTTTGCGCTGGTTTGGGGTGAGAAAAAGGATGGATGACCCGCGATCCTGAATGAAGCGTGTTCCCGATCCCAAACAGCAGCAGCGGCTCCGCGTTAACCCTCACCGCCCGCCCCCTGCCACAGATCCTTGTACTCGCGGAACGATTCAACCAACCCCGCGAATGAACTGGGCCTGTACTTCTTGAAGCTCTCTTCATCCACGTAGACAAAATCGTACCGGACTTCGCTTTGTGCCTGGTTCATGTCTTCGCACCATTGCTTCAGGCGAGCCATCTTGAGAGGGAGCTCCAGCTCCTCCAGCCCCTTTGTCTCGACGATGGCGAAATCAAGTTCCAGGCTGCCTTCGCCGATGATGCGATTGAACACGCTTCTCTTGGGAATCAGGAAACCCTGCTCCTTCGCCACAAAGGGCCGTGTCTGCCGTAGCTTGATCCGGTCGCGTATCTCGGCGTTGCCCCTGTCTTGCACCGTCAAGGCGTTGATTGCCTTCTTGAAGCCCTCGATGATGGTCTTGGTTACCGCCACTCTTGCCGGTCGAGGCTTCGGAGATTTCCCCGTTGTTCTTGGTGTGAATGACGAGGACCGCATCCTTCAGGTCCTGGTAGGTTCCTTCCAGGAAGGCCGCCACGTCGTCGCAGTTCTTCGTGTCGTCGGTCATCACGAAAAGAATCGCCTTCTTGCCTATCTTCGCATGCTCTTCGTAGGCCTTTCGCCACTCAATGACGCCCAGGTGCAAATAGTCCGCATATTTCTCCGTGTACTTGGCGCTTTGGCGCTCGTGTAGTTTGGCCCGGCTCGCTTGATCGGGCAGGACCGGATGCTTCACGACGTTTTGCGAGATGGCCTCCACGAGCGGATAATCGCAGACGGTCTGGACGAAGATCGCGCCGTTGTTGTGTCGCGGCGTCGCTGTCGTGTCTACTTGCAGCGCCAACGCCGAATCCTTTTGCAGCAGCTCGCGTAAGTGGCCGGTGTCAAGTGCTGCTCAAAAAACCACCAGCGCAACAGGCTCTTGCTCGTTTCGGTCGCGTCCTCATAGCCGCGGTCGCGCCAAGCCTTCACTTACTTGCGCAGCGTCGACACCAGCGGCGGCATCAGTTGATCGGCGCGCTTTTGCGCAGCGCTTCATCCGCCGGGAACCAGCGGATGGCCGGATCGAGAATCGCGCATGGATCGTCCGGAAAATTGGGATGCAGTGCCATAAATGCCTCCAGGAGCCATGCACGAAGTAAGCGGAACGCGAGAGCGGCCGAACCCAACCGCTTACTCCGAGAGCGGCCGAACCAACTGCTTACTCCGTGCGCGGTTCAGCGCGTGAATCGTAATGCGCCATGCGTTCGCCTTGTTCGTCGAGCGTGTACCGTATCTTCGCTTCGACATCCTCTTCACGAAAAAGATGCCGCGTACTGCCGTGCCGGGTCCAGCGCTTTCGCTCGGCGCTGTCGAAGCCCGCCCGAGTCAAGTCACGGGAAGCGCGGCCTTTCATGTCGCTCATGATGCGGCCCGGGTCGCGTTCGGCCGTCACGACCACGTGAACGTGATTGGTCCTAACATGCACCGCCAACAATCGCCAGCTTCGATCCCGCGCCAAATCCACGATCGCCTTGCACACAACGGACCGCTCCGCCGCGCTCATGACATACGGCGGCTGAACCATTGCCTCCCGGGCCGCTTGCTCTCGCTCCGCATCAGGATCGACAAACGGCGTGCCATACACGTTGTGTTCAGCATCCACGGACCCTTGCCCTTTTGCACTGCCAGGCAACCAGGTCCCATATGTCGTGAACGTGATAAAGTACGCCAGCGCCATAGATACCTCCACGAGCCGCGCACGCGGTAAGCGGCCGAACCAACCGCTTACTTCGTGCGCGGCCCTACTCAGCGTTTCATGCTCACATCCACGATGGTCATCGTATCATTGCCGAAAATGTCCACCACCTTGACCGCAATCTTTACCCGCTTCTTGTCCGTCTCATGGTAGGCGCTCGTCAGTTCCAGGGGGCGGTCTTTTTTCGTGCGGAAGCTCTGCCACTCGTTCTCGAAGATGTAGTTGCCGGTCCATTTCTCTTCAATCTCGCCGGTCGCCTCATCCTTCACGCGGATGATCTCGCGCTTGCTCTCGAAATCGAAATCAACCGACCAGTAGTCGATCCAGTCGGTCCATGTCTTCGTCAACTTTTCCTTCGTCACGATGTCGTTCTTGTCCTTGCTCACCTTGACGATCTGACCTTTCTCGACAACGATCTTGCTCCCCTTCTCCTTGAGCGATTCCGCGGCTGACTTGGCGCTGTCTTGCGAGTAGAACACCGAGAAATCGGTGAGCTGCACAGCCACCTCGCTCCGGCCGCTTACTCCGTGCGCGGCTCTGCGAACGAGCGGTTTTACTTCAATCGCCGCCACGTCGTGGAAAACCACCTGGTCCTTCTCCACCGCTCGCTTGTCGAAAACCTCAGCTGGGATGTATTTCGGCTGAATGTCGATCCCCTTCGCCTTCGCCTCGTCCAGCACGTTGGGGAACAGGCCCATCTCGAACTCGAAGCCGAGCAGGTCCACCTTGGTGATGCGCTTCTGCCGGCATTCGAGGATGATTTCCTCGACGAATAGCCGGGTGACCGGCAGGTTGACCGGGCCGATCACGACCATGCGCCCCGCCTTCTTGCCGTGAAAGACGCGCAGCCCCTCCGTCTTTTCGGCCTTGTAGGCCTTGAGGATCAGTTCGATAAACGCGGCTTCCTTGGCAACAGCTTGCTGTGCGCTGCTCTTCGCGCAGGTTTGGGTTGAGAACCGTTTTGAACGTCGAGGGAGACCAGGGGCCATTCTTTGTTCCTGGAGGAACGGAGAGTGACCCTGCCCCAATGATGAGTTTATCAATCTGGTGTCCAAAACTCCATTGTGAGGCGGGTAGCCCGTGGTCCGATCTGTTTCCTCCCCGCGTTTCAGGCATGAAGGCGATCACCAGTCCGTCACGGTCGGGGCGACAGCCAACCGCATCGGCGCCAAGTTCGATGAACTGATGGCCCTGCGCGACGGGCTGGAAGGGTAGCTCCCCACCAGCCAGAAAGCCGAGGAAGCCGGGGGCCGGGGAAGCCGCGGTGCGGCAATGGGGACACAGCTGAATCTTTTTTCCGTCTTTCAGGGTGGAGGGACTGCCACGCCAACCGGATCGACTACCGTGATACGCTCGCCTGCGGCATAGCGGTTAAAATCGCCCACGTTAAAGGTCAAGATTCGCCCAATGCCGTGGACTTTCACTACGGCGACGAGGCGGGCGTCGTACGCCTGCTTGCCACAGCCACAGAACTCACAGGCCGCGCCCTTCATAAATGCTTTCCCGGGAACTGGCTTCGTCGGACAGGGGCGGCAGTCCGGCACGGCGCGGGTGTCATAACAGCCGATCCGCTCCAGCGCCGCCAAGCGCACCACAGTATCGGCCTGCAGGTCGATTGATCCGCCCTCGCGGCCACGGCACGCCACCTGGGCCAAAAACGCCGCCGCGAACTCGGCAACGCTCTGCCCGGTGCGCTGTGCCTTTTCATTCAGCGCTCGTTCAACGTCGGGTGGTAGGTCAATGGTCAGTGTCATGTCGATGCCTCCTGCCGCTATGATACCACACCTCCAGGCAAATGGGCGCACATGGGTGGGGTAGAGGGGGTAGAGGGAGCATTTTCTGTTCCTGGAAGAACGGATAATGACCCCTGCCCTGTTGATGAGTTTATCAATCTTGTGTGCAAAACTCCATTGTGCGGCGGATGACCCGTGGTCCGATCTGTTTCCTCCCCGCGCTTCAGGCCTGAAGGCGATCACCAGTCCGTCACGGTCGGAACGACGGCCAACCGCATCGGCGCCAAGTTCGATGAGCTGATGGCCCTGCGCGACGGGCTGGAAGAGCAGCTCACCACCAGCCTGTCCGAAAGCCAGCGGATTCTTCTCATGTAGTGGCAATGTTCTGCCACAACTCCGCTGGGGCGAAACGTGACAGATGGCCAATGTTGGTCGTGGCGATCAAGACCTGCGGTTCGCCCAGCGTTACGGCCTGGGCGGTTCGGGAAAGAGCTTGCGGTTGGATGTCCGCGTTTCATCCAGGGCATGGAGGAGATCGTAGTCTGAATCGTCGTCGTTCGCGTCGTCGGCATCGATCCAGGTTTGTAGAAGAGCCACAGTCTGCTGTCGGCGATCGGCAGGTGGCAGATGCTTCTCCAACACTTGCAGGGTGACTTCGCCGGCAGACAATCCTTGCCGTGCGGCTTCGCTCCGCAGGCGTTGCTCCAGCTCAGAGGATAAGGCCACTTGAAGGGTCATGAATTGCTCCTGTTTTCATTAACTCCACCTTGCATTCTAACCAAACAGTACGGGCACAGACAAGAGAGAGACGGGGCAGTAGCTGGAGAAGATAGGACAAACCGCACTGCCCCGGCTCATCTCCTGGAAAATCATCGTTGCCGCATTGTCCACGCTTGCCAGGCGCTTCACTGATCCATGTGGAACAACGGCAGTTTCTGGGTCAGGTCCTTGGCGAGGTTGACTCGCTTGAGGAACAGCAGGGCGAAGCAGGTGTCGATGGTCGGCGAACTTTCCCAGTACTTGCCGTCTTGCCAGTAGCCGTTTGGATGCTGGCTGTCGCAGAGGAACTTCGCGCCCTAGCCGTACCAGTCCTTGTCGAGGATTTTCGATTGCTGGTAGAGGACCGCCACGCGCTCGACCGTCCAGAGGAAGTACAGATTGTGCATGGCCAGGTCGTCGCGCCTGGCAGTCTTGCCGGAGACTTGCTGGATATGCTTGGCGAGCGCCTTGAATCCGTCCTTGACCATCTTGTCGTCCATGGGCTGCTTGTTGGCCGTGTCGGCGGTTTGGCCGTTGGGGTTGGCATAGATGTCGTGAGCCAGCCCGTGGCCGACCGCCAGGCCGAGCAGGCCGACGCCGGTCATGGTGGGCCGTTCGGGTTCGTTGCCGCCTGGCTTGTAGTGATAGCCCCAGCTGCCGTCCCTGTTCTGGCTGGTCTGGAAGCGCATCACCATCAGGGCGAGGCTTCGTTCCATCGGTACGCCGTGCCGTTTCGCCGCCAGCAGGGCCAGTATGGCAAACTGCGTGTTGGAATTGTCCGTGGCAAAGGGCAGCGCATTCCTGACTTGCTCCTTCACCTTGTCCGGGTCCTGGAGCACGGGGAGTTTCTTCACTCTCTCCGGCACGTCGGCGGGGAGCAGGTCTGTGCCCTTCTTGCCGTCAACGGGCCGTTGCACTCCGGCCAGGATTCTCTCGGGCAACAACTCGAGAGGCGGCCTTTGTGAGAGGGCTGCCCCAGTGGCGGTGTCGCCGGCCGGCTTGCGCTCCGTCCCCTGAATGGAGGGATTACGCGGATTGTCGCCGGGTTTGTCCGTGGTGGTCGTGGCCAGCAGTTCGGCGGGCGTGGGCGTCAGGGTTTGCAAGGCTGTCAGGAGTTGGTCCAGCTCCCTGTCGTTGAGCTGGGGTTCCCGGCACTCATAGGTCCAACCGCCCGAGGCCTTCTGTCCGGAGATAAGCCGCAGAGACATCATCTGGATGAGTTTGCTGTCATCGGGATTGCCCAGCCGGTCCAGGAACAGGATGGACAGGGACAGCTCGTATGTGCTGTACAGGTTGGGGGCCTTCTTGCGCACAAACTCGGCCGCTTTTTTCACGACGGGGCTGTCCAAAGGCTCACCGCACTCCAGCAGGGTCAGGGCCGGCAGGGCTGTGTAACCAACTTCGTGATGACTGCTATTCCTCGACTTTTCGGGCCACATGCCGGTGTCGGTCTGAGCGTTCTTGAGATGGCTCACGCCCTTGTCGATCGCCTGGTCCACGCGTTGCTGTTCGGCCGCCGGCAAGGATACGAGAGACGGCGTCGCCGAATCTGCCGGGGGCGTCGCTCCGATGAACACAGGCTCGTTCCTACGCTCCGGCACACGGATGGGCGTTTTTTCTTTCGGCTCCGGCGGCAGGGCCTTGGGACCGTCCGGCATCTCTACAGCGGGATCCGTAGCCGGTTTGCGGGCTTCAGGTTTGGCGCTGGTATCCTGACTCCGCCGGGTAGGACTGGGGGCGAGATTGGGAGACTTGCGCCCAACTTCGGTTTGAGGCAGCGCCGCCGAGGCACGTTCGGGTTTGTTCTTGCTTTTGGCAGCGCCGATGATGCCTATCGCGGCAACGGTGCCGACAACGAAGAACAGCAGCACCCCGGCCACGATCAACACGGGTGCAAGCTTGCTGCTCTTGCGTTCCTCATCGCGCTGGTCCTGGTCTCCATACACATTGATGTCGGGCCGGGTCTTCTGCTTGGAGAAGGCCTCATCGTCGCAGGTGTCTTCCCGGGGGATCGGTATCGAGTGCGGGTACACTTGCGACCGTCCCGATGGGGCTGTGAAAGTGATGCCGCAGGACTGGGACAGGTTATTTTCTGCCCGGCAGCGGCTTTCAAGCCGGTACGGCATTTCGGACAAGCTACGGATGTGGCCAACATGGGTTGTGTCCTCTCGTGGAGAGCAGTGTGGGAGACGAGGCCCCTTGCACTATATGACGAACGGGGGCAATTCACAAGCTCATGTTGACACGATGTTTCATGCACGGCGGTTAAGAACAGCGGCAGCCGAATTGATCTGTGTGATCCGTATTACTAACCAGCAAAATCTTAGTGCGCCGCCAAGATTTCAAAACCTTTAAGGAAGGCCCTGGTGTCCTTCTCGTATTGCACGGTAAGGCAGTCGTTTTGTATAAACTGGGTCGCCTTGTAACCAACGCACATGCCACGGAGGGCAAAGCATGGACGACCTGTCACGGTTTTGTTGCCTGGATCCGGAGTGTCCAGACTATGGCAAACGTGGAGCCGGCAACCTGAGTGTCTGCAATCGCTACGGGGCCAACAAACAACATCGCATGCTTCGCTGTGCTACATGCAAGGCCCGATTTTGCGAGCGGAAAGGCACGCCGCTCTTCCGAGCATGCTTACCCCAAGAGAAGATTCTCTCGATCTTGGCCCATATTGACGAAGGCTGTGGCGTCCGCAAGACCGGTCGGTTGGTCGGAGTGAACAAGGATACCGTTGTCCGTTACAGCAAACTTGCCGGCGAGCACGCCAAAAACCTCCACGACGAACTCGTGGCTTTTTCCCCCTCAGACGCGGGAGGTGCAGTTCGACGAAAAATGGGCGTTCGTCGGCAAGAAAGAGAAGAACTGCGACCCTGCCGATCCCGCTGATGACCGGCAGGGGGATAACTGGGACCATGTGGCTTTCGACCCCGAACACCGCTTGGTCGTGAGTGTTGTGCCAGGAGAACGCATCTCGGAGAATACCCAGGAAGTGGTGCAAGACTTCAAGAAGCGTACCGAAGGCCGGATTCCGAATCTCATCACCACGGACGAATATGCTGCTTACAAGACGGCCATCCTGGAGGCGTATGGGGAAGAGGTCATCCCCGAGCGGACTGGAAAACCGGGACGGCCCAAGGCGCCGTACCAGGTGCCGCTGGCCGACTTGAAGTATGCCACCGTGCATAAGACCCGGAAAAAAGGCCGGGTTGTGAAGATCGACCATCGAGTGGTGTTCGGGACGTTCGTGGCCGTAATGGCCGCGCTGGCATTGTCGAAGGCAAGCCGAGCGATCAACACAGCGTTCGTGGAACGGCACAACGGGACTGACCGGAACCGCAATGCTCGAAAGGTGCGGAAGACCTACTGCTTCTCCAAGGATTGGGACGTGCATCAGGCGGTGACCTATTTCACGATGTACAGCTACAACTTCTGCTGGCCGGTGCGAACCCTGCGTCAGCGTGACAGCGAAGGAGGATGGCAGGAGCGGACGCCAGCAATGGCCGCGGGTCTGGCCGATCATGTCTGGACCCTCACCGAATGGCTGACATTCCCAGCTTTGCAACGCGAATAGGACACCAGGAGGAAGGCAGGAAGACAGGAAATAAGAGCCAACCCAAGCCTCCGGTTGACGAAACATGTTTCACGCTCGCCTTTTGTGCTCTTTTCTTTTCCTGTCTTCCTGCTTTCCTTAGAGCATGAGTTGCGGCTGTGCCGCGCTGGGTTATCCGGAGTCAGAAATGCAGTTTCTCCAATCTGCGGATTCTATCATCTATGCCGGCTGTAACGCTTTTTGCTTCTTTGCATTAAATAACCAGCCTGACGATTGCCGAAGATTTATGCTGGCGGACAGGAAAGGATGAAGGATGAAGGATGAAGGATGAATCGGAAGGTTTGATTCATCGTTCATTCGTCAGCCTTTGGATCATGGTCGGAAAGGGATGAATACGATGAAGCGTCATTTCCTTCTAATGTTGAGCGTTCTCGCACTTATTGGGACAGTTTCCTACGCTTTCGGGGGTGAACCGGCACCGACCGTCACGCCGGAACAGATACCGGTCAATCCGGAACTGATGCCCGTCGTGCCGGGCACTACCGAAGCCACTCCCGGAGTTGTCGTCGCACAGGAAAGCCCGTTGATGCAGATGCTGGACGGCGCGTGGCGTACGGAACACGGCGGCGGTTCCTTGGTGGCGGGCGCCGGTTTCTACCTGATCCAGCCGCGCTTTCACGACAATCTTGCCTTCAGCTCCGTGACGACCACGACGAACGGCACGACGACGACCACGTCCACGACCCAGGGTGAGTTCAGCTACGACCTCGAATTCGCCCCGCGCTGGTGGATCGGCTATGTGAACGATTGCGGGTTTGGCCTGCGCATGCGCAACTGGTCTTATGCGCAAGGTTCCCGGCAGACCACCACGAATGGGCCGAACAGCAGCACCGTGATCAGCTCGGCTGCTCCTCTCAACATCGGCGATGGAGGCATCTATTCCAATCCGCAGCAATACAGCGCAGACTATTCGGATCAGCTTGGCGTCAACAGTAATCTGCGCTTGAGCGTGTGGGACTGGGAAGCCATCCAGCATTGCCAGGCCGGCTGCTGGGGGTTGCTGTTCTCCGGCGGCGTTCGTTTCGCCCACATCAGCCAGGCCTACAATGCCTTCCGCGTCGGCAGCGGCGGCCCTGTGAACACGGTGCCGATCGAGCCAGTCGGCCCAGGCACGATAACCACGGATACCGACAATATGTTTTCCGGACACAGTTTCGACGGCGCCGGTCTGACGTTCTCCGCGGAGGCACGGCGGCAGCTTGGCCAGAGCGGTCTGGCACTGTACGGCAGCGCTCGTGGTTCACTCCTGTACGGTAGGAGCATCCAGCGGGCCTCCATGACGTCCGTCCTGAAAGGCACATACGCCGACGAGAACAATACTCCCTTCAACAGCACGTTCCTCGACAGCGCCACGTCGGGGGAGCGCGACGATCTCCTGCCCATCGGCGAATTGGAAATCGGCCTGGATTGGACCAGAGACATTGGCAGGAGGATGATCTTCGTGCAAACGGGATTTGTCAGCCAGGTATGGTTCAACGCCGGCAGCGCCTCGAGCCGGGAGGGCAACCTGGGCTTCATCGGCCTGACGGTGGCGGGCGGGATACATTTCTAATCCGGATTTCTCAACACAAAGACACAAAGAGTACAAAGAAGAAGACCACATCAAGGTTTGTGTCTTGGTGCATGGTGAGCTAGACTTGCATCAGGCAGGTTCCCGATCCAGGATAGCCAGGCCATGAGCTACCATCGTCTCTTGCTTGCCGGAGTGATTACGTTCGTTACGCTGGCACAGTCCGCCAACGCATCCGTTGATTATTTCCCCTATTCAAGATCCTGGCCTGTGGGGAAGTCATACAAGAAGGTCATCCCTGGAGGGAAGTACGTCTTCGTGATGATTCGCCCCATCTCCGCCGAAGACGAAACCCGAGGGGAGGACGAGGCGTCAAGTCAGGAAATCCGCGCTCTTCGTCGCACCTACACGCAAAGCGGTCTCTATCGCGACGACGGCTCGACGACGCCGCTCTGGACTATTGATTGGTCTGAGGCCAGTGTAGATGTCGCGTCCGACGGCGTTCACCTTGTCCGTCATGCTGGTTGGCCCCTGTGGGACGCCGATCGAGAAGCGGTCAGCTTTTTCGCCAACGGCAAGCTGATTCGCAGCTATAAGATCAAGGACCTGGTTGGCCATCCAAAAAGTCTCGAGCGATCGGCTTTTGAGATCTATTGGTGTAGAGACCAGAAGTTCGACGATAGCAAATTGACCTATACCATCGATACCGCGGAGGTGAAGCGCTTCGTCTTCGATGTGACGACCGGCGAAATCATTTCGCGGTGGCATCCAGTGCAGACGGTGTCGGCGGTGATACTGGCGGTCAGCGGGGTTCTGCTGCTGCTCCTGGTTGCATCTTTTTGGCGCAAATGGCGTAAGAGGAACCAGGAGCATTTCCGGCAATTCGTGTCAGCAAGGCCATTTCCGGGTGGCGAACTTCATGGGTCAACCCGCTCGACATGACAAGCCGAATTCGGGATACCGTTTCCCCCTGGCCGCCTCTTCCTCTGGCTACTCTGAAAAGTGCCACACACACGGCCAAGCCGGCCTTTTGCTTCACGCCTTATCCGGCAACAACTTGCTTCGACCAAGCTGCTCCCCTTGGAGAATGTCACGGAGGGCCGACCAGATTTCCAACTGAACATCGATGAACGCCCCTGCGATGCCGTGATTTAGAGCCACGCTGTAAGCGGCCGTTGTAAGCCGGGCCAGGAGATCCTCAGTTCTCAGGTCCAGGTAAGCTCTCTCTTTACTCATGTTCGGATTCCTCCTCTGTCAAATGATTCTCGGACATGCTGGCAGGAGAGTTGTCAGTCAGTGCGTCGTTCAAAAGCAACTCGCGTGCCAACATCTGTCCCGCGCCGGTAGCTTTTCGACGCTCGGCATCAAGTTGTTGATGGGCAAAGGTTTGCATAATGGCAATTTGAGTCGCCCAGATGCTCGTCCCTCAGTATGGGTGCATAAACACCAGGCACGATTTGCATGGGGAGAGGGCAAGGTATGGCTCTTGACACCTACTGGCGTGAGTGGGACAGGTTTGAAACCGTATCCTACGGGGCCGACCAGCCGCGACACGGGCCAACGTCGGAGAGCCAGACCGTAACGACCCCGGTATTTTGGTTTATCTCTAAACTACCTGGAGCCTCCAGCCACCAAGCCGATGTCGACAGCGGCACCCACGCTTCATACTATAAATGTGGGTGGCCGGCATGCGGGCCACCCTCCCAGGATCGGCAGGCGCTCATATAATCCCCCTTCTCATTCTGCTGATCTCGCTCCGGCGGATGACAGTCGCTGCCGCTCCTCGCCAACGCTCGCTTTTTGATCGGACAGGACAGACTCATGGGTTTCTTTTCCGGACGTGTCAGTTTCGTTCGCTATCGGGTGACAGGCCGCTGCCCGCGTTCGTTTGGTCCAGAGTATCTGGAACATCTGGCCGCTCATGCCATCGGTAAACAGCGTATCGCCGCGGCCGATGGTGTCGAGTCGGGCTGGACCGCCGGCGACCACATCCTCGATACAAATTTCGACCTGGCCAAGAACATTGTCAACGACACGCTTCACTTTGCCTTGCGTGTCGATCAGGACAGGATCCCCGCCGACCTCCTGCGCGCCTACGCGCAGATCGAGCTGCAAGCCCTGGCCGCAGAGAACCCGAGCGGTCTGCCGAGCGCGCGGCAAAAGCGGACGGCGCGGGCCACGGCCAGGGAACGATTGGAAGCCGAGGCGCGGGACGGTCGTTATTTGCGGCGCAAGAGCTATGCCCTCCTTTGGGACGGCCAATCGAACGAGCTCCTCGTGGGCACGACCGCGGTGACGGCCCTGGAACGCATTCACATTCTGTTCCAGAGGACGTTCGAGCGCCGCCTGGAGGTGCTGGGGGCCGGTGGACATGCCTATCGATTGGCGGAGCCGCGCCAGCAGACCCGCGGCGTCGAGGATGCAGCGCCTGCCGCCTTTGCGCGGCGGCACCGAGGCCACCCTGGCCTGGATTGCCGACGAGAGGAGCCGGGACTTCCTGGGTAATGAGTTTCTCCTCTGGCTATGGTACGTGCTGGAGGCCGAGTCCGATACGCTCACGCTCTCGGACGGTTCGGTAGCAACGGCCATGCTGGCGCGTTCGCTGGTGCTGGAGTGTCCGCGCGGGCAGACCGGCAGAGAGAGCATCCGCAGCGACAGCCCTCCCGCCTTGCCGGAGGCGCGCCGAGCCTTGCAAGCCGGCAAGCTGCCCCGTCAGGCTGGGCTGACGGTGGTGCGGCACGATCAACAGTATGAGTTTACCTTGCACGCGGAGACGCTGGCGGTGACCAGTGCCCGCTTGCCGGCGCCGGATGCCGACGACGAGCGTACACGTCTGGAAGAACGTGTGGGCCAGATACGCAACCTGATCGAAACGCTGGATCTCCTCTACGATGCCTTCGGGCGGCACCGGCTGGGCGCTGACTGGCCGAAGGAGATGGGCAAGATCCGCAAGTGGCTCGACAAGGGCGAACCTAGCAAATAGCACGGCCGAGCCGCAAGCCAGACGCCACTCGCAAATTCGCCACAAAGGATGCAGAGGTACGCAGGGGTCCAATGCAGTTCTTTTGCCTCTGCGTCCTCTGCGGTGACGCGTTCGCTATGGTCTCAAGGCGGGCGTCCTTGGCACGCCGGGGTATTACGGCTTTGTAGGCTTGCCTGTCGGGGCTGACGTGATAGAATTAGTTTCGGACATGGTGACCACTCCTTTGACATGGCGTCACTGTGTTGGCCAACCGTCAACACCGGTTGGCCACTTTTTCTTCTTTAATAGATTGTCCGGCCGGGTGGCTAGGTGTAGAAGCGGGTGTAGCGTGAAAAACCGGTAAAAGGGAAAACGACGTAAGTGCAATAGCAGTAATGCTTGGGGGCGTAGCTCAATTGGTTAGAGTACCGGACTGTCGATCCGGTGGTTGCGGGTTCGAGTCCCGTCGCCCTCGCTGAAAGTAAAGCCTGACGAACACTTGAGTTAAGTGTATCTTCCGCCTTTCGCATAGCTGAGTGTGAGGCCAGCAATCACCGCATGATGCCGCGCAATGGCCAGGGCAGCATCACCATCAATGAGCTGATTCTACATGTCGCCGTGATAGTCTCTCGACATACCGCACAATCTTCGTTACCCTGTGAGCGGACTCCTTCAACCAACGAGGGATCAGCCATGCTCCCATGCCATGGATTTCGGTTTCTGGTTACCGTTGCCATCAGCTTCGTACTCGGCACATTCGCCCGATGTGAACAACCCACGCCGGACACAACAAAACCGATTCCCGCCGAGAAGCAACTTCGCACCGACCTCTTCGGCGATCCGCTGCCGCCAGATGCCATCACCCGCATGGGAACGGTGCGCTTGCGGCATGAAAGTGGAGTTAATTCCGTAGCGTTTTCTCCGGATGGCAAGACATTGGCTTCGGCCAGTGATGACAAGACAATACGGCTATGGGAGGCGGCCAGCGGTAAGGAAATCCGCCAACTCCGGGGGCACCAAGATAGGGTCCAGTCCGTGGCCTTCTCTGCGGATGGCAAGACGGTGGTCTCGGCCGGCAATGACCATATCGTGCGGCTGTGGGAGATAGCCAGCGGCAAGGAAATCCGCCAATTCCAGGGGCATCAAGGTCCGGTCTATTCCGTGGTCTTTTCTGCGGATGGCAAGACGGTGGCCTCGGCTGGTTGGGACAAGACGGTGCGGCTGTGGGAGGCGGCCAGCGGCCAGGTAATCCGCCAACTCGAGGGGCACCAAGATACGGTCTATGCCGTGGTCTTTTCTGCGGATGGCAAGACGGTGGCCTCGGCCAGTATGGACAGAACGGTGCGGCTGTGGGATGCGGCCAGCGGCAAGGAAATCCGCCAGCTCCAGGGGCACCAAGATAGGGTCCAGTCCGTGGCCTTCTCTGCTGATGGCAAGACGATGGCCTCGGGCGGTAGTGACCATATCGTGCAGATGTGGGATGCGGCCAGCGGCAAGGAAATCCGCCAACTTGAGGGTCACCAAGGTCCGGTCTTGTCCGTAGTGTTTTCTCCGGATGGCAAGACGGTGGCCTCGGCAAGTATGGATAGAACGGTGCGGCTGTGGGAGGCAGCCAGCGGCAAGGAAATCCGTCAACTACAGGGACAGCAGGGAGCGGTTTATTCGGTAGCGTTTTCACCGGATGGCAGAACGTTAGCCTGCGCAGGCAGCAATGCAACCGTGTTGGTGTGGCGATTGTTAGAGATATACTGCGGCGACACCTTGACAGCCAAACTCGATCCCAAGCACCTGGACAGATTATGGACTGATCTGGCCAACGAAGATGCGGCCAAAGCCTATCAAGCTGTCTTCACGTTGATCTTTGGCGATAAGGACGCCATGCCTTTCTTGCAGGAGCGCTTACGACCAGCGGTACCCCCGGACGCTCAACGTATTGCCCGTCTGTTAGCCGAACTGGATGCTGACGAGTTCACCGTGCGGGAAAAAGCCAGCCAGGAGTTAAAGCAACTGGGCGAGCTGGCTCAACCCGCATTGCAGAAAGCACTGACAGGACAACCTTCAGCCGAGGTGGAGCAGCGTGTGCAAGCTCTTCTGCACAAGCACTCGCCGCCGACGCCGGAACGGTTGCGAGTTCAGCGGGCGGTGATGGTGCTGGAGCAGATCGGCACGGCGGAGGCACGACAACTGCTGGAGACACTGGCCAAGGGAGCAGAAGGAGCTTTGTTGACAGAGGAAGCTCTTGCGGCCAGTAAGAGAATGAAGCCGTGATGGGCTTCAATGATCTCTGCCTGGTGGTTCACAACAGCATGTCCCCGTGGTAATCTCTGGACACACACCGTAGTGCCTGTTACCCTATGAGTGGACTCCTTCAACCAACGAGGGATCAGCCATGCTCCCAGGCCACGGAATTCGGTTCGTTGTTGCCGTTGCTATCAGTTTCGTGTTCGGCGCATTCGCCCGATGTGAACAACCCACGCCGGACACACCACAACCCACCCCGCCAGCGAAGCAGGTTCGCACCGACCTCTCCGGCAATACCCTGCCGCCAGGGGCCATCGCCCGCATGGGCACGGTGACTAGGGTTAATTCCGTGGTTTTTTCGCCGGATGGCAAGACCTTGGCCTCGGCCAGTGATGACAAGACTGTGCGGCTGTGGGAGGCGGCCAGTGGCAAGGAAATCCGCCAATTTCAGGGGCACGGAAATACGGTCAGGTCCGTGGTTTTTTCGCCGGATGGTAAGACCTTGGCCTCGGCCAGTTTCGACAAGACGGTGCGGCTGTGGGATGTGGCCAGCGGCAAGGAAATCCGCCAATTCCAGGGGCACCAAGGCGGGGTCAGTTCCGTGGCCTTTTCACCGGATGGCAATACCTTGGCCTCAGCCAGTGCGGACAAGACCGTGCGGCTGTGGGAGGCGGCCAGCGGCAAGGAAATCCGCAAATTCCAGGGACACCAAGCTGGGGTCTTTTCCGTGGTGTTTTCACCGGATGGCAAGACCTTGGCCTCGGTCAGTGATGACAACACGGTGCGGTTGTGGGAGGCAGCCACCGGCAAGGAAATCCGCCAACTCTATGTGCAGCAATGGCACCGATGCATTTGCAACGTTTCCGTTGTTTTGTCCCCGGATGGCAAGACCTTGGCCTCGGCCGACAGTACTGTGCGGCTGTGGGAGTTGGCTAGCGGCAAGGAAATCCGCCAATTCCAGGGACACCAAGGTTGGGTTACTTCTGTGGTCTTTTCTCCGGATGGCAAGACGTTGGCGTCAGCCGGTAGGGACACGACCGTGCGGCTGTGGGAGTTGGCCAGCGGCAAGGAAATCAAGAAACTAGAGGGATACCAGGGTGTTGTTCATTCGCTGGTTTTTTCCCCTGATGGCAGAACGTTGGCCAGTGTGGGCGCCAATTCAACCGTATTGGTCTGGCGATTGTCAGAGATATGCTGCGGAACCGACTTGACAACCAAACTCGATCCCAAGCATCTTCAGGACCTGTGGGCTGACCTGGCCAACGAAGATGCGGCCAAAGCCTACCAAGCTATCTACACTCTGATCGTTGGCGGCAAGGAAACCGTGACTTTCTTCCAGCAACAATTACCACCAGTGCCGGTATCTGTCCATGCCCAGCGTATTGCCCGTCTGCTGGCCGACCTGGATGATAATGAGTATGCCGTGCGTGAAAAAGCCAGCGACGAACTGGCCAGGCTGGGCGACCTGGCGCTGCCTGCATTACAGAAGACACTGGCAGCAGAGCCTGCCCCGGAAGTGCTTTATCGTGTGGAAATCCTCCTGGCGAAACTCCCCACGTCCACGCCCACGCCGGAACGGTTGCGAATGCAGCGGGCGGTAATGGTGCTGGAGCAGATCGCCAGTCCGGAAGCAAAAGACCTGCTGGAAACACTGGCCAAGGGAGCAGAAGGAGCTTGGCTTACAGAAGAAGCCAAGGCAGCCAGACAGAGAATGAAGCCATAAATACCTTGAGCGTTGGATCGCTATGACGGTGAGTGGTCGTTCGGCAAACTCCTCTGGAGGCCATGCCATGTCACACAGCGTTCGTTGTCCCTTGTCCTTTCTTGTCGTCGCCGTGCTGTTCGTATTCCTCGGCATCGGCCAAGCTGCCGAGCCAGCCGCACAGCCGAAGGAAATCACGAACTCCATCGGCATGAAGCTCGTCCTGATCCCGTCAGGCAAATTCATGATGGGGTCGTCCGAGGATGAGAAAGCCAGTGATAAGGATGAAGACCAGCATGAAGTGGAAATCACCAAGCCGTTCTGCTGACTTTCACCACATGGGCAAGGGTATCCTACTGGCTGGACAGGGCATGGCAAGAGGACACGTCTGGGATAAGTTAGTAATAGGAGGAGCTGGCATTGGAGGTGGAATTGCACTTGGCTACTCGTTAGGAAAAAAATGATCATGCTACAACAGATGGAGATATTTTGGCCCGTCTTACGCTTTGGAAAGCCAAAGTGTAGAATGCTACGCTACGATAGCGCAAATGAATTATGTAAGGGGACATTGATGGGAATCAGCAGGTTTCCGAAGATGGAGGAATACTTCATAGTCGATTCTATAGGAAGGAAGTTTTTGCTGAGCGATCCACAACTTCAGTGCGACATGATCTGGCCGAGGCGTTTCTTCGCCTGGCTAGCAAATACGATGCAGCCTATTGATTTTCGGAATGTCAGCCTGACTTGTACACTTTCTGTTGATGAATTGCGTAAACTGGTGCTTAAAGATTTTCAAGATTATCCTGATATCTGGGTGGAAAGTGATCTCGGGTACGTACAGTCTGAACTACACCGTGCGGCAACACATCAAGACATCATTAGACTTTTTTGAGGCTGTTGTGGGTGCAGTCGATCCGCTGAACTCCTGTGGAAGTGACGCTGACGAAGCCGTTCTACCTGGGCGTGTACACTGTGACGGTCGGCCAGTTCCGGCAATTTGTCAAGAACGCCGGATACCAGACCGAGGCGGAGAAGGATGGAGATGGTGGCTGGGGCTACAATGCGGAAACAAAGGACTTCGACAGAGACAAGAAGTATAACTGGCAGAACGTTGGCTGGGATCAGACAGATGACCACCCGGTAGTGAACGTGACGTGGAATGATGCGGTGGTCTTCTGCGACTGGTTGAGCAAAAAGGAGGGCAAGAAGTACAGTTTGCCCACGGAGGCACAGTGGGAGTACAGTTGCAGGGCTGGCACGAAGACCCGCTTTTTCAGTGGTGACGACGCAGAAACTCTGAAAGGTGTTGCCAACATAGCGGATGCGTCTTTCAAGCAGAAGTGCCCGGCTGCGAGTTGGGCGGTAGCGTGGGATGACGGCTATCCATTCACGGCTCCGGTAGGCAAGTTCGAGCCAAACGCCTTCGGGCTGTACGACATGCACGGCAACGTCTGGCAATGGTGTGCAGACCCGTATGGGGCTTATCCGCAAGGCAAGGTTATTGATCCGCAAGGGCCGAAAGACGGAGAAAGCCGTGTGTTGCGTGGCGGCTCGTACTGGTACAACGCTGTGTACGTGCGTTCTGCCAACCGTTACGGGTTTGCGCGAACGAACCGTACCTACGTTATCGGGTTCCGTGTGGCGAGGACTTTTACGGCTGAGTAGCTTTACCTCGCCATCCCTACCCCTCCCGCTCCACGCACTTCGGGTCTTCATGCCTGGGGTCGTTCACCAACTTGCTGACCGGGTAGGCCGTCATCTTGTCGGCGGGGAACGTAGCCAGCAGCGGTTCCAGCCTCTTCGGGTCTTGCACCTGGGGATCGAGCCAATGCTGGTAATCCTTGGGATCAAGGATCACCGGCATGCGGTCGTGAAGTTCACTGACCAGTTCATTCGCCAGGGTGGTCAGAATCGTGGCTGACTCGATGATCTCACCTTCCCGCTCCCAATCCTCCCACAATCCGGCCAGAGCAAAAGGCTGACCATCCTTCATCGTGATGTAGTAGGGCTGCTTTTTTGCTCCTGCCCGCTTCCATTCGTAGAAGCCATCGCACACCACCAGGCAGCGGCGATGACGGAATGGACCTCGAAAAGCCGGTTTGCTGGCAGCGGTTTCGGCCCTGGCGTTTATCATGCGGTTACCGATGGCCGGATCATCAGCCCAGGCCGGAACCAAACCCCATCGAAGAAAGGCAAGCTGACGGTCACCAGTCTGCGGGTTGATCCGCACGACCGGAATCTCTTGAGTCGGGGCGATGTTGTAACGTGGCTCCAGGTGCGGTTCCTCTGCTAATACGAAAACTTCGGCCAGTTTCTTGCCTGGCGATCTGACGGTGTAGCGTCCGCACATGGCCTGAACCTTTCAGCCGTTTCCGGTGTCCCTGTTCATTCTACCGAGAAAGGCAGTGGATCATGGACCATCTGCGAGAGCAGCGAACAAAACCAGAGCAATGGTTCCAAAGGCAAAGATGGTGTCGCCAGGCACTCGCAGCCAGCGCAACGTCTGGCTGCTGGCGGATCAGTTCGCCCAGGATCGGGAGAATTTCCGGATGCGGACGCCATGTTTGACGAGGTGAAACTATCGTGAACGGGACTGGCTCACGGAAGAACTCGGCCTTTCCGACAATTCTGCGTCCACATGCTCCCACTCCTGGGCCACCTTTCTGCTCCTTTCGGCCGACGCAGCGTAGGCCTCTCTGAGCTTCCGAGTGTGCTGGATCTTGCTCAGGTGCTCCATGTAAGCCCGGAGTGCATCAGCAACGAAGCCGCTCTTGTTGCCGCCACGCCAATGATCGGCATAGTCCCGCAATTGATCAGCCAGCGCTTGCGGAAGTGTGAAAATCACTCGCTCACAGCCGGCCTCTTTTCCGTTTGCATGCTTCTTCATCACAGTCTCCCCAAACATGGCAAGCCCATACAAAGTATATATTCGAGTATGAAGCCACGTCCATCCCTGGAGACAAGACGAAATGGGTGCAGGACACGGTTTGCAACGGCGCGTGAAATACCCTGGAGGCTCTGTAGCCGAATTCGCCAGAATTCGGGGCCTGGGGAGAGAGCGCAGCCCCCGAATTCTGGCGAATTCGGCTACGACGCGCGCAAACCATGTCCTGCACCCAGACGAAATGCGCTGGTATCCGCCCATGAGCTGGGTTATACTGAGGAAGTCATCGGTTGCGAGCAAATGATCGCCTTCCGCAGCGCATTTCTCTCGGGATCAGAGTATACATGACCACCGAAACTACAACCTGGGTCGGCAGCGAGCTGGCCGGCGGCCGTTACAAGGTGACGGACCTGCTGGGCGAAGGCGGCATGGCCTTTGTTTATCGTGCTCGCGACCGCAGCCTGGATACCGACGTGGTCATCAAGGTGCCGCGCTCGGCCATGCTTGGCGATGCCGCATTTGCCGGGCGATTCACGCGCGAGGTCCGTTCCCTGGTCCGGCTCGTCCACCCGCACATCGTCCGGGTACATGACGTCGGTGAACATGAGGGGAGTCCCTTTGCCGTCATGCAATACCTCTCCGGCGGCAGCTTGCGCGACCGGCAATCCGAAGTGGGGAGAGACGGCAAGCCTCTGCCGACGCCGCCCGACGATCTCGGCACCTGGCTGGAGGACATCGCGGCCGCTCTCGACTTCATTCACCAGCAAGGTTACGTCCACCGCGACGTGAAGCCGGACAACATTCTGTTCGACGCGCATGGCAACGCTTACCTGAGCGATTTCGGCGTGGCCAAGGTATTGGCCGATACCCGACCCGCCGCGAACCGAACCGTGTTGACGGGAGGCGGGTTCATCTTTGGGACGCCGCACTACATGGCTCCGGAGATACTCCTTGGCCATGACTACGACGGCCGCGTGGATCAATATGCCCTGGCTGTGATGGCCTACGAATTGCTGAGCGGGCGTTATCCTTTCGACGGCGCGACTCCCGCGGCCATCCTCCTGCAACAAACGTCGCGGTCTCCTCAGCTTCTGGACGGGCTGCTGCCGTCGTTTCCGAAACCGGCTGCCCTGGTCATTCAACAGGGCCTGTCCATTGATCCCGAAAAGCGCCATGCGAACTGTGCGGCGTTTGCCAGGGCAGTGTTGCAAGCGCTCGGAGAAACATCCATTCTCGCCAGCCCGCCGCCGACCTCAACAAGTACCTCGACTGTGGTGCCTCTCCCGGAAGGGATGACGACGGTGACGTGCCCAGGCTGCAGCATCGTCTTCCGGTTGCCGGCGGAGGCTCAGGGCAAGCGTCTCCGTTGCGGATCGTGCCGGCGCGTGTTTCGCATCACCGAATCCGTTCGTGCCGTGCCGGCAGTGCCAGCGCGGCTCACCCCCACGCCCCCCGGCAGCTCGACGGCAGCGCGCACCAACGCCGCGGCCGGCCTCCAGCCCGTGGCCGACACGCAAACGAGAGAAGGTGAGCCGACCGGCCAGGATCAGCACGCCCTGCCGGAGATCCCCGGCAAGTCCGATCGCTCGCCACACGACATCGAGCTGCAAGAGCTACGGCAGGCGGTGTTCCTCAACCGCTTGAAGAAGCTGCTTTATTTGCACAACCGCACGCCCGGCCCCGGCAAGAGGCTGCTTGCCATAGTGCTGGCGCCGGTGGGGGGCCTTCTCGCGGGAGCGGGGATTTACCATGCGACCACTACCGCATGGCTGGGCGTGGCCACTATTCTTCTCACTCTTCTCACCATCCTCTGGGCGGCTCTGTGGCTCCAGCCTTTTCTGCTATCTCGTTCCATTCGCATCCTGATCGAGGAGATCATCACACAGTATCCGGAAGAGATTCGCCACTGGGGCGGCTGGCCGGTGCTGCGCAACGGCGTGGTGGTTCAGGAATTGATTCGAATTTTGGAGAAGAAGAGGTAGGCTGGCTTGTCTGGATCTGTTGCAGCAAAAGAGATCTTACGCATCAACAAAATTACGCACCCAGGCACGGAACAACCGCACCAGGCTAACTTCGTCCATCTCCTTCCGGCGCCGCAAGAATCCGGCGATTTCCAGCAACGGCACTGAAGGAAAGTACAGGCTGCGCTCAGCCACGAAATACTGCCCGTCACTCCCAAGTTGCAGAACGCGAAGAGTTTCACCGTCGAATTGCCAGACTTCTGGAACCTTGATGGCCGCGTAAATACCCAGTCGCCTTTGCGAACTTCGACTTATGTCAATCTCAACCGCGAGATCCGGTGGAGGATCGACAGCGAGGTCAATTTGCTCCTTGTCACGAATAAGATGCTCGTTGGCCAGGTAAAAACATTCGTCCGGCTCGACTCCCCGCTCCTGGTCTTCTCGGTCGCAAGTCATGTCGCCACAACTGCGACTGGACAAGTTAAATTCTTCGGCCAATACGAAGACCAGATGCACGATCAACCTGCTGAAATTTCCGTGAGTGCTGGAGATAGTCATGAATTCAAGAGTCCCCCGGTCGTAAGTAAGGCGGAGATGCCGGCCCGTGAAGCGCCCGGAGATGGTCTGATACGTCTCCCAATCGACACCGCCCAGCAAGAATCGTTGTTCCTCGGGAAAGGAAGCTCGATCTTCAGCAGACAGAGATACAGTCGCCATGGTCTTTTTCTTTTCGGATATTTTCTCGCCAACCGACTCGTGTTCTGGTCCTAATATTACCTCTGTGGGCAGCCTTTTACCAGCTTTCTTACAAAATCATTCGACCCGGTTGCAGTCTTCTGCGATAATCCTCATAATCATCAGGGCAGGCTAAACTCGAAAATCCTCATAACAATGATCGACCCCGTCCGTCAAGAAGTGATCGCCCTGGCGCGAACCGTTGTCGTGAAGGTGGGCACCAATGTGCTCACCGGCGCGGGCGGCATACTCGATCCCGCGCGCGTCCAGGCCCTGGCCGACCAGGTGCTGCGCATCCAGCAGTCGGGCCGCAAGGTCGCGCTCGTCAGCTCCGGGGCCATCGGCGCCGGCATGGGGCATCTCGGCCTGAGCAAGCGTCCGACCGATCTGCGGCACCTGCAAGCCTGTGCGGCGGTCGGCCAGAGCTGCCTGATGCAGGCTTACGAAGAATGCTTGCACCGCCACGGCACGCGCACGGCCCAGATTCTGCTCACCGCCGGTGACTTCGATAACCGCACGCGCTATCTCAACACCCGCAACACCATCCTGACTCTCTTCGAGTGGAACTGCCTGCCGATCATCAACGAAAACGACACCGTCAGCGTCGCCGAGATTCGCTTCGGCGACAACGATCATCTGGCCGCGATGGTAACCAACCTTCTTCGCGCACCGCTCTTGATTCTCCTGACGGTCGTGGACGGGCTGTATGCCAGCGATCCGAAGACCGACCCGGCTGCTCCACTCCAGTCCACGGTGCCCTGCATCGACAGTTCGGTGACCGACATGGCCGGCGGCAGCAAGAGCGCGCTTGGTTCCGGCGGTATGCGCAGCAAGCTGCGCCGCCCGGCTGGCTACCGCGGCGGGTGAATCGGTCATCATGGCCAACGGCACAATACCGGGCGTGCTCGACGCCATCTTCGCGGGTGAACCAGTAGGCACACTGTTTTTGCCGCACGGGAGCAGCATTCCGGCCTGGAAGCGATGGCTCGGCTTCACCGCCCAGCCCAAGGGGCGCATCGTCGTGGACGCGGGAGCACGCGAGGCCGTGCAACGCCGCAACCGCAGCCTGCTCCCCATCGGCGTGATCCAGGTCGTTGGCTCGTTCCACAAGGGCGACGTGGTCGCGCTGTGCGACGCGGACGGCGCCGAGTTCGCCCGCGGCCTGACGAACTACTCTGCCGCCGACGCCTCCCGAATCTGCGGCCTGCGCAGCGAGCAGATCGGCGAAGTGCTTGGTGCGGTTCCTTACGAAGAGCTGGTGCATCGGGACAATCTGGTGGTGGTGGTGTGAGGTGGTGTTGCAACATCAAGCACGGTGATTTAGCATGAGTGACCATAGCGACTCGGCTTCATGACAATACCCAGGTAACTTTTTTCGGGGAGGGATACCATGTCACGTCGATTCCAGGCAGTCTCGCTCATCGCGTTCGGTTTCGTTGCCTTGTGTTCCACGAACAGTGCGCAGGCACAACCAGCAGCGCAACCGCGGCCGGTAATTCTGAAGGTCCTGGTGCCGTTTCCCACTGCGCAGTTGACTATTGAAGGATTGCCAACCAAACAGCCCGGCACCAGCCGCAGTTTCATCTCGCCGCCGCTGGAACCCAATCGTTCCTATTCCTACACACTCGTCGCCACCTGGCAGCCGAACAACTACGAGACCGTTACGCGGACGCGCGAGTACATCGTCAAGGCTGGACAGGAAGTGGACGCGGACATGCGCCAGCTCGACGAGAAGCACCCCGACAAGAGAGTTCCCCGCTGGGTGGCGACTCCGCCGGAAGTGGTTGACGCGATGATGGTGCTAGGAGGCGTGGGCAAGGACGATGTCGTCTACGACCTCGGCTGCGGCGACGGCCGGCTTGCCATCGCCGCAGTCACGAAATTCGGCGCCAAACACGGCGTCGGCGTGGACCCCGATGCCAAGAAGGTGGAGGAATCAAGGGCAAACGCCAAGAAGCAAGGCGCAGAGAACAAGGTGGAGTTCCGTCAGGGCGACGTGCTCGACATCAAGGACCTATCGGCGGCCTCCGTGGTCATGCTGTACATGAGCGACGACTTGAACCTGAGCCTGCGGCCGATTTTGCAAAAAAACTTGAAGCTCGGCTCACGGATCGTGTCGCACCGTTTTGCCATGGGCGACTGGAAGCCTACGATGACGGAAAAGATCGTCGGCAAGGACGGCCAAATTTACGTCATCCACCTGTGGAAGATTCCGGCGGAAGGGGCGGGCAAGTAATGTGGGCTTGATCTCCAACTTGCACAGGGAGCATATCGCGATGAGCGACAACGTGGCAATGGAACCGGGGGAGGACCTCCTCCGCCGGGAATTCGAGGAGATGGTCAGCACGGTGGTGGATGCCGTAAATCACACGGCAGCCGGCAACGTCCAACAGGCCCGCGGGGACATCCAGAAAACCGCCGACGACCTGCGGAGGGCGTCGCAGTCCCTGGAGCAGACGGCCCGCCAGGCTCGGGATGCGGTGACCCCGGTCTCCGACCTGGCACGGGAAGTTCAGGGCCTGAACGCGAGCTTCACTCAGAAGGCCGCGGACCTTGGCCGCCGGCTGGATCAACTGCAAGCCCAGGTCAATATGGCTCTGAGCCAGGTCGAGGCCACACGGAATCAGATCCAGGAGTTGGACCGTGCCTGGCGGCAACTTCTCACCGGCGCGGAGAAGCGTTTGAAGAGGTTCATGGTCACGATCGGTCTTTTCCTGATCGCGAGCGGAGTAATTCTCTGCACTGTAGCACTGCTGACTGTTTTCTTCCGCAAATATGTCTGACAAGCCAGCCTGCGCTGGCCCCGCAGGCCACTATCGCCCAGGGATAATAGTAAAGTGTCCTACTTGAGACCAGAGGTCGGCGCCTCGGCAGTTATGTTCTACCGACGGCTCGTAGAGGTCTGCTTTGTCGGTGGGGTCCACAGCCGGCATGGGTGGGGCCGCGCAGTCCAGGACGATATCATACCCCAACTCCAACACCCCAAGCTGCGGCACCATGTCGGCATCATCGAGGACGGCTTTCGTCGGGCCGTCACGCCAGCCGTGGACAGCCAACCCGCCCGCACCGAGGCCTGCTCGCTGTACACAACCGTGGACCGGACGGTTCGCGCGGCCGCCTCGATTCTGCGCCAGGAGGCCGGTGTCCTCGAACAAAACCTGGCCCGCTATCGTCAAAACCTTGACAGCGCACGGGGATTCACCGCACGAGCCACCCAGATCATCCGCAACAAAATGGCAGTGGCACAGCGGCCCATCCATGCGGCGGCCCACGAGGCCATGCAGCGAACCGCCAACCTGACGGGCGACGACTCCACCCCGCTGTTCGATGAGGCTGCCGTCAAGGTGGCGATCCGCCGTGAAGGGGAACGCATCGTCGAAGGCCTGAGCCAGAGCTTGCGTGCCGAACTGGCCTTGGTGCGGACCGAGATTGTCAGCAGGACCTACAATGACCAGACCTACGGCAACGACGCCGAGGTAAATGCCTATTCCTGCCGCACATCTTTTGAACTCGACGCGGATACGGTCAGCCCAGCCTACCGGCTGCCGCCGGTTGAACCGAGTTGGGTCGTTCCGGTGCCAGTTGACGTCATGGAGGTAGGCCGCAAGGTGTCGGACTGGGTCGCACGGCAGACGGGTTGGTTTGATGAGCGGACCACCGTGGAGAAGCAACGCGATAAGCGGCAGCCCCTGCTGGACGAATGTGTCCGCGTGCTGGAGGCCGTGGCGGACGAGTACAGGAAGCGGCTCATGCAAGCCGCCGAGGCGGCCGTCACTCAAGCGACGCAGGCGTTGTGCCAGGAGGTGCAACGCTGCTTCAACCAGGCTTTTGCGAGTGAGCAAGCTGCCCAGGCAAACATGGTCCGCTGGCGAGAGCAAGCGAACGCCCTGTGGATGCCGCCACCCTTGCTTTATGGCGTGACCTGCATCCTGCGAGCAAGGGACGGTCATGGACAACCCACGCCAGTCCCAAACCCGCCAGGTTGACCAACCCAGCCCACGAGCGAGCGCCAACAACGTACTTGCGCTCCGGCTCCTTTCCCTATAATGAACTTCAAAGTCGCCCCACCGCCCCAGGAGATTGTTTTCCATGTCTGCCGCGCACTCGGAACAGCTGCGGCCCGTGGCTCTGAGTAAAGAAGGTGACGACCGCCTGGTCATCCAGTGGAACGACGGTCATCGCAGCGTTTATGCCTGGAAGCATTTGCGCGACAACTGCCCCTGTGCCGGCTGCCGGGAAGAAAAGAGTCAGCCACCCGACCCGTTTCACGTGCTGACCGCGAAGGAACTCGCGCCACAGCCGCCGCTGGCGCCGCTGGCCGTCACACCGGTCGGACACTATGCCTATAAGATTACCTGGAACGATGGCCACGACACGGGGATTTACACGTTGGAGAACCTCCGGGCGCTGTGTCAATGTTCCGAATGTGTTCAAGAAGGATGAAGGATGAAGGATGAAGGATGAATAAGAAAATGCGAGATGGGTTTTTGTTTCATCCTTCATCCTTCATCCTTGAGGAGATTGATATGCCACCTATGGGCGGACCACCTTCAAAGATCACTTTACCCGGCGTGAAGTACGTCGTTGCCGTGGCCAGCGGCAAGGGCGGCGTCGGCAAATCGACCGTGGCCGCCAATCTTGCCCTGGCTTTGCAGAATCAGGGCAGCCGGGTCGGTCTCATGGACGCCGACATTTATGGGCCGAGCATTCCGATCATGATGGGTGTGCCGACAATCGATACGCAAACGACATCGTTTCCCATCCAGCGCTACGGCATCAAGCTCATGTCGATGGGCTTCATCGTCAATCCGAATCAGGCGGTGATCTGGCGCGGGCCGATGGTCCACAAAGCGGTGACGCAGTTCCTCACCGACATCGACTGGGGGCAGCTCGATTACCTGGTCATCGATCTCCCGCCGGGTACAGGCGATGCGCAACTCACCCTGACGCAGACGGCCCCGCTATCCGGCGCGATCATCGTCACGACGCCGCAGGAAGTAAGTCTCATTGATGCTCGCAAGGGCTTGGAAATGTTTCGGCAAGTGCGCGTGCCGGTGCTGGGCATGGTCGAGAACATGAGCTACTTCATCGGCGACGACGGCAAGCGTTATGACATTTTCCGTCACGGCGGCGGCAGGAAGCTGGCTGTTGACGCCGGGGTGCCGTTCCTGGGAGAGATACCCATCGATCCACGGGTGGCCGAGTGCGGCGACGTGGGTGATCCGATCGTACACAAGTATCCGGATTCGCCGGTGGCACAAGCGTATGTCAAGCTGGCGGCGACGGTTACGGAGGAACTGCAAAAGGCGGGGGAACAGGAGGAGTTGCCGGGACTGGAGCTATGAGCGCCGCTTGCCAACCAACTCCGCCGCCTCGCGCACAATATCCGCGGCCGTCAACCCGTACTTCGCCAGCAGTCCTTCCGGCGGCCCCGACTCGGCGAACGTGTCGCCAATACCGACGAACCGCATCGGCACCGGCTGCTGCCGCGCCGCTGACATCGCCACCGCGCTGCCCAGCCCACCGTGCTTCATGTGCTCTTCCGCTACCACGATCCGCCCGGTCTCCCTTGCCGCCGCCAGCACCGCCGCGTCGTCGAGGGGTTTGACCGTGTGCATGTCCAGTACGCGAGCTTGCACCCCTTTTCCCGCCAGGCGCTCGGCCGCTTCCAGAGCGGCGGATACCATCAGGCCGTTGGCAATGATCGTCAGGTCCTTGCCGTCGCGCAGCCGGTTGGCTTTGCCGAGCTGAAATGTGCAGCCGCCGGGATAGACAATGGGCACATTAAGCCGGCCGGCGCGCAGATAGGCCGGCGTCTTGATCCGGGCCAAAGCCTGCACCGCCTGTTCCATCGAGACCTCGTCGGCCGGCACCACCACCGTAAAGTTCGGCAGCGAACAGGCTAGCGAGACGTCTTCGATCCCCATTTGCGACGGGCCGTCTTCGCCGATGCTGATGCCGGCGTGCGTGCCGACGACTTTCACGTCGAGGCACGGAAAGGCCACCGACATGCGGAGCTGATCGTAGGCATTGCACATGATGAAACAGGCAAAACTCGCCAGCCAGGCGCGCTTGCCCGAACTGGCCATGCCGCCGGCAATGCCGACCAGGTTTGATTCGGCGATGCCGACGTTGAAGAAGCGCTGCGGGAACTTCTTGGCGAAGTGTTCCGTGCGCGTCGAGTTGTGAACGTCGCCGTCGAGGACAACGATGTCGGGATACTCGTCGCCGAGTTTGGCGAGAGCGAGGCCGAATGCCTCACGGGTGGATTTGCCGGGTTTCAAGGTCATGATGGAAACTCCCAAGGTTATATCGCTACCTTATTGTTCATAAATGTTTTCCGAATCTAACCGATCAATGCCAGCGCCTTTTCCGCCTCTTCCTTGGTCAGCGGTTTGCCGTGATGATTCGGATCGCTCTTGAGCAAATCCTGAATTGGATAGCCCTTCACCGTCCGGGCAATGATGGCGGTCGGTTTTCCTTTGTTCTGCGAGGCTATTTTGAAGGCGCCGAGCACTTCGTTAAGATCGTGGCCGTTGATTTCCTGAGCGTACCAGCCGAATGCTTCGAAGCGCGGCGCCACGGGCGCAGGTCGAGCACCTCGGCGGTCGGCCCGGACTGCTGGTAGCCGTTCTGGTCCACGATTGCCACGAGGTTGTCGAGTCTGAACTTGTGGGCCGCCATCGCCGCTTCCCACACCTGGCCCTCGTCGATCTCGCCGTCACCCATGAGGACGTAGACACGCGAATCGTGGCCGTCGAGCCGGGTTGCCAGTGCATGGCCGATGCCGATGGACAGGCCCTGGCCGAGCGAGCCGGTGGATGCCTCCACTCCCGGCAGGCGGCGCATGTTCGGGTGACCTTCGAGCGGGCTGCCGAGCTTCCGCAGCGTCGGCAACATGTCGCGGGAGAAGTAGCCGGCCTCGGCGAGGACAGCGTAGAGCAAAGGCGCGGCGTGGCCCTTGCTGAGAATGAAGCGATCGCGCTCGCGCCATTGAGGGTTGAGCGAATTATAGCGCATGATGCCGCCGAAGTAGAGTGCCACGGCAATTTCCACGCCCGAAAGCGACGACGTTGGGTGGCCCGAAGCTGCCGCCGTGGTGCTGATGATGATGCCTCTGCGAATAGACCTGGCCCTGGCTTGCAGGTCCGCGAGTGAGGGAGGGTGTTGGCTGGCTGGTGGCACGGTTGATTCTCCAATATTGATGCAATAGGGTCCGTGCCGGCCTTTGCGCGAGCGAGACCGGCGAACATGAGGATAGCAGGATTGCCCCGTTAGTGGAAAGGGGTCCGGGAACTTTTTGCAGAAGAAGCTTGCGGCTCGCCTGGCCTCGGCATTCACCTCAGTCGCTGCTGTGGGATGGATGAGTTGGGGGAAGGAGGTCATAAAACGTGAACCGCGACGGGATCAAGATACGTGCCGCGGGTCATAGCCAAACTCTGCTGTCAGGTCCCGGGCCGGGTCGGGTCGGCCCGGGATAAACACGTCAAGGCAGTCTTGCGGGTTGGACTGCCTTGCTGGGTCGCTGCGGGATAGTAGGACAGATTTCAAATCCATCCCACTCGTTGGTGTTGCCCGAGTCCGCTAAGACGAGCGCCGTTCCGGTGTCGCGCGCTGGCGGACCCGGGCCACCATGCCTAACTCGGGTGAAAAACCATCCGAGCCTCTTCTGTTCCAGCCCCGATTGCTCATCAGGAGACAATCTTCCAGCCGGACGCAAATTAGTGATTGCAAGATGCGTGCCAACAAGCATGTTTCCGAATGGCTTTGCGCTAAGTGATGATGCTGTGCGAGGTTACTGATTGTAGTCCATCTGAGTGAAACGACGGCAAAGAGCGTTTTTCGTGCAATTGTTACAAAATCATTCACCTCATTTTCACCCTCGCGCAAGGAAACGAGAATATGGCCAAGCCACGAGGAGTTCGGTGTCCGTATCATAAGGACTCGGTCTTGTTACGACGATGTGCCCAGGCTGCTGCCCACGGAGCTAAATGTGTTACTCGTGGAGGAGCCAAGCATGCTGACAGCGGTAATGCACGCCACGATGATCAGGGCCAGCATCACGCCGTACTCGACTGCGGTCGGACCTTCTTCCAGTTTGCCGAATTCAATCACACGGTGGAGGAAGCGCGAAATCATGAGACACCACCTTTCAATTGGATGTGCAAGAAAACATGGCCGCGTCAAGGGCCATGACGCGGAGACAATTATCAAGGAACAATGAGAGCACGATCAAAATGGGGAGCAATCATGGGACGGGAATATCGGTCACGGGACGGGAATATCATGGGACGGGATGGAGGAGCCATGTCGGCCATGTGCTCCCCACATTTGGAAGTGTGGAACACGAACCGGCATTTGTCAAGCGCTTCGCCTGCATTAGGCAAGCGGCAGACGATAACTTCCCATCCCTCGCTCACGCTTCGGGCCAGTGTGACACTGGCCCGAAGCGTGAGCGAGGGATGGCATCACTTGCCGCTCGCCTTACGAGGGGGATGACTCATCATCCCGCAGGTGGCGTCCGGTCAGTGTCACGAAAACGTCTTCGAGGCTGGCATGCCGCGTGGTCAGGCGGGATAGTGCCAGATGTTGCTTTTGCAGTGTTTCCAGCAGCGACGGAATCGTGATGTGCGGAGCGGTTACAGCCAGGGCATACATTTCCTGCTCCCGGCGAACGGCGACGACTGCCGGAAGCGCTCGGAGCAAGTTTTCCTCGCAAACCGTGCCGTTGGCGAGAGCGAACTCGACGAGATGATCGCCGCCCAGCCGGGCAATCAACTCACGCGGCGTGCCCAGGGCGATGACGCGCCCGTGATCGACAATCGCCACGCGGTCGCACAGTCTCTCGGCTTCGTCCATGTAGTGTGTCGTGAGCAGGATGGTCCGGCCCTGCGAACGGAAGGCGCGGAGAATGTCCCAGAGCTGCCGGCGCGCCTGCGGGTCGAGGCCCATGGTCGGCTCGTCGAGAAACAGCAGCTCGGGGTCACCGACGAGAGCACACGCGACCGCCAGCCGTTGCCGCTGGCCGCCGGACAGCTTGCCGACGTAGGCGTTGGCCTTCTCGGTCAACTCCACCTGTTCCATGACAGCATCAGGCGACAGGCCACGAGCATAGAAGCTGCGAAACAGTACCAGCGTTTCCCGGACGGTGAGCTTTTCGGCCAGCCGGGTTTCCTGAAGAGAGATGCCGAGACGCTGACGCAAAGCAAGATCGTCCTCGCCCCAGCGCCGGCCCAGGATGTACACATCGCCGGCGGTTGGTGCGAGCAGTCCTTCCAGGATTTCGATGGCCGTCGTCTTGCCGGCGCCGTTGGGGCCGAGCAGGCCGAAACATTCACCGGCGTGGACCTCGAGGTCCAGACCGTTGACCGCGTCGATAGGGCCGGTACGGCTGGCGTAGCGCTTGCGCAGGTCGTGGCAGAGGATGGCGGGGTCCATGAGAGGATTATAGGAAGAGACCATGCCAAGGATCGCGCAAGGATTTTTGAGTCTATCTCACTGGCCGTATCGTAAGCTTGACACCAAAGATACGCAAGATGTTGCTGTCGGCTTCGTCCCGTACGGCAAATGTGAAGTTGTACAACAACCCCGACTCGGCCACCGTGAAGTAATAACGAAAGGCGTCGTCAGAGGCACGGATCAAGTTATGGCGATAGCGATCTGGATTATCAGCCAACTCGATACACAAATGCGCCACCACGCTGACTCGCACGTTCCTTGGCAACTGGTAGCCATTGAGCTTGCGATTAACTGCCCTGACGATCTTGATTTTGCAGCTCATTGAAGAGGTCCTCTGCATCTATCCAGTCGCCGCGTTCGCAAGCAGCGAGTCCTTCTTCGAGTTCCAGGTCATCCTCCCACGGCCATTGCTGAGAGAGTTCCTCCAGCATTGCTCTCGCTTCGCGCACGCCCCTGGTAATCGCTTCCAGGATGCTGTCACGAGCAGAGGTGGGCAGCAGATCGGCGCAGGATTGCATTGTTTCCAGCGACCGCAGATCTTCCCCCACAAGGCCCTGAAGATCCTTGCCCGCCTCGTCCCCATCGTAAATGTTATTGGCGAAAAGCGCTTTCCACATATGTTCATAGAGGCGGTGACAGGCATCGTGGAGTTTGATCGTCTCGTTGATGGCTTTTTCGATGCCGGCAGTGTATTCAGGGGCCGACCGATCCGGCCGGGCGATAGTGGCCAGCTCGCGAATCAGTGTCGACCGTGCCTGACAGAGTTCCTGCATGATGGTTTCCGACATGACCTTGCTCCTCAATATAAGGATCGAGCGTACTCTGTGATTATCAATCTCTGCAAGCTCGATGTCAAGCTGGCTCAAACTGCCACATCGTGCGCTGGTTCCGTGGTTCTTCATGGCCCCTGTTCGATGCGAAGACTATCCTTCAACTTCTCCCACTGCCCACCGCAGCCCACTCGATGCGTCTGATCGTCTCGCGTTTGGTCGAAGATGCCCTTGGACAGCACCTGCCAGCAGAAATAGCAATGATTCGATGTAGCCCCCGGCAGTGCTGTCGAATCGCGGGCCAGAATCTCATCCCTGATGGCAGTCAGTCCCTTGCGGAACACTTTTCCAACATAGGGATGCTTCCGTGCCCGCCGCACAATGGCCTCAACATTATCCCGGTAGATGTTGCCGATGGTCAGTTGATCCAGGTCCGACGCGAAGCCGCAACAAGGCTTGACCTCGCCGCGTGGGTTGACGATCAGCGCCTGACCCGGTCCCTCGCAGTAATCTTCCGCGAACCAGGTGCCGTCCCAGCCGCCAGTGAAGCGCTCGGCACGCTCGACAGGCGCAAGATGGTTCCAGTTGAGGGTCATGGTTAGTTCCGGCGACACGAGGAGAAAGTGGCAGAGCATATCGGACCACTCGATGACCGCACCCAGCGATTCGGCCAGTGCATGAACTGGTTCCAGACCCTGATCGGGATGCCGGCTGGCGTAGGAGAGCGAGAGGATATTGTCGCGGTTAAAGACCCGGCGAACGATCCGGCAAAAGTCGGCGAGCTTCTCAGTGTGGATGCCGTGAAATTTGTCCACGCTCAGGCCGACCTTGCCGCTGAAGCCTGCTGCCGAGAGTGCGGCCAAGACTGATTCTGCATGGGCAGGGTCCCGATACCAAACGCCGTTCGTCATGATCTTGTCAAAATGGAAGCCGAGGGCTGCTGCCCGGCGTGTGATGCCGACGACAAACTCGGGATAGAGGAACGGCTCGCCGCCGGTGAAGCCGAGGATTTCGATGCCGTAGTCGTGGGCGTCCTCCAGAAAGCGCAGAGCCACGTCAATGTCGAGCCGATCTGTCCATTCAATCGGTACGCAGCAATGAGGACAGGTCAGGTTGCATTGATAGGTGCCGGCAAAGGAGAGGTAGTTGGGCCGGAAAGTACGGGTTCGGCGCGGTACAGGGCGGCCTGAGCCGCGGGTCAAAGGATGAAGGATGAAGGATGAAACTTGTCCGAGCCCGTAGCGTAAGCAAGGCTGGCGACTAACCTTGCTTACGCTGCGGGCTCGGACTCCCCCTTTTTCATCCTTCATCCTTCATCCTTCATCCTTTTTTTACAGCTTGCCGGCCTTGGCAGCGTCATATCGTTTGGCCACGGCGGACCAGTTTACGACGTTCCACCAGGCGTCGAGGTAATCGGCTCTTTTGTTCTGGTACTTGAGGTAGTAGGCGTGCTCCCAGACATCGACGCCGAGGATTGGCGACTGGCCGCTAATAAGTGGGCTGTCCTGGTTGGCGGTGCTGACGATTTGCAGCTTGCCGCCGGCCAGCACCAGCCAGGCCCAGCCGCTGCCGAAACGCTTCAGGCCGGCATCCTTGATCTGTGCCTGGAAGCTGGCGAAGTCCTTGAAAGTCTTGTCGATCTCGGCGGCGAGCGGACCGGAAGGCTTGCCCCCGGCCTTGGGTCCCATGATCTCCCAGAACATGGTGTGGTTGACGTGGCCGCCGCCGTTGTTGATGACAGCTTGACGGATGCTGTCGGGAACCTTGGCGATTTCACGCATGAGCTGCTCGATCGGCTTGTCGAGCAGAGCGGCCTGGCCTTCGAGGGCCTTGTTGAGGTTGTCCACGTAGGCCTTGTGATGGCGGCCGTGGTGGATTTCCATGGTCATCTTGTCGATGGACGGCTCCAGCGCGTCCGCGGGATAAGGCAATGAGGGCAGTGTGTAAGCCATGACATTCTCCTTAGGTGTAAAAGAAACTTTTCCCCGCTCGGCTTCCGCAACATGCGAAAGGGAAAACGGAGAGCCACTAATGCCGGCTACCTTGACCAGCGAGACGACGATGGCTGCGCTGTGCAGGTAATCTATTTCTTCCGGCGGCGACGGCAACCGGCATCAAACCGGAAACTTGCGGAGATGGAAGCCGCCGTCCACGTTGGCGCGGCCAATACCCCGGCTGCCGCCGGTCACGAGCGCCACAGGATCGGAATGGAGCATTTTCGATTTGCCAATTGCGGTTTTCGATTTACCATGAACACCAGTCATAGATGATAGCATGTTGCTTGTTCCCATTCGTGACACATAATGACACGCTTTTTGCAGTATGGGCGCGATCCTTGTTCCCACAAGTCTTTATTTCATCATCACATGCGACTTTGTTTCAAATCCGGAGGTGAGCAACCCGGTCATGAAGATTTTCGGGCCGATCGTTTGCCCGGCAAGGATTCACATGTTACACTCCCGCAGCACCAAAGGCATTCCAGCCGAGATGGTCTGGGAGTGGTAATTGACTCCCCAAGAGTAAGACAGTATCTTACATAGCATGAAAACAACCGTATCCACAAAAGGCCAGATAGTTTTGCCCGCCGAAATCCGAGAGCAGGACGGCATTGAGGCGGGGCAGGAGTTCGAAATCGAACGCATCGACTGCTGCGAGTATCGGCTAACACGAAAGGCGCGGCGGCGCAATGAAGGGTTGATGAGCCTCTTGCTCGCTTGCCCGGTCAAAGATTGGTTCAAGCCACTGGAGCGGACGGAGACAACCGCGAACATTAAGGCGCCAGATCTCGGATGATTTACCTCGTTGATGCAAACGTGCTGAGCGAGCCGACCAAGCTGTCGCCCAACGGCAACGTGGTCCAGTGGTTGACCGATCACGAAGCAAGTCTCGCCGTGGATCCCATTATCCTCGGTGAAGTATGTATCGGGATTCTCGCACTTCCCGCCGGGCGGAAGCGGGCACGACTGGAACAATGGTTTGCAGAAGTCGTGCAGGCCATCGAGTGCCTCCCGTGGGACGCCGCCGTGAGCCGGCGCTGGGCCAATTAGTCGTCCAGTTGAAGAGGAAAGGCCAGACGATGCCGGTGCTGGATAGCATGATTGCCGCCACCGCTCTGGAGCATGGCCTGACCCTCGTGACGCGCAACGTGCGCGATTTCCAAATGTCTGGCGTCAGGGTAGTTGACCCATTCGTCTGACGCTCCTCAACCAAGCAACTCCGGCCTATGCACCGCACGGCAAAGCCGCGCAACGGACAAGCCATCGCACGGCCCGTGACGGTATTGGTTCGAAACACCGTGCCCACCCACCGTGCCCACCATGAGGTCATGAGTGGGTGAAGATGTAGTGAGAGATAGGTTTGCCGGAAGCAATATAATGCACATGCGAATCCTTGCCGCATTCTTTTTTAGCAATATTAATACTAAGCCTCATATTTTAGCCACACAAAGAATCTCACCGGGAGGTATCCATGTCCATTCTTTCTACCCTGCGAAACCTCTTTGCGCGAGTCGCAAGCCCCGCCGCTCTCGGCACCCAGCTTCAAGGCGCCTTAGCCGGAGGCCAATGGTCGAAATCTTGGAGGATCGGACGTGCCCAAGCGGAACCTGGACAGCGCTGGCGCCCGCTGGGCCTGCACCCCTTGCCCGCTACGGCCACACTGCCGTGGAAGATCAGGCTCACGACCGGATGATCGTGTTCGGTGGCGAGCCTACTTTTGGCAACCTCGGGGGTCTGAATGACGTCTGGGTGCTGAGCTATGCGGATGGGGTTGGGGGCGCGCCCACCTGGACGCAACTGACCACGCAGGGAACGACCCCGAGCGGCCGCCAACGCGCCAGCGCGGTTTACGACCCTTCCAGTAACGAGATGATTGTCTTCGGTGGGGACACGGAACGGGGTTATACTACGGGCTTAACCAACGACACGTGGGTGCTCAGCAACGCGGATGGGCTGGGCGGCACGCCGCAATGGATTCAGCTTGCGCCGAGCGGGACGCTGCCGGTAGCGCGGGTGTTTGCCGGCGCCGCCTACGACGTGGCCAACAACCGGATGATCATCGTGGGCGGAAACAGGGTCGGCCAAGAACTCCACGATGTCTGGGTACTGGAGAATGCCAACGGGCTGACGGGGACTTCCACCTGGATCGAGTTGAACCCGACCGGCACCGCGCCGCCTGCGGTATATGAGCCAGGGCTTTCAACATGTGTTTTCCGCCTCTTCCAGCAGGCGGGCTGTTGAGCGATGTTTATGTTTCTTGTCATAGACCGGCTTCTTCGCTGGCGGCTTCTTCGGGCCGCGTTTGCTTTTCGTCAGGGCCTTCATGTTGACGTGGCGAGCGATGGCCAGCAGCAACCGGCGCAGGTCCTTGGCTTTCAAGCTCCGCCAGCCCAGCCATTGCTCTGGGGGCAGGTATTTCAGCAGTGTGCGGTAGTCATGGGCCATTTCGTCGGCCAGGTAGTAGCCCGACAGATTGGCTTCTGCTTCTTGGCCGTGAACCGCGCGAATCGTTCCACGTACCACAGCCAACGCATTGCTGGCCACCAACGCCATGGCGAACATGAACAACGCCGCCCGCGGCTTGCCCAACCCCTTGACCTCGCAATGCAACGACTCGGTCAGAAAATGGAATTGCTTCTCGATGGTCCAACGCCCGTGATAGACTTCGGTAATCTGTGCGGCCGGGACCTTGTTGGGCAGGTTGGTCAGCACCACGATGGTACGCTCGCCGTCGCGGGTCTTCTGGAACAACCGCAGTTCGATGCGACGCAGGTGCATTACGGCCCCCGTGTCCGGATTGGTGACGGCGATCAGCTGTTCGTACACCGTTCCTGTTTTGGTCTGGCCGCTTTTTTGCAGTTTACCGAGCGCTCGCCAGGGCAGGTTTGTGCTGTGTTGACGCACGATAAAGAAGCGGCGCCTGGCCGCCACGCCCCAGACGAAGCGCGTTGTGCAAAAGTTGCGGTCGGCCACCACCAAGTCGTTGGCCTGGAGGCGGGGCAAGACCTGCGTCACCAAGGCTCGTTCCTGAGTATAGGCGTCTTCGCACAGCACCAAGTCGGTAACCAGTCCTTGAGCCGGTTCGTACACGACCAGCGATTTGCCCGGCAAGCAGGCATTCAGCCACTCCCGCAACGGCTTGAGACGGTGATCGGTGCCGGCCAGGACATTGCCGTCGAGGACACGCAACCGATAGCCCGGAATGGCTGGATACGTGGCAGGTGGCACGTCTTCCAGCAGTCCACCCAGGCGTTCGGCACTGCAGCGCACCAGGGCCTCGGTGGCCGCGAGATTGATGCGCCCGAGCTTGGTATAAACCGCCTGGTAACTGGTTGTGATCGTAGGCGCGTTGGCGGACTGATCGGCCTTGTAGGCCGCAAACACCGAACGCCGCAGTCCGGCAGACACTTGAATAAGCAGGCCGACCAGGGCGGTGATGGTCAGTTCGCGGGTGTATTGCTCAGGTGCATGTTCTGCGAAAAGCTGCTGCAACGTGGGTTCGTCGAGCAACCATTCGAGTGTACCTCGGATCAGAACCCCCAAGGGCACGGCCTGACAGTGTTGCACAATAGAAACGGGCAGGGTGTCGAAAGCGGGTTGGGCCAACAACCGTTCCAGAGGATCGGGCTTTTTGGGAGTGGGAGGGAGACGCATCCTTGCCTCGCAGCAAAAAGGAAATTGGGATGTAATCCATTACCGACTCATAGGATATGAAAAGATACTCCATGTTGAAAGTCCTGGGTATATGAGCCCATCGTCTATGACGCGGCGAGCAATCGGGTCATCGTGTTCGACACCAGCGTGGACAACAACAATACGTGGGTGCTGTCGAATGCCGACGGGTTAGGGGGAACGCCGGTCTGGACGGAACTCTCTCCGACGGGCACGCCGCCTAGTCCACGGGCCTTCTTCGGTTCGGTCTATGACCCGGCAATGAACCAGATGACCGTGTTCGGAGGGGACAATGGCAATACGGGCGCGTTCTACAACGACGTGTATACACTGTCCGGTGCCAACGGGCTGGGGGGGACACCTGCCTGGACGCAAGTCAGTGCGGGCAGCCCAGCACCTGATCCGAGGGCTGAAACAACCGCGGTCTACAATCCCACGAGCCGCATCATGACCGTGTTCGGCGGCGCCAACAACTCCGCCATCTTCGGCGACGTCTGGGTGATAGCCCCGTCGACAAGCAGCAGCACCGCGGTGACCCTCACGGCGTCCAACGCCACCTACACTGGCTCGGCCTACGCCACCGCAAACCTGACCACCACGGTCACACCAGCCAACGCTCCCGGCTCGGTCTCGTATGTCTTCTACTCCGACGCGACCGGCCAAAACGCGATTGCCACCCCGATCAACGCTGGCACGTACTACGTCAAGGCGCACTTCGCCTCTACCGATCCAGCCCAGTGGACCGACGCGGACAGTAGTATCGTCGGCTTCACCATCAAAAAGGCCGATGCGGTCATCGTCGTTACGCCCTACAATGTCAACTACGATGGCACTCCCTACACCGTCACCGGCAAGGCCACAGGCGTGCTCGGCGAGCCCCTGATCGGCCTAAACCTCAGCGGGACCACGCACAAGGGCCCGGGCGTCTACGTAGACACCTACTCTTTCACCGACTCCACTGGCAACTACAATAATGTCGCCAGCGGCGTTAACTTTGTCACAGACAAAATCAACATTACGGGCCTGTTCTCGGTCGACACCCAGGACGCGCTGAACGTCGCCAAACAGGGTTCGATCACCTCCACGGTGACTGCCCACAGCGCTTCTGACTACGACACGCTCTTGGCGATTTCCGGCGGCGCGTTCCGGTATCATTTCATCAGCAGTCTTGACTCGGCCGGGGTGAACTTGACCGCAACCGTCGTCGCCGGATCCTATACGGGCATCCTCGACAGCAATCTCGTTCTCACGGCCCAGAACAACACCACGACGATGACCGCTTTGGTGGGCGCTGGCAATACCAGCGCGAGCACCTCCATCGCTGTAACAATGGTTGTTCAGGTCAATATTGACGGGACCTGGTATGATCTCGGCAGCGATACGTTAAAAACTTTCCTCTCTAAGCAGAAGTAGCCTGTCTGTCAGGCGCAACTGTAGCGAGTGTCGGGGTCAGACCCCCGGCGCGAGTCCGCGAGGATCTGGACGCGCTACAGGACCGTTTCCAGGACGCGGAAGTCTGAGCAATGGACGTACGGGTACAGGCAGGCCAGAATTGCCAAGTAATTGTGAAAACGAAGTTTCGCTTCAAGCCTCGGAATCGTAAGGAAGCAAACAACTGCCCGGCCGTAACGTGCGGCCGGCTACGGCACAGCCTGGAGCTTGCCGCGCATCTGATAGAGATGAATGAGCGCCTGATCGATTACGCGCTCGCCTGCACCGACCTCCGCGGGCGACATGGGCGGGTCCGCGCCGTAACCGCCTTCACTGCCGCTTCGATCGTCGGAAAATACTGCTGGTAGTCGTTACAGTAACCAAGAAAGAAGACATGATCGAGCCGGGCGCGGCGACTTCAGGCTCAATGAATGGGCACTGAAGAATTCGCCCGATACTCCTACCAAGCCGATGTTATCGTTCAGAAGAGCCGTCGTCAAATGGGGACGCACGCCGTCGCGATATTCGCGCTCGTAGAAGGCTATCAGGTCCGGGAAGAATGCGGCGGAAAGAGCTGCCTTGATGATGGGGCTGTTCAAATCAATTCGGCTCTTGAATTTGAAATCTTCTTCCCGGACTTGCAGCGCTGCCTCGGCCGCGGGAGCACAACGAATCGTCTTGATCAGGGCCAGAGCCTCCTTTCCCACTGCCTGGCCGAACTTCTCCGGTCCCAGCTCCTCGCCGGGATTGGGGGAGAGATCACCCGCCGCGCCTTGCAGGAACAGGCAGGGGACGCCGGTTTCCTTCTCGACCAGGGTTGCCAAGGCCCCCGGATAGTCGGCGGAGAACTTGCGGACCTTATTATCTTGCAGCACGGCGTGAGCGGCGAAGTTGACAGTGTGCGCGATCGGTTTGCCGTCATTATCTTCGATACCGGTTCCATACACCGTGCCCCGTGGAGCAGGCATGATGCCGGACCGCTCGGCCCCCTGTGACGGATGCCAGTCGGGAGTTCGGACTCGTAGTTTGCCATTAGCTCGCACAACTGGCTGCGCACGTCGGTCCCATCGACTTTCATCACTTCGTCAGCTTCCACAATATCAATTCGCCGTCCATGGCTCCCGAAAGGGCATAGACTCCGTTCCGCCGAACATGCCACGCACCAGATCGGTTGGGTGTGCCGGAGCGCGTCGAGGCGGACCGTGCGGACTTCCAGGCTGGTCTTCACGTCCCACAGGCGCACTCTGCCGTCGGTGCCTCCGCTCAGCACTCGCGCCGAATCGGGAGTGAAGCACACACTATCTGTCTGGTAAGGCCCTTCTGTGCCGCCGAGCGTCCGAATTTGTTTACCCGTCTCCACATCCCAGAGCCGAATGGATTTGTCCGTGCCCGAGGATACGGCCATGCGGCCATCTGGGGAAAGGGCTACCGACTTGGGACGGTCGCTGTGGCCCTCGAAGGTGCGGATCTCCTTGCCGGTCTCCACATCCCAGAGCCGGAGCACGTTCTTCTCGCCATCGGAGAGAGCCTGCCGGCCATCGGCAGAGTAGGCAATGCACTCGGTGTCGCCTCTTCGGGTACCGAAGCGCCGCAGCTCCTTGCCCGTATCCAGTTCCCACAAGCGGATGCCGCCGGTCTCGCCCGAAAGCAGCCGCTTGCCGTCGGGAGAAACGGCGACGCAGAAGACGGGTTCCTTGCAATAGCGCAATGCTTCCTTTCTGGCCTGCATGTCCCACATGCTCAGGCCGCTGCCGCCCGCTCCGCCGATGGCGTCCCATTCGAGGAAGCGATTGCCGTCCGGGCATACGGCGATCCTGCGCCATGTCGGCGGCCGTGGCTCCACGAAGCGGACCTCCTTGCCGGTGGCTAGGTCCCAGAGCTGCACCCGGCCGCTCCGCATGGACGACATGGCCCGGGCGCCGTCGGGAGTGAAACCGACGCTGAGGACCCAATCGCCGGGGTGCATGCGGCGCGGCGTTGTCAATTCGGGGCTGGCCTTCGGAGCTTGCCGGACAGGCACGTTTTCCTCGCGCAGAAGCGGGAACGTCTCGCTGAAGACCTCGCGCTTGACGGTGGCATTCTGCGTCAAGAGCGGCCCGAGCATCAGCGCCAATTTGGCGGAACGCTTGCAATGGGCAGTAAACTCCTCGGGCTTCATGCCGGCTTCGGCGGCGGCCAGTTCCAAATTGAGTTCCGCATCGAAGCGCTGGGCCAGGGCAACGATCGGCTCCGTGGCGGCCATACTGGCGCCCGTCTGCCGCACCGCCCTTTGAAACCGGCCGGCATCACCTTCCAGCAGTTCCTTTAACCGGGCCTGGCCGATGTGCATCTCACGGATCTTCTGGGCCTCGAACTTCAGCGTTTCGGCATTGCTCTCGAGGTGAGCGAGGATCTGGTCCGACTTCTCGATCGTGCCGCGAACATGGCACGACATGCACGAGATGCCGGCCTCCAGACTTCGATCCGGCCGTTTCGGGTCGGTGACGATGTCCTTGGGACTACGGTCCTCGCGCATGTCGTCGGCATTGACAATCATGTACGCTTGCAACCCGTTGGGCAGGTTGAAGAGGACTTCGCCCCCGTCATGTCGAAATGTGGTCGGGTGCGCGAACAGGTTCTGCTTTCCGGTGTTGGTGGCGAAATCGAACGTCCGCCACAGGGCGCCGTCTCTTGACACCCAGCGCTCGATGAGCCGGTTGTTGCGCGAGACTCCCGAATTGTTGAAGCCAGCCCGAAGCGGGTGCTTCTGCTCCTCGGGCTTGCTCGAGTTCCAAAGGGCATCGAGTTTGACTTGCAAATCCCAGAACCGTTTCGGCATATCCAGAATGTCGTAGTAAAGCGGCGGGTGTGACGCGGCGTTGACGAACCAATCGGCCCGCACGTGGGGGAGCTTGCAGTTAGTCGCCGCCTGACAGTAGAGCGCGGCATCGCCCGGATGAGCGGTCGGGTACGGGTAGGCCGCCAGCACGCTTTCCCACATCTTGTCGGTCCATTTGTAATCATGCAGGTCGATCCGCAAGATGGTTTTCTCTGCGTCGATGGCAGAGGGAACGACGATCTTTTCTCCCCACGAGAGGCTATTGACGAGCTTGGCAAGGCCGTGCCGATAGGTTTGCAGCTCGTCCTCGGAAAGGCCTGCGTTATAGAGGTGAGTGATCGTGAAGTAGCGCGTCCGGGGGCGGCGGGGGGCATCCAGCGTGGCCAGATCGTTGCACATCGACTCGATCATATCGGTCGAGGCGATAAAGGGCCGTTTCGGCCGGGGCGGATTGAAGTCGGCCGCTCCGCTGTTGATCCAGCGCTTGAGGATGGCGATATCGTCGTTGCTGAGGCGGACGGTTTCTTCCTCGGGCGGCATCTCGCCGCGATTGACGCGCTGATAGAGCCGCGATTGATCGGCTCGGCCGAGGGCGATCATGTTGCGCGGCGCGAGTCGCTGGGGTTCCAGCACATAATTGAACCCGCCCTCGGCGGTGCCGTCCTGCCCGTGGCAGCGGTAGCAATGGGTTTTGAGGATTCGACCCGCTTGCTTCGCCAGCGCATCCTTGTCGTCATCCGCGGCGTGAGCCACGACGCCAGCGCCGAGGATGAGTATGCTCGCTAGAATAGTTCGACTTGGAAATGCCATGATCACCTCCGGGGAGTGACAGATTGAAGGGAATGATGTCACACGCACGGGTGTGTGTCAAGTAGCTCGCGTGAATTGCGGATTGCTTTACGAACGGCACCCTGAGCGGTAAGATAGGGGTCACTAACCCGTGGCTGAATCCCGCACAGAATGGAGAACCACCCATGACCACGCGACTTTCCTGTCCCGGATGCAACAAGCTGTTGACCATCCCTGACGAGGTTGCCAGCTCAAGACTGAAATGTCCCATGTGCGGACACATATTTGCCGTGCCTGCTGCTCAGGACGACGCGTTCATGCCCCAGTTGGCCCAGACTTTGCCGCGGCGGCCGGTGGCCAGAGAAGAGAAGATTCTCAGCGTCCTGCCTGCCGATCCCTCCAGGTCCACAGACGAGATCCTTGACGTGCTGCCCGTCCGTGAGACTGGCGCGTCGGCGAGACGGGCGGCCGGCGCCCCGCGCACGCGGCCCGACTTCCCTCCCATAACGTTCACCGCGGTGGCGACGAGCGATCCCAGCAAGTGGTCGAAACGTTCCTTCGAGGTGACCGTCACACGGGAGGGCCTACGCCTGGTTCAGAAGCGCAAGGACGAAATCCGCGTGCCCGTCGGCAGCCCGGCTCGGTACGAGGGCGGCAATTCGTTCATCCTCACCATCGACGGTCGCGATACGACCTTAGCCGTGCAAGGAAAGAACCGCTATCAGCAGCGCCTGGCCGCCGACGTCGTCGCATTTCTCAAAGGCAAGAAGTTCGCGCCTTCGCGCCAGAGACTACAAACTCGAGTGGTACCTGTACGCGGCGGCGATACTGCCCTATGGCATTCCGATCGCCACACTGGGCGGGGCTATCCCGGCCACGATCGGGGCTGGACTGGGTACCGCGTGCCTCGCCCTGGCCCGATTGGAGAAGGTGCCGGCGGCGCTCAAACTCACTGCTTCCCTGGGCATCAGCGGCGTCGCCTATGGGATCATCCTCGTGCTTTGGCTGCTGACTCTCGCGAACGGCAAACCGGGCGGCGGAATGTCTGCAGGATCCAGAGAACAGCCGCAGGTGGCGGATGCACAATTCGACGAAGCGGACCCGGCGAATAGGAGAGTTGATATCGAGGAGTTACGTCGGCAGCTCGGCGGGATCGGACCACAACCGAACCGGCCCGCCGTGCCCGATGGGCCTCCCGACCTGCGCCATGCGGGCAAGATCGAGCCGTTCGTTGCTCTCGCCGTTGACCCGAACAACAACGCGGCTTTCATGATGGCCGGCAATAATTTCCTGAAACATTACTCCTATCCCGATTTCAAGTATCGCGGTTCCTACAAAATCGGCGGCGTCCCTTACCGGGCCGCACAAGATGTCAGAAACGGTCTCCTCTGCGTGGCCATTGCCGGGCCGAAAACGGAACCGGCTAACGAACCGTTCGAAAGACCGCGGCACGTTGGGGATCTCCATCTCTATGACTTGAAGCCCATCCTCGAGGGGAAGCTCCTGGCTGGGTCCGAACTCGTTCCCGTCGCCAAGCTACCGATGGAAGCAAGCTTCAGTCATCTGCTAGTGTCGCCGGATGGCAACTGGCTCTATTACCTGGACGTTAAGAGCAACACGAACGTTCTGGCCGGGCGCATCGACCTCGGCAAGCGGCAAAAGGCTGGTGAACTTCGGCTGGAGGACCGGACCGAAACCATGTGCCTGACCCGCGACGGCAAGACACTGTACACGACCGTGTTGCTGTGCGGCCACAGTCCCTATCACACCGAGGACAAGACGCGGGGCAAGATTCAGCGAATCGAGACGGCCGCCATGAAGCTGCAAGACACCGTAGAGGTGAAAGCAGATCCCTACAGCGTGGCCGCGCGCGACGACGGCATCGTCTTTATCAGTAGCGGCAGTTGCCAGTGGACCAACATCTACACCGTGGACATGCTGAACCGGCGCGGCATCATCGCCACGAGCTTCGGCGTCCGCCAGTGTGCGCAGGTCCTCATCGCCCCTGACGAGAAGCGACTCTATAACACCGACCTGGGATCCCTTCACTCGCGGATCCTACCTCAGAACTTCGCCACGGCGCAACGCAGGACGGCGGCTCCATCCAAACGGACGCCGACAAGACGGGCCTCTGGGGAGAGCCAATGATCACGCCCGAGGGCCGATATCTCATCTTCAAGATGGGCGGCATCTGCCAGCTGGCGGCGGCAGGCGATGTGCCAGTTCCGACCATTGAGCCGGCCCAGGAAGCAAAAGTGATCGGCAACGATCAGCCGCCTGCACAACGCAGACCCCCGGTCGATCACAAGGTTCCGCAAGGCGGAGCGAAGGGGGAGTTGCGTTTCGCCGCCAATCTCGATTCATTCCTGGCGGTTGCGGCTAATCCGGATTCCAGGTGCCTGTTCCTGACGACGCCACAGGGCTACCTGAAGCACTATTCCTATCCGGACTTCAAGCTGCGCGGCTCATTCCGCCTGGGGATGCTCGCTTATCATGCTGTGCTCGACGGCAAGAACAGCCTCCTGTACGTGGCCGGGGCCGCCTTCGACTCGCAGGATGCGAACACCAATTTTCTTGCGCGTGGAGCTGCCCGCCGACCTCTTCGTCTACGATGTCAAGAGTATAGTCGCAGGAAACGGCCCGGTTGGACAGGAACTGCAACCGACCGCCGTCATCCCGCTCAAAGCGAAGATCACCAACCTGTTGGCGTTGGTTGACGGACGGTGGCTTTACTACCTCGACATCAAGGATTCGGGGAACGTAAAGTTGGGCCGAGTCAACACGGCCCCGTTTGCCCTCGATCGCGAAATTCGACTGGCCAACCACACCACCAACCTCTGCCAGAGTCCCGACGGCAGGGTGCTCTACGCCAGTGCGACACCTTCGACGCCACAGGAACGCGGCGCCCGGCCGGAGGGGAAAATCCAAATGATAGAGGCCGCCACGCTGGAGATCCAAAAGACTGCCGACGTTGAAGCCGACCCGGTCGAAATCGTGGCTAATGATGACGGCATGGTCTTTGCGCTGGGCGGCGAAGGCGATGGTGCGGCGGTCCAGGTCGTGGACATGAAGCAAAGCCAATCCGTGGTGGCGCCTGGCGGGGAGATTTTCAACGTGCCGGGACAGTCATCTGTCTGGCGCGCGACCAGAAGCGGCTCTATATGACCAACCAGCTTCGGCCGGGGGGTGCGATTATCGCCTGGGATTTGCCGGAGAAACCGGCCGAGGGGACGCCGCAAGTTGCTGCCACCGTCGCCAGTCCTCGCTACGTCGGCGGCCGGCTCTTCCTGACTCCGGACAACAAATTCGTGCTCTGCAAGAAGGGCGGCGTCTTCCGGCTCGATGGCACCGACGCGGCCGGGCCGGTCATGCCAGAGTACGTCCAGCCGGAGAACCGCAATCTCCTGACCGATTTCACGGACTTTGCCCGCGTCGAGCCGTTTCTCGCGGCGGTGTTCGACACCAGGTCCAGCTCAATCCTCCTCACGACGAAGGACCGTGGCCTTAAGCTCTATTGCTATCCAGGCTTCACGCTCCTGGATTCCTACCAGCTAGCCGGCATCGGCAATCGGGCGGTGCTGGACCAGGAGCGCGGCCTGCTTTATGTTGCAGCCGTCGACAAACCTGCTCCCGCTGAACCGCCGCCCAAGCCCAAGCCCGAACGAGGTGCGGTGAAAGCGCGTGAGCCGTATCACGATCCGCTCGAACGATCCGCAGGGTGTCGGCGACATCCATATCTACGACGTGAAGAGCATCCTCGAATTCAAGGAGATCGCCGATCCCGTGTTGAAGCCGGCGGCGGTCATTCCGATCTCGGCCGCCGTGAGCCGGCTGTTGCTGTCGCCCGACGGCGCCTGGCTGTACTACTTGGACGTGAAGGATCCAAAGAAGATGCGCGTTCGGACGCATCGATACCACGCGGCGTGCGGCGGCCGGGGGGGTTCGTCTTGAAGGCCCGGCCGCGACGCTTTGCCTGTCCCGCGACGGCAAGACTCTCTATGCCGGCGTTCCGCTCAATCCCTGGTACACCAATCGCAACCCAGGCGAAGGCAAGATTCTGGTGATTGATCCGGACGAGATGAAAATTCAACGAACCATTTGTGTCGAGACCGATCCTTACGACATTGCCGTCACCGACGACGGCTTCCTCTACGTGTCGAGCACCACGAGCCAATGGACGGACACGATCACGGTCATGGACATGAAACAGAGCATGGCGATTGCAGCTCGCTGGAACGGCCATGGCATCGGCAGCCGTCAACAGGTCTGCCTGTCGCCCGACCAGAAGCGAATGTATCTCTGCCACGATCAGCAGTATGCAGGGACGATAACGTCCTGTGTGCTGCCGGAGCGTGCTGGCGACGAGCCTAAGGTAATCGGCGAGTTGCGAAATGGGCAGAACAAGCCGGTGGGCGGGCTGATCTTCGTTACTCCCGACGAAGGCTTCGTGCTGACGTTGCAGGGCGGCGTATTCGTGCTGACTGGCAGCGGCAAGCCGCGGACCGAGGAAAAGGATGACCCCCGCAAGCCGCGCCTGAGCGCAAGTTCGTCACGGCGCACGGCACCGACAAGCGACCGGACGAGGGCAAGCTGGCCGCCAAACGGGTGACCATCGCGTGGCCTGACCAACCGATCTGGTCGGCGCTGCTGTCACCCGACGCATCGACGGTGGCCACATTCCCCGCCGGCAAGACGGGAGAGGTCAGGCTCTGGAACGCGGCCACCGGTAAGGAGCAAAGCACCTGTTCCGGTCCGAGGGAAGTCGCTCTGTGTGTCGCCTTCTCACCCGATAGCAAGCTCCTCGCGGTCGGCTACGCGAATGGAGAGGTCCGGTTATGGGACGCTGCTACCGGCAGAGAACGGTTGACGCTCCATTGCGCTTCCGACAACGTCTTCTCCCTGGCCTTCTCGCCCGACTGCGGCAAATTGGCGACGGGCAGCCAGCAGATCCAGCTCTGGGAGGTCGCCAGCGGAAACGAACTCTCCACCTTCCCCGGCCACACACGGATAGTGTGGTCGTTAGCCTTCGCTCCCGACGGCAAAACGCTGGCGTCGGGCGGCATGGACAAGCTTGTGAAGCTCTGGGACGTCGCCACGGCGAAGGAACTGGCCAGCATGCCGGGCCAGCAAAGCACAATTCAGGGTCTGGTATTTAGTTCCGACGGCAAGACGCTGGCGTCGAGAAGCGCAGACCGCAGCGTGCGTGGCTGGGACGTGACTACGGGCAAGGAGAAGTTCCATCTCGACAACACGGGGGACATTCACGCCATGGCATTCGCGCCCGACGGCAGACTGCTGGTTACGGGCAGCGCCAGTCGCCCGCCGACGCCGGGACAGGTGAAGTTTTGGGACGCGGCCACGGGCAGGGAACTGGCAAGCGTGGGGCAATACGAACATGGGGTGGTGTCCGTCGTCTTCGCCGCAAACGGGCGCACTCTGAACGTGCTCGATTTGGACAGGAACCTGGACCGGTGGAATTTAAGCAGTGCTTTGGAAGCGGGCGGTGGCAAGTGATGAGGGAGTACGTTGTCGCCAACTCCGCCACTTCCTCGGGTGTGTAGACCTCCCCGCTTTCGGATGGGATCGTTAACGTGTATAGAATCTCAACCCGGATGCGCGTGCCCTTGACGAAAAGCTGCCGATAGGACGAGCAGGGCCTGGGTTCCAGATGCTTGTACTTGGTCTCGTTCATGACTTGAGTAATAGAGGATGAGCGCCTCCAGCACAATGCCGGGCATCGAACGGCGGGGTTTACCCCTGCCGTGTGTCCCGCCGGGATAAACCCGGCGGCTCGCCATTCTGGTAGGGCACCGTAGGAACCTCCGCTGCAATGGAAGCAAACAACTCCCGGCCGTAACGTGCGGCCGGCTACGGCACAGCCTGGAGCTTGCCGCGCATCTGATAGAGATGAATGAGCGCCTGATCGATCATGCGCTCGCCTGCACCGACCTCTGCGGGCGACATGGGTGGGTCCGCGCCGTAGCCGCCTTCGGCTGCCGCCTCGATCGTCGGAAAATACTGCTGATAGTCGTTACAGTAACCAAGAAAGAAGACATGATCGAGCCGGGCGCGGCGCTTCAGGCTCAACGCGTGGGCACTGAAGAACTCGCCCGATACTCCTACCAAGCCGATGTTATCGTTCAGAAGAGCCGTCGTCAAATGGGGACGCACACCGTCACGGTATTCGCGCTCGTAGAAGGCTATCAGGTCCGGAAAGAATGCGGCGGAAAGAGCTGCCTTGATGATCGGGCTGCTCAGATCAATTCGGCTCTTGAATTTGAAGTCTTCTTCCAGGATTTGCAGCGCTGGTTCGACTGCGGGAGCACAGCGAATCGTCTTGATCAGGGCCAGAGCTTCCTTTCCCACTGCCTGGCCGAATTTCTCCGGTCCCTGCTCCTCGCCGGGATTGGGGGAGAGATCACCCGCCGCGCCTTGCAGGAACAGGCAGGGGACGCCGGTTTCCTTCTCGACCAGGGTTGCCAAGGCCCCCGGATAGTCGGCGGAGAATTTGCGAACCTTGTTATCTTGCAGCACGGCATGAGCGGCGAAGTTGACGGCGTGCGCGATCGGTTTGCCGTCATTGTCTTCGACGCGCAGCACCAGCAATTCACGATCGACCGGTTTGTCCGGTCGCTTGGAATGGCGGTTGCGGTTGAGCGCGACCTCTTTTGACGCCACACCGATGCGAGCGGGCTTGAGGTTCTTGGCAGCTTCGATGATGAGATCGCTGATTTTCTGCTCCAGTTGCCGCACGTAGGGCTTCTGTGGATCGGGCCAGTTGTCCAATTCGATCACGGGACCATGATGGGTGTGCGAGGCAACGAGGAATATGTGCTCGATATCGGCGGCGGCCTTGACGCGCTTGTGAATCGTCTCGGTCGATTGGCGCGTCGGCGCCCGGCCGAGGTCGAGGCTGACGATGGCGATGCGTTCCTTGCCGACGGTGAGTACGAGTGCCCTGGCAAGGAGCGGGTCGAGGACGCCCTGGCTCGGAGCGTCGTGACGGGCGCTATAGCCCCACATGGCGAAACCGATGGGCGGAGTGATGTCGGTTTGGGCGGCGCCGGCCTTGAGGTCGGCGGCGGCGGAAACGGTGCCGGCAACGAGCAGCCAGGTTACAAGGAACGAGATCCGCTTGAATCGAACCATTTGTGCAAGCTCCTCCATTAGGAATGCCTGGGCTTGAAGCGAATTCAATCAGGTTCGCGGCTGTCCCCAGAATTCTGCTTGTCGTCAGGATTGTTGTCTTCTTTCGACGCCACATCAACGGGACGTGACCAGTAGCGTTGAAGCAGTATGGAACCTCCCAAGCCGGCCAAGATCATGCTTGAGCAGACAATTCGCCAGATGATGGTGGCTTGCTCTCGTGTAATCTCCCAGTCGGCGTATACGATCAGACATTGCCACAAATAGCCAAAACCCCAAGTCGCTGGTAATGGTGCCACCGCAACAATGCCTATGAAGCGGGCTTTCGCACCTCGAACACGAGGAATGAGAGGCGGTGCCGCTCCGTTCCAAAGGACGAGCGAGCCCCAGAACGCAAGGCCGATCCCAAAAAATACGATTGCAATATCCATTGTTGAACGACCAATTCACAAATCAGATGTTGCTGCGCGAGCCACGCTTTCAATGGCAATGGCCGCGACCGCCGCTCCATAGTCCAGATCGATGTTCTCCATCGTGTCATGGCTGTCGTGGTAGCCGGTGCGGTTGATGTCGTAATTCTCCATGAACAGCACGACCGGAATGCCGCAATCCGAGAAGATCTGGCCATCGGTATTGTACAACGTGCTACGCGGATCGTAGGGCGGGCGTATCTGCCCTTCCAGGATCGGATGCAGAGCGGTGTCGGGAACCTTGTTGCCGTTGGGGCTGCGCTTGCCGCGCTTGCAGTCGCGTCGTGCCGGACGGGCGTTCCAGGCGGGGACCGAGGCGTTCCAGATTTCGTTGGCGATGTGGGCCTGATAGGCCAACTCCATCGAGTCGGAGCTGGCGCCGGGGGACATCTGGAAGATGTCCGGCTCGTTGTCGTTGTTGTGGGCGACCATGTCGAGGACGTAGACGCCTTGAATGCGAACGCGGGAGAGATCGCGCCAGCGGGGGGCTGGACGGCGGGGGTCAACCCCGCCGCTCGCCCCGCCGCTCGCCGCGCCGCTCGCCGCGCCGCTCGCCGCGCCGCTCGCCGCGCCGCTCGCCGCGCCGCTCGCCAGACGCATCTTCAGATTACCCTCGACCAGGTGCTGGCAGAGGTTGCGGCGCCGAGACAGTCGGCGGGGAACTCCTCGCCGGTTAGATGGACCAGCCAGATGTCACAGGCCAGTTTGCCGGCCTTGCTCAGCTCCAGGAAGACCGGCGCCGAGCATCATGGCTACAGTGGCCGAGTGATTGTCGTCTGCGCCCGCCGCGGCCAGACGGGCGCCGCTGCCGCCCTGCTCTTTCTCGTAAAAGTCGGCCATGTAGGCGGTGTCGTAATGGTCCGCCATGATGACGGCGCGGCGGCGGTCCCGGCCGGGAATCACCACGATGAGGTTGCGTTCCAGGGCATCGCCCACCTGGTTGTCGGTCCAGCCGCCGAACCAGGGATAATCGAACTCGCTCTGCCAGCGGAAGGGGAGGTCGCCGGCCAGGGCCTTGCCACTCATGCGGGTAGCGGCGATGACGCGGTTGTAGTAGGTGAGCAGGTGATCGCCCAGAATGGCGAGATCGCGGCGTGGGTGATCGAGCAGCATACGCGTGACCGGATCGTAAACGCAGTCGGCATTGTTCTTGTTGAGATAGCGGCCCTCGGACAATTCGGCGATGTTCTTCCAATACGCTACCTCGAAGGAGCGTCGGGTTGTGTGGTGGAAGGTGAGTGGTGAGTGGTGAGTGGTGAGTGGGGTGGGTGCCGCACCCACCCTACTATTGCTTGTGGATGGGGGATGGTCAGGTTCGAGGCTGCCGTGTAGCTCTTCGACAAGATTCTGACAGCGTTCGGTAGCATTGGCGTGTTTAGGGAGATTTTCAAGCCAGCTGTCGAGAGTTTCATGCTGCGGCAAGGTCAACATGCTGCGGCAGAAACTGCGCGGCAGCGGACGGCCGTCCATGAGTCGCCGCGTGTCGAGCAGCTTGCGGACGTTGAGTGTGGTCAGATAAGGATGATGATTGTGCTTGGGGTCGAACAGCTCGATGGCGGCAAGATGCGGTTCGCGGCGGAGCATGCGCGGCCACAGTTCGACGGGATGCTCCAGAACCGCCGCACAACCTGCTCTGCTGCGGCGTTTCTCCTTAAGATGATAGGCGGTCAGGTAGCCCAACGGAGCATCGGGCAACACGACGGGCTGGTCCCTTTCGGGGGAAAGATACGCGACCAACGGGCGGTGCCAGTAGACCTCGTGCCGGCCGACACGCATGGCGGGAAACTGAAAACGATAACCAAAAAGTCCACCTTCGGCCACGGCGTGAGCGGCACGCTCGATCTCGCAGCGCGAGGCATGGGGGCCGTCGAGCAATGGCTGACAGTCGTGAGTCCAGAGCTGAACATTGCGAGCCATCGGTTTGCCGTACAGGCCGACATCGTTCGGGCATAACGCTGAAGAGGACGTGCGCGAGCTTCTCCTCACGAGAGAGGACGGCAATTTCATCCTCGTGACGGAGGACGCGGGCCCAGCGATGCGTGCGTTTGTAGGTGTTCCGCACAGGTCCGTGGTGATCGTTCGATCCGGCTTGCCCTGTCCTCCGCTCGTCGAGCCAGCCCGATTGCGGCACGCGCACGCAGAGCCAGCCTTCATGGCGGGCGGTCAAATGGAGCAAGGGAATCTGCGCGGCCAGCGGCAGTTCATGTTGCAGTCGCAGATAAGGAGCCACTCCCCAGAAGAGCAGGCTGCCTGGGAACGGCAGCAGGTGAAGTTCGCCGGCCAGGTAAGAACGTTTAATCTCTTCAGGCAGATGGGCGAACGGCTCGAAAGTCAGCAAATACTTCACCGACCCGGCCGGATCATCCTTCGACCAGAGATACCGATAAGCCCAGGAAGGGATTGTGCCTTCGGACCAGGGCAAAGAAGCATCGGCTGGACACTGCTCGTGAGTCAGGATTCGGAAACCGGAATGGCGGAGATCAGCAAGTTTCTCACTCGGTTCACCATAGGCGGAGCTGAGCAATCGTCGGAAGAAGTCCAATGCCTGCTCTTCCGGCACTTCGTGACCCGGAGCGGTATAGAAGCTCTTCCAAAAAGCCTTGGCTGGTCCCTGTTCGCTGCCGCCGAAAAAGGTCCAGCGCACGCGGCCTTTGTCGTCCTGGGTACGCGAAATCGCAAGCGGCATCAGGATAACGTAGCGCTCATGGGTTAGCGTTCCGGCCCGGTCCGCCAATTCGGGGGGCCAGTACGGGTTGTCGATCAACTTGCCGCGAGCGATGCCGTGTGCGGGCCGGCCGTGGCCTAGATGAACCAGGGCGCCGACGATCTCGTGAGCCAACTTTTCCATGCCGGGACGCAGTTCAAATGCCTCCTCATACTCGGTAATATGCCAGCCCCAGGGGTCGGTTTCGTCGACAAGGAGCGTATCAATCTTGCCGCAAGGCTTTCTGCCCAGTCGTGGCGGCGGCAGAAACTCCGAGTAGGCGGCAATCGGGAATTCTCCTTCGTTCTGAAACCAGGGGAATCCCGCAAGCAACTGTTTCCAACCGGTTTTAGGCATGGTCATTCATCCCAAAAGTGGAATCCAGAGAGCAAACACGCATAATAGTCGAGAGACAGATGTATCGCAAGGATGAAGGATGAATCTTGTCCGAGCCCGCAGCGTAAGCAAGGGTGGTGACTAACCTTGCTTACGCTGCGGGCTCGGACTCCAACTTCATCCTTCATCCTTCATCCTTCATCCTTCATCCTTTTGCTGGGTGGATTACCATGATTCGACCGACCGTTCCCGACGACACGCCTATCCTGGTGCCCCTGGCACAGGCGACCGGGGTGTTCAAACCGATGGAAATCGTGGCCTTGCAAGAGGTGCTGGACGATTATCACGACAGCATGCATGCCGAGGGGCACCGTTCCGTCACGTATGTACAGCATGGGCAGCCGATCGGTTTTGCTTATTTTGCGCCAGCTGCCATGACGGACCGGACGTGGTACCTCTACTGGATTGCGGTCAGCAAGGAGATTCAGGCGAAAGGAGTCGGCGGCGCGCTGCTGCACCATGTTGAAGGCGAGATTTGCAAGGCAGGCGGGCGGTTGCTGCTCATCGAAACGTCATCGCTGCCGCACTATGAACTGACACGGCGATTCTATCTCAAGCACGGTTACGAGCAGACAGTTGTGATTCGTGACTTCTATGCGGACGGCGACGATATGGTCGTTTTTCGTAGGCATTTCTAAGCCGGCGCAAAAAAGTCCCGCCGCAGACTCCCCCGGGTGTCGCCCATCACCAAAGGTCGCCGTACGACGGGACAAAACTTATTATAGCCGCTATTTGGTCTATGGCAATGGTTGATATCGTCAAGTGGAGAAAATTTTTCCCGTGGCACCACAAGGAAGGCTCTCCAACGCCTTCAGCGTAAAAGAACTCATGGTCCCACATCACTCGCTCATTACGCTGACGATACTGGTGGAAGCCTACGACCGGGAATACCATGACGTTGACACCGAGCAGCACGATCCGTTGACCATGCTGAAATACCTGATGCAAGAAAGCGGCATGACTCAGGGGGACTTAGGCCGGCTGCTGGGCAATCGTGCCCTGGCGTCCCTGATCCTCAACGGGCATCGACACCTGAGCAAGAGCCACATCCGCAAACTGGCTGACCATTTCAAGGTTTCCCCAGCGCTGTTCTTCCACGTAGAATGACGCCGCGACTCAATTCCCGCTACAATGGGAGAAATTTGAGGATTCGCCCGTGTGGGCCAAAGCCAGGAGAAGCCAATGCCGTATGTTGCATTTTACGAGCTATGCCCTGATGTCGCCGGGCGAGAGACGCGCACCATCACCGTGCTTCCGGACGCCCAGCTCGGCGTCCCAGCCGCGGAATACCAGTTCATCGAGATGTTCTGCGACGAGCCAGGGTGCGATTGTCGTCGCGTGTTCTTTTCGGTTTATTCTTCCACGCAAGAGCACCTCCTGGCCGTCATCACCTGGGGATGGGAAGATCACGCCTTCTACACACGGTGGCTTGGGAATGGACGATCCGCGCCTGATAAGGGAAATGCAAGGCCCCATTTTGAACCTGGCCAGTCCTCAGTCGGAGCATGCCGAGGCTTTGCTCAAGCTGGCCCAGAAAATGCTCTTGGCTGATCCGGTGTACGTGGACAGGATCAAGCGACACTACGCGCTGTTTCGCTCGAAAATCCGTGCCCCCGTCAAAAAGGCCAAAAACGCTCGGGGAAGATACTCCAACAAGTGGTGGCGTAGGGCCGTGACCGGAATCTGATCCAGCGAAGCCGGTGAAGCCGGTGTTCTGGAACGAATGGCACTGGAAAGCTCAGCCCAGAGTGCTCTGAGCAGCCAGGCAAAATCCCTGCCATTCTCCGGCTCGGTTGCCACAACCACTTGGCACAATGGCAGTTATGCGATGCCCAAATTAGGACATTACCCATCCTTTGCCGGTACTTTTGCAAACCGGCACCCGGTGCGCACTTGTAAGATGTGTGCTGATGTGAACTTACGTCAAAATGCCGGTGCTGCCAATCCCTTTTTTTCCGGCAAAAACGGCAACGGTTCAAGAGAAGCGAAATCAGCATAGAAGACACATGGGGCAGGCAAGGCCATCATATCTGACTGGTCGTTTCATTTGGCAGGTTGGCAACCTGCCTCACGGTGTTACCTGCGTTTGAAGTCATTCTTCTCCTTCGCTTTCCTTATTCTTTGTACTCTCAAGGAACAGATCCTTCGGGCGAGGGGAAGTTGGCACAGTACACATGGCCTCTTCGTCCTTTGCAGGCAACACTACCCCCTCTCCCCATCTCGCGCCTGGGGTTTCCTTGATCGATATTGATACGGTACGGGTGCATAGCGATGGCTGCTCGCTCGCACTGCATCGCCTTATTCCGTCGTCACCGGCACCAGCTTGTAGCCCAAACTTTTCGCCTTCCGTGCCATGCCTTTCAGGGTGCGCACGCGATAGGCTTCCTCGTACGCTTTCTCACCCTGACGCACATACACTTCGCCATACTTCAGTAAGCGATACACCCGCTCGGCGATCTTGCGGGCCGTCGCCACCACGGCTTTCGGACTACCGCACCGCGCTTGAATGCGCCGATAGAAAGCACCCAACGCATTCTTCGCACGATGACAGGCTTGCCCGGCCAACCGCATGCCCGCGCGGCCCGGTTCGCCCCTTTGCGCACGCGCCGGTTGAAAATCTTGCCCGCGCTGCCACGATGATTCGGACACAGCCCCAGCCAACTCACGAAGTTTTTCTCGCTCGGGAAGCGGCTCAGGTCCGTGCCGATCTCGCTCAGGATCGTCAGAGCTGTCAACTCCGAGATCCCTTCAATCACCGTCAGATCGACTCCAGCCATACGGAACAACAGCGCCCGCGCGTCGAAGGCCACCGCGTTGGCCCTTTGGCGTTGACGCGGCTTCGGCGTCAACACCTCGCCGCCACTCTTGTCCGCGAACGCACGCAGGCACGCTTCGATCTTCGCGTCGCAGTCCCGCAATTGCCGATGGTAAAACTCATACATCTGCACCGCTTGTTTTAACGCGAACAAATGCTCTGCGCGCCAGTTGCCACACAGCGACTGCGCGATCTCGACTTCGCTCGCGTGGCAGCGCTCGTGGCGATGCTTCGCCAGCTTCACCGGATCAAGCACCCCACGCACAATGTCCTTGATGATCTTCATGCCCGTCAGGCCGACGATGTCGCTCACCACTTCGGTCAGCTTGACATTCATCTCCTCCAGCGCTTTCTGCATGTGCTGGACGTGCTGGGCTGCGTAACGAATCAGCATCTCGCGTTGACGCTGATAGCCGCGCCACACCACGACTTCATCGCTGGGCCGAAACGACGCCGTGAGCAATCCGTAGCTGTGCAACCGTTGAATCCATTGGCAATCCAGCACGTCCGACTTCGGTCTGCCCGGAGCATGCTTGGTTTGCCGCGGATCGACCAGGATGACCGTGAACCCCTGCCGCTCCAACAATTCGTACAAGGCAATCCAGTACACCCCCGTCGATTCCATCGCGATCGTCTTGACGTGGCAAGCCTTCAGCCACGCCGCGAGCGCCTCCAGATCACAGGTGCATGCGCCGAATTGCGCACTCCTTTGGGCAGTTGCGGATCGTCCGGCACGAACCCTTCGGGCATGTCCGCCGGATTGACCGCAACGAAGTGTACCGCCGCATGCACGTCAATGCCGGCCGCGTGCGGGTGCGTCACTTCCAACCGCTGGATTCGTTCCGCCGTTTCGGACGTGCGAAACTTCTTACCCTTCTGTGGCGTCATGGCAATTTCCTTTCTCATGATGAAGCGCTGGGAGGAAAAAGCCGCGAGCGCGGGGGCGCGTGACTAAGAGCAATCTCTCAAACGGGGACACCTGGGTCTCCTTCCCGCGCACGGGAGGAGGGCGCCGCCAACGAGGTCGTCGCAAACCCCCGGGACCAAGCTACTAAACGGGCACGAAGCACCATTGAACAGTCGGCCACCTCGACCCGCGACCAAGATTATGGTAAACTGCGGTTGCCGTCGGGGGGTAGGATCCCCGAGCCCAAAAACCGAGATCGAGGTCATCGCCTCGGGGCGTCAGGGCAATCGCGCTCAGCGCAGAACTCAATCCCGCACGCGGGAGCGCCACCTCCATTGGGACCACCCCCACGGCGTTTCCCCGTTCCTTCCCGTGGTGTCGCGGCGTGAGCGTGGTTCGTTACTATCGAGCAAAATCTTTGCGTGCCGCCAAGATTTCAAGACCTCTAAGGAAGGCAGGAAGACAGGAAACAAGAGCCAGCGCGAGCCAGCGGTTGACGAATCTCGTTGAAACCCGCACCTTTTGTGTTCTTTTCTTTTCCTGTCTTCCTGCCTTCCTTAGAGTCTTTTGGTTGCGGCCTCAGGCCGCGCCGTGTTCTTTGTGCCTTTGTGTTGAAATTTTCATGCCGTAATTTTCTCGTTACTTGTCTGTTGAGGATCGCGGCTACCCTTTCGCCTTGATCTCCGCCAACCGCTCCTTCTCCGGCCGATCCCTGTAGAACGGATCAAGCGGATAACACCCCGATACCATGCCGTTGCGCGGCGCCGTCGTGCAGTCGCTGAACGTCCGGCATAGCCGCTTGCGGTTGATCGCCCGGCCTGCCAGCACGTTGGCGGGCAGTTCCGGATAGGCCAGCACCATCCTGCCGAGGCCGATGAAGTCGGCCAGGCCGTCGCGCACCACACGCTGGCCGACGTTCGGCAGCCATTCTTGCAGATAAGAGTAACCGGAGCCGACAATGGCCAAACGGGGATGGAGCGTCTTCAGTTGTGCCGTCGCCTTGATCTGCCGGGCCACGCCGACGAGGGGATCCTCCGGCGGCAAGTAACTATCCGATGCCGGAAACGCAGCCGGCCGCAGGATGTGCGGGTTGTAGTAGGCGCTACCCGCCGAAGTACAGACCAGCTCGATGCCGAGACCTTCCAACATGGATAGAAATGCCGACGGTTCCTCCAGGTTCACGCCCAGCCCGGTGCCGTCTCCGCCGAACGCATGACGGTAACTGGTGAGTGGTGAGTAGTGAGTGGTGAGTGGTGAAGGGATGCCGATGCCGTCTTGACCAGGCTGGAACGGCAGGAAATCGAAGACACTCACGCGGACACCAATCTCCAACCCCGGCGCCGCCGTGCGAATACCGGCCACAATGTCACGCAGGAAGCGCGTGCGGTTGTCGAGACTGCCGCCGTACCGGCCCGGGCGGTCAACCGCCGACAGGAACTCATGGCCCAGGTAGCCGTGACAGTGTTTCACATCGACGAAGGTGAAGCCGGCCTTCTGTGCCAATTGAGCGGCATGGATGAAATCATCAGTCAGCCGGGCGATGTCATCGTCGCTCAGGAGCGGGGAATCGTCCTGGATGCCGAACTTGTGGTCGAGATACGGATGCCGGTAAACAATGCGCGGCTCCAGTCGCTGTTTGCTGTTTGGTCTGGCGAATCGGCCGGAGTGGGTCAGTTGCAGGCCGATGAGAAGATCGTCGGTGTTGCCGAAATGTTCCCGATGAGCGGCGAGCAGCACCTCGCGCAAGCCGGCGATGTCCGGCAACGTCGCTTCGTTGAGAAGAAGTTGATTGGGATCGGCCCGGCCGTCGTGGCGCACGGCGACCGCCTCGCCGCCCCAAATGAGCTTGGCCCCACTCAGGCCGAAGTTGCGCCAGCGCCGCCGCGTCAGGTCGGTCGGCCTGCCGTCAACGGTGCCATCCCAGCCCTCCATCGGCAGGACGGCGAAGCGGTTGCCGAATGCGCCTCGCAAATGGGGACACTTTACTTGCCGTGATTGGACGAACTAGATTCGGAGAAAGCAAAGTGTCCCCATTTGCGAAGGGTGTAAGGTTGGGCCAGCGGCGCTTCGACACTTGTACTCACCTCATCGTCGAACGGCATGTCGATACCGAGCGCGGCAAGGCGGTTGCGAAAGTCCACAGCAGTCTTCAGGGAAGAAACTCGGGGGAAGGTCATTTTCAATCAAGGATGAAGGATGAAGGATGAAAAAAGACTAGCGGGTTGTCATCTCCTTCATCCTTCATCCTTCATCCTTTCTTTCGCTGCTATTTTCTGCTCCGCACAGGCGCGTAGGGCATGAACTGCGGCAGCCGGACCTTCGGGCGCATCGAAAATGGCGGACGCTGCAACCAGGACGTTGGCGCCTGCACGCACAGCCGCCGGAATTGTGTCCAGGTTGATGCCGCCGTCCACTTCCAGCTCGCAGGAGGGATTGATGCGGTTGATGAGGTTGCGCAGTTGCCGAATGCGGGCTGGACTCTCAGGGACAAACTTCTGGCCACTGTAGCCGGGATGGACAGTCATGCACAGAGCCAGGTCGATCTCCGTCAGATAAGGCTCCAGAACGCTGATCGGCGTTTCCGGATTGACGGCCAGACCAATCTTCTTGCCTCGTTGCCTGATGTCGCGTAAGAGGGGCCGCGGATCGGCAAGCACTTCTTGGTGGACAATAAGCGTATCAGCCCCTTCGCGAAGGAAGGAATTGACGAACTTGTCAGGCTCCTCAACCATGAGATGAACTTCCAGCGGCAAGTGCGTCACTTTACGCAGTGCCTTGACCACGACCGGCCCCATGCTCAGATTCGGAACGAAGTGGCCGTCCATGACGTCGATTTGAATGCGTTAAGCGCCGGCCGACTCGACCTCGGCTACCTGCTCTCCCAGGCGAGCAAAGTCGGCGGACAGGATGGAGGGGACTATATGGATCATTGTTTTTTCTCTTCGTGCCAAGAAAGACTGTCTGCCTCTGGAAACTCTATTCTATGCAAATCGGTCAGCGAAGGGTGCGAGTACGGCTCGAAGATGTTAAGTGAGGTCTAACGGCAATCTTGGAGCCGGTGTCACATCTGTTTTTCGCTTAATACTGCTCTTGAGTTTTCTTAAGTGTTACCTTAAAAAACTCATTGATGCGTTACATCCCACGAGAACTGGAAGCTCAGGTGCTTCGGGCCGTCAAGAACTTCCCGGCGGTCGTCCTGACCGGTCCGCGCCGGGCCGGCAAAACGTGGTTGCTGCGCCATCTGTTTCCCAGGACCAGCTATTTCCTGCTGGAAGACCCGGACATCGTCGCACGGTTCCGGGCTGATCCGCAAGGGTTTCTGGACGCCGTGCAGACCCCCGCGATCCTCGACGAGGTGCAGAACGTGCCCGAAGTATTCGCGTTTGTCCGCGCGCATCGACCAGCGGCCGCGCCGCACCGGTCAGTGGCTGCTCACCGGCTCGCAAGAAGCACCGTTGATGCAGGGGGTGTCCGAGTCCATGGCCGGCCGCACTGCTGTGCTGCAACTGTACCCGCTTTCCGCGCGAGACGCCGAAGGTCACACTGCTTCATGGTGGTTATCCCGAAGCATTGGCTCGGCCGGCCGCGGCGCGGTTGTGGTTCAGTTCCTTCTTGCAGACCTACCTGGAGCGGGATGTCCGGGCGGTAACGGCGGTTAAAGACCTCGCCCTGTTTCGCCGGTTCCTCGCGCTCCTGGCGAGCCGGCACGGCCAGGTCTTGAACAAGAGCGATCTGGCCGCGCCTCTTGGTGTCAGCGTACCCACGATTGCGCAGTGGTTGGGCGTGCTGGAGACGACGGCGCAAATCCTGATCGTGCCGCCGTTCTACGAGAACCTCGGCAAACGGCTGGTCAAGTCGCCGAAGGTTTATCTTGCCGATTCCGGCCTTGCCTGCCATCTGCTCGGCATCGAGACAGCCGCTGAACTGGCCAGGTCGCCGTTCCTGGGCACGCTGTTCGAGGGCTTCATGGCGGCGGAAATCGTCAAGGCGCAGGTCAATGCAGGCGGCCGGCGCGAACTCTACTACTTCCGAGACGAGCAAGGACTGGAGGTGGACTTCATCATGCCCGGTCGAGGCAGCTCCCTTTCGCTCGTGGAGTGCAAAGCCGGCAGGACGGTCACGCCGGCAATGGCGCTACCCATGCAACGACTAGCCGAGACGATCAAGAAGAAACGCCGCAGCGGAACCACCGTGGCGATGTTTGTCGTCCACCAGGCTCCGAGGGCGGGTGCGCGAACGTCAGCCATTGCGCCCGGCGTCCGGGCACTGCCGTGGCAGGACTTCCTCGCAGAGTTGCAGGGACGGCGGGGCGGGGGAAGGTGAATGTCGCCGATTTGTCGGGGACACAATGAACCAGATCAAGCCATATCGCCGGCGCTATGGACTGAGGTTTGTCAGACTGCTTGCCCCGCACTATCTGGCCAGTAGGCAGAAAAATCCCTATACTATCAACCATTCTCGGTCCGACGCAGGGAGTGTCAGCGATGTATGCAGTATTTGAAGATGGTTCGCGCCAGTATCGTGTTAGCGAAGGCGATGTTGTTCAGGTTGACTATCGCGAGGCCGAGCTTGGTACTCGGCTGGAGTTTGGCCGCGTATTACTCTACCAGAGCGGCGAAGTCACTCACATCGGTCAGCCGACCGTTGAAGGAGCGCGCATCTTGGCCGAAGTCGTGGAACATCCATCGAGGAAGCTCTACATCCAACACTTCCGCCGCCGCAAGAACTATCGCCGGCTCCGCGGACACCGCCAGCCTTTCACCGAAATCCAGATCCGCTCGATCCTCCTGCCGGGAATGGAACCGCCGGCACCGGTTCCTGAGTCGCCGGCACAAGCTCCCGATTCAGTCCCATCGGAAACTGCTGGAACATCCGCCAGCGTGACCTGATCGAGGAGAAATAACCTTGCCTCTCGTTGTACAAAAATTTGGCGGCAGCAGCGTGGCTACTGCGAAACGGATCATGGCGGCGGCCCGGCGGGCCATCCAGGCCAAAAAGGCCGGCAACCAGGTCATCGTGGTGGTCAGCGTCGCGGCCACACCACCGACGAGCTGATCTCCCTGGCCCGCGAGATAAGCGACCACCCGCCGCGCGCGAGATGGACATGCTCCTGGCCACCGGCGAGCAAATTTCCATTGCCCTCATGGCCATGGCCATCCAGTCGTTGGGCGAGCCGGCCATCAGCTTTACCGGCGCAGATCGGTATCGTCACCGACAGCTTCCACACCAAGGCACGCATCAAGAACATTTCCACCCAGCGCATGAAGCAGGCGCTGGACGAAGGCCAGATCGTCATCGTTGCCGGCTTCCAGGGGATCGACGAGAACTACAACATTACGACACTCGGCCGTGGCGGCTCCGATACCACGGCGGTTGCCCTCGCCGCGGTGATGAAGCACGATCCAGCCGCCGGCAACAGCGAGGTCGGCTGCGAAATCTACACCGACGTGGACGGCGTCTACACCACCGACCCGCGCATCGTTCCCGAAGCGCGCAAGATGGACGCCATCAGCTACGACGAAATGCTTGAACTGGCCAGCGTCGGCGCCGGCGTCATGCACTCGCGCAGCATCGAATTCGCCAAGAAATTCGACGTGCCCTTGCAGGTGCGTTCCTCGTTCAGCGACGTGGAGGGGACGTGGATCGTTCCGGAAGCCGACTGGATGCGCGACATCGTGGTATGCGGGGCTGCCATTGTTCGTGATGAAGCCCGGGTCACGGTCCGGAACGTGCCGGATGAGCCAGGCATCAGCCATCGGGTCTTCTCTGCCATCGCCGAGCGGAACATCGTGGTGGACATGATCGCCCAGAACGTCGGCACCGGCGGCCGGGCGTCGATCGGCTTCACCGTGCTGGGGAACGAATTGCCGTCCACGCTTGCCGTGCTGCGTCCGCTCGCCAACGAGATGGGTGCGACCGTCGAGTACGACGAAGAAGTCAGCAAGGTGTCGATTGTCGGCACCGGCATGCGCACCCATACCGGCGTGGCCGAACAAATGTTTGCCGCCCTGGCCGCAGAGAACATGAAAGTGAAGATGATCACGACCGGTGACATCAAGATCTCGGTGCTGGTGGACAAGGCAGACGGAGCACGCGCACTGCGAGCTGTCCATCAAGCATTCAGGCTCCACCACAAAGACAAGGAGACAAGGAGACAAGGAGACAAGGAATCCCCTGCTCTCCCCGGCTCCTTGTCTCCTTGTCTCCCTGTCTCCTTATCTGGCGCGGGAGCCGCGGGCCGCGTGCTGGCTTCCTTGACACAGCAGCTCTCCAGCATGGAAGACATCGTGGTCAGCGACGTGCTTCTCATCACCGACCATGGACGGATTGCCATTTTCAATTTGCCGGATCGGCCTGGAAACAACCTCGGCATCTTCCAGGCAGTCGCGGCCAACGGCATCTTGGTGGATATGATCGTGCAGAACGTTACCGCTCCTGGCCGGGGAGAGCTGTCATTCAGCGTACCGCGCTCCGACATCGCCAAAGCCTTGAAAGTGACGGAAGAAGCTGCCCGCAAGATCGATCCCGGCACGCGCGTACACGCCGATGACAACATCGCCAAGCTGAATGTGCTGGGCGTCGGCATGCGCACCCACACCGGCGTCGCCCGGCGCATGTTCGGAGCGCTGGCAGAGCGCGGCATCAACATCGGCATGATCAACACCAGCGAGATTCGCGTCAGCGCGGTCGTCGATCGGCAACGCGGCGAAGAGGCACTGGCATGCCTGAAAGAAGCATTTAACGTCACGTAGCACTGCAACTCATCAGCCTGGCGAGCCGAGCAGCGTAAGCTGCCGGGTGCGTCGGTCAACATCTATTTACCTGCACCCGACAGCTTACGCTGCTCGGCTCGCCAATTTTGAGGAATACCTGTGGATCCCTATCGACTGCCGACTACCGTTGTTCCATCCCGCTACGATCTCCGCCTAGAACCCGACCTCGCCGCCAGCACATTCACGGGTGATGTGACAATCAATCTCTCCGTCAAAGAAGCGACCACGGAAATCGTGCTCAACGCCGCGGAACTGGAAGTGAGTGGCGGATCGATTACAACTATGCCGGGTGCCATGCCCACGTCTGCGTGGGCATGTTGTACAAGTGGCCCCCGACATGCCCACGCAGACGTGAGCATGGCACCCGGCAGCATCACCCTGGACGAAAAGACCGAACGCTGCCGGATTGTCTTCCCCACTAGCATTACCCCAGGCACATGGCAACTTCATTTGTCCTTCAAGGGCACTCTCAACGACAAACTCCGCGGCTTCTACCGCAGCAAGTACAAAGACGCTTCCGGCGCCTACCGCTACCTCGCCGCCACGCAATTCGAGGCCACCGACGCCCGCCGTGCTTTGCCCTGCTGGGACGAGCCGGCGTTCAAGGCGGTTTTCGCGACCACGCTCGTCATCGATCCGGCGCTCCAGGCCGTTTCCAATACCTCGGTCCGCTCCGAAACCATCGAGGGCGGCAAGAAGATAGTGTGCTTCGCCGACACCATCCCCATGTCCACCTACTTGCTGGCCTTCGTGGTCGGCGCTTTGGAAGCAACCGAGCCGGTCCGTGCCGGCAGCACATCACTGCGCGTCTGGAGCATTCCCGGCAAGAGCAAGTTGGCCTCCTTTGGCCGTGACATTGGAGCATTCTCGCTGGACTTTTATGAGAAATACTACGATTGTCCTTATCCAGGCGACAAACTCGATCTTTTGGCCATTCCCGACTTCGCCGCCGGCGCCATGGAGAACCTGGGAGCCATCACCTTCCGGGAGACCGCTCTTCTGGTGGACGAGCAGGCCGCGACTCATGCCGAGTTGGAGCGCGTGGCCGACGTGGTGGCCCATGAGAACGCCCACATGTGGTTCGGCGACCTGGTCACAATGTCATGGTGGAACGGCCTGTGGCTGAACGAAGCCTTTGCTACATTCATGGAAATGCTCGCCGTCGATGCCTGGAAGCCCCAGTGGCAGCGCTGGACGACGTTCGGCGTGTCGCGCACCGCCGCGCTGCTGGTGGACGGCTTGCAGAACACCCGGCCCATCGAATATCCCGTGCAAGCACCGCAGGACGCCGACGCCATGTTCGACGTGCTTACTTACGAGAAAGGCGCGTCCGTACTGCGGATGTTCGAGCAGTTTCTCGGTCCCGATATTTTCCGAGAAGGCGTGCGCCGGTATCTTCGCAAACACGCCTGCCGCAACGCCGAGACCGGCGATCTCTGGATCGCGCTGGGCGAGGCTGCCAGGCAACCGATGCCCGAAATCATGGACGGTTGGGTCTTCAAATCGGGTTATCCGCTCCTCACAGTTCGCTTACTGGCGAGCGGCGGGGTTGTGGCGAGCGGCGGGGTTGTGGCGAGCGGCGGGGTTGTGGCGAGCGGCGGGGTTGACCCCCGCCGGCTGGTGCCCCCCGATGCGACACTATCGCTCTCGCAACAGCGCTTTGGGTACCTGCCCGCAAGTGACAAACAGAACGGCCATGAGCAACGCTGGCAGGTACCCGTCAACGTGCGCATCAAAGCCAACGGCAGGGAGAAGACACACGGCTTTCTCCTCACCGATACCGAAACGCTAATCGAGTTGCCGGCTGGTTTTGAAAGTGTGGTCGTGAATGCCGGTGGCCACGGCTTTTATCGTGTCCGTTACTCCGCCGAGTTGCTGGGACGATTGCTTCAGCGCCTGCCCGACGGACTCGCTCCCATCGAGCGTTTCAACCTCGTCAACGACGCCTGGGCCGTCACGTTGGCCGGACTGATGCCGGTCACGGATTACCTGGATCTGACCTCGTCGTTCCGCGTTGAACAAGACAAGAACGTCTGGGCCGTGCTCATCGGCTCGTTTCATTATCTCAATCGCGTCCTGGAAGATGAGGACCGGCCGAGATTGGAAACCTTCGTTCGCAATCGTCTCAAGCCGGTGGCAACCGAGGTGGGCTGGTCCCCGCACTCCGGAGAGGACGAGTTGACGGGACAACTCCGCGGCGACCTGCTGCGGACGCTCGGCACACTGGGTAACGATCCCGCAGTTCAGGCGCGAGCAACGGAACTCTATGCCGAGCACTCCCTCGCTAACGCTTCGGACCAATATGAGAGACACTGGCCCGAAGCGTTAGCGAGGGGGACTTCGGGCCAATGTGAGAGACACTGGCCCGAAGCGTTAGCGAAGGGGGACTTCGGGCCAATGTGAGAGACACTGGCCCGAAGCGTTAGCGAGGGGGACACTTGACGCCAACGTGTTGGCAGCGGCCATTGCAACCGTCGCCCATATCGGTGACTCCCAGCGCTACGACCAATTCCTGCAACTCTTTCGCGCCGCGGCCACGCCCCAGGAGGAACAGCGTTATCTGCACGCCTGGCCGCGTTTCGGCCCCCTGCGCTCGTCGAGCAGACCCTGGTGCGAACGTTGAATGGAGAGATACGCACACAAGATGCGCCCATCGTTCTCCGTGGACTCCTGAGCAGCCTCCACGGTCGCGAGCAAGCCTGGAACTTCGTCAAGAGTAACTGGGATCAAATGAACAAAGCCTATCCCGTTACCGGAATCCGCCGCATGTGCGAAGGAGTGACGGCCCTGGCAACCGCCGAGCTGGAAAACGACGTGTGCCGATTCTTTGCCGAACGCAAGATCAGCCTTGGCGGCAAGACCCTGGACCAATATCTTGAACAACTGCACATCGCCGTGACCTTCCGCCAACGGGAGAAGGCGGCTTTACACGAATATCTGATGCGGATTTAATGAAGTGAGGCAAACAATGAAATGTGTAATTGCAATTGTTATGAAATTCGTCGCGTCCGTGGTCATCGGGTTGGGTGCCGGCCTGCTGGCCGGGGGACTGGCCCTGCTGGTCGAAATGTGCGTTTGCATCGTTTGCAAGACCACCTTGCAAGAGGCACCCCTCTCCTGCCCTGATCGGCCTGGGGGCCTTCCTCCTGACCGCTGCAATCACGTTTCTCCGTCTGCTCTGTTGTAAACACTCGCACCAGCCTTGCGTGGAAAAATGCGCGTGTACTCCGGAACCCACCAGTTCGACAGAACCTCCAGCGTGAGCTGCCCCAGACTCTCCTCGCTGACGGAAACCGGCTTGCCGCAAACAGGGCAGCGGATGGCCCCGCGCTGTCAGAATTGGGACAGTACAATTCGATCTGCATCACATGCTTCCTTACCACATGCATGCGGCGGGAACGATCCCGCTGCGAACAGCAGTCAGTTACCTCGCGGGCGGAAGGACTTCAAGCGTATTCCGTGAGGAATTGTCCAGAATTCTGGAAAAGATGCCGGCTGGCAGTCGTCGGTGCTATCATGGGAGCACGGATTGGGCGAATTAGAGATTAGCAAGCTAAAGGTACTGTCATGGAAAAGAAGCGCGGGGTTATTGGTAACCCGGAGCCAATCGCGAAACCAGCAACTTCATCACAAGGTATCCCCAACGTCTCGCTGAGTCACACTGTGCGCACTGGCGAAGCGACGGAAGACGAACTGCTCCTGCAACGACCTCGACATCCCAAGCCGGTGCCGCGTGTTCCTGCGCAGGCGAAATTCACGCGCGATGATCCCTGGCGCGTGCTGCGCATCATGGGCGAGTATGTTCATGCGTTCGATTCCCTCGCTGAAGTGGCGCAGGCATCACGATCTTTGGCTCGGCCCGCACGCTGGAAACCGATCCCATGTACGCCGCAGCTCGTGACCTGGGTTACCGCCTGGCCAAGGCCGGCTTTGCTGTCATCACAGGCGGCGGGCCGGGCATCATGGAAGCAGCCAACCGCGGCGCCCGCGAAGCCGGCGGGCTGTCGATAGGCTGCAATATCGAGCTGGCGCATGAACAAGCGGTCAATCCTTACGTCGATGTCGCGATCACCTTCCGCTATTTCTTCTGCCGCAAGACCATGTTCATGAAGTACGCGGAAGGATTCGCCCTCTTTCCTGGCGGCTTCGGCACGCTCGACGAGCTTTTCGAGGCACTCGTGTTGATCCAGACAGGCAAAGTCAAGCGTTTTCCGGTGGTCTTGATCGGTAGTGACTACTGGCGCGGCCTGGTGGACTGGATCAAGCAGCGCGCTCTCGCAGAAGGTAAGATCGCTGCTGACGATCTGCGCCTGCTGACCGTTACGGATTCGACAGAAGCAGCGTGCAAGATCCTCCTCGACTGCTACATGAACGATGGCTTGCAATCGGCTGGCCCTGATGCGGCCCAGACGGATGCTCCGTGAAAACAAAAGGGCGAACCGAGCAAATAGCTTGCTACTTCTCCACCACCGAGTCAAAGACCCGCAGCTTTGTCCAGTTGTCCTGGTTCTCTTCCATGAACTGCTGGTGCTGTTTGGAGTCCTGATACTTGTCGTGGGCCGCTTTGTCCTTGAAGACGATGTGCAGAGCCACGTCGAAGTCCCGGTCGCTGATGTCCCAGCTTATCTCCTCGGCCAGCGTACCGGCAGCGAAGAAGACCTCACCGGGATGACCAGACAAGTATTTCTTGCAGGCAGCCGCCAACTTTTTCTTGGCTTCGGGTGAATTGTCCTTGAGCGAAAAGTAAACGTCGTGGGAAAGCATGATATTCTCCACAAGACATCGCTAACGATCTGACTTGTTCAGCGCTCATTGTAGCCTGGCCGAGCAGCATGTCTACCGGCCACCGAGCCACCACCGAGTTTCTCTCCTTGCACCGGCCTCAGAGTGGTAGTCTGTTGCGGCAAGAAGTACAGGAACCCCTACAACTGGATGGGGGAAAGCATGTTCCTGATCGACGTTGCCATCGCCATTGACCACATGACGCTGATGGCCCGCAACGAGGGCATCGGCTCATGTTGGATTGGAGCCTTTTACCACGAACCCATCAAGAAACTCATCGCCGTCCCCGAAGATCACGATGTCATCATGTTGATCCCGCTGGGCTACCCGGCCAGCGAGGGGAGCTTTCACGCCATCACGGAGAGACTGGCGCTGGACCAGATCGTGTCCGCCGAGAAGTTTGGGAAGCCGGTGTCGGGGAAGTAGCGGCATCGTGGGAGAGGATGAGAAGCCCATAGTTCGGCTGGGGATCAAGGGACGGGCCGAAGATGGCTGGTATCCTCTGGGCAAGGTGGAGGTGGCGAAATAGGCACGGTGTTGATGCCCGCTCGGAATCCGCTTGCAATGCGTCCACCCGCGAGGTAACTGACTGCTGTTCGCAGCGAGAATGTTCTAGTGTCTCGTCAATCTTCGATTGACGGGTAAAGTTTTCGTAGTTTTCGGCGCGCGGCAGCGAGGGTGAAGGTCCAATGAATGCGTGCCTTCGCAACATTCCGCTTGTTTTCCCAGGCCACCACTTCTTCTGCAACCAAGGGCTGGCTTTCCAACCGCCGGTCCAGGCATTGACCATTCATGATGTTAATTTCCGTTTCCGCCACGTTCAGCCAACTACCGTGCTTGGGCGTGTAGTGGAAATCGATCTTGTTCAAAATCCGACGCGCCTCTTCGGGCGCGAATGCCTCGTACATGCTGGCCCCGTCGTGGGTGTTCAGATTATCTTGCACCAAGCGGATTTTTCTCGCCCGAGGATAGTGAATGTCTACCAACTCCTGAAGACACAGGGCATAGTCTTGGCGGGTGCGCCGCTCGGTCACTTTGACATGACGCCAGCCGCGCAGAGGTTCGTACATCATCAATTGGTGGGAAACTCCTTTCCGCTCGTACTCGTAGTCTACACGGGCGCACTGACCTGGGCGAGTTGCTTGAACCGGTTTCACTTCCCCGAACAGTTGCTTGCAGGCCTCATCGAAGCAGACTACCGGATACATGGGGTCGTAAGGCAACAGGTAAGTTTGGATCACGTCTTCCATGTGCCAGACGTAGTCCGCATTGGCCTTGGGTGGGACGCACCACGTTTTGACGATCCAGGGCTTGATGTCGTTTTTTTAGCGACTGGCGCACGGTTTCTGTGCTGATGGCGTCAACCAAGCCCAGCACGACCATCTCGTCCGCCAGCAACTGCAAAGTCCAATGGCACCGGCCCCGCGGCGGATCACTGCAAGCAAGTGTTATCAACTTCTGTTCAACGTCTCCCTTGATCTTGATGTTGTCCGGCCGTGGGGGTTGGGGCTTGTGGTCAATCGCCGCCTGGAAACCCTCCGTGACGAAACGTTTCCGCACGCGCTCCACCGTCCGCAGGCTGGTTCCTAAAGCTAGAACGATCTCTTCATCTGAGCAATTTTCGCGGTCTGCTTGCAGAAGGATTCGAGCATGGGTCAGCTTTCGAGCCGCTGCCTTTCCTGTGGAAACCAAACGTTCCAACTCGCCTTGTTCCTCCGCCGTAAGGTCGATCAGATACTTGTCCATCGCGGACCTCCATTTCCTTGAGAATGACAAACCGTTGCCAAATCCCCAAGAAATAGGATCCCGCGCTACCCGTCAATCGAAGATTGACGAGACACTAGTTGGACAGCGCCACAATTCGTAAGCCGATTATACAACCCATAGGCGGTTCACGGGATACGGTTCAACCCGATGTTCGGGGGATGCACGATTTGATGCTATCCGCGTCGATACCCAGGGATTTCAATCGGGCCTTGCGCCGTTTCGTGTGCGACCGCCGGGCTTGGGCGTTGCGACGCTGGTAGTACTGCTGTTTGGTTAGCTCCCGCTCGAATCGTTCCGTCTTCGTCAAGCGGCCCGCCGCGGCCTCCAACCAGGTGTTCATGGCTCGCCGCACTTGTTCCGTCGTCAGGTGTTCGAGCGGGTCGTCGTGTGGCGTCGCGGCATCGAATTTCTGCCGGATGCGGGCGCAGAACAAGTGGCTCAGTTGGGTCAGGTAGAAGTGGCGATGCAAACAACGCCAGCCGCGAACTTCGTAGTGGTCCAAACCCAGTTCCTCTTTGGCCTGACGAAAACAATTCTCCACTGAACAACGTCCAAACGCCACACGCAGCAGCCACCGTAGCGAGATGCCGCGTTCCCCCGGCACGCGGTTCGACACGAAGGTTTGGTACGGAATACCAAGTCGTTGGGGATATAGTTTTTTTCGACGCTCGGGATCATTGGCCCACTCTTGGGATAGATATAGTTCACTGTCCAGGAGGCACTGAAAGCCGGGGCCGCTGTAGCTCAGATGCACGAAACGCTGTAGAGTGCGTGGCGGCTTGCCAAATTCCAAGGCGATGGCCTCGACGTTTTTACTTTGCAAACTCGAGAGCAACCCCTGAATATAGATTGTCAACAAGGCGAAACCGGGTCGGCTACGAAAGCAGCCCGAAAACCGAGCGAGAAACTTGGCCAATTCCTTGCCGAGGCTGGCTATCTGCTTCAGCGTCATCCTGACGGTCCTCCGTGGTATTCTTCCTTGAAACCGAGAACACGGAGGATCGTCCTTTTCCCAACCATCCAATGCAAGCCCAACTTCATGCCCAGGCCGCTATTACATCGTGGCAGTCAAAAAAGTGGCGCTGTCCAACTACCTTGTGGCTATGCTCTGTATGGCAAGCGGGTGAGTCCGGCAGCGGCCAAGGGTAAGAAGCGTCGGTACAGTTATTATCGTTGCACGGGCATGGATGCTTATCGGTTTGGTGGCCAACGGATTTGCTGGAACAAGCAGGTACGCACGGACCTTTTGGAAGAGGCAGTCTGGAAAGATGTGTGCGCGTTATTGAATGATCCCGAGAAGGTAGCCCAAGAATACCAACGTCGCCTGAACAGCAAGGACAGTCGATCTGCGACCCAGGGCAAGGAATCGCTGACCAAGTTGATCCAGAAAGTCAAGCGTGGTATCGCACGCTTGATCGACGCTTATGGCGAAGGCCTGCTGGACAAAGGCGAGTTCGAACTGCGCATTCGGAGCGCCAAGGAACGATTGGCCAAGCTGCAGGCAGAGGTTGAAGCACAAGCTGAAGAAGAAACTCAAGAGCACGAACTGCGACTGGTGATTGGGCACCTGCAAGACTTTGCCGAGCAGGTGCGGGGCGGGTTAGAAGAAGCGGATTGGCCGACCCGCCGAGAGATCATTCGTGCTCTGGTGAAACGGATCAAGGTCGATGAGCAGGAGGTCCGGGTGGTGTACCGGGTGAGTCTGGTCCCTTTTGTTAAAGGCCCCAATGGGGCCTTTTTGCAAGATTGTGGGAGGCGTGGGTCAAAGCACTTCTTGTCGAGCCCTCCTATAATTGGGAAAGCCGAATGGTTAGGAGGCGGCCGCAGCTTCGTCACTTCTGCCGGCTCTTCAAGCGGTCGCATCCTTTCAACGTTCTGTTCGTAACTATCGTCCTGGAAAGCACTTTCCATTGCACCGTCTATGGCGGCGCAGTCCGTGCGCAAGGCCATGTCAGCGTGTGCACTCTGTGCCTGTCAAACCGGCGAAGGAGCGGGAAAGGAAGAGGAAAGCGAATCGGCAGAACTTCCCTAGGTTGTGGCCTTTTTCTCATCTTGGGGAGGCATCTAGCCGATTTATCAATTAGCCACGGGAGAACACAAATAGGAGTTCTCCCGGACTGGCTTGTCCGAATTGGTAGCCCGCCCTGGCACGGATTGCCAGCGGTGGAAGGCTCCCGGATTGGCGTACCCGCATACGCTGCCGGGGAGAGGACTCAGCACGTGGAACAGGTTTGAAACCTGTCCTACCTATTACGGAATTGGAGTGGCTGCCATGAAGAAGGTTTTTACCACTGGCCAGGTCGCGAAGATTTGTAAGGTCGCGCCGCGGACGGTGAGCAAATGGTTCGATTCTGGCCGGCTCCGCGGCTATCGCATCCCGGGCAGCCAGGATCGGCGCATTCCCCGGGAGCACCTGATCCGCTTCCTCAAGGAGCACGGGATGCCTCTGGGCGAACTCGAGGAAGAAGGCTGGCACAAGATCCTGGTCATCGGGGCTGAAAAGCTCTTCATCGACCGGCTGCACGAAATGTTGCCGGAGGATGAGGACTACAAGTACGAGGTCGCCAACAGCGGCTTCGAGGCCGGCATTCAAGCCGAGAGTTTCCATCCCGACACCATCATCGTCGATCTGGCGATGGGCCGCAGCGAGGGGCTGACCATTGCCCAGAACCTCCGCCGCAACCCAGCCTACGAACAGACGATGATCATCGCCTTGGCCAGCGAGGACGAAGCGGCCCCGGAGACGCTGGTCAACTACGGCTTCAGCGAATCGTTCAAGAAGCCATTTGATATCGCTCTGCTGGCAGAGCGAATCCGCACGCTCGTGGAGGAGAAACGCGAGAATTCGTGAATTCTCCCGGGAATCGCGACCCCGCAAACCACGACCCTGCTGGCGGCCAGGCCACCGGTGCCCCCGGAACGCCTGGCCGTTTTTTTTTGGGATGTAGGATGAGTGGTGAGTGGATGAAGGAAGAAGATAATGGGGCATGGACGAGGGATCGGGGCGCTGATGGTCGTTCTGGCAAGTGGTGCCTTGGCGGGTGCGGAGCCGGAGGGGTGTTGTCCGGTGCCGACACTGATTGCGCCGCCGGTGACGATTTATATTCAGCCGCAGCCACCGGGGCCCGTGGTGGGACAGACGGTAACCGCACCACCGCTAACCTTCTTTCCTGCCGAGGCGTCTCCGCCAAGATGGAGGGAGGCGCCGCCGCCCCCGCCCATAAAGCTCTTTCGACAACAGCCTCCGCCGGTCAAACTGTTCGTCGGCGAACCTCCGGCGGTCAAACTGTTCCATGTCGAAACGAAACCACCCCTCTGGGCGGAGGCACCGGTCCCGCCGCCGGTGAAGGTATTGCGGGTGGAAACGAGTGTGCCCCAGTATGCGCCGAAGGTTCAGCAGCCGCCGGTGACGATCTATCATCAACCGCAGCCGCCGGCGCCGTGCGAGGTAGTGGGGTGGTGAGGTGGTGGGGTGGTGAAGGGGTGACAGGGTGACAGGGTGACAAGGTGACCTGACTTGATCCTGTCGCCTTGTCACCCTGTCACCTTGTCACCTTGTCACCTTGTCGGGCTATGTGTTTGCGGCCTCCGGCGGCTTCGCTCCCGCCTTCTTGATCTCGCCGCGCAGGTATTCCAGGGCCTTTTGCAGGACGCGGTCCTCAAAAGGCTTCTTTTCCTTGTCCTTGTCTTTGTCCTTGTCGCTGCTGGATTTGGCAGGCGGCGGCGTGCCTGGCTTGCCGGGGACAATGTCGCGGTCGCGGCGATAGACCATGTATTCGAGACGTTCCTCGTCCTTCAACGGCACTTCAAAGCCTCAATCGGCGCGCTCGACAAACTTGGTCTTGTACTTGGCCAGTTCCTCCGCGGAGAGCAGCTTGGCCAGTTCGTCAAGGTACTCCTTTTCCGTTGCAAACCGCTTGTCGGGGAACGTCTTCAGCTTGGCCAGAACAGCGTCGGGGACAGCGTCGGCCTGCAGCGCGCTCAGAGACTGCCCCGTTAGTTTGAAGCCGCTGTCGTTGGGCCTGACGCCCCACTCGTCGGCGTCCTTGGCGTCGGGGAAACGATGAATGTTCTTGCCGCTGGGGCGCCAGTAACTGGCCGTGGTCAATTTCAGAGCGCTGGCGTGGTTTTCCATCTCGATAATGTTCTGCACGCTGCCCTTGCCATAGCTGCGTTCGCCGATGACGACGGCACGCTGGTGGTCCTGGAGCGCGGCCGCGACAATCTCGCTGGCACTGGCACTGTACCTGTTCACCAGAATCACCACGGGACACTGCTCGGGTGACAGCAGGACTTTCTTGGCCTCTGCCTCGTAGATCTCGTCCTTGTGATTGCGGCCCTTGGTGCTGACGATGTTGCCCTCAGAAAGGAACAGGTTGCTGATCTCGACGGCAGCTTTGAGCAAGCCGCCGGGATTGTTGCGGAGGTCGAGGATCAGGCCGCGCAGTTTTTCCTTCTGGCATGACTGGATGGCGGCAGTCAACTCCTTGGTGGCCGTCTCACTAAAGGTAACCAAACGGATGTAAGCGATCTTGTTCTCCTTGTCGATCATGTAATCCCATTCCTTGGGATTGTCTGCCTTGCGGAGGTCGCCCATGACGCTCTGGACCTCGATCTCGGCCCGCTTCATTTTCAGATCAACCGGCTCCTTGGAGCTTTCGTGCAAGACAGTCAGGGTGACTTCCGTGTTCGGTTCACCCTGGATCATCTCGACTGCTTCGCTCAAGCGCATGGTCTCGGTCGATTTGCCGTCAATCTTCATAATGAGGTCACCGGCCATGACCCCGGCGTCGTAAGCGGGGGTGCCCACCATGGGACTGATGACCGCGATCTGTCCGGTCTGGCGGTCCGTGGCGATCTGGATACCGACGCCGCCGAACTTGCCCTGACTCGTCTTTTTGAATTGTTTGTATTCCTTGGGATTGATGTAGGCGGAGTGCGGATCGAGCCGTTCCAGGCCGCCGTTGATCATGTCCTCCACCAACCTGCGTTTGTGGTCTTCGTCCAGGTCCTTGACATACTTGCTGTCCACTTCTTCAAGAACGTCGATCAACAGGCGGACCCTTTCGTAGCGTCGGTCCGCATGTTCTTTCTTCTCCTGGGCCTTATCCTGTGCCCACGAAATGAGCTGAGTAGCGGTGAGCATGACAGTGACGATGGCGGCAATGCCAACCAACCAAGCAAGGTTCCGGCGCGGCATGATCGGATAATCCTCCACAAATCGGCGAGTGGTTCGCAAAGAGTGAGTGGCCGGGAATTTTCGATTGCCGATTGTCGATTTCCCGGACCGATCCGCCACAGCAATCGAAAATCGTCAATCGAAAATACCGAACCACTCACCAGTCTCTTTTCGGACGGTGGATTATACCTCAGAAGAGGTTTGGCAAGCGAGGCGAGATTTCAGGATAGGCGGTCTGGCCGTTCACTGGGCGAATGTGGCGGCAAGTTTCCCAACTTGCCAGCTGTGGACCCGACAAGTTGAAAACTTGCCGCCACAAGCGCTGTCAGTCTGGCAACTCACGTGCGATGCGTTCGAAATCGCCGGCGCAACGCTGGAATGCCTGAATGAGCACAGGATCGAACTGTCCGGGTGACGTTTGGAGCATCACCTCCAGGGCCGCGGCATGGGACAGGGCGGGTTTGTAGACGCGCCGGGAACGCAGAGCATCATAAACGTCGGCAATCGCCACTATCCGGGCCGACAGGGGAATGTCGGTCCCTGCCAGCCGGTCGGGATAGCCTTTGCCGTCGTAACGCTCGTGATGATGGCGAGTTATGTTGATGGCCATTTGCAGAAAAGCCACGGCGGAACCATGTTGGCGGGCAACCTCTTGCAAAATGTCGGCGCCGATCGTCGTATGGGTTTGCATCAGGATGCGCTCATCGGGGTCGAGCTTGCCTGGCTTCAGGAGGATGTGGTCCGGTAAGCCCACCTTGCCGATGTCGTGGAGCGGCGCAGCACTCCAGCATTCGCACAAAATTGACGTCGATCTGCCCGGCAAGCGGCCGCAATTCCGAGGCGGCTTCGGCGAGACACCGGCTGTAGCGCTGCAGCCGTTGCAGGTGCGGGCCGGTTTCGATATCGCGGTAGGCCACCAGCCTGGCCATGGCCAGCACGATGGCGTTACGCGCATGGACCAGATCGCTGTCGCGCACCGTCAGGTCTTGTTCGAGGTGTTGATTGACCGCGAGAAGTTCCCGGTTGAGCACGTCGGAACCGGGTCTGCGCAGTCCTTGAGACGGAGCAACGCTCTGGTGCGCACCATCTGATTGAGGCTGAACGGCTTGGTCAGGCAATCATCGGCGCCGGAGCCAAGAATTTGCGCCAGGTCGCTGTCCGTGACATGTCCCGAAATGAGCATTATCTTGAAGTGTGGCGTCGGCGGGTTCTCGCGCACCTTCTGACACAGCTCCGGACCCGTCAACCCCGGCATCTTCCAGTCGGTAATCAGCAGATCAAAGGGACCAGCGCCGAGGGCCGTGAGCGCTTCCAGACCGTCCCTAGCTTCCTCGCAGTGAATCCCCTCCGCGGCCAGGGCATGGCGGCACATCATGCGAATGGGCGCCTCGTCGTCGGCGATCAGGACTCGGTTCACCCGCGGTGATGCTGTGCCGCCGTCCAGGTGAATCGCATCGAGCAGAGAAGGCTGTGCTGTGCATGTCGGCGGCGGATGGTTAAGGGATTGCGCCTCTAGGAACGGCAGCAAGCCGTTCATGACCGCCTGCGGCGTTGGATAGCGATCATCCGGGCGGCACGCCATCATCCGTGTCACGACGGCGTCCAGCTCGGCTGGTACATCCGGTCGCAGGGTTCGTATCGAAGGCGGTGTCTGGGTCTGACGCTGAGTCAATAACTGAGCCATGTTGCCTTCGCCGCTGAAAGGCGGCCTGCCCGTCAGACACCAGAAGAGGACACCGCCCAGGCCGTAAATATCGGCGCGAATATCCACGGCGCTCGCGTCCCGTGCTTGTTCGGGAGCCATGTAATCGACGGTGCCGAGCGCCGTTCCCGGTTCGGTCATGCGGTGCCGGAAGTGACGGACCAACCCGAAATCGAGGAGCTTGGCCTGGCCCTCGGGCGTAACCATGACATTGGCCGGCTTGATGTCGCGGTGAACCAGGTTGTGCTTGTGCGCTTCGTTCAAAGCGCCGGCAACCTGAAAGATTAATGTGCAAGCCCGAACAGGAGCCAGCGATCCTTCATCCTCGATCAAGGCTTCCAGGTCCCGCCCCTCGACGTATTCCATCGCGTAATAGTGGATGACGGTCGCGTCGGGATCTCCACTCGTGACCTGACCCGCATCAACGGCATTGACAATGTTGGGGTGCTGAAGCTGAGCGACAGCGCGAACTTCGGAGTGGAAGCGATGTAAATCGCCGTCCGACTGCTCCTGCATGAGGGAGCAAGGCAATACCTTGATGGCCGCCAGCCGGCGCATGTAAACGTGTTCCGCCTTGAAGAGTATCCCCATGCCGCCTGCACCGAGTCTATCCAGGACCCGGTAATTCCCCAGGAGCAGGCCAAACGTCTTCCCGCTGGCAATACGGGCCGCCTGGTAGTCCGTCAGCAGCTTTTGCTCCACCATTTGGCTGAGCAACTGTTCAAAATCGGCACAGCTCATCAATTCTCGTTGAAGCGCGGCGGGCAAGGCGTCCCAGTCTTCCGCCGGGAGCAAGCGTGAGTGCAGCAATTCCTCAATGGTTTGCCGTGCCAGCGTGGGCGCATCGGGATCCTTCGCCCTGTTGCATCACGCACTTCTCAGCGATTCGGCCATTTTCGCGAAGCAAGACTGGCATAGCCTTCCCCGATCATTGTGACAAGGTGACCGTTTAGCAACGCTTCGGAGAAGCGTGCGACCCCACGCTTCTCCGAAGCGTCGCTAAACGCGGTCACCTTGTCACCCTGTCACCTTGTCATCCGGTTCACCCTTCATCCTTGAACATAGGTTATAACGGGGTTGCGGCCAAATCTGAACTTGCCTCCTTTGCCGTTTTTGATGCCGGTAGCAAAATTATGCGTGAACCATGCACATCCGCCAGCTATTGTCGCTGCCAGTGTGTTTGCGGTGGCGTGTGTTACTTCGCAGATTTTGGCTTGGAATCCCATCACACAGGTTGTGGCGCCATCGTGAATAGCTCCCGCAGCCACCACAACCAGGGACGGCCTACCGGTTTTCCTTGTCTTGAAACTCCGTCAAGCACACGTTATCGACGAAATACTCTCCCGGCGGCCAGTAGGGGAGGATCATGACGCGCACCCAGCGAACGTTCGGCGTGTTGGCCGTCGGGCGGAACGGCATCTCACGCCGGGCGAATGTCTTCCATTCCTTGGTGGGCGCCGTCTTGAGTTGGCCTTTCCAGTCGATAGTTGTGAATGAACGGCTCCCGGCCGCGCTTCTGCGGGGTGGGTTTGCCCGAGTCCTTCTCCTTGAGCGCTTCCTGGAAGGCCGCCGCGTCGGCGCCGAAAGCGGTGCCTGGCTTGTCGGGGTAACCGACCAGCCAAACCATGATTTCCCCAGGTCCCTTGGCGTCGATCGTCAGCCAGTAGGCCTTGCCCTTTTCCACCGGGACCGGATCGCTCCAGAACCGAGACGCCGTCAAGCCCTGCCAGCGTGTCGTACTTAGGATCCTGAGTCGGCAGTTTTTTAGGAGCGTCTTTCGGCGACGCCCCCTTGGCGATCTTGACCCACCATTCGTAGGCTTGCGTTTGCAGCACGTCGGTGTCGAACTTGATGACCTTGCCACGCTTCGGATCGGGATCGCTGACCCAGAACGAGGATAGGCCGTCGATGGTCTGCCAACCACGGGGCGTGATGTCGCCTTCTTCGAATGAGCCGTTGGCCAGCAAGTTGCGGGGCTTCTCTGGTTGTTCGGATTTGCCCGGAGGATCGCTGCGTACTGGAGGGCACCAGTAGTCGAGTGCAGCAAGCAGAGCGATCAGAAGAACGAACGCAAGCGGTCGTCGGTTCATGATTGATTCGGTAGCTCCAAAAATCCGAAATCCGAATCTCGGCTAGTGCCTGAACATTGCGTTGCTCGTTCTCTTTTCACATCGGGTGGTCTTGCCCACCTAGATCGCGAGGCCCAGAGGTGTGCGTATTGTTCACTTCATGGACATCAAAGCCCCGACCACCTTATTTTCGTCTACAATCAGCACCGGGTCATCGGGGCCATTGGCGCGAAAACGCAAAGTCTTCCCTAGCGGTAGTGCGCATAGGTAGTTTATGTATTTGCGATTGAGTAGAATAGCATCAGGGCCTACATAGTGTCCTGTGGATGAAGAACGGCGGAGGTCTGCGATCGTAAACTCATGATTTGATGGACTTGCAAGGATTCGCTCTACCTTCTCTGCCTCTACTCTGCGTTCCGGAGTCTGACCGGCAGGAACATATTGGGCATCCAACAGCAAGCACCCGTCGGTCAAGAAGCGTCGGCCATCGGGCAATTCAGATAAGGTGCTTAACGTGACAACCACTGGATCTTCGTCTACGAATCTCGAAATCCGAAACAAATCCAAAAACGCGAAATCCCAATGCTCAAATCGCCCAGCGTGGTGAAGCCGCAATCAATACTCTAAGGAAAGCAGGAAGACAGGAAAAGAAAAAAACACAAAAGGTGAGGGTTTCAACGAGAGTCGTCAACCGGAGGCTCGCGCTGGCTCTCATTTCCTGTCTTCCTGCCTTCCTTAGCGGTTTTGAAATCTTGGCGGCACGCGAAGATCGGATTTACTTGCCGAGTTTTTCCCTTGCCCGGCGGGTGAATTCATCGACGTTGCCGATGGCCACGAGCCGGGCCAGTTCGCGGCGGGCGTCGGCAGTTCGGCCCTGCTTCTCCAGTGCCTCGGCCAGTAGCCAGCGTCCCTCGGTTTCCCACATGGCGCCGGGAGCCAGGCTGACGGCACGGGCCAACAAGCGCGAGGCCTCGTAAGCCTGGCCGCGCAATGACATCAGTTTACCGCGCCAGAACAGCGTTTGTCCTTTTATCTTATCGGTCGGGAATGTGTCCTCCCATTTTTGCACCAGGTCGAGGGCGGCTCCGTAGTTGCCGTTACTGATGAAGTCGCGCAGCGTCTCCGGGTAAGCGCCGACGCGGGCAGCCCGGACCTGCATGGGGATGAAACGGCCCAGCTTCTCCGCTCGCTGGTACAATTCGGCGGCCGCGTCGAGCTTGCCATGCCAGAGCGACACGTCGCCAGCGGCGATCAGAGCCTTGCGATAAGCTGCCAGGGTGTCCTCATCCAGCTTGACTGTCTTGACGACTTCCTCGACCTGGGCCAGCACGCCGGCTGCCTTGTCCGTCAAACCGCGCTCCACGCCCAGGAGGCGAATGAGCCGGCCCAGGATTTCCAGCTTCTCCGCCGGAGGAGTGTCTTTTGTGATCGAAGCCTGGTAGCTGGCAATAGCTTCATCGACGGCCTCCTTGCCCAGACGCAGGGCGCAATCGGCCGCCAGACGGTTCACCTCGGCAAGAAGTTTGGCATCTCCGTCGGGAAAGCGCTTGCGAAACAGCCGGCAGACTTCCAGAGATTCTGCCGGCTCTTCGTTCTCGGAGAACAAATGAGCCAATTCCTTCAGGGCCTGCGGGGGCAGCTTGTCACGCTGGTAGCCCCTGGCCATGCGGGCGTAATCCGGCAGCCGGCCTTCCTTGAACTCGTTGGTCACATGTTCGAGCAGGAAGACCTCGAACGGCCAGCGTGCCGTGAGCGTCCCCTTCGGTCCCTCCGCCGTCAGCGTGACCGGGAATGTTTCCAGTGTCAGATATACGTGATCAACCGCAGATCCCGCGGCAGTCTGGCCGTCGCCGAAATCCCAGCGGTAGGTCGTGCCTTCCGGCAGCCCGGCGTCTTTCGGCACCTGGAAGTGGCAGCGGGTGTACTGCCCCGTGCTGCGTTCGGCGGGCCAGACGGAGTCGGTGATGACCGGCTCGAAGGTCAGCAACGGCCCCTTGGGCTGCTCATAACTCTTGACCACGGCTTCGTGCGGAGCGGTGTAGATGATTTCCGGGATAGGCGAGAACGGTCCCTTGTCGGCTGACGGCCGCCAGCCGAGATAAGCCATCTGTTCCAGCAGCACCTCTTCGTGATAATACTCGATGTAGTGCAGGCCCTTGGTCAACTGCACCGTGACGTTCTTCTCGCCGTGTTTGCCGCGCTCGACCGTATGCCGGCCTGGCCAGTGGACCAGGTCCTTGCCGTCGAGGAACGAGAACGAAGCCTCGTTGGAAATGGTGCAGAACTGATACGTGCCGTCCTTCGGAATGTCGATCCAGCCGCGATAGATGCTCATGTAATAGTCGGAGGAGCCGAACGAGTTGTAGCCGTCGGCGATCCGCCGCTGGAATCGGGCGCCGTGCTTGTGCGGGCTGGCCTGAAGCAGCTTGGCTAGCTCGGCGACTGTCTTGGGGTTGTCGTCCTTGTAAGGCTCATCCTCCGAAGTGCGGGGATTGTCGCTCTTGGGCCTCTCGATCGTGGTTAGCACCAGGTAGTGATGCGGAATCCAATCTCCCCTGGGAGGGCCCGCGCCGGGCGCGGGATCGACCACGACTTCTTCCGCAGCGCGGTCCGCCTTGGGATTGCCGAAGTAGATGGTGAAAGTCTGCTTCGGATTGCTGGCCCGGAAAGCCAGGAGGGAGTAGCGGTTGGCGTCGTGGAACAGCACCTGGAACGGCACCGGCTGGCCCTTGCTGTCCAGCACGCGGTAATCGTGCCCGTCAGGCCGGGTTCGACCCTGGCACAATATCTTCACTCCTGCCGTATCGACGCCGGCATCTGCGAGAGGTTGCGGGATCTCGACCACTGCGCGTGCCTCCCAGCCGGGGAGGTGCCAGGGCTGGGCATGGAGGGGGAGTGGGAGCAGGACGACTAGACATGCAATGAGGCGGCTTGTTTGATTTGTCATGATGGAAGCTCACGCAAAGACGCAAAGACGCAAAGAGAACAAGGTCAGTCCTCCAGGCCGTTGACGATGCGACTGATACCGTCCTTGATTAAGGCGACGTTGAAATTGATCAAGAGTCCCAAGCGTTTGTCGGCAAGACGCAGGTAAGTGAGAAGCTGCTTCTTATGGACCGGGTGGATTTGTTCCACTGACTTTAGCTCGATAATCACCAGGTTCTCGACCACAAGATCTGCCAGGAAGCCGATGTCCAGGCGGACCTCCTCATAAATGACGGATATCGGTACCTCCTTCCGAACCTGCAAGCCACGTTTCTCGAGTTCGTACTTTAACACCTCCCGATAAACCGATTCCAGCAGCCCCGGTCCCAGCCTGGAATGCACTTTGAATGCAGCATCGACAACAATTCGAGCAACTTCATTCTCTGTCATCTGTCCTTATCCTTTCTTTGCGTCTTTGCGTGAGACTCTTCTGCTCATGAGCTTGCCACTACTTCTCCGCCTGCGACAGCTTCTTGTAGTAATTCTTGAGCAGCGCCTCATAGCCTGGAGGGTAGCCTTCGTCGGCGGCTTGCAAGAGTTCGTTGCGCAGGTGCGGCGGCAGGTCGCGGGCGCGGCTCAGGGTGGCGGCCGTGGCCTGGTCGATTTCGCCGGGGATGCCGTGCAGCTTGGTCAGGGCCGTCTTCCGCTTGCGGGCGGCATCATCATAACGCAGGTCGCGGAGGTCGTTCTCGGCGGATTTCATGAGATCAATGCCTTCGTGCAAGCGGGTGCTGGGGACGCCCGCGCTGTCGAGCTTCTGGGCCACCTGCTCGGCTTTCTCGCGCAGCCCGGCCTGCTTGGCGCTGAGTCGCTGCATGTCCTTGGCCATGTCGGGCGGCGTCCCGCCTTGCAGCCCCTTCCTGCCGGCACCGGTCTTCTTGCCGCCGCCGGTGGCTCCGTTGGGATCCTGGGTGCCCTCGTTCTTCAATTGTCCGGGTTCGTATTTCTCGTCGCCAACGCGGGCCGGGGTCTTGCGGCCTTCCAGCCCCTTGGCCGTGTCACCCACCATCTGCCCGGAGGATTTGCCGCGCCGCCCATCCCCCGCCCGCCCGGTAAGCTCGATGTTGTTGGGCATGTCATTGCCGGTCTTGCCCTTGGCCGAGAAGGTGCTGATCGGCCCGTCCATCACGCCCCAGCCGGCCTGGTCCAGGTTGTCGCCCCAGGCCGAAGTGACGTCGTCCGCCTCTTCGTCGAACTCGTCTGCCTTTTGCAGCAGATCGCCCACCAGGTCTTCCAGGGCCTTGGGCAGGGGCATCTCTGGAATCTTCATCTTCTTCTGATCCGGTGGCTCCTCCATAACCCACTTCAGGTTGTCCGGCGCATCGATCAGCCAAGTTTCCAGGTCTTCCTTCATCTTGGTAGCCAGGGAGGAGCCGTAGATCCTCAAGGGCCGTTTCGATCTTCTGGGCCTTCAGCCGTTCGGCTTGCTTCTCGATCTCCTCGAAAATCTTCTTCACGTCCGGCCGCACCTGGAAATCGTCGATAAAGCCCTCCGGCAGCTTGGTCAACTCATTGACCTTGCCCTTGGTCCACTTCTCCCACTTTTTCTCGAACTGGTCCAGCTCGCGCATGGCGTCCTTGACGTCTTCCTCCTTGGGGTCCTCGCCGGGTTTCTTGGGCAGCTTCTCGAACTTGGACGCCAGCTCGCTCTTGTCCTGAAGCATGCGGTCGAGGTCCTTGAGCAAGTCGGTCAGGGTCTTGACGACCTGCTGCTGGGCGGGCTTGTCCTTCTTCTCCAGCTTGGCCAGAGCTTTGCGGGCCTGCTCGTTGCGCTGCAACCGGGCCAGCAAGCCTTCCAACTCGGTGATAATTTTGTCCTGTACCGGCAGCGACTGGCTGCGCATCTCCGTGGCCTTGGCGGCAGCGTCGGCGTCGCGGCCGGTCTCGAGCAGCTTGACGACCTCGGCCATCGGCCCAACTGCCAGGTCGTCCAACGTCTGCACCATGGTCACCAGCGGCTTGACGTCTTTTTCCATGATGCGTGCCAGTTTGCGGGATTGCGTGCGGATCAGTTCCTCACGCTTGATCAGGCCGTCGAAGGCCATGCCGGACGCGGTCTGTGTGCGGTTCTCCTTTTGCAAGCGCAGCAATTCCTCGACGATCTGGGCATAGTCCAGCAAATGGCCGGCCATCTTGGCCATGGCCGCCTCGGGCGTGGTCACGAACAGGAAATACTTGCGTGATTCGGCCTGGCTCCCCCTCACCCTACCCTCTCCCCCGCCGCGGGGGGAGAGGGTAGGGTGAGGGGGGTGCCGGTGAGGTTGTTGCGATCGACAGCCACCGCCCAGTACTGCACCACTTCGCCGCTCTTGAACGCGGTCCCGCTGTCCAGGCGCCAGTCGAACTTGTTGCTGGTCTGCTGCTCGTCGGGTTTGGCCACGGTGAAGCGAACCAACTCCTTGACCTGGGCGGCATCACCGACGCGATAGAGCACCTTGACCTCACCGACGCCGTAGTCGTCGCGCGCCTCGATTGTCAGGGATACCTTGGCATGCGGCTTAACCTGCACATCCTTCCCAGGCGTGGTGATGGCCACGTTGGGAGGCTGGTCGCGCAACAGGTTGATGGACCGCCACAGCGGATCGCCGTTGTCGTATCCCTCCGTGTCGGTCAACAACACTTGATATTGTGCGGGGGCGTTCAGCACCCGGACGCCACGCTCCGGCGGTGTCGCCTTCAGCTCACTGTTCCACAGGACGAACGATGCCTGCCAGGTTCCATTGTCAGCTTTGTCGAACGGAATGTCTGCTCCGTCCTTGATCTTCAGTTTTGCCTGTTGCAATGGCTTGGTTGCCTGGATCTCCACGGTGACCATTGTGCCGGGAATGGCGGCGATGTCGCCCTTGGTATCCTCGATGCGCTTCTTGGCCGGGCCGGTGTAATCCGGCAGGGTGTAACTGAGGTTCATTTTTTCGATAGCCGGGCGTTTGACCACATCGACGCGGTATTCTCGGGACCGTCCGTCGCCGGCTGCGACACGATAGCGGAATGACTCGTAGACCCCTGACACGGTGACCCTGAACGTGTCAGTGTTCCCCTTGTCCGGCTGCATGGTCAGGCTTTGCCAGGGACCGCCGCTGGAGCGCAGCAGTTGGGCCGTGTCGGGAATGACGCCGACGGCATGCGCTTCCACAGTGATGGAGGCCCCTTCCGGAATCCGGGTGTTGCCGGGGCGGATCGACTTCTCCTCCACCCGCGTCGATGTGTAGGGAGGAATATCGGCGAAAGGCAGCAGCAGGCGCAACAGACTCGTGCTGAACTGCGGCAGGAAGAGCAGGGCATAGCCGCCCATGAGCAGCAGGGCGCCACCCGCGCACAAGGCGGCTATCTTGACCGGTTTCGTATCGACACTATCGACAAGGTCGAGGTCGGCGCTGAGCCGGGCAGCGTCAGCGACGATAGCCTCGATGAGATCCGGGGAGAAGCCACCCTTCGCTTGCGCGTCAGGCTTGTGTCCGTCACAAGCCTGATGCGCAAGCGAAGGGCCATTGTGGCTGTCACGGCCCAGTTGCAGTCCATTGATGAAGCTGTTTTGCAGTTGCGGGAACTTCTCCTCGGCCAGAGCGGCGAAGAAGTCGTCACTGTGGTCCTGCGGCAAGCGGCGGATGACCAGGGCAACCAGCCCAGCCAACATGGCACCATACAGGAAGAGCGCCGACAGGAGCCGGCCGAACGTTTCCAGATGCAACAGGTGGTCTGCTGCCACGGTGACGAGCAGCACGGCAGCCGCACCTGCCACGAGGAGCAGGATGCCTTCCAGAACCTTGGTTTGGCGCCACTGTCGCCGAAGGGTGTTCAGCGTGTCTTTCAAGCGAGGATAGGTTGCGCTCGTGCTCATTGTCGTCTCCTGAAAATGGCTTTCAACGTGGTGCTGCGGTCGATGGCTCCAGCGGCTCCACTTGCATGATGTGCAGAAGTGAAACCGTGATATACCGGTAGAATGCCGGCTCAGCATTGCCGGGGCTTGGCAATCCAACGTTTACAGAACTGCGGCCAACCATTGCTAACTCCGGATGATGGACCTCATAAGTGCGTCCATCGGTCAAGGTCAACCGAAAGGGCTGAAACGGTTGCCGTCTCAAAAACTCCCGAATATCTTCTGATCTCATGGTGAGCTCCCTTCATACAGATCGTGCCTCCGCTATATCAGTTCCTTTCAACCTGGTACTGCGGTCGATGGCTCCAGCGGCTCCACTCGCATGATGTCCAGGAGCGAAACCGTGGTAAACCGGTCGTATATCGGCTCAGGATCGCCGGGGCTTGGGAATCCAACAAGTACCATAGTGTGGCCAACCATCACCAACTCCGGATGATGGACCTCATAAATGCGTCCATCGGTCAAGGTCAGACAAAACGGCTGAAATGGTTGCCGTTTTTTGAACTCACGAATATCTTCCGGTCTCATAGCAAACCCCTTTATACCAAGTGATTCCTCCGCCGTATCACCCATTCCGCGGTCACCGCTGCCAGGAAGAAGAGGAACAAGAGCGGCGAGTCCCACAACTCTGTCCTGAGCAAGTGACTGACGCGACGCTCCTTGCGCAGTAGTTTGTCGTCCATGATCTGGTCGCTCAGCTTGCCGGCCTCATCGATGTCGAAGTAGTGGCCCTGCGTGACCGAGGCGATGGCTTCTAGACTCTGCCGGTTGGTGCCCGGGTCGGCCAGTTCGATGTCGGCGCCATGCACCATGAACTCGGCGACCTGGTTGGCCAGCAATTTCCCGCCCGAACTCAAGTGAGCCGTCAATTCGTAACGGCCGCCGGTCTCCGGGTACAGCGTTCCGGCGAATTCATCCGGCCGGGCCGAGTTAGCCTGGACCGGAATCCCGATCGTCTTGCCGTCCGGGCCGGTGACCTCGACCGCCACCACGGACCCGGCCAGGTCGATGCCCGCACGCGGCTGGCGAACCACCTTGATGCTGACAGGCTTAGCAACGTCGTAATCCGGCCGGTCGGTGCTGGCCAGGAGCAGGGGCCGTTGTTCGTCCGTACTGCGGCCGGCCAACCAGCGCACCGCCTGGCTCCAGAAGCGAGCATAGAGCGTGTCGGCCTGGCCGATGATGCGCGGCATGCGGCTCCAGCGCCAGGTGGTATCGACCGTCAGCACCATGACCTGGCCGGCGCCGTAGCGCTGCGCCGCGGCAGCTACGGCCGGTTGGCCGCCGACGTTCGCCTTGGGATTGACCGCCAGCACCACCGCTCCCGGTTTGACCCGCTGCACCAGACTGCTGCCCAGCAACGGCGGCGCCTCGCTCCAGGCCGCTTCGTCCTTGACCCGATCGCCGGACACCTCGAAGATCGGGTGCCGCCGCCCCTCCTCCGTCAGTTCAAGCCTGAACGACTCCTCGCTCTGGGTCGGTTCCTGTTCGGCGAACACGACGGGCAAGGCCTCGGCCAGCGGGGTTCGGCGCAGCCCTTCCGGTCCAAAGGAATTGTATCCCCCCAGCACCAGCAAAGCATGGCCCTTCTCGTCCAGCCAGCGGAGGATCGCCTTGTACTCGGCTTCGTTAATGTAGTTCCCTTCCATGTCGCCGAGAATGACGACATCAATGTTCTTCAGCCGCTCGGCCGTGACCAGGTCCTTGCCGGTCTCTTCCTCCTTCAGGTCCGGGTTGATGCGCCGCACGACGGCCACCAGGCTGACGTCGGGATCGTTCTCCAGGTGTTTCTTGAGATACTTGTACTCGTAACGCAGAAACCCTTCGAGATAGAGGATGCGGATCGGTTCGGCATCGACGCGCAACGGGAAATGCTGGCTGTTGTTGCTCAGGTTGCGCTCGCCGCCGCCCTCGGCCTCGACCGTGGCAGTGAACACGAAGCTGCCGACCTGAGACGGCTTGAAGTTGACGTTTATCAACTGCTCGGCATCGTTAGCGCCGAACGCCGCCGACTGGGTGGCCAGGACGTCGCGGCCGCGCTTGATGTGGACCTTCACCGGCATGGCCCCGCCGCCGGTCTTGCCCACCAGCACTTGCACCTTGACATCATTGTGGACCATGGCCCGTTGTGGCGCTGTCACCTTCTTCAGGGCCAGGTCGAAACCGGCGGCTGCCGGCTCAGGGCGGAACCCCACGGTGAAGACCGGGGCGGGCAAATCGGCCAATTCACCGTAGCCTTGCCGCCCCGTGTTGTCCATGCCGTCACTGATCAGCACAATGGCGGCCAGCGGCTTGGAGCGCATCCGAGCACCGGTCTCGATCAGGGCTTTGCCCAGGTCGGTTCGGCCGGCCCGCGGCTCCGCTGGAACCTTGCCGCCGAGAGGCATTCCATTGATGTCAAACAGATCGGCTTCCAGCCGCGCCCCGTGCGCCGGTGCGCCCAGCACACGCTCCAACTCGGCAGCAGCTTTTTTCGCCAGGGTGTATCGCGGCTGGCCGCTGGCATCCGGCAAGGTCATCGACTGCGATGTGTCGAGGATGACGGCGACACGGCCGGCATCGACCGACACATGCGTGCGCGTCCAGGTTGGGTTGGCCAGACAGATTACCAGGGCCAGCACGCCGGCGCCCCGGAGCAGCAACAGCACCCAGGTGAGGCGGCGTTCCGAACGCTGAAAGATTCCGTGATAGGTGAAAAACAGCAGCACCGCACCTGCCGGTAGAAGTACCAGCCAGAGCCAGGAATGCTGCACGCCCGCGAAATGCAGGTCAGCAAATCCAGACAAGGAGACAAGGAGACCGGGAGACAAGGAGACAGAAGACTGCGACCCGCTTTGGTCTCCTTGTCTCCCTGTCTCCTTGTCTCCTTGTCTCCTTGTCTCCTTGTCTCCTTGTCTACGGGTCTCCGCGCTGGCGGGCTTCCCGTACTGCCGAAAGCTGATGCGATTAGCCAGCCAAGGTTCGAATAGGGCGATGAATAGCGCCGCCCACAGCACCAGCGTCCAGAGTTTGATCCCACGGCTAGCTGCCACCGACAACTCGCTGATGCGTGTCGGGTCGGGCACGTAGGCTACGAGCGGGCTGTCCCCTAGTAGTTTTTTCAGGCCGGCTTCGATACAAGCCTCGCGGCTGGTGCTGCCACCCGACTTCTCGCTCGGCCAGAACGTCATCGAGGTAGTTCAGGTCGGATTCGTAGCGTTCCAGGTTGACGGCCACGAGGCGGGCGGTCTCCTTCTTCTCGCCTTTCAAAATGGTGTAGATGCCGGCCTGCGCAGTGTCACTGAAAACCAGCGTGGCGCTCTCGTTCCCACGATCCTCCGTGGGAACGGCACCGGCGTGCGTTCCCACGGAGGACCGTGGGAACGAGACCGAGCCGTCGGGTTTCTTGACCACCACCTGCGGCGTGCCCTCGGCCAGAGACGCAGCAATTGGGATGTCGTCGCCGGTGCTGTAGAAGTTGCAGGTTGCGGAGCGGTTCCTGGGCCAGGTAGCCGGTCAGGCGATGCACCCACGGCAGGTACGCCGGCCGCACGGGGAAGTTGGTCCAGTCGCGGTCGCAGGTGCTGGCGAAGAGAAGCACTCGCCCCTTGCCGAAGGGCCGCTCGCACAGGAGAGGCGAACCGTTGCTGGTGCGCATGAGCAAGGCCGACGAACCCGGATCGACTTTCCACAGAGCCTTGAATTGAACGCCCGCCAGAGTGACGAAGTGCGGATCCTGGAAGGCGGACAGGGCGGGATGATCGTAATCGACGGCGCCGACGCTGGCGCATTCCTCACCGCCCTTTGGATCGGTTTGCAACTCCAGCAGCTTGCCGGGTAACAGACCGCCTTGCAGCCGCGTGGCCGCCGTCAAGTATTCGTTGTAATAGGCGGCGTTGACCTTGTCTCCCAGGAAAACAAGCAGGCTGCCGCCGCCATCGACAAACCTCTCCACTTTCTCCAGTGCCTGCGTGCTGAGCGATTCAACGTTGGCCAGGACGACCAACGGGTAGCGCGTCAGGTCTTTCCCGGCCAGTTCGGCCGGGCTGGTCTCGTCGAGCTGGATGGGACTGTGGCCGGCCCCCTCACCCCTACCCCTCTCCCCCGCCGCGGGGGAGAGGGGTTGAGGTGAGGGGTCGGCTGTTAGAGCGAGGCGGAAGAAGAACAGTTCGTCCAGGCGCGGCACCTGCGAGGGGGCGCCGTTGACCGCCAGCACTTTGAGCGTGTCCAGCACCTCGACGGCGAAATAGCGGCGGTTATCCAGCGGGAAAGCATCGTCGTCCACCTCGATGTAGCCGGAATGCCAGCCGCCTGTGGTGAAGATATGGTGGAAGCGCGGCACGACCATGCCGCCGCTGGGCAACCTCTCAACGCTACGTTCGGCCACCTTCTGGCCATCGACGAAGAGGCGAACTTCGATCGGCCGGTCGAGTTCGCCGTGGATGGCCAGGTGCGGTTTGAAGGAGAAAGGCACGCCGACCATCGGCCGGGCTGCGGCGTACTGCACGGCCGTCACGCCGACATTGACGGGCCGCCGGGGGCGCACTTGCACGAAGAAGAACACCACGTCGGAGGTGGCTTTCAGGCCGCTTTTCTCGTCCGGCAGTTCCCAGCCGGAATCCTGGAGGTCGCTAAGCACGTAGACCTCCTTGCTGGCAGCGGCGCTGTTGAGTGCCAGTTGCTGGGCGTGGGCCACTGCCTGCGTCAGGTCGGTGCCGAGGGTGGCTGGTTCCACTCCGTCGAGCGCTTGCAGCACATCTCCCAGGTCCGGCGTCGGCTCGGGAAAGAGGACTTCTGGGCCGCCGGCGCGGCGGGCAGCCAGGATGATCGTGGCGGTGTCTCCGGAACGCAAACCGCCGAGGAGTTCCCGTGCCGCCTGCTGGGCGCGTTCCAGCATGGTGACGCCGTCTTCGCGGGCCGCCATGCTGGCCGAGTTGTCGAGCACGATTACCACAGCCCGCGAACCGCCGCTCGACAGAAAGGACGTGCCGCGCGGCAACAACAGCGGCCCGGCCAGGGCCAGCGCGAACAGCGCGCACAGGGCCATGCGGCACAGCAGCAGCCAGATTTCTTTGATCCGGCTCATGCGATAGGAACGAATGAACTGCTCGGTCAGAAACCGGCTCGTGGAAAAGCGCAGCTTCTTCTGGCGGCGCGAACGGCTGAGGTGGATGATGAGCGGAATGGCCGCCGCCACCAGGCCGATCAGGAATAGGGGGCTGAGAAAGGTCATGCGATTTTCAATTCCTGTTATTAGTCATTAGTCATTAGTCATTGGTCATTAGTAGAGAGTGAGGTTGGGCGGCCGTGACGAACTGAATGACTAATGACAAATGACTAATGACTACATTCAAATACTACATCTTCTGCCGCCGGGCCAGATAATTACTCAGGAACTGGGCGAAGGGCTGGTCGGTGCGGGCGACGGCGTAGTCGATGCGGGCGCCCTCGCAGCCGATCCGCATCGTGTTGGCAAACTTTGTGAACTCCTCCAGGTAGGCCTTGCGCAAGGCCCGTGCATCGCCGTGGACCATGCGGTGTGTCTCCGCATCCTCAACACAAGTGATGTCGTCGAAGGGGAACTCCATTTCTGCCGGGTCAAGCATGTGGAGCACGATGACCTCGTGCTTCTTGTGCCGGAAATGCTGCAAGGATTCGAGTAATTTGACCGGGTCGTCAAACAAGTCCGAGAGGACCACCACCAAAGCGCGGCGCTTGATCATTTCCGCCAACTGGTTGAAGATCGCGCTCAGGCCGGTTTCGCCTGTTGGCCGGGTCTGGTCCAGCACTTCGAGCAGAGTGCGCAGATGAGCCGGTCCCTGACGTGGCGGGATGTGATCGCGCACGGTGGTGTCGTGAGTGATCAAGCCGACGGCGTCTTGCTGGAAGCTCATCAGATAGGCAAGGCTGGCTGCGAGATAGCAGCCGTATTGCAGCTTGGTCAGCGGCACGGAATCCGACTTGTAGCCCATGGATGCCGACCGGTCGAGCAACAGAAAGCAGCGCAGGCTGGTTTCTTCCTCGTATTGCCTGAACGTACAGCTTGTCGCGCCTGGCGAAGACGCGCCAGTCGATGTGCCTGGGGTCAACCCCGGGGCTGTACTCGCGGTGGTCGGCGAACTCGACCGAGAAGCCCTTGTTGGGACTGCGATGCATGCCGGAGTAGAACCCCTCAACCACCAGGCGGGCCGCCAGTGAAAGGTTCTTGAGCCGGCTCAGAGCCTCGGGGTCGAGGTATTTGTAGGGGCTGTCACTTGTCATTTGTCACTCGTCATTCGTGAGTGGTGAGTGGTGAGTGGTGAGTGGTGGAGAAGAGGTTGGGTGCCATGCCCACGTCTTCGTGGGCATGTGCTGCAAGCGGCTCCCGACATGCCCACGCGGACGTGGGCATGGCACCCGGCATCACTCACTTCTCCACCACCCACCACTCACCACTCACCACTCACCACTCACCACTCCACCACTCACCAACTTACGCATACGCCTCTGCCTTTGGCTCGCTCACGTGCTTCAGCAATTTTCCGACGATCTTGTCGGCCGTGATTCCCTCGGCCTCGGCGTGGAAGTTGGTGACGATGCGGTGGCGCAGGACCAGCGGGGCGACGTCGCGGACGTGGGCGCAGGTGACGTTGTACTGGCCCGCGATGGCCGCCCGTGCCTTGGCGCCCAGCACCAGGTACTGCACGGCGCGCGTGCCGGCGCCCCAGGTGATGTACTCCTTGGCGAAGGGCGGAGCGATTGGTTCCTGCGGCCGCGTGGACCTGGTCAGATTGACTGCATAGCGGGCCACGTGCTTGCTCACCGGCAGCCGCCGGACGATTTGTTGCAGTTGCATGATCCCCTGGCCGGTCAGCACCTTGGCCAGGGTGGGCGTGGCGTCTGAAGTTGTCGAGAGGGCGATGTTCATTTCTTCGTCGGGCGTGGGATAGCCGATGCGAATATCGAACATGAAGCGGTCGAGCTGGGCCTCGGGCAGGGGATAGGTGCCTTCCTGCTCGATGGGGTTCTGCGTGGCCAGCACAAAGAACGGCTTGGGCAAAAGGTAGGTCTTGCCGCCGACGGTTACTTGCAGTTCCTGCATCGCCTGCAACAGGGCTGCCTGGGTCTTGGGCGGCGTGCGATTGATCTCATCGGCCAGGAGGATGTTGGTGAAAACCGGCCCAGGCAGAAAGCGAAAGGCGCGGGTGCCCTTGACCTTGTCCTCTTCGAGGATCTCCGTGCCCGTGATGTCGGAAGGCATCAGGTCCGGGGTGAACTGGACGCGGTTGAAGCCCAGGTCGATGGCCTGGGCAATGGTCCGGACCATCAACGTCTTGGCCAGACCCGGCACGCCGACCATGAGGCAATGGCCGCGAGCGAAAACGGCGGTGAGCAGGTCATCGACAATGTGTTCCTGGCCAATGATGACTTTGGCAATCTCCTGCTTGAGCCGCTTCCGAGCCTCGCCGAGCCGCTGGATGGCCTGCAAGTCGTTCTGGGCCGGGGCCGCAGTAGGGACGGCAGATGTTCCGACGTTAAGTGGGTTGGGTTTGTTCACGCTTTCCTCCAGCTCCTTGTGGCGGCACGTTTTCAACGTGCCGGCGGCTGGCCCGGCACGTTGGAAACGTGCCGCCACAAGCCTTCAGCAGGGCTGCATCAGTTCTGTAGAGCATAGGCCACGATGTTTACCGCCAGCCGCCGGCAGGACTCGGCATCGTAGCCGTTGCCGAATGGATCACTCACCTGTTTCAACTGGGTAATCATGTCGTTGCGCGAGTACACCACCACCAGCCGGTCGTTCACCGTGATGCCCTCCAGCTCGGCGGGACGGGCGGCGCCGTTCTGCCGGTCCTTTGTCTCCTTGATGGCGAAGAAGGAGCGATACAAGGGGTGGTCGTCGGGCACCTTGGTTAGCTTCTGGTCGGGAAAGAGCCGGGCGACGAGGGCGCGGACGTGCTGATCGAAGGCGCTGCGACCGCAGCAGTTGTTGATGAACAGGAAGCCGCCGGCTTGCAGGTGGTGCTGGAGAGCTTTGACTTCCTGGTCGGTGAGTTTCGGGTCGCGATGGCCGGTCATGTACAGGAACGGGTACGGCGCCAGTTGCGCTTCATTGGCATCGACGTACTTCAGATCGAAGCCGACGGCCAGGCTGGAGTCGCCGGAGACGTGCCGCAGCCACTGGAAGACGCTGTTGGGATCGGGATTCCAGTCGCCCTGGTGGCGGAGCTGGGCAACCTTGAACTGCTGCCGGGGCCGGACGGCCGGGGCCACCAGTTTGCGCGTCACCGCTTGCGCCTCTCCGAGCTGGCGCTCCGCCGCCACGTAACTGATCAGGTTGATGCCCAGGCGAATGGCGTCGCCGGGCAGCACCCGTTTGCCGTGTTCGTGAATGTGCTCGATCCCAGCCGCAGCTCAGGTCGAACGGCGTCAGGATCACAGCGGTTCGGCAGCCGATGTTCAGGCCCAGCAACTGCGGCGGACCTGTGAACTCCTTGCGCACCTTGCCGTCGAAGACGAGGTAGTTCACCTTGGTGTAGTTGTAGTAGGCCCGGAAGATCGGATGATCGACCTCCAGCAGGTCGAAGGCCCGGTCGGGGAACATGACGCGGACTTCCTGGCGGAAAGAGACGGCGAACTCCTCCCGGCCGCAGCAAGCATCGCCCAGCAGCGTGCCGCCGTCGAGGACGTACTGGCGGACGGCCGCCCGCTCCGCGTCGCTAAACTGGAAGGCCTCGTGTCCCGACATGTACAACACCGGAATCTTGCACGGCTTGTCGGCCTTGTGCAGGGCGACCAGCTCGTGGAGGGGCAGAGTGCCGCCAGCCGTACCAAAGGCCAAGCTGAGAGCGGCAATGCCGCAGCAGGTTGTCGACGTCGCCGGGATCGGTGTTCCAGTCCTGCAAGACGCCGTACTCCAGCTTGGCAAGGAACAGCGGGGGTGCAGGCTCCGCTTTAGGCTCGCTGCGGCGCATCGGCGTCACTGGCAGAGGCAAGGGAGGCATGCCCTCCGCCGAAGTCTGCCGCTCCGGGTTCTTGCGTTGCGGCGGGCCACAGGTGCCCAGGCGGCGATCCTTGTCTTGCCCGCCGGATAGCTCAACCAGTAACAGGAACAAGCCGGCAGCCAACAAGACACACGCGGCTTTGCCGGTATTGAATGGATTGTGCTTGCTCATAACCCGCCCTCTTGGAGGCGAATGGCCATTTTCATTACCCGGTTTTACCCGGTGTTTTCAATTCTTTTCAGGCTCATATCCAGCCGTAACCGCTTGTTAATTCAAGACATAAGCACTGCTCTGCGTAAATATTCGGCTAACCCAAGTTCTTGCGTAGTCGTCGCGACAGTTAGATCTTACTTAGTTTGACGTTCTTGGACGGGTTTTCTCTCGCTTTTTTTCCGCTCCGCACGGCCAGTCAGCCTAACATGCTTAGTGCATGGACGCCGACACCTTTTATCCTCTGGTGCCCCGCTCGCCTACCCCCGAAGATGCTACCACCATGCTTCTCGATGATGGCATAGTGGAATCTCCTCCAACTCCTGAAGAACACCTGGATGCTTTGCTCTTCTGGTTGCGGCAATGTCTGATCGTCCTCCTTTTCTTGCTGCTGCTCGCGGTCGCTATCATTCGACGCCTGCGCCTACAAATGGTCCTGCTGCGCCAGCAGAGCCACTATTGGCAAAGTCAACACCGCCGCGCCAAACAACGTGAACATAAACTCCAGCAAGAAGTCGAACTCCTGCACGGTCAAATCCGCGAACTCCAACAACGTCTCTTTGGCCGCAAATCGGAAACGGCCGCTACGACCACACCCAACCCGACTACGGCCACTACTAAGCCCACACGCTCACGCGGACAACAACGTGGTGCCAAAGGGCCAACACGCCGATCCTATGACCATTTGCCGACCACGCACGAGCCCCTCGAAGTGCCTGCCGACCAACAGCGCTGCCCAAACTGTGGTGAGCCCTGGCAGCAACTCCCCGGCAGCGATGACGGCCAAATCCTCGAAGTCGAAGTCCGTGCCCACCGCCGTGTTTATCACCGCCACCGCTATGCGCACACCTGAAGCTGCTCCAGCCAGCCGGCCGTGGTCACGGCCCCGCCACCACCCAAGGTAATTCCCAAAGGCCTCTTGGGTGTCTCGGTCTGGGTCATGATTCTGCAACACAAATTCGCCCTCTTTCAGCCACTCTATCGCGTTCTGGCGGAACTCCGCAGCTTGGGCTTGAACCTGTCGGCGGGTACGGTCACCGGCGGCCTGCAGCAATTGCTGCCCCTCTTCCAACCTCTGTATGAAGCCCTGGTCGAATACAATCGCAACGCAGACCACTGGCATGCCGATGAAACACGCTGGCTGGTGTTCCTCCGCCGTCCCGACAAGGCCAACTTCATCTGGCAGATGTGGGTCTTCGCCGCCGCCCGCTCCATTGTCTATGTGCTCGATCCGACCCGCGCCCACCACGTGCCGGAAGACCACTTCGGCGACCACGAGGGCATTCTCAATGTCGATCGCTACAGTGCTTACAAAACCATGCGGCAAGTGAAGTCGGGGGCGATTATCCTCGCCTTTTGCTGGGCTCATGTGCGCCGCGATTTCTTGGCCGTGCTGACCGGTTGGCCCGAACTGACCGACTGGGCTTGGTCATGGGTCGAAGACATTGCTTTGTTGTACGAGCGTAACGATGCTCGTCTGGACGCCCTGGCGGCCATCAACCCAACGGTCGCTGTCGCGATGGCTGCTGACCACCCAACGGCCGCCGCGACGGCTGTTGACCATCCGACGGCCGCTGACAGCCCAACGGCCGCCGCAACGGCTACTGACCATCCAACAGCCACCGCGACGGCCGCTGACAGCCCGATGGCCGCCGCAACGGCTACTGACCATCCAACAGCCACCGCGACGGCCGCTGACAGCCCGATGGCCGCCGCAACGGCTACTGACCATCCAACAGCCACCGCGACGGCCGCTGACAGCCCGATGGCCGCCGCAACGGCTACTGGCCATCCAACAGCCACCGCGACGGCCGCTGACAGCCCGATGGCCGCCGCAACGGCCGCTGACCATCCAACAGCCACCGCGACGGCCGCTGACAGCCCGATGGCCGCCGCAACGGCCGCTGACAGCCCAACGGCCGCTGCTGCCGAAGCTGACTGCTTACTGCGGGAACACGTCGCCCACTTGGCGCAACGACGCGATAAGGAACTTGCCCAGCCTCAGTTGCGAGCACCGCAACGCAAGGTGCTTGAGAGCCTGAAAAACCACTGGTCCGGCCTGACGGTGTTCCTGGATCATCCCGAAGTGCCCTTGGACAACAACGAGGCCGAACGCCGCGAACGCGTCCCCGTGATTGCACGCAAGAACTACTATGGTTCGGGTGCGCTCTGGAGTGGACGCTTGGCGGCCATACTGTTCTCGTTCTTTCAAACACTGAGCCTTTGGCATCTGGACGTGCGTGCCTGGCTGACAGCGTATTTGACGGCTTGTGCCGAGGCCGGCGGCCAAGCGCCTGTCGATGCGGTAGCCTATTTGCCCTGGAACATGTCTGAAGAGATGCGGCAGCAACTGTCCGATCAACCTCGACCCGCTGCACCGGCTAACGACTCATCATAACGACATCCAGTCGCCGGCCTGACGACTCTGCTATCTGCCGTTTAGCTATTTTCCCTGGAACGAGCAGCGCTGCCGCCATGCGCTGACTTCCTACCCTTTCTTCAAGCCATACCTGTGACTACCGAATATTTACTGCTCTGCTGCTCCGGCGGCGGTGACCACCGGGTACTTAACGTTTTAGGTGCCATTGGGCCTTAGGCGAGCGGCGCCAGTTAGTTCACCTTCGCTTGCGCGTCAGGCTTGTGTGGGATACGAGCCTGACTGCGCAAGCGAAGGTAAACTTTCACTTGCCGGCCACCTTGCCGCGCAGCCGAACACCTGGCTTTGCCTCAGGCAAAGTCACCCGCCCCACTGACACCGTCACTTGTTTCGCGGTCGGTTCAAGGCCGCCCAGGGCGGGATCGAGCGTCAATGATTTGGCGTCGTACACGTCCTTCTGCAACCGCTCGCGATAGAACACGGTCCATAGCTCATCTTGCGTCTTGACCCAGGTTTCTTCCGGCCGCTCGAAGTGCCAAAGCTCCAGTCGCCAAACGATTTCTCCGGGCTTGGAGTCATAGAACGGCGTTGTGCGCAGCTTGTTGATGAGAACAGCGGCGTGTTGAATATTGCCTTCCACTGCCAGCACGTCCACGACGTTCTCGAACTGGTTCAAGTCGCGGACCTCTTTCTTCAGGTGGGCAACGTCGTCCTTGCTCAACGGCTGCTCTTCCTCGTAGTCCGAGCGCGGCACTTTGAGATTGACGCCTTCCAGACGGGCGTTGCCGAAGTCGATGATGCAATCATACTTCTTGCCCAGGGGCAGGCCGGCAATGGTGAACCGGTCGCCCTGGAGTGATCCTTTGAACTGTTGTTTGCTGGCCCGTTCCACCGCGAAGATAGCCTTCACCGCATTCGGACAATCAATTGTGCCGGTGATGGTGCCCGCCTTGGCATCATCCGCCATCGCCCGGACAAGGAGACAGGGAGACAGGGAGACGAGGAGACAAAGAGACAGGGAGACAGGGAGACAGGGAGACAAGGAGAACCGGTCACGTCTCCTTGTCTCCCTGTCTCCTTGTCTCCTTGTCTTGTTCAGTGTCATCGCCTCATCCCCTTACCGCTGGTACGCCGGCAGATAGTGCATGTAGATGTCCAGGATCAGCGAACCCATTGCTGTCCAGTATATCTTGTTGGGGCCGACCACGCTCTCCTGCTCAGCCGTTCCGGGGGGAACGTCCCAGCTGCCATCAGGGTTCTGCTTCTGTAGCAGTAACTCGCGGATGCGCGGATGCCACTCGTTCCACTCCTTGCCGCCTGCCTGGTAGTGGGCCTGGATGGCGTAGTAGTGGAAATAATAGAAGTACTGCGGCCCTGATTTGTCCCAGGCGATGGGGACCTTGCCGAGGTGCTGCAGGGACTTGGCCACGCTCGGATCATTGTACTCGCCCAGCAGTTGCAGGCACAGAATGCCGGCTGCCGTGGTCTGCGGCCCGTTGCCTGGACCGGTGTAGCCGAAGCCGCCGCCGGGAGCGGCACACGATTTGACGTACTTGACGGCCTTGTCGATCGTCTCGGCCGGGACCGGGATGTCGGCGTTCTGAGCCGCCCGCAAGGCGACAATCTGCATGACTGAGACGCTCAGGTCCTGGTCCAGACCGTTCGGCTGATAACGCCAGCCTCCGGCCGGCGATTGGGCGCTGAACAATCAGGGCGACTGCCTTGCGCAGCGCAGCTTCCAGCTCCGGATCGGGGTCCATGCCGTACATCTCGGCCAGGGCCAGCGTGGCGAGACCGTGCTCGTACATCGGCTGGCCGGCCTGTGCCAGGAGTCCGGTCTTGGCGTTGGCCGTGGCCAGAAGATAGCGCTTGCCCTTGGCCAGCACGTCCTTGTAAGGCCCTCGGCCGGGTACGTGTCCCCGACCCATGAAGGCGAGCAGGGCCAGGCCGTTGACGGCGTGGTTATTGTGCCAGCCGCCATCCGGCCGCTGCTTGGACGCCAGGTATTGCAAAGCCTTGTCCGTGGACGCGGTCACTTTCTCAATGATGGCCAGTTCGGTGAGAACGGCCGCGCCGGTCTCGGTCGTCTGCACTGGCTCCTTGGGTTTCTCTTTCGGCTCCTGGGCAAGTGCGCAGACAAGGAGACAAGGAGACAGGGAGACAAGGACGCAGAGAGACAAGGTGACAAGGTGACAAGGTGACAAGGTGACAGGTCTAGTTCTCCCTGTCTCCTTGTCTCCTTGTCTCCTTGTCTTGTTCGGTGTCATCGGCTCGCCTCGGCAGTGATGAATGATGTTGCTCCAGACATTATAGTCTTACACAAGCTTAACCCGCCAGCGAAGGGTTTCGTTGGCGCGTCAGATATTTTGCTGCCGTGAAAGGCGTTTGGTTTCAGTAGGTGAATGGCGAGAGCATGGCTGGACAGGGAGAGCGAACAAAACAGGGGAAACCCCAGTGGTGGGAACTTTCAACCAGCGGACTGGGCCGTACTCCTTCCAGGTGGATATAATGTGAGAGACTTGTTGGGCAGGGTACATCATGCACGACGATTACGACCGCAGTAGCAAGTGGCTGATCCAGCATCGCGGCGATTCCATTCTACGCCTGGGCGGCGTTCGCCGTATCCGATCATGGCGTCCGCGCCCGCCGGAAATTGTTCAGCCTCGACAACTGCCCGATGGCCTGCTCGAAGTGCAGTTGCAGGACCAGGACGACATGGACCTGTACCTCGTGGAAATTGCCACCTATCCGGAGGAGCGCCTTCTCGAACAGGTGGTGCGTGGCACGATGCTCGTTTACCTGGATCGGCACGTCCTTCCGGAGGCCCTGACTATCATCCTCCGGCCGCGCGGCAACTTTCAGATCGGCGGTTATCGGGAACTGGTCAGCCGTCAGGGCTGGACGAGGGTGCAGACGAACTGGCGGGTGGTCGAGTTGTGGACATTGCCCGCCGCGGAATTGCTGGCCGCCAACGATGTCGGCTTGATTCCGTGGGTGCCGTTGACTCATTTCGAGGGGCCGCCGGAACCGATCTTGCAACAGTGCCGTGAGCTGATCGACAGGCACGCACCAGCGGAAGAGAGAGCCAACCTGCTCGCGGTATCGCAGGTGCTTACTCGTTTGCGTTATAATGATCGGGAGTTGTTATCTATCTTTGGAGGAAGTCGAATCATGATCGAGTCACCACTTATTCAGGAACTGTTCGCCGAAAAGATCCATAAGCCCATTCTGCGGCTCCTCTCCGCTCGTTTTGGCTCCGTTCCGCAGGACATAGCGATGGCGTTACAAAACATCCAAGACGAGCAGCGCCTGGATGACCTGGTGGTTTGGGCCGGCCTTTGCCCCGATTTGCCGGCCTTCCGTGCCCGCCTGTCCGCATGAAAGATGCCGACTCACCTTTGCGGCTGGGAAGGTGGCCCGACGCTGAAGTCCTTGCGTGGGCAGTTGTTGTCCAACTTTGGAGGAAGTCGGATCATGATCGAATCACCACTGATTCAGGAATTGATCGCCGAGAACAGCCAGAAGCACATTGTGCGGTTCCTCACCGCTCGTTTCGGCACCGTCCCACAGGAGATAGTGACGGCGCTCCGCAACATTCAGGACGAGCAACGCCTGGACAGCCTGGTCGAATGGGCTGGCCTTTGCCCCGATTTGGAGGCCTTCCGTGCCCGTTTGTCCGTATGAAAGATATCTTTGGAAGAAGTCGGACGATGGTCGAGTCACCATTGATTCAAGAGTCGAAGTGCTTCCTTGCGGCGATCCCTGAGACGGGGCCCACGGCAACGGTGGCTTCCCGGCCTTTGGGCATGTTCGGTTCGTTTTCCAATTCGATGGGCTTGCCGTGAATCACGTCACGCATGGCCGGCATGGTCCCTCGCTTTCAGAATGATTGGCGATTACTCTTCGTTGGGCACGGAGTGGTCTCTGTACCGTGCCACAACGGAGGACGGAAAGCAGGGATGTCTTCAATCGGGCCGGATGCATGGAAAGGGCAGGAAAGGACGGAGACATGTCAGGTTCGGCGGGAGAACCTTGCAAGTCCCCGTTGTGTTCAGTAGGTGAATGGCGAGAGCATGGCTGGACAGGGAGAGCGAACAAAACAGGGGAAACCCCAGTGGTGGGAACTACGGCTGGCAACCGGACGCCGTGAGGGACAGGCCGGGTCGCCGGGTGGCGGACAAGTTCGTGGTACCGAGCACATTAAGGCATCGGCTCGGTCTTTATCTCCAGACCAATCACCCGCCCCCAGTCGGCTTCATTGTCGGATACCCAGTTCGGCTTCTTGTGGGCCGCGGCGAGAACGATGCAGCCATTGATGATTCTCTTGCCATCGTGAAGCAGCATCATATCCGTAAAGTCGGGCATCTTTTTGAGGGACCGGCGGTGTCCCGATCCATCGAACCAACACGAGAACATTGGTCCCTCCTTGCCTTCGTAGATCAAGACATGCAAGGATCCGTCCTTGAATCCGGCATCGGGGCTGGAGCTCCTGCCCCCTTTTGCCAATAGAGTCTTCTCCCAGCTACCGTCCGGTTTGCGCTTCAACTCGCAAAGGTCGAACCCCATTAAGTCTTTGACGGGTGGGCGAAACTGTAACCGGTAGGTCCAATGACTCATGTCAATCTCATCGGCGATAACGTCTGCACTGGGTTCCGCGGGCGTTATAGTGAGAGGCTCCGCCGGAGGCCGGGGCGTCCACGGCCAGAGTGCAACAGCAGGGGCCGCCAGGAGAAGAAGGCTCGAGAGCACGACTATCCTTCCGATTGTTTTCATGGGAGTAGCTTCCTCATACAAATCCGGGATCAGAACTTCACCTTGTACAGTAGGATCTGCTCGTTGTGCAGTCCCGAGCACGTTAATCCCTCGGCTCGGTCTTCATCTCCAGACCAATCACCCGCGCCCAGTCGGCTTCATTGTCGGACAACCGGTTCGGCTCCTTGCGGGCTGCGGCGAGGACGATGCAGCCATTGATGATCTTCTTGCCATCGTGATACAGTGCCATACCCCTGAAGTCGGGCATCTTCTTGAGTGATTTGCGCCAACCCGATCCGTCGAACCGATACGCGAACGTTGGTCCCTCCTTGCCTTCGTAGATGAAGACATGCAAGGTCACGTCAAGGACGTCCGCGCTCTTGCCTTAGAAGGCCAGGATCGCGGCCGTCCTTACCTCCTTCTGCCAATAGAGTCTTCTCCCAGCTACCGTCCGGTTTGCGCTTTCAACTCGCAAAGGTCGAACTCGACTAAGCCTTTGGGGAACGGGCGAAACTGTAACCGGTAGGACCAATAACGCATGTCAAGCTCGTCGGCGATATCGGATGCACTGGGTTCCGCGGGCGTTATAGTGAGAGGCTCCGCCGGAGGCCGCGGCGTCCACGGCCAGAGTGCAACAGCAGGGGCCGCCAGGAGAAGAAGGCTCGAGAGCACGACTATCCTTCCGATTGTTTTCATGGGAGTAACTTCCTCATAACATCACTTCCACAATTGCCACCATTTGCTGGGCGGGTGGTCGGGATCGGCCTTCTTGGGGCGGCCTTGGTAGTCGCGCAAGACGTGAACTTCTTTTTGCGAATCGACGTCCCAGAGCCTGACGAGTAAAGAATCCCCTGCGTATTTCCCTGTGGTTTGACCGCCGCAGTCGGTTATTAGTAATCTGCCATCCGGGGAAAGGTAAGTCGATTGCGCATTGATTTCATCCCGTGGCATCTTCCAGCACCAGAGTTCGCGGCCACTCTCGACTTCCCAGATTTTTACACAAGGCGCACACTGATCGTTGGGAATGCTCGACGAGGCGATTTTGCCGTCGCTGGTCCGCCTAAGATCAAACCCAAACTTGCCGTCGGTACTCGATACGAGGTATTTGCCGTCGTCCCTGAAGGCAATGGAGCTTGCGGCGGTTGCAAAGGTACGCACTTCCTTACCTGTCGCCATGTCACATAGCGAGAGACAATGACTGGAGGCCGCCGCACCCTGTTGTCCACTATCGTCCAGTTCCTTTTTGGTCACTACGTACTTCCCGGATGGACAAAAGGCCACGAAAAAGTCCCGACCTGCGCCAGTGTCGCGAACTCCCTTCCGAACCACTTGACCAGTTTCCAGGTTCCAAACCGCGAACTCCTTATCTTCGGGATCACCACGGAAGATCGCCAGTTTGCCATCCGGCGATAGAGCGACTGGCAGGGCTACACGGTTCAACGAGTAGCGATGGTCAAGCTTGTTGTTGTCGAATGTGCGCAGCAGCTTACCGGTTTCGACATCCCATAACCGGACTGTGTAATCGATATAGCTGGCCAGCACCTTCTTGCCGTCCGCGGAAACTGCAATCCGGGATACCCAACTCGTGTTGCTTGACGGTTTCTCGAAGGTGCGGATTCGTTCGCCGCGGATTACGTCCCACACCTCGAGTAGTTGCATGCCTGCTCTGTCAGACCCGTTGCTTATTTCACCTGGCAGCACGACATGACGGCTGTCCGGAAGGAAAGCGACCGAATAGCAAGGCTCATGAAGATAGGATTTCAGTTGCAACTGACGGATTTCTTTGCCGCTGCCCAGGTCGTACAGGCGAAGGACATCGGTCACTGAGAGGTCGATAAACGTCATCGACTTCTTTCCCCAAGCGTTGATGGAGTATGTCACGAGAGCGAGCTTGCTATCGGGTGAAAAGGTACAACCTGACACTCGAGTTTCAATTGTGGACACTTGCGCAAATGTCTGGGCAGGAAATGGTATCCCGGCGAAGATGGCGCAAGCCAGGATGACAACGGGGTATTTCATGCAATGGGTCCTTTCGGCTAGCCTGTGAAATATGGGGAATCTCAGGAAGCGCGTCAGGACGGTCGTGCGGGTCGTATACTTTTGAAGTGGCGGTGGTGTCAAGGTGAAGACGTGACAGGGTGACAGGGTGACAGGGTGACAGGGTGACAGGATGACAAGATGACAGGGTGACAGGGTGACAGGGTGACACAGGTGACAGGTGACCAGAGCTGAACCGGTCACCTTGTCATCCTGTCATCTTGTCATCCTGTCATGCTGTCGGGAGTGGTGAGGTGGGGGCGGCCTGTCACTGTAGTCCGCCGAGCCGCCGCAGGCCGACATCCAGCGAATAAATGCCGGCCAGCAGGACCAGCATCAGCCAGTTGTCCCACAGGGAAGCATCGCGCAGCACGTGGACGGTGCGGGGCTGGCCCTTGAACTGGCCGGCAAGCGTGTCCAGCTTGGACAGTTCCACCATTTGGCCTCCGGCGGCATGGGCCAGCATTTGCAAGGCGGGGCGGTTGACACTGGGGTGCCGGTTCTCCTCCGCAGCGGCCAGGACGCGGACTCGGGCCTCGACCGGCGTGCCGCTGCCTGGATCATACAGCAAACGATATTCCCCCGGGGTCGGCGGCGTGAAACGCGGCGGTATAGCGGCCCCGGACCACGGGGTCGGCCGTCGCCTCCAGCGTGGCAGGCGAGCCGCCTGCACTACTCGATCCCAAACTGGAGTTTGGGAACGAGCCGCCCAGCACGCGGATCGGCAGCGACGATTCGCTGCGCGGCGTGCCGTCAGCGGTGTAGGCCATAAGCTCGATCAGGGCCTGCTCGCCCGGCTGTGCCCGTGCCGGGCCGGACCTCGAGCCAACTCTTTTTCGAGCCTGCCTCACCGTGGCGGGCCACGAAGCGAATGGCCTGGCCCCAGAACCTGTAGAAGAAGCGATCACCGACGTTTTGCCGCCACAGCCACGTCGAGTCGGTCCCGATGAACATCACCTTGCCCTGGCCGGCGTAATGAGACGCCACCAGCGGCAACTTGCCGTAGTCCCCTTGCAGACTCGGGTTCCAGACCAATACCGAGGCGGCCGGCGCCGGACGCTCGACCGGGGCACACCAGTAGTAAGGCGGCAGGTGCGTCCAGGCGTTCTGGTTCTTGCCCGGGTCATCGAAGAAACGGAGCGCTTCGTGCAGGGCGCCCTCCGGGCTGAGTTCCAGGCGGAACGGCTTGAAAGCGGGCGCTTCCAGGCCGGAGACCTTGCCGCGCAGCCGTACTGGCAGCAACTTCGGCAGAACCCCCTCACCCCTACCCCTCTCCCCCGCTGCCGGGGGAGAGGGAGAATTGTTGTAGGCGTGCGGCATGGCCAGCGGGCCGGCCTCGACGATCAGACCCACGCCGCGTTCGCGTACTGCCTGGTCGAGGAGGTTGATGAACGCGGGATCGAGCAGCCTGGGCGATGCGTCGCCCAGGATGACGGTGTGATACTTGGCGAGTTGGTCGAGGGTACGCGGCAACGGGCAGCGGCGCTGCTCCGGTGGACGGCCCGCCGCTCGCCACTCGGCCTCCAGAACGATGTCCGGACCAGCGGATTGCACGCCCCCCAGGCCGTGGTCGCGCTTCATGGCGTTGCGCAGGAAGCGGTAGTCCCAGCGGGCCGGGCCCTCGACATACAAAACCTTGATCTTCTCATCGCTGACGCGGACCACGGCCGTGTCGGTGTTGTTGGCCCGCAGATGTTCAGGCTCTTCCGGCAGAGGCGGCACCTGCACCGTCAGGTAGCGCACACCCGGCTCCGTGGCGTGGAAGGCCAACTCCACTTGTTGCTGTTCGCTGCCGCGCAGGACCAAATCCTTGGAATCGAGCAAGGTCGCTCCATCGCGCAACTCGACCTTGACGGTACGGTTGTCGAAGCCTTGCGATTCAATGGTGACGGCTATCTGAGCTGTGTCGCCGACGCTAACGAGACTGGAAGCGACCACGTCAACGACGGCTACATCGGCGAGGCGGGCAGCAGCTCCGACCGGCACCGTGAATACGGGAGTGCGCGCAGCCACGGCAGCTTCCACCGGGGCCTTGCCTCCGGTGTTCTCGCCGTCGGAAAGAGCACGATGCCGGCCAGGTTGGCGCCGGTGGCTTCCTCGGCGACGTGTGCCACGGCATCGCCCAGGTGCGAGGCGGTGGCGCCACACTTGGCTGATTCGGGCAGTTGCAGGTTGGCCGGATCAACCGCCAGCGGCACGGTATCGCGGCCGAAGGCGTAGAAACGCAGGTCGTATTGCTTGGCCAGCGGCTCCAGCGACTGTCTTGGCCCGGTGCTGCAAGACCGTGCGGGCGAGGTTGACACGGCTGATCTTGTTCAGTGCTTTGCGTGTCTCGCCGTCGAGCTTGCCGTCGCCGCTGACCAGGCCGGCCGAGCGGGCCAGCGGCAGCAGTTCCTCTTCCTTGAACGGGCCTGCCGGCAACTGCATGCTGTCCGAGTAGTCGAGGAGCACTGCCACGACGGGCTTCTTCTCGGTCTTCTGGTCCAGCCTGATGAATGGTCCGGCCAGGGCCACCACCAGCAGGGCAAAGACAACGCCACGGGTTGCGGTCAGCGCCAGGCGAATGCGCAGAGGAGCATTCGGAAGGTTGCGCAACTGCCGCCAATAGGTGAAAGCTACCCACAACGGCAACGCGACGAGCAGGCCGAGCAGGAGGACCATTGGATACTGCCAGCCCACCCGAGTAACTTCGGGATGGGCCAGGAAGTCGTCGCTGATGCCGATCCAGCGAAACAGGAAATTAGTCATTGGTCATTGGTCATTAGTCAATGGTGTTTGTCCGCTGCACGGCCCATCTTCTCTGGTTCACTATGCACAGTGTCAAGCGGCTATTTCCTCAGCGGCAAGTTGTCATTCGATGGCTCAAAACACATTTGTTCGCAGCGCGCCAATTCCCACCGGTAAATGGCTGTTTCGTCCTTTTGACAGTTCGGACAGGGACGCATCCAACCATCCCGCTTACTCAACGAGATTCCACTGGCAGTTACCGCCTGATTCAATTCCCGGCGTGTTTTTGTGATCCCGGGAATATCGAGTCGCAGTATCCTGTCGACCAAATCATCCAAGGTCAACGTCGCGCAGGCTCGAAACACCATGGTTGGTACTTCACTCCTTGCGATCAAATATTCAAGATCCCGCGCAGATACCTCTGAATACCCGCAAAGAAGACAACGCCAACCCTGGAGTTTGGGAGTCTCGCTGGCGTACCCTCTCATTGATGCAGAAGCCTTGTCACCACCGATGAATGCCGCAAGAGCAGAATCATGCCGGCCGACGGCCTTCGACAAACTCGCCTCTGTGACCTTGCAATTTGGGTGTCGTGCCAGATAGTAACAAACCGACTTGAGCCATTCAAAAAGTGTGTGGATCCATGCTTCTTGAGGTTCCGTCACATTGTGTCCGTTGGCGTGACAGATCCAAACATCGTTGAATGATCCCATCCCCCCATAAGCGGATAAGTGATGAGCGGTCTCCGAAGAGCCCTCCCACAGGTGGATGTCCTCACGGATCCAGGCAGCCCAGTGCTTTTCGCCGACTGCCTCCAAAAGCCGCACCATTGCATGCAGGCTATGCTCGTAATGTTCCATGCAATCTGCCTAATGATCCAATGACTAATGACGATCACTGCCCACTGTTCGTTAGGCGTTTGAAATACGCCTCGATGAAACGGCGATAGCCTTCCGGGCCTTCCTAACGCATGCCCTGAAGCAGCTCTTCGCGCAACTGCGGCTGCAACTTCATGAGAGGGAGGATTGGGGACATATTTCATTCTTTTGTGAACATGCCGACCAGGGATAGCCGACCGCTGTTTTTTGTCGAAGCCCACGTTCTCGTTCTCGAATTGCAGGCCAGTCCCTTCGTCAAGTCTGCTGGACAATCTATCCAGAACGCTTCCACTCGACAAGGAGTCTCGGGCAACCATGTTTTCTGTCCGACGATGCAGTTGCGACAACAAACCAATGGCGATAAGATAGGGCATGGCGACTCCGTCACCACCGCCTCTCACTGTTGCACAACGGCGTGCTCGCCTCAGGCGGATTACGCGCATTGCACGGCAGTTGGGATTTATCGGAGTCGTGGAATACCGTCACGTGTACAGTCACGCGGGCGGCGCAGATACGGACTGCGCCCGTATTGCCGAAGAGGACTTGTTGATCGTTTACGCTGAAGCGTTTGGGAAAGACGCGAACCCGGAGGACTTCTCTCTCACGGCAATTCTGGCTCACGAGCGCGGCCACCAAATTCTCGCTCGGCACCCGCAAATCGCCAAGCGCGTTGCAGGGCGAATCTCCGACGCAAGCGAAGAGATCCTTGCCTCGCTCCTTGGGGCGATGATATGCGAAGATGAAAAGGACCGCGATGACCTGATTGCCAAGGCCGCGGTAGAATTGATCGAGCACGGCGAGTCGCCCCAGATCGCCTATCAGCGACTTCAAGAATTGAAATACCTGTTCGAGGCACTGTTATGATGGGCAGCAAAAAACTCAGCACGATCCGCCAAGAACTGAGGGACGCCTTGGCCAGTACCGGCGAAGACCCGATCCGCTGGTTGGAAGAACGTATCGCTGCCGGCAAGCGCCAGGGTGTCGGCGGGACCGAGGTTCTGGAGTCCTTGAAGCGAGTTCTTGAACGGGATGGACGGCACAAAGGGGCGCAAACGACGGGTGGGCAAGCGCTGTGCCCAAAGCAGCCGTGCGCGAAGCCAAACGGGTGGGCCAACCCACAGGTAGAGCCGGGAAAAGGGGTCGGGAGTCGAATAATATGATTTGTTAATCTCGTATTATTCGAATCCCGAACCCTTTCTGGCAGCTGCAGCATAGGATGACGACATTCCGAATCCAACGAGAACAAGCCATGCACACGATTCAAACCCGCGAACGCACCGGCCGCGACGGTGCATTGTCCCTGCGCATTCCGCTCGGCGAGCCGGACACGGAGTTCGAGGTAGTGGTGGTCGTCCAGCCGAAGTCGTCAGCCGATACTCCTAGGCTGCCGCCGGGCTATTTTGACCTGCTCGGCTCCATCGACGACGAAACCTTCATTGTCCACCCACAACCGCCACTGCCGCCTCCCGTGGAGGTGGAATGACTTACCTCCTCGACTCCAACGTTTGGGTGGCGTTACTCCGGGGAACCAAACCGCAGGTCGCAGCACGGTTCCGGGCAGCACCGAGCGCCGACCTGCGCGTCTGTTCCGTGATCGTGGCTGAGCTGCGATATGGTTACGCCCGCAGTGCGAAATCGGCTGCCAATCGGGCGGCCGTCGATGCCCTGCTCGCCCCCTATCCGAGCCTGCCGTTCGACGACGCCGCGGTCGATTCCTTCGTGACTATCCGCACGCACCTGAAATCGCTCGGCACCCCGATCGGCCCCTATGATCTGCAAATTGCCGCCATCGCCCTGACCAACGGCTGCACCCTCGTAACGCACAACCAGGCGGAGTTCTCCCGCGTGCCGGCGTTGCTGCTTGCAGATTGGGAAACGCCATGACAAGCTCCCCATAAGGTGCCCCACGTGCGCCATGGACCGACGCAACGCTTCCAGTTCCGCCATCGTTTCAGGCCGATTGACCACCTCTGTCCAGCTCGTCGGTACTCCTTCCGGTCAGTCACTCAACCAACAACTAACGATTGACATCCGTCAATCTTTTGAAGTACGCCTCGATGAAGGGGCGATATCCTTCCGGGCCTTCCTCGCGCATGCCCTGGAGCAGTTCTTCGCGCACTTGCGGCTGCAACTTCATGATGGCGCTGCGCGTGGCCGGGTCCAGCTTGTTCAACTCCACATCCAACGCGATTCCGGCGGAAGGAATCCCTGACAGGTTTGGGGTGGAGCCGCCGGTTGAGGCGCCTGGCGAGCGGCGGGGTTGACCCCCGCCGGCCGGGTTGGAGGCCGTTGGCTTGCCCTGGCCTGGCTTCTGGCCACCTTGCAGGCCGCGCATGCGCCCGGCCATGGCCTGGGCTTGCTGCATTTGTGGGGATTGCATCATTTGTGCTAGCTGTTCCGCGGCCGATTGCGGACCACGTCGGACCGTTCTGGCCGTGGGGTGTACCGGACTTGTTCTGGCCGCTCGCTCCGGCTGCCTTGGCGGCTGCCATCATCTGTTGTATCTGCTGCATCATCTGGCCCAGAGCTTTCTCGTCGGAAGCGAGGGCTTGCCCGGCCTCGTTAACCTTCTCCAGGATGTCGGCTTGCTCGCCCTGGAGCTTGTCACGCGGTTTCGGCTCCGGGTTGCCGCCTGCGTTACCCTCGGGAGGTTTCTTGTTCACCGGCCGTTGCTTGTCGGCAAAGCGCGGGTCGGGCTTGGGCTTCGGTCCGCCCAGGGCGGGCATGAAGAGGGGTTCCTCCTCGTCGTCTTGCTGTTCGGCACCCGGCGGCTTACGCCGCTCGGCTCGCCATTGCCATTGCCCTTGGCCTTGGCGTCGGGGTCGTCGGGGTCGGCTTCCTTGATGGGGAGCTTCTTCTCGTCCGCGTCCGGGACATAAGGCTCGGCGGGGAAGCCCGGCTGTCTCTTGTCCATGCGCTTGGTCTTGTCAGCGTTCAGCAAGCCTTCCGCCTTGCCGAGGGCATCTTCCAAATCCTTGGCCAGGGCCGCTTGCTTCTTTTCCAGGTCGCCCATTTGAGCGTCGGGGGCTTTGCCGGTGTCCTGGAGTAGCTGTTCCTCCCTGGCGCCGAGCCGCTTGAGTTCCTCGCGGACGCCGGCCATGAACTTTTGCAGCTCTTCCAGATCGCGGCCGGTCGCGGCGGCGTTCTCGGCCGAGAGATCCTTGCGCAATTCATCCAGCGACTTGGCGACGTCATCGTGCAGTTTGTCCTCGGCCTTGTTCAGTGCCTGCGTGCGCGATCTGCAGGCCCTCCAACTCCTTCTGGACGCGCTCGCTGGCCTGTTGCAAGTTGTTCAGATCGGCGCCGGCCTGCTTTCTGTCGGCGCCTTGCGCGAATTTGCCGGCCAGATTCTCCAGTGACGGCACGGCCCTTTGCTGGAAAAGTTGCTGCAAGGTTTGCATCTCTTCAGCGATTTGCCAGGGGATCAGCGGCTGCTTGCCGGCCTGGGCTGCCATCTCGGCCAGTTCATGGGACAAGTTGTCAGCTTGTGCTACATTCTTTTGCTCCCGTGCGGCCAGGCCGGCCAGCTCCTTTTGCACGGCGTCGAGGGCCTTGGCCTGTTCCGGGCTGAGCTTGGCCGGTGACACCCTCATTGCCAAGCTCGGCCTGGACGGCGCGCACCTGATCCATGAGTGGGGCGTATTGAGCGGCCACTTTTTCCACGGCAACGTTGACCTTGGCTTGATCGGCGACCAGCTTGGCCAGCTTGTCGCGGAATGCATCCTGGGTCTTCTCGAAGGCGGCCAGCCGCTTGTCGGCGGCAGCCGGATCATCGGCGATCTGGATGACGATACTCCGGCGTCTTGCCCACCTGGCCCTTGCGGTCGGTCGCCTCGGCCCGGTAGCGAACCTTGTCGCCGGGCTTGAGGTTCATCTGTGTCAGGTCGATGGTGGTGACAACGGTGTCGCCGCGGAGCGGCCTTCGTATTGTCTTGAGAATCTGGTGAGTGGTGAGTGGTGAGTGGTCAGTGGCGAGCCGGGGTGCGTCAGCCCGGATTGGTGAGTGGTGCGCAGAAGCACCAGCGAGACGTTGGCCAGCCCGAAATCATCATGGGCCGCCAACACCAGGGGTACCTTAGCCGGGGCGCCCAGGGTCAGGTCCTGGGCGGGCCGTTCGACGGTGATCTGGGGTGGGGCATCGACGATGGCCACGTACTTGGCTTCCTTCATCGGCTTGTTGGCATGCCCCAGTTCGTTGCGAACCTCGACACGATACAGCCCCTGGCCCTGGAGCTGGAACTTGCCTGACCAGCGGTTATCCTTGCGCGGTTCCATCGCTACCGAGGATTGCACCACAAGCTCCGGCGGCTGGTCTCCCGGCCGCGCCTTCAGTGTCAGAAACTGGATGTTCGCTTCCGCGACCGGCACGTCCACGTCAATGACCACCTCTACCATGCTGCCCTCCGGTCCGCTGACATCAAGCATCTGGGGCGGGCCTTCGCGCGGTTCTGCTTCGCCCAGGTAGGATGGGTAATGGAGCCGAACGAACCGGTTGACCACGGTCGGCCGGTCGAGAATACCCACGCGATATTGCTTGCTCCAGGTGCCGCCGCCGCGGATGCGATAGGTGAAAGAATGCTCGAAGCCGGTGCCGATGTTTGAAGTATTGAGGGTACACTTCCACAGGCCCCCCCTCACCCCCAACCCCTCTCCCCCGGGGAGAGGGGCAGGGGTGAGGGGATGCCGGAGAGTATTCGAGCCTTTGTCCCCGTTCAGTTCCAGGACCAGCTCTTCTGGCTCGCCGCGCTCGACCTGGGCAGTAAAGGTGATGTCCTCGCCGCGGAGCACCTTGGCTGACCCCGGTTGAACAGCATAGTAGACGCTAGAGGCGGGTGGGATGTCGGCGAACGGCAAGAGAATGCGGGCCACGGCCGTGGGCAAACGGCTGCCAAAGAGCAAGGCAAGTACGAGCAAGGCGGCGATACTGCCTCCGGAGAATAGCCGGAGGCGATTCCGTGCGCGGATGTCGATCAAACTGCGGGGACGAAAGTCGCGGATGTGTTCGAGAGTTTCCTGGACGAGGAGGCGATAAAGAGGCAGCGAGATGCGCGGCCCTTTCGCTCCTTGTGGCGGCACGTTTTCAACGTGCCCGCTGCTGGCCCGGCACGTTGGAAACGTGCCGCCACCGGCCTCCGCCAGATCAACGCAACTGACCAGCCGGTTATGTATTCCGGGTATATGAGCCTCGATATGGCGGGCCACCTGAACTGGACCGAGACGCCGCCACAGCGGCCACATGACCCCCTGCACCAAGACCCACACCGCCGGACCCAGCACCAGCAGCAGAGCGACTAATCGTAACCAGGTCCAGGCGAGAGGCACCAACAAGTCCACTGTGGTGGCAATGACTAGGACGGCCAACAGCAGGCCAATGGTCAGAGACAGCCCGGTTTTCACCCAGGTCGAGCGGAGCAATCGGCGGGTCTGGAGAATCAACTCGCTAATCGCGGACGTATCCGGCAGATGACTGCTGGTCGGTGTCATGCTCTGGTTCTCCCGAGCTTTCTTAGGCAGTTTATTATAGTACTCGATGCAACCGTGGTCCCCACCTGCTTGAAGACAGACCCCTATACTTTCGACGCTTGGGTGCCCGTCGCGAGTTCCGCCGAGAAGGGCAGCAACCAAGGACTTGGGATGAAGGAGCTGCCGGATATAACAAGCATCGTTGGCGGTCATGTTGCCCGCTCCTTACCAAATGTGTCGATGTGGAAACGGATGGCAGATTTTACGTCGGCCATTGCCTCTTCGTAAGTGCCACCTTCACCGACAACCACTCCCTTCAATCCAAGCGGATAGGCGACATAGCCATCAGGATGCTTTTCGATGATGATCTGTGAGGGCGTCGGTGACGGGCATCTGCCGTCGCTTCAGTCTCACGCTTGGTCATGATTATCCTCCGCAAATTCGTCCGCGTCCATGTATGTCGTCGTAAATGATGGAGCGCACAGGCAAGGCATGAAGAGGATGATCAATGTCAGGTGTGCTTCTTCGGAACTCATTGCACCTCAACCAGTTCATACATGCCGTGGCCGGCGGGTTTCAATTTGCCTTGCTTGACGAGTAAGTCCCAGACCGCTTGCTGAAACTGGTTCGGCGGCACGATGGCAACGATGTCGTGCTTACTGCCGCCCATCGGCCCGCCGCTGAGGCTCGACTCCGCATCGAGACGAGTGAGCTTCAGCCGTTTCTTGAAGGCTTTGAAGGCTTTCTTCAAGTCGTCCGGGGTGGGGGTGCTTGAAGGTGCTGAGTCGATATTGGACACGATAGGCTCCTTGTTGCTTGTCAGGATGAACTGGTCTAAATTTCTCAACACAAAGGCACAAAGGGCACAAAGAAGAAGTCAAGAGAGAAGGCGGATTGCATTCACCAAGTGTAACTCGTCGACAATACTGTAATCAACGCTTCGAGTTTGTTTCAATGCTTATTCCTTCTTTGTGTTCTTTGTGTCTTTGTGTTGAAAAGTCCGTACTACGTGCGGCGGAACTGCCTGTCGAGTTCCTGTCTGCTGAACAAGAGTGACGTGGGCCGGCCGTGGGGACAATGGTGAGTGTCGGTGGCGAGGTGGCGCTGGGCCACCAGCGAGGCAATCTCTTCCGATGTGAGCCGGTCGCCGGCCTTGACGGCGGCGCGGCAGGCCATCACGCTCAAAAGATCGTTGAGAAGTTGCTCGCGGCTCGGCAGCCGTTCTTGTGCCACGAGGTGATCCACGACTGCCCGCAAGATTTCCTGCGGCGACCGCCTTTCCAGCAAGGCGGGATAGGCGCTAACCAGCACGGTGCCGCCTCCAAAGTCTTCCACGGCCATGCCCAACTCGGCAAGGGCCGCACGCTGCTCCAGGACCCGCGCAGCCTGTTCCGCGGTCAGGTCCACCGGTTCGGGAACGAGCAGCCGCTGCATCACCAGGGAACCGGTGCGAACGCGCTCCTGCAACTGCTCGAAGAGAATGCGCTCGTGCAGGGCGTGCTGGTCGATGACGAGCATGCCCTCCGGTGTCTCCACGACCAGATAGGCATCGTGCAACTGGATGACCTTGGGCGGCAGTCCTTCATTGCTGGGCGTTTCCACCGGCTCCAACGAAGCCTGATCTGATTCGGTCTGGTCGGTGTCTGCATCTTGCAGTGGTGGCGCTGCCGGCGACGGCGATGAATACTTCGCTTCGGGCTGGGAAGGTGAAGAACCGAACGGCAGCCCTGGCGCCGGCGGTGGGGGCGCCGAGAGCGACCAGGGGGCTGATTCTGAAGTTCCGGCATGAGCCGCCTGGCCAGCCTGAGAACGCGAGCCTGACAGCGGGGAGGGGCTGTGCAGCCGGGCGGTCAGGTCCTCGGCGCGGAGCCTGTTGCGGATGCTGCCGAAGACAAGGTGGTAAATGCTCTGGGCGTCGCGGAAGCGGACCTCCGCCTTGGTGGGATGAACGTTGACATCGACCAGTTCCGGCGGCACTTCCAGGAACAGGAAGGCGACTGAGTAACGTCCGGTCATGAGCAAGCCGCGGTAACCTTCTTGCAGGGCGTGACCGAGACTGCGGTCGCGAATCCAGCGGCCGTTGAGGAAAAGATACTGCATCCGGGCGTTGCCGCGTTCACAGGCCGGGTCGGCGATGTAGCCGCGCAGTGTACATGGCTTCTGCTCGGCCTCGATCAGGTAGAGCTGATCGCGCACCTCGGAACCGAAGAAGATGCCGATGCGGTCAAGCAAACCGACGGCGGGTACGATGTCCGGACCGCCGGTCACCTCATGCACCAGTTTGCCGTTGTGGCGGAGCGTCATGTGCAACCGTGGATTGGCCAGGGCCAGACGCGTGAAGACCTCGGTTATGTGGCCCATCTCGGTGCCGGTGGTACGCAAGAACTTCCTGCGCACGGGGGTGTTGTAAAAGAGATGCCGGACTTCGATGCGCGTCCCCGGCGCCCCATTCCAGGTGCGGGGGCCAGCTAGTTCCCCGCCGTTACAGCCAACTTCCGCTCCGCAAGGTTGATCCGGCGGCCGCGACTGGAGCGTCACCTGGGCGACCCCGCTCACCGATGCCAGCGCCTCGCCGCGGAACCCCAACGTGCCGATCCGGAAGAGATCGTCGGCGCTGCTCAGCTTGCTGGTGGCATGGCTGGCGAATACCAGCGGCATGTCGTCAGGCATGATGCCGTGGCCGTTGTCCACGACGCGGATCAACTCCGTGCCGCCCTGTTCGATGTCCATGTCGATGCGCGTACTGCCGGCGTCCACGGAGTTTTCCAGCAACTCCTTGACGACGCTGGCGGGGCGCTCGATGACTTCGCCGGCGGCAATTTTCGTGACGACCTCGGGCGGTAACTGCCGAATCCTTTTCATGATGATCCGTTGGTGAGTGGTGAGTGGTGAGTGGTGAGTGGTCACAGGTTCTTTACCACTCACCACTCACCACTCACCTGCTTCATCCTTCATCCTTCATCCTTCATCCTTCATCCTTTTTGACAGCCCACTCTTTGATTTTACGGTACAAAGTGCGTGCGCCAATGCCGAGCAAGCGGGCCGCCTCCTCGCGATTGCCATGGGTCATTTCCAGGGTTCGCTCGATGTAAAAGCGCTCCACCTCGGTCAACGGACGGCCGACAAGGCCTTCGGGAGCGGCGCCCGCACTCATTCCCAAACTGGAGTTTGGGAACGTGGCGAGCCGACGCAGGCTGTCGCCGTCCTGAAGGTCGTCCAGGTCGAGCACGCCGTCCTTATCCTGAACGATCATGCTTTCGATCAGGTTGCGCAGCTCGCGAACATTGCCGGGCCACTCGTACTGTATCATCGCCTTCCGCAGGGGATCGGAGACGCTGGTGACATTCTTACCGTGGCGCTGGTTCAATTCTTTCCTGAAGTGATCCACCAGCAAGGGAATGTCATCGAGCCGCTCGCGCAAGGGCGGCAGGCGGCACAGTCACTACCTTCAGGCGGAAATAGAGGTCCTGGCGAAAAGTTCCGGCGGTGACAGCTGCGTCCAGTTCCCGATTGGTGGCCGACAGCAGCCGAACGTTGACCTTGATCGCTTCGTTGCTGCCGATGCGGATGACCTCCTGATTTTCGAGCATGCGCAGGAGCTTGGCCTGAAGACGCAGCGGCATATCGCCGACCTCGTCCAGGAAGAGGGTGCCGCCGTTGGCGTGCTCGAAGCGGCCCTTGCGCAGCTTCTCGGCTCCAGTGAAGGAGCCCGCCTCGTGGCCGAACAGCTCATCTTCGAGAAGGTTTTCGTTCAGGGCAGTGCAGTTCATGGCCACGAAGGGCTTGTTCTTGCGCGGGCTATTGACGTGGATGGCCTTGGCGACAAGTTCTTTGCCGGTGCCGGTTTCACCCTGAATCAGGACCGTGGCGCTGGTGGGAGCGACACTCTGCAGCTTGGCAATGAGATCATGCATCCTGGGACTATTGCCGACGACCCCCTCGAAGCCGAATTTCTCATCAAGCTGGCGCTTCAACTCGCGATTGGCGCGGGCCAGGCGCAGGTTATTTGCCGCCTTGTCCACAATCGCTCGCAACTCGGCCATGTCCACGGGTTTCGTCAAGTAGTTGGCGGCTTTCTCCTTGATGGCCTGAACGGCGGTCTTGACGTCGCCGTGGCCAGTGATGACAACCACCTCGGCATCGGGCAGGTATTGCTTCGCCTTGCGCAGGATGGCCAAGCCGTCCATGTCCGCCATGCGCAGGTCGGTGAGAACAACGTCGAAATCGTCGTTTTCGATCTTGCGGCGCCGGCCGCGCCGCTGGTGGCAATGACGCATTCGTAGCCGATGCGTTCCAGACTCTCAGCCACGGCCTCGGCGTGAAGCTTCTCGTCGTCAACGACAAGCACCTTCAAGCCCTCACCCGATTTCAGAGATGATTCGTTCAATTGCTCCATGTTTTGCCAAACAGAGTGAGTGGTGAGTGGTGAGTGGTGAGTGGTGACCAGCCGGTCTTTACCACTCACCACTCACCACTCACCACTCACCACAATAACTTTTCCTATGTCCCGGCTTCCAGACCGGCCATGTATGCCACGGTTATCTTACCTGTCTTGCCCGGATGGGCAAAGCTCGACGTAGAAAGGATGAAGGATGAAGGATGAAGGATGAATCAATTCTCTGACTTATTCATCCTTCATCCTTCATCCTTCATCCCTTTTGTTAACGTCGGCACGATCAATACTCCGATGCTAATTGATAGTCTCGTGCTGTTTTTACTGGGGTGGCCAGGATGAGCGACACCAAGATTTTGTTGAATCAGATCAGCGCGCTGCGGCAACGGTTAACACAGTCGCAGAACCTGGCCTGCCAGGGAGAGGCGGCGGACGGTGGGACGGATTGCCAATCCGTCCTACGCCCCGACGCGAAAGCCTTGGGACGCATCAGTCTGCTGGAACGTCTGATCGCGGAAGGGACAGCTCACAACATTCTGCTGGACAATTCGCTCCGCCAGTTGGCAGAAGCCTCCCCGGCCGCCGAGACGAGGGTTCTGCCTCGGCAGCTCACGTCGCGTGCCCGGCGCGTTCTCGAACGCGGCCGTGAACTTCTCGGTCACCTGCGAACGCTTGCCGATAGGCTGGAGCCGGCGCAGGAGAACGGAAGACAAGGAGACAAGGAGACAAGGAGACAAGGAGACAGGGAGACAAGGAGTGTGGTCTCCTTGTCTCCCTGTCTCCCTGTCTCCCTGTCTGATTGCGCTGATCCTCTGCTGGAGTTGTACCGCGAAACGGTGGCCATGACCGATGCGACGCTACGCATGGTACAGGCGTTCCCAGATGCCGCCAGCGCGCAGCTTCGCCTGTGCGAAGGATTCGAGGCAGTCCTTGGAGTGATCGAAGAGCGTCTGAGCAGGATCACTGCCGCCTGGGAGCAACGTCACAAGGAAGCGGAACGCATCGAAAACTTTGCCGGCTTGCTGCTTGGCCTCGGCTCGAGCATGTGTCCGAGCATTGAGCACTTTTTTGGGCTGGCGGAGCAGATCATTGCCGAGGCGCGGCAAGGCGCCCCTTTACGGTTCCTCTGCGCCTCACCTGGCGGACGAGGGAGACAAGGAGACAAGGAGACAGGGAGACAAGGAGACACTGATAGGCAGACCAAGCATTTTCTCCTTGTCTCCCTGTCTCCCTGTCACCTTGTCTGTCATTTCCCGCCCGGTTTGTCGCCTGTCACAGTTTGACTGTGGCCCAGGTCATTGCCCGTGTTTCAAGACATGATCCGGAATTCCGCGGCCGGCAGAAAGAGGCCGTGCTGGCGGCACTCGTTCACGACGCCGGCATGCTTGGCGTGCCTGCTGAAGCGTGGGTACATTCCGGACCTCTTGATGATGCACAGCGCCGGGCTGTCGAGAGTCATTGCCGGATTGGAGCAGAACTGGCGAATCGGCTGTTGCCGGGCGAAAGCTGGCTGGCCGACGCCGTGGCAGGGCATCACGAGCGGCTCGACGGTACGGGTTACCCGGAAGGGCTTCGGGAGATGCAAGTCAGCTCGCTTATCCGGCTGCTGGCGGTCTGCGATGTCTACGCCGCATTGTGCGTGGCCCGTCCGCATCGCCGGGCCAGCCAGACGCGGGTGGCACTGGCGGACACACTGCTGATGGCGGAGCAAGGGAAACTGGATCGGCATTGCGCGAACACTTGCTGCACCTGTCGTTTTACCCGATAGGTTCGGTCGTGGAGCTGGCCGACGGGCAGGTGGGGCTGGTTGTCGCTACGCACCCTGTCAAGCACGACCTCAATGCGCCTGCCCGCCCTGTGCTGGCCCTGCTGACGGATAGTAGCGGCAGGTTTCAAACCTGCCCCACGTTCCTCGATCTGGCCCAGTGCGAGGACAAGAGCATAATTCGCGCCCTATCAGCAGGAGAACAGCGCGACAGGCTTGGGAAGCGTTATCCGGAGTTGGTGAGTGGTGAGTGGTGAGCGGTGAGTAGTGAGTGAAGGATGAAGGATGACAGGATGAACTCAATCCTCCGACTTATTCATCCTTCATCCTTCATCCTTCATCCTTTTTTGGTAATGACTATGTTTCGCAATAACAACGGTTACCTGGCAGCAACTCGCCATCCCTGGCCGTGTTTGGTGTTCTTGTTACCGCTTCTCGTGGCCTATGAATGCGGCGTCGTCTGGCTGGGTGGGAGCCAACAGCAAGCGCCTGCGCAACGGAGCGGACGCCGCCATGCGCTGGGTGCTGGATTTTTGCGGTTTCCGCCAGATGTACTTGCCGCCACTGCTACTGGGCGGGGCTTTCCTCATCTGGAGCATCGCCCGACGCAAGGACAGACCGCTGGACATGCTCGGCGTCACCGCCGGGATGGTCATCGAAAGCGTTGCCTTCGCTCTCGGCCTGTGGGCGATCAGCCATTATCTTGGGCCACTGCTTGACGGCATGAGCATTCAGGTCCACGTTGCCGACGTGGCTGGGGCGGGTCCTCCCGACCAGGCCCCGGCTCTGTCGTCCTCCCTGGAACGCGTGATCGGGCAGGTGATCACTTACGTCGGCGCGGGCATCTATGAAGAAGTGCTGTTCCGTTTGCTGGTCTTTACTGGACTGGACTGGGTCCTGTGTTGGGTCAGCCTTCGCCCTCCGTGGTCAACCATACTGGCGGGCGCCGCCTCGTCCCTCCTGTTCTCGGCTGCTCATCACATCGGCCCTAATGGAGACGCATTTCAGGGTTACGAGTTCCTGTTCCGCACCCTTGCCGGGATTTATTTCGTGTTCCTTTTCCGGCTGCGCGGTTTCGGCATCGCCGCGGGTGCGCATGCCTGCTATGACGTGCTGGTAGGGGTGCCGTGGGCCTAAGGATGACTGGATCATCGGCCTGGTTGATAAGATCGACCAGCTGCCGCAATCGGCCCATACTCTGGCGGTTGAAGCAGAAACGCAAGCGGGGCAGGGCCGCAATGTGTGTGTCGTTGGCCTCTTCGGGCAAGGCGGTGGTTTGCTCGAAGGTGCCGCCGTGGAGGATGTCGGCGAACTCCTTGCGGATGCGTTCCAGCAATGCCTTGGACAACGTATGGCGGAGGCGCAGGATCAAGTCGCCGTCCACGTAGCGCATGCTGTGATAGACCCGGTAGAAGTTCAACACTTCGGCAACTGCCTCATCCACGGAATCCGTGACCTTGTAAAGTGACAGGTCAGGCGCCGAGATCATGCCGCGGGCAAGGAGCACGTCCTTGATGTAGCGCTGCCAAAGGTGCCAGTAATCGCCGCCCGGCTCGTCGATCATGACGATGGGGAAAAGGTGGCTCTTGCCTGTCTGGACAAGCGTCAACACCTCGAAGCACTCGTCCTGGGTGCCGAAACCGCCTGGGAACAAGGCGACCGCATCGGATTCCTTCACGAACAGGAGCTTCCGCGTGAAGAAGTATTTCAGGTGCATCAACTTGACATCGCCGGCAATGACGGCGTTGGCTTCCTGCTCGGAGGGGAGGAGGATATTGATGCCGATGCTGTTCTCCCGGCCGGCGCCGACGTGACCGGCTTCCATGATGCCGCTGGCCGCACCGGTGATGACCATGAAGCCGGCTTCGGAGAGGCGCCGGCTGAAGGTCACTGCCTGCTGATAGGCGGGATGAGTCGCCGGCAACCGGGCCGAGCCGAAGATCGTTACCTTGCGCCGCTGCTTGTAGGGTGCGAAGATCTTGAACGAGTAGCGCAGCTCCTTGAGGGCCGTGCTCAGCAACTTCACGTCGCCGCGGTTGGCCTGATCGCGGATCAGCTTGTCCGCCGTCTCCTTGATCTGCTGGACTAACTGCTCAACGCCGAAGGGTTGGCGATCTTCCGGATGTGCCTCGTCATGTACCTGATTGAATGAATTGGCCTCGGCACCGTTGCTCCGAAGAGGTTCATGCTTATTCATGAAGAGTTCCCGTCATTGTGAAGCCTCCTCAGTCGGAGCCGGCAAGAGCTTCGAGGGCCTCGGAGCGGCTGTCGTACAAGGCCCAGAGGGTGTCGAGAGCCGTGACGTGCATAAGCTTCGCGCAAGCGTTCGTTGGCGCCGGCCACGACCACGTCGCTGCCGTGTTTCTTCACCACCATGTGGCAACGCAGCAAGAAAGAAATGAAAATGGAGCCGAAGAATTCCACCTGGCTCAGGTCGATCACCAGACCGGCAGGAGGATCTTCGCGCAGCGGACCCAGGACGAACTCGGCGGCCTGATGGATAAGGTCTTCCGGCATCTCTTCGACATCGGGTGACGGCGTGAAAACGGCTATGTCGCCGTGCCGTTCGATTTGGAAGGAATCGTGGCTCGTGGATGAATTTGCCGTCATGCTATCCGCCCAGCATAGAGTCATGATAGTGGATCCTGAAGTCATTACCTAGGCTAACCGTGCTTCGCGCGCAAATCAAGCAGGAAGCCTCAAGATTTCATGAATTGTCCGTAGAAAATTGTAGTAGATGATTTGGCGAGCGGGCTGCTCTTGCCCAGTCTATCGGAATGGGGTATAGCTCCCTAATCGGCATAATCGGCCCTCTTGGAACAAGCGATCAGGTCAGGAGGACAGGCATGGCGCTTCTGGAAGTCAGGGGATTGGTCAAGTATTACGGCCGCCGCAAGGTGGTGGGGGGCGTGAGCTTCGAGGTGGAGGCCGGCGAGGTGGTGGGGCTGCTCGGACCCAACGGGGCAGGCAAGACCACCAGTTTCCGCATGACCACGGGGCAGATCACTCCCCATGACGGGCATGTCTCCTTCAACGGTCATGATGTGACAACCCTGCCGATGTTCCGCCGGGCGCGCCTGGGCATGGGCTACCTCTCTCAGGAAACCAGCGTCTTCCGCAAGCTGACCGTCGAACAGAACATCGTGGCCATCCTGGAGGCGCTGCCGGAGTGCCGCAGCCTGGGTCGCAGCCTGACGCGGGCCGAGCGCTGGGAACGCGCCGACGCGGTCCTCGATCAGTTCGGGTTGACGCACGTGCGCAAGAACAACGCCGCCCGCCTTTCCGGGGGTGAGAAACGCCGGCTGGAGATTGCCCGCTGTTTGGTCTGCGAGCCTCTGCTCATCCTGCTCGACGAGCCTTTCACGGGCATCGACCCCAAGACCATCGGCGACATTCAGCAGATTGTCTGCGACCTGCGCCGTCAGGGGATCGGCATCCTGCTGACGGATCACAACGTCCGTGAAACTTTGAAAATCACCGACCGGAGCTATCTCATCAAGGACGGGGTCGTACGCATGCACGGCACGCCGCGCAAATCATTCACGACCCGATCGCCATCAATGAGTACCTGGGCAACAGTTTCGTGGATGACGGACTCGGCGGCCCCAGCAATGCCCCCGAAGAAGAATCTCCTCGGCAGGCCGTGCATCAGTTGCTGGAGCAAGAGAAAGTCCACAACCTCATCGAGCAGCTGCATACCGGCGGCAGCTCCTCGGCAGCCGACGAGCTGGTGCGGCGTGGTGCAGTGGTCATCCCTGCTCTTGTGGAAGCACTGGAGCGGCGGGACGTCGAGATAAGACGGCAGGCTTTTCTGGTTTTGCAGGCTCTGACCAGAGAGGCTGTCTTCGATCCCTACGCCCCCGAGGCGCAACGCCGCCAGCAGCTTGCTCTGCTCAGGGAACGCTATTGCCGAAAGGCTGGTTGAACATTAGCGTAAATGGGGGTGCTGCTGCCAGGCTGTTGATGGTTTCCAGCCTGATTTCTCCATGCTCATGGACCAAGGAAAACCACGCGAGACCGAGCCAAAGTTAGACATTTGCACTAGCTTGACAAGGTGGGGAAAGTTTACTACGAAGAGAATACATTAGGCGCGCGGCAAGTGATACCATCCCTCGCTCACGCTTCGGGCCAGTGTCACAGTGGCCCGAAGCGTGAGCGAGGGATGGAAAGTTATCTTCTGCCGCTCGCCTTACCCTTTTGTTCTCGGTGATTGAGGATACTCTGATGCGAGGTGGAACACTATTGGTCCGGTCCGGACTGGAGCACGAGCTTGAGTTTTTCTGGCAGCCGCTCCCTGGCTGCTGTCCTGACGTGGTCGCGTCCCCGCTTCGGCGCGACGAGAATGAGGACGATGTTGAGGACGAGAATGAGGACGAAGGCAAGGGCGAACCCGAAGAGAACGAGGAAGATCTCGACGATGACTTCGACGACGATGACTTCGACGACGACGACTTCGACGACGACGACTTCGACGACGACGACCTGGACGACCTCGATGAGGAGGACTTCGACGATCTGGACGAAGAGGACTTCGACGATGACGATGATGATGAGGACGAGGAGGACGAGGAGGACGACGAATTCGACGAACCATGATACTGGACCGCGCCCGGCAACGCAGAGGGGAAGCAATGGCACATCAGGGCAAGTATTCCAACGAAGGGGCTGAACACGTTTCGACCAGCCAGCCGCTGTCACGTCTGGCCGACCAGCATCAAGTCGATTTTGAGATCGAGTTTTACGGCGATGTGCTTCGCCGGCGTACCGATTACGTGGAAGTGCTGCGCATAATGGGCAACCTGTTGACCGTCAAGGGGCGGTTCGCCGACGGCTTGCGCATCGACAGGCGTCTCGTAGAGCTTCGACCCGACGATCCGCTTGCCCACTACAATCTCGCTTGCAGTTATGCCCTTCTCAAACGGCCGGACCAGGCAATCAGGACCCTCCGCCGGGCCATTGAACTGGGCTACCGCGACTTTCGCTACATCCGCGAGGATCGAGACCTGGATACTATTCGCCATGATCCCCGCTTCCGGCAACTGTTGCGTGAATGTGAGAATGGGTAGGTAAGCGAAGGATGAAGGATGAAAGATGAAGGATGAAACATGAGAAGGGGAGATAGGGAGACAGCCAAACAAGCGTCCTTCTCCCGTTCGGGTGCAGGACACACGGTTTGCAACGGCGCATGAAATACCCTGGAGGCTCTGTAGCCGAATTCGCCAGAATTCGGGGCCTGGGAGAGAGTGCACCCCCCCCGAATTCTGGCGAATTCGGCTACGTCGAGCGCAAACCATGTCCTGCACCCCTCCCGTTCTCCCTATCTCCCTTTCGACCTCTTCATCCTTTCCTATTCTCGGTCTTGTTCCATTCCCCACCTGACAGGTATACTCCGCCGGTTGAAGGATGAAGGTGATGCGTGGTGACCGGTAGGTCTTCACCACTCACCACTCACTCCGTACTGATTCATCCTTCATCCTTCATCCTTTCTTTCGTCTCCAGGGAGGGAAGACGATGGCCCAGCAGACTCGGCCCTTCATCGGCATCAATGCCGACTTCATCCCCGCCGGCAAACAGACCAGCGCACATGTCCGGCTCAATGCGGGCTATTTCGAGGCGGTCCAGGCCGCTGGGGGTCTGCCTGTCATCCTTCCCCCGCTCGGGGAGGAACAGGAGATTGACATCCTGCTGGATCGTCTGGACGGGGTCGTGCTGAGCAGCGGTCTGGATATCGACCCCAGGAGACTCGGACAGCCTTCACACCCGGCGGTAACGGCTATGGCCCAGCGTCGCCAGCAGAGCGATCAAATTCTGGTGCGTCGCATCGTGGATCGGCAAATCCCTCTCCTGGGAATCGCTCTGGGGATGCAGCAAATCAACGCTGCCTGCGGGGGTACCCTCTATCTGCACTTGCCCGAGGACTTGCCGCGCGCCTTGCCCCATCGGGACCACATGGGCGGACCTCATCGCCATGCCGTGCTGCTGGAGCCTAATACGCGCATCGACGAGATTTACGGCGGTGGGGAAATCCGGGTGAACAGTTGTCATCATCAGGCCGTCCGGCAAGTCGGGAGCGGTCTGAAGGTGGGCGCCTTGGCCCCCAACGGGGTCATTGAAGCCATCGAGGCCGAGGACGCCAACTGGTTCTGCCTGGGCATCCAGTGGCATCCCGAGTCCGAGACGGCTTCGGCCCTCGACATGCAACTTTTCGAATGTTTTGTGCAAGCGTGCCTGCGACAGTCGCAGCCGTTGCAGTTGGCCGCCTGAAACGTTTAGCCGCGACCCACGGGGGAGCGTTGCCGCGCTCCCCTGTGGGTCGCGGCTAAACTCTAATCTCAATGGTTATGACCCGCTGGTTCATTGGTCTGGCGTCGGGTTCGAGTGCCGACGGAGTTGATGCGGCCCTGCTGGAAACGACTGGTTTGGGCCTCGATCTCCAGGTGCGCTTGTTGCATGCCTTGCATCAGCCCTATGGGAACGATTTGCGGCAGCTCATCATCCGGTTGGGTGGCGGGGGCACCGCTCCCCCTGCATCTCCCCCTCGGGTAGGTGGGGACATAGGGGGGGTGGCCCTGTTGCACCGCCTCCTCGGCGAGACCTTCGCCGCGGCAGCGCGCCAGGTCGCCGACCGGGCCAGCTTCAGCCTGCAAAAAGTGCAGTCTATCGGTTGCCCCGGACACACCATCTGGCACGAATCGGAAGGCCGGTTTCCTTCCACCCTGGGCCTTGGCATGGCAGCCATCGTTGCCGAGCGCACGGGTGTGACGACCGTGAGCGACTTCAGTGCCCGCGACCTGGCCGCGGGCGGGCAGGGAGTGCCGCTGGCCGCGCTGGCAGACTATCTCTTGTTCCGGCATCCTTCGGAGCATCGGGTGTTGATTCATCTTGGCGGTTTGGCCCGCGTCGTCTGGATGCCGGCGGGATGCCGCATCCGAGAGGTGCTCGGCTTCGAGGCCGGCCCGTGCAACGTGTTGCTCAATGCCCTGATGCGTCAGCTAACCAGCGGCCGGGAGAATTACGATCCCGGCGGCAAACATGCGGTGCAAGGGTGCTGTGTTGAGCCTCTCCTGGAGCGCTGGCTGGCTCACCCCTACATGCACAGGCGGCCGCCCAAGAGCCTGCCGCGCCACGTGTTCGGCGACGAGTTTGCCGCCCAGGCCGTGCAGCAAGCGCGGCAGGAAGAATGGCACTTGCACGACCTCCTTTGCACGGCAACCCACTTCGTGGCTCAAGGAATCACCGGAGCACTGCGCCGTTTTCTGCCTACCGATAGGCCCATTCAGCGCGTCCTGCTCAGCGGCGGTGGAGTGCGCAATGGACTTTTGTGGCGCCTGCTGGAACAGCAACTTGCCGGCATCGCCGTGGAGAAGACGGATGTGTGCGGCGTCCCCTCGGATGCACGTAAGGCCATCACTTTCGGAATACTATCAGCACTGACCGTGGACGGCGTCCCTGCCAACGTGCCCTCCGCCACTGGTGCGGCGGGTTCTCGCGTTCTCGGCAGCCTGACGCCGGGTTCTCCCGCGAACTGGGCCCGCTGTTTGGCGTGGATGGCGGCGCAAACGGCGGCGGCGTAAAAGAGGTGGGAGGGGGTGCGGTGGTGAAGTGGAGAGTGGTGAGTGATGAATGGTGCTGGGTGCCATGCCCACGTCCGCGTGGGCATGTCGGGAGTCGCTAGCAGCACATGCCCACGAAGACGTGGGCATGGCACCCGACCTCTTCTGCACTACTCACCACCTCACCACCTCACCACCTCAAACTCCCCGCCTGCCAATCTGAGCAAAGATGAAAGACTTGCGGGTGGGTGCCCTGGCCTTGTAGATAGCTCATCAGCCGGCCGATCAATATACATTCATGTGCGGCGGCATGCTCATCCAGATGGTCGAGCGGGCCTTGCCATTGGCTGCGTCGCATCAGGGTTCCCGTGTCACCGAAAAGAATCAGGCGGTGACAGGCACGAGTCAGTGCCAGGGCCAGTGCCTGCGGACTGTCGCCAAACGATACAGCCCGGTGGACGTGGCTGCGGGTCAAACTGACGAGCGTGACCATGCTCTCGCGCTGCCGAAACGTTCCTGGGACGCCGATTTCCACTTCGATCTCCGTATTCGACCTGTGCAGGGACTCTTCCAGCAGACTGCGGATCAGCTCAGCTTGTGCCGGATAAGAGCCACCACGAACAGCGCCGGCCTGATGAGGGGGTGAGGAAGTGCTGAGTGCTGAGTGCTGAGTGCTGAGTGGTCGGCATGTGGCGGCGAGTTTCCAACTTGCCGTGGATTTCCGGCAAGTTGGAAACTCGCCGCCACACACTCACCACTCACCACGTCGCAACCGTGGCTGCAAGCGCCAGGCGCTTCCAGGCGTTCACAGTGTTTCGGAAGGCCGGATCGGCCAGCATGGCCTTGACGGTTTGCTCCACGGCCTGGGCTTCGGCATAATTGACCAGCCCATGAGCCGGCAACCGGCCGCGCAGCGCGGCGGGCAGGTGTTCCCGATGGTGGGGATTGGCCAAATCAAGTTCCAGGCCAGCGCCGCCCTTGTTCGACCGCTGGCCGGCAGACATGGGCTTGCGGCGTTCGCACCTGGAATTTCGCTTGTCCTTATCTTCATTGGGCGGCGGAACGGGCACGAACTCCACGAAGGAGGGACCGGCCTCGTGGACGAGCGCTTGGCAGTCGGTGCAGAGTGCCGGTGAATCTCCTTTGACCGAGACAGTCCGCCAGGCGCCTTGGAAAAGCACGTCGGAGAGGAACGTTGCCAGCGCAGGCTGCATGCGCTGGGGCACGTCGAGACGAATCGTGCGGCCCGAATCGTTGATACCAACGTGCTTGTGAATCCATTCCTCGGCGCGGCGCCTGTTCCAGCCGGCGGAACGATCAAATTCCACGCAACAGGTGGACCAGGGGACTTCAACCAGACAAGCCCGGCACAGCACCTCGCGAATGCCCGGTTCGACGGCCACGGTAAGCGTGCCTCGGGCAGGTGTATCGGCGAACCGCAGGGTGATTCGCTCGGCATCTTCCGTCCAGCGGAGCGATCCAGAGAGTGTTTGCACAGGCAGTTCTTGCAGCTCCCGGTAGATGAATTCCTTGGCCTGGTGAATGGTCAGCGCCGGCGGGAAGACAACTTCAGCCAGAGAGGGTTGTGACCGCGGCTGGGTCAGGATGCGCAACTCGATGTCGGCAAAGTCTGCGAGGCGTTCCGTCTCAAGCCAGCGGCGTTGTTCGGGAGCGAGCGGCCGCAGCCGGCAACAGAGCCGGTTTTTTTCCTGCACCCAGGCATACGGCAGGCGCCGCGGATCATAATCCAGAGAGTGCCACAAACGGTGGAAGAAGTGGCAAGGTGGTGGGTCATGATTTTCGATTTTCGATTGCCGATTTTCGATTACTGTTTTGCCGGTTATTGCCTTCATGTCAATCGACCATCGACAATCGACAATCGACAATTCCTCTTGCGGCTCGCCCACCAGCACCCAGCGGCTGGCCCGGCGCGGCTTTGAGGAACTCGGCCTCGTGGACCTCGTGGGCCTCATCCACAATCAGCATATCGAAATGCGCTGCCCCCTCACCCCTGCCCCTCTCCCCCGCCGCGGGGGAGAGGGGTTGGGGTGAGGGGGCGACTGTGTCGCCAAAGTACACGTCATCGGCCAGTCCCGATATCGGCACCGCCACGAGATTGACGTGCTCGGTCAGCATCAGCGGCAGGAAGTCGGCCTTCCCCTCCAGACAGGCAACCCACTGGTGGGCGAAGCTTAGGCGTGCCTCGTCTTGCTGAAGTTGCTGCTGCCAGGCGATGCGGGCCGCCTGGATGGCTTCGTGAGTTCTGGCCGCCGGCCGAGGCGTTTCCGGGGGGAGTTGCTGGCATTGATCGTGCCATTCCCTGTCGAGCAACGACTGCTCTCCCCGCAGCTCGGCCTCGCGCTGGTCACACTCTGCCTGGCGCCGGGCGATCTCGGACCTAATGAGGCGAGCGCGTTGTGCCTGATAGTTTTCTCCGATGCGCTGTTGTTCATTAGACAGTTGCTCGATCTTGTCCCTGGCCGCGTCCAGCTTCGTCGATAGCTCGGCAAGGCTGAATTCCAATTGCGCAACCTTGCCGGGCAAGTCGCCGCCAAACAACCCTCGCCACCAATCTCTCGTCCACCAGCGCCGCGCTTGCCTGGCACGAGCCAGCGGCAACAACTCATCCAGAAGGGCGGCGATGGTTTGCTTCCGGCGTTCGCCATCAACGACGTCGGCATGCAATGTCTTGATCTCAATCTCTGTCCTTTTCAACCCGTCATCACGAGTACAAAGACATCTCTTAATCACGGCGGCGACCCCCCCACCCAACTCTTCCCCACGGCTTTCCGCAATATCCGCCTCATCCTCAACTTCCTGGGCGGTCCTGGAACGCTGGCATTGCAAACCATGCGCCTGCGCCTCCAGACGGGTCTGTCTTTCGGTCAGTTCCTCGAATTCCGGCCAGGCCGCCGATGCCTGAGTGCAGCGGTCATAGCGTTCGCCGGCTGCCTGCGCGTGTTCGCGGGCGCGAGCCAACCAGCTTTCTTTCAGGTGATGCACGCGTTCTTCGTAGGTGAAAGACCGGCCGACAGCCGTTAGGACATCGAAATGTTCATCCCGGCCCAGGCAGCGAACGGGGCAAAGTACGTCACGGCCGGCCGTCAGCTCGAGGACCCGGTCGATGGCAGCCCCGGTTGGCGCCACAAGGAGGACACGTTTGCCCTGCAGCGCGGCCTGAGTGACAATCTCGGCAATGACGCGCGACTTGCCGGTGCCAGGCAACCCCTGGATGAGACAAATATCCGGAGTTTGCACAGCCTTGGCGACGGCCTCCCGCTGATTCTGGTCCAGAGCCGTGTCTTCCACGTCGATCGGCTCGGCTGCGAGGGGCGGCAGTTCCGGGGACTGGCCGGACAGGAGCTTGCTCAGAAGGTGCCGCGCCTGGTCACCGGCCACACCGTTGAAACTGCTGGGGGGTGAATGGTAGAAGAGAAGTCCCTGCCGCTGAGCCTGGGCGAGAAGTTCCAGCTCCGAGTCCGGAGAGGGCGCGGATAGGGCGCGGGTGAGCAAGGAACGACGGACCGGGGCACCGACTCAACCAAGGCAACAGCAGTTTGCGTTTGGTGCTGACTCATCGAGGATCTTCAGTTGCAAGCCACGGTAACTTCACACCCATTGAAGGGGCTGGTAGGGGATCGACAAAGGGGAAGGTCTAAAGTGCCGGCAAAGGCCAGCGGGACGATAGCTCAAGACTCTCGCCGTAGTATAGACGTTTTTGGCCTGTCAAGCCATCCAATTGCAAAAAATTGGCCGGAATTCTCGAATTCGGAGGGGCATGGGCCGGCTGGAAAAATGAGAAGATGCTGAGAGACTTTGACTGTAAGTCACTCCATACCGTTGACGCTGACGACCTCGATGGACAGTTTGCCGAGTACGCGAGCTACAGAAAGAAGCGGCATGAGAGTTTCCGTGTCGTACCAGCTCTGGTCGGCAATTTTGATGTGTCCTGCCCCAATGCCACTCTGCCCAAGCGTGGCGTCGATCGCGATCCACTGGCCGTTGACCCATACTTCTGTCCACATGTGGAAAACCATGACTGGGCCGCGCTCGGCATCCTTCACATAAACCAGGCCTACAGCTGTGCGTGCAGGCACGTCCGCAGCCCGGCACAGGGCAGCTGTCAGGACCGCATGTTGGCGGCAATCTCCTTGCAAATCCCTGGCGATCTGACCGGCACTGGTGAAGGGGACCGAGTTGCTGGAGCGCATGGCTCGATGAACCCATTTCTCGATCAGCTGGGCTTTCTTCCAGGCATCCGTCTCCATGCCCGCCGCGCCCCTGGCCAGGCTTCTTACCTGCGGATCATCACTGTTGAGATAGTAGCAGCTCTTGCGATACTCGTCGCTCACGTTGCCTTGCTGGGCGCCGGCCTGTGGTTCGCGCAGGGCGCGCACGTGCAGCTCCAGCATGTTGCCGCGGACATTCTTTACCTGTTGCCGTTCATCCTGAGCAAATGCCGTGGCCGGTTTGTCGTCTCCCTTCAGGGTGATGCGATAAACCACGCTCTGGGTCTCGTGGGCGCGGTCGATGGGGCGATTGAGAGGGATCAGCGTTGTCAGCCCCAGATCTACTGCCTTCACGTCGGCAACGACCTCGGCAGTGGCGATTTCCCGTGAAGTTCGATACAGGAAAAGATTGCCGACACCCGGCATTTCCAGCTGCATGCAGACCGGCATCAGGTCCTTGTCGAGCCAGACTGGCACCGACGGCAGCTGGATGGAATTGCCCGCGAGTTCGATCCTGTCCGGTGCCGCCTCGACGCGCAAGAGTTTTGTACGCTGGGGCCTGGTTTGGGGACCACGCCCCAGATCAGGCATGTCAATTTCCTCTTCATTCTTGACGGTTGTGATAATCTGGACAGCCGCCTGGATGCTCATTTCATAAGTGAAGTAGCTGAAGCGATCTCCCGGCTTTACCTTGCGTTCCCGGCAGAGTTGGTATTGCCGGTGCAGGCCGATGACGTCTTTGTTCCAGGCTATTTTCTTGTCGATGGCCCCTGCATCGTCCTTGACGTGCAGTTGATCGCCTTCGACGGTACCGGTCAGGTGTAGCTCCTGTCCCTTGTCGGCAGACTGACGAAGAAAAACCGAGCTGACTTTCCCTCCTGGGGTCTCTTCGGTGCCGGTTTCCATGCGCATGTTGACCACGGACTTGTAGCGCTTGAATGTCAGGTTCTGCTCGATGGCGGTACGCAAATATTTCTGCCCGCCACGCTCGAATTCATGAACGGTGGTGTGGAAATAACCTGCCTTAAGCCCATTCAGATAGGCGGCATCCCAGAATTCCTCGACCAGCTTGCCCTGCTGCTGGGCTGCCGCGGCCGAGGCCAGGATGAACAAAATCGCCAGAGATGCGACCAATCGACGCATGACAGCCTCCGAAGTCAATATGACCGTGCGCGAATGTGCAACACTGGCCCGAAGCGTTAGGCGAGCGGCAGAAGATAATTTACCATCCCTCGCTCACGCTTCGGGCCAGTGTGACACTGGCCCGAAGCGTAAGCGAGGGATGGTATCACTTGCCGCACGCCTTAGCGAGGGAGGCTTCTTCCCTCGCTCACGCTTCGGGCCAGTGTGCCGCCGAATTGCGCACAGTGATGAAGGATGCAGACCGAAAACTCGCTGTCCATCATAACTGCTTCCCGAAAAGAGCCAACGGCAGATCAGGCTCGTTGTGCTTCTCCGGCCCAACTCGTGTCCTTTTTCCCAGAGCGTCCAACTTGCGCAAACCCTCTTAACGCAAAGACTTCCACAAGAATTGTTTCAATAACGGTAGAATTGGTGCAGAGAAGTTGGCGGGGAGTCAATCACGATCTATATTTCCATCAGTCACCGCTGCCCCCCGCGGCCCAGTCAGATGAAGAACAGCTTTCCCCCATCGCCATTCAGCGCGAGGTGAACCCATGACCTCCACCAGACTGACGGAACATTTGCGGGTAGACCGTTATGGTGACTTCCTCCTGACCGACGCCATCCGGCCTTCGCTCGATTTGCAGGTGGTGCCGCGCCAGGGGTTCCGCATCGACACCTACCGGGACGAGGATGCCGGCCTCAAGGTGCCCGTTCTGGCGGCTGCCGTTTCCAGGGAGCATCTGCCGGATCTGTTTCTCGACCTGCTCGATCCGCTCGGCGAGGTGGTTGATGCCGTCCTGGAAACCAGTCACGACAGCGAAGACAACACACACCAGGACCTGCACCGGGAACACATCGACCTGCCGGTCTTCAAGAGCTATCTTTGCGACTATGAAGACTTGCTCCTCAACGACGGCTGCACCGGTGTGGCGGTCATCAGCACGGAAAATCCGATGGAAGTCCAGTTCGACGAGCACAAGCTGCTCGTTGTTTACGCCCGCGACCTGAAGCCGTTCGAACGCATCTTCCGCCGCGCCGGCATCAAGCGCAACGACGACCTGAAACTGATCACGGAAGGCGAACACCTGCACCTGACCGACCCCCGCTATGCCGACCTGTTCCAGCAGTTCTGCTATCGCCTCGGCATCGGCGAACCGGCGGAGCGGGTGAGTTGGTAGCATTGCTGGAAAACCCGGCGGGTGCTACGATGTGAGCAAGGAGACAGGAATGATCGAGATGGGCTGGGCAGGTCTTCTCGTTGGGGTGCGGTGAGATCAGCTCTCATTCATCCCTGAATGGCTTGCCCGCTTCGTACAGCTTGAGTCGTTCCTGTGCTTTCTTTTCCTTGCCTTTGTCGGGAAATCCGAGTTCGATAGCCTTCTTCTGCCATTTCACTGCTTCCTTGAAGTTGCCGCTTTCGGCGTAGGCGGCGGCAAGGATGTAGAGGTCAATGGCGTTTCTCCAGTTCGACAATTCACACGCCTTTGTTGCATACTCCACAGCTTTCTTGCCATCCCGCACATCGTCTTTCGGGCATGTTGCCAAGATCCAGGCAAGGTTTCCCTTGGCATCGGGGTCTTTGGGGTTGAGCCGTATTGCCTCGGTGTAGTCGGCGATGGCTTTGGCATATTCCTTTTTGTCGGAGTGAGCAATTCCTCTGTTGTAATAGGAGTCGGCGGATTCCGGGCCAAGGTGAATTACCTCGGTGTAGTCCGCAATGGCCTTGTCGTACTCCTTCCTCTTGGCGTAGGCGGTCCCCCGTTTGTTGAGCGCATACCTGTCTTTAGGGTTAAGGCGGATAGCTTCGGTTAAGTCAGCAACCACTTCGTCGAACTTCTGCTTCTCGAAGTAAACGGCCGCCCGGAAATAATAAGCTCTGGCAAACTTCGGATCGAGGCGGATAGTGTCGGTGAGATCCGCAATAGCCTTGTCGTTCTCTTTCGTGAAATACCACAAGCAACCCCGCCAGTAATATACAGTAGCATCTGTTGGATCGAGTCGGATGGTATCCGTGTAGTCTTGGATGGCCTTGTCGAACTCTTTCTTCACGGTGTAAGCATTCCCCCGCTTGAGGTAGCCTTTAGTATCATTGGGAGCAAGGCGGATGGATTCCGTGAAGTCCTTGATCGCCTTGTCGTATTCCTGCTTTTGGCTGTAGGCGTCACCTCGTTTGTTGTAGGCTTCGGCATTTTCTGGCTTCAGGCGGATGGCTTCGGTGAAATCCGCAATTGCCTTGTCGTACTCCTGCTTAGAGCGTGTCTAAAAAGCCGGTTTTGGTAACAATCTCCTAGACATAAGACGGATCATTGCAATATGGATCCAAGTCTCAGTAGTGTGTGGATGGCGTTCATAATCTTTGCTCAAGCGGCGGCACCGGTTCAACCAGCCGAACGTTCGCTCCACCACCCAGCGGCGCGGCAGGAGCACGAATCCTTTGATCCCCACGGGACGCAGCACGGTCTGCAAAATCCACCCGCATTTTTGCATGACCCAGCTCACCAACTCCCCGGCATAGGCGCCGTCTGCCCAGATCAGTCGCAAGCGTGGAAACCAGTTACGGACCTTGGCCAGCAGCACCTTGGCTCCGTCGCGATCCTGAATGTTGGCGGGCAACACGACGACCGCCAGCAGCAGCCCCAGCGTATCCACCAGCACATGCCGCTTGCGGCCGTTGGCTTTTTTTCCGGCATCATAGCCATGTGGCCCTCCTTGCTCGGTGGTCTTGACCGTTTGGCTGTCCAGGATGGCGGCACTGGGTTGGGCGTCGTGCCCTTCGAGTTCACGGACAGTCTGCCGAAGGCTGTCATGTATGCCGCTCCAGACCCCAGCTTTCTGCCAGCGGCTGTAATAGCCATAGACGGATTTCCAAGGTGGGAAGTCGTGGGGCAGCATACGCCACTGGCAACCGGACCATAACACATATAGTATGGCGTTGAGGAGTGCCCGGTTATCGTATTTACGAGGTCGGCCTCCCGTTTTGGGCTGTGGGAGCATGTGCTCAATGTTGTCATACTGGAGGTCGGTGAGGTCGCTGGGATAAGGTGTCTTGCTCATGCAGACAACCTATTTTTCCCTGGCAGCTGCGTACAGCTGGCTTTTTAGACACGCTCTTATGGCCGTAAAGGCAACCTCGGTTGTAGTAGGCATCTCCGTATTCGGGCTTCAGGCGAATCGCTTCGGTGTAGTTCTTGATCGCCTTGTCGTATTCCTGCTTATCGGTGTAGACGCAACCTCGGTTGTAGTAGGCGCCGGCGTACTTGGGATCAAGACGGATGGCGTCGCCGTAGTCCTCTATGGCCTTGTCAAATTCCTTCTTGTCAGCGTAGGCATTTCCTCGTTTGTAATAGGCCGTGGCTAATGTTGGATCGAGACGAATGGCCTCGCTATAGTCCTTTATGGCCTTGTCGTATTCGGCCTTGTCCAGATACGTGTTGCCTCGCTTCAGGTAGGCTTCAGCGGAGTTCGGTTCCTCTGCACCATGAGCGTTAGAGCAGGCAATGGACAGGAGCAAGAGAAAAGCACAGGCAAGGCGGATACGGGTCATGGATGCTCTCCTTGGGTCTTCAGGCGGTCAGGCCAGTGATTGCTTGATGAGTGTACCACGCCGGAGCGAAGATGAGAAGAGGTCCAGCAACCCCGGCCAGTTGCCCAATACCCTCTCCGAAGAAGAGTGCCATCATCTGAACGGTTTTGGGGAAGTAGGGCCGTTGCCGAAGTTGGCTATCAAACTGACAGTCCCCTCGCAGGAGGGGCTGCTTTTGTTGGGTCGAGGGCTTCTGTGAGGTACATGGTCAACCATCCTACGCATGAGGCAGGCTCCCCATCACGTCCGGCAAACCCGTCAAGAAGATTGCATCGGACTGATGGTTGTGGTACGCCTGCGATGTCGTCACCGAACAGGATCGAGACGCTGATTACCTGGGTCTTGATGGGTGCAGGACATGGTTTGCGCTCGAGGTAGCCGAATTCGCCAGAATTCGGGGGGTGCTCTCTCTCCCAGGCCCCGAATTCTGGCGAATTCGGCTACAGAGCCTCCAGGGTATTTCATGCGCCGTTGCAAACCATGTCCTGCACCCGGTCTTGATGCCGTGGGCCAGATTCCATTGACCTCCAACGATCCGGATGTCACGCTCACGGCCTTTGACCTCTGGGTGCCGCTCCAGCCATTTTTCAAGAATCCAGTAGATGTCCGGCTCGCTCATCTTTCGGTCACGAGTGAGTTTGCCATGCAGGGGCGGGATGATCGTGATGCGCTTGGCTGTCAAAGCTGTTCTCCATCACCTGTTGTTCCAGAACCAGTATGAGTAATCCTCGATCAGTCGGCGATTTGGGTCGCCCTTCTCCGCTTCAAGCTCTCCCAGAGGCACATCCAGGCAGTGCTTGCCCTGGCGAGCCTCGCAAAGCAAGCCGTACATTTCATCGTCGGCATTGAGCAGGCCAATGACCTTCACCGCATAGGTTGTGTCCTCCAATGGGCCAGTTTCTTCCGAGAACGTGGCGGCGAACGGGAAGGACAATCGACCAGCCAGGTATGAGTGGTACTTGCCCAGCGTTTCCTCCTCTACTTCCGGCAAGGGATCGTTGCTCGTCAGCCCCAAGGCCATCCGTACACGGTCGTCCTGGTCTTTCTCATTCAGCGGACGGGTGCTGATATTCGTTGGCTGCTCGATAACGGCAGGTTCACCGGTGTCTGGCTCGATGTCTTCCTCGGCCAGCCACATGCTTTCGAGTTCGAGATCATCCCGCTCGCAGCGTTTGCGATAAACCGGGTGCATGTGGTCCAGGGTGTGCTGGTTCCACTCGATCAGGTAATTCGGCGGGTCTGATTCCTGGTCCACTTCACTGATGGCACCAGCCCACCCACCCAATGGAATGTCGGTGAAGTCGGGAACTGTCGTGCCAGGCTTTACTCGAACCAGTGCTCCAACAGCGAACTTAGCCGGTGCTGGCGACGTGCTTGATGTCGGTTTCTGCTGTTTTTTCTTGCTGGACATGGTATTCCTTCCTTATTGGCAACATAGTTGGCCAGGGCTGTTTTCGTCACCCGGTCTGCTTTTTTCCCGGTCAGTTTCTCCCCACGAAACTTCAGGCACACCAGGGGAGCCAGATGGAACAGGTCAGCGTCGGTGAGTTTCATTCCCGTGAGTGGGCCGAAAGGCTTCGCTTCCCCGGCGTCCTTCCAGGCGAGTCGGATTTCCTTGCGCCACTGGTCAGGAGTTCGTGGAAGCGGTCGTGCCATTTCGTGGAACCTTCATGTTGGGCGACCTGCGGCTCATTCTATTGAAGTGGCGTTTTTCCTGCCGCATCTGGTTGTATAGACTGGCCCAGCTTCGGATGTTCTGGGATGGCCAGTACGGCACCAACGACAGCAGATAGAATAACCCCATGAAAATCCTCTTCCTCCACGGCTGGACCTCGGTTCCTGGCGGTGTCAAACCGACGTTCCTTGCCCAGCACGGCCACGAAGTCCTGAACCCTGATCTCCTTGAGAAAACACCTGTTCTCCGACCTCTGCGATGAGTTCGGTCTGAACACCGCTGTCTTCTATCGCTGGCAGCAGGAATTCTTCGAAAACGGCCACCACGCCTTCGACAACGATCACCAAACCAAAGCCCAAGAGCAAACCCAGGAACGCAAGATCACCTTCCTCGAAGAAAAGCTCCAACGCAAAAACGAAGTCCTCGCCGAACTCATGGAGGAGCACGTCCAGTGAGGAAATCACCGCCATCAGCGCCTTCGCCGACCAGCGTCCTCTGGAAGGCTACCGTCGCATGGCCTTCATGATGCTCGATGATAACCTGGTCGCCGCCAGCCCGGCCAGCTTCTACCGTGTCCTCAAAAAGGCCGGGCTGCTCGACCAACATAACCGCAAGCCCTCCAAGAAAGGCACTGGCTTTGTCCAACCCCTGCGACTCCATGAGCACTGGCATGTCGATGTCGCCTACATCAACATCTCTGGCAGCCTCAGACCAGGGCCGATACACTATCTCTTTCGGTTCTCCCCATTCACCAAGGTATTGCCGGCCATGCCCAGATCCACGCTGCTCAAGCCGTGGAAATCGGCATCGAAAATGGACCCACCTCGGCATCGAATTGGGGCCCACCCCGGACTCGGAGATCACGGCTGGGGGTGACATTTGAACAGGCAATCAGTCGTCTTTTTTGCCGCGCTTTGCTTTCATCGACTCCCGGAAGCGGTAACTTTCACCATTCATCTCGAAAATATGGCAGCGGTGCGTCAACCGGTCTAGCAGCGCCGCCGTCATGCGCTCACCCTGGAAAATCTGGCCCCAGTCTCCGAAGGCCAGGTTCGTGGTGATCAGCAGACTGCGTTGTTCATAGCGCTCGGCGAATACCTGGAACAGCAGCTCGGCACCGGCGCGGCTGAAGGACAGGTAACCCAGCTCGTCGCAAATGAGCAGGTCGATCCGGTCCAGTTGAGTCAGTAGACGCTCCAGATGGTACTGCTTCTGCGCCTCCTCCAAGCGTTGCACCAGGGCCGCCGCGGTCACAAAGCGTACGCGGCGGCCTTGCCGACAAGCAGCCAGACCCAACGCGGTGGCCACATGCGTTTTTCCAGTTCCTGGACTGCCGACCAAAATCACGTTGGTATGCTGATCAATCCACTCGCCACGGGCCAACTCCAGGATCTTCTGCTTGGGCAAGGTCGGCAAGGCCGTGAAGTCATAGGTGTCGAAGTCCTTGAGCACCGGAAACGCCGCCTGCTTGATGCGCTTACGCAGGGCATTGCTTTGCCGGGCTGCCAGTTCCAGTTCGGTCAGACGTAACAGATACTGATCGTAGCTTTCATTGCTGGCGGCGGCCTCGCGACCGAGCTTGTCAAACTCGGTCGCCATCGTCGGCAGCCGCAAGTGTTTCAAGTTTGTCTTGAGCAACAGAGGGGACGGTAATGTCATGGCTCTCTTCTCCTTGGAATAAAAGGTTATTGAAACGACACAAATCGGGCTGGGGCACCTGCACGTGGGCCAGGTCGGCCGGCAGCGCAGCAGTTACGACCGAGACTGACATGGCGTTGTCACGGGCTTGCGCCAGTGACCTGTCCATGTCACGGGGCGATGAGGTCGCCATTGGCGCCGCAGCCGACCGGGCCGCCAGGTGCTGCACACGCTCCAGGATGACCTCGACGCGAAACACTTCGCCCAGGCGACTGGCCTCGATGGCGCGGGCAACACGCTCCATGGGATGATGTTCCAACAGCACCAGCACACGAATGAACTGGCGCGTGCCGGCCTTGAAGCCCTGCTGAGCTTCCAGGGCTTGACGGAGTTCCGTGAACACTGCCGGCAACTGCCAATGCCGATAAACATTGGCATGATCCAGGCACGCTGGTTTACGCTGCAAGGTCTGCAAGAAGTGACGCGGATCCAGCACCTGTCGCCCCTGCTCGTAACAACGCGGATGATCGGCGACGATCTGCTCCTGACGGACGATCTGGACACGATCGACGTAGCCCTTGACCGTCACGGCTTGAAACGCACAAGCCCGCGGCACGCTGTAGCGGTTGTTGTCGAAGGCCACCGTCTGGTACTTGTCCACCTTGGCCGGCTGACGGATGCAGGCATCGAAGGCGCCAGCCGGCAAGGGTAAGGCCGCCTGCCGTTCCTGGGCAAAGCGCTGGCCGATGGTCGCGTTTTGTCCTGTGGCGACACGCTCCAGGTCTTCCCGGCAGCAGTGCAACAGATAGGCATTCAAATCGGCCAGATCCTTGGCTTTGGGCACGGGAGTCGCCCAGCGGCGTTCCAGATCCTTGACACGGTTCTCGACGTGCGGCTTCTCATTGCCCTTGGCCGGCATACAGAAGAGCGGCTCGAAGTTGTAATGACTGGCTTGGGCCAAGTAACGTTCGTTCACCTGCCGCTGGCGACCGGTGAGGATTTGCACTGCCACAGTCGTGGGATTGTCCCACCACAGTTCCCGCGGCACACAGCCAAAGTAAGTGAAGGCCGCGACCTGGCCATGCAGAATGGCTTCGGTCCGTTGTGTGGGTAAGGCGATGGCGAATGGGCAATACGACCAGGCCCAGGTCACCAACAAGACCGGCACTTGCCGCCGGCCGGTGGGGAAATCGACCCAGATGAGACCGAAGTCGGCCTCGGCGCACTGTCCGGGATCATGGTCGAGGGGAATGAAGGTCTCTTGGTTGCGGCGCTGACGCGTTTGCAAATAGCGGCGCACCTGATCATAGCCCCCCTGGTAAGCGTGTTCGCTGACAAGGCGGCGAAAGACCTGAGCGGCAGTGTGGCGCTGTTTGGGCGGAGCGGTCTCATCAGCAGCCAGGATAGCTTCGATGATGGGCTTGAAGGGATCCAGTTTGGGGGCGGGTGTCTGGCGTTGCGGGTAGGGTTTGGGTTCTGCCTGATGGAGGACCTCACGCACCTTGCGCCGGGAACACTCAAAGGTGGTGGCGATGGTCCGAATACTCATGTCGTCCTGATAGTAGGCCCGGCGAATACGTGCATATTCGTCCACGGTAAGCATCCTGCGTCTCCTTGCAGCAGTCCTTGGCGAAGAAAACTGCAGCATAGGGAGACATTGGGGGTGGGTCCATTTTCGATGCCGATTTTACCCCCCGAGGTGGGTCCATTTTCGATGCCGATTTCCAAGCCGAAAGACAAGGCCATTCAGCAGTATTACCAGGCGCTGCAAACCTGGCCGCGCACAAGGAGAACAAGAAGTTCCAGGCTGCATTCGACGGTTTCTTCACCGTCTGCCAGCAAACGCTCAACCCGAACATCAGCCGGGCCGCCGTCGATGAGATGCTGGTGCAGCACCTGATCACCGAACGGTTGATCCGCAAGATTTTCGACAACCAAGACTTCACGCGCCGCAATGTCATTGCCGCCGAGGAGGAATGAAAAATGGAAGTGCGAGGTTTCTTCTATAGAACAAACTGCGATGTCCCGGTTCAAGGTTCTTGTTCAATGTCCTTTGAGTAGGCGAAGTTGGAGCGAGCATGAGTAAGACCTTTGACCAGGGCAAAGAAGAAGTCGCGAAGCTGTGCCGGTACTTCGCTACCAACCGCGAGGCGTTTCTCGCCCCACGCGTCAAGGAAGCCGACGTCCGCCAAACACTTATCGACCCCTTCTTTGAGGCCCTTGGCTGGGACGTGGCATACAGGGACAAGACAGTCGCATTCCAGTACCGGGAAGTGATTCTCGAAGACAGCCTCGAGGTGGAAGGGCAACAGAAGAACCCGGACTACACCTTCCGCGTTGCCACCCTGAAGAAATTTTACACCGAAGCCAAGAAGTGCGCTGTCAACATCGGCGTGGACCCCGCCTCGGCCTTTCAGCTTCGCCGGTACGGATGGAACGCCAATCTCCTTCTATCGGTTCTGACCAACTTTGATGAATTGGGCGTTTACGATTGTACGCTGCGCCCCCACGAAAAGGAAAAGGCAAGCCATGCCCGAATTCAGCACTTCCGCTACGACGAATACCCCGACCGTTGGCGCGAGTTGTGGGACGTGTTTTCGCGCGAAGCCGTCTGGTCCGGGGCGTTTGATCAGTTCGCCGCGTCCAAGCGCAAGCGCGGCACCTCCGAAGTGGACGTGGAGTTTCTGAAAACAATCGAAGGCTGGCGGCTCGCGCTGGCTGGGAACATGGCCCTGCGGAACCTGGACCTGTCGCTGGATGACCTGAACGCGGCCGTGCAAATGACGGTTGACCGCGTGGTCTTCCTGCGCATGGCGGAAGACCGGGGGCTTGAGCCTTACCAGCAACTTCTGAACCTGTGCAAACGACCCGACATCTACCCCCGCTTCATGCGCAACCTGTGCCGCCCGGCCGACCAGAAGTATAACTCCGGGCTGTTTCATTTCCAGAAGGAAAGCGACATAGCCGAAGACCCCGACCGGATTACGCCCAGGCTGACGGTGGACGATAAGGTTTTCAAGCCGATCCTCGAAAGCCTGTACTTCGACAACGGTTCGCCCTATCACTTCGGCCTCCTTCCCGTCGAAATTCTTGGGACCGTCTATGAGCGGTTCCTGGGCAAGGTGATTCGGCTGACGGCAGGCCACCAGGCCAAGATTGAAGAAAAGCCCGAAGTGCGCAAGGCCGGGGGCGTCTACTACACGCCGGCCTACATCGTCGAGTACATTGTCAAGCACACCGTCGGCCGGCAAATTAAAGGTCGCAGCCCCATGCAACTGGCCGGCCTACACAACGGCAAAGAGCCTTTCCGTGTTCTGGACATGGCGTGCGGGTCCGGGTCTTTCCTGTTCGGCGCATATCAACACCTGCTCGACCATTGCTTCGACTGGTACGTGGAACACGACCCGAAGAAGCACAAGAAGGCCGTCTACAAGGATCCTCGCAACGCTCAATGGCGGCTCACCATCGAGGAGAAGAAACGAATCCTCACGACACATATCTTCGGCGTGGACATCGACCCCCAGGCCGTGGAAGTGACCAAGCTGTCCCTGCTGCTGAAGGTGCTGGAAGGGGAAACCGACCAGAGCTTTCAGCTTGGCTTACTGCCCTTCAGTGACCGTGCCTTACCCAACCTGGCCGACAACATCAAGTGCGGCAATTCTCTCATCGGCCCGGATTACTTCACGGGCAAGCTGATTCCCGACCCCGAGGAAATCAAGCGAGTCAACCCTTTTGACTGGAAGCAAGGCTTCCCCAACGCCATGACGGCGGGCGGATTCGACTGCATTATTGGCAACCCACCCTACGTTCGCATTCAGACGATGAAGGAATGGGCACCGCTGGAAGTCGAAATCTACAAGGAGCTATTCAGGGCCAGCAAGACAGGCAATTATGACATCTACGTTGTGTTCATCGAAAAAGGCTTGCAGCTACTGAATCCCAAAGGCCAACTCGGCTTCATTTGCCCGCATAAGTTTTTCAACTCACAGTACGGCGAACCCGTCCGAGCAATCATCGCCGAAGGAAAGCATCTTTCGCATGTCGCGCATTTCAATGCACAACAGGTTTTCGAGGGCGCAACAACCTATACGTGCCTTCTCTTTCTCAGCAAGTCGCCCACGGCGAGATGTCGCTTTGCCCATGTGGAAGATCTGCTCGCGTGGCGCACCGGCGGCACTGCGATCAAAGGTCTGGTAAGCGCAAGTCAGGTTAAGTCCACTGAATGGAATTTCGCCGTCGGACCGGGGGCTGGCCTGTTCGCCAAGCTATCAGCAATGCCTCACAAAATGAGCGATATTGCCGATATTTTTGTCGGCCTTCAGACAAGTGCGGACGATGTTTACATCATGGATTTCGTCGCCGAAACAGCTCGAACTTATCGCTTGAGATCTAAGGCGCTTGCCCAGGAATGGACCCTGGAGAAGGACCTCTTGCGCCCGATAGTAAGTGGAACGGATGTCAGCCGGTACGGCGCCCTGTCCAACCGGCAGTACGTCCTTTTCCCCTACACCGTCCAGGACGGGAGGGTGGCGCTGATTGACTTCAAGACGATTGAACACAACTTCCCAAAGACGGCGGCCTACTTTCTGGAGAACAAGAAAAGATTGGAGAGTCGGGAAAAGGGACGCATGAAAGGGTTGGATTGGCACGGTTATATCTATCTGAAGAACATGGCTCGACAGTCATTCATCAAACTCTGTGTGCCAAGGTTGGTCGAACAACTTCATGCCGCGTTTGACCATGAGGGAAAACATTTCTTGGACAACGTGGACGTAGGCGGCGTTACCCTGAAGGGCCCGTATGCTGAGCAGGGACTTGACTATCTTCTGGCTCTGCTCAATTGTCGGCTTATGCGGTGGTACTTCCCGCAGGTCAGTGCGCCCTTTCGAGGCGGCTGGCAGTCGGCGAACCGCCAATTCCTGTCTTTGCTTCCGGTTCGGGTAATCGACTTCAAGAACGCAAAAGATCGGCCTGTTCACGGCCGACTGGTCGTTTTGGTCGCTTCCATGCAGACCTTACACAAGCAACTTGCCGCCGCAAAATCTGCGGCGCAGAAGGCCATAATCCAGCGTCAGATTGACGCGACGGACGCGGAGATTGACCGGCTGGTGTATGACCTGTACGGCCTGACGGCCGAGGAAATCGCGGTAGTGGAAGGGAGCGGCTGAACGCTGGGGCCGCGAAGTTGTTCCGAGGATCGATCATGGGATTGACAATACACTACAGCTTCCGCTTGCGGAACAGCGTCAGCGCGAGAGCACAAGCGCTCATTGAAAAGCTGCATCGGCGAGCTCGGGCAATGCCATTCGACCGTGTGTATCCCATCAGGATCTACGCCCACAATGGCCCCCACCCATTGGGCGAGCAGCCAGAGTGGTTCCGCAGACACCTGGAGCTTCTTGCCTTCGAGGAGCGCCGCGGCATCGTGTTCCCAGCGAGCCTATGCCTTCGCGGTCCATCCCGGTCGAGGGTGCGAATCGGTGTCGTTCGGGCTGTTCCGCTATCCCAGGATGATGGCACTGCCCGGCGGCCGTCGCGTGCCAACGAACTTGTCAGGATGGTCGTGGCAAGATTTCTGCAAGACCCAGTACGCGAGCAATCCACCCCCATGGCGGCTTCAAACATTTCAGCCGTTGCATCTTGCCTGGTTGCTTTGCTTGATGCAGCCGGGGAGATTGGTCTGAAGACGAAGGTCTCGGATGACAGCCAGTATACTGCCCACCGTGGCCTCGGGAACTGCGCTGGAAATCACCGAGTGGAACGAACTGATCGCGGGATTCGTGGGACGCCTGAAGGACGCCCTGCCCGGCACGTCTGATGCTCCGATTACGCAATACCCCGATTTCGAGCATCTCAAAGCGCACAGCAGAAAAAAGGAGACGGCGATGGAACGCCGGCCGTAATCCAACGTAGGCTTTGCGCTTCCAGCATGCTGCCAAAATCTTCGCGCAGAAGGCCAGTATCCAGCATCAGATTGACGCGACAGACGCGGAGATCGACCGGCTGGTGTATGACCTCTACGGCCTGACGGCCGAGGAAATCGCGGTAGTCGAAGGTAAGGACTCGACGAAAACTGGGACAGCGTAATTTGCCGGATGGAAGGTAGGCAGCCTGAATTGTCTTGCCAACAATTCAGGCCGCTCCGCCGCATGGCAGGCTTTGCTTCCCGCGAAACGGTTCCTGGCCACTTGTGGCCACCGATACCGCTTCGGCAACCGCAGCGACCCTGGAATGGGTCATCGACCAGTATCAAGTCAAGGAGGACAAACGCAGCGGCATCCGCTCCGACCCAAACCGGGCGGAGGATGAGGAGTACATCGTGCGTCTGGTGAGGCAGGTGGTGCGGGTGAGTTTGGAGACGGTGAAGATTGTGGCGGGTTGCCGGAGAGGTACGGGGGGTGATTAACCGAAGAGGCGAAGAAACTTGATATTTCCAGCGAGTCAATGTATTTGATATAAATATCAAAGGGAGGCCAGCACCGCGGACGATTCACGGTATGGCGGGAGGGTGGTGGGGGGCGAAAGAAGAGGAGGAAACGATGAGTACGATGGCGAAGTTAACCATCCGGC